>NZ_PYNW01000013.1 GCF_003026105.1 Photobacterium sp. GB-56 | reverse complement strand
GCCTTCCTCACAACTGAAAGTACTTTACAACCCGAAGGCCTTCTTCATACACGCGGCATGGCTGCATCAGGGTTTCCCCCATTGTGCAATATTCCCCACTGCTGCCTCCCGTAGGAGTCTGGACCGTGTCTCAGTTCCAGTGTGGCTGATCATCCTCTCAGACCAGCTAGGGATCGTTGCCTTGGTGAGCCATTACCCCACCAACAAGCTAATCCCACCTGGGCTAATCCTGACGCGAGAGGCCCGAAGGTCCCCCTCTTTGCTCCGAAGAGATTATGCGGTATTAGCTATCGTTTCCAATAGTTATCCCCCACATCAGGGCATATTCCCAGGCATTACTCACCCGTCCGCCGCTCGTCAGCATTGATAGCAAGCTATCAATCTGTTACCGCTCGACTTGCATGTGTTAGGCCTGCCGCCAGCGTTCAATCTGAGCCATGATCAAACTCTTCAATTAAAGTTTTTGTGGTCGCTCTTGTAAAAAGGCGACCGGCTCAATGAATACTGTTAATTCATCATAAAATGATGAATGAATTGACTGTGCTGATACTTACGTATCAATTGGTCACTAGTATCATTGATAAATCTTTCGACTTAACTTTTCAACGAGTGCCCACACAGATTGCATGGTCAAATTGTTAAAGAACAATACTGATTTTGTCGCTTGCCAGTGGCTTGCTCCGTGTCAGTGAGGCCGCATTATAGAGATTCAGATCACATTGGCAAGCTTTTTTTTCAATAAAAAACACCACAAAAATGCGATAGCTCAACATCTAATCACGAACATAATAATCGTATATTTTACACACTGAACGTCTGACATTTCATATCTATTTAAAGCCCATAACCCGTTTTCCTAATGCTTGTCCTTTAAGCTCTATATATTTATATGTCGTCTTCGACACAAGGATAACGATCAAAAGAACAGAAACAACAAGTACATTATTATAAAACGTCGAACCTAAATCGATAAACCGTGCACCCTCTATCATTGGAGCGATTGCTTTACCTAACACTTTTTGTCCTACTAATGCGACCGATGTAACCATAAAGAGAATAGCGGCATGTGTTAAATAGATAGAATAGGACCATTTACCTAAGACTTGAAATATACTTCTATTTAACAGTTTTGAAATCGCACCAGACTCAAAAGCAAAAAACAATACAACAAGATAGAACAATAGCGTTGCGTATATATATCTGTAGCTTATTTCATTTGAAACCAAATAAACTACAGCACTTAAAAGCGCGACTTCAATAATAGAGCCTGCAATAAATGGAATCGATATGTGCTTTACTTTGGTAAATAAAACATACGTGAATGCGCCACCAAAAAAACATGATAATCCATTAAATACATATGGTTGAAGTAGTGTTGAATTGTTCCCCATTAAGCCTAAAACCATAACGGCTATCGTCAACCAGCTCCATACTTTGTAACGACCAAATAGATATAGCGTCAGGAAGAGTAAAACATAGAGATAAAACTCAATGCTTATACTCCACGATGGATAGTTGAACGATAAAGGATCGGTTAATGATGTCCATGATTGCACCATTAATAGGTTAGGGAGTATTTCAGACAGAGATCCATGGCCTGTAAAGGGCAATGTATTAAAACTAAAACCAACGGTTTTATACGCAATATATTTTACCACCTCTAACCCAATGAATACCATCAGCATGCAAACATACAATGGATATAGTCGAAAAAAACGCGATGCTATATAAGATTTAAAGTGTAGGTTGTCCCTAAAACCATAACTATGGGCGAGCACAAAGCCACTTAGGGCAAAGAAAAACTCTACAAATAATTCGCTGCCTCTAAAAAAAGGTAACTCAGTCACACTCCCAACTGCACGAAAGTGAAATAACACAACAGATAATGCACATAACCCGCGAAAGGCATCAAGGGCTTCAAAACGTCTTGCCATATAACAACTCAACTTCAATCAATTAATGTCTAACGACTAATTTGGACTCGATGAAGTGCCAGCTAATCATTGCAAATGAGAAAACAAGTACAGTTGCAATTGCTGTACCTTGATAAATATTCTTGAAAAAACCATACATGATTAATGTTTGTAAGATTGGAAAATGCCAAATGTAGATACCGTATGATATATCACCAATACGCTTGCTAACCGCTATTGGCTTTAACTTAAAGACAATAACGTACACTATAAAACTCACCGCGAACGCATAAATCACAAACCAGCTTTGTAAAAAGAATACTATCGGGATCAAGATCAGTAGATGCCAAAGCCTTAAAAACTTAGGCTCCGCAAAATTCCAATATGCCCCTAGCATGAAGAACACTAACATAGATGGTAATTGTCGATTAATGCTTGCTGGTAAACCATGATACTCAATGAAATACTGCACTGTATAAAAACAGCAAATCGATACTAAACCTAGTAGTATTGTCAGCTTTTTATTATCTAACTTTTTATTCAGTACACCATAGATAATAGGTACACAAATATAGAACATGACTTCAATTTTAATGGTCCATAATGCTGCATTAACAAAAGGTTGAAAATTATTTTCAAATAAACCGGGTAACGTCGGATGCAAGAAGTTAGCGAACACATAATTAGACGCTAAGTATTTACCGGCACCATTATTTATGTCGTCAATAAAACTACCGGAGTAATGAAAATATCCAAAAATAAACGCCGTTGTAATAACAATAAAATACAGTGGGTAAATACGTAAGAAACGTGACTTTACATAAGTCGATAAAGACTTTCTTTTTAAGTAGCTTTTTACTATCAAATAGCCACTAATAACGAAGAAGCAATGCACTGCTAAGCCGCCTGGTACATACATGAGGTATTCATTTTGAGTTTCTATCCCTATATGGAAATAGAAAACAAGTACAGCGAGGAAAATTCGTAATACATCAAAATTATTTTTAACCACGAGATCAAAACTCAAAAATGAACCAGAAATAATTATTACACAGTTTTTTTATAATCAAAGTATCCTTCTCATTTCAGATAAGACCTTCACATAAATTATTATAAATAAAAATGAGAGACTATATATTCATTTAGAACAATCATATCTATCTTTTTGTTATATATGAGTAAATGAGATGACATATTTGATTATAAACTAAATACTTGAATAGCTACGTTATTCGATTGATTCGACGCAATGCTGCAATCAAGTCAGATAACGTCTGTTTAGTGTAACAATAAATATGATATGAATGTCAAGGAGGTGTTGGTGAGCTTACTATCTAAAAACAACAAAGCCCCAATCTTTCGATTGAGGCTTTGTTTGAAATTTGGTGCCCGAGGACGGACTTGAACCGTCACTCCCGAAGGAAACGGATTTTGAATCCGTCGTGTATACCAATTTCACCACTCGGGCTTATTGCGGCTATTATACGTATCCAATGCAGCGAGGCAAGCCTTTATCGTTAAGATATTCAACCAATCTCTTTGACCGCTATTTTTTCATCCTATTTACCTCTTTGTTGGTGATAATAACACCAGATCCCTTACACATTCTGTAGCAATATCAAGCGTTCTCTGACTTATTGTTTACTGTTACACTCAGCACATATGGACACAGTCAGATAAATCGGATGTTTTATGTCAAAATCAGCAATAATAAAAAAAACCACTTCCCCACAATATCCAACCTTATTTCGGCGTTTAGCCGCTTGGTTTTATGATGCTATAATTGTCGCTGCGATTCTTATGCTAGCAGGCGGTATAGCAATGGCAGGAATAGCGCTTTTACTTCATTTTAATATTCTCGATTTAGCTCACTATGAAGATGTAAGTGCTTATTTAACACATCATCCACAAGCTAATTTACTTTACTCTAGTTACTTAGGCGCCGTAATTATTGGATTCTACACTTACTTTTGGACTCATGGTGGCCAAACGTTAGGTATGCGAGCATGGAAATTAAAAGTACAAAATAAAGATGGTCGCCCAATTACTATCACTCAAGCATTGATCCGCGCTGCAACGGCAGCCTTAGGGTTAGGGAATTTGCTCGCATACAACACTAAACGTCGAGCATTACAAGACGTAATGGCTGAATGTGAAATGATAGTGACAAAAGATATTCGCTAATAAAAAAGGAGCCTTTAGGCTCCTTTTTCCATTTTATAGTTTGCGTCTTAGCAAATATATCGTGATAAACAAGAACGCTAAACTTGGACCTAATGCCCCTAAAATAGGCGGTAATCGGTACACTAAAATCATCGGTCCAAACACTTGGTCTGAAATATAAAATGCAAAACCAAAAATGACACCTGAAAGGACACGAGCCCCCATAGTAACAGAGCGAAGAGGGCCAAATACAAAAGATAATGCTAATAGCATCATAACAGCAATGGATATAGGCTGAAGCGCTTTACGCCAGAATGCTAACTCATAACGAGAAGCATCTTGCTTAGTCTCTTTGAGATAATTCACATAATGATATAAGCCAGACAACGATAATTCTTCAGGTTTCACCGTCACAACCGCTAATTTATCTGGTGTTAATGTTGTTTCCCAATGCTTACTTGCTATATGGCTATTGGTTAACTGACTACTACCTGTCATGTCTGTTATGGTTACATCATGCATTGTCCAACCCGTCGCTTTATCGTAAGACGCGCGTTTTGCAGATGTTACATCTTCCAACTGGCCTTTGTTGTCAAACTGCCAAATATTAACAACATCCACTTTATTGAGATCATGAACACGTCCCATATAAATGAAGCTATTATCATTTTTAGCCCATACGCCACTTTGTGCAGAAATCATACTACCGCCATAAACCCATATCGAACGATACTCACGTGCCATTTTCTGCGCTTGCGGTGCTCCCCACTGTCCCAGTAATACAACCACTATCATCATAGGGACTGCCGTTTTTAAGGTCGATAAACCAATATCAAGTTTAGAAAAGCCTGCCGCTTGCATTACCACCAGCTCAGAGCTTGATGCCAGCATTCCTAAACCAATCAATGCGCCTAATAATACCGCCATAGGAAAGAACATAATGATGTCTTGCGGCATTGATAATAAAACAAAATACAGCGCCTTGAGGAGATCGTAGCTTCCTTGTCCCACTTTTCTTAGTTGATCAACGTATTTAATAATCGCAGATAAGCCCACTAAGGTTGATAGTGTCAGTGAGAAAGTTGCAATGATCGTTCGACCTATATACCAGTCGAGAATTTTAAACATTAACTGCGTCTCCGTAATTTATCTTTAAGGCGTCGCACAGGCATAGAATCCCAGCTATTTAAAGCAAGAGCAACTAACAAGGTTGTAATATTAATTGGCCACATGCCAATAGCTGATGGGATAATACCATCCTCAATCGCTGATTTTGCGGATGAGATCGCTAAGAAATAAGCCAGATAAATCAACACAGCAGGTGCTAATTTTGCAAATCGTCCTTGACGTGGATTAACAGCCGATAGCGGAACAACAATCATTACTAACAATGGAATACAAAGTACTAAAGAGAAACGCCACTGTAATTCAGCTTTTGCAGCTAAGCTTTGATCTTTTATTAAGGTCATTGTGGGCTGGGCTTCCCAATCACGATTACCAGCTTTAACTTCACGTTGCCCTATTAGCGCTTGGTAGTCATGAAAATGAGTAATGGAGTAATTTAGCTGAGTAGGAATGCCTTCATATCGAGCACCGTTATTTAATTCTAACATTTGACGACCATCAGATAACTCTTTGACGGTACCATTGTCTGCAACAATCACACTAGGCTGCAAGGTGCCAGAGGCTTTTAATTGCGCGACAAAAACCTTATGAAGTTTTGAGCCTTTATCGGTGATATTGTCAATAAATATAACCCCACTTCCATTCGGTGCCGGCTGAAACGTCCCCTTTACCAACATATTTAACGTTGGCCCAGCCTTTGTCTCTTCTTTAAGCTGCTCTATATGCTCTTGCGACCAAGGTGCAACCCAAAATGAATTCACAGCGGCAATTGCCCCCGTAATAATGGCCAAAGCTAATGCTGATTGGAGTAATAATTTGTTCCCCATCCCCGTCGCATTCATCACCGTGATTTCACTTTCAGCATATAATCTACCGAACGTGAGTAAGATCCCGATGTATAAACTTAGAGGGAGCATTAATAGTGCCATCGAAGGGATAGATAATCCCATGAAGGTTAGAATGAGATCACTCGGGATCGAGCCATCGGTTGCATCGGCTAAAATGCTAATAAACTTTTGGCTAATAAAGACAAGGAAAAGTACAAAAAGTACCGCTAATTGGCTCTTTAATGTCTCTCTTGTCAAATACCTAACAATAATCACGCGTTATATTCCCATAGAAAACTTGTTTTTTTGATGGAATCACTATAGTTTTTCGATAAATCAGTTATTTTGTTATCTTTCAGCTAAATGAAAGACTGCACTCTAAGCGTATACCGAAATCACGGCAGAGCAAACAGTGTGGTATTATCCAACATTTAGCGTTAATTGTCTTTAATTAGGATGTTAGGAGTACGCATGGAGTTCAGTGTAAAAAGCGGCAGCCCCGAAAAACAGCGTAGTGCTTGTATTGTTGTTGGCGTCTTTGAACCACGTCGCCTCTCTCCAATCGCGGAACAGCTAGATAAAATCAGTGATGGTTATATCAGCTCCTTACTGCGTCGTGGCGACCTCGAAGGTAAACCTGGGCAAATGCTTTTACTACACCACGTACCAAACGTGTTATCAGAACGTGTTTTACTGGTCGGTTGTGGTAAAGAACGGGAATTAGATGAGCGCCAATACAAGCAAATCATCAAAAAAACGATCAGTACTTTAAATGAAACTGGCTCTATGGAAGCTGTGTGCTTCTTAACAGAGCTTCATGTAAAAGGTCGTGATACATACTGGAAAGTACGTCAAGCTGTCGAAACAACTAAAGATAGCTTGTATACCTTCAACCAGTTTAAGAGTAATAAACCAGAGACTCGTCGTCCACTACGTAAACTAGTCTTTAATGTACCGACTCGTCGCGAGCTCTCTTTAGGTGAACGCGCTATCAGCCATGGTCTAGCGATAGCATCTGGTGTTCGCGCAAGTAAAGATTTGGGCAATATGCCACCAAACGTGGCAAACCCAGCTTATCTTGCTTCACAAGCACGCCGTCTAGCCGATGATTTTGAGACCGTAAGCACTAAAATCATTGGTGAGCAAGAGATGCAATCTTTAGGGATGACATCATACCTTGCAGTGGGTCGTGGCTCTAAAAATGAAGCGATGATGTCTGTTATTGAGTACAAAGGTAACCCCGATTTAGACGCTAAGCCTATCGTTCTTGTCGGTAAAGGGTTAACTTTTGATTCAGGTGGTATTTCGATTAAACCTGGTGCTCAAATGGACGAAATGAAGTACGACATGTGTGGTGCAGCCTCTGTGTTCGGTACCATGAAAGCATTAGCTAAGCTTAATTTACCCATCAATGTGGTTGGTGTGTTAGCGGGCTGTGAAAATATGCCTGGCGGCAATGCTTATCGTCCTGGTGATATTTTAACCACCATGTCAGGTCAAACAGTTGAAGTATTAAATACCGATGCTGAAGGTCGTTTAGTGCTTTGTGATGCATTAACTTACGTTGAGCGTTTTGAACCTGAATGTGTGATTGACGTTGCGACACTAACAGGTGCTTGTGTTGTTGCTTTAGGTAATCACATTAGTGGTTTAATGAGTAACCATAATCCACTGTCGCATGAAATTATAAATGCGTCAGAGCAATCCGGTGATCGCGCTTGGCGTCTACCGATGAGTGATGAATACCAAGAGCAAATTGCGAGCCCATTTGCTGATATGGCAAACTTAGGCACGCCTGGCGCTGGTACTATAACGGCTGGTTGTTTCTTATCTCGCTTTACTAAAAAGTACAACTGGGCGCACCTTGATATTGCAGGTACCGCTTGGAAAGGTGGTGCTGCAAAAGGCTCTACCGGTCGACCAGTCCCTCTCCTTGTCCAGTTCTTATTAAACAGAGCAGGCCAAGAGATCGTCGAGTAAAAGACATCGAAAAGGGCCGCAAGGCCCTTTTCTTTAGGAACAAAAAACCATGACTCATGCTACGTTTTATATAATCGATGACAAGCAAGAGAGCGCTGATAGTCACTTTCAGTGCCATTTTGCCTGTCATTTAGCAGCAATGAGTTACCGGCAAGGTAACAGCGTTTACCTACTCGCAGCAAATAAACAGCAAGCAGAACAAATAGATGAATATCTATGGCAGCAAGATCCTGACAGTTTTGTGCCCCACAACCTTGTCGGAGAAGGGCCTAATGGCGGCTCTCCCGTTGAGATAGGATGGTCAACATTACGTCATACTGGACGCCGTGCTACGCTAATTAATTTAGCGGAAAACGCACCAAATTTTGCGGTTAGCTTTGCACAAGTGGTAGACTTCGTTCCTTGCGATGAAAAGCTCAAGCAGTTAGCGCGCGAGCGTTACAAGGCATATCGTCTTGCTGGCATTCAAATTACGACTGCCACTGCTACTGAGACGCCCTAATTCCACATAGAATCCTTCTAAGAGCGCTATGGAAAAGACATACAACCCACAATCAATTGAACAAGCGCTATATCAGCGCTGGGAAGAGGCTGGTTACTTCAAGCCTCATGGTGATACATCTAAAGATGCTTACAGCATTATGATCCCACCACCAAACGTCACAGGTAGCCTACACATGGGCCACGCGTTCCAGGATACCATTATGGATACCCTGATCCGTTGTGAGCGTATGAAAGGCAAAAACACCTTATGGCAGGTTGGTACTGACCACGCAGGTATTGCTACCCAAATGGTTGTGGAACGTAAGATTGCTGCTGAAGAAGGCAAAACAAAGCACGATTACGGTCGTGATGCTTTCATCGATAAGATCTGGGAATGGAAAGGCGAATCTGGTGGCACAATCACTAAGCAGCTTCGTCGCCTTGGCGCATCAGTAGACTGGGATCGTGAGCGCTTCACGATGGATGATGGTCTATCAAATGCCGTTCAAGAAGTTTTCGTTCGTCTATACCAAGAAGATCTTCTTTACCGCGGTAAGCGTCTAGTTAACTGGGATCCTAAACTACACACTGCGATCTCAGATCTAGAAGTTGAAAACAAAGATAAAAAAGGCCACATGTGGCACTTCCGTTACCCATTAGCTGATGGCGTACAAACAGCGGAAGGAAAAGACTACATCGTTGTTGCAACTACACGTCCTGAAACTATGCTGGGCGATACTGGTGTTGCCGTTAACCCTGAAGATCCACGTTACAAAGATCTGATCGGTAAAGAAATCATCCTTCCAATCGTTGGCCGTCGCATCCCTATCGTAGGTGATGAGCACGCAGACATGGAAAAAGGCACCGGCTGTGTGAAAATCACACCTGCACATGATTTCAATGACTACGAAGTAGGTAAACGTCATAGCCTACCTATGATCAACATCCTAACGTTCAATGCTGATATTCGTGATGCTGCTGAAGTATTCACAACCAATGGCGAGCCAAGTGATGCATACAGCACAGCGCTGCCAGAGAAATACCATGGCATGGAACGTTTTGCTGCACGTAAAGCGATTGTTGCTGAATTTGATGAACTAGGTCTACTAGAAGAAATCAAAGATCACGACCTAACGATCCCTTACGGTGACCGTGGTGGCGTGGTTATTGAACCAATGCTAACTGACCAATGGTACGTTCGTGCAGCTCCGCTAGCAAAACCTGCTGTTGAAGCGGTTGAAAACGGTGATATTCAATTCGTACCTAAGCAGTACGAAAACATGTACTTCGCTTGGATGCGTGACATTCAAGACTGGTGTATTTCACGTCAGCTATGGTGGGGTCACCGTATTCCTGCTTGGTACGACAACGACGGTAATGTTTACGTTGGTCGTAACGAAGCTGAAGTACGTGAAAAACATAACCTAGCACCGGTTGTCGTATTACGCCAAGACGATGATGTACTTGATACATGGTTCTCTTCAGCACTATGGACATTCGGCACGCAAGGCTGGCCAGAAAACACCGCTGATCTTCAAACCTTCCACCCCTCTGATGTGTTGGTAACAGGTTTTGATATTATCTTCTTCTGGGTTGCGCGTATGATCATGATGACCATGCACTTCTGTAAAGATGAAGACGGCAAGCCACAAGTACCATTTAAAACCGTTTACGTAACGGGTCTTATCCGTGACGAAAACGGCGATAAAATGTCGAAATCTAAGGGTAACGTTATCGACCCTATCGACATGATCGACGGTATTGATCTTGAGTCGCTAGTAGAGAAGCGTTGTGGCAATATGATGCAGCCACAACTTGCAGCGAAGATCGAAAAAGCGACACGTAAAACATTTGAGAACGGCATCGAACCTTACGGTACTGATGCCCTACGTTTCACTCTTGCTGCTATGGCTTCAACGGGCCGTGACATCAACTGGGACATGAAACGTCTTGAAGGTTACCGTAACTTCTGTAATAAGCTATGGAACGCAAGTCGTTACGTACTAATGAACACAGAAGATCAAGATTGCGGTTTCGCAGCAGGTAGCGAGCTTGACTACTCACTAGCAGACAAGTGGATTGAATCACAATTCCAGCTAGCGGCAAAAGAGTTCAATGCACACATTGATAACTTCCGTTTAGATATGGCTGCTGGTGTACTTTACGAGTTCATCTGGAACCAATTCTGTGACTGGTACCTAGAGCTAACTAAACCTGTTCTATGGAAAGGTACAGAAGCACAGCAACGTGCAACGCGTCATACTCTAATCACAGTGCTAGAGAAGACACTGCGTCTTGCGCATCCTGTTCTTCCTTACATCACTGAATCAATCTGGCAGAGCGTTAAGCCACTTGTTGACGGTGTTGAAGGTGAAACCATCATGACTCAGGCATTGCCTCAGTTTGATGAAGCGCAATTTGACCAAGCAGCAATCACTGACATTGAGTTTGTTAAAGCATTTATCACGAGTATTCGTAACCTCCGTGCAGAATACGATATCGCGCCAAGTAAGCCATTATCAGTAATGCTAAAAGTGGCTGATGCCGCTGATACTGCACGTGTTGAAGCAAACCTGACGGTACTGAAATCTCTAGCAAAACTAGAAGAAGTAAAAGTATTGGCTGACGGTGAAGCAACACCAGCTTGTGCGACTGCACTTGTAGGCAAATCTGAATTGATGATCCCTATGGCGGGCTTGATTGATAAAGATGCAGAGCTTGCACGTTTAGACAAAGAAATCGCGAAAATGGAAGGCGAAATCAAACGTACTTCTGGCAAGCTAAGTAACGAAGGCTTCGTTGCTAAAGCGCCTGAAATCGTGATCACTAAAGAGCGTGAAAAGCTAGCCGGTTATGAAGAAACATTAGTGAAGCTTATTGAGCAAAAAGCAACGATTGCTGCGCTATAATCTCACCAATCATTCTTGATTAATAAAAACCGACAGTCACATACTGTCGGTTTTTTTATATCTCAAATCTGGCATCTCTTTTCAAACAATAGCTTTTACCTATTAGTAATATAAAAAATAACAAATTTAGTTCTTAATAATGTTCAATGATAATGACCTCATCGAATTGAGGATCACCTTATGAAAAAGACAATCAGTTTTGCCGCCATCCATTTTACTGTCGCTTTTAGCGTGGCTTACCTTCTTACCGGCGATATCATTATTGGTAGTTTAATTGCAATGATTGAGCCGATGGTTAATACCGTTGCTTTTTATTTCCATGAAAAAGTGTGGCAAAGCAAAACACTCAAACAATCACACTTTAATACGCCAAGTCGAAAAACAGTAAGCTTTGCTATTGTGCACTTCAGTGTCGCATTTAGTGTTGTGTACCTTCTTACAGGTGACATACTGATTGGTAGCCTAATGGCAATGATCGAACCTGCAATTAATACCATGGCTTACTATTTCCATGAGCGTGTATGGCAGCGTAAAGATCACAACCAAGCAGAAACACATCAACACACTTGGTTAGATACAATGGCTTGTCAGCACTGATAAACACCAAGATAGATTAAACAGATTGACATTGTTGCAGGCTGCAACTATTTTAATTGCGTAATGCAATTAAATTCAAGGACGGATCATGCTGCCCCAACAACTTCGCCAACTTTCTCGTCAATTAGTCCGTCAACTCGGCATGCTAAATAGTCAGTGCGGCCAACTCGCCCTTACCCCTGTACAAGCCCATACTTTGATTGAGCTCGAGCAAGGACCTTGTACGGTTAATCAAATGGCAGAGCGTTTACGGGTCGATAAATCCAATGCCAGCCGTAATTTAGCCATGTTACTCAATCAAGGATTGATCCATTCAATTGCCAACCCTAGCGATAAACGTAGCCAACTCTCCCAGTTAACACCTAAGGGTATTCAAACACTCACCGCTCTTCACCATCAGCTTGATCAAGATACCCAAACGATTTTAGATCAGCTGGATCAAGATGAAATAGAGCAGTTAGAAACAAGTTTACGCCGTTATCATAAAGCTTTGACAATCACAGAGCATCAACAGGGGTACGTGCTAAGAGAAATCACACCTTTGGATAATGCCGCCGTTGCTGCACTCATTCGTCGTGTTTCAGCAGAATATGGATTAACCCCAGATAGAGGCTTTAGCGTTGCGGATCCTCATCTTGATGATCTCTGCCAGCATTACCAATTACCGAAAAGCCGTTATTGGGTAATAGAAAAAAACAATCGTATTTTAGGCTGTGGCGGTATAGCGCCATTAACAGGAGATGCGCAGTGGAGTGAACTGCAAAAAGTCTTCTTCTTACCAGAGCTCAGAAGTAAGGGACTCGCACGGGTATTAACCGTTAAAGCATTAAAGTTTGCCCGAGAAAATGGCTTTAAAGGATGCTATTTAGAAACCACAGAGGTATTAAAAGAAGCGGTGAAACTCTATCAATCTTTAGGTTTTGTCGATATTCCAACTGCGCTTGGTAATACAGGGCACAACGCTTGTGAAATTCACATGCTTAAAACCTTCTAACATATTAATTGATAATAAAAAGCCTGCTCAGAGACTCTCTCAGCAGGCTTTTTTAAACGATATACTGTATTAATAGCTTTGCTTTAAATGGTAAACACGTAAGCCTTGCACAACTTCATCGTAACTGGCTGAGCCAATGTATTTCACTTGGCGTTGGTGCTCAGGGACGAGCGTGAAGCTTGAATCTTCAAACCGACCTTCCCCTTCAAATTCCAAATGAACATAGAAAGCAGGTTTGCTGCTACTCAGCATCACTGATATTTCACCGTTCATTTCAGCAACTTCAAAACGTAAATCAGGATCTTCTAATTCACATTCTTTAGGTTTAGCTGGGAACCATGTGTTTTCAATTAGTTTATCGCCGTTACGTAAATGCACATGGAAGAAGCCTTCAGTCTCGTGACCATCAAGATCCTCGTTTAACCATTCCCACACCACTTTAGTGCAATCAGGATCAAGGAACTCTGAAATAGGTTCACGATATAAAATCTCACCTTCCCAACTCTGCCATACCACTTCACCTTTTAACTCAGCACTATTGCGACCATCATTAATTAAGTGAAGTTTTACCCCTTGCTCATCGCGAATAAAGGTCGCCATCTGTGGCGCAAAGAAACGTCGAGTATGATAGTGCAACTGTTTCCAACGACCACTATATTCTAGCGAAGACCATGAGCTTACTGGCCAGCAATCATTCAATTGCCAGAATAAAATGCCACGGTTTGTCGGCTTATGTGCACGCCAATATTCTGCTGCCGTTTTAATCGCCATCGCTTGTTGTACTTGCGATAGGTACAACATATTGACGAAACCATTAGGGAAACGGAAATAACGGGTAAACATTTCAGTGATAATCGAGTTACC
The DNA here is from genome assembly GCF_003026105.1 of Photobacterium sp. GB-56. Classification (GTDB taxonomy): domain Bacteria; phylum Pseudomonadota; class Gammaproteobacteria; order Enterobacterales; family Vibrionaceae; genus Photobacterium. The sequence goes on along the minus strand of NZ_PYNW01000013.1, from coordinate 99,353 downwards.
ACGGCTATTTTTCTGATGACATTCAAAACTTGGTGACGTGATATTCCAATCTTGCTCAGGAGCAAACGTCTTCACTGTCGGCAGTGACGGCCATGATTGGAAACCAAACTCTGAGCAAAAACGTGGCGTAACGGTTTGGTAGGCTTCAAAATCTTTACCTGAATGCCATACATCCCAAAAATGCATGTCGCCACGTTTATCATCGTGCCACGCATCGCCAAAATCTAACTCACCATTACACGGCGAACTCGCCCAAAAACGACGAGAAGGATCTTCTTTTTCAACTACTTCTGCTAATGCTCGGTTTAAACGATCATAGTTAACAAGATATTTTTCTCGGTTTTGACGGGATTCAGGATACCAACTAATCGCACCTATCACTTCATTGTCACCACACCATAAGGCTAGGCTTGCATGATCTTTTAGACGGCGGACTTGGTATTCAACTTCCTGTTTTACTTCTGCTACAAAATCAGGTGTTGAAGGGTACAGCGCACAAGCAAACATCAAATCTTGCCATACCATGATCCCTAATTCATCACATAACTCATAGAAGATATCTTTTTCATACATGCCTCCGCCCCAAACACGTAGCATGTTCATATTGGCAGCTAACGCATCTTCAAGCAAAGAACGATAGCGTTGATCCGTCATGCGTGAAGGCATCGCATCCATCGGAATCCAATTGGCACCTAATGCCGAGATCTCAACATCATTAACTTTAAAGACCATACTTTGGCCAAGTTCATCATCTTCAGTGATCAACTCAAGCTTGCGCAGACCAATCTTCTTATTGATATAACTGCCGTCAGCTTCAATTTTAAGATCATATAAACGTGGTTTACCATACCCAGCGGGCCACCAACGACGAGGCTCTGCAATACGGAACAAGACAGATGTTTTCGTTGCGTCACGATCAAGCGTCAAGTGGAAGGTTTGATCGTTAAACGTGACAGCTGCGTTTGCTAATCCTTTCTCTGATACCACTTCATAATTGAGCGTGACAGATAATTCGCACTCTTGATCTAGCCACTTTTGTTTCGTACTCACATGACTGATTCGAATATGCTCAATTGGCTGTAATTCAATATCGCCATATACCCCTAATACAGATAAACAAATACCCCAGTCCCAACCCGCATGACATTGGGTTTTACGCAAGGTATTCATATGAGGGATCTGGTTATTACCTTCTGCCCATGGCACTGGAAATGGCAATTTATCAGCACGCTTTTTAGCTGCAAGATCAGCACGGTGTAATACGATTTCAATTCTGTTGCAGCCTACTTGCAGACAACTTAATACATCTACTTTGTGACGCATAAACATATTATTGAAATCAGCCACGGTGTGGCCGTTTAAACGAATTTCAGCCACGGTATCAAGGTGATCCATCACTAAATCCATCGCATTACAGGCTAACTGCGCTTCGGTTAAGTCGAACTGTCGACTTACGATCCAATCACACTCCCCAACCCATTGGACTTTCTTTTCATTGGTAGCCCAGTAAGGATCAGGGATCTCACCTGCAGCAAAAAGCGCAGAATGAACATCACCTGGTAAATCAATATGCAGATCTTGTAAAGCCGCTCGCTGAACACAGGTTAATTGCCATTGACCATTAAGCGAAATTGTCATCATAACTCCAGCACTGAGTACACTCAGTAAGCTTGATAATAAAAAAGGTATATCTACGCAGTTTTTCAATAACGCACTGTGATCATTATTAAACTTTGATCATTAAGCAGAATAAAAAGTGCGAGTCCCCACAGCTAAAAGGCGAAAAAGCCAGCAAATATGCCGGCTTTTTTATTATTCGTCTATTTTAACGATTATTCTTCGTCGTCGTACTCTTCATCGTCGTCTTCACCAGACTCGAAGTAAGTGCCCCAACCGTCGTAATCGATATTGTGTTTTTCAGCAAGTTTGATCAACTTCTCAGCTTGTTCGTCAATCAACTCAGCGTTCAGTGCTGATTCCATTACAGCATCGAAACAAACAACTTTACCGCCGCCATCTTCTGGCGCTAGTTCAAGTTCTTCTGCTTCTAAAACTTCAAAACCAAGTTTAAAGGCTTCTACAGCAGCACCTTCTAACTCTTCAAACGTATCCGCTGAAAAGTGGTGCTCAATCGTATAAAGAGCATCTGGCTCACTGCCATCTTCAAGTAACGCGGCAATAATTTCGCGTGTTTCTTCTTTTTGCTCTTCGATCAGTTCTGCATAAGACATGGGTTCACTCCGACTGTGGAATCAATTTGCTGGCAAATATCGCATGGTTTGCCATCAATTACCACCTGTTAGTGAGAAGCACCGATAATTAGTATTGCCTTGAGTTTTAGCGTTCATATTCAACATTCTTATTACTGTCGGAAAAACCAAGGAAACCAAATAATCTTGCATAATAAGCGCACAGCTATTCACAATGCAGTAATAATAAGATAAACATAAAGTAACAATAACGAATATCTAGCAACCTCGTCACAACAAGGGGTATTCGGTTAGAAACATTATAAAATGAAAGAGGGAACTATCATGGCTTTTAATCTTCGTAACCGTAACTTCCTTAAATTATTAGATTTTACTCCACGAGAAATTCAACATCTTCTCGATTTATCTGCTGAGTTAAAAAAAGCCAAATACAATGGTTACGAGCAGCCACGCTTAAGCGGAAAAAATATTGCTCTCATCTTTGAAAAAGCATCGACCCGTACTCGTTGTGCATTTGAAGTGGCAGCTTTTGATCAAGGTGCAAAAGTGACATATCTTGGCCCATCAGGCTCACAAATCGGCCACAAAGAATCAATGAAAGACACCGCGCGCGTATTGGGTCGTATGTATGATGGCATTGAATACCGCGGCTTTGGTCAAGCCATTGTTGAAGAGTTGGGGCAATACGCTGGAGTACCTGTTTGGAATGGGTTAACCGATGAATTCCATCCAACTCAAATCTTAGCTGATTTTCTAACGATGCAAGAACATGGCCGTGGCAAGCAACTCAATGAAATCACCTTTGCTTATTTAGGTGATGCACGTAATAACATGGGAAATTCATTGCTCGTTGGGGCGGCGAAAATGGGGATGGATATTCGTCTCGTTGCGCCCAAAGCGTTCTGGCCTGAAGACGAGTTAGTGGCACAGTGTCGTGAAATTGCATTAGAAACAGGCGCGAAAATCACTCTCACAGAAAATGTGCAAGAAGGCGTTCAAGGATGTGACTTTTTGTATACCGATGTATGGGTTTCAATGGGCGAAGCAAAACAAGCATGGGCTGAGCGTATTCAGTTAATGCTCCCTTATCAAGTCAATATGGACTTACTAAAAGCAACAGGGAATCCACATGTGAAATTTATGCATTGCTTACCCGCTTTTCATGGTGAAGACACCACAATTGGTAAGGAGCTTGCGCAAGAATATCCTGAACTGGCCCAAGGCGTTGAAGTCACCGATGAGGTCATTGAATCCAAACATTCAATTGTTTTTGATGAAGCAGAGAATCGTATGCACACTATTAAAGCGGTCATGGTGGCCACACTGGGGCATTAATAAATGCCTATTGATAGTTTTCGCAAACGCTTGCGTCACTTAAAAATGACGGTATAATTCTTGCCAATTTGTCGAACACGAGCTAAGAGATGAACCTGACAATAACTCCACTACAGAATTATCGTCACCGCTTTTTAACGCAGGTTCGTGTTTCTATTTTTATAAAAAAAGCCTCCTTTTATTAAGGAGGCTTTTTTTTGTCTGTAAATCGGCAAGGATCACGGTGAATGCCGTATTGAGCGTTATTTATTTTATTTTGAGGGAAAGAAACCATGGCTAATTCGCTGTTTAAAAAGCATATTATTTCCATCCCAGAGCTTAGTCGCGCAGAGCTTGAATTAATTATCCAAACCGCAGGACAATTGAAAGCTGATCCTAATCCTGAACTGCTAAAAAACAAAGTGATTGCAAGTTGCTTCTTTGAACCATCAACCCGTACCCGACTCTCATTTGAAACGGCTATTCAACGTTTAGGCGGGACTGTGGTGGGGTTTGATAGCGCTGGCAATACGTCTCTAGCAAATAAAGGCGAAACTCTGTCTGATTCCGTTCAAGTGATTACTTCATACGTTGACGCTTTCGTTATGCGTCACCCTCAAGAAGGCGCTGCTCGTCTGGCATCTGAATTTTCTAACGGTATTCCTGTGATCAATGGTGGGGATGGGGCAAACCAACACCCAACGCAGACCCTGTTAGATCTGTTCACCATTTACGAAACCCAAGGCACGTTAGATAACATTAATATCGCCTTTGTTGGTGACTTGAAATACGGTCGTACGGTGCACTCGTTAACCCAAGCATTATCTAAATTTGATAACGTGAAGTTCTTCTTTATCGCCCCGGAAGTACTCGCAATGCCTGACTATATTTGTGAAGAATTAGATGATGCAGGTATCGCTTACAGCTTGCACAGCGATATGGAAGATGTGATCCCTGAGCTTGATATCCTTTACATGACGCGAGTACAAAAAGAGCGTTTTGATGAATCAGAATACGCCCACATGAAAGCGGCTTATATCTTAACGGCGAAGATGCTAGAAGGGGCAAGAGACAACTTAAAAGTGCTGCATCCACTGCCACGTGTCGATGAAATTACCGTTGATGTTGATAAAACTAAACATGCTTACTTCTTCCAGCAAGCAGAAAATGGTGTTTACGCACGTCAGGCGCTATTAGCCCTAGTTCTTAACGAAACCTTATAAGCAGGAGCGATGATCATGTCTAAAGAAACCCAACTAAAAGTTGAAGCAATCAAAAACGGCACTGTTATCGACCATATTCCTGCGCATGTGGGTATCAAGGTACTTAAGCTCTTTAGTATGGATAACTCGAACCAACGAGTGACAATTGGTTTGAATCTGCCTTCGTCAGCACTTGGTGCCAAAGATCTGATCAAGATCGAAAACGTCTTTATCAATGAAGATCAAGCTAACCAACTCGCACTCTATGCCCCGAAAGCAACCGTTAACCAAATTGAAAATTATGAAGTAGTAAAGAAACTTAACTTATCATTACCTGACTTTATTAGTGCGGTATTTAAGTGCCCAAATACTAACTGTATTTCACACGGTGAGCCGGTAAATAGTGGCTTTAAGGTACTGACTAAAAAAGCAGACATTCAACTTAAATGTAAATACTGCGAAAAAGTTTTCTCTCGCGAAATCGTGACAGAGTGCAATGCATAACTTTGTTATAAACAGCCCGTTAGCTTCATAGCGGGCTTTATTCATTAAATCTCAGCCACAAAATAACACAAAATACCAGCTAGGTATTATTTAGTGATAACCATCAAGTTTCTTCTGATTATTCCCTGTTATCATATTTGCATTAAATATCACAAAAAGTGATTATTATTGCGATATCGAACAAATAAAATGCATAAAAAAGCGACAAGGAGCTGTCCATGAATGGACATGAATCACCACACGGGATCATCAGTCATTATTGCGAAAAAAACATGACAGCCGTTTGTAAACAATTATTACAAATGCACCATTTTTCTACTCAAGATCATATTCGCGACGCGCTAATTAAAGAGGGATTTGATGATATCAGCCAATCTACCGTTTCACGTCTTCTCACTAAACTCAAAATAGTAAAAGCACCAAATGTCTATGGTAAACGGGTGTATTGTGTTACTGAAACCACCAATCCCACATATACTGATTCTGAGATCGCTTCACAAATTGAATTTGTTACTCATAATAAATTAGTGATTGTAGTAAAAACCCATCCGGGTTCTGCACAACTCATCGCTAGAATTATTGACCTTAATCCCCATCAAGAAATTTTAGGCACCATAGCTGGCAATGACACTATTATGGTTGCACCTCGCAATATTGATCGGATCCGTGATTGTGAACAAGCCGTTTGTCTAAGTCTTGGGATGATATAAAAACGTTCTAATCAGCTTGAATCTTCCTGACTTAGCCCCCATAACACCATCAATCAGATAGCGTGACGTGTCACTTACGCTATAACAATCAAAAAAATATAAGTAAGGGTAAACAATGACTAAGGTTCTTCATACAGAGCAAGCTCCTGCAGCAATCGGTCCATACGTACAAGGTGTTGATCTTGGTAATATGGTGCTAACTTCCGGTCAAATCCCTGTAAACCCTGCAACAGGTGAAGTACCGGAAGCAATTGCAGCGCAAGCTCGCCAATCTTTAGACAATGTAAAGGCGGTAGTGGAATCTTCAGGTCTTCAGGTTTCTGACATTGTTAAGATGACTGTTTTTGTTAAAGATCTAAATGACTTCGCTGCCGTTAACGAAGTGTATGGTAACTTCTTTGATGAGCATAACGCACCTTACCCAGCACGCTCTTGTGTTGAAGTTGCACGTTTACCAAAAGATGTAAAAATTGAAATCGAAGCGATTGCTGTTCGTAAATAATCGTTGCTAATAAACGTTTCATTGCATCTTAATTTGCCATAAAAAAAGCTGCTAACGGGATCTCGTTGGCAGCTTTTTTATTCATAAAACAACACTAATTACTTAGTGGCAAAAGCAAACACTTGACTAAACCATGCCGTAAATAACTCAGGCTGAGTCTTTAGCGTTTGTTTAATCGTCTCTTCAGACCACCAGCGATAATCCATCACTTCATCAGCGTTAGGAACAACCTCTATCTCGCCAGCATCAGCCACCAGCACATGATCGAGCTCATGCTCAAATAATTGGTTATCAAGCTCTGCGTAATAACAGAAGTGACCAATATCAGATAATGAAGTCACTTGCGTGATCCCCATTTCTTCAGCTAATCGTCGTATCCCTGCTTGCTCTATCGACTCATATTGGCGAGGGTGTGAACAACACGTGTTAGTCCACAACCCACCACTATGATATTTGTGCAACGCGCGTTGATGAAGTAAGTATTCACGACCAGACGTGGTATTTCGATACAACAAAACCGAAAAAGCCAAATGCAAAGCACCTTGTTTATGCGCTGCCATTTTCTCTTGTAAGCCTTGAAATTCACCTTGGCTATCAACCAAGACTACATATTCTTCAGTCATCACTCTTTACTACTGTTATAAATTACCCCCTGATATTCAGGGGTTAAAATAAAACAAGGACATGTGATAAACATGTCCTTGTATATTAATACTTACGAGACAAATAAATTAGCGTTTACCTCGCTCACTCGCTTCTGCATTAAGTTCTGCTAATTTTTCAGCCATAACATCATGACAACGGCTAGAGAGGCTGCGAACATCTTCTTTTGTTAAGCCATCAGTTGAAATCGGCTTCATTACTTCTACGATCACGACACCGTTATCCCAACGATTTAACCTAACATGATCAGTTGAACTACACACAATCGGTACAACAGGAACGTTCGCGCCAATTGCAGCATGGAAAGCACCAGTTTTAAACGGCAATAAACCACGACCACGAGAGCGAGTCCCCTCAGGGAACATCCACACTGACACTTTGTTTTGTTTAATTTTATCGACGACTTGACCTATGGTGCCCACCGCTTTACTGCGGTTTGCACGATCAATTAAGATGTTACCCGTGATCCAGTATAGCTGACCAAATAACGGTAACCATACTAAGCTTTTTTTACCCACGGTAACGGTACGAGGCATGATTGCACCAGAAACCGTAAAAAGATCATAATTATTCTGGTGGTTCGCAATATAGATAGCAGAGCCTACTTTTTCAGCTCCTTCTGCGTATCGGAACTCTAATTTGATCCCGAGTACACGTGACATTTTGCTAAACAAACGTCCAAAGGTATAAACGTGTTTAGGGTTACGTGGACTTAATAAACAGTATCCGCAACCAAAAATAAACGTCACGATAGCAAAAATTGCGATAGCAAATATCCGCAAAACAAAAATCATTCTAGCTCTCCTCAGCGTACAAGCGTTCGCTAGTATACTCACAGCAAGAGAAAATACACGTTTTATGTGTATTCTTTACTCACTTGTTATTCGCTTATCAATAGAAACGATATGCACAACTTAGATCAAAAAAGCCCTCAACTTGAGGGCTTTGAATAGCGCATCAGAAATAACTATTCCGATGGAACATCAGAAGATTGCTCGTTTGGTGAATCAATCTCCATCCGTGTTACTCGCTGTAAGCCTCGAGGTAACATCGCTCCTCGACGTCCACGCTCACCACGGAAATTATCGAGATCCGACGGTTTCAATCCTAGCTTACGTTTACCCGCATAAAGAGTGACATGGGTATCTGCACTAATTACCGTTAAGTAGGATAAGAATTCTTCACGCGCTTTTGAACGTGCAGATGGAATGTTGATGATCTTGTTACCCTTACCTTTCCCCAGTTGCGGTAAATCTTTAATTGGGAACAGTAACATTCGACCTTCATTGGTAATGGCTAATATCTGATCATTCTCAATATCAGCAACAGGCTGTGGCGGCAGCACAGCAGCATTTTCAGGTACCGTTAATAAGGCTTTACCGCTCTTATTTTTCGATACCATATCTGTGCTTTTACAGATAAATCCGTAACCTGCATCCGATGCCATTAACCAAATTTGATCGTCTTCTGCCATTAACACTTGGCGCATATTTGTGCCTGGGGTTAAATTTAAACGCCCCGTGATAGGTTCACCTTGGCTACGCGCAGATGGCAAGCTATGTGATTCTAACGCATAGCTACGTCCATCAGAGCCTAAGAAAATCGCAGGCTGATTACTCTTACCGCGAGCATGTGCAAGGTAACTGTCACCCGACTTATAGTTTAGCGTGCTCGGATCTACCTCATGCCCTTTAGCATGACGGATCCAGCCTTTCTCTGATAGTACGACTGTGATCGCCTCACTTGGGATCAAGTCACGTTCAGTTAATGCTTTCGCTTCTTCACGTTCAACTAATGGTGAGCGGCGATCATCACCGTACTTCTCAGCATCAGCGAGAATTTCTTTCTTAATTAAAGTGTTTAAACGACGCTCAGAGCCAAGTAACTTTTCTAGTTGCTCACGCTCTTTGGCTAATTCGTCTTGCTCTGCACGGATCTTAATTTCTTCAAGCTTGGCTAACTGACGCAGTTTAATTTCTAAAATTGCGTCTGCTTGAATCGCTGATAAACCAAAACGTGACATGAATTCTGCTTTTGGATCTTCCTCATTACGGATGATCTCAATCACTTCATCAATGTTAAGGTAAGCGGCCAGTAAACCTTCTAAAATATGTAAGCGCGCATTCACTTTATCTAAACGGTACTGTAAACGACGACGTACTGTTGTACGGCGATATTCCAGCCATTCAGCAATAATCTCCACTAAACCTTTAACTTGTGGACGACCATCTAGACCCAACATGTTCAAGTTCGCACGGAAGCTCTTTTCAAGATCCGTTGAAGCAAACAAGTGATTCATCAACTGCTCGCAATCAATACGGTTAGAGCGTGGCACAATCACAATGCGAGTTGGGTTTTCGTGATCGGATTCGTCACGTAAATCCTCAACCATTGGCAATTTCTTCGCACGCATTTGGCTAGCGATTTGCTCAAGCAGTTTTGCACCTGACGTTTGGTGTGGCAATGCGGTAATAACAATATCACCGTTTTCTTTGTGCCAAACCGCGCGCATTCTAATACTGCCTCGGCCACTCTTATAGACTTTCTTTAAGTCAGCTTTAGAGGTAATGATTTCCGCTTCAGTTGGGTAATCAGGGCCTTGAACAAACTCCATTAGCGCATCAAGATCTGCCTTTGGATTTTCAATCATGTGTACTGCTGCATTGGCAACTTCACGCGCATTGTGCGGTGGAATATCAGTTGCCATACCAACAGCAATACCCGTTACACCATTAAGCAAAATATGCGGCAGACGTGCTGGTAACATCTTAGGTTCTTGCATTGTACCGTCAAAGTTCGGTACCCAATCTGCGGTACCTTGGCCTAACTCAGACAGCAATACTTCAGAAAAACGTGATAAACGTGATTCGGTATAACGCATCGCAGCAAACGACTTTGGATCATCTGGCGCACCCCAGTTACCTTGACCGTCTACTAACGGATAACGGTAAGAGAAAGGCTGTGCCATTAATACCATGGCTTCATAACAGGCAGAATCACCATGAGGGTGATATTTACCTAATACATCACCCACAGTACGGGCTGATTTTTTATATTTTGCCGTTGCACTTAAACCCAGCTCAGACATCGCATAAATAATACGTCGCTGTACAGGTTTAAGACCATCACCGATAAACGGTAAAGCACGATCCATGATTACATACATGGAGTAATTTAAATAAGCGTCTTCAGTAAACTTCCTAAGAGGAAGCTGTTCAACGCCATCCATTGAGACATCAGTCATCGTTAGATAATCCGTCTTTAATTTTGCTTATCTGCCAGTTATTACTAGCAGATGAAATAGAGTAAAAAGCTGATCACACTTCAGCCATATCGCCTTTGCTTTGCAACCAGTGACGACGATCTTCAGCACGCTTCTTACCAAGTAGCATGTCCATCATTTCGTTGGTTTCACTGTCGTCATCAATCGTTAACTGCACTAAACGGCGAGTATTCGGATCCATGGTCGTTTCACGCAATTGCAATGGGTTCATCTCACCCAGACCTTTGAATCGCTGAACATTAACCTTGCCACGCTTACCTTTTAGGCGATCAAGAATACTGTTTTTCTCAGCTTCATCGAGGGCGTAGTACACTTCTTTACCCAAATCGATACGGTACAAAGGAGGCATTGCAATAAATACATGTCCGGCACGTACTAAGGTTTCAAAGTGCTTCATAAATAACGCACACAACAAGGTAGCAATGTGAAGACCATCGGAGTCCGCATCCGCAAGGACGCAGATCTTACCGTAACGAAGCCCACTTAAATCATCACTATCTGGATCAATACCAAGTGCGACCGAAATATCATGGACTTCTTGAGAGGCAAGGACTTGATCGGCAGACACTTCCCACGTATTTAAAATTTTACCGCGAAGTGGCATGATCGCTTGGAACATACGATCACGAGCTTGTTTCGCCGAGCCGCCCGCCGAGTCACCCTCGACAAGGAATAATTCAGTGCGATTAAGATCTTGTTGTGAACAGTCCGCTAACTTACCAGGCAGTGCTGGGCCTGATGCAATTTTCTTACGTACCACTTTTTTGCTTGCACGCATACGACGGTGCGCATTTGCAATACAGACTTCTGCTAATTGCTCTGCCAGTTGTGGACGCTCATTAAGCCATAAGCTAAAGGCATCTTTTACCACACCAGAAACAAACGCCGCACATTGACGTGACGATAAACGTTCTTTGGTTTGACCGGCAAATTGTGGATCTTGGATTTTTACCGACAAGACATACGCACAACGATCCCAAATATCATCAGCCGTTAATTTCACGCCTCGTGGCAGAAGATTACGGAATTCACAGAATTCACGCATCGCATCTAACAAGCCCTGACGCAGACCATTAACGTGAGTCCCCCCTTGCGCTGTTGGGATCAAGTTAACATAACTTTCAGTGATCAATTCACCACCTTCAGGTAGCCATAACAGCGCCCAATCAGCGGCTTCTGTTTGCGAACTGAACACACCAGTAAATGGTTCTTCTGGCAGTAATGTATACCCTTTTACACCTTCAGCAAGGTAGTCTTTTAAGCCATCTTCATAGCACCAACGAATCGTTTCATCAGTGATTTTATTGGTGAATACAATTTCTAAACCAGGGCATAACACTGCTTTAGCTTTTAGATTGCTCTTCAGGCGGGAAACTGAGAACTTGGCACTGTCGAAATATTTTGGATCTGGCCAAAAGTGAACTCGTGTGCCTTTTGCGCGACGGCCACAAGTGCCTATCACCTCAAGCTCTGAGACCTTATCGCCATTTTCAAAGGCAATTTGATACACTTGACCATCACGTTTTACCGTAACTTCAACACGCTTAGAAAGGGCGTTTACAACCGAGATACCTACCCCGTGTAAACCACCTGAAAATTGGTAGTTTTTACCAGAAAACTTACCACCGGCGTGAAGCTTACATAAAATAAGTTCAACCCCTGATACACCTTCTTCGGGGTGAATATCAACAGGCATACCACGACCATCATCAACCACCTCTAATGATTGATCGGCATGAAGGATCACTTCAACTTTACGGGCATGTCCAGCCAATGCTTCATCGACACTGTTATCGATAACTTCTTGACCTAAGTGGTTAGGTCGAGCCGTATCGGTATACATACCGGGACGGCGGCGTACTGGCTCAAGGCCATTAAGAACCTCAATGGCTCCAGCGTTATAGCTTTGATCTGTCATATCACGGAAATTTACGGGAAAGTTTTGAAAATAATAGTCAGTAACCCAGCGCTATATGTCAAGTTCTGGGACACATGAAGGCTCATGACTGTGAGTAATGATGTTATTTACAAGAACATCAGATAGAACATGTCATAGAAATATAAGTAATATCAGAAAACATATCGCGACACAGAGTCACTCGCGAATGCTAAACATGGCAGCATTCTACCAGTTATAATTCTAAGAATTGGATAATTGATGCAGGAAATCGTTCAAAATTGACAAAACTATGATCCCCATTAGGTTCAACGGTCAATTTTGATTCAGCATATTTCATTATGGATTGGCGATAATCTAATACTTCATCACCTTCTTGCAATAGCACCCAAAAACGTTGTGGAGCATGTAATGTCGCCACATCTAGTTGCTGCAATTGCGCCATATGCTGGGGAACAAGTACATAATTTTCGCCACTATATGGATTCTGCTGGGGTCCTAAATAATCAACTAACAACTCATAAGGTTTTACTGCTGGGTTAATTAATACCGCAGCTAAAGCAAACCGTTCACTTAACCAAGTACATAAATACCCACCTAATGAACTCCCTACTAAACCTATCTTGTACTCGTCTTTGCAGCGAAGGATCAACTGTTCAAGATAAACCTGCGCTTCTTCAGGGTAGCTCGGTAGTTGCGGCATCACAACCTTAATATCAGGTCGATGGTTTGCACAATACTGCGCCATTTGCTGCGCTTTTAATGATTGTGGCGAGCTATTAAAGCCGTGCAAATAAATCAATAGTGATGCCATTAATACCCTGCTGAATCAAAAGTTGGTTGGAATACATCACCTTCAAGACGTTCAACGTGAGTAATAATATCCCCTGTCGCGGTTAATTCTAAATAACGCCAACCTGGGGTTACTTGATCTAATGCAAAATCATCAGAATCGGGTAGAAATTGAATACACGTCGAAGGTGTCGCTAGCACTCTGACATCACGATGAATACGATCCAACTCTTGATGAATATGACCGCATAAAATAGCTTTTACTTGAGGATGTTTATCAATGACCTGCCACAGCGCATCACTATTGTGTAACTGATGCTGATCAAGCCATGCGCTCCCCGCGGGTAACGGATGGTGATGAAGTAATACCAACGCATGTCGCTCAGGGTGTAGCGATAAAGCATGATCAAGTAGTGCTAATTGATGATGAGATAATTCGCCATGTGGAACACCAGCCACTTGGCTATCAAGTAGGACAACTTGCCAATGATCACCGACCAATATTTGTTCACTATCTTTAATTTGTTCAGAAGGTAATATTGATGCCATGGTTGGTTGGTAATCGTGATTGCCCGGTAACCAAAAACACGGTTGTTCCCAACGAGCAATGCCTTCAGCAAAACGTTGGTAGGAATCAGGAGTGTGATCTTGGGAAATATCTCCCGTTGCAACAATTGCATCAAATTTACGCGTAGAAGCATCTACCGCATTAAGGACGGCATGAAAGCTCTGTTGAGTTGCCACACCAAGCAGAGCGCCTGATTCATTGGCAAACAAATGAGTGTCTGTAATTTGAAGAAGAACCACACTATCAGGGTTCGTCTGTGGCAGCGAATAGGTCTGCAAAACGTCAAAAACCTTGTCTTTTAATCAATCAAAAACAGTTAACAAACAGATTGGTTACTGATCCCACGGCGTAAACAATGGTTTAACCAATCGCCTAAAAAACGATTTACTTGATGTTTCTCATCTTTCTGATGCATACGCAAGTTAGGATAATCATATATTGGCTTTAAACGAGAAATCTGTTGAGCGGAACACACTTCTGCGACTCTAGCATCATGATAAAGCCTTACTGTTAACGCTGGCGATAAATAATCGACAACATCTTGATCACTCTTTAACCCTAGAGAAATCATCGTAGTATAGCGTGTGGATTCTATTATTTTTAAGCGATATATATCATCACACACTCGATAAAACCTTTCATCACCCACTTCGTCACTACGAGGTAATAACGGGAGCAACTTAGCATAATTGGTTTCATACAAGCGCATTAGGCTTGATAAATCGACAGAGTATCGAGAGTTCAATGACAAAATCCTTTAAATAGTTACAACCTTTTATTGGCCTATTGCTGTAACTGTAAATAATGAAGCTGTAACCATTGTAAGGCAATAATCGAGGCTGCATTTTCAATTTTACCAGATTCTACCCACTGATAGGCCTGTGTTCTTGACACAACATGCACCCGAATATCTTCACTTTCTTCAGCTAAACCATGAATACCACTCGCTGTTGTGCTATCAACAGTGCCAACGAATATATCCAGCATTTCAGAACAACCACCTGAGCTTGATAAATAACGCGTCACTTTTTGAAGTTCAGTGACGGTTAGCCCCGCCTCTTCAACAGCTTCTCGTTTAACGACCTCTTCTGCAGATTCACCTTGGTGATCAATCATGCCCGCGACAATTTCTAACTGCCAAGGCTCACAGCCAGCCGCCATCGCACCGACACGAAATTGTTCAATTAAAACAACCTCATCAGTGACTGGATCATAAGGTAATAAGGCGGCGGCATGCCCACGTTCAAACATTTCTCGATTGACCGTATCGCTCCATCCGCCTGCAAAAAGTTTATGACGAAAACGGTATTTCACCATTTTAAAAAAGCCATTGTAGACAATATCTTTCGCCTCAACTTTTACATCATCCACACCAAACTGCAGTGGACTTTTCTCATTTTGGCTCATCATTATTCCCTTGTATAAATAAAGTGCGCTAGCTCGCAATAATTAACAGATAATCATAACAAACAGAGAAGGTTAGCTATCTTTTCATTCAATCAGATTATCAGCAACGTTTAACTTCAACAAAATTAATAAATATTACATTTTTTTTTAAACCAAATTGATAAGAGTTTAAATTTCCACCACCATAAATAAAAAATAAACCATCATATTTAGGTAAATTTTTGCAATGATCAGTTTCAAGCAAGGCATGTTGAGGTAAACTACAATTTGTAATTATATTTTTAGCTCCCATTTTGTCAGCAAGACCAGGAAAGGCATCCATGAAAAAATTGCTTCCAATCGTTATCAGCCTTGCATTTGGCTCACTAAGTCAATCAGCTCTTGCTGATGATCTCGCTCAAATTTATCAGCAAGCAAAACAAAATGATCCACAACTTCTAAAAGCTGCAGCAGATAAAGATGCAGCATTTGAAGCAATTAACTCATCTCGAAGTACGTTACTACCGCAGATTAACTTAAGCGCGGGCTACAATACTTACCATTTAGATGCCAAAGACAAAAATACAGATGGATTTGTTGGCGGTCTTCAGCTTGACCAAGAGATTTATAATCGCTCAAGCTGGATTGGTTTAGATGTATCAGAAAAAAAAGCCCGTCAAAGTGATGCTGCATACTCAGCTGAGCAACAAGGCTTAATTCTTCGTGTCGCACAGGCTTACTTTAATGTTTTAGAAGCCAAAGACGATCTGAGTTTTGGTGAGGCCGAAAAGAAAGCTGTAGGCCGACAACTAGAACAGATGAAACAGCGCTTTGAAGTGGGTCTATCTGCCATTACGGATGTCCATGACGCCCAAGCACAATACGATAAAGTTGCAGCTGATGTGATTCTAAAAGAAAATGCAGTCGCAAATAGCTACGAAGAACTGCGTGAAATTACAGGCCGTGAGTACACCTCTCTGGATGCCTTGAACACCAAGACTTTCTCCGTAACGCCATTACAACAATCACCTGATACGTTTGTAAAAACAGCTGAGACTGACAACCTATCATTATTGGCGTCAAGAATTGGTCAAGATATCGCAAGAGACAATATTTCACTTGCAGAATCAGGCCATCTACCAACCTTATCGTTCACTTCAGGTTATCAATATAATAAGTCAGGACCGGGCACTCCAGATCCAGATCAAGGTTCTTTGACTGCAGGAATTCAGTTAAACCTTCCAGTCTACTCTGGTGGTAATATCAGCTCTCAAGTAAAACAAGCGCAATACGCATATGTTGCCTCTAGTGAAGAGCTTGAAGGCCAATACCGCACAGTTGTGAAAGATGTACGTAACTATTACAACAACATTCATGCCGCTGCTGGTTCAATAAAAGCATACAAACAGCTCGTTATTTCAGCTAAATCAGCTTTAGAAGCAACAGAAGCGGGCTTTGATGTGGGTACGCGTACTATTGTTGATGTTCTTGACTCAACAAAGAGCCTCTATTCAGCAAATAGCCTATTAGCTAATGCTCGTTATAATTATATTCTTGCACAACTACAGCTAAAACAAGCGGTAGGTACCCTGAGTGAGCAAGATATTGTTGATATAAATAAAGGCTTAATTAAACAATAAGTTTTAATCATCAAAAATAAAAAAGCGCCCAAAGGCGCTTTTTTATTATCTGCGATTTTTGTCGCTATAATTTATTAGCCACGACCACCACGGATCGCTTCAATAATTTTGGATGTAGAGCAGCCGTCTTCAAAGTTAAGTACCAGTACTTGACCACCAGCTGCCACCACTTCTTTACCACCCGCAATTTCTTCAGGTTTATAATCGCCACCTTTCACCAAAAGGCTCGGAAGCACTTCACTGATCAAACGTTGTGGTGTTTCCTCGGTAAACGGTACCACCCAATCAACTGCACCAAGACCTGCCAATACCGCCATACGACGATCTTCTGGGTTGACTGGACGACCAGGGCCTTTTAAACCTTTAACTGAGCTATCAGAGTTCACCGCAACAATTAAACGATCGCCTAATTTTGCCGCTTCAGTTAAATAAGCAACATGACCAGCATGTAAAATATCAAAACAACCATTTGTCATAACTACCGTCTCACCACGCGCACGTGCTGACTTTACGGCTTGAATTAATTGAGGCTCAGAAATAACACCAAAACCACTGTCTTGACTACCATGAATGGCATCTGTTAATTCAATAGTAGATAAGGTTGATGTACCCAACTTCGCGACAACGACACCAGCCGCAGCATTGGCTAATTTACACGCATCTGATAACGATTTACCTGCAGATAATGAAGCGGCAAGCACTGAGATCACCGTGTCACCAGCACCTGTTACGTCATACACTTCTTGCGCTTGCGTTGGCATATGTAAAGGCTCACTGCCTTTTTCAAGTAACGTCATGCCATGCTCAGAGCGAGTGACTAACAAGGCTTCAAAATCAAACTTTTCAATAAGGGCTAACCCTTTCTCAACTAAGTCTTCGTCTGACGTGACTTTACCAACAACCGCTTCAAACTCAGATAAGTTTGGTGTAAGCAGTGTGGCGCCACGGTAACGTTCAAAATCCGAACCTTTTGGATCAATTAACACAGGCACATTTGCTTCGCGCGCTAATTGGATCATACCTTGAACGTGCTCTAATACACCTTTCGCATAATCAGATAAAATGACGACTTTCACATCCGTTAAGGATTGCTTCATGCGCGCAATGATCGGTGCGGGATCAACGTTATGAAAACCTTCTTCAAAGTCTAAACGGATCAACTGTTGCCCACGACTCATTACACGAAGTTTGGTAATTGTCGGATAGTTAGGCAGTGAAACAAAATCACAATAAACGTTCAGTGAAGATAACTTTTCAGTCAGCGCTTTCGCTTGCTCGTCAATGCCCGTTAAACCAATCAATTTTGCATGCCCGCCTAATGCTGCAATATTCATTGCAACGTTAGCGGCACCGCCCGGGCGCTCTTCAATCTGATCAACCTTAACAACAGGTACTGGCGCTTCTGGTGAAATTCGCCCTGTAGGACCTGTCCAATAACGGTCTAGCATGACATCACCAACAATCAAGACACCTGCTTGGTTATAATCAGGAAGGGTCAGTTTCATTTTTTTCTCCGGGAATATGAAAACGCTCAAATACTAGCATAAACTAAAATCAAGATGCATCAGGACAATGTTATTCCGTTAATTATCATCACTATTGATTGGCTCTAAAATTTGCAGCCAGATCGCTTCAACATTTTCTCGTAGCTCAACAAATTGTTTATCAGATACATACGCATCTGATCCTAATAAATTAAGCTTATGGGTTTCATTACGCATTTCACAGTAAGCATGCTGGAGTAATTTTGCATCCTCAGCAGAAATGATGCCTTCTTGCGTCATTGATGAAAATATACGGATATTATCAGACCAACGAGTTACGTCAGGTTGCTCAGCAGCATTCGCTAACACAAGAAATTGGGCGAGAAATTCAATATCGGTGATCCCACCTTTATCTTGTTTTAAACCAAACATTCCCGCTTTTTTCTTACCTAAATGATCACGCATTTTATGGCGCATCTCGACAACGGCTTTGGCTAATTCATTTCGTTTGCGAGGAATTGATAATATCTGCTGGCGAACATCGGCAAAGGCATGCTGCAATTGTTGGTCACCATAAATCATGCGAGCACGAACAAGCGCCTGATGCTCCCATGTCCACGCCTCTTGCTGCTGATAATCAGCAAACGCGGTGACGGTACTGACCAATAACCCTGATGCACCAGATGGACGTAACCGCATATCAACCTCATATAACACGCCTGATGCGGTTCGAGTTGAAAATAGGTGAATGATCCGTTGCGCTAGACGTAAATAAAATTGACGGCCATCTATTTCTTTAAGGCCGTTGGTGTAAACATTATCAGGGCAATCATGCATAAAAACCAAATCAAGATCAGAGCCATAACCAAGCTCCCAACCACCAACTTTACCATAGCCCACAACACCAAACCCTTTCCCCTGTCGTTCAACTAAGTGGCTCGGCTCACCATATTTCTGAGCGATTTGTAACCATGCTTGGTTCACTACAGCTGCAACAATCGCTTCAGCTAAATAAGTTAAGTGATCACTAACCTTCATCACAGGTAAAATACCAGCAATGTCAGCCGCTGCAATTTTCAACAACTGAACTTGTTTAAACTGTCGAATCGCCTCCATTTGCTGCTCCATATCTTCTTCTGGAATACGAGCAAGATATTCACGCAATTCGTCTTTATAACTGGTGAGCTCTGTCGGCTTATAAAGGTGCTGTGGATCGAGTAATTCATCTAATAAAAGTGGATATAACGCCAGCTGATCGGCAACCATTGGGCTTGCTGCACAAAGTCGAATCAATTGCTGTAAAGCGGCTGGGTGTTCAACCAATAGCTCAAGATAAGTGGTACGTGTTGCGATCCGAATGATCAGTTTGGTTAAACGCGGTAACAGTTGAGTCGCATCATCTCGCATCACAACCTGTGATAATACTTCGGGCATTAGGCGAGCTAACACTTCGCGCCCACGGGGGCCCAATGTACGTTTAGATAGCTCAGCTTTAAAACCAATTAAGTGCTCTGCTAACTCAATGGATGCTGGCTCATTTAATTCAGCAAGGATCGCGAGTAAGACTTCATAATTGAGCACCATTGCCCACATTTCATGATATTGAGCATCAACACTTGCTTGATCATCTTGCTCCTCCACACCGATGATATCTTCAAAAATCAAGTGAATTGCAGACATATGAGATTCGACATCTTGCAGTAAAGCAGCCCAATCAGCATATCCCATTGCACACGCTAAACGTGCTTGATCAAGTGCTTTATCTGGTAACGTTTGGGTTTGTTTATCATCGATTGCTTGGAGTAAATTCTCTAAACGGCGCAAGAAACAATAGCCATCTTGTAACACAGCCACATCTTGTGATGGCAATAAACCTAATTCATTCATCGCTGATAAGGTGGGCAGTAATCCTCGTCCTCGCAGACTCGGTTCACGTCCACCACGGATCAACTGAAATGACTGCGCGATAAATTCAACCTCTCGGATCCCACCAGCGCCTAATTTAATATTATTGCTAAGTCCTCGACGTCTTACTTCACTGCTGATCATCGCTTTCATGCGACGCAAAGCTTGTACAGCACTGAAGTCGATATAACGACGAAAAACAAAGGGCCGTAGCATTTGACGTAATTCTTGATACTGGCTAAAGCTTTCTTTGCCCATCACGCGCGCTTTGATCATCGCATAACGTTCCCAATCACGTCCTTGCTCTTGGTAATAATCTTCAAGGGCAGCATAGCTCATCACTAATGGGCCACTGTCGCCAAAAGGACGTAAACGCATATCAACGCGATAACAAAAGCCATCATAAGTTTGTTGATCTAACGCTTTAATCAACTTCTGTCCTAGACGGGTAAAGAACTGCGCATTGGCAAGACTTCGACGCCCACCTTGCGTTTCACCATTTTCTGGATAGGTAAAAATAAGATCGATATCAGAAGAAAAGTTTAGCTCTCCACCACCCAGTTTACCCATTCCTAATACCAACATAGGTTGAGCTTCACCGCTTGCGTTCATTGGTGTGCCCCAATCAGCACAACATTGACGATATAACCAATGGTAGGCTTCCATGATCAACGCTTCAGCAAGCTGCGATAAAGACTCTAAACTCTGCTTTAACGGGACAACATTAGTAAAGTCATGCCAAGCAATAAGGCACATTTGTCGACGACGAAATTGCCTTAACACATGCATTAATTGGTTTTCATCTTTCACATCATTTAACTGCTCAGATAAGCACTGGCGGTAATCAATCGATTCAAGATGCTGACGATGATGCAGTAGCCAAGTTAGCCATTCAGGATCTTGCACTAATGACGAAAAAATAAAATCACTTAAGCCTAAAACTGAACGCAGCTCTTCTCTATCTTGCCCTTGCCATTGCGCTAACGCTTCAGGGTGATGTTCGGCAAGTTTATGAATAGCAAGATCAGCGGCATCAGCCAGAGAAGTAAAACGAGAAATATTAGGAAAAAAAGCGCTCTTTTCTACAGTCATGTGCTTTCCTTGAACAAGTAATCTGACAGAATTGTTTCTACATTAGCATAGAAAAACGCCCATCAAATGATGGGCGTTATAATTTTATACATTACTGATTATCTCATTACACGAGGCGATGAGTTACACCTGAAATGCCTTAATTTTTGTTTCTAAATCATTAGCATGTTGGTGCATGGTATCTGACGTTTCAGCAAGCTCAGTCACCACTGTCACCGACGCTTCTACCAGCTCTCGTACATTGGTTAAATTCTGGTTCATCTCATCAGCAACCGTTGTTTGCTGCTCTGCTGCGGTGGCAATATGGAAATTCATATCATTAATTAGCTTTACTTGTGCAACAATTTTTTCTAATTCATCCCCAGCATTGGTCACCAAGTCAACCCCTTCAGCCGCCTCTTCAACACTTTGCTCCATCAAACCCACGGCTTGCTGGGCACTTTGTTGTAATTGACTGATCATCTCTTGAATTTCAACCGTTGCAGTTTGTGTCCGTTGCGCCAAATTACGTACTTCATCGGCAACAACAGCAAAACCGCGTCCAGCATCGCCTGCGCGTGCAGCTTCAATCGCAGCATTCAATGCCAGTAGATTGGTTTGCTCTGAAATACTTTGGATTGTCACAATAACTGTGCTGATCTTCTCAACGCGTGCTTCGACCTGATTAACCGCATCAGCAGATTGACGAATATCGCCAGAAAGCTGATTAATTGTGCTCATTGTTTTGCCTACAAACTCTTGTCCTTGCGCTGCTTGCTCTGATGTTCCCACTGTGGCATCAGAAGCTTGCCTTGCATGTTCAGCGACGGTTTGTACCGTAGAGGTCATTTCTGACATCGCAGAAGCTAATTGATCAATCTCTGCAAACTCTTCTTGTGCCGACGCTTTCGTCTCTACCATACTAATTGACATAATATCGGACAGGCTCGAAAGCTCACTCGCCACTGTACGTTGAGCTTGCAATACTTCCTGTAACTGAAAACGTGCGGTTTCTAGCTCACGTGCTAAATCACCAAATTCATCACGGCAATCCATCTCAATCGGCTCAATTAAATTACGTTGTGCCAAATTTTTAATACTTAGTTTTAAGTAATTAATTTGACGTAGCATTATCCTTGAACCACCCAGTAGTAGCACCATAAAGGCAAGGATCATAACCCCTGTTTGCCATGCAATTTGCCATAAGTATTGATGGTAATAGTTATTAGCAACTTGGCTTGACTGAGAGCCCACGACCACTAAATCACGCTGGGGGAGTAATTCTGCATATTCATAACGCCCTTGATCTAACGTTAGTGGAGAAGAGATCGTTAATTGAGAGAGTAAAGCTGACAAGGGTTGATTTTCTGACGTTGTTGCACTGAGTTGATCCAGTTGCGTTACAGATGGATGCCCAACAACCTTGCCACTTTTACGATCAATGATATAAACATACGCGTCTTGAGCAGAAACTTGGTTAAAAAAGGATTTTGCTATATCGACACCTGATTTATCATTACCTTTCAATAAATTAGAATATGAAACCGCTTGTTCTTTAGCACGATCTTTTTGGATTTGTGAGACTGCAGAATAAAATGTTTGGGCATCCCATAACTGCTTTCCAAGTAGCAGTACCGTACTAAATACCATTAATAGGATCAATTTGGGCACAAGACGGATATTTGTTAGTCCTTTTTCCCATGATGAAAAGTGCATCGTTGCCATTTGGATCCTCCTTATTGCCCTTCAATTTTCAAGTCAAATAAATGAAGATGAAGCACAATAACTATCAATGAATTTTGCTATCGTCTTTCTTAATAGCAATATATCGACAATAACCACAAAGACCTTAGTGATGAAAGTAATTGATGACGTAAAGTATGAGCTACATCCCATGAGTTTGATGGCATTGGTTCTCTCTATCACCTCGCTTATCATTGTGACCAGCACACTTTTTCTCAATAAACACAGTCCAA
Source organism: Photobacterium sp. GB-56 (assembly GCF_003026105.1). Classification (GTDB taxonomy): domain Bacteria; phylum Pseudomonadota; class Gammaproteobacteria; order Enterobacterales; family Vibrionaceae; genus Photobacterium. The sequence continues at coordinate 76,246 of NZ_PYNW01000013.1, read as the reverse complement.
CGTTTCGTATTTTTATTGCCATAGACACTTTTATCTGCCTGATTTTCTGGTGCCAACTGCTGATAGATTTATTTAGAAGTGAAAGTAAAGCTGCCTACCTAAAGCACCACTGGCCTGATTTTATCGCCAGTATTCCCGCTATCGAACCGTTACGTTTTATGCGTATTTTACAAGTTCTGCGCGTTATTCGCTTATTACGTTCGAGTAAACACATTTACTTTCAGCTACAAAACAATCGCCGAGAAACCACTTTGGCTTCGATCTTCTTATTATTGACGGTCCTTATCACTATTGGCGCAAGTTCTATCTTATTTGTAGAAGGCAATGTCCCTGAAGCGAACATTCATACTGCAGGGGATGCACTATGGTGGGTATTTGTCACTATCTCAACCGTGGGTTATGGCGATTATTATCCGGTTACAACATTAGGTCGAATCATTGCTGTCGGGATCATCATCTGTGGTGTGGGTTTATTTGGTATGGTGGCTGGTTTGATAAGCTCAATCATTTCAGATCCACAACATGAAAAAGACTTACTCGAAAAAGCACATCGAAAAGAATGGCGAGAAATGCTAGCCAATCAACAAGTCTTACTGGCTAAATTAGATCGCTTGGAAACAAAACTTGATCAACTATCACAAGAGAAAAGCACCAATACACCAAGCCAGCATTAAGAAAACAAAAATATATCGCTATAAAAAAGCCTTGCTTGAGCAAGGCTTTTATTTTCTCTCTAGCACTTAAGGCCAATATGGCGCGAGTTCAATACTCATCTTACGTGTTTGATCCATTGCATGGATCAATGATTCATTTTGACGCTGCAACCATTTCTCAATTTGTACAAAGTCATCACCTTCAAATAACGGCAATAACTGACGTATTGGCTCTAAGGCATAAAGGTCGTCAATGCCTTGCAATAAATCAAACCATGGCATACGGAAAGATTGACGTAATTCAGGATCGTAAAGCGCAGCAAAAGATAAACCACACATTAAATTTCGTTGCAAACGTGGTTTCTGATCAATGTAATCAGAACGGGTTAATTGGCGCTCAGCAGGAAAAGCATCCATTAGCTCACGCCATGAACGAGATAAGATATTATCGGCAAAAGGTTTAATCGCACCAGCAAGTTTTGCGCGTGATTTATCATCTAAAAACGGCTGCCAACCACGGCTTAATATCCAACGACTTAAATCAAGCAATAAACCGCAATAACGTGCAGAGTTCATCAAACGCAGCATATCTTCGCTATCGGGTAGCTGTTCATAGCGCGTATCTAACTGCTGTTGTAGTGATTTTCGGACATTTAACTTACGCAACACATAAGATTTATCGTCCGTTAGCGCTTGAATACTATTGGCATCCTCTAACCACGCTAACTCACCTTCTAACCATTGTAATTCTTGGCGTAACAAAGCACTGGCACGACGCGGGATAATACCGCCGAACGTTGCAAAGGTTTGGCGCAATAAGCTTAATGATTGGGAGATTTGAACTAACGCTTGCTGATCTTGCGATTCAGTATAAATTTGTTCGTGGTATAACCAATGCTCTAATGCGTGCTCTAACGTTTTAATAAACGTCGATTCAACCGTATCTTGCTCAGTCGTTGCCACCAGCGTTAAAGGCTTTGGTGTATCACCTTGATAATCTGCTGCTAAGCGGTAGCCACGAGCCGCTTTACTCAAATTACCTAATCGCATACCACCATCCGCACAAAGTGCACGGGCAAGCGTAAATAAAGCATCGGTTTGACCCGATTTAAGCTCTAACTCAACTTCACAAATTGGCGATGATTTACCATTAGTATGGACATCACCATGATCATAGGCCAATTCAATCTGGCTTCCATCCGGCATGGCGACTAACCATTGCTGACGGGTGAAATCGGTTGAGAATAAAGGTTTAATTTGCTGTTGAGCGAGATCAACATCAAAACCTTCTGGCCACGCATCCGCTGGATGTAAAGCCAAAATGGGCGCATCACCATCAATTTCTACATTATATTCAGGACGCTGGTGTAAACCCGCAACGACCCGACCTGCAGTTTTTAATGTTTGTACATAAACATCGTCAAAACGACGTATCCGAAGGCCAATATCATGCTGACGCAATAATTGGTCTGGCGTATCAAAGTAAATATTGCCTAATTCTCGACTGCTCTGCTGCAGAATTTTCGCTTCAGTTATTTTGTTCAATAATTGACTAGAAAATTCTGGTGAGACGATAAACTTCAGTTCTATCTCGGTTTCCATAGTTATACCTATAAACAGTGGCAATCCAAGGATATTTGCTTCTGCGCTTAAGGGCAAGTCAGAAATATCGATAAAACCTTGATCAAAATTAGTTCCACTATACTCATATATACGTTAACATGCGCGCTTCAATGACCATCGCTCAAGATTTAGCCTTTTTCGGGCGCTCTCTAGGTTGATCGGCTATGCCAGTAAATACAATTATGGGGCTCTTTGCAAAATCCCCAATCAAACCACTGCAACGTCACGTTATTCGCGTAACTGAATGTTGTAACTTGCTTATCCCATTCTTTGAAGCATGTAATGCTGGAGACTGGGAAAAGGCGGCTGCTTTACGCGAACAGATCTCGCAACTTGAAAAAGATGCGGATGTGCTTAAGCGTGAGATCCGTCTGAAGCTTCCTCGTGGTCTTTTCATGCCAGTAGATCGTACTGATATGTTAGGACTGTTAACCCAGCAGGATAAACTCGCTAACCTCTCTAAAGATATCGCAGGTCGTGTCTTAGGTCGTAAGCTACAAATCCCTGCGATCATGTACCCAGACTTTGTCGCTTACGTTCAACGATGTTTAGACGCTGCTGATCAAGCACGCCGTGTAATTAACGAATTGGATGAGCTTCTTGAGACTGGTTTCAAAGGCAGAGAAGTGACGCTTGTTGCCGAAATGATTAATCAGCTAGATGTTATCGAAGATGATACTGATTCTATGCAGATTGTTCTACGTCAACAATTAATGTCCATCGAAGACCAACACAGCCCGGTGGATGTCATGTTCCTGTATAAGATTCTCGAGTGGGTAGGCGCGATTGCTGATCAAGCACAGCGTGTAGGCTCGCGTTTAGAGATTATGCTTTCGCGTTCTTAATAACGAGAATTAACAAAACAAGGTTTTACAATGGAAATCCTGGCTAACTACGGCACTCTAATTATTGGAGTGGCAGCTATTTTTGGTCTTTTAATGGCGATTGGTATTGGTGCAAATGATGTTGCCAATGCCATGGGTACTTCAGTAGGTTCAAAAGCACTGACTGTGAAGCAAGCAATCATCATTGCGATGATTTTTGAGTTCGCAGGTGCTTATCTTGCTGGTGGTGAAGTAACAGATACAATCCGTAAAGGTGTTATCGATACCTCACTCTATGCAGCCCAACCTGAAGTACTGGTATACGGCATGATGTCAGCGTTACTTGCTGCTGGTACATGGCTACTGCTCGCTTCTTATATGGGCTGGCCAGTATCAACAACTCACTCAATTATCGGTGCAATTATCGGTTTTGCGTGTGTGTCTGTTGGTACTAATGCAGTGGATTGGCATTCAATCCAAGGTATTGTTGGTAGCTGGTTAATTACCCCTCTTATTGCAGGTATTTTTGCTTACCTAATATTTATCAGCGCCCAAAAATTAATTTTTGACACTGATACTCCACTGAAAAATGCAAAGCGCTTTGTTCCTGTCTACATGTTTATTACTGCGATGGTCATTGCACTAGTAACAATTAAGAAAGGTCTAAAGCACGTTGGTTTGCATTTAACAACCAGTGAAGCTTGGGTTGCATCACTTGTTGTATCACTACTTGTGATGGTAGCAGGTTACTTATACATTCAGCGTAAATACACCGACGACGGCTCTTCTGTTGATAGTAATGGCTATGCCGGTGTTGAAAGTGTATTTAGCGTACTAATGGTAGTAACCGCTTGTGCAATGGCATTTGCTCACGGCTCTAATGACGTAGCTAATGCGATTGGTCCTTTGTCTGCTGTAGTTTCTACGGTTGAGCATGCTGGCCAAATTGCAAATAAAAGTGAAATTGCATGGTGGATCCTTCCACTAGGTGGTATCGGTATTGTTATCGGCCTCGCAACTCTAGGTCATAAAGTAATGGCTACCGTAGGCACAGGTATCACAGAACTAACCCCAAGCCGTGGTTTTGCTGCGCAGCTTGCAACAGCATCGACTGTTGTACTGGCATCAGGTACAGGTTTACCTATCTCAACGACACAAACACTTGTTGGTGCCGTTTTAGGTGTGGGTTTTGCTCGTGGTATTGCAGCATTGAATCTTGGTGTTGTTCGTAACATCGTTGCATCATGGGTAGTTACTCTGCCAGCGGGTGCACTACTTGCTGTCATTTTCTTCTACATTATGCAAGCCATATTTAGTTAAATAGTGGCACAGGTTCAAAAGAGGGAGGCTTAGCCTCCCTCTTTTCTTGCACCTTCCTGCCAAAATTCTTACTATCAACGACCTTAACAAAATCAAGACTCCCCAAGGATCAGATTGTGAAGCACCTCATTAGTCTTTGTTTACTTATTTGTGCGGCAATTGCGCCTATTGCAAATGCGGCACAAGTTCGTTATATCTCCGACAACCTATTTACCTATATGCATTCAGGCCCCGGCACACAATACCGTATAATTGGTAGCGTTGATGCAGGTACTAAAGTTACCCTACTAAGCTCTAATAAAGCGGCAGGCTTTACCCAAATAACCGATGACCGTGGTCGTAGTGGTTGGGTCGATTCAAAATTTGTTTCAACCGAAATTGGCCTAAAAGAGCGTGTTCCTGCGCTACAAACTGAATTAACAGAAGTTAAGGCTAAACTTGCTGAAGCACTTACTTCAAGCGATAGTCAAAACGCTGGGCTTAAAAACACACTAGCTCAACGTAATACACAGATTAATGATTTAGAAACACGCAATAATAAACTGCAAAGCGAGTTGTCTTCATCTCAAGATCAAATCCGTGAACTTCGCGCAAAAATTGATACTCAAAAAGACGACCTATTAATGAAGTGGTTCACTTATGGTGGTCTTGTTGCAGGTGCAGGCTTATTATTTGGTCTTGTGCTACCTCACCTTATCCCACGCCGTCGTAAACGTAATAACGGTTGGGCATAATGACCAAAGAGGCAGAGGTCTCGACATCTGGATCAAAAAAGGCAGCTAAGCTGCCTTTTTTATTATCTCTTGTTAGCGTGCATTTACCACTCTGATAATGCTGGCATACTGATTTCGTAACCATCAAATTTTAATACCACATCACGTGACTCGATACGGGCTAATTTGACGCCTGGCGCAATACTGTCCCCTTCATGAAATTCCTTACCATTGACCTTAACCCAACGTTTAGCAGGGGCTGACGAATAGATATGCTGCTCAAAGTTCATTTTAGGTAATTGGTTTTGAATCGATGCTGGTAGCAAGCCAATAGGGATCACTTTACTTTGTGATTGTTTAGGCGCTTTAACTGAAGGTTGAGCATCAACTTTATCCCCACTGCGATCCAGTTCATTGTCTTGATAACTTTCGCCATCTGTTGCCACAATCGCGGATTTAAGCTGAGCGGCTAACTTAGGTGATAATCCAGAAAGATCTAAATTATCTAGTTGATAGGGATCTTGATCTTCAGATTGTTTTGCAACAGGTTTAGATACCGCAGCATAACTGTCTGCAGAAGCATTCGCTAAATAAGATTGAGTCGGCGTTGCGACTTCATAATCTTGATAAGCAGGCGCGGCTGAATACAGGCTATCACCAACAGGAAGAGGCTCTGTCACCAATTGAGGATAATCCAGAAAAACAACGTCTTTGGTTGGTGATAATACAGTAGCCTGACGGCTCTCTGCTGGCGCTTGCAATACTCGCTGATCATATGTTGATGTCGAGGGTTGCGATTGAGGTACTTGCTTTAACGGTGCACTCAGCGCTGTTGTTTGAACCTGCTCATATTTGGCTTGCTGATAAAACTTATATCCAACAATTGAAGCGGCAGGAAGTAATGCAATAACAAGTGGCCATGCCCATGATGTTGGCATTTTCTGAGCTTTAACACTTCGCATTGGATGCACAACTTTAACGGTTCCTTGACCCGCTTCTCGTTCAGACTGATCCGTATTTTTATTATCTGATTGTTTTAAACTATCTAGCAATTGAGACATTAGCTGTGCTCCGGCTGTAACGTTGGTCCAGGTAGGTTCATCGCAGAATCCAGCACCATAAGTGTCATTGGCCCTGCTATCCCATCAGCCGCTAAATCTTGTGAACGTTGGAAACGACGCAATTTATCTAATATTGATTGATCAAAATAGCCTTTTCTTGGCGACTCTTCACCAAGAAAATCATTCAATTGTTGGTCAAGCCACGCAACGCGTGGACCATTCTGTCCAAAACGAATACTGGTTTTATCACCTAATGGTGGACGCCACAATAAACTAAATTGTCCATCCCAACGTGACTCAAACCATTTTGGTGTCACCGAAATTCGCTCTTTCCCTAAGAGTAATTCAATACGATCATCGGTGATCGCGTATAACACCGCGTAAAAAGGCTTCTGCGCGCCATCTTTTAAAGTTACGATCACGGGACGGTTAATTAAGCCTAATTTTGCTAATGTCGCTTTACCACTAAAACACGCCAAGCTGATCCGCGAACTGGTAGCACATGTTGCTTGATTTAATGCGGTATCAAAGCCCCATAAACGATATAACGTTTGCATCGAAGTTCGCTCTTTACGACTCGCATCAATCAGTTTCGCTAACCTTTCTTGGGTATTTTCTGGGTGATTTAAGGCTGTTGTTATTTTCTGATTATTTAACTCACTCGATGTCTCAACGGCAGACAAATTTACCGCAGCGTATGACGAATGGTTCGGTGCTATCGGTGATGCAACTGGCGCGACAGGTAATGGCCAATAATGCCATACCCCCATCACTAATGTTGAACATAATGCCATAGCAACTCCCCATGGGAGCCATGATGCCGCCGTTTTAGCCCCTTTTAAGCGCGCTTTTGACTGAACAGGGACTTGCCAACTTAAAATATCTTCACACGCTTGAACCGCCATTGTTTTAGTCACTTGATGCGTGCCGGCTTGACAAGCCAATTGCATCGACTTATCACACACAAGATTAATTAAGCGCGGAATACCTTGAGTTGCTTTCGCAATATATTTGATGCTACTTGCGTCAAATACAGGGTATAAACAATCGACAGCAGTTAAACGGTAGTGAATATACTCACTCACTTCGGTTTCGGTTAAGGGCAACAGGTGATAACGAGAAGTTATACGTTGAGCAAGCTGACGTAAACGCTCTTGTTGCAATAATTGCTGTAATTCAGGCTGACCAATTAACACGACCTTAAGCAATTTTCTGCTGTCCGTTTCTAAATTGGTCAATAAGCGTAATTGTTCTAATACATCAGGCATAAGGTGCTGTGCTTCATCCACCAGCAGCAATGTTTGTCGACCTTCAGCATGATTCGCAATTAAGTGGCGATAAATGATATCTGTTAACTGTTTAAAGCTCGCGTCAGATTGATAATGTAAGCCTAACTCATCACAAATCGCAGCTAATAAATCATGAGCAGATAACGCTGGATTTAAAATAACAGCAACTTGTGTTTGGTGTGACAACCGGGAAATCATCGCACGTAGTACGGTGGTTTTACCGGTACCCACCTCTCCCGTTAATAAACCAAAACCACCACCATCGGTTAATCCTGACAACATATGTGTCAATGCTTCTCGATGTCGTTCACTGAGATATAAAAAACGTGCGCTAGGGACGATAGAAAAAGGCGCTTCAGTGATCCCGAAAAAGTCTTGATACATAGAAATACTCTAGTGCTTAAAATAAGTGATAACCGTTTAACGAGGTTAAATGCTCTTTTGTTCTAAAATACCCGTCAACATTGCGGTATTTATTATCATGGGTATTGATTGGGTTATTGTATACTGCCAAGCAGTAGCGCATAGACCAAGTTCACACTGAATACAGTATTATGGTCAGTTTTTAACTAAAATCGGTAGAGATTCATCTCATTAGTTTCAGATATAAGGAGCTTTCATTGCAAACCTATCTTGTTGGTGGTGCCGTTCGTGACACCTTATTAAACCTTACGGTAACAGATAAAGACTGGGTGGTGGTTGGCACAACACCTGAAGCAATGCTAGCTGCAGGATTTGAACAAATAGGCAGTGACTTTCCTGTTTTTCTTCACCCAAAAACGAAACAGGAACATGCTCTAGCTCGAACTGAGCGAAAATCCGGGCATGGTTATACTGGCTTTACTTGTTATTCTGCACCTGATGTAACGCTTGAACAAGATTTACAGCGCCGTGATCTTACCATCAATGCGATGGCCCAATCACCAACGGGTGAGTTAATTGATCCTTACCATGGACAACAAGATCTTCACGATAAAATTTTACGTCACGTCTCCCCTGCATTTAGTGAAGATCCTTTGCGTGTCTTACGTGTCGCGCGTTTTGCCGCACGTTTTGCCCATTTAGGTTTTACTGTCGCGCCTGAAACTATCGCGTTAATGCAAGAGATGGTGATCAGTGGTGAATTAGAAAGCCTCACACCTGAGCGGGTATGGAAAGAGTGGGAAAAATCACTCTCTAGTGATGACCCACAAGTATTTCTTACGGTACTGCGCCAATGTGGTGCGTTATCAGTTGTCATGCCTGAAATTGATGCACTGTTTGGGGTACCACAACCTGAAAAGTGGCATCCTGAAATTGATTGCGGTATCCATACTTTATTAGTGGCTAAAAAAGCCGCTGAGTTAACGACCGATAAAACCATTCGTTTTGCCGCACAGGTACATGATTTGGGGAAAGCCTTATCCCCAAAGGAGGATCTACCTCATCACAAGACACACTGTCGAGATGGTATTAAACCTATCAAAGCACTGTGCCAACGTTTACGTATACCGAATGACTATCGCGATCTGGCATTATTGGTCTGTGAACAGCACACCAAAATCCATTATGCCGAAGAAATGCGTGCTGATACCTTTATTAAAATCTTTGATCAAATTGACGCATGGCGAAAACCCGACCGTGTTGCTCAACTAGCAACGTGCTGCCGTGCTGATGCTCGTGGACGCACCCACTTTGAGCAAACACCGTACCAACAAGCTGATATTTTCCAAACTGTATTTGCTATAGCACAACAAGTGGATGTAAAAGCAATTGTTGCAGCAGGGTTTAAAGGCGCAGAGATCAGAGAGCAATTAGCGGCAAAACGTATAGAGGCAGTTGCTCTACATTTAACAGCGACACGCCAAAGTAGCTAAGTATTAGCTTTAAAATAAAAGACACAAAAAAGCCGACTTAATGTCGGCTTTTTTGATCGTAAATAGCGCGTTAAAATTACTTGGACATCAAGAATAAGAACAAACCAATACCCAAAATTAAGCGGTAGATAACAAACGGTGTCATTCCCAAACGCGTTACTAATTTCAAGAACACATGAATACACGCATAAGCACTGATAAACGAAACAGCAATACCAATGCTTAGATTACCGAAATCAATTGGATCTGTGCCCGTCACCAATTTTAAACCAAGGTAACTACCAGCAAGCAGAATAATCGGGATCGACATTAAAAATGAAAAACGCGCTGCAGCCTCACGCGTAAAGCCAAGATACAGTGCAGCTGTCATCGTCGCGCCAGAGCGAGAAGTTCCAGGGATAATAGCCGCCGCCTGCGCTAGACCAATAAACAACGCACTCTTCCAATTCGCTTGATACTCGTTATCGGTTTGCTTGGCGCGTTTATCAACCCACCATAGCAACAAACCAAAGATAATCGTGGTGCACGCAATCACCCATGCTGAACGCAAGTACATTTCGATAAAGTCTTTCATCACCAAACCGAAGATACAGGCGGGGATTGTCGCTATCACAATCATCCATGCTAATTTCGATTCAGCGCTATGTTCACGTTTAAAAATGGAGTTAATCCAAGCGGTTAATAACGAAACCACCTCTTTTCGAAAATACAGAATAACCGCCATCAACGTACCAACATGTACAGCGACATCAAACGCTAAGCCTTGATCAGGCCAACCTAAGATCTCAGACGGTAAGATTAAATGGGCGGAGCTAGAGACGGGTAAAAACTCTGTCAGTCCTTGAATAAGGGCTAACATAAATGCTTCTAAATGACTCATTAATTGTCCTTAATTAAACACAGCATAAAAAGTAAGTAGTGACTAACTTTTTACTAAATGACTCATTCAACAGGCCATAATATTTGCTGTTGAGAAAAATTTTGCCAAAGTTGCGCCAATGTTTGAGTCTCTTGTGGTATCACTAAGTCTGGATTTAACTCACTGAGAGGCCACAAAACAAAAGCAAAACGGTAAATATCAGAACGTGGTAACGACGGTAAAGCATCACTTACAGCATCGCCATACAACAACAAATCAAGGTCGATAGTACGACTTTGATTTTTAACCGCATGTGCCGGACGCCCTAATTGGCATTCAATTTCTTTAAGTTGAGATTGTAATGCAGATAACGATAACGATGTCTGTATTTCAATCACTGCATTAAAAAAATTATCACCATCAAACCCCACAGGCTCAGCTTCAAAAATGCGAGACATTCGCCAGTTACTTGCCAGTGTCTTTACCGCATCTAAGCCAGCTTTTAAATGATATTCACGTTCAATATTACTACCAATACTGATATACGCGGTGATCACTTACTACCTCGCTCTATTTGCACTCCAACGCCACGCGCATTCACCACAGCACCAGGTTTAGTCACTCGCACTTTGATCCAAGGCACATTAAAATCTGTCATGATTAAATTTGCCACATCTTCAGCTACACGCTCAACTAACAGAAATCGTCCCTGTTCAATCAAATTCGTAACAGCGGTACTTACCGTAGAATAATCCAATGCATAAGTAACATCATCACTGTTAGCAGCAGGTCGATTATCATGCGCCATTTCCAAATCAAGCACTAATTTTTGCTTAATTTCCTGCTCCCAGTCATATACCCCAATAGTGGCAATAACTTCTAATTTTTCGATAAATACCGTATCCATGCTCAATCGCTAATTTTGTTAGAGGTCGGATACCCAATGTCAGCAAAAGCGCGTATTATCAGGTAATATTCGTTAACATGAGTGTTGTTAGTAATGATGCAACATTATCACTGTTAACTTGGCTGGAACTATACCACAGCCATGAACGAGTCAAAATTACTGTTCCGTAATATTGACGCAGATAAGATCCAGTTAACATTTCAATTCCTGTTGAACTGGCACTTACCTTAGCTATTCGGAAAAATGCATGACACCACTAGCGCTACTGATGATCATTGCCGCCTACTTACTTGGGTCTATTTCTAGCGCCGTATTAATTTCGCGGTTGTATCGACTTCCCGATCCTCGAAAAAGTGGTTCCGGTAATCCTGGTGCTACTAATGTGCTTCGTTTAGGTGGAAAGAGTGCAGCAGCACTAGTCTTGGTATCTGATATTTTGAAAGGTATGTTGCCGGTATGGCTAAGCTACTTTTTAGGTATTAATCCATTTTTACTCGGTATCATTGGAATTGCTGCCTGTTTAGGCCACATTTATCCACTATTTTTTCATTTCCAGGGCGGAAAAGGAGTTGCAACAGCCCTTGGAGCATTAGCGCCTATTGGATGGGATTTAAGCGGCATGCTGATTACAACATGGGTACTCACACTGGTTTTAACTGGCTACTCTTCACTCGCATCACTTATCACAGCCCTTGCTGCACCAATGCTCACTTGGTTGGTAAAACCTGAATACACCATGCCTGTTTCCATGCTGTCTTGCTTAATTATTTTGCGGCACCACGAAAATATTCGTCGCCTACTTGATGGACAAGAAACCAAGATTTGGGATAAGTTTTCCAAGAAAAACAAAGACGCTTAAACAAAAAAAGCGAAGCTCTTTGCTTCGCTTTTCTATTGCTATACCCTTTTTTTATTAGTCAGCAATCGGTTTAAGTTGATCAATCGGCCAGCGTGGAAAGGCTTTAACACCTAAATCCATCGTTTCTTTGTTTTTCAGACGTTGCATGCCTGCATAAGCGATCATTGCACCATTATCTGTACAAAATTCTGTACGAGGATAGAACACTTCCCCTTTTAGGTTCTTCATCATGCTTTCAAGCTCTTGACGTAAGTACTTATTTGCACTGACGCCGCCAGCAATCACTAAGCGCTTTAAACCTGTTTGTTTTAGTGCACGTTTACATTTAATGGCTAAGGTATCGACTACCGCCTCTTGGAATGCAAACGCGATATCAGCTCGGGTTTGTTCATCATCGTTGTTAGCACGAATGGTATTCGCCGCAAATGTTTTTAAACCAGAAAAGCTAAAATCAAGACCGGGACGATCTGTCATTGGCCGAGGGAATTTAAAACGCCCTTTAGTACCTTTTTCTGCCATTTTAGACAGTAATGGGCCACCTGGGTAATCAAGCCCCATCATCTTCGCTGTTTTATCAAAAGCCTCACCAGCCGCGTCATCAATCGACTCGCCTAGGATTTGGTATTCACCAATGCCTTTAACTTCAACCATCATGGTATGACCACCAGACACCAGCAAGGCAACGAATGGGAATTCAGGTGCATTATCTTCTAACATTGGCGCGAGAAGATGCCCTTCCATATGGTGCACCGCAACAGCAGGTAAATCCCACGCATACGCTAGGCTGCGTCCAATGGTTGCACCCACTAATAATGCACCAACAAGACCCGGGCCTGCGGTATAAGCAACACCATCAAGATCGTCATGAGTCAGTCCGGCAGAAGCAAGCGCAGCCTTAATCAATGGAATCGTTTTCTTAACGTGATCACGCGATGCCAACTCAGGCACAACACCACCGTAATCCGCATGTAGCTTTACTTGACTGTAAAGTTCATGTGCCAAGAGACCTTTTTCATCATCGAAAATCGCAATACCTGTTTCATCACAGGAAGTCTCGATGCCCAGTATACGCATAACAACCTCTATACTATTAGGGGGTTTAAATGAAAAATCGGTATAGTTTCAATAACAACCGATAACTCAAATAGGGTTAGGAAGTACTAATTAAGGGGCATGTTACCGTTGTTGACATAAATTAACCAGTTCATAGACGTAGAATGCTTTACAAATGCCCCCAGATCAGATTAGAATTTCGCACCATTTTTAATCAGCTGACACTTTGAACGTCAGCTTTAAATAGAATCACTCTGAGGTGAGTATTACATGCCAGTAATCAAAGTACGTGAAAACGAACCGTTTGACGTAGCACTACGTCGTTTTAAGCGCTCTTGCGAAAAAGCAGGTATCCTTTCTGAAGTTCGTCGTCGTGAGCACTTCGAAAAGCCAACAACTGTACGTAAGCGCGCTAAAGCAGCGGCAGTTAAGCGTCACCTGAAGAAATTGGCTCGCGAAAACGCGCGTCGCGTTCGTCTGTACTAATCTTTAGATTTTAATACAGAAGGATCGCGTAATGACTCTAATTGAACGTCTTAAAGACGAACAAAAAGCGGCGATGAAGGCGAAGGATAAACCTCGTCTTGGCGCTATCCGTTTAGTTCTTGCAGCAATTAAACAACGTGAAGTTGACGAAAAGATCACTCTTAACGACGACGACGTGTTGGTTGTATTAACAAAAATGGTTAAGCAACGTCGTGACTCTGTAGCTCAATATGAAGCTGCAGGCCGTCAAGACTTAGCTGATGTCGAGCATGCTGAAATCAGTGTTCTAGCCGAGTTTATGCCTCAACCACTAACTGAAGAGGAAATCTCAGCGTTAATGGATGAAGCTATTGCTGCGACTGGCGCTGCCACTATGCAAGACATGGGCAAAGTGATGGGCGTACTGAAACCGCAAATTCAGGGTCGTGCCGATATGGGGATTGTTAGCAAGTTAGTGAAAACTAAACTAGGTTAATCACTCTCCTATTCAGCGACAAGCCGTGCTATCCTTTTGGGATGCACGGCTTGTTCGTATCTGATTGAGCGAGAACTCCACACACTCCAACAACAATCTTCTTTCATTTCACTATCAGGTTATTTGCTTTCTTATGGCAGGAAAAATACCACGTTCATTCATTGATGATCTTATTTCTCGACATGACATTGTCGATGTCATTGATGCGCGGGTAAAACTCAAAAAACAAGGCAAAAACTTTGGTGCTTGTTGTCCTTTCCATAATGAAAAAACACCCTCTTTTTCTGTCAGCCAAGAAAAGCAGTTTTACCACTGTTTCGGTTGTGGTGTGCACGGTAACGTCCTTGATTTTGTCATGGAATTTGATCGCCTTGATTTTGTTGATGCGATTGAAGAATTAGCTTCACAGCTAGGTTTGGAAGTGCCACGTGAAAACGATGGCAATAACACCCAACGTGGTCCAAAAGCCGCTGACAAACGTAATTATTATGAATTGATGGGCCAAGTTTCACAGTTTTACCAATCTCAACTTCGTACCAAAGAAGGTGAAATTGCTATCGATTACCTCAAAGGTCGTGGCTTATCCGGTGAAATCGTAAAGAAATTCTCGATTGGGTTTATTCCTGATCAATGGGACATGGTACGTAGTCGTTTTGGCAGAGATAATGAATCGCAAAAAGCACTTGTCAACACAGGTATGCTGATCGAAAACGATAATGGTCGTCGTTATGATCGCTTCCGTGGCCGAGTGATGTTTCCGATCCATGATCGACGTGGACGAGTCATTGGTTTTGGCGGTCGTGTGTTAGGCGATGGCACCCCAAAATACCTCAATTCACCAGAAACCGATATTTTCCATAAAGGTCGTGAGTTATACGGCTTATATGAAGTGTTACAAACTCACCGTGAACCAAATAAAATCATGGTGGTTGAAGGCTATATGGATGTCGTCGCGTTAGCGCAATTTGGTGTTGATTACGCCGTAGCGTCACTCGGTACATCAACCACAGGCGATCATATTCAAAGTCTGTTTCGTCAAACTAGCACGGTTGTGTGTTGTTATGATGGCGACAGAGCAGGACGAGACGCTGCATGGCGAGCAATGGAGCAAGCGCTGCCGTATTTAACAGATGGTCGCCAACTTAAATTTATGTTCTTGCCTGACGGCGAAGATCCTGATTCATGTATTCGTGCTGAAGGCAAAGACGCCTTTGAACAACGTGTTGATGAAGCGATGCCATTATCAGAGTTTCTCTTCAACAGTTTAATGCGACAAGTCGATACCACCAGCCGCGAAGGGAAAGCGAAACTTAGCACCCTCGCCGTTCCCCTGATCGATAAGGTCCCTGGTGGCACGCTCAGGCTATACTTACGTGAACTGCTTGGCAAAAATTTAGGGTTGCCTGACGAAGCCCAGCTTCAGCAACTAATATCAATGCATGGCAAAACATCAAAACCTGTGGGCCAAGTACAAATCAAGCGAACACCAATGCGAGAAGTGATCGCATTATTGATTCAGCACCCTCATTTTGTCACTCACCTTGAGTTTGACATGGGTGCATTTGAAAATATTGAATTATCAGGCTTAAATTTATTGCTATCGATAGTTGATAAATGCCGAAGTAATCCCAATATTAGCACTGGACAGCTTTTAGAACACTGGCGCGGTACCAAGAATGAAGCCACAATGGCTCGTCTTGCTGCGTGGGTATTACCGTTGTCGAAAGATGAAGACAACAGCTTAGATGTATTTTTAGACGCAATGGACAAAATTATTGATCAGTGCGTCAAACAACAAATTGAACAGTTGCAGACTAAATCGAGAACTGTCGGCTTATCAGTCGAAGAAAAGCAGGAATTACAGTTACTATTACTGAATCGTCCTGTTTAATAAGTAGTCAACAATTAAGAAATTTGTTATAATTAACGGTTTGCAACTCTGCATACTAAATTATCACTCAGACCCGAAGTTGGATACCGTCTATGGAGCAAAATCCGCAGTCACAGCTAAAGTTACTTGTTGCGAAAGGCAAGGAACAAGGCTATCTGACCTACGCCGAAGTAAATGACCACCTACCAGAAGATATTGTTGATTCTGATCAGGTAGAAGACATTATTCAAATGATTAATGACATGGGTATTAAGGTAGTTGAAACTGCCCCTGATGCCGATGAACTCATGATGACTGAAGATAATGCCGACGAAGACGCCATTGAAGCAGCGGCGCAAGCATTATCAAGCGTAGAAAGCGAGATCGGCCGCACGACAGACCCTGTACGTATGTACATGCGTGAGATGGGTACGGTTGAACTACTTACTCGTGAAGGCGAAATTGATATCGCAAAACGCATTGAAGATGGTATTAACCAAGTTCAATGCTCTGTCGCTGAATACCCGTCTGCAATTGCTCACTTACTTGAGCAATTCGATAAAGTTGAAGCTGATGAGCTTCGCCTAACTGATATTATTTCAGGCTTTGTTGATCCTAACGAAGAAGCAACAGCTGCACCAACTGCAACGCACATTGGTTCAGAGCTAAGCGAAAGTGATCTTGAAGACGAAGATAAAGATCTTGAAGATGACGAAGACGCTGAAGATAGCGATGAAGAAGAAGATGACGGCAGCATCGATCCAGAGCTTGCTCGTGAAAAATTCTTAGAGCTACGCCAAGCCTACGATAAAATGGCGTTAGCAATTGAAACAAACGGTCGTCAAAATGCGACGACTGAAGTTGCAGTTGAAGAGTTATCTGAAGTATTCAAGCAGTTCCGTCTGATCCCTAAGCAGTTTGACCGTTTGGTTAGCTCACTACGTGATTCTATGGATAAAGTACGCACCAACGAGCGTCTTATCATGCGTATGTGTGTTGATAACAGCAAAATGCCGAAGAAAACTTTCGTTTCCTTATTTGCAGGTAACGAGTCAAGCCAAGATTGGATTGATGAAGCGCTAAATTCTGGCAAACCTTATGCTGAGCGCTTAAAAGCATACGAAGAAGATCTTCGTCGTTCTTCTCTTAAACTACGCATGCTAGAAGAAGAAACGGGTCTTTCTATCGAGCGTATTAAAGACATCAGCCGTCGTATGTCTATCGGTGAAGCAAAAGCGCGCCGTGCGAAAAAAGAGATGGTTGAAGCAAACTTACGTCTGGTTATTTCTATCGCGAAGAAGTACACCAACCGTGGTCTGCAGTTCTTGGATCTAATCCAAGAAGGTAACATTGGTTTGATGAAAGCCGTTGATAAATTTGAATACCGTCGTGGTTACAAATTCTCAACTTATGCGACATGGTGGATCCGTCAGGCAATCACACGTTCAATCGCAGATCAGGCACGTACCATTCGTATCCCTGTTCACATGATTGAAACCATCAACAAACTGAACCGTATCTCTCGTCAGATGCTTCAGGAGATGGGGCGTGAGCCATTACCAGAAGAATTGGCTGAACGCATGCAAATGCCGGAAGACAAGATCCGTAAGGTATTGAAGATTGCTAAAGAGCCAATCTCAATGGAAACCCCAATTGGTGATGATGAAGATTCACATTTAGGTGACTTCATTGAAGATACCACGCTTCAATTACCAATGGATGCAGCAACAGCAACCAATCTACGTGCAGCGACAAACGATGTACTTGCAGGCTTAACACCACGTGAAGCTAAAGTACTACGTATGCGTTTCGGTATTGATATGAATACTGACCACACGTTAGAAGAAGTGGGTAAACAGTTTGATGTAACGCGTGAGCGTATTCGTCAGATTGAAGCAAAAGCGTTACGTAAGTTACGCCACCCAAGCCGTTCTGATGTGCTACGCAGTTTCCTCGACGAGTAAACTTTAGCATTAAAAAAAGCGAGCCTAGCGCTCGCTTTTTTGTATCTAAAACAATGCATACAATCAAATAATAAAGTCACTTATTTGATTTATTCTGCAAATATTTCGAATAGAAGACTAACTGTTGAAAAAGCAAACAAAATCCTAGCCTTAATCGCTAGACAAGGGCAAATCCATCCCCTATAATTTGCCCATATTGGCCCCTTAGCTCAGTGGTTAGAGCAGGCGACTCATAATCGCTTGGTCCCCAGTTCAAGTCTGGGAGGGGCCACCAAACATAGAAAGGCAGAAAAGGTTAATCCTTCTCTGCCTTTTTTTTTATCTACAGTCTTTCAGATTCAGATCACAAAAGCCATTATTGTGATTTCATCAATTACTTTGATAATTATTCACCACAACAGAATATGTTACAGCCTAAAGACAATATTAAATAACCCTTCAAGTCTTGATAAATAACAATACTTTATTTTTATTTTTCAGCATAATCATCATCGTTACGTCACATAACAATGAGACGATTTTGACTCTTAACTCTAAGTGCAAATCATAAGAGTTCTGCTATAATGTTGCGCTCGTTAAACTCATATCCAATAAACTGTTTGATATTATTAATTAACGCAAGTATCAAGATCTAACCAACGATAAGTAACAATAAAAATTTGTACTGTCACTTTATCAAAGCGCCAACGTTTTTATAAAGTAATGTTTATCGAGTTTTTTATTACAACCATCGTAGTAACTATTCTCTCATTTAGGATGTAGTGACACAGCAATCAGATGAGAACATTGGTTCTATGATGATAATTTCCCCTTGGGTAAAAGTTCGTCTGGAGAGACCCTCAATGAAAAAGACCAAGATCGTATGTACGATTGGACCTAAAACTGAATCTGTAGAAATGCTTACTAAACTAGCTAACGCTGGTATGAACGTAATGCGTCTTAACTTCTCACACGGTGACTTCGAAGAGCACGGCCAACGTATTCGTAACCTACGCGAAGTAATGGCTAATACAGGCAAAGAGCTAGCAATCCTGTTAGATACTAAAGGCCCTGAAATTCGTACAATCAAACTAGAAGGCGGTCAAGACTTCTCTCTAGTAGCTGGTCAAGATTTTACATTTACAACTGACACTTCAGTTGTAGGTAACCAAAACTGCGTTGCAGTAACTTACCCAGGTTTTGCTAAAGACCTAACAAAAGGTAACACTATCCTAGTAGACGACGGTCTAATCGAAATGGAAGTGTTAGAAACAACTGATACTGAAGTTAAGTGTAAAGTACTTAACAACGGTGACTTAGGCGAAAACAAAGGTGTTAACCTACCTGGCGTTTCTGTAAAACTGCCTGCGCTTGCTGAAAAAGACAAAGCTGACCTTAAGTTCGGTTGTGAGCAAGGTGTTGATTTCGTTGCTGCATCTTTCATCCGTAAAGCTGAAGACGTACAAGAAATCCGTGCGCTTCTAACCGCTAACGGTGGCGAAAACATCCAAATCATTTCTAAGATCGAAAACCAAGAAGGTGTTGATAACTTCGACGCTATCCTTGATGCATCTGACGGTATCATGGTTGCTCGTGGTGACCTAGGTGTTGAGATCCCAGTAGAAGAAGTAATCTTCGCTCAGAAGATGATGATCGAGAAGTGTAACCGCGCACGTAAAGTGGTTATCACTGCAACTCAAATGCTTGATTCTATGATCAAGAACCCACGTCCAACTCGCGCAGAAGCGGGCGATGTTGCTAACGCAATCATGGATGGTACAGATGCAGTAATGCTTTCTGGTGAGTCAGCGAAGGGTAAATACCCAATTGAAGCTGTCACTATCATGGCGCAAATCTGTGCACGTACTGATTACGTTGTTAAGCCAGAGCTAGGTTCTCGTCTAGATAGCCCTCGTCTACGTATCACAGAAGCGGTATGTAAAGGTGCAGTAGATACAGCTGAGAAACTAAACGCTCCGCTAATTATCGTTGCTACTGAAGCTGGTAAGTCAGCTCGCTCTGTACGTAAGTACTTCCCAACAGCACGCATTCTTGCTGTAACAACAAATACTAAGACAGCAGCTCAGCTATGTCTTTCTAAAGGTGTTACACCTGTTGTTGTTGATTCAATTGAAAGCACTGATGCATTCTACCTACGCGGTAAAGAGCTAGCGCTTGAAACAGGTCTTGGTGCTAAAGGCGACATCGTTGTTATGGTTTCTGGTGCTCTAGTCGCTTCAGGTACTACAAACACAGCATCTGTACACGTACTTTAATTCGTACCTACAGATGTACAAAAAGGAGCTCTTGTGGCTCCTTTTTTATTTTATTCTCTTAACACCTTAAACATCCTCCCCCTTAAGGTGCCCCTTTTAATCTTAACAATAAATACGTGATAGCCCTTACTTTAGGGAATGCGACATCATTATGTTAGCCATCACTTATATGATACCCCTTCTATAAATGATCAAATAGCACCTAAAATGTTTAAGCAATAAACAAACCAATGTATACTTTAGTCTCAAATTGCTAATAAATTCATATATAACAAGACGATAAATTCTCAATAATAATAATAACGAGAATTTAAGAAGCTGAAGAGGATTGACGTGTCTAGCCCGACTTTAACGAATCAGGTTATGGAGATCATCCGACAAGATATCTTGCTCGGTAAACTGACTCCAGGCCAAAAGCTCGTTGTTGCTGATCTTAAAGAGCGATACAACGTAGGCGCATCTCCAATTAGAGAAGCCTTAGTACAATTATCATGGAAAAAGTACGTTAAATTTGCACCACAAAAAGGATGTTGGGTCGCCCCCGTTTCAATTGAAGAACTACAAGATCTTTTTAGTGCTAATAATGTTATCTCTCGAGAGCTACTAACACGTGCGATCACACAAGGTGATGAAGCTTGGGAACTCAATATCTTAACGACCTATCACAAACTCAGTCGCTTAGATCCAGCACTTGATGACACTGATTTATCAGAATGGGAGCAACGACATAGTGATTTTCATACCGCTATTTTAACCAGTTCCAACTCTCCTGTAATGCTTGATATCTATAATGATATCTATGATCAAATAAAACGTTATCGTCATATTTGGGTGAGTAAAACACGACAAGCTGAAGATCGTTACAACGATCAAGGGGAACACGAAGCCTTAATGAAAGCAGTCCTTGATCGTGATATAGAGCTCGCACAGAAAATCATGCAGACCCACTTTGAAAGAGCGGTTGATGATATAAAAAACCACCTCTAACCTTTTCAATACTAAATAAAAAGCTCGTTAATACAATTAACGAGCTTTTTTGATTACCAGCCAAAGATCTCTTTATGGTGGGTGTTTAACAGTAATACAACTAACAAAAAGTAAATTGCACTCACTTTACAGCCTAAAATAACGAGAATAGCTGTGGTTAATCGGACCAAAAATTGCCGCAGCATCGCTTACCTCATATGGTATAAGCGCTTCCCTGCCTTCTGCTCCTTACTAAAGGTTAGTCGATATCTATGTATTAAAAAAACTAAAGCCGATTGCTTATTACGACAATCGGCTTTG
Organism: Photobacterium sp. GB-56; assembly: GCF_003026105.1. GTDB lineage: Bacteria > Pseudomonadota > Gammaproteobacteria > Enterobacterales > Vibrionaceae > Photobacterium. Next base: position 54,892 of record NZ_PYNW01000013.1, on the reverse strand, counting down.
TTAATAAGTGCGCTATACAATTACGCCTTTAATGCACGCTCTCCTCGAGCCATGCCTACTACGCCACTTCGAGCGACTTCAATAATTTCTGTCGCTTCACCTACTGCCGCTAGAAATGCATCAAGTTTTTCACCTGTACCGATTAATTGAATCGTATAAATTTGGCTTGTCACATCAATAATCTGTCCACGGAAAATATCTGCAGTACGTTTAACTTCTGCTCGCGCAAAACCACTTGCTTTGACTTTGGTAAGCATTAATTCACGCTCAACATGCTCTGATTCAGTAATGTTACTGACTTTTAAAATATCAATCAGCTTATGAAGGTGTTTTTCAATTTGCTCATAAGCCGATTCATTTTTCACATTGGTCGTGATGTTCAAACGAGACAACGTTGGATCGTCAGTCGGCGCAACAGTAAGTGACTCGATATTGTAACCACGTTGAGAAAATAGCCCCACCACACGAGATAATGCGCCCGGTTGGTTTTCAAGTAATACTGAAATAATTCTACGCATTATGTTCTCTCCGTCTTGCTTAACCACATCTCATTCATTGCACCACCACGGATAAGCATTGGGTAAACATGCTCTGTTTCATCAACACTGATATCAATAAAGACTAATTTATCTTTTAGTGCTAACGCTTTCTCTAGTTCACTTTCTAATTTATTAGGATCTGAAATTCGCACACCGACATGGCCATAAGCTTCAGCGATAGCCGCAAAATCAGGCACAGAGTCCATGTATGAATGAGAGTGGCGACCTTGATAGATCATATCTTGCCACTGTTTTACCATGCCTAGGAATCGGTTATTTAAGTTAATAATCTTAACTGGGATATCATATTGCAGCGCCGTAGATAGCTCTTGAATATTCATCTGAATACTGCCATCACCAGTTACACACACCACTTCTTCATCAGGCAAAGCAAACTTCACTCCCATCGCAGCAGGCAAACCAAAACCCATCGTGCCTAAACCACCAGAGTTAATCCAACGACGTGGCTTATCAAACGGGTAATAAAGCGCGGCAAACATTTGATGCTGACCAACATCAGAAGAGACATAAGCTTCGCCATTCGTTAAGCGGTGAAGCACTTCAATGACTTGCTGTGGTTTAATACGATCGCCATCAGTGTCATAACTTAAACATTCACGTTCACGCCACGATTCAATTGATTGCCACCATTGCACGATCTCTTGTTGATCATTTTTAACTTCATGCTCTTTCAATAATTTAAGCATGCTATTTAATACGGTATCCGCCGATCCCACGATAGGAATATCTGCTGATACGGTTTTAGATATTGATGAAGGATCAATATCTATGTGCATGATCGTTGCGTCAGGGCAGTACTTTTCTAAGTTGTTGGTCGTACGATCATCAAAACGCACCCCAATACCAAATATAAGATCTGCGTTATGCATTGCCATATTCGCTTCATAAGTGCCATGCATACCCAACATACCTAAACACTGTTTATGTGTACCAGGGAATGCCCCTAACCCCATCAGGGTATTTACAACAGGAATGTTTAATGACTCAGCAAGCTCAATCAATTGCTCGCTACACGATGACATGATGGCACCGCCACCGACATACAATACTGGCTTTTTCGCAGATAATAGCGCTTTAACACCACGTTTAATTTGTCCTTTATGACCTTGGGTCGTCGGATTATATGAACGTAAGGAAATCGATTCTGGATATTGATATGGATATGCTTCAGCAGGGTTTAACATATCTTTAGGGATATCAACCACAACAGGACCAGGACGGCCTGTAGATGCTATATAGAAGGCTTTTTTGATGATTTCAGGGATGTCTTCAGGTTTGGTTACAAGAAAGCTATGTTTAACGACTGGGCGTGAGATCCCAACCATGTCACATTCTTGGAATGCATCGTTACCAATTAAGCTACTCATTACCTGCCCTGATAACACGACCATAGGAATTGAATCCATATAAGCCGTTGCAATACCAGTAATAGCATTCGTTGCGCCAGGACCAGAGGTCACCAGTACAACACCTACATCACCCGTAGCACGCGCATAGCCGTCTGCCATATGAACTGCAGCTTGTTCATGACGAACAAGAACATGTTCAATATCGCTTTTCTCATGAAGGGCATCGTAGATATCAAGAACAGAGCCACCAGGGTAGCCGAATATATGCTTAACGCCTTGATCGATCATAGAACGTACGATCATATCAGCGCCGGACAACATCTCCATATTTTGTCTCCAGGTCGATGAAACATAGTTAGGGCTTATTTTTAGCCTAATAAACGCCATGAATAATTCATGCTATGTATACTGCGCAATGCCATAACAACACACAGTTACCTGCAACAACTTTAACGCTTTTGCAGCATTTGAATCTAGAGGAAAAGTCGACTTTGATTTTAAAATCTTAAAAATTGCTGTTTTATGACTTTTTACAGGTCAATAAAACCATCTAGGCACATTAATAACCACTGCATAGTTTTATTGCCAAATATGTTACTGGATAAAATAAAAAAGGAGCCATAACGGCTCCTTAATTTATTAAAAATAAAACATTACTTGTCTTTATGAGAGGCCTTTTTATGGCTTTCCTCATACATATGTTCAATTTCTTTGTGATAACGATCTTGAATCACTTTTCGACGAAGTTTTTGAGTCGGCGTTAACTCGCCTTTGTCCATCGAAAATGATTTAGGTAACAATGTAAATTTTTTCACTTGTTCAAAACGTGCTAAATCTTTTTGTAGCTCCACAACACGCTTTTCAATCAACTCGACAATTTGGCTATGTTTGATCAGCTCTAAACGGTCTTTGTATTTGATATTTAATTCGCGTGCATGTTCTTCAAGCGTTTCAAAACACGGAACAATCAAGGCTGATACAAACTTACGAGTATCAGCAATCACAGCTATCTGCTCAATAAAGTGATCTTTACCTATCGCACCTTCAATCACTTGCGGTGCAATATATTTACCACCAGACGTCTTCATTAACTCTTTAATACGATCTGTGATAAACAAGTTACCTTGATCATCAAGATAACCCGCATCACCGGTTTTCAAGAAGCCATCTTCAGTGAAATTTTTCGCGGTTTCTTCTGGCATATTGTAATAGCCACGCATAATCATTGGACCACGAACTAAAATTTCATTCTGCTCGCCAATTTTAACTTCAGCACCAGGCATTGGCATACCAATAGAATCAGGGTTATAACAGCTGTCATCCCAACAAGAAACCGTCGCTGTGGTTTCTGTCATGCCGTAACCTAACTTAACGTTAATTCCAATCGCATGAAAAAAGCGTCCAATGCCCGCATCTAATTTCGCACCACCACATGGCATAAATTTAATATTACCACCGAGTACTGCCTGTAGTTTAGATAGCACCACTTTCTCGGCTAACGCATAAGACTTCTTCAATAACCAAGATGGCTCACGACATTCTTGACGGGCAGCAGACATCTTAGCGCCCATGTTCACCGCCCAGGTAAATATCATTTTGCGGTGTAAGGGTGCGCGAGAGACTTTATCGTGAATACCTGAATAGATTTTTTCAAATACACGAGGAACCGCTGACATATAGTGCGGTTTCACCGTGATTAATGCTTCTTTTAATTTATTCGTATCTGATAGGTAGCAATTTACAACACCACGATGTAGTGCGTAAAACGTCCATGCGCGTTCAAAGACATGCGATAACGGTAAGAAGCATAATGACGTATCACCTTCATCTAATGCTAAACGTTGATCATGTGCTTCAATCTGAGAAGCAATATTTGCATAGTCTAACATGACCCCTTTCGGCGTACCGGTTGTACCCGAGGTATAAATCAGTGTGATCAGATCATCCATTTGTTTTTCAGCTAAACGAGTATCAAGTTCTAGCTGATACTCACCACTTGCTTGCTTAACAAACTCATTATAATGACACGCCAATGGATGTTCTGGGATCGTAACATCGTCAGACAATGCAACAATGCGTTCAAGCTGAGGACATTGCGCTGCAATTTCAACAGCCGCATCCATTTGAGCTTGCTCGCCAACAAAAAGTACTTTTACACTTGCGTCTTGAAGAATATAAGCCGCTTGCTGCGCTGTACTTGTTGGATAAATAGGAACGGTAATACAACGATTGTATAACGCGGCAAAATCAGCAACAGTCCAACGAGGCATATTGTTTGCGAATATGCCAACTTTATCTTGTACTTGTAAGCCTTGGCACAATAATGCTAAAGCCAGTTGCTGAATTTGCTCACCAAAACAATTCCAACTAATATCTTGCCACTCACCATCGACTTGATGACGTAATGCAGGCTTATCACCTAAGCGAGAAACTTGACTGCGAATGCGGTGAACAATATGAAAATCGTGTTGTGCCATAAGTACTCTATTTTTTTAGCTTACACTTGTAAGCTTATTCGAGATATGCAGTCTACAATTCAGCCTATAAAAAGCCAACCATAATGCACATAAAATTATATTTCCCAACGCTTACCCGCTACTCTACGCCTTGTGAATAAAGGCTATCAAACGACTTTTTAATCAAAAAGCAAAAGTGTAAGAATCTATAAATAACATGGTTGAAGAACGAAAAAATCAACCTTATTTCACGTTGCGGCATTATTCATATTGCGAAACAGCAGACAACTCTTACCACTATAATATCGATAGCTTTTAACCAAAAAAGGTCAGCAATTGTGCTGACCTTCACGTTTATATCATGGGGTTTATTACGTTAAATCGCCACAAATTGTCATTAGCTGATCTCGCATCCAGATATTGCCTTTATCCTTTTGTGTAGATTCATGCCAACTTAGGTAACCGCTAATTTTGTTATTCGCAAAGGGAAGCTCTAACACTTTTAAGTGTAGGTTATCAGCCACAGATTCTGCTAACCAACGAGGCGCTACCGCTATTAATTCAGATTGACCGACCACATACATGATATTGCTTAAACTCGCACCTTGATAAGCTTCATTGTAACTGTGCGCTTGATTGTAAATATGATCGGCAAAACCTTTAATTTCAGGGTTCGTTTTTAATACGGCGTGCATTTCATGATTAAATTCAGCTTCAGAAATACTGTCATGTAAACGGGGGTGATTTCCAGATGCGATAACAACAAGTTCATCACTGAATAATTCTGTGCTACAAAAACCTTGTTCATCAAAGCGTACATAATCAATCACAAAATCAATTTCTTGATAACGCAATTTCTGTGCTAATCCGGCTTCAAATTCTGCTTCAAGTTGAAGACGTAAATGAGGAGCTTGGGAGTGCATTTCTTTTAAAATCTGAGGTGCAAAACGTATGTCTGAGGGGCTGCAAATTGCCAACTTAAAAGTACGGCTAGATGTCATTGGATTAAAGATAGAACATGGCAACTCATTCTTCACTAATTGCAGTGCTTGGCGAAGTGGACCAAACAATTGTTTTGCGCGTTGCGTGGGTTGAATACCGCGACCATGACGAATAAATAGCTCATCATTAAACATTACTTTAAGGCGCGCAACTGCATTACTTACCGCAGGTTGTGACATACCTAGATTATGTGCAGCGCGAGTAATGTTCTGCTCTTGCATTACGGCGTCAAAAACAGTTAATAAATTAAGATCAACACTACGTAATGTTGATTCCATTGAGTAACTTTCTGTTGGGAAAACTGACGCTGTTTTACGTGTCATATTATGCCTCTAAATTTATGAGTTCATCGGCACGTCCTATGCCTTCAGTAACTTAGAAGCTTAATTATTGCTTCTAATCTAAACCCGCTTGATTTGGGATGAGACCAGTATTATCCAAACAAATTGATGAGACTAATAATAGAATATAAGTGATTATGAAGATTGTATGAATTAATCCACATTCAGAAATATAAACATTAAAAAATCATAATCTTAAATCAAACATAAAATAAATAAAAAAAGATATGAATAAAATTTTAGACCTTTTTTTAAGGTGAAAAGCGATAACAAATTCAAGAATAATCAGTAATTTTTTCTATTAATTCATTTCACCAATGATTTAATAAGCGAAGGTGTTGTCGTAATATATTGGCTTTCAGGGTAATGCTCAGACATTGCTTCAGCAACTGATTCTGGAAACTCGACTTGCTGCCATAACTCTTCTTTTAGCGTATCAAGATCATGCCACTCCTTATTAAGTAACCACTTACTAACTTCACTTGCGACATCTGGGATTTTAACCCGCCCAACACTCTCGCTATCAAGCCAAACTCGCATCGTCGTCACATCTAATGATGGAGTAACATGCGCTAATCCCATCATCGCTAACGTCGCAACATTACTACTTTGTTCAAATTGCCCTTGGAGTGGTTTTAACAATAATTTTTTCCCTAGAGAAATGGCCTCTGAAGGCAGTTCAAAACCACCGTTTGCCACAACACCTTTACAGCAATGTAAATGGTGATGAAAACCCTCTCGACTTAATGGTTTCAACTGCACGTTTTGCCATTGTGATTTACTCTCAATATCGGGGTGATAACAAACAAAATTCACTTGCTGGAAATGAGAGAGTAAATCGGTAATTTGAGAAAGTGACTCAAAGGGTAAATACACCAAAATAAATGGTTTTTGCTGACAACTTGGTGTATCAAAACAAGGAATAATTGGCGGTAATATTGGGCAGTTAAAATGGTGCCAATGCAGACCAATTTGATATTGAGTCGGAGCAAAATAACGTGTAAGTAATCGATCAAATACGCTTTCATTCGCTTTTGGCACATCATACAGGAAAGCAGCTTGATGACTTAACGAGAGACTGGGCACTTTCTGCTGTTTTGCAGCCCATGCCGTAATGGGCTCAAAATCATTCAACACAAAATCATAACGAGATAAATCTAACGTTTTCACCTCTTGTCGAAATTGCCGTAAATTAAGCTGATGCCATGTTTTTAACCGTTGGATACAGCCTTGTTCGGTAACGAAAGTCAACCCTTTTCCCAATTGATAATCACCAAAGCAGGCCATATCAAAAAACTTATCTCTTTCTCGCCCTGAAAAATAATAATCAACCTCACAATCTAATCCATCAAAAGCACGTGCCATTTCACGAGCTCGAGAAATATGGCCATTACCCGTACCTTGGATCCCATAAAGTATTTTCATTGTATGTTCCTTACAAGATATAACCGGCTAATTCGAAACAAGCAAAACCTAATAATGCGCCAGCAATGATATCGCTAAGATAATGTACCCCCAGCAATACACGGGAGAAGCCAATGCAGCTTGCCCATAGCCACACCATTTCACTATACGAAGGATAAAAGCTTGAAATTAAGGCGGCCATCATAAAAGCCGCCGCAGTATGACCTGATGGCAAGCTATAGCGATCTGAGGGTTTAATAAAGGAGGGTAAACTAACCGGACGACTGCGTTTAAAGCTGTTTTTGAGCAACCAATACAATGGGAGTTCAATCAAAAACATCAACAAACCATAAAAAATGAAAGCCCCCCCCTGTTGTTGATCACCCCACCATATGAGCAAGCCAATCATGGCATATAAGTGACCATCACCGGTTCGTGAAACAATACGGCTAATTTTAGCCAATGGAATATTAAATCGATGACAGAGACATAGCGTTGAAAACGCATAATCAAAACGCTGAATAGGGGTAAGTAATGTCATCATTGTTCTCCTTTTTATAACTATCACTAGGATAAAAAGGACTTGTGACAACAAGGTGAAACTTCAAAGGAGAGTCAGTGACAATCTAGAAGAAAAGAGAATTACGTAAATTGTTAATAATTTGACAACTATTTATCATTAAATGTTATTGCCCTATCATCTCTGTTTTTTTCCCTTATTTATGGAAAAACATATCGCAATAATTAAAAATCAATTAGTTACCGCCATAATTGTAAAATAAACGTAATTATTGGTTGACCTTTGACCTGTCTATTTGGTATTCATTTGTTAATCAACTTTATATAAGTGTGTATAAAATGAAAAAACGTTTCTCTTTACTCCTTAGCCTCCTCCTTATCGTGACTTAAATCGCGCGGGTTGCTTTTGAGTGGGAAACGCCACTAAAGATTTTAAAACCCGCGCAACTTGCGCGGGTTTTTTCATATATCGACTAGCGCAAGTGAATGCGAACTAACCTGTAACGGTAATAGATTAAAAGGAAGTAGCAATGAAAGATCAGGTCATTATTTTCGATACTACGCTACGTGACGGTGAACAAGCGTTATCGGCAAGCCTTACCGTAAAAGAAAAACTACAGATCGCATACGCATTAGAGCGTTTAGGCGTTGATGTGATTGAAGCAGGCTTTCCTGTTTCATCCCCTGGCGATTTTGAGTCAGTACAAACTATCGCGAAACACATCAAAAACAGTCGTATTTGTGCTTTATCACGAGCAGTAGCAAAAGATATTGATGTAGCGGCAGAGTCATTGAAAGTCGCAGAAGCTTTCCGCATTCACACCTTTATCTCAACCTCAACCGTTCACGTACAAGACAAGCTACGTCGTAGCTATGATGATGTCATTGATATGGGTGTCGCAGCTGTAAAGCGCGCGCGTAATTATACTGATGATGTTGAGTTTTCATGTGAAGATGCGGGCCGTACACCAATTGATAATCTGTGCCGCATGGTAGAAGCCGCTATCGATGCGGGCGCTAACACCATTAACATCCCTGATACCGTGGGCTACACCCTGCCAAGCGAATTTGGCGGCATTATCACTCAACTATTTAACCGCGTTCCAAATATCGATAAGGCAGTGATTTCTGTTCACTGTCACGATGATTTAGGCATGTCTGTTGCCAACTCAATGGCGGCCGTTCAAGCGGGTGCTCGTCAGGTAGAAGGAACCATTAATGGTCTAGGTGAGCGTGCAGGTAACTGCTCACTAGAAGAAATTGCGATGATCATCAAAACGCGTCAGGAGTTACTGGGCGTTACAACCAATATCAAACACGATGAAATTCACCGTACCAGTAAAATGGTTAGTCAGTTGTGTAATATGCCAATTCAAGCCAATAAAGCGATTGTTGGTGCTAATGCCTTTAGTCACTCATCGGGTATCCACCAAGATGGGATGCTAAAAAATAAAAACACCTATGAAATCATGACGCCTGAATCGATTGGCCTTAAAAACCAAGCACTAAACCTAACCAGTCGCTCTGGTCGTGCGGCAGTTAAAAGTCACATGGATGCATTGGGCTACACCGAGAAAGAGTATAGCCTAGATAAACTGTATGCTGATTTCTTAAAACTGGCTGATCGAAAAGGCCAAGTGTTTGATTATGACTTAGAAGCACTGATGCATTTTTCTAACCTTCGTGATGAAGATGACTACTTCAAGCTGAACTACCTAAGTGTTCAGTCGGGTAGTGTGATGGCCACCACCAGTATCAAACTATTGTGTGGTGACGAAGAAAAATGTGAAGCGGCGGTCGGTAATGGTCCTGTCGATGCGTTATACCAGTGTATTTACCGCCTAACAGGTTATGACATTGTACTGGATAAATTTGATTTAACTGCAAAAGGCGAAGGCGAAGACGGCTTAGGACAAGCTGATATCATCGCTAATTATAAAGGCAGAAAATACCACGGAACGGGCTTAGCAACCGATATTGTAGAAGCGTCTGGTCAAGCGTTACTGCACGTTATCAATAGCATTCACCGTGCAGATCAAATTGAAGAAATAAAGCAGCGCTCAGCAACTCACTAGTTGATAACGCTTACAGCGACTCACGAATTTATACTTTTAAACAATTATGGAGAGCAAGATACCATGGCTGGTTCTTACAATATTGCAGTTTTACCCGGTGACGGGATTGGTCCAGAAGTGATGCAACAGGCACATAAAGTGCTAAATGCAATCGAGGCTAAATTTAATCTAACCTTTAATCGTACAGAATATGATGTAGGTGGTATTGCTATCGATAATCATGGCTGCCCACTACCTGATGCCACTCTAAAAGGCTGTGAACAATCCGATGCCGTATTATTTGGCTCTGTTGGTGGCCCTAAGTGGGAGCATTTAGCACCTAACGATCAACCTGAACGTGGTGCTCTTCTACCACTTCGTAAACACTTCCAATTATTTTGTAATCTACGTCCAGCTCAAATTCACCGTGGCTTAGAGAAGTTCTCTCCGCTACGCGCTGATATTTCAGAGCGTGGTTTTGATATTGCTGTTGTGCGTGAGCTCACTGGCGGTATTTACTTTGGTCAGCCAAAGGGCCGCGAAGGTGAAGGCGCACAAGAAAAAGCGTTCGATACTGAAGTCTACTACCGCTATGAAATTGAACGTATTGCAAAAATTGCGTTTGAATCAGCTCGCTTACGCAGCAAAAAAGTCTGCTCTATTGATAAAGCTAACGTCCTACAGAGCTCTATTTTATGGCGTGAAGTCGTAGAAGAAATCGCAAAAGATTACCCTGATGTGACGTTAACTCATATGTACATTGATAACGCGACCATGCAGCTGATCAAAGATCCTTCTCAATTTGATGTCATGCTATGTTCAAATATCTTCGGCGATATCATCTCGGATGAATGTGCAATGATCACAGGTTCTATGGGTATGTTGCCTTCAGCTAGCCTTAACCAAGATAAGTTTGGTATGTACGAGCCTGCCGGCGGTTCAGCACCGGATATTGCAGGTAAAAACATTGCAAATCCAGTCGCGCAGATCCTATCAGCAGCACTGATGCTTCGTTACAGCCTAGGTGAAGAAACAGCAGCGCGTGCTATCGAACAAGCGGTATCACAAGCGCTGGAAGCTGGGGAGTTAACTGCCGATCTTGCGAGTGATAAACCAGCACTCACCACCAGTGAAATGGGCGATAAGATCGCAGCCTACATTCAACAAGCATAAGGGAGCATTGAGCAATGTCGAACACTAATAATAACGCTTCAGCTTCACCTAAAACGCTTTATGAAAAAGTTTACGATTCCCATGTTGCCGTTGCAGCAGAAGGGGAAAACCCGATCTTATATATCGACCGTCACCTTGTACATGAAGTGACATCCCCGCAAGCTTTTGATGGCTTGCGTGAGAAGGGTCGTAAAGTGCGTCAAGTATCAAAAACATTCGCCACGATGGATCACAACGTTTCTACCCAAACTAAAGATATCAATGCATCGGGGGAAATGGCACGTATTCAAATGGAAACACTGGCAAAAAACTGTGAAGAGTTTGGTGTCACCCTGTATGACTTAAACCACAAATATCAAGGCATTGTACACGTCATGGGGCCTGAGCTGGGTATTACTCTGCCGGGTATGACCATTGTTTGTGGTGACTCACACACCGCGACTCACGGTGCCTTTGGTGCACTGGCCTTCGGTATTGGTACCTCGGAAGTAGAACATGTCTTAGCCACCCAAACCTTAAAACAATCTCGTGCGAAAACCATGAAGATTGAAGTTAAAGGTAAAGTAGCTGAAGGCATTACAGCAAAAGACATCGTCCTTGCCATCATTGGTAAAACAACCGCAGCTGGCGGTACTGGCTATGTGGTTGAGTTCTGTGGCGAAGCAATCACAGACCTTACAATGGAAGGTCGTATGACCGTTTGTAATATGGCGATTGAACTAGGCGCTAAAGCAGGTTTAATTGCACCGGATCAAACGACCTTTGATTATATTAAAGATCGTGAATTTGCCCCGAAAGGCGCAGACTTTGATGCCGCAGTAGAATACTGGACATCATTGAAATCCGATCCGAACGCCGAGTTTGATGCCGTTGTAACGCTCGATGCTAAAGACATAAAGCCGCAAGTGACATGGGGAACAAACCCAGGTCAAGTGATTGCCGTTGATGAGCCAATCCCTGCCCCTGAAAGCTTTAACGATCCCGTTGAAAAAGCCTCTGCAGAAAAAGCATTAGCTTACATGGGACTAGAAGCTGGCAAAGCCCTGTCTGATTTTGCCGTTGATAAAGTCTTTATTGGTTCATGCACTAACTCACGTATTGAAGATATGCGCGCAGCAGCAGCCATTGCCAAAGGGCGTAAAGTTGCCGCTAACGTACAAGCTTTAGTCGTTCCAGGCTCAGAGCAAGTGAAAGCACAAGCTGAAAAAGAAGGGCTTGATAAAATCTTCATTGAAGCAGGCTTCGAATGGCGACTACCCGGTTGTTCAATGTGTCTGGCAATGAATAACGATCGCTTAGGTCCCGGTGAGCGTTGTGCGTCAACCAGTAACCGTAACTTTGAAGGTCGTCAAGGTCGTGATGGGCGTACTCATCTAGTTAGCCCAGCCATGGCAGCAGCAGCGGCATGTGCCGGACATTTTGTTGATATTCGCCAACTAGATGCCGCATCGGTGTAACAAAAGGATTTGAACATGACAGGTTTTAAACAACACACAGGTTTAGTTGTACCGCTAGATACGGCAAATATTGATACCGATGCGATTATTCCAAAACAGTTTTTGCAGAAAGTAACTCGAACTGGATTTGGTAAGCACCTTTTCCATGATTGGCGTTTTCTAGATGATGCAGGCGAGCAGGCAAACCCTGACTTTATTATGAACGCCCCTCGCTACCAAGGCGCGAGTATTTTACTGGCGCGTGAAAACTTTGGTTGTGGCTCTTCTCGTGAACATGCACCGTGGGCGCTTGCTGATTACGGTATCCAAGTTATGATTGCGCCAAGCTTTGCCGATATTTTCTATGGTAACTCGATCAATAACCAAATGGTGCCCGTACGTCTCTCTGAGCAAGACGTTGACACTTTATTTAAGTATGTCGATGAAAATGAAGGCGCACAGATCACGGTTGATCTTGAAAAAATGATCGTCAGTGCGGATGGTAAAGAGTACACCTTTGAAATTGATGAATTCCGTCGTCACTGCCTATTAAATGGCTTAGACAATATCGGTTTGACACTGCAACACGAAGATAAAATTACAGACTTTGAAAACCGTATTCCTCGCTTCTTAGCGTAATCGTACATCATCTGAAATCGGACGCCCTGTTTAATATAAACAGGGCGTTTTTATTTAAAATATCAAAAAGATAATGAAATTAGCCAATACTTATTACGGTCTTAATCAATATTGTTACTTATTATATTAATAGGAAAAATATGCGTATTGTTATTGCCACTTGGCTGCTGTTATTCACTCTGCCGATCTTTGCTGCGCCAAAATCCGAACTCTGGTCATATTGGCAACCTCATGATCCTAAAAACACAAACAAGATCAGTCATCAAGATTGGCAGCAACTACTCGATAAATATCTTGTCATTCAACCGGATCAAACCTTATTTCGTTATAACCAAGTATCAAGTGCAGACAAACAAAAGCTAGCAACTTATATTAAGCGACTCAGTGCCCAAAATCCTCACCGTTATAATCGTGATGTTCAATTTGCCTATTGGGTTAATTTATATAACGCCCTAACCGTTCAATTAATTATTGATAATTACCCTGTAAAATCAATCACTAAATTGGGAGGTTTATTTAGCTTTGGACCATGGGATCAAACCATTATTACCATTAATAATAAAAAGCTAACTTTAAACGATATTGAACATCGGATCTTACGCCCTATCTGGCAAGATCCTAGGATCCACTACGCAGTCAACTGTGCCAGTCTTGGTTGTCCTGATTTACTGCCTAAAGCGTTTAATAGCGATCGATTAGACTCCCAGTTAGATCAAGCTGCAACACGTTTTATTAATAGTGAAAAAGCAATAAAAATAACAAAAAATGGCATCACACTGTCATCTATCTATGATTGGTATCAAACTGATTTTGGATCGTTAACTGAGTTACAACAACACCTTAATCATTATCGTATTACGCCTAACCTACAATTCACTCAGATCCATTACATCTATAATTGGCAACTTAATCAGAAGCTATAACTTCGATACAGTTGCAGGTACAATAGTTTGTTCTCATTGGGGAGCCATTTGGCTGAGATTGTTAGGCATACGTGCTTTATAGCAGGACCCATTGAACCTGAACCAGGTAATGCTGGCGTAGGAATTGAGATGCTCGAACATGCTTTCGAGCTCGCTGACCATTGCATGATGCAACAGCACTCAAACCTGTGCCGCTCTCTCTTTCAATTTTTGTCCCAAGGATGCAGGACATCTCGGAGCGCATAGTGAAAAAAATAAACACTCTTCTTCCCCTAATCTCTCTGTCATTAGTTGCAAGCTCAGCTTTCGCCTCAGACAATACTCTTAATGTTTATACCTACAGCTCCTTTGCTTCCGACTGGGGTCCTGGTCCTGTAGTAAAGAAAGCGTTTGAAAAACAATGTAATGGTTGTACGGTCAATTTTGTTTCTTTAGAAGATGGCGTATCGATTTTAAATCGCGTTCGTCTTGAAGGGAAAAACAGTAAAGCAGATGTGTTATTAGGGCTAGATAACAACCTAATGACAGAAGCGAAAAATACCGGCCTATTAGCAAAAAATGATGTTGATACCAGTAAGCTCACGCTTCCTAAAGGTTGGAGTGATGATACTTTCATCCCTTATGATTACGGCTATTTTGCCTTTGTGTATGACAGCGATAAACTGAAAAACCCACCAGCGAGTTTAGATGCTCTGATCAAAGATCAAAATATCAGCGTTATCTATCAAGATCCTCGTACTTCAACCCCTGGCCAAGGTCTAATGTTATGGATCAAATCGGTCTACGGTGATAAAGCCCCTGAAATGTGGCAGCAACTAGCGAAACACACCGTGACCGTCACTAAGGGTTGGTCTGAAGCCTATAACATGTTCTTAAAAGGCGAATCAGATATGGTGCTTTCATACACCACATCACCAGCCTATCACATCATTGCTGAAGACAAACACCAGTACAAAGCGGCTAACTTTAAAGAAGGCCATTATATGCAAGTTGAAGTGGCAGCGAAGATGAAAAATAGCCCACATCCAAAACTTGCCGATCAATTTATGCAATTTATTGTAAGTGATGCTTTTCAGTCACAAATTGCTACCCACAACTGGATGTATCCAGTAACAAAGCAAAGCCTACCGAAAGGTTTTGATGAACTCACCGTACCAAGCAAAGCACTTGAATTTAGTGCCGACGAAGTGGCAACACATCGCAAAGCCTGGATCCGAGAGTGGCAGCAAGCCCTCACTCAGTAATGGTTTAAGACTTTGAACAAACGCATTACCTTATTGCCCGGCATTATCAGTGCCGGGCTGATCACTTTTGTTGTTGTTGCCGCGCTCACCGCCTTAATCAGCCAAGCTAACGACTGGCAACTATCAACACTATGGCATGATCCTTATCTGCGACATGTAACAGGATTTAGCTTCTATCAAGCCATCTTGTCGACTCTATTTAGCATCATCCCAGCGATTCCCATTGCTTATGCACTCTCACGACGGCAGTTTGTAGGAAAAGCTCTGCTATTACGTTTATTTGCGATGACGCTCGTGATGCCCGTCTTGGTTGCTGTTTTTGGGTTATTATCGATTTATGGCAAAAGTGGATTGATCAGTCATAACCTAGAAATACTAGGCTTACCGCCATTAAAC
Source organism: Photobacterium sp. GB-56 (assembly GCF_003026105.1). Lineage (GTDB taxonomy): Bacteria > Pseudomonadota > Gammaproteobacteria > Enterobacterales > Vibrionaceae > Photobacterium. The sequence continues at coordinate 39,396 of NZ_PYNW01000013.1, read as the reverse complement.
ATTTACGGTTTAAGCGGGATCTTACTGGCGCACGTATTTTTAAACCTGCCACTGACCGTTCGTTTTCTACTGCAAAGCCTCGATGGTATCCCCGCAGAGCAACATCAGCTTGCGGCGCATTTAGGTATTACTGGCTGGAGTAAATTTCGCTTAATTGCATGGCCTCGACTACGCCAACAACTGCCGCATATCACGGGTTTAGTCTTTATGTTGTGCTTTACCAGCTTTGCCGTGATCATGTCGCTTGGCGGTGGTCCTAAATCAACCACTATCGAGCTCGCCATATATCAAGCGTTGCGTTATGACTTTGATTTAGCGACAGGTGCGATTTTAGCCTTATGGCAAATGCTACTTTGCTGCTCATTAGTGCTTTTTACCCAACGTTTTGCTAAACCGCTTTCTACCCTAAACGGCTCTATCAGCAAAAAGGTAGTGAATTATAACGATACATGGCGCGCTAAATGTTGGGATGTATTCTGGATCATCAGTGCGTTAGTGTTTGTTATACCACCGATCATTGCCGTCTTTGTATCGGGTATTAACCATCAATTATTTAATATCTTAGAACAAAAGCAGTTATGGTCAGCAATCACTAACTCACTCCATATCGCACTATTTTCCTGCTTATTAGCATTTTGTCTTGGCGTCATGATCCTCATCACGAGTCGTAGCTTACGCTTAGCACGTAAAAAACTGGCTGCTGACGGGATTGAAATGATCGGCACAGTGATTTTAGTGACACCTGGGTTAGTGTTAAGTACTGGTATTTTTCTTTTACTGCGCCAATATACTGATGCTTACAGTGCTGCGTTTTGGGTTGTGGTCTGTGTTAATGCCCTAATGGCACTGCCCTATGTAATCAAAACATTAAGTCAACCAATGCTCCACCTCGCGCAGCAATATAATCCGTTATGTCGCAGTTTAGGGATGACGCATCTATCGCGATTACGTTTGGTTGAGTGGCGTGCGTTACGTGCCCCTATTGCCCAAGCTCTCGCTATTAGCTTTGTCTTATCTCTGGGGGATTTAGGTGCGATTGCATTATTTGGCAGTCAAGACTTTCAAACGCTGCCACTGTATTTATTTGAACTAATGGGCAGTTACCGAATGGATGCTGCTGCTGTTGCTGCACTGGTTTTACTGTTACTCAGCTTAGGTTTATTTAGTGCCGTCGAGTATCTTGTTGTTACTCGCCATCGCCAAGGAGTTCATCATGCTAAACATTAATCAACTCAACTATACCTACTTACCTCAACACAAAAATGAGGTTGCGATGGCGTTGAGCTTTGATGTTCAGCTTGAGCAGGGAGATATCGCTGCACTCATTGGCCCAAGTGGCGCAGGTAAAAGTACCTTATTCGCACTCATTGCTGGCTTTCTCGTCCCTGATAGCGGTGAGATCACCGTTAATAGCCAATCTATCTGTCAGCTAGAGCCTGCGCAACGTCCACTCTCGATGTTATTTCAAGAGCACAATTTATTTCCTCACCTCAGTGTATTTGAAAACATTGCGTTAGGTATCAACCCAAACCTTAAACTTACCGCAGAGCAAAAACAGCGAGTGACTAATTCAGCGAAACAAGTGGGGATTGATACCTATCTTGAGCGTTTACCTGAGCAGCTTTCTGGCGGGCAACGTCAGCGAGTAGCATTAGCGCGATGTTTATTACGAGAGCGCCCTTTGCTACTGCTTGATGAACCATTTTCGGCCCTTGACCCTGCACTGCGTGCGGAGATGTTAAACCTCGTTAAGCAATTAGCCACAACCCGTAATATGACGGTATTGATGATCACTCATAGTCCTGAAGATGCCGAAAAAATTGCCAATAAATGTATTTTTATTAATGAAGGTACTATCAAAGCGGTAGGAGAAACCTGTGATGTTTTATCTAATCCCGTATTACCTGAGCTTAAAAACTATCTCGGTTTAACCCTACCAGAAACATAACCGCAGAATGCAATAAGTAACAATATAAACAAAAAAGCGAGCACCCAATGTGCTCGCTTTTCTTATTCTTCTTGCTAGTGATTAAAGATTTTCTTCGGCAAATTCAGCTAGACGGCTTCGAACCACCCCGTTGAGATAAATATTGGCGCTACCTTCAAAGTTTTTAAAGCGCTCAACAATATAGGTTAATCCCGAGGTCACTGGGGATAGATAGTTGGAATCAATTTGAGCAAGGTTACCCGAACACACAATTTTTGTTCCTTCACCACATCGGGTAATAATGGTTTTAATTTGTGAAGCTGTTAAGTTTTGACATTCATCGAGTAAAACAAAGGCATTTTGAATAGAACGCCCACGCATAAAGTTAATCGATTTAAATTGAATATTGGCTTTATCAAAAATGTACTTCATTGAGCCATCAGTACAAACATCATGCTTATGAAGTGCTTCCATAGTATCGGTAACCGCTGCCAGCCATGGCATCATTTTTTCTTCTTCGGTACCCGGTAGGAAACCAATTGATTCGGCTATTTCGGGCGTATTACGAGTGACAATAATTTTGTCATACATCCCTTTTTCAATGACCTGCTCAAGTGCTGCAGCCATTGCTAAAATGGTTTTACCACAGCCAGCAGGACCCGTTAAGATCACTAAATCAATCCGAGGATCAAGCATTGCATCTAGCGCCATCCCTTGATAAATATTTTTAGGATTAACGCCCCAAGCTTGTCGATGCATTAGTCGCTCTTGGCTAATGTCTTTAATGGTGACACTTTCATCATCAATACTTTGAATTCTAGCAGCAAAATCATTGCCTTCATCCAGTAGATATTGATTAACAAAGGGAGTTTCAAATAAGTTTTTAGGTAAGGTATGTAAAGTTGAACGACCTCTATTTTCCGACTGACACTCAGCAACATTTTCCCAAAAATCGCCTTGATAGCGATGAAAGCCTTTGGTTAATAATGCGACATCATCAATCAACTGATCGGTACGATAATCATCAACATACAAGACGCCTGCACCTTTGGCACGCAGTCGCATGTTGATGTCTTTAGTCACTAATACCACAGAACGTGGTGCATGTTTTTGTTGCAGAAAGAGAACGCTATTAAGAATACGATTGTCACCCGCCTTATCACTAAAGGCATGGACGGTTTGTTTTACTTCATAGTCAGCAAAAATAGCAATAGTACCGCTATGAGCCACTTTGTCGTTGAAAGGAATACCAGCCGAAATTTGCTCTGGTGGTGCGTCGTGGAATATATCTTCAAGCGCACGTATCGCGACTCGAGCATCACGAGAAACATCACGCTTACTGTCTTTAATTCTGTCCAATTCTTCCAGAACCGTCATGGGAATAACCACGTCGTGTTCCTGAAAAGAAAAGAACGCCAGAGGTTCATGAAGCAGAATATTTGTATCAAGTACAAACAGTTTCCGTTCGGCGTCGTCCATAGGCACCTCCTTGGTAGTCTGGACAGCGATAATTAAGCTATCACTCTATTAGCTTACGTCAAAATTACCCATCTGGTTTAATTATGACGTCTTTCTTATTAAGCCCTCGGTAGATGAAAGTTTTATGATGATTTTACTGTGACCGATTTTCATCACTTTCACCGTGACCTTAATCACATCATGCAGTAACATGAGTCCCCTTTTTGAGCTATGCACAAATTTTAAATTCTAGCGTACACTTATCTTCAGTGTAGCTTATTAATACTTTGCACAGCTTATTGCAGTCTCTTTGATATCAAATAATTAGAAGGTTTCTACCACTATGCCATTTGCTTTGGGTCAACGTTGGATCAGTGATACAGAAAGTGATTTAGGTCTAGGTACCGTTGTCGCTCTTGAACCAAGAACGGTTACCTTGATGTTCCCCGCATCAGAAGAAAATCGCCTATATGCACGTAATGATGCCCCTGTTACCCGTGTCATGTTTAACGTTGGTGATGTGATTGAAAGCCATGAGGGTTGGTCACTAAAGGTAGAAGCGATCAACGAAGATAAAGGCGTGATCACCTACGTAGGTACGCGTACCGACACAGAAGAAGAAAATGTCGCGCTACGTGAACTTTTCTTAAGCCACCAAATTCGTTTCAATAAACCGCAAGATAAATTATTTGCAGGTCAAATTGATCGCATGGATCGTTTTGCACTGCGTTACCGCGCGCTGAAAAACCAATACGAGCAACTAAAAAGCCCATTACGTGGTTTATGCGGTATGCGTGCAGGTTTGATCCCACACCAGTTATATATTGCTCACGAAGTCGGTCGTCGCTATGCGCCGCGTGTTCTCCTTGCCGATGAAGTCGGTTTAGGTAAAACCATTGAAGCCGGTATGATCATCCACCAGCAGGTTCTATCAGGCCGTGCTGAACGTATTCTGATCGTGGTTCCTGAAACCCTACAACATCAATGGCTAGTTGAAATGATGCGTCGTTTTAACCTGCACTTTTCTATCTTTGATGAAGAGCGTTGTGTTGAAGCATTTGCTGATGCCGCTAACCCATTTGATACCGCGCAATATGTATTGTGTTCATTAGACTTTTTACGTAAAAGCCGTCGTCGTTTTGAACAAGCGCTAGATGCTGATTGGGATCTATTGGTTGTCGATGAAGCCCACCACCTTGAGTGGAGTGAAGATAAGCCTAGTCGTCAGTACCAAGTGATTGAAGCCTTAGCAGAAAAAACGCCAAGTGTGCTGCTACTAACCGCCACACCAGAGCAATTAGGTCGTGAAAGCCACTTCGCACGCTTACGTATTCTTGATCCTGATCGTTTTTACGACTATGAAGCCTTTGTTGAAGAAGAGCGTCAATACGAACCCGTTGCTGATGCTGTAACCCAACTGCTTGCTGGTGAAAAACTGAATGATGATGCGAAAAACACCTTAACCGAGCTGCTATCTGAGCAAGATATCGAGCCAATGTTACGTGTGATCGAAGATTCAGCTCAAGACGATCCTGAAGCATTAGCGGCGCGTCATGAATTGATCAACAACTTGATGGATCGCCACGGTACGGGCCGCGTATTGTTCCGTAATACCCGCTCAGCAATCACAGGTTTCCCTCAGCGTCACCTGAATATGTACCCGTTAGCAATGCCAACCCAATACACCACAGCCATGCGCGTTGCGGCAATGATGGGCGGTAAAATGGGTATCAATGAGAAAGCGATCAAGCTACTTTACCCGGAAGATATCTACCAAGAATTTGAAGGTGAATCAGCAACATGGTGGAACTTTGATCCTCGTGTTAACTGGCTACTTGATATGCTAAAAGCCAACCGTAACGAGAAAGTGTTGGTGATTTGTTCTCGTGCGCAAACCGCATTAACCTTAGAACAAGCATTACGTGAACGTGAAGGCATCCGTGCTACTGTGTTCCACGAAGGAATGTCGATTATCGAACGTGATAAAGCGGCGGCTTACTTTGCCCAAGAAGATGATGGCGCTCAGGTACTATTATGTTCTGAAATCGGTTCAGAAGGTCGTAACTTCCAGTTTGCAAACCAATTGGTGATGTTCGATTTACCAAGCAACCCTGATTTACTTGAGCAACGTATTGGTCGTTTGGATCGTATTGGTCAAAAGCGTGAGATAGAAATTCATGTGCCTTACCTAGAAGGCACTTCTCAAGCACTATTAGCGCGTTGGTTCAACGAAGGCTTAAATGCCTTTGAGGAAACCTGTCCGACTGGCCGTGCTGTCTATGAAGCGGTATGTGAAGATCTGATCACCTTGCTTGCCAGTGACAAACACGATCTTGAAGCGCTTGAATCCGTTATTCAGCGCAGTGCTGAAATGCACAATGAGCTTAAAACCAAGTTAGAGCAAGGTCGTGATCGCCTATTAGAAATCCATTCTAATGGGGGCGAAGAAGCTCAGCAGTTGGTTGAGAAGATCAGCGCTAAAGATGGTGATACTAACCTTGTGACTTTCGCACTGGGCTTGTTTGATACCATTGGTTTAAACCAAGATGACAAAGGCGAAAACGCAATTGTTGTGACCCCATCAGAGCACATGATGGTGGCAAGTTATCCAGGCCTTCCTTACGACGGTTGTACCATCACTTTTGAACGTGATACTGCACTTTCTCGTGAAGATATCAACTTCATCAGCTGGGAACACCCAATGATCCAAGGCGGTATTGAATTACTGCTAAGTGAAGGCGTAGGTACGACAGCGGTGTCATTGTTGAAAAACAAAGCACTGCCTGTTGGTACACTGCTACTTGAGCTTATCTATGTGGTTGACGCTCAAGCACCTAAGCAATCAGGTATTGGTCGTTTCTTACCCAAAACACCGATCCGTATTTTACTTGATGGTAAAGGTAATAACCTATCAGCTAACGTTGAATTTGAAGGCTTTAACCGCCAACTTAGCCCAGTCAATCGTCACCTTGGCAGTAAGCTCGTTAACTCGGTTCAAAAAGATATTCATACTCTGATTGAGCACGCAGAGCGCGAGATCAGCAAAGAGCTTGATGTCGTACGAAGCCAAGCACAAGCTGAAATGGAAAACACGTTGCGCGCTGAGCTTGATCGCCTTCAAGCCCTGAAAGCGGTTAATCCGAATATTCGTGATGACGAATTAGAGCTAATTGAAAGCCAAATCATTGAGTTAACTAACTACATTGAAAAAGCACAAATCCAGCTTGATTCACTGCGTTTGATCGTTGTTAGCCATAACTGATCAATAACTCATCATAACTAAATTAAGGCCGTGAATGTCATTACTGATATTCACGGCTTTTTTCTTTAATCACATCACCAAGCATACCAATTTACTATTATTCATATTAATATTCGCCCCGTTGTTATTCATACCTATCCTACGAGTGCATCATGAAACCATTGCCAGTGTTGAACTACAATCCACCTACCGATCCGTGGTTGGATACTCTTTTTCTTGATAGCGACATCATCGCCGTTAATAAGCCTGCTGGCATACTCTCAAACCCAGGACGTGCACCAGAGCATCACGACAGCATATTTGCTCGCGTTCTTGAAAAATACCCTAAGTCACAAATTGTGCACCGTTTAGATATGGGGACATCAGGCTTAATTGTGCTGGCTCTAAACAAAAAAGCGGAGTGTCATTTAAAAGCCCAGTTTCGTGAGCGAGAAACACAAAAAGTGTATTACGCTCGTGTGTGGGGACATATCGAACAAGACACAGGAACCGTGGATCTTCCCTTGATCTGTGATTGGCCTAACCGTCCACGCCAAAAAGTATGTTTTGACGATGGCAAGCCTTCTGTAACGCATTATGAAGTCTTAAGCCGTGATGAGAAAACAACCTTGGTCCGTTTACTGCCCGTAACAGGTCGTTCTCACCAATTGCGTGTTCACATGCAAGCATTAGGTCATCCGATTTTAGGCGATAAGTTTTATGCTAATGAGGAAGCAATGGTAGCCTCTCCTCGTTTACTGTTACACGCAGCAGAACTGACTTTTACGCATCCAGGAAGTGATCAACCGATGCATTTGTTTGCCCCTTGTGAGTTTTATCCAGAAGCGCCAACACAAACGATTTTTAGTAAATAAAACCACTGAGTAATCAGCAACTATCACACGGAAGTTAGATCACGATAAAAAAGAATGCTAGCTTTGTTTTAACAAGCAAAAACCTAAACTAGCATTCTTCTTTTCACACCAAGCGGAACAAAGGTTCCATGGAGTCTAACAGTGGAACATATTGTATTTTTAGATCGTGCTACTATCCCAGCACACATTGATATTCCTCGCCCACAATCTGCTCATCAATGGATTGAATATCAACGTACATCGCCATCTCAAGTCATTGAACGTCTGCAACACGCAACTATCGTCATTTCTAACAAAGTCCAACTCACTGCTGATATTTTATCTCAGCTGCCAAACCTGAAATTTATTGCCATCGGTGCGACAGGAACCAATAACGTCGATGTCGATTATTGTCACCGCCATAACATTCCGGTTTCCAATATTCGAGGTTATGCGACTCGCTCTGTTCCTGAACACGTGCTCGCAATGATCTTTGCGCTAAAACGTAATTTAATGGGCTATCAGCAAGATATCATCGCGGGTGAGTGGCAGAAACAACAACAGTTCTGCTTTTTCACTCATCCAATTAGCGATATCGCAGGCTCAACAATAGGTATTGTTGGTAAAGGCAGCTTAGGGGTAGCGACAGCCAATCTTGCAACCGCGCTGGGGATGAAGGTGCTATTTGCAGAGCACAAGCACGTCACCACCTGTCGTGAAGGCTATACGCTGTTTAACGACGTATTACAGCAAGCCGATATCATCACCTTGCATTGCTCGCTAACAGATACCACTGAAGATCTTATCGCAAAAACAGAACTGGCACAGATGAAACCTAACGCTATTTTGATCAATACCGGACGTGGTGGACTGGTGAATGAGCAAGATTTAGTCGATGCATTGCTCGATAAAAAAATTGCCGGCGCTGGCTGTGATGTTTTTACTTCTGAGCCGCCAACTGATGATAATCCATTATTACAACAGGCACATTTGCCTAATCTATTACTAACCCCACATGTTGCATGGGGATCTGATTCCGCGATTCAAACACTGGTAGAGCAACTTATTGAAAATATTGATGGCTTTTGTAACAACAAACCGCAAAACCTCGTTTAAGAGCTTTAAAAACAAAAAAGCGAGCACCAAGCTCGCTTTTTCAATTTATTATTCAGCGTAATAACAATTATTTGAATCCTTTCTCTTTTCGGATCAAATCATAGGCAGCTTGTAGCTCTTGGGTTTTTTGTTTCGCTATTTCCATCATTTCTGGTGGTAACCCTTTCGCTGCGAGTTTATCTGGATGGTGTTCATTCATCTGTTTACGATAAGCACGTTTCACATCTTGCGCAGAGGCATTTTCATCAACCCCTAAGACATTAAACGCATCAGCTAATTGATCTCGACTAGGAGGCGCTTGGAAGCCACCACCTTGTTGTTGATATTGCTGATGGAAACCACCTTGTTGAAAACGAAACGCCGCTTCTTGCATACGCAAGCGTTGTTCAAGCTGGGCTTCAGAAAAGCCAAGGTATCGCGCAATAATATGCAGTAACTGACGCTCTTTAGGATGTAATGAACCATCCGCAAATGCTGCTTGAATTTGTAATTCTAAGAAAAATTGGAGTAAATCAGCACGTCGTGCACGACTACGAACACGATTTAGCATCTCTTCTAATGGGAAGTTATCTTCTTTTCCCTCACGAAACGCATTCTGCGCTTGAAGTCGAGATTCGCCTTGTAACCCCATTCGATCCATAATCGCACTTGCAACACGAATTTCCTCTTTTGTCACATGCCCTTTCGCTTTTGCGACATGCCCCATTACTGCAAAACAAGCATGGAAAAACTCTGCTTGTTGCTCTGCACTACTGGCTCTGTTCTGACCAAAACCGGCAAAACCGCCATTCATCTGACGAGCATAAGCCTTATCAAACTGGTGACCAATAAATAAACCAATCAACAATCCAGGCAATTTTCCAATGGAGAGGCCAAGCAACGCACCAATAATTTTTCCCCATATACCTGTCTTCTGCATTCTATACTCTCTGGTAATTTGTTAAATTTTTTCAATGTTTACCCAACAGCATGCGCTGAAAAGATGCCGTCGCGTCGAATTTGCATTATGATAGCTGTCATTTATCGGGAATGCTTGTAAAAAGCGCAATTATTCGCCTTGCTCTCAAACTGATACAGGAATGTTGAATCTGATGTCACTCACCTCTCACAGCTTACTTGCCACCATGATTGGTCTTGCCCTTTATGGGCCGGCAATGGCAGAAGATGCCACATCTTTACATAAAGATATCAACGGTAAACATGCTGTAGCAGAAGATCAAACAACAAAAACAGCCGTTAATAACGATCCTTTAGCTATGGCAGATGGTGTTTTTATTTCGCCAAAAGACCGCAAAGAAAATGCCACATCTTTAGATAAAGATATCAACGATAAACACGCAGTAGCAGAAGATCAAACAACAAAAACAGCCGTTAATGACGATCCTTTAGCTATGGTACGTGGTGTTTGTATAGCACCAAAAGACCGTAAAGAAGATACCAAAAACACACCGATCCACATTGAAGCTGACAATGTTCAAGCTAAAAATGAGCATAAAGCCGTGTATTCTGGTGACGTTATTGTTCAGCAAGGAACGCGTACGATTGCTGCCGATACTGTGACACTTCAACAACCACAAAATATTGTTACAGCAAAAGGCAACGTTTACTACCATGACGGTGGTATAGAAATGGAAGCGAAAGAGCTCCATAGCGATCTTGATACCAAAGACTCACAAATGGATGATGCTGTTTATCGTATGACCTGCCAGCCAGGGCGCGGTGACGCAGAGCAAATCGACAAGAAAAATGTTGATGGTACTCAGTTCTACAAAATGAAAGATGGTACTTTCACTACCTGTCCAGAAGGCGATAAAAGTTGGCGCTTTGCTGCTGGCTCTTTGGAGCGTGATGGTGATTCACCCTTTGCCGATTTATATAACGCGCGCTTTGAAGTACTTAATGTACCGGTATTCTATCTTCCGTGGCTTCGTATTCCTGTAACCGATGAGCGTATGACGGGTTTCTTATACCCAACGTTAACCTATGGCTCACGTAATGGTATGGAATATGAAGCGCCATTTTATTGGAACATTGCGCCAAACTATGACTTAACATTAACGCCAAAATACATGAACCACCGTGGTCTACAAACAACGGCTAAATTCCGCTACCTGAATGAATTAGGTGAAGGCCAAGTTGTCGGTGAGTACATGGGCCATGATAAAAAAGCCGATTACGTAGATTATCAATTGGAAGACAATAAACCCAACACGGGTAAATATTGGGGCTTCCAATGGACACACAGTGGGATCATCGATAAAAACTGGTTAGTTGATATCGACTACAGCAAAGTCAGTGATTACAAATATTTTGAGCGAGGCTTAGATTCTAGTATTGGTGAGCGTGAAGATAATAACCTGCTTCAAACGGCAGAAGTATCTTACCGAAATGCGAACTGGGATACGATGTTAATGGTCCGTGATTTTCAGCTTTTAAAAGATCCTGACGTAGCTGAATCATCAACAGATAATCGTTCACCGTATCGCTTAATGCCACAACTATCATCAACTTACTATAAAACAGATCTCGGCTACGGTCTCGATTTTAAAATGCCAATGAGTATCAGTAAGTTTGAGAATAGTTCGATATTCAAGCCTGACGCTGATCGTATAACTTTTGAGCCGACATTAACGCTTCCCTACGCGACACCTTGGTGGTCTGTAACTACTCAGGCAAAAGTGAACTACGCTCATTACAACCAAGATAAAAAAGAGTTAAGCAAAAACTCAGATTTTGATGCTCTTAAAGACAGTGTTAATCGTGTTGTTCCTGAATTTCGTGTCAACAGTAGCTTATACTTTGAGCGTGATACCTCCATTTTAGGTAGTCATTATACCCAAAGTTTAGAACCACAAATTCAATACCTTTATGTAAAAAATGTTGACCAAGACGGTATTTATAACCCATTTGATTATATCGGTGGCGGCTATGATTCAACCCGTTTACAACAAGATTACTACGGCTTATTTAGCGATCGGACATACAGTGGTAACGACTATATAGCTCCTGCGAACCAGTTCACCGTCGGCGCATCTACACGCTACTTTGATGAAGATTTTAAGGAACGATTTACCCTATCCATGGGTCAAATCTTCTATATCGATAAACCTGTTAACCAAGGAACTGATAATAAAGAAGCCAAAAGTTACTCAGCGACAGCGATTGAAACAGAATTTAACCTTGATGATAATCTGTTCTTAAAGAGCGCAATGCAATATGACTCAAGTGAGAATGACATTCAGCAAGGTAATGTGACCGTTGAGTACCGTAATGGTGGGGTATTTGTTCAACCGAGTTACCGTTACGTATCAAGTGATTACTTAACAAAATACGTGAACAACCCGAACCCTGTCATTTCAGGCACGAAAGATAAGCGTGACGGTATTTCACAGTTAGGTTTATCCATTGGCTTCCCAGTTAGCGATAATGTTGATGTTAAAGCTGATTACTACCAAGACATGAATGTTAACAAAATGCTTGAAAGTAAAGTTGGCTTCACCTACACATCTGCATGCTGGATGATAGGGCTTAGCTACAATCGTTACGCGAAAGATGCAATATCACAAGATTTTACTGAATACGATAGCAATGTCACTTTCTCATTCAGTTTACTTGGTTTACAAGGTGCCGGACCTTCATTCGGTCAATCATCGGATGATGGCGGTAATATTTTATCTTACGGCGATCCGTTCACTCTTAATAATTAATAGTTAGGCGACACATGTGTCGCCTTATAACCTGATGGAATATAAATGAAAACGTGGAAGTATTCTGTACTTAGTCTAATGATGATGGGTATGTCAGCAACCAGCATGGCAGCACCTCAGGAACTTGACCAAATTGTGATGACTGTTAATGATGGCGTGATCTTACAAAGCGATGTGAGCGCCATGCTAAAAACTGTTCGTCTTAACGCTGCTGAAGAGCACCAACAATTACCGCCTAATAACATTTTACGTCAGCAAGTGATGGATCAACTGATCCTTGAAAACTTACAGATCCAACAAGCTCAGCAGCTAGGGATCCGTATTGATGACAGTCAATTAGATCAAGCGATCGCCGATGTGGCTAAACAACGTAATATGAGCGTAGACCAACTACGTCAAAGCCTTGCTAAAGCAGGAGTTTCTTACTCTATGTTCCGTGAGCAAATGCGTAACGATATGCTAGCCTCTGAAGCGCGTACCATTATTGTTCGTAAACGTGTTAACGTTCTGCCACAAGAAGTTGAGTCTTTAGCCAAACAAATGGCCGAGCAAACTCAACAAAACGTGCAATACAACATTAGTCAAATTCAAATTCGGGTTGATGAAGATGCTGATAAAGCAGCACGTGAGAAAGCAAAACAAGAAGCAGAAGACATTGTTGCTCAACTTAAAAAAGGCGCAAACTTTTCACAACTGGCTTACCGTTATTCAAAAGGACCTAAAGCTCTAAAAGGGGGCGAATGGGGCTGGATGAGTAAAGCAGAAATGCCAACCGTCTTTGCTGATCAGATTAAAAATAACGCTAAAGATGCGATCATTGGGCCATTCCGTAGTGGCGTTGGTTACCACATTTTAAAAATCAACGATGTAAAAGGTATGCCAAACGTCTCTGTTATTGAGGTAAAAGCCCGTCATATTTTAATCAAACCTTCAATGATTCTAAGTGATGCAGCAGCAAAAGCTGAGCTTGAGAAAATTCGCCAAAATATTATTAGCGGTAAACAAACCTTTGCGGCAGCAGCAAAAGCCTACAGCGAAGATCCAGGTTCAGCGGCAAATGGTGGTCAACTAGGCTGGCAAGTACCAGATATGTATGCTCCAGCATTTAAAGAAAAAGTAGAAACGCTACCGATCGATAAAATCAGTGAACCGTTTAAATCTGCATTTGGTTGGCACATTGTTGAAGTTGAAGGGCGTCGCAAAGTCGACCGTACGGATGCTGCAATGAAAAACCGTGCTGCACAAATCATCTTTAACCGTAAATTCAATGAAGAAGCACAGACATGGTTACAAGAACTACGTGCAGGTGCTTACATTGAACCAATGAATACAACCAATAATGGCTAAATAAAGACATGACTGACACACAACGGATTGCAATCACCCCCGGTGAGCCTGCTGGAATAGGCCCAGATTTAGTCATCGCCTTATGCCAAGAAAATTGGCCGCACCAACTTGTTATTTGTGCTGATGCGCAGGTTATGGTAGAACGTGCGGCTAAATTAGGTTTACCACTAACCATTTTACCTTATCAGCCCGATCAACCCGCCCTGCCACATAAAGCAGGAACGATGACGGTTGCGCACATCAATACTGCAGTTGATGTTGTCGCTGGCACGTTAGATGAACGTAATGGCATGTATGTGCTCTCGACGCTTAAACGTGCTGCAGAAGGGTGTATGAATGATGAATTCGCCGCCGTTGTCACCGGCCCTGTACATAAAGGGGTCATTAACCGCGCTGGCGTATCATTTAGTGGCCACACTGAATTTTTTGCTCAACAATCTGACACTGCACAAGTTGTTATGATGCTAGCAACCGAAGGATTACGCGTCGCGTTAGTGACAACTCATATCCCTCTAAGTCATGTATCACAAGCAATTACAGAAGACAGATTAAAACAGGTGATTCGTATTTTACACGCTGATTTAATCAGTAAATTTGGTATTGAGTCACCAAAAATTTATGTCTGTGGATTAAACCCCCATGCTGGTGAAGATGGTTGCTTAGGGATGGAAGAAATAAATATTATTACTCCTACTCTTGAACAATTACGCCAGCAAGAAAACATGGATCTTATCGGCCCTTTACCGGCCGATACTATTTTCCAAGAAAAATATTTAGCTGATGCCGATACGGTATTAGCCATGTATCACGATCAAGGGCTACCGGTGCTGAAATATAAAGGCTTCGGTAAATCAGTTAACATTACGTTAGGATTGCCCTTCATCCGAACTTCAGTAGATCATGGTACCGCACTGGAACTCGCAGGTACCGGACAGGCAGATACAGGTAGCCTTTGGACAGCGCTATCTCACGCCCTAGAATTGGTAGATAAACAAGCATGAGCAGCGATCAAGTCCATCTAGGTCACCGCGCCCGTAAGCGCTTTGGCCAGAACTTTTTGAAAGACCCTTACATCATTGATGGCATAGTGTCAGCAATTAACCCATTACCAGGTCAAAACTTGGTTGAAATCGGTCCGGGTCTGGGTGCTATCACCGAGCAAGTTGGTAAACTTGTTGATAAATTTACTGTTATCGAACTCGACCGCGATCTTGCAGAACGCCTTGAAAGTCACCCAGATCTAGCTTCCAAGCTAACGATCCACCAAGGCGATGCAATGCGTTTCGACTTCACGCAACTTATTAAAGAAAATAATAAGTTACGTATTTTTGGTAACTTGCCATACAACATTTCGACCCCTTTAATGTTCCACATTTTTGAATTCCACAAAGATGTTGAAGATATGCACTTTATGCTGCAAAAAGAAGTGGTTAACCGTCTTGCGGCAGGCCCTGGTAGCAAAGCATATGGCCGCCTAACGGTAATGGCGCAGTATTACTGCCGCGTGATGCCTGTACTTGAAGTGCCGCCAGAATCTTTTGTACCTGCGCCAAAAGTCGATTCAGCGGTAGTACGTCTAACACCTTACGAAGTGTTGCCGTTCCCATGTACCAACCTAAAATGGTTAGATCGTGTATGTAGAGAAGGCTTTAACCAACGTCGTAAAACGATTCGTAACTGCTATAAAGCACTCTTTACAGCAGAGCAACTTGAAGCACTGGGGGTTAACCCAGGCAATCGCCCAGAGAACATTACCGTTGAACAGTTTGTGGCAATGGCGAACTGGCTTGATGCGAATTACCAAAAAGATGCGAAAGCTTAACCTCATTTAAGTGGATTACACAAAAACCCCGATAGCTTCACGGTTATCGGGGTTTTTCTTTATTTGTGGTTGAATGACGCTAAAATGAGAAGAGATCATAAACAAAGGATGTTGTCTGTGAGTACCACTTCTCCCCCAACCATAAAATGTCATGTCGTTACTCATTACCTCGATGATCAATCCGAGCCTGACAAGAGTCGCTATGTGTTTTCCTATACCATCACTATTCATAATCTTGGTCGTGGTCAAGCACAATTGCTTAAACGCCACTGGTTGATCACCGATGCCAATGGCAAAAAACTAGTGATTGATGGTGATGGTGTTGTGGGTAAACAACCCATAATTCAAGCAAGTGATGACTATACCTACACCAGTGGTACAATTATTGATACCCCGCTTGGTGTGATGCAAGGACATTACATTATGGAAGACGGGGACGGTAATAGCTTTAAAGTTAACATTGCCCCTTTTCGTTTGGCTGTGCCTAACATTATTCACTAGCTGTTTACTTTCACTTTCCTCAATAATGAGAGCAATATGGCAACCTACCTTGTTGGTGATATTCAGGGCTGCTTACCTGATCTAAAAAAACTCCTTGCTCAAGCGCATTTTGATCCCAAGCACGATCACCTTTGGCTTGCTGGCGATCTTGTCGCCCGTGGTCCTGAATCATTAGAAACATTACGTTTTGTAAAAGCACTGGGTAATAGTGCACAGGTGATCCTCGGTAATCATGATCTTCACCTATTAGCCGCTTCAAATGGCTTCGCACGTTTAAAACCGAGTGATAAAACTCAAGCCATTTTAGACGCGCCCGATAGCCCAGAATTACTTCATTGGCTACGCCATCAACCATTGCTGGCTGAACATCCTGATTTTCCATTAGTTATGGTACACGCTGGCATTAGCCCACAATGGTCGTTAGCGACGGCGCGTCAACAAGCTCGCCGAGTTGAAGCGATCCTTCAGTCTGAACGTTATGTATGGCTATTAGAAAATATGTATGGTGATGGCCCTGATTTTTGGCAAGAAGAACTTAATGAATTAGATCAGCTCCGCTATACCATCAACAGTTTTACCCGTATGCGCTTTTGCGAGCCTAACGGACGTTTAGATATGCAGTGTAAAGTAGAGCCAGGAAACCCTGAAGTTGGCAACTTGATCCCGTGGTTTGAAGTAAAGCGCAGTGAGCCGATTGAGAAAACCATTATCTTTGGTCATTGGGCGGCACTCATGGGACATCAAGATAAGCATTGTATTGGGCTTGATACAGGGTGCGTGTGGGGAAACAGTTTAACTATGTTACGCTGGGAAGACGGACAACGCTTTGTTACCGAATGCCCTATTTATTAAATCTTGCCACTTTATCCTATCCAATAATGCCCACTAGCATGGGCATTATTAAACAGTATGATTAATTGCGTTCAAGTACCGTAAAGTCCATCGCATAAGCATTTTTTTCATCTGCTTCATAATGCTCAGACTTCACTTGATGCCACCCCTCTCCCCATTCAGGGAAACGTGTATCACCGTCTAAATTAGCATCAATAAACGTTAAATAAAGACAATTCGCTTTTGGTAAACACGCTTGGTAAATACTACCACCACCGATGATCATTACTTCTTCTACATCACCAGCGACTTGTATTGCAGCTTCTATATCGCTCACAACAGTGATCCCTTCGGCATGAAACTCAGGGTTACGGGTGATCACAATGTTATGACGACCTGGAAGCGGGCGACCAATAGATTCAAACGTTTTGCGCCCCATTATCACAGGCTTTCCTAAAGTACATTGCTTAAACCAAGCAAAATCAGCGGGTAAATGCCATGGCATCGCATTTTCTTTGCCAATTACTCGATCATGCGCCATTGCGGCGATCATACTGATCTTCATCTTCAGGAAACTCCTTTTTAATATTTGTGATGCTATAGGTTACACCACAGGTCGACGGCGATAAAACAATAATCCCGGCATAGCTAACCCAATGGCTAATGCAGCAACAATAAAGATCGCTTTAAGCAAATTCTCAATCATCACTCCCCATAATTCCATTGAAAAACCACGATGATTAATTTCAACAATCGCAATCATTGCTTTATAAGTAAAAACGCCAGGTACCATAGGGATCATTGCTGCGACAGTAAAGACTTTGGGATGAGCTAAAAAGCGATGCGACCAATGCACACCAATCATACCAACAAGAGTAGCTGCTGCAAATGTAGCCCACTCAATAGGCATTCCCCAGTGCATTAAAAGAAAACGAGTGCCATGCCCTAACGCCCCTCCAATGGCACAATATTTCAGTGCCTTTGGTGGGACATTAAAGACTAATGCAAAGCCAACGGCTGGGATCATAGCGAAAAACATATCATTACCTAGCGCCAGCATTAGTGAGATCAGATCATTCATAGTAACCATCCCCACACATCCAGCACATTCATCGCAGCAACAATACCAATACAAGCGGCAAGTGTTAGTAAACTCGCCATCGTCCACCGTGCTAATCCCATTGAAGGGTAACCTTTTACCATATCAGCAACGGCATTGATCAAAGGAAAACCCGGTACCAACATCAGTACAGACGAAGCCATCGCTAAAAAAGGTTTATCACCAATTTGATAAACTTGTCCAAGACCTGAAATTAATGTGGTAACAAAGGCGGTAAAAGCAAAATTAATCAAAGGATTAAAATGACAATGTGCAATCTCTTGGCGAACAAACATACCAATAGATGAAGCTAGAAAAGTCAGGCAAAAAACTGGCCAATCCCCCCCAGCTAAACGGCTAAAAGAAGCACAAGATAGACCAATCATAATAATCACCAATAAGCGGTGATAACGCTGAGGTTGGATTTGTTCTAATTTGTGGTGAACATCATAACGATCAAGCAATCCACGCTCAGTTAAAATACAGATCCGTTGAATGTCCGTCACGATCTGCATATTGATCCCACTATCTTGGCAACGCCTTGTAGTCGTAATACAGCTCCCCTGATGACGAGTACTGATCACCATCGAACTAGCAGATAATGAGACCTCAACACTTTCAACCCCAAGCGCCAAACCAAGTCGACTTGTCACATCTGCCACTAAGGTACTTTCTGCGCCATGCTGTAAAAGACGTTGACCTGCAGATATCACAAGCCGTGTTATGTCTCTTTGTTCATATTCTGAGAGTGAAGTAATAATACCGTCCTTATGAATTGCCATTTATCATCCATTAATATTGCGCATTTATTATCCTATTAGAGTACCGAATAACTCCTGCATCCATTTTGATTAAGCACAAAAAAAGCCGTACCTCACGGTACGGCTTCCTCTACACAATCAGACTTGATTATGGCTTGTAGATGATTTCAACATCGTAATCATCTTCATTCCAATCATCCCAATCATCATCGTCGTCTTCATCCTGCGCTTTCTTAATTTGCTCAGCGTGGTAATCATCCCACTTGAAGTCAACTTTATCTTCTTTCTCTTCTGGCTCGTATTTGATCTTAGGCATAGCATCAATCGCTTCCATCAGATCATACGTTAGCTCTTTCGTACCGGTACGGTTTAGTGCAGAGATACTGTAGTACTTATCTTCCCAAGCAAGGGCTTCTAATACTTCAGTCATTTTCTCTTGCGCTTCTTCTTCATCAAGCAAGTCAGCTTTGTTAAATACAATCCAACGTGGCTTATTGCCTAGCTTATCACTGTATTGCTCAAGCTCATTGATGATAGTGAATGCATTTTCTACCGGATCAGAGCCATCAGCAGGCAGTAGATCAATCATGTGAAGTAATACACGACAACGCTCTAGGTGCTTAAGGAAACGAATACCTAAACCAGCACCGTCTGCCGCACCTTCAATCAGACCAGGAATATCAGCAACAACGAAATTACGCTCTGCATCAACACGTACAACACCTAAGCTTGGTACTAACGTAGTGAATGGGTAATCCGCTACTTTCGGCTTAGCTGCCGATACAGAGCGAATAAAGGTCGATTTACCTGCGTTAGGTAAACCTAACATACCTACATCAGCCAAAAGCAGCAATTCTAGGCGAAGATGACGAACCTCACCTAAACTCCCCATTGTCTTTTGACGAGGTGCGCGGTTTACAGATGATTTAAAACGGGTGTTACCTAGGCCATGGAAACCGCCTTTAGCAACCATCACTTTCATGCCGTGTTCAGTCAGATCGGCAATCACTTCACCTGTATCGTCATCAACTGCACGTGTGCCTACAGGTACTGTCAGTATTTTATCGGCACCACGTTTACCCGTACAGTTACCACCACGACCATTTTCACCACGCTCTGCGGCATGGAAACGTTCAAAACGATAATCGATCAGGGTGTTAAAGTTTTCATCAGCAAAGAGGTAAACGTCACCGCCGTCACCACCATCACCGCCATCAGGACCACCTTTAGGAATGTACTTTTCAGTACGAAAACTCACTACGCCGTTACCACCGTCACCGGCATCAACTTTGATAACTGCTTCATCTATAAACTTCATTCTTTTCTCCGCACTGTGGCGTTTAACATACAGCCATGATCACTAACTCATCATGGCGTAGTAATTATTGTCATCGACCTAGATTATTTGTGCTGGCGAATAAATTTATGGCCTATAGCACAGCATATCGCACCACTTACCACCACCATCGCACCAAGGTAACCCCAGATGTTCAACGTTACTGGCGCAACGTATTGTGGTAGAGCAAGGCTCGCAAGATCGACAAATAATATCGTAAACAAAGGAGTCAGTGTGATCACTGCACTCACTTGTGAGGCTTGCCAGCGTGACATCGCTTCAGCGAAAGCACCATAGCCAACAAGCGTATTAATACAACAGAATGCCAACATCGCAAGTTGACGATTATCCATTGCATAGATTTGTTCTGGTTGCGCTACTGGCGTAAGGATCAAAGCACAGATCACATAGATCATCAGCAAAATTTGCGCTGATGTAAATTGCTTTAATAACCACTTCTGCGCAAGGCCATATATTACCCACACAATAGCAGCCGCCACAGCTAAACTCACACCTAAAGTATAACCAGAAAAACTGGTAAATAACTCAATTAAGCGTTCATTAAAAAACAGTAGTAAGCCAGCCAATAAACAAATCACACCAATAATCTGGTGCTTAGCAAGCTTTTCTTTAAATACCCATGCACTGGTCACCAATAAGCCCACTGGAGCTAATTGAATGATTACCTGTACCACAGGTGGATTAAGATATTTTAGCGAGCTATTGAACAGGACAAAGTTACCCGCAAGACCAATACTTGCAATCAGTAACACTAGCCCACCAGCTCGGCCTAAATTTGAAATTGTTGGTAACTGCTTTTTCCAGCTTAATAATAAACCTAAACCTACAGATGCCGTAATAAAGCGATACCAAACAATAGTGAAAGGGTCCATCACTTCAACAGCTTGCTTCATTGCTATTGGTAACGCGCCCCAAAAGACAGCCGTTGTTAATGCAAGAAAAAAACCGATCATTGGGCCACGATCTCGCATAAACCCTCCAGATATAAAAAGCCCCGCCAATAGGCAGGGCTTTAATCTTCGTGTCAAAGTTGAATATTATTCAGCTTCGATAGATACGAATTTACGGTTCTTAGGACCTTTAACTTCGAACTTCACTTTACCATCAGATAGAGCGAATAGAGTGTGGTCTTTACCTAGGCCAACATTGTTACCAGCGTGGAACTTAGTACCACGTTGACGAACGATGATGTTACCTGCTAGAACTGATTCGCCACCAAAACGCTTAACACCTAGGCGTTTGCTTTCTGAATCGCGACCGTTGTTAGTAGAACCGCCAGCTTTTTTGTGTGCCATCTTTAAATTCTCCTATTATTAAGCGCTGATGCCAGTAATTTTGACTTCAGTGAACCACTGACGGTGGCCCATTTGCTTACGAGAGTGCTTACGACGACGGAACTTAACGATTTTAACTTTATCGCCACGACCGTGAGTAACAACTTCAGCAGTTACTTTACCGCCAGCCACAAAAGGTGCGCCTACAGATACTTCTTCGCCATTAGCTACTAAAAGTACTGAGTCAAATTCAATGCTAGCGCCAGTTTCAGCGTCTAGTTTTTCTAAGCGTAAGGTTTGGCCTTCGCTTACACGGTGTTGTTTACCACCACTTTGGAAAACAGCGTACATGTCTTACTCCGCTTGTCCGCATAGGCCATTTGCCACATAAAAAAGGCAATGGGTATGCGCTTAATCTTGTCATCAATAGGGCGCGAATGTTACGCGAAAAGAGTTATTCTGGCAAGCCATTATAGAAAGAAAATTGATGAAAAGCTGCTCAACAAAAAAAGTCTTTGAAATAGCGCACGTTGGGGTTATGACGATAGTGCTATTTTAGTGTAAGATTCGATAAACCATTCGAATCACTTTACCGCCCTACGTGGCCAACAATCTTGCTGGATGTATTAATGGATTTCAAAGCTATCCAAGCGCTCACCGCCAACGATATGGCCGAGGTCGACGCGAAGATACAAGCACAACTTAACTCAGAGGTTGTGCTTATCAATCAACTAGGCTTCTACATTGTCAGTAGTGGTGGCAAACGTCTACGCCCAATGCTGGCTGTTTTGGCAGCGCGAGCTTTGGGCTATGACGGTGATCAACACACTACAGCTGCTGCTTTTATTGAATTTATTCATACAGCAACATTATTACATGATGATGTTGTCGATGAATCAAACATGCGTCGTGGTAAAGAAACAGCCAACGCAGCGTTTGGTAATGCAGCCAGTGTTTTAGTCGGTGACTACATTTACACACGTTCATTTCAAATGATGACTAGCCTACGATCATTAAAGATCCTCGACATCATGAGTGAAGCAACCAATGTGATCGCTGAAGGTGAAGTTCTACAATTAATGAATTGTAATGATCCTAACACCACCGAAGATAGCTACATGCAAGTGATCTATTCAAAAACAGCACGCTTGTTTGAAGCTTCAACTCAAATCGCAGCCATTATTGCCCAAGCACCAGCTGAAATTGAGTCAGCACTTCAAGAATACGGTCGTTATTTAGGCACGGCATTCCAACTTATCGACGATGTATTAGATTACATTGCTGATGGTAAAGAAATGGGGAAAAACGTCGGTGACGATTTAGCAGAAGGTAAGCCAACTTTACCACTGCTCCATGCTATGCACCATGGTAATACCGAGCAATCAAGCATGATTCGCGAAGCTATTGAAAAAGCAAATGGGATGGAAAAGCTTGATGCTATTTTAGCTGCTATGCACGAACATGGTTCACTTGAGTACACCCAACAACGTGCAGAAGAAGAAGCAGAGAAAGCCATTGCGGCTTTAGCACCTATTGCAGACTCTAAGTACAAAGAAGCCTTAGTTGCACTAGCACACATGGCTGTACAGCGTAATAAATAAGTCTTCAATTTAGCATCATAGAGCCTGCCAATGTGGCAGGTTTTTTTATCTCTAAAAATCAGATGATCACTATGATCTATAATTGGTATTAGTTTATTTCTTTTGCTGGTAAGTGGGAGTGAATAATGGAAATAACCCAATTAAAGATTGGTATGTGGGTAGAATCATTACATGGCGTGGGGAAAGTGATCGGCATTGATCAACAAAATAACGCCGTAATCATTGAGCATAAGAACGATCATCAACTGCGTTCCATTGAATGCAACGAGATCACTGATCAACCGCAATTGCACACAGGCTGTGATCGTTATTATTAGAAAAGACTTCTCACAGGCAATAAAAAAGCGGCTTAATCGCCGCTTTTTCTTACTCTACTATTTAAACGGGTTACTTTGCAGCGAACTCTTCGCCTAGAGCAATATCACCTTTAAGCGTATCTAGCATGCTGTCCATCGCGGATTGCTCAAAGTCACTTAATGAACCGTAATCCATTACTTCTTCAATACCATCTTTACCCAACAATACAGGTTGTGCGAAGAAACGTGCATGCTGCCCATCACCTTCAACGTAAGCACATTCAACAACACCTTGCTCACCTTGTAATGCACGTACTAGCGCTAAACCAAAACGACATGCCGCTTGGCCCATAGACAAGGTTGCTGAGCCGCCACCCGCCTTTGCTTCAACAACTTCAGTACCTGCATTTTGAATACGTGGTGTTAATGCTTTTACTTCTTCGTCAGTAAACTCAACACCTTCAACTTGTGATAGCAACGGTAAAATAGTTACACCTGAGTGACCACCAATTACTGGAACACTAATATCACAAGGCGACTTATCTTTTAATTCAGCAACAAACGTCTCAGAGCGGATAACATCAAGTGTTGTAATACCGAACAGCTTACGCTTGTTATACACACCTGCTTTTTTAAGTACATCAGCTGCGATAGGCACTGTTGTATTTACAGGGTTAGTAATAATACCAATACAAGCATCAGGACATACTACAGCAATTTTTTCTGCTAGAGATTTAACAATACCGGCATTTACATTGAAAAGATCAGCACGATCCATACCCGGTTTACGCGCTACACCTGCAGAAATAAGGACAACGTCAGCGCCTTCTAATGCTGGAGTAGGATCTTCACCTGCATAACCTTTAATGGTTACAGGGGTCGGGATATGGCTAAGATCGGCTGCAACACCAGGCGTTACTGGTGCAATGTCATATAGAGCAAGATCTGAACCTGCTGGAAGATGGTTTTTTAATAGCAGAGCAAGAGCTTGACCGATTCCACCAGCAGCGCCAATTACAGCAACTTTCATGTTCGTTCTCCTTTACGATAGAAGTATCTTTTTTTATTAATACATCTTACTTAAGCCAATTTTCATTGCATAAGATAAGCATAATAGAAGGACGTTATAGCAAGCCGATAACAAATACAATCTTCGGCCGCGCGCTTTGCGAAGTTGCGCAGAAACCCTTTTTTTTCATCCGATCTTGTCACAACAAAAACAACTTTCATGCAAAAAAGTGAGAATTTAAGCAGTTTTAAACAAATGTTATCTAATAAAAACAACGACAAAGATTATTTCTTACCTTATGCTGAACATTAACACCTGATAATACAAAAATCAGATTTCATGCAGTTTGTTTGCTACTTAGTGATAGGTTATGCAAAAATACCCCACCTCATCTCTGTAGATAATATTTATTTATGCGAAATTCAGATAAACAAGAGCGCTTAGTAAAAGCGTTTAAACTCATTCTAAAAGAAGAAAAATTCAGTTCTCAAGGTGAGATTGTTGATACATTGAAAGCGCAAGGTTTCGATAATATCAACCAGTCTAAAGTTTCTCGTATGCTGACGAAATTCGGTGCAGTACGAACACGCAATGCAAAAATGGAAATGGTGTATTGCTTACCTGTTGAACTCGGCGTACCCACAACAAGCAGCCCATTAAAAGATCTTGTCATGGATGTTGGTTATAACAGCGCACTTGTTGTTATTCACACAGGTCCAGGCGCTGCACAAGTGATTGCTCGCTTATTAGATTCTTTAGGTAAAGCCGAAGGCATCCTTGGCGTAGTTGCGGGTGATGATACGATCTTTATTACACCAACGAGTAGCGTAACAGCAGAAGAGCTTTACGATTCTGTTTGTGAACTATTTGATTACAGTAAGTAATACCTTGGGTCTATTTATTTTCATCATTGAGTGACATAACAAATAGACCCGGCTCTTTGCCTACTTTTATTCCCTATCTCTGACTCTTGTTCTTTATTTCAAGTTTATCTCTTTTCATCTTGCTTATTACTTAATTTGAGTGGTGAAGCACAGACAAAAAAACCTCAGACTACTGTCATTTGTTATGATAAATAGCAAAAATATTCTTTAATACGCTCTCATTCGTATCCATTGACCATCATGATTAGAAAGGATTCATTCATGACATTAAAGAAAAGAATGCTGCTTGGGCTATTTAGTTTAAGTTGTTATTTCATCGTATCGACAGCACACGCTCAACGTTTTATCACAATTGGCACAGGACCTATCAATGGTGTTTATTACCCTGCAGGCGGTGCGATTTGTAAATTAGTGAATCAAGGACGACTGCAACATAATCTGCGTTGTTTGGTTGAATCAACCACCGGCTCTATCTACAACATCAATAAACTCAAAGATAAACAATTTGAATTTAGTGTTGTTCAATCTGATTGGCAATTTCATGGCTATAACGGTACGAACCAGTTTAAAGACCAAGGTCCTTATAGCAAGATGAGGGCTATCTTTTCACTACATGATGAGCCTTTTAATATTATTGTTCGTAAAGATTCAGGCATAAATAATCTTGATGATCTTAAAGGAAAGCGGATCAATATTGGTGAGGCAGGATCAGGCGATCGAGCAACCATGGAAATTGTTATGGATAGCCTTGGTTGGACATATTCTGATTTTAAGCTTATCTCGATCCCAGCCGAGGAACGCTCAGAAGCACTATGTAATAACAAAATTGATGCGTATATCAATCTTGTTGGCCATCCAAACGGGGCAATAAAAGAAGCCGCAGTCTATTGTAATGCGAAATTAATTCCAACCACTGGGGCAAATATCGAAAAGATCATTGCTGATCATCCTTTTTATACCAAATCAATGACTCCTAAAGGTTTTTATAAGGGAATTAAAGGGGATACTGAAAGTTTTGGCGTGTCAGCAACA
The DNA here is from genome assembly GCF_003026105.1 of Photobacterium sp. GB-56. Classification (GTDB taxonomy): domain Bacteria; phylum Pseudomonadota; class Gammaproteobacteria; order Enterobacterales; family Vibrionaceae; genus Photobacterium. The sequence continues at coordinate 13,279 of NZ_PYNW01000013.1, read as the reverse complement.
TTAATTTCAAGTACAGATGTCTCTGAAGAAACCGTTTATGCGCTAACAAAATCTATCTTTAACAATTTTGATACCTTTAAACGACTTCATCCTGCCTTTGCCAATTTAACTAAAGCTGACATGCTCCAAAACGGATTATCGGTTCCTTTCCATCCAGGTGCTGTACGTTATTATCAAGAAGCTGGATTTTTTCCCTCTAACGAACAAGATTAAAAAAGCCCGTAAGATTAATTACGGGCTTAAATATTTAACATTATGCGCGTTGATCATATCCCCATCGCGGGACTAAACCTTGCTTAACGCCTAAATGATCCAAGATCCTTGCGACCATAAAATCAATTAAATCATCAATCGATTGTGGTTGATGATAAAAGCCAGGAGCGGCAGGCATGATAGTAGCCCCAAGCTGAGAAAGCTTAAGCATATTTTCTAAATGAATGGTCGAAAATGGTGTTTCACGTACCACCAGCACCAATTGACCACGTTCTTTAATCACTACATCAGCAGCACGCTCAATCAAATTTTCTGACATGCCATAAGCAATGGAAGCCAAGGATCCAGCCGAGCATGGGCAAACAACCATTTGTTTCGGTGCAGCAGAGCCAGACGCAACAGGAGAAAACCAATCATCTTTGCCACAAACAGTTAATTTATCAGCATTACCATTTAAATGAACCGCTAATTGTTCTCGTGCTTTATCAGGCGATGCTGATAGTTTCAAACCATGCTCTGTTGCTAAAACCACACGTGCCGCAGATGAAATCAATAAATACACCTGATAATCAGCCGCTAATAAACATTCTAATAAACGTAGTCCGTAAGGTGCACCCGATGCGCCTGTCCATGCTAGCGTTATACGTTTATCTGTCATTACGTTTTCCTATTATTTAGCTAGTGCTGCCAATAACTTATCATGAATACCACCAAAACCACCGTTACTCATCACTAAAATAGTATCGCCCGGTTGTGCTTTGTTTGTAATGTTATTGACCAAATCATCTAAATCTGCGCTGCAATAAGCAGGCTGTGAACATTGCTCAGCAATCTCTTCTACTGACCATGGAATATTTGGCGGTTGGAAGAAAAAAACTTCATCTGCAGCATGTAAAGAAGGAGCAAGATCATCTTTATGTACCCCTAACTTCATGGTGTTAGAGCGAGGTTCTAATACGGCTAAAATACGCGATTGGTTCACCTTTGCACGTAACCCACCTAAGGTTAACTCGATAGCGGTTGGGTGATGAGCAAAATCATCATAAACCGTTACACCGTTAACTTCGCCTTTAAGCTCAAGACGACGCTTAGTATTAATAAATTTAGCTAAGGCTTCACATGCAAGATCTGGCGTAACTCCAACATGACGTGCCGCAGCGATAGCCATTAAGGCATTATTAACGTTGTGATCACCCACTAAAGGCCAATGTACGGTACCCACCATATCGCTATCTAAATACACATCAAATACACTGCCATCGGCATGGTGCTTTTCAGCGCGCCAGTGTCCATCACCACCAATATATTCCAATTCACTCCAGCAGCCCATCTCTAGCGTTTCATCAATATTTTTCACACCTTTTGGCGCTAAAATACGACCATTACCAGGCACTGTACGTACGAGATGATGGAACTGACGTTGAATAGCTTTAAGATCATCGAAAATATCAGCATGATCAAATTCCAAATTATTCATGATCAAGGTTCTAGGGTGGTAATGTACGAACTTCGAACGCTTATCAAAAAAAGCACTGTCATATTCATCCGCTTCCACCACGAAGAACATGCTTTCCCCTAAACGCGCTGAAATACCGAAGTTTCCCAGCACACCACCGACTAAAAACCCCGGTTGATAACCACAATCTTCCAAAATCCACGCCAACATGCTTGCTGTTGTTGTTTTACCGTGTGTGCCCGATACCGCCATTACCCAACGATCATGTAATAAATACTCTTGTAACCATTGTGGGCCTGAGGTGTAACGTAGATTGCTGTTAAGGACATACTCAACACAAGGGTTACCACGACTCATTGCATTACCAATCACCACGAGATCAGGAGCAGGATCAAGTTGTTTCGGATCATACCCTTGGATAATTTCAATACCTTGGGCTTCTAACATGGTACTCATCGGTGGATACACATTGGCGTCAGAGCCAGTGACTTTATGGCCTAACTGCCTTGCAAGCATTGCAGCACCGCCCATGAATGTACCGCAAATACCTAAAATATGAATATGCATTGCTGCTGGCTCCGTGATTAATTCGGTTAGTTTCACGCTTTCACGTTACTTCGTTACCATAAAAAAGATCTTTATATACAATTTCTTATATAACAAAAAATACGATTTAGCACTTCCACTCACCCGCAGGTGAGTTTATCAAGTGCTATATTCTACTCTCTTCACCCGATTATATGACAACATGATGAAAGGAATGTTTATGACTGATATTAGAACGCTTGGTGAATTCATTGTCGAGAAACAGAGTGACTTTCCTCATGCAAGTGGCGAGCTTTCATCCCTATTAGGGTCAATTAAACTCGCAGCTAAAATCGTCAACCGAGAAATTAACAAAGCAGGATTGGTCGATATTACAGGTACGGTCGGCGAGAACAACATCCAAGGCGAAGAGCAACAAAAGCTCGATGTCTATGCCAACGATAAATTTAAAGCCGCTCTTGAAGCAAGGGATCAAGTCTGTGGTATTGCGAGTGAAGAAGAAGATGAAGCTGTTGGATTTGATAAGCCATTAAATTTAAATGCAAAATACGTTGTTTTAATGGACCCTCTCGATGGTTCATCTAATATCGATGTTAACGTCTCTGTGGGAACGATATTTTCCATTTATCGCCGAGTTTCCCCTGTCGGCTCTCCTCCAACAAAAGAAGACTTTCTGCAAACCGGCAACCAACAAGTTGCTGCTGGGTATGTCATTTATGGCTCATCCACTATGCTCGTTTATACCACGGGCAATGGTGTTCATGGTTTTACCTATGATCCCTCATTAGGGAGTTTTTGCCTCTCTCATGAAAATATGACCATTCCACAAGATGGCGTCATTTACTCGATTAACGAAGGTAATTACATTCGTTTTCCTACCGGTGTAAAACAGTACATTAAATATTGCCAAGAAGCTGTGCCAGAAGAAAAACGACCTTACACATCACGCTACATAGGCTCGTTAGTTGCTGACTTTCATCGTAATTTATTAAAAGGTGGGATTTATCTCTACCCAAGTACCGCCAGTTACCCTAATGGTAAGTTACGTTTACTTTACGAATGTAATCCCATGGCATTTATTGTCGAGCAGGCTGGCGGTAAAGCAACGAATGGTTTTCAGCGGATCTTAGATATTCCACCAACCGAACTACATCAGCGCGTACCCTTTTTTGTTGGCTCAACCAATATGGTCGAAAAAGTCGAAAGTTTGTTACGTGAATATCCAGAAAAATAAGTGTTAACTCGATACATGTCGCGCATTTAAAGGCGCGACACATCAACGATGATGATTTGCTTTTGTTTTTGTTTACATTCATTATAATTTTAACAAACAACACATTTCATTAACCTTAGAAGGAATTAGTCATGAGCCTTAATCAGGTCCCTGCTGGCAAGGATATCCCAGAAGATATTTACGTTGTTATTGAAATCCCTGCAAATGCAGATCCGATTAAATATGAAGTAGACAAAGACAGTGGTGCGATTTTTGTTGACCGTTTTATGTCTAGCCCGATGTTTTATCCGTGTAACTATGGTTACGTTAACCACACGCTATCGCTTGATGGTGATCCGGTCGATGTACTCGTACCAACGCCACATCCACTCGTTCCGGGCGCAGTGATCCGCTGTCGTCCTGTTGGCGTGTTGAAGATGACAGATGAATCAGGTGAAGATGCAAAAATCGTTGCCGTGCCTCACAGCAAACTAAGTAAAGAATATGATCATATCCAAGATGTGAATGATCTGCCTGAATTACTTAAAGCACAAATCACTCACTTCTTCGAGCGCTACAAAGAGCTTGAGCCAAACAAGTGGGTAAAAGTAGAAGGCTGGGATAATGCAGAAGCAGCAAAAGCTGAAATTCTGACTTCCTTTGAACGTGCTCAAAAAAAGTAATTAGCTAATAACACTTATTAATAGCGGTAAAATATAATGAAAAATAAACGTGGTTTACTCGCGGTATTTTTAACTTTTTTTACCGCTATTTCATTTGCTAAAAATGTCACCCCCGATGAATTTTGGCAACTAGAGCAAGCACATAACCCTATCATTGTTGATGTAAGAACAGCCGATGAATTTGCCGCTGGACATATTCCTAACGCTGTTAACATTCCTTTTGAACAGATCGCTACAATTTCAGAATATTTGGCAGACAAGTCCAAACCGATATTACTCTACTGCCGCTCAGGCCGACGTGCTGAAATAGCAGAAGCTGAGCTATATTCTCTTGGCTATAAAAACACATTTAACGGCATAAGTTACCAACAACTCCTCCGAACTAAACCAAAGGACTGAACCAAAGGACTAAACACATGCTACAAACATAAAAAAACCCAATGCAAGCATTGGGTTTTTTATTAGATGGCATCACTAATGATTAATTAAATTCAAATTGGTAAAGCAAGTCCACAGCCTGATCGAGACCATTTACTGCTTCGATATATAAATTCTTCATCAAGCGATAACGTACTGTAAACTCATCCACATCATTAAATAAGCCTACGCCATATTTCACCTGTAGTCCTGGTGCGATATAACCACTAACAGTTACTTGTGAGTCGTCGCCAGCCCCTGCGGTAGATAAGCTAAGATCTTTGATACCAACGGCTTCACCAACATCACCAACAAGTTGACCACTTTGCGCCAGTCCCATACCTATCAATGCCGTCGTCATCGCATTACCCGAACCACCATCATCCTCACTATCAAGATTACGGCCAGTTAAAATATACGATAAAGCATTTTGTTGTGGCATAGCCGGATCAGAGAAAATCGTTACTTCCGGTTTATCTGCAGAGCCTGTCACCTTCACACCAGCAATAACATCATCTTCGATATTATCAGGGTCACGAATCGCTTCAATCGACAGGAATGGTTGATCTGCAGGGCCGTTAAATAATATCTGCCCTTTACGGATAAGTAATTCCTGTCCCAGAGCTCGATAAAACGACCCTTTGGCAATATTCACTTCACCGTAAATCATTGGTCCTTTACCATCTTGGCGAACATTCAAATCACCGAATAAACCAGCTTTTAAACCAAACGCTGATAACTTCACGTCATCACCAACATGCACCATAATATTGGTTGTAATATCAAACGGCACAGATTTTTTCGGTTCAACTGGTTCTAGGTTATCTTTTAAAATGACCTGATCTTTAGAAACCGCGATCGCAGATTTTGGTAATTGATTAACCGTAATACGTCCCCATGGAATCCCCACCTTTCCGCTAATATCTGCAGATTTAGGTGTTGCTTTAATGGTGAGATCTGGAGAGACCTTAAGGGAAACCATTGGCGGCATACTCACTTGTAACTCTTTACCATTAATATTTAATTCTGTTTTCCACGCAGCCATATCTTGCCAGTCACCAGTACCACGTAACAGCAATTGCCCATCAGGAGTATAAATATTCCCCATTAACGTTGCGTTATATCCCTTAAAGGCTAATTTGATATCAGCGTTCTGAACATCTAATGGTACTTTACGCCCTCTTGCTTCTAGCTTCGTGACTTGTAATAAACCATTCACTGCGGGGTGCATGATTGGGCCGGTTATTTGCAAGTTAGTATCAACTTGACCACCAAACTGATGGTAGTCTTTAATAACAGGCTCTAAGAATGCAAGTGTAAAACGATCTAATTTCACATTAGCATTAATGCGCTTATCACCTTGTAGATCAGTGATTTTAGCATTACCGGATAAATCACCATTATTTTTAACCGCCACTAACCAATTAGCATTTAGAACATCATTTTCCATCTCAGCATTGACGGTAACTTTATCCCAGCCTAACGCTAATGGGGCATCATCGGTATCCACTTGTTGAGTAAAACTGCCGCTTGGCATCAAAATCTGGGCTTTCACATAGGGTGCACTCTTTGGCGCCCATTTAGCGACAACGTTCGCACCAAGCTCGCCGTTAACCTTCATCTGCTCAGGAATAAATGATTTCAATAAATCAAAATTGAATCGTTTTATTGCTAACTGCGCATTACCCGATGCACCAGCAGTCAGATCCTGAGTTAGACAAATTCCAGCTTTACCTTGTTGCCAACAGTGAGCACCGACAGTTGCCATTGCAGTTTTCAGATCATAACGAATAGGTGTTGGATGGTTTAATACCCACTCACCAACAGGAGTCGTAAAGTCACCTTTTTGCAAGATCCCTTGCCAGCCTGTCTTACGATCTAATTTACCTGTTAGAAGTAACTCAGTGCCAACGGGCTCCCCTTTTACTTTTACCGTTAAACGATGATCTTGCTCTGTGCCTTTAAACAACACATCCATATCATCTAACGTAACACTATCAAATTTCCCTTTTTTAGCATTTAAACTAATATCAGCTTTTAATGCTGGTAATGGCGTTACGCTACCTTTCAATTTAAAAGACGCAAGGCTTGCGACTTTTTGCCAACCAAGATCATCACCTTCAAGATCAAGTGTTACATCCGGTTCAGCCATTTTGCCTGATAACTTCACCTCACCATTAACACGACCATGTAAGTCCGCTAATGATTTAGATAAATCTGGCGCTTTAATATCAGCAACAACGTTCCACGTCTTGTCTAATTCACCTTTCGCGACTAAACCATTAGGACCATGCTTTAATGTTAAGCCCTGTGTTTTAAACTTAAGATCTTTACCTTTACCCGTCACATCAGAAGCATCAAGCTGACCATGAAGCTCAAGAGGCTGTTTCATGATGGAGCCATTAACAGCAAGTTCTGGCAATTTAATAAACCAACCACCTTTTGCAGTTAAACCACCCGATGTATTTAACTTACCGCTTACGTTGCCTTCCGCTTCTGGCCATTGCTTACCTGGCTGGATATTGGCAAAAGCGAGCTGGCCTTGCCATTTAACAAGATCTTTCCAACTTGCTTTTGCATTGCCGGTAATAGAACCACCTAAGGTCTCTACATTCAGCGCAGATAAGTTCACCGAATCAAGGTTACCTTTACCTTTCAAATTAAATTTCACGTTTGGCATAGGCGTGCCATTTACGTTACTTTTAGCATTAAACATAAACCCCTTTAAGCTACCTTTGGCGTTTATATCAGTATTGGCAACAGTAAATTCTGCTTTTTTATCAATCGGCCACTGTAAATGCTTACTGGATACCACCACATCAAAAGGAAGATTCGGATCTAGCGGCGATAATTTACCCTTAACCAACGCATCTAATTTACCTTTTAACGTCGCATCAAGTACCAATTTCGCTAATGATCCTGATGCTTTTAAATGCAACTGATGTCCTTCAACAGGCTTCATCGATATCTTTGCATTCGCATCTAATGAAAGTGGGTAATCTCCCGTTAACGTCACATCAGCTTTCGCGGTTAAAGACGCTTGAGGCGCATTTACCTGCAACTTATCAATCTTGATATCGCTGTCTTTAGCATTCGCAATCAGCTCTAATAACGAGATCTTTTGTGGCGTTTCGCCAGCTAACTCGAAGTCTTTTACCGTAAAGCGCTCAATATCAAACGACATCGGTAGCACAACATCAGGCAGTTTTATTGCTTCCGCTTTTTTCGTTGATTTCGACGCTGCAACTGACTTCTTATCAGCCGTTTTAGATGGCGCTAATGATAAATAAATCCCTTCCCAATCCGTTGGCTTTAAGGTGACATGACTGCCTTGTAAATCTGCTGCTGTAGAGAAATGCTTCCAGCGCACTTTATTCGCCAAGATATCTAAATCGATATCATCAAGCGTTACCTTCTCAATATGAATAGGTAATGGCATTGAGATTTCAGTGACTGGCTTTGAAGGTTGTTCAGGCTTATCCGATGAAGGAGGAAGTTTTGGCATTGAAAACTTCACACCTTGCACCCCTAGATCAGAAATACAAATCTCAGGGGTTAATAAACAGCTATCATTTAATGTTAAATTCAACTTATTAACAGCAAGATCTATATTACCGTCGTTATAACGGACATTCTTAAATTCAAAACCATCAAGCAAAGCGCCTTGCGATTCACCAATCGACAAGGCAGGAAGCGCTTTTTGCGCTCCCCATGCAGCAACTTTAATACCAGCAGGAGTATAAAGTAGTGCAGCAACAGCAATAACTAATAATAATAATAAGGCTAATACGCCAAGTGCTATACGCTTAACCCAAATCATAATTCAGGACCTAAAGTAAAGTGGAGCTGAAATTCATCTTTGCTCAGTTTAAGGAAACGATCATTATTGCTCTTGTTCTTATCTAAGCCCCAAGCAAAATCAAGGCGAATAGGACCTACAGGTGAAACCCATCGAACACCGACTCCGACACCACGCTTCCAATCAGGTGTAGTATTCCAAGCAGAACCATAATCATAAAATACAGCCCCCCACCAATCACCATACACACGGTGTTGATATTCAATGCTAGAGGTTGCCATATAACGACCGCCTTCCATTTTGCCTTGGCTATTACGAGGAGAAATAGACTGATAACCATAGCCTCGAAGGCTACTATCACCACCAATAAAATAACGTAACGAAGGTGGGACATCTTGAATGCCATCACTAATAATAGCACCGCCATCTAAACGCAAAATACCACGCTGATTTTCACCAAAACTACGAATCCAAGCATTTTTTGCTTGTACTCGAGCAAAAGTCGTATTTGATCCAACATTTTTATTAGCAAGATCAACAGAAAAATTATATTTACTCCCACTGGTCGGGAATATTCCTCCAACCATACTACTTTTACTGTATGACAATCCTGGCATCAAAACATTGAAAACACCTTTTTCCATCCCACCTTGTTCATATTTCTCCGTCAACCAACGAAGCGCAATAGTACGATTCCATCCCGAATCTAAACGCCAGTGACGTTCAACCCCGATACCAAATTGTGTACTTACCGTATCGTGTGTATCGACATAACGTATGCCCCCGACAACTTGATAATAATCATTCAACACATCATCGAGTGGGATCTTATAAACCGCTTCAACTTTTGGCTCATCTTTCGATATTTCGGATTTCAAGTTAAAGCTATGGCCTTTACTCGTGATCCACGGTTTTTTCCAATTGAACTTCAAACGAGGGCCGGTATCAGTCGAAAAGCCAATACCGGTTTCAAATTGATTTTTTATTTGTGGCGTAACAACAACATGAATAGGGATCGCATCATCTTTACGTTCTTTTACATCCCCACCAACAAAAATGGAAGAAAACCAACCAACGTTAGACAAACGTTCATTGTACTCTCCCAGTTTTGAAGCTAGATAAGGTTCATCTTCCGTGTAAGGGATCATTGAACGTAAGCGGTTATCATCAATTTGGCTTCCCTGAAAAGTCGTTTCACCAAAGGTATAACGTCGACCTGAGTCAAAATTAATATCGATAAAGACCTCGTTACGACTAGGTACCACCTCTAATGTACTTTTCGTTAATTCATAATCAAAATAACCACGTCGAAGTGCTAAACTCTTTAATGATGCTTTAAAAGCCTCATATTTACCTTGATTAAGCGGTTCACCAATCCCTAAACCACTGCTTTTTACTAATGAAATAAAAGCAGGATCATTTTTAGCATCACCAGTAATAATCAGATTACTTTTACTAATATGCGCTCGTGGACCTTTATCAACGGTAACCACTATTTTAGTTTTAGCGCCGCTACCCGAGACTTGATAATCAAACTTTGGCTGGTAATAGCCCAATGCCTGCAGCGCGTCGCTAATTTCATTTAATACCTGATCTTTAAAGCGCAATGTCGCACTATAATCATCCTTTGATAATGCAGAAAGATAAGCATCAACATTATCTTCTACTTTTCCATCTAAGCCTTTAATCTTCAATGAAGAGGCCATAACTGGACTCGATAGCACCAAAGCAAATGATGTCACACCCAGCCATTTAAAAACTTTATTCATTCTATTGTGCTTCTTTGCGAAATTTAGAATTAATTACGAATCCATTGTGGCAAAGCGATAAGTAACTTCCAACCTTTGCCATCTGAAAACTTATGAATATTGAACCGAATAGAATTTTTAACCATTTTCAGCTACCTATTTATAAATATTAACAAAATGAATCTAAAAAAAAGTAACCAAAGGTCAATGAAATTAAGAAAAACAGTGCCTCAACACGAATTTATGCCATCTTTTTAATAGAAGTATTAGACGTATTCTAAGTCTTAACTATAACTTCATTGCCAGTATTATAGCCTGTTGGAATTATTAATAATTATCACTAAATAAATAGTGTACTGAAAACGGTTCAAACTACTTTCAGCAACTAAAACAACTGTAGAACAATTAATAACTTTTTTTGAGAAAAAATAATTTAATACCGCTCTGTAACTGAATACATTATATAGGAGGGAGTATATTTGTGTTGTCATATGGCAGGATCAAGTTTTCTGTTAGCCGAAAGCAGGAACAAAGTAAAACTTACATCTGACTCGTATTCCAATTTAGAGAGAAATACGCTAGATTTTAGTGATTACACAACTATTCCTGATAGTACCTGAATCTCTTTATTCACCTCAGTTAATACATTTAATGCTTTTAAATCACCAGACTTAGGTGGTAATAGTCGTCCACTATCAAATTCAAAGCCACCTACCCCCATAATAAAAATACGACCTCTAAAATAGCTTTTTACATAACGAGCCACTTGGTTTGGTCGGTAAATTTTAAAGATTCTAAGCATATTTTCCTCACTCAACGGTTACAGATATAGACCGCAAATCGATCACTTTGTTTCATCACATTAAAACTTAATGCAAACAGCCTGCCATATTCCAATAAATACGAAATTTGTAACAATAATGATCGACTTAGAGCCCAAATATTAACTTCTGGTACTACCAGATCAAAGAAGATTAACTATCATAATCACAAATCAGACTAAAAAGAGGCAACACATGAAATTGAAAGCAACCTTTATCTTACTTGCAGCTTTAGCCCCTTCAATCAGCTTTGCTACCAATATCAAGCTAGGTGATTCATTACCTGGTGTTACAGTTACCAATAAAGGTGAGCTTGTTTTAAAAGATAAGGCGATTAGTTACAAATCATGGAGAAGTACAAAACTAACAGGCAAAATGCGTATCGTATTCGCAATAGCTGGACGCAGTGCAGCCAAAGAGCTTAACGCGCCACTTGTTGCAGCTATTTCTGCCGCAAAATTTCCGGAAAATGAGTACCAAACAACAACGATCATTAACCAAAATGATGCGATGTGGGGTACGGGGGGCTTTGTAAAATCAGCAACAGAAGACAGTAAACGTGAATACCCATGGTCATCAATAGTGCTGGACAGCAATGGGATTGTTCAAAAAACATGGGATCTAAAAAAGGAAAGCTCTGCCGTATTTGTTGTAAATAAGACTGGTAAAGTCATATTCGCCAAAGAAGGCAAACTGACACCTAGTGAGATTAAAAAAGTAATCGGTTTAGTGAGTAAAAATTTATAATGAGACTTTAGTCACCTCTCTCTGGGTGGCTAAGTTTTTTCAAAGTAATAAAGAAACGATAGCTCTAGTCGATATACTATTTACTAAAAAACCAAAGCAAGTAACTCACGATCGTTGAATAACCAATGACTAAAATAAGATCAGTAATATATCGATTCAATTTTTTCATGGGATGCTCCGTAATTATTAGTTACTTAAAATTAACACAAAGATAACATCTCATTATGTTCGTTGCTAATCATGAGATCAAGATAACAAAAATGAGTTAACGATTGGTTAAGAGAATGAAAGAAGTATGACTAATAAAGTAGAGAGTATAGATAAACCAATAGAAAATAATCGAGCGCTTGGAGTGTTAAAAACATTAACCGACAGTAAAAAAAAAATAAAAAGCATCGCAGAAAAATATGCTATCGATGGGGAAATTAACAATACTCAAGAGAGGACTTTAAAACAAAGATTACAAGTTCGTCTTCAACAAAAACGACAACAAGAACAATCAAATTTAGAGCAGATCATAAAACAAGCCTATAACCAATGTAATGATGAGACAGCGAGAGATCCTGATCCTGATTGGTTAGTAAGATTTATAGAGATGGCTCAACAAATTCATACTCCATCCATGCAAAAACTGTGGGCAAAAATTCTAAAACAAGAGATCATTCAACCAGGCTCAGTCTCTCTTCGCACGTTAAAAATACTCTTATCAATGACACATCGAGAAGCCGCTCTATTTCAAAAAGTCCTTACTCTTACCTGTTGCATTGGTAACGATAAAAATAAAAAACTTCTCACAAGTATCAAACAGCGAACAAGCAGCTTTAGTTTTCATAGAAGTCACCAAACACATATTGATTATAACCAATACCATTTACCTTATTCGTCTATTTTAATTTTAACTGAACTTGGGCTGCTATTAAGTACAGAGCTAGAAACAAACTTAATAAGTTACACTGATAAACTCAATTTCAACTACCATACAGAGTCTTACAGTTTATCACCCATCAAAAAAGGGACATCGTTCACCTATTATCGTTTATCACCAATAGGACAGGAATTAGCCCAACTAATTGGTTCACAGACTCATGATGAGTATCAAGAGCAACTAAATGAACTACTTTTAAAATATTTTACGGTAGCTCACCAATACTGATACACAGCCTAAATTTTTTTGACTCCGCTTTTTTAATAATTATTAAAACGGGCGGAACTCGAAATAGCAGGCAGCTAGTTGCTTCCCAATAAAGCACCTAGCTCACTACCCTATAATGTTCATTTTCTACAGACGAAAAAAACCTGAATCTTTCGATTCAGGTTTCTTTAATAAAGTGGCGGAGCGGACGGGACTCGAACCCGCGACCCCCGGCGTGACAGGCCGGTATTCTAACCAACTGAACTACCGCTCCGACGAACATGGATGTTTTAATATCGTGAAGCCATGGATGGCTAAGAGCGATAACACCACATGCGATATCTATAGTTCAAATAGATATCTATTTTTTATTTTCATCTTTTTCTTAAAAAGATGAAAACGAATTGGAAGCCTGGCGATGTCCTACTCTCACATGGGGAGACCCCACACTACCATCGGCGCTATTACGTTTCACTACTGAGTTCGGCATGGGATCAGGTGGGT
>NZ_PYNW01000012.1 GCF_003026105.1 Photobacterium sp. GB-56 | reverse complement strand
CTCGCTGCTTTGTAAGTTGCTGGGTGCCAATCGGTGCCTTAGTGGAGGCTTGAGCCGTATGCAGTGAAAGTTGCACGTACGGTTCTTAGAGGGACGGCACTTGGTAACAAGTGTCGTCTACTCGACATAAATGAGTTAGCTATTCGGCTCACTCATCATTATCTCTTCTGTAGTTAGAGTGAATACCATTACCAAATATGGCTCTTATCACTCAATTTTTGTTCTAAATAATCAAGAGATACTTTCAATTTTGCTGGCATAAATGTGCATTAGGGTAGTCGATATTGTTCCAATATTAGATTAACTTGGCGGTGTGATGGGGGCTTTGTTTGTCGCTCTTAATAGTTATGTGTTATCAAAAGTCGGCGCAACGCTGACAGTAATACTTGTCATAACCGGTCAATTGCTGACGGGAGTTGTTTGGGATGCTATCAGTAACGGTGTAGAACTTGCCCTTTTATTGGGTATTTTGTGTATCCTTACGGGTATCTTGGTCACCAAGCGCGGACAAGACCAGAAAGCAAACATTAAAGGATACTAAGTTGAATAATCAGAAAGCACGCTGGGGAATTGCAGGACTTGGTAAAATTGCACATCGCTTTGTTTCAGATCTGACTATGCAAGTCGACAATGCTGAACTCTATGCTGTTGCGGCACGAGATAAACAGCGAGCTGATAGCTTTTCAAATCAATATGGTTGCCAAAGAAGTTATGGTTCCTACACAGAACTCGCAAACGACGCTAATGTAGATATTGTCTATATCGCGACTATTCACCCATTTCATAAAGGCTTGGTTGAATTATTTCTAAATAAAGGAAAGCATGTTCTTGTAGAGAAACCAGCATTCACTAACTTACAAGATTGGGATGCGATGTCGACGCTTGCTGAAGAAAAAGGGTTACTGTTAGCTGAAGCAATGAAAACAGTCGCATTTCCCGCTTATCAAGCAATGAAGCAGTTTATAAAAGAAAACAAGGTTGAAATTAACGCGATAGAAGCTTCCTTTGGTAATTGGCATGAGTTCGATAGTGATTGGCACTTATTTAATCCAACGTTATGTGGCGGGGCGACTTTAGATGTTGGTGTATACGGTCTCTGGTTTTATGCTGATTTGTGTCGATTAACAAATACTCCTATAGAGAAACCCACTGTTGAGTACGTTAATGATAATAGCCAAAGTGAAGTCGATGAAAATGTTGTGTTTAAATTTGATGGCCAGATAAAAGGTGAAATTTGCGCATCGATCACGCGTGATCTCAAACGAGAAGCCATCATTCGAGGGCCTGAACTAGAAATCGTTATTCATAATAAATGGTGGAACCCAAAGACAATCGACATATCGTTTAAAGGTGAGCAAACACAAATTTCAGCGGTTGTTAGCGGAGGTGGGTTTGAATACGAGATAGAGCATATATCTTCGCTAATTCTAAACAAGATCAATTATTCGGATGTGATGTGTAAAAAAACGAGTCGGCAAGTTATTTCTATTATGGAAGCGTCTCTCGTTGATAATGGCTTTGACTATCTAGTTTGTTCGAAACCCCCAACTAATTGATAATTTAAGGCATAATTATGAATATTGTTCCTCTCTTTGCTGCAATTCTATTTAGTGTTTTAGGCGTTTATATATGCTATGACTATCGGCGCTTTAATAAAAATGCGATTAAGACTCAAGGTAAAATAATTAGCTATGATGAATATTTTTCAAAAGATAATGATAATCTTAAAAGAAAGATGTATCGCCCTTATTTTGAAGTTACAGTTAATAAACAGACCTACAGTGTAAAATCAAAAACATCATTTCATTCTAAAGTCATACCTATTGGCCAATATACTGATGTGTTATACCAAAAAGGTGATGAAAAAAATGCTCGTATAGCAAATAGTAATGGCGTTGGTTTGGGCTTTTTATTTATAGGGCTATCTATTCCTGCTTATTATTTCGGCTTATTCCATGAATTGTAATTTTTATTTATGTTTAAAGGAAAATAAAGTAACTATTTTTTCGTTCAGTTGAAAAAACTTACCCTCGATGATAAATAAATCAAACTGTGTATGGTTCATATATTATGCTCGAACTGTCACATATATAAAATATGAAGAGAAGTAATGAGAGCATCACTAAGAAATAAAATTATCGATGTGTGCAATAAGAAAATAGCCAGTAAAGGTGAAAATGTAGGTGTGTCTTTTTACGCTTTTTTCAAAAACAAAAATGACGATCCTGACTTGTTAATGGAAGCGGCTAAGTGGTGGATTAAAACGCATCAACTCGATCATTTTGAAAAAGCATCCAAAATTAAAGATTTGGTCGAGAGGGGAAAATAATTATTATCACCGCCGTTTCTTTTATTACTAAAAGAGGCAATGTTGATGTTAAGTGGTAAGAAAGCAAAGTGCTTCCTCATGATAACGGTAGTTGGCAAATATGGAAATTAAACCAACCCGTTGTTAAATGATGTTTAGAAACGTCATTATGATAGCTGGTTCTCTTTTCTACTGTTAGTGAATACACGATCAAACTGGCAAAGAGGCGCAACTTTTGTACTGGCTTTACGTTGCCATTTTGTATGATTGGCGACTAACCAGGTTTGTTGCGAATTGTCTAAAATCGCCTGACTCACTCTGCTTTCTCTTAGCTCATGCTCCATCGCCACAGCTTGCTTTTTCTCTGCTGAATAGGTGGTTTGAGGTGAAGCGTAAGGTAATTCACTGATACCCGCGCAGCCAATAATACCGATGTCTGCTGCAAATTGACTAAAGTAATTGAGTACTGTGTCGTCGACAATATCACCACCGTTCGCTCTTATTTTACCACTGGGTATCCACGTTTCTATATTTTCGAACTTCGAGAGCGTATGCGCGGCTTGAAAATTATTCGTCACTACTCGTAATTCTCGGTGGTTGACTAATTGCTCAGCGATACAGGCAATGGTGGTTCCGATACCTAAAAATAATGTACACCCATTGGGAATGGCTTTAGCGACATTTCTTGCTATTTCTTGTTTTTCGTCTTTATTAGTGATTTGTCTGGCATCGTAACTTCGATTGCTCAATGTAACAGGAAGGCCAACGCCACCATGGTGACGCATAGCGATCCCTTGTTGGCAAAGTAAGTTAATGTCGCGTCTGATCGTCTGGGGCGTTATTTCAAACTGTTGCGCTAATTCTTCAATTGAGCAATATTCTTGCTTATGTATTAACGTCATTATTTGTTGTTGACGGGTACTTAAATCATCCATGAAATATGTTGCCATCCTCTATTTGATTATTTTGCTGCTAGGTAACGGTGTGGCGTATCGGTGATCATCATATCAACTCCCCATAGCCAGTGCTCTTCAACAAGTTCCGGTTGGTTCGGGGTGTAACAGTAAAGCTGATAACCTAAGCGTTTGACTGCTTTTGCCTTATCTTCTGTTAAATAACGATAATCACAATGAACACTAAAAGCGTCTAGCTCGCTTAAAACATCAGCGTGATTGTTTGGGATCGTTTCCCACAATTGACCTCTTCTTACGTGAGGAAGGTGTTGCTTTATGGTTAATAGTGCTGATTGGTCAAAACTAGAGAAAAGCATTAACTCAGGTTCAATATTTAGCTTATTAATCACTTCAGCAACTTTTTCACATAGCAAATGAATATCGTCTCCTGCGTGAATTTTTAATTCTATATTTAACGCGACCTTAGCTTCACTTGTTAGCTGTAATACTTCTTCTAATGTCGGTATGGTTTCATCACTAAAATCATCGCTAAACCAAGAGCCAGCATCTAGCTGTTTTAGTTCTATTTTTGACAAGTTTCTCACTTCCCCTTTGCCGTTACTGCAACGGTTTACTGTCTTGTCGTGTATTACCATAGGAACGTGATCAGCACTTAGTTGGACGTCAATTTCAATCCACTCACAGCCATAGTTAATCGCTTCTTTCATCGCTGCAAGGGTATTTTCAGGGGCTAAGCTAGAAAAACCACGGTGAGCTGTAATTTTCATTTTCTTTTCCATCTTCAGTTATTTTCAAATGAACTATCCATGTGTTTGATGAAAATTTTATTACATCTGCTTTGAAAGTCTTAATCTTATTTACTTCATGCAATTGTAACCGAGATGTCACTTTTTGCTTCTAATGTTCACTTGAAAATAAACGAGTGGTTGGAACACAAGAAGTGAACATCCGCTAAATCGTCAGCTTTTGTTAAAAATGGTTTCCAAGGAATAAAAATGGCTTTTAAACATATTGCAGGACTTGCCGTTGCAGCGGCGCTAATGAGTACACAAGTGCAAGCAAAGACCGAAATTGAATGGTGGCATGCTATGGGTGGGGCGTTAGGTAAAAAGGTGAATGAAATTGCCGACAACTTTAATGCCAGCCAATCTGAATACGAGATCAAACCTGTTTATAAAGGTACTTATGCCGAAACGATGACAGGTGCAATTGCTGCATTTAGAGCGCAAGAGCAGCCTGCTATTGTACAAGTTTTCGAAGTGGGTACTGCCACTATGATGGGAGCTAAGAAAGCGATTTATCCTGTATATGAATTGATGGCGGACACCAAAGAGCCTTTTAACAAAAACGATTATTTATCAGCCGTAACAGGTTATTACACAACTAACGATGGCAAAATGCTATCGATGCCATTTAATAGTTCAACCCCAGTGCTTTATTACAACAAAGAGATGTTTGCTAAAGCAGGGATTACTAACCCACCGAAAACATGGAAAGAAGTAGAAGAAGATTCTCGCAAGCTGATTGCTTCAGGTGCTAAATGTGGCTTTAGTACAACATGGCAGTCTTGGACGCAAATCGAAAACTTCGGTGCCAGAAATAATGTTGCTATGGCAACCAACAACAATGGCTTTGATGGTGTAGATACCACATTTACCTTTAACAATGCGCCTTTCGTTAAACACGTTGAGCAAATGGGTAAGTGGGCGAAAGAAGGTTTGTTCAAATATGGTGGACGTCAGTCTGATGGTATGCCGCTTTTCTATACGGGTGAGTGTGCAATGACAATGGGCTCATCTGCGGGTCTGGCTGGTATTCAAGAGAATATGAAAGGGATAGATGTCGGTGTTGCACAATTACCTTATGATGATGAATTAGTGACAAAACCACAAAATACCATTATTGGTGGTGCATCGTTATGGGTACTTCGTGGACACTCAAAAGAAGAATACAAAGGCGTTGCTAAGTTCTTTACCTACCTTTCAAGCCCAGCGGTTCAAGCTGATTGGCACCAATTCTCGGGCTACTTGCCAATCACAGAAAAAGCGTACGAACTCACCAAACAGCAAGGCTTTTACAAGACTCACCCTGGGACTGATGTTGCTGTTAAGCAAATGACATCGACAACACCTACGGTTAATTCAAAAGGCTTACGCTTCGGTAACTTCTTACAAACACGCGACATCATTAATGAAGAACTTGAAGCCGTATGGGCGGGTAAAATTTCGGCAAAAGAAGCATTAGATAATGCGAAAAGCCGAGGTGACGCACAGCTTCGTCGCTTTGAAAGAACACAAAAATCATAATTTAACTCTTTGATTAAGTTTCATCCCCCGCTAATTTTGGCGGGGGATATACACCTTGCCTGTATTATTTTGGTATTTGTATGTCATCCCCTGTTGTATTTAAAAACAAATGGCTTCCGTTTTTCCTTATTGCACCCCAACTTCTGATCACGTTTGTGTTCTTTATTTGGCCGGCAGGACAAGCGATTTATCAATCATCTCTACTTGAAGATGCTTTTGGTATGAGCCAAGAATTTGTTGGTCTCGAAAACTTCATGAACCTGTTTCATGATCCTAATTATTTAGATGCTTTTTTTACGACGCTCCAGTTCAGTATTAGTGTTGCCGTATTAGCATTAGTTTGTGCGTTAATATTATCGGCATTAGCTGAGCAAATTATCCGTGGTTCATTAGCCTATCGAACATTCTTAATTTGGCCTTACGCTGTAGCACCGGCTGTTGCTGGTTCATTGTGGCTATTTTTATTTGATCCAACGATTGGTGTGTTTACCGATATGCTGCATTTCTTGGGCGTAGATTGGAACCCTAAACTCAATGGCAGCCATGCGATGTGGATGGTGATCATTACTTCGACTTGGAAGCAAATCAGTTATAACTTTCTGTTCTTCTTAGCGGCACTGCAATCAGTTCCTAAATCATTACATGAAGCCGCAGCTATCGATGGCAGTGGCCCTATTAAGCGTTTCTTAACGATCAGTTTCCCACTGATCTCCCCAACGAGCTTTTTCTTATTAGTCGTGAACTTTGTGTACGCCTTTTTTGATACCTTCGCGATCATTCATGCGATGACACAAGGCGGGCCAAGTAATAGCACCTCAACCTTGGTTTATAAGGTATTTAATGATGGCTTCATCGGATTAGATTTAGGTGGCTCTGCGGCACAGTCGGTGATCCTAATGATATTGGTGGCTTTATTAACGGTTATTCAATTTAAGTATGTTGAAAAGAAGGTAGCGTACTAATGGTAGAAAGAAGACCTCTTTTTAATTTTTGTTGTCATCTTTTGCTGATACTTGGCGTGATTTCTATCGCGTTACCCGTATGGTTAGCAATCGTGGCAACGACACACGAGAATCATGATTTCGCGACTAGTACTCCGTTATGGTTTGGTGATCTTGGGTTCAGTATTTTTAAAGATTTACTGAGTGGGCATACGGCTTTTAGTGATAAGTCTTTATCCATAAATGGGCTATTACTTAACTCGTTTATTATGGCGCTATGTATCACTGTGGGTAAATTAACAATCTCTATTATGTCTGCTTATGCGGTGGTTTTCTTCCGTTTTCGTGGCAGGATGATTGCTTTTTGGTTGATCTTTTTCACCCTGATGTTGCCTGTTGAAGTGCGTATTATGCCGACGTTTGAGGTGATCAGTAATTTGGGGATGTTGAATTCATTTTCAGGCTTAACCATTCCATTGATTGCCAGTGCAACAGCGACGTTCTTATTTAGGCAGTTCTTTTTAACGATTCCCAATGAACTCGTTGAAGCCGCACGGATTGATGGTGCAGGTCCCATAAAATTCTTTTTCGATATTTTATTACCATTATCACGTACCAATATCGCAGCTTTATTTGTGATCACTTTTATCTACGGCTGGAACCAATATTTATGGCCGTTATTGATCACGACGGATACCCATTATTTCACTATCGTCATGGCGATCAAGCAAATGACGGGCGTGGTTGATGGCGTCATTGAATGGAACAAAATTATGGCAACCACGATTATCGCAATGCTACCACCAGTCATTGTTGTTATAGCAATGCAAAAAGCCTTTGTTAAAGGCCTAGTTGATTCGGAGAAATAAATGTCTACTTTAACGCTTAATAAAATTGCGAAATCTTACCCTAATGGTTTTAAAGCAATTCATGAACTGAACCTTGATATTTCAGACGGTGAAATGGTGGTATTAGTTGGTCCAAGTGGTTGTGGTAAATCAACATTGCTTCGAATGATTGCAGGGCTTGAAGAAATATCATCAGGTGATTTAAGCATAGATACGACACGGGTCAATGATCTCGAACCAGGTGAGCGTGATATTGCGATGGTTTTTCAAAACTATGCCTTATATCCGCACATGACAGTATTTAATAATATGGCTTATGGTTTACGTAACCGTAAAACGCCAAAACACGAGATTGAACGATTAGTCAATGAAGCGGCGACCATGTTAGAGCTTGATCATTTATTGGATCGCAAGCCTAATCAATTATCGGGAGGCCAACGTCAGCGCGTCGCTATGGGACGAGCTATTGTAAGGCACCCTAAGGTGTTCCTTTTTGATGAGCCATTATCAAATCTCGACGCTAAGTTACGTGTTCAAATGCGCCTTGAAATCAAAAAGCTACAACGTCGCCTTGGGACGACGTCAGTATATGTTACGCATGATCAGGTAGAAGCAATGACACTGGCTGATAAGTTAGTGGTGTTGAACAAAGGTAACGTCGAGCAAGTGGGGACACCGATAGAAATTTATGACAACCCAGCCTCCTTGTTCGTTGCGACATTTATTGGCTCTCCTTCAATGAACATTCTTGATGCGAATATGACGTCTCAAGGTATTGAGCTAAATGGCCGTGTAAAATCACTATCAGCAAATTCTTTAGAGCAAAAGAAAGTGAAGCTTGGGCTGCGTCCAGAACATCTACAAATTGATAATGAGCAGCCTTGGTTTAACGTTGAAGTAGAGTTTATTGAAGCATTAGGAGCTGACTTATTGCTTTATTGTCAGACACAAGAGGCGCAATCACAGCAGCTCGTTTTACGAGTAGAAGGGCACAGCCCAATAAAAATGGGCGATACTTTAGGTGTGAATATCAAACCTGAAAATATCCATTTATTTGATTGTGACACTTCAAAACGTATACCTTATGATCACTTCAAACAAAATGAAGAAGTGATTCTTGGAGTGGTGAATGGTTGAGTCATTGGACAACGTAGATGTTCATCAGTTGAAAAAGCTGAAATGGTTACTGACAGATGTCGATGATACGTTAACGTGGGAAGGTAAGTTACCGCCCGAGACGTTACAAGCATTAAGTAAGCTTGAAGCCGTTGGTGTTAACGTTATTGCTGTTACGGGCGCATGTGCAGGCTGGTGCGATCAAATGGCAAAGTTATGGCCTTTACATGGTGTTATTGGCGAAAATGGCGCGTTTTGGATGCGTAAAGATCAGCAAGGTTTTACGACACACTATATTCGTAACGCTGAGATGATGAAAAGAGAACAACAAACACTGAGCCATGCGATTGAGAGTCTGTTACTGGATTATCCAGATGTAAGTTTGAGCCTTGATCAGCCTTTTCGATTTTGTGATGTTGCCGTCAATATTGCACAAGATAGACTGCCGTTATCTTCGGATGTAACAAAAAACATTCTTGAAGAAATAAAGCATCTTGATATTGAAGGGCAGAGAGTTCATGCAACACAAAGCTCAATTCATATTAATGCTTGGGTCGGTAATCATAGTAAACAGCAAACGAGTGAAGCTTACTTAAAACAATTTGCACTCCATGAAAAACTTGATTTAACTGAAGTCAGTTATATTGGCGATTCTTTAAATGATGAAGGTATGTTTGCATGGCTGCCATTAACGTTTGGGGTTAATAATATCCGCGCATTATTACCTAAGTTAATTCATCATCCCCAATTTATTACGACAGAAAATGGGGGATATGGGTTTGCCGAATTAGCGGAAAAGATAGTTAAGGCAAAACAAACCCATTAATTAAAAAAGCACTCAATTGAGTGCTTTTTTATTAGCGATTTCTTTTTTAATAACTGATTACACTGAAATCGTGTTTTTACTTGTTATTAATGATGCTAACTGACGTCGCAGAATAGCCGATAACCCAAAGCATTAAGATAATTTTCATGCTAATTTCTTCGCGTTAATATTTTCTTTATCGTCATTGGAGCAAACATTGAAAATTGAAGTATCTGTTCAACCCTCTGAGCATCAATTACAAGTGATAAGTGATGGTATCAGCGCTTTTAACGCAACGTATTTACCGAGTGATGGAGAGTTTGAATCAGGTTTACGTTTTGCGATTATGGCGCAGAATGATCAAGGTGAATATGTCGGTGGGCTGCAAGCAAGTGTGGTGTGGAGTTATTGCGTATTGGAGTTACTTTGGCTTTCTGAAGAAACGCGTGGGCATGGTGTAGGCTCTCAACTTATTGAACAATTAGTGGCGTTAGCGAAAGAAAAACAATTAACACAAATACGTACTGAGACGTTAGATTTTCAAGCAAAACCGTTTTATGAAAAGCTGGGATTTAAAGTCTATGGCGAAATTGATGATTCGCCCAAAGGGCATAAAACGTACTTTTTGGTAAAAGTGTTATAACAAAATTACATACCAGTAGTTTAATTTGCTGAGTGGTACTTTTTAATAAATAAGTCATGATAATAAGAGGCAAAAATGGATTTATCCTCAAATTTTAGAATGTTGGCAATATACAATCAGCGGATGAATAATCAGCTTTTAAATGCATGTAAACAGCTTACAGATGAACAACTGTTTCAAAATACCAATGCATTTTTTCCAACTGTAATGGCGCATTGGAATCATATTCTGTTTGGCGACTTAATTATGCTGCGACGTTTAATTGCTAATAATATTGTTGAGGTTAATTCGGAAATCCTAGAGCAGTTACCGGTAGCGAAAAGGATTAATGAAACATTTGTAACAACAATGGACGAACTATCACAATTACGTTCGTTAGTTGATGCTGTGTATATTGATATAACAAAGGGATTTACCGTAGCAACCTGTAATGAAGTCGTGAGATATACAACAACAGATGGTCAGCTCATTGAACGCTATGTTGGTGAGTTTTGTCAGCATATTTTTAATCACCAAACGCATCATCGCGGTCAAATGACCTGTCTATTGAGTCAGTTTGGGGTTGATTTCGGTTGTACAGATTTACCCATAATTGTGCCAGAAGGGGCCCGTTGCTAGATGTATTTTCGGGTAGACTAGATTCATAACGCTATAATTGAGCTAATCTCTTTGTTAACACTTGTTGCTTATATTTAAATGAGGCTTATCGATGAAAAAGTACTGGCTAATTATATTTGTTTGTTTGTCGTTCCCGTCTTTTGCAGCCAAAAAAGTATTAGATTGCGATAACCCACGTAACACGTTGGAAATTAATGATTGTGCCTCGTTAACGCTAGCCTCTGCACAAGATGAATTGTCCAAATATTTAGCTGCCAGCGTTGAGCACAATAAAAAAGATCCCGAGTTAGTGAAGGCGATAGAGCAAGCGCAAAAAGATTGGGAAGTGTATATGAAAGCGCAATGTAATGCGGTTTACACCCAATGGCGTGAGGGAACTATTCGTAATGTCATGGCATTGGATTGTAAAACTCAATTAACCAAAGAAAGAACGCATGATATTTGGATGCATTTTTTAACATATATGGATAGTACACCACCTGTTTTACCTGAGCCTTCAACCTATTTTAAAAAGTGATTTTTTGATGTGTTAGAGAAGGGGATGTTTGCAAGTAACTGTTATTAATGCATATTACTCTCAATAAAAAATCTCAGCTAACGCGTTGTAATTGAATAAATAAGAGCTCTGTTCACGTGTATGTATTCAGAGCTTTATTTTCTTTGCCTTTAATGAAGGGCTAAAACAGACGGCGTTTTAATCCTGTTCTTTCTAATATTCTGGTTGAGATCTCTTCGACGGACATGCTGGATGTATTGATATAGGGGATCGCTTCTCTGCGAAATAAACTCTCTACACTGAACAGTTCAGACTCACATTGGCTTTCACTGGCATAATCACTATTGGCGAGACGGTTGTTGCGGATTTCTGTCAATCTTTCTGGATCTATAGTTAGGCCAAAAAGCTTATGTCTATGTATTTCAAATTCAGGCAGTAAACGAAGTTTGGCAAGATCTTCGGCAATAAATGGGTAGTTCACCACTCTTAAACCAAATTGCATTGCCATATAAAGGCTGGTGGGCGTTTTCCCACTGCGTGATACGCCAAGTAATATCAAATCAGCTTCCTCTAAACCACGAAGAGAAATACCGTCATCGTGGGAAAGGGTGTATTCGATAGCCGCTATTCGATCAAAATAACCGTCTTGATCCTTACCAACACTGTGTGAGCGTTGCAATTGTGGCTTGGGCTCTAGCTGTAGATCGTCGGCAACAAAATTAACCATGGTTTGTAATACATCGTAGAACAGTGCATTGGCTGACAATAGCTGTTGTTTAATTTCAGGTACGACCATAGAGAAGAAAACTAAAGGCTTTTCTCCCGTCGCTAAAAAAGATCGCTCTATCTCTTTTACCACTTCAGCGACCTTGTGCCCATTTTCAGTAAAAGGGAAAGTCTGCTCATTGACTTTTAATGGAAACTGCGCAAGGACAGCATGACCAACGGTTTGACATGTTATGGCGGTTCCATCAGAAATGTAGAACACGTCACGAGTTTCAATTTTGTGATGCATAATAAGTTCAAATAAGGATTTATTTTTGAGATAAGATGTGAATAAAGTATAGAAAAGTCGTCGTACGTTCTGTAACTAATGCCACAACCTGACGAAAAAGTGGTTTTTTTTACGCAGCAACGCAAACGATTGCTTTTAATTGGTAGCTGAATTATTTCGGAGATACACATGCAAAAGTACACCCTTTGGTTCAACACTTTATCAATGAATGATGTGAACCAAGTTGGCGGAAAAAATGCCTCGCTTGGTGAAATGGTATCAAACCTTTCAAATGCGGGAGTGTCTGTTCCTAACGGATTCGCGACTACCTCTTACGCATTCCATGAGTTTTTAGAGTATGAAGGGCTAAATAATCGTATTTACGATTTGCTTGGCGCTCTTGATGTTAATGATGTTGAAGCACTTCAGCGCACTGGGGCGACAATCCGTAACTGGATTTTAGCTGCGCCATTTCCTGTTGAATTAGAACAGAGTATCCGTCGTGATTACCTTGAATTGATTGATGGTAACCAAGCACTTTCCGTTGCGGTTCGATCGTCTGCAACCGCTGAAGATTTACCTGATGCTTCCTTTGCGGGTCAACAAGAAACATTTCTTAATGTAAAAGGTGTTGATGCCGTTTTAGAGGCAACGAAACACGTTTATGCCTCGCTATTTAATGATCGCGCCATTTCTTATCGCGTTCACCAAGGTTTTGATCATAAGGGTATTGCACTGTCTGCAGGTATTCAGCGCATGGTGCGCTCTGATAAAGCAGCGTCAGGGGTGATGTTTACGCTTGATACTGAATCAGGCTTTGATCAAGTGGTGTTTATTACCTCTTCTTGGGGTTTAGGTGAAATGGTGGTTCAGGGGGCAGTTAACCCTGATGAATTTTATGTCCATAAACCAATGTTAGAAGCTGGGCATGCACCAATAGTAAGAAAGAACTTTGGTTCAAAACTCATCAAGATGATCTACTCTGATAATCAAGAAATTGGTAAACAAGTAGACATTGTTGATACCACAGATGAAGAACAATATCAGTTCTCGATTAATGATGAAGAAATTAAAGAGCTTGCTAAACAAGCAATGATCATTGAAAAGCACTATCAACGTCCGATGGACATTGAATGGGCGAAAGATGGTATTGATGGCAAGCTGTACATTGTTCAAGCACGTCCAGAAACAGTGTGTTCGCAAGGATCTCAAAACGTAATTGAACGCTATGAGCTGAACAATAAAGCGGATGTGTTATTAGAAGGTCGCGCGATTGGTCAACGTATTGGTAGCGGTAAAGTACGCCTGGTTGATTCGCTTGATCAAATGTCACTGGTACAAGAAGGGGATGTACTCGTCACAGATATGACAGATCCTGATTGGGAACCTGTGATGAAACGTGCATCTGCGATTATTACTAACCGTGGCGGTCGTACTTGCCATGCTGCCATTATCGCTCGTGAATTAGGCATCCCTGCGATTGTGGGTTGTGGTAACGCTACAGAAGTATTAACAGATGGTGCTGTTATTACCGCTTCATGTGCAGAAGGTGAAACAGGTTATGTTTACCAAGGCGAATTGAACTATGAAGTTCGACGCTCTGAGGTAGATGAATTACCAATATTACCAACTAAAGTGATGATGAACGTCGGTAATCCAGAGCGTGCGTTTGATTTTGCACAATTACCGAATGAAGGCGTAGGTTTAGCGCGTTTAGAATTTATCATCAATAAAATGATTGGTATTCACCCGAAAGCATTATTGAACTTTGATGCACAAAGTGACGAGTTAAAAGCGCAAATTCGAGAGAAAATTAAGGGCTATAACGATCCTATTGATTTTTATGTTAGCAAGTTAACCGAAGGCATTTCTACCATTGCTGCAGCGTTCTGGCCTAAGCGTGTGATTGTTCGTATGTCTGATTTCAAATCGAATGAGTACAGTAATTTAATTGGTGGTAAAGAATTTGAACCCCATGAAGAAAACCCTATGTTGGGTTTCCGTGGTGCTTCTCGTTATATATCACCGGTATTTGAAGATTGCTTTGAACTTGAAACACAAGCGATGAAACGTGTTCGTAATGAAATGGGGTTAAAGAACGTTGAAATTATGATCCCGTTTGTACGTACGCCGAGTGAAGCTGCATCTGTGATTGAGTTACTGGCAAAAAATGATTTACGCCGAGGCGATCAAGGTTTGAAAGTGATCATGATGTGTGAACTGCCATCAAATGCCGTATTAGCGGATGATTTCTTGAAATACTTTGATGGTTTCTCGATTGGTTCGAACGACATGACTCAGTTAACGCTAGGTTTGGATCGTGATTCTGGTGATGTTGCGCATCTCTTTGATGAGCGTAACCCTGCGGTTAAAGCTATGCTGAAAATGGCGATTGATGCAGCAACGAAAGCGGGCAAGTACGTCGGTATTTGTGGTCAAGGACCATCAGATCATGATGATTTAGCAAAATGGTTAATGGAGCAAGGTATTAGTTCTGTTTCACTAAACCCGGATACTGTGATCAATACTTGGTTAAAGCTAGGTGATGTAAATAAAAATCATTAGCAGACAGGTTAGGTTTAGTTGCTAAAGGTAAAATTAAGCTCTGATTAATGATCAGAGCTTTTTTATAGCAGATTGAAAATTAAGTGTCGTACACCTAAGTTAGGAGGACATATGGTTGTTGTAGAGCGATTTTCTTTTGCACATGAAGCGCATATAGCGAAAGCCAATCTAGAAAGTGCCGGTATTCACTGTTGCCTTGCTGACGAATTTACGGTCAATACGCAATGGCTTTATTCTAATGCAATGGGGGGAGTGCGTTTGTTGGTAGAAGAAAAAGATATAGAGTCAGCGAGAGTGCTACTTGAAAGTGATTTTTCTGATGCGTTAGAAGAACAAATACCACCTTATGATAACGAGCATGAACATTGTGCTTATTGCGGTAGTCATGATGTAGTGACTTATACGAAAGGTAAGCGCCCAGCATTTTTAATGTTTATTGTGCTAGGTTTCCCTTTGTTTACATATCAACATGGTTATAAATGTAACCAGTGTGGTAAATTTAGTGAGGAGTTGTAAAATTTTAAAGTATTAGCTTAATGCTATTACTTATCCGCACGCTGTTACAAAAGAATGTTTAACGGGATACGATAACGGAACGTTAATCTAGATACTTCAGTTTACTAAATGTTTATTTGATTACATAACGACTTTTCTATGTCTGTCATTTATCACCCTTTTTTCTAGTACGTAACCTTGAACTTTTAAAAATGATCACGTTTTTTAAAAGTAGTTGATTATTCAATTAAATAGCGCGTTATATCTGTTTGAAGAGGAGTGTAGTTTGATATATGATTTCCTCATTATTTATCTAGCTAAATTTCCTGAATTGATAATTAATAATTGATGGTTCGCACACCCATCGACATAAAGACCGCTCCTTGTGAGCGGTTTTTCTGTTTATGGTCATTTAACGCTAATTTTTTTAATTAAATAAGATTAGAAACATGAGTAATAAAGACGAATATCATTCATATTTACTTTATTAATTTACCGATTTAAGTGCTAACGGTAATGTTTGTTTTAATTCATCCAGCCACTGATAACGGTTTTTATACAGCTTGCGTTTATTACGATTGAGTGTGCTCAAGTCTTTTCGCTCTGGTAATAAAGGTAATTTATAGGTTACGTTACTTTCTTTAACACCCTGATATTCTTGCCAGATCTGGTCATAGTCACAGCTAACCGCATGACGTTTTGAACCGATATAACGGAGTGCTTGATAAATGTGACCTTTATTACTGACAGCGGTAATGTTTTTTAATTGATAAGCATCAGCAAAAATGAGAGCTAATTCCACCATTAATGCCTTAGGACGTAAGCCATATAGTCCTTTTGTTAACTCTTTGATGAGTTCTTGACGGTTCTCAATATCACTGTCTGGGCCTTGTAAAGCACCAATATGTAAATGGCTTTGATCTTGATTAACGGTAAAACTAATACAATATAATTGCTTGTTGTTACTATCTGTGAGCGTGAGACCCAGTGATCCTTCTCTTGAGTAACCAGCATCAAGATAGATATTGTATACGTTGTCATTTTTATCTGTTATTTGAGATAACTTAAGACCTTCATGCTGGTATATATTTAAAAGTTTTGAAGAAAAGTTGTTCAGCATAAATTGAAGATGTTTTTTCAACATCTGCATTCTTTGTTTTTTATCCCATGCCACACAGCCATATGGCTTAAGTGGTTTTTCAATAAATGACGGATATACCGTGATTAATTGTTGAAGTAATGGGTTATCGAAGTAGCCCATTACTTCATCAGTAACTTTGGGTGAGAAAACGCACCAGCAATAGAGACGAAATTTTTTTCTTATTTTATCCATTCCTTTGATGTTTGGATAAAGCATGTTGGATAAAAATGATCCACGCTTAAATACCGTGTTTGATGTGATGGCTAAATGAGACATTTTGATAAACCTTGTAGATATTTATATTTTTAATTATGGATATTTTTCTATTAATAAGACTTAAATATAAATTACAAATTAAACAGTGTTTGTTTAATAAAGGCTGAACGGAATGTTAATATTTGAAATCTAGTATTTTCATTGTTAATCATATTCAACATTATTGAGGTTTTATTCATTTATAAAAACAATAGCGTTGTTTTTATAGCTTTTTATGAAAAAAGTGTTTCTACCTGTAACATGTGGCGGGTGTTATAAAGTAGATTAATGTTTATTCACTACCAATGAAAAGGTAATTAATGGCTGTTTTTTAGTTAAAGTTTGTCTGTTATTTAACGCGTATATTAATATGTTTGCAAAGTTCAGCCACCTGAAACTTAATTGTTTGAATTCGAAATGAGTGATGAAGAGAGAGCTATACATTCATCCTGCTTGTAATATATGTGTAGGTAAATCATGACAGCACGAAAGTGTGGAGCAGTTAATACTTCATTAAAAGGTGCAGCAATCCAATATGACTTAAGAGTATTCCCATGCTGCCAAGAAAAAACAGTTTATTTAAGTGTTAGGACGGGATAAAAGGACCAAGGTGAACAAGTGTAATTACGATGATGTAGGCTAATTGTGAATATCATTTAGGAATGTGCGCTCGCACTACTAATCTAAAGTATCTGGAAATGGAATACATTGCTAATGTAGAGATACATTCATTAGGGAGAGCTTACAATGATCAAAGAAATCACTTTTCCGAGTTCAACAGGGATCT
Source organism: Photobacterium sp. GB-56 (assembly GCF_003026105.1). Classification (GTDB taxonomy): domain Bacteria; phylum Pseudomonadota; class Gammaproteobacteria; order Enterobacterales; family Vibrionaceae; genus Photobacterium. Next base: position 106,617 of record NZ_PYNW01000012.1, on the reverse strand, counting down.
TAGGCAATGAAAAAGGACGATATTATCGTGATTCCTTTTCGGTCAATATTAGCCAACAGCACTTAAATGCCATTGATGTGTATTATGCTATTTTTGCCCATTTACCAAAGCCTGTGATTATTGCAATGAAAATAAGAAATAAGATCATGGGTTGGCTGGGGTTTTCAGCGGGCGCAACGGAAATGTCGTTACCGAAAGAACAAATAGCCACAGGTAAGCAAGCTGGTTTTCTTGTATTTGAGTCGGTATCGGAAGCGGAGGTAGTTGCAGCAGCTTATGATAAAAATATGGATATGTGGTTATCCGTGTTGAAGCTCTCTGAAAAAGAATATGCGGTTTCAACATTGGTGAATTTAAAAACACGATCTGGATGTTTATACATGGCGTTCATTAAACCTTTTCATAAGTTGGTTGCTAAGTTCTGTATTGCTCAAGCATTGCGTGCAAAGCGTATTTAAACAGTTAATAAGGTGTAACATTTTTCTATTAACTCTTGTTTAGAATTTTAAGGTAAATTGCTGCTATCTAATAAGTGATCACTGCGATCTGATAAAGGAAGATCATCGATGGTAGCGCTATTTTTCAAGTGTTTGTTAGGGGCTTTTGCCGTTTTGCTCATTGCGTTACTTTCTAAAAGTAAGAGCTTTTATATCTCTGGTTTAGTGCCTTTATTTCCCACCTTTGCTTTAATTGCCCACTATATTATTGGCACAGAGCGCACCATGGCAGATTTGCGTGTTACTGCATTATTTGGACTGTATTCACTAATCCCTTATGCGGCATATCTCATTGCTGTTTATTACTTTAGTTATAAATATGAATTAGTTTGGACACTATCATTGGCTGCATTAGTTTGGGCTTTCTTTGCTTGTTTGTTACTGATGGGGTGGACGAAGTTTAGCCCTGCATTGAGTTAGGTGAGAGGTCGTGAGTAGGGTGAGATAGGGAATCGTGACATGAACACTCAATCTAAAGCTTATTTACATTAATGCAAAGAATATGGCGTGTTCGGTGATTATTTCACTCGTGAACACGCCATAATATTAATGCGATGATACCTATTTGCTTAGATTAGTGACTTTTCATTTAGTCATTTTTTCGTTTAAAAGGTCGATGAAGAAAGCATATTCCAATGCATCTTCGTGGAGTGCTTTAAAACGACCTGATGCACCACCGTGACCAGCTTCCATATCGGTTTTAAACAGTAAACGATTGTTGTCTGTCTTCATCTCACGCAGTTTTGCTACCCATTTCATTGGCTCAAAATATTGCACTTGTGAATCATGTAGCCCTGTTGTCACAAGCATGTTTGGGTAGTCGTGCTGACCCACATTATCGTATGGCGAGTAACTTAACATGTACTCGTAATACTCTTTCTGATTAGGGTTACCCCATTCGTCATATTCGTTTGTCGTTAATGGAATAGACTCATCCAGCATGGTCGTTACCACATCAACAAATGGCACTTGCGCTGCAATTCCGCAATATAATTCAGGCGCTTGGTTAGCAATAGCGCCCATTAACAAACCGCCTGCAGAGCCACCAACAGCAAAGATTTTATCTTTCGCACCGTAACCTTGTTCGATAAGTGCTTTTGTTACATCAATAAAATCATTGAAGGTGTTTTGCTTGGTGAGTTTCTTTCCATCTTCATACCAAGGGCGACCTAGCATTTCAGAGCCGCGAATATGCGCGATAGCATAGACAAAACCACGATCAAGCAAGCTTAAACGTGATGATGAAAAACTAGGATCAATGGTTGAACCATAAGAACCGTAACCATATTGGTAAAGCGGATTGGTGCCATCTTTTTTAAATAAATCTTTACGGTAAACCAAAGAAACAGGTACCTGTTTACCGTCACGAGCGTTGATCATTAATCGCTCTGATTGATAGTTGCTTGCTTCAAAATCGCCTAGTACTTCAGCCTGTTTTAAAAGGTCGAACTCACTGTTATCAAGGTTGATATCAAAGTGAGACGCTGGCGTTGTCATACTTGAATAGTAAAGGCGGAGTTTATTGGTATTAAGCTCTTTATTGCCATAGAAGAAAGCGGTGAATGCTTCATCATTAAAGTGTAATTCACGCTCTTCATTGGTATCTAATTGACGTACAGTCACATGGGTTAAACCATTTGAACGTTGCTGATATACAAGGTAGTTATCAAATAATTCGTAATCTTCTAGCATCACACCTTCAGCAGGTGCTATTACATCTTGCCATTTTGACTTATCACCGATTTGATCGGTATCAACTTTCATTAAGCGGAAGTTAACAGCCTTATAATTGGTCAACACGTAAAATTGCTGCCCAAGTTTCGAAATACTGTACTCTAAGCCTTCTTCACGCGCTAAGAATGGTTTTGCCGTAGCGTTTGGATCGTTAGCATCGATAATAGAAACAGCACTGGTTTCAGTGCTTGAATGCCAAATATACACCAATTCGTTATCTTTACTTTTACCTATCGAGGTATAAAACGTTTGATCTTTTTCTTCAAAAATCAACACGTCTTCAGTCTGGTTTGTACCTAATTGGTGACGGAATACTTGATACCCCAATAAGGTTTGCGGATCTTTCTTGATGTAATAAAACGCTTTGTTATCGTTCTGCCACGCAATAGATCCACTGGCGCCTGTGATTTCATCAGCAAGGTATTCACCCGTAGTCAGGTTTTTTACTTTGATGGTGTAAATACGACGGCTAACAGTATCTTCACCATAAGCCAGTAAATTTTCATCTTGGCTTACACTTAGGCTTGATACATTGTAATACTCGTGATTTTTAGCCAGTTCGTTAATATCAAGCAATACGGTTTTATTCGTTCCTGCAAAATCGTCTGCTCGAACTGAAACAGGATATTCATTATCACCCGTTACTTCGCTGGAATAGAAGTAATTGCCTTGTTTTACAGGGACTGAATTATCATCTTTTACAATACGGCCTTTAATTTCTTCAAATAGCTGCTGTTGTAATGCTTCTGTATGCGCCATTACAGCATCGGTGTAAGCATTTTCAGCGTTAAGATGCGCAATGATCTCAGGATCACAGCGTTTATCATCACGCATCCAATAGTAATTATCAGTACGTGTATCATTATGGATGGTCATTTCATGTGGTACTTTCTTTGCGACTGGCGCTTTAAATGAAGACGCATGAACCACGTTTGTTGTTTTTGTATTCACAATAATGTCCTTCCAAGTATTTTCTTTTCATTGAGCATAAAAGAAAATTTAAAATAGGATACAACGATTACCATAAGGTGTTGTATTTTTGTTATTTTTTAAGACAGATTTAGGCATGAATAAACGCGATAAGAATGCATTTATAGTTTTATTATGCTCTGCTTACATCCTATATCTTGGGGTATTTCTCTATTTTTCAATCCTTAGAATTAAAATCGAAGAATTAAGATAAAAAGTAATATCGTAGCTGCTATTTTTTCTTATATGAAACAGAGAGAATTGTAATTGAAGATTTTTATTATATGGAAAAAAGCTAACGCATTGGTTTTATTGTAAATTTACAAGATAAACCATGTGTTTTTTGATCATATAGTCAGTTGTGGTTCATAAAAACGAAATAACGTGATTTCACTCACAAAATATTCTTAACGAACCAAGTGGTGAAGTTAGGTTAGGTGACGTTTACGACGAACAGTTAACGACGACAGTTACGATTACAGATGCAGATAATAAGATGCCCATCTTGATGATCATGACGGACACAGATCAGATAACAACGGATGTGAAGCAAGAGCTGAATCAAATGGTAAAAGAAGCCAATGAAACGCTACCTGCACATGAAAAAATGCGATTAGAAACCGCCTATTTTGATACGAATGTGAACATTGAGCTAACCACAGAAGTGGCCTACCATTCTCAATATCAGAAAGATATGCAGTTAACGATTGATGAAACCGAGCTACCACACCATGCCAGCGAGCAGTATCACTTTGCTGAAGCCGTCGATATGTTAAATACCTACGCGCAGAAAATGGATACGCTTTTTCATCAACAATATTCATTTATCCATAAAGTATAGTGATAAAAAAAGGCGCTCACTGAGCGCCTTTGGGTTGTGGTATCTGAGATTAACTAATCACGACTAAGCAATTAGGTAACTCATTTTTATTTTCAGTTAATGGATAAGCATTAGCCAGTAACTTGCTTGATTGCTCTAAGCACTGCAGAAAGCCTTCATAGGTTTTTCCTGCGCGAACATTGGTTGTGAAATCAGCAACAATAGAGCGCCATGCTTCATCACTGATTTGTTCACTAATACCGAAGTCCGTTAATATTTCAACGTAATGTTCGGCTTCACACACAAAAATCATCACGCCTAAATGCTGTTTGGTGCGATGAATACCATTGGCGAGAAATTGCTCTCTTGCCACAAGACTAGCACGACGATGTTTCACTGCTTTTGGCACCAGACGATATTTAATCGCAGGGATCCTAAATAACAAGGTAAACGCGATAAAGCCGACTAACTGACATAATAGAACGTCGTTTAACTCTAACCAAAAAGGTAAGAAATTGAGTAGGGCGGGAATAAATAACGCAATAATTGCAGCCCATAATGTCGGTACAAAATAATAGTCGTCGGCTTTAGTCGCCACAACAGTCATTAATTCAGCATCGGTTGTTTTTTCAATTTCACCAATTGCTTGGCTGATTGTTTCTAGTTGTTCATTAGTAAATAACTTCATATTTACCATCCTCCTGATGCGCCGCCGCCACCAAAGCCACCACCGCCGCCACTAAAACCTCCACCACTGCTGCCTCCGCCAAAGCCGCCACCATTTCCGCCAGAGCGAGGGGAATTTCCCGAACCAAAACCACCACTGGTGAATACATCACCATTACGACGATAATACTGTGAACGATGACTTCTACGTCGGCTAAAGGCGATAATTTGAATCACGATGACAAAGAGTATGAATAGGTAAAGATCATAAGACGGTTTTTCTTCTTGAACCACAGGCTTATATTCACCTTTAATTGCCCCAAGGATCGCTAATACGCCATTTTCAATCCCTTTGGCAAATTGGCCTGATTTAAACTCAGGTTTTATTTCGTGGTTGATAATACTAATGGCTGTCGCATCTGGCAGTGCGCCTTCTAAGCCATAACCGACTTCAATCCGGATTTTCTTGTCGTTATAGGCAACAATTAATAGCACACCGTTGTCATGCTCTTTATTGCCAATACCCCATTTACGACCGAGTTGATACCCGTAATCGGCAATAGGGATCCCATCTGTTGATGGAATGGTAACAACAACGACTTGGTTTGAAGATTGTTTCTCTTCATTCGCAAGCAGTTGCTCTAGTTGTTTGATTTGCGAAGCATTAAGGATATGCGCATCATCCACCACACGTCCCGTGAGTTTTGGGAAGGCGGGTTGTGCAAAGCAAACTTGGCTAACTAGCAACAAGAGTCCGGTAAAATACAGGACTTTTTTTATCATTAGAATGCTACCTTAGGTGCAACATCAGCATTGGGTGTCGTCGCTGAGAAGTTTGGTTTAATCGTTAAATCGCTATACATAATCCAATGCCAGAAACGACCTGGGAAAGTACGAATTTCTGTATTAAAGGCTTTAACGCTATTAATGTAATCACGACGAGCAACGGCAATACGGTTTTCTGTGCCTTCAAGTTGCGCTTGCAGTGTAATAAATTGCTCATTAGCTTTTAAATCAGGATAACGCTCAGACACAACCATTAAACGAGATAGCGCACTACTTAATTGTCCTTGGGCTGCTTCAAACCTTTTAAATGCTTCAGGGTTATCTATTGTTTCAGGAGTAACCTGCATTGAAGAGACTTTTGCACGCGCTTCTGTAACGGCAGTTAATGTGTCTTTTTCATGGCTAGCATAGCCTTTCACCGTTGCGACAAGGTTCGGGATCAAATCAGCGCGACGTTGGTAATTATTTTCAACTTGTGCCCAGTCTGCATTTACTTGTTCATCGAGCATGGGAATTGTATTAATACCGCAGCCGGTCAGTTGGAGCAGTAAAGCCAAGCTAAATACCCATTTCAGTATTTTTGGAAAATTAAACATTCGTATCCCTTCTGTTATGTATGATTATATTTACGTTGTTTATTGATAATTGAACAATGCAAAATAATGGAGTTTATACATGTTAAGTATAAATAAAATTAAATAATTATCATCAATATGTCATTGTTATTTTTAGTATAAAAAATCAATAAGACGCAATTATTATGGCAAAAATAAAGAGTGTATTAGGTGGTTAGCACATCTAAATGTGTAATAACTATTTTGCTTGTTACTCGCTGGCTTTTTGGTGGCTGTAAGTAAAGAAGGTGTGTTTCTTTGGTAGTCTCGGTTTCTTGCGAATTGAAGTTAAAGAGGAGAGATACAGCAACATTCGTCATGCTGAAGATGTCTTTCGACATTATGAATTAGTAATTCACAATGAATTACTAATTCATCTAACTCGGAATTGCCCCAAAACGTAGAGTAGATGCTCCTCACCAAACGACGATGTTCATATTGACCAACATTTTCTAATGTTAGAAGCTCATGAGTAGCCAGCTTAGTTGAAGATCAATATTGATAGTAATAGCAAGGTTATCTACAAAATCACATACCCAAACGGCAAGATCTATATCGGGAAGAATCTGACAAACAGTATCCATTTATCCTTGGTGCCGGTTTATTGAGTACGTCTTTGAACGTGGCTTTTACACTGGCGAATTATCTACTAATCATCTTTAGTGATATCTAAGCCCAGCAGCCCGAAATAAATGGTACCTCGTAAGCTTTGATAGAGGGTGTCATTATCACTGCTCAGTGCCACTGCCTCTTGAATCACTAAACATCGATCATCATCGATTGAATGCTGACTATCGTTGAGATAGACAATATGCTCTTTACGGATTGTTCTTTTAACTTCAAATGCGGTCAATGCTCTTCATAACTTGAAGTAACTTTTCTCGTCGGTAATCAATTAACATTGTTCTTCGTATGTTAAGTACTATTGTATGTTTTTCATCCGAAATAATTATAACCTTAACCATGCTGTTCAATAATTAACCACCCCATAATGAACTTTGCAAGAGCAGAACACTCACGAATAATATAACGTAATGATATTTAGTGCTTTCTGAACACAAAGTAAGCTAATTTCATGACGTGAAACACACCGCGTTATTAAAGTCGCTGCAATTGTTGTTATAGTCTTGAAGTTACATTTTGTTGCCTATAGTTTCTCTAAGATTTAATTTATTTACAGTAAATTAAATTTCAATTACATTTTTTAACAATACTGAAGATTGAATATGCAAAACAAATCAAACCAAATGAACAAAAATTATGAATAATGATGACCCGAAGGAATTCATAGGTGCTGCCTTTATTTGTAAATCAGGCATTAGAGCTAAGGCTTGCGCTGAGCACATAAACTTGAAAACAGGAACTCACGAATGTTCTTTTATAAAATGAAGAAAAATGTGTATGCCTTTTTTTTGAGTAATATGATGCTTAGGATATCAGTCGATGCGACAATATTCTCATTTCTGTGGTTTTACTTATCTGATGATACTATATTAAGTGGTATTACATACATGGCATTTAGGACTTTTGAGATATATTTAATGCCATTTAGTTCATATTTACCCGATAAATTTGGAAGAAAAACGGTATATAACTATTGTTACATTTCCGCTTTTATTTGTTGCTTACTTGCGTTAACTGCCTTGATTGTTCTTGAATCAACTTTGCAAATGATTGTATCAGTAGTTACATGTTTATTGTTAGGTGGTGTAGTGAGTATACTCCCAACAAACACAACATCTTTACTGCATGACAGGTATGGTAGTAGGTCTAAAGTTGCATTCAGGGTTGGATCTATTTTTGCGTCTTATAAAATATTTCTATCTCCGATAATAGGAATGCTAACTACTATATCTTTTGGTAGCTTAAATACGGTCATAATAAGTACTGTTCTTCTAAGTATTGCTTTTTTTATAAAAGAGTATGCATTAATAAATATACCTAATGTAAAATCACTTGACAGGGTAAAGTTTAGCGATACTTTTACGAGTTTGTTCAACTCATTATCAATAAAATACGAAAAGGTCTTTATTCCCACCTTAGCTGTGATTAATTTACTTATGACTCCATTTTTCATGGTTTCATTACCACACAATGCTGCAAATGGAATTTATCCAATTCCTGAGTTTGTTGTTTTGTTAGATATGCTTTTCGGATTAGGGATATTCATTGCTAACAAATTTATTTCAAACAAAATTCCTGATAAGCAAGCAATTCTTATTGGGTTATTTTTATTAGCTCTTATGCTGTCGTTTGGTTCTGGAGATAACGTTTATATGGCACCTGCAATGTTGTTTTTAGGGGGGCTTGGGCTACCATTAATTGTTATAAACATAACTACTATTCGTGTAAATAACATACCGAAAGACAAAAAGTCCATGTATCTATCATCATTGACTTTTTGGAGCCTATTTTTAAATCCAATTTCAATTCTAATTATATCTTATATGTATAAGTACGATTTAACTAATAACGTTCAAAACGTTTATTTCTGTATTTCATTTTCGATTCTTGCTTATTTTTTTTACAATGCTTTTACATTTTCCACTGATGTTATAAATCAAGTTAAAGGACAAGAGAATGAAAAAAATAATTGATATCCTTTTAAACAGAAATACTGATAGTCACGGCCTACCATCTAACCCTTGTATAATAAAAGGTGGTGGTAGTGAGTTTAAAAATATAATATCTGTAAATGATATAGATGACTTTATTTCAGTTGATGGAGCAAGGCTACCGTATATAGCAATATCTAACACAAAGAAAAAATATAGTCAGCTGACTGATGTGCCTTTTCAACAAAGAGAACTTGGATATTTTGACTCCTCTATTATTTTACAGGAGTTTTTAAATGGTAGCTCTATAATCATGAAGCACATTGACCGTAGGTTTCCAGCTGTTGCGGCACTTAAAAACAAAGTTATCGAGGAATTGTTTCCTTAGACCGTCCAAGCCAATGCGTATTTAGCACCGAGTGACACCCAAGGTGTTCAAATACATGCAGACCCACATGCAACCCTTTTAATACAGTGTTCGGGAAAGAAGAGATGGCTTGTTTGGGGGAGGGCTTTTGACGACACTCAAGAGTCTCTATTAGAATCTTTAGATTTAGACAAGAGAGTTAATGAGATAGCTAAAGGTCAACCTATTATTGATGAATTTGTTCATGAAGGTGATATTCTTTATATTCCTAAAGGTTATGTCCATACCCCATTTACTTCTGATACACACTCATTGCACTTAACTCTAGGTATTCAGACCAACTCCGAGAGTTCTTTGGCTTATACAGGAAAAAGTATACCAAATGGCAATAATGTTAGCTATTCGTGCAAAGACTATATGCTCGCGCCATATTTTTTGCCTGAATGATTCACAAGCTAACAAGATACATTTAAATTATGTTGCGCCTTGTTCATAAACTTGGCTTTAATATCACGGAATAATATTCCTTCTAGCGTCACCTATAGACATTTTTAAAAAGCCAATCAAGACAGGAGTGGTAACTCTAATGCTGTTCACTTAAGGTGAGCGGCATTGTTTTTGCTAGAGTAGCGGCTTGGTTTCTTCTTCGCTACTATTTCTCGTCTATGTGTGGCGAACCGAGAACATTGAAGTAATCGCCATACAACCAAATCAGTTCACTTGCTTAAGAGTCGAATAAAACAATAACTAAAAAGTGAGGATAATAATATTGAATACTATAGATACGCGCAGAGAACCAGAACCTAACAAAACTTGTGAAAATAAAGGCAAGAAGGAATATAGCTCCGACAGTTTATTACTATCTTGCTTATAATTAATGGATTTTGGACTTTAACAATTGAAGAGTTTACACTTCAAAATAAAACGCTACTTTACTCCGTAAATATCGGTTTGGGTATGATACTTGTTGGGCTGTTGCTTTCTCGCTTGGTGTCATTTAATCGTGCTGCTTTGAACACGATAAAGCTAGATGAGAGTGACAAAGATAGCTTAGCTGCCAAACGTAGAAAATCAGGTTGGTCTGGCGAATATCGCTCAAAAATGATCTTTGGTTGATATTTAGCCAAAGTTGAATCCCGCCCTGTGGTAGGTATAACTACATGGACAAAGCGTTTAGCACGCTGTTTTTTACCGCGGGTATTGGGGCACTTCAGTTTCCAAAGCTACTGATGAAATCGCTACGATCTCACTTCTTTCTTACCTAATACTAGCTTTTAGTTTGGCTAAGAGTCGACATATTGAAAGACTGGAACGCTATAAAGGACGTATATATATGTCTTTATTGTATGGTTAAAAACTCCTGTGTTTCTGACTATCGCAGTGTTTTTAGTGTTAATTGCTACAGGCATGTTAACCCCAAACACGCTTGATGGTTTTTCATTAAAAGATCTGTTGGGCTTTTAGCACACACATAACAAGTAAGGATTAAGTGTTGCGTAGCCAACGTTAAATCCCAAGTGTTGAACAAGCCCGAGCCTCTGTATAAGTAAATTGTGCGATATGCTCTAGAGGGGTGGCAGCCTTGATGCTTTTCTCAAGGCGAGTTCGGTGTTCGTAAGGCAGAGGGGGCGCTACATCATCTGGTGTGTCATGCATGCCATTTTTGCTATTTGCCATACCTATAGTTATTCATGACATTGCTAATGTAAGTTTTCGCGAAACTCATTTCTGTCCACAAACGAGCTAGCTTTCATAGCTAGCTCATTGTGATCACCAAGCGACTCTGTCGCATCTTAACTATCCAACAAAAACGTAGCTATAAACCCATTGTTATGATTAATAGTTAAGGTATCAAGCAACCCAATCGGGGGAACAATTGGGTTGCTTGATATTAGGCGTTTAACACCTTCTGATTGCTTGAATGCCAATCAAAATAGGAGTTGTTACAACCATAGTTTCTTGCTGAGCCTTTTACAATTTTGATCGTATTATCTGAAGATTCAGAAAACGTAAATGGCTTGGTTGATTCACTATACCAATGTTTATCACCTTGTTGAAAAGTAAGGCGAAAGTTCACAATTTGTAATGCATCGTTAATTTGATAAAAGCCCTGATCTTCGGTGGTTACTGAGGTCTGTATTTTTCTTGTTTTATCGTTATAAACAAAATCTGTGGTATGAATATCGTAATGGTTACCTGTTCGCATAATGTTGAGCTTTCCATTTATTGCGATTTCAGCAGTATTGATATCAATCGGGCAATGAAAGTTTTTTCTTGTTGGTGTTTTATTAATACACTTTTTTGCCTGCTCTAGAATGGTTTGGTTTATATCAAGTTCTAAATTTGATTGCTGTGTTTTTTCTTGCTTAGAAAAATGCGCAATATTAGCCGTCGGTTGTTCGGATTTATTGTAATAAAAGCAACAAATCGTAATTAGTGCTACTGCGCCTATAAGTCCATATTTCTTCATAATTATGTAATTGACTGTTGTTTTATTGCAGACGATAAACGAGGGGTCGAGGGCTGTAAATAGACTTGAACAAGGGCAAAGCGAGTATCACAAAGAAATGACAAACGTGAATCGAATATGAAGACGAAGATAGTCATTGTTAAGTTTTTGGCGAGGGGAAGAGAAACTAAGGCGGCGTAATTAACACGGAGATTAATATCCTTATACTGATAAAAAAACAATATACAGTAACCGATAATAGAATTAGCGTTCTGTGAATAACTTGTGGTATTCAATGTTTTAATAATAGTGGTTTTTTGGTTATTTATTTCTTATGGTATGTGAGTGTTTTACAAATTAAGTACGGCTTTTAAATAATTACCTTTAACAAGCTACGCTTAAATCTGAGGGTTATATTTATTTGAGTGTGGGGTGAATATGGGGCTGTGGTTATACCTACAACGGGTCACGGTAAAATATTTCTCTCAACTAACTGGGCGAAATATTGCAGTTATCACGGGTTTATACATCGCAATAAGTTGGTTACTACTGTTTCTTGTGGGTGAAAAACAATTAAGTCGTTCTTTCTCCACTTTCTTTTATTACTTAGTCGTAACCGCTTCTACTGTGGGCTACGGCGATCATTCTCCTGAAACCGCACTCGGTAAATGGGTGGCTGCGCTATTTATTATTCCGGGTGGTTTAGGGCTATTTGCGATTGTTGTTGGCCGGATAGCAACCTTGTTCGTGAGTGTTTGGCGACGTGGCATGTTAGGAAAAAGGAGTCTTGAAATGGAGCAGCATATTTTACTGTTGGGGTGGAATGAAAATCGAACGCTTAGCATGTTACGAATGTTACTACATGAAGAAGCAGGGCGTCGGACGATTGTGTTATGTACGCGTTCTGAAATCGAAAACCCTATGCCTGATAAGATAGAATTTGTCCGTGTCACTAGCTATACCAATGCCGAGGAAATGGCGCGTGCCAGTATAGATAAAGCCAGTTGTATTATTGTTGATGCGCTACATGATGACGTAACCTTAACTGCAGCATTATTTGCCGCAGGTCGTAATCCAAGTGCACATTTACTGGCTTATTTTGATGACGAGGGGCTGAGCGATTTATTAAAGCTTCATTGTCCTAATGCGGAATGTATTCCTTCGGTTGCGATTGAAATGATTGCTAAATCAGCGGTTGATCCGGGGTCGAGTGTGCTTCATCAAGAGCTATTAAGTACGGATAAAGGGATGACTCAATATGCGATTGATTACCCTTCAACACAACAACCAGCGACCTTTGCGTTATTGTTTGAGCATTTTAAATATCAGCACGATGCTATCCTTATTGCCTATGACGATGGTAAGGGGATTCAAGTCAATCCACCATTAAACCAATCTATTACTCCTGTTACTCGTCTATTTTATATTGCGGATGAACGTGTTGATGATATGACGTGGCCAGAGCCAGCATCTTGATGACTCATTGTTGTGCAACGACGCATTATGTTGGTGCTGTGGGTGATTACGGTAGAAATTAAAAAGTAAAGGGGTGGCAATTAACTCACTGTTATCTAATAGTAATTTCTTGTTTTTTTAGGTTGGCATACTCACTGCATTAATCTTATTGCACATTCACTATTTCGTTAAGCATTGGCGCTTATCTCTTCTCGGGATAAGCGTTTTTTTTATTTCAGTGGCAGTGCGATATTGTTAAGGGGAAGGGATGATTAGCCAAGGAATTAAATCAGCATGTCCATATTGCGGTGTTGGCTGTGGCGTTGTAACAAAGCAGTCTGAGATTATTGGTGATGTATCTCACCCAACAAATCGTGGTGCACTTTGTGTAAAAGGTTCGTCACTCGTAGCCAGTATGAGCCAACCTAATCGCTTGTTATATCCTCAAATTAAAGGAAAGGTTGTCGAGTGGGATCAGGCAACCAGTCAAATAGCTGAAACCATTAGCCGTGTGATAGCAGAATCCGGTCCTGAAGCCATTGGTATGTACTTATCTGGTCAGTTATTGACGGAAGATTATTATGTTGCCAACAAATTAATGAAAGGCTTTATTGGTAGTAGCCATGTCGATACAAACTCTCGGTTATGTATGGCTTCTGCTGTTGCTGCACATAACCGAGCATTCGGTGAAGATATTGTTGCTACCAATTATAGCGATTTAGACAACACCGACTTAATTGTGCTGGTGGGTTCTAATTTAGTGTGGACTCACCCCATTGTTTTTAAACGTATCCAACAAGCAAAAAAACAAAATCCATTATTAAAAATAGTGGTGATAGATCCACGTAAAACGGTAACAGCAGAGCAGGCGGATTTACATTTAGCGTTGGCCAATGATACTGATATTGATATTTACAATGGATTAATTCGTTACCTTATAGAAAACAACGCTATTGATCGTGATTTTATTGCTCAGGTAACTGAAGGTTTTGATGCATTACAGCAAGAGGTAATGAAAGATAAATATTCATTGCTTGAAGTAAGTAAAAGTAGTGGCATTGCGATTGAGCAACTAGCAACATTTTACCAATGGATGAAGGAAGCGCCGCGTGCTGTAACTGTATTTTGCCAAGGGGTGAATCAAGCAAGTTGTGGCACAGATAAAGCCAATAGTATTATTAATAGTCATTTAGTTAGTGGAAAAATGGCCAAACAAGGTTGTGGTCCTTTTTCTATAACAGGCCAGCCTAATGCGATGGGAGGAAGAGAAGTTGGCGGGCTTGCTAATCAACTCGCCGTTCATCGTGGCTTTGATGATATTTCAATTTCGCAAGTTAAAGCGTTTTGGCAAGCGCCTAATATCGCAACAACGGCAGGGCATAAAGCGGTCGATTTATTTAAAAGCGTAGAAAACGGTGATATCCGCGTGTTGTGGATCATGGCAACTAACCCCGTGATATCAATGCCAGATAACGAGCAAGTACGCCGAGCATTAGAAAAGTGTGAATATGTGATTGTCTCTGATATTACACCTGAATCAGATACAGCAGCGTATGCAGATTGCTTATTACCAGCAGCGGCATGGGGTGAAAAATCAGGCATGGTAACAAACTCAGAGCGTATGATGAGTCGACAGCGGGCATTTACCGCAATGCCAGGTGAGGTTAAAGCCGATTGGCAAATGATTTGTGATGTGGCGAAGCAGTTAGGTTTTAGTAAAGCGTTTGATTATCAATCAGAAGCTGATATTTTTCGTGAACATGCCGCCTTGAGTGGTATTAACAATAGCACTGACTTGTTATTTGATATTTCATGTTTAGCATTGATTAGCGATGATGATTATCAAACGTGGCAGCCGCAGCAATGGCCTCTCAATGCGACCAGTAATGGCGTATTTGAACAACACAATGACCTTCCTTTATTTTCGACTCCAACCAGAAAAGCCCAATTAGTCGTCACGCCTTCAGCAAGTGAAAACCCGTCGTCAAATGTGATGTTAGCGCAAGATGCCTCTCAATCGATCTTCTGGCTTAACACTGGTCGACAACGTGATCAATGGCATACCATGACACGAACTGGGCATGTTCCAGTATTGGCACAGTCTGAAGTCGAGCCGAGTCTTTATATTCATCCAACCAGTGCTAAACATGTTGGGTTAGTGGATGGTGACTTCGTTTGTATTGAATCGCTTGAGAGCTATCAAGATTTGAATAAACACCTTGCTCGGGTTGTTTTTGATTCGACACTTAGCCAGCAGCAAGTGTTTATGTCTATGCACTGGGCTGGGAAATACGGTGCAAAATCGGCTATCAATCAAAGTGTGATTGTGGCTTGTGATCCTATATCTGGTCAGCCTAGTTTTAAGTCCGCACAAGTAAAACTAACACCGATCTCAATGGAATTTCATGGCGTGTCATTAGGGGATATTCCGGCACAATTGGACTATGAATATGCCAGTTTCCAAACGTATCAGAATGAACATTATCAGCAGAAAGGGATCTGGCGATATGCAGGTAAGACTTGCTTAGACAAAACGGCGCTATTGCGATCTTTAGCTGGATCTAAACAGCAGTATTTATTAGTAGAACAAAAGTGGGGATTTGCCTTAGTGCAGTTAGCCAAGGTAATTAACCCTGATATTAAATTGAATACTACGGCGATCCATCTTTTTAGTGATCAGCCAATTAATGTTGATATGACGACACTGATTAACTGTGTTAATCAACCCTTTGTGATGACGGATGTGCTAGAAGCCTTAGGTTGTCAGCATAGTAAGCAAACGCTTGTCTGTAGTTGTTTCCAAATTACGGATCTGATGATTGAACAAGCCATTGTTACCAATAACATCACATCATTATCCGATCTTACTAAGCAATTAAAATGCGGTACTAATTGTGGTACTTGCCTACCTCAAGTTGAACGACATTTTTCAGAAAGTCAGCAACTTATTCCAACTGTTCAATTATAAATGAAGGATGAAATCATGGATGATTTTTCAATAATCAAACGAACCGCTAAACAAGTCTTAAAAAGTCGATTTCAGTCTCATGATGATCAGGGGTACAAAAAGGTACTGAGGCCACTTTCATCTGCAAGTCGTAAGCCTGATAGCGGGTTTGTAAGTTTAGTAGGAGCTGGCCCGAGCGACCCTGATTTATTAACGATAAAAGCATTGCGCGCACTTGAGCATGCCGATGTTGTCGTTTATGACCGTTTAGTCAGCCAAGATATTATTGCGTTAGCCAACCCTGAAGCTATCCACATTTATGTGGGTAAACGTTGTGGTAAACCGAGTTTATCGCAAGAGGGAATTAATCAGATCTTGATATCAGAAGCACATAAAGGGCAGTACGTGGTGAGAATTAAAGGGGGCGATCCTTTGATCTTTGGGCGAGGGGGAGAGGAAGCGTTAGCCTTGGTGGATGCAAATATTAATTATGAGTTCATTCCAGGTATTACTGCCGCGATTGGTTGCGCGGCTTCTGCTGGTATTCCTCTTACTCATCGTGAAGTTTCGCGTTCCGTTACCTTAGTCACAGGACATGTAGCAACTGGGGCTTTTAATGCGTGGTCGCAACTTGTCGCGAATGGGCAAACCTTAGTGTTTTATATGGGACTAGAGAAGGCACAACAGATACAAAACCAATTGATTGAGGCCAAGTTAAATGAAGAGACGCCTGTTGCCGTGATCTGTCATGGCTGCTCTGTTAATCAAGCTGTCTATATTGAACAACTGAAAGGACTCGCGTCATTAGCAGAGGATCTTAAAGGCGAATCCCCCGCCTTGATCATCATCGGTGATGTGGTAGCACTACGTGAGCAATTACAGCGCACAGCAAGGCAATTAACTGAGCAAGTGTGTTTGCTTTAAGGGGCTGATTTTAATAAATAGGTTTATTTATAGTTTTGTTTTTAGAGTTGGCAGTCTAATTGCAGTGTACGTAATAGGAAAATAACCACTTGTATAGAAAGATGTTGTTATCAAGGAAAGATTATGCCAGTTATCCCTATTATTATTTGCAGCGACAGCCAAGAAGAACAAAGCAAAATAGCGCAGCGTGTTGCCATTGATCTCCGCGTTGTTATCGAGGTTAAGTTTAATCAATTAGCTGGGATGTTATCGCAATATCCTGACGCTACTATTGTGACTTCATGGCTACAGCCTTGTGCTGAATTAAAAGAGATCATTAAACTCACTTCTTTAAATAGTACGCCGCTTATTGTTTTTATTCGTAAATTTAATATTAATACTTTCAATATATTACCAGATCCTGAAGGGTATTTATTACTGCCATCAACGGTTGACTGTGAGTTTGAAACGTGGATTGGGCGAGCAAAACAAGTGCGTGATAACCAAATAAAACTGACGCAGGAAATTGCAAATTTAGAGCAAAAAATCATGGATAAAAAATGGATCGATAAAGCGAAAGGCTTACTCCAAAAGCACCATGGTCTTAATGAGAATCAAGCTCATGACGCACTACGAAAAGCGGCGATGGATAATGGTTTGCCGATGGTGAAAATAGCGAGAAACTTAATTTCAACATTACAGAAAACCGAACAATATTAGCCTTATTTACTTTGTTATCTGTTACTTATCTGGTGCGACCTGCACCATATTAAGGCAAATATAAATAAAACAAATAATCGAAATATCGTAACTAGCTGTTTTTAATGTTTTTTACGATTTTAAAAAAATTGGCATAAATGATGGATTAATTAATGTGTAAGTTGTGCAAGCGCATCACTTACACAAAATTTTTGGTCGCACTTGAATAACCGACGAGAGCGATAAAAATCCATAGCTACCATGAAGGTACTTGGGATGGCACCGAAGCCACTGTTTCTTAACCGAAGCAGTGGCTTTTATTTTTTAAGTTGGGTAGGAAATATTATGGCTATAAAAGGACTCATGCAGCTCATCAAAAAATCGTACGGCGTCAGTTTATCTGCTTTGCTGTTTGGAGCGCTAACGGTCAATGCATCGCCATTGGTGTTAGGCGAGCCTGAGAAAGAAGAACTAAAACTAGGCTTTATTAAACTTACGGATATGGCACCGCTAGCTATTGCTTATGAGAAGGGCTATTTCGAAGACGAAGGCTTGTATGTCTCACTGGAAGCGCAAGCAAATTGGAAGGTGCTACTGGATCGCGTGATTGATGGTGAGTTAGATGGCGCGCATATGCTGGCTGGTCAACCTCTCGGTGCAACAATCGGTATTGGTACCAAAGCACCGATTATTACGGCATTTAGCATGGATCTAAATGGTAATGCGATCACTGTTTCCAATGAAGTATGGCAACAAATTAAGCCACAATTACCGGTTGATGAGAATGGAATAGTTATCCATCCGATTAAAGCTGAAGCGTTAAAGCCTGTACTGGAACATTACAAAGATACCGGAAAGCCATTTCAAATGGGTATGGTTTTCCCGGTATCAACCCATAACTACGAATTACGTTATTGGTTAGCAGCCGCTGGGATCAATCCTGGGTTTTATGCCCCTGAAAAAGGCGATAACAGTGGGCAACGTGAGGCTGAAATCTTACTGAATGTCACGCCACCACCGCAAATGCCAGCCACGATGGAAGCAGGGACAATTCAAGGATATAGCGTTGGTGAACCTTGGAACCAACAAGCGGTAGCGAAAAAAATTGGAGTCCCGATCATTGCAGATAATGATATTTGGAAGAATAACCCAGAGAAAGTCTTTGGTGTGACGGAATCATGGGCGGAAGAAAACCCTAATACGCATATTCGATTAGTTAAAGCCTTAATTCGTGCGGCGGCGTGGCTTGATCATAATGGTAATGAGAATCGTGCAGAGGCATCAAAGATACTTGCTCGTAGTGAGTATGTAGGGGCTGATGAAAAGGTAATAGCGAATAGCATGACAGGGAGCTTTGAATATGAAGCTGGTGATATTAGACCTGCACCCGATTTCAATGTGTTCTTTCGTTATAACGCGACTTACCCTTATTACAGTGATGCTGTTTGGTCATTAACCCAAATGCGTCGCTGGGGACAAATACCACAAGCAAAACCAGATAGCTGGTATATCGATATCGCCAAACAAGTTTATCGTCCTGATATTTATCGATTAGCAGTTAATGCCCTGATTTCAGATGGCCTGATGAAGCAATCAGATTTTTCAGACGTCGATAATGAAACGGGTTTCCGCCCTCCACATAGTCATTTCATTGACAATATTACCTATGACGGTCGTAGCCCGAATGCGTATCTCGAGCAATTTTCGATTGGCTTAAAAGGCGATCAGCAGATCTAAGGAGAGATCATGTCAGCAACGATTAGTTTTCTTAAACAATTACCCGAGCAAAAAGTCATGTTAAAACGCTCATCCGAATGGTTACTACCAGTATTAGGCGTCTTGTTTTTTGTTGTGATTTGGCACTTTTCGGCACTACAAGTGAAAACATCACTTGGTTCATTACCGGGACCGGTTCAAACCGCTGAACAATTTGTGTTACTGGTTGAAGATCATCTGCAAGAGGGAGAAAAAGAACAGGCTTTCTATGAGCGTCAGGAAGTACGTAATGCTAAAAAATTAGCCGCTGATCCTGATGCCAATATCAAAGTGCGTGCTTACACGGGTAAAGCGACATTCTTTGATCAAATAGTTACCAGTTTAGTGACCGTTGCTTGTGGCTTTATTTTAGCATCCGTTATTGCGATCCCATTGGGGTTAGTGCTGGGACTCAATCACAAGTTATACATGGCGTTTAACCCTATTATTCAATTATTAAAACCTGTTTCACCATTGGCATGGTTGCCGTTAGTGACCATGGTAGTAAGTGCAAGTTACGTAACGAAAGATCCGTTAGTCGCAAAATCCTTTCTTAATTCAATGCTTACCGTCACCTTATGCAGTTTATGGCCAACCTTAATTAATACGGCCGTTGGCGTAACGAATGTTGATAAAGATTTAGTCAATGTGAGTCGAGTATTGCGTTTATCTTATTGGCAGCATATTAGAACGATTGTTTTGCCCTCTGCCATTCCGATGATTTTTACCGGCTTAAGATTATCAATTGGTATCGCATGGATGGTACTTATTGCCGCAGAAATGCTCGCGCAAAATCCGGGATTAGGCAAGTTTGTATGGGACGAGTTTCAAAATGGCAGTGCAGCATCGTTAAGCCGAATCATGGTTGCGGTGGTGATGATTGGTTTTATTGGCTTAATGCTCGATAGATTAATGCTCATGATCCAAAAGCGTGTTTCATGGGATAAGCAGCAAGTGTTGCGATAAGGCGAAAAAGGAGAAGTAAGATGCAAAAACCATTACTTGAGTTAACTCAATTAGGGATGCGTTACCCTGTCGCAACGGGCGAATTTGTTGCTTTGAAAGACGTTAATCTAACCGTCAATAAAGGAGAGTTTATCTCCTTAATTGGACATTCTGGTTGTGGTAAATCAACCGTGCTTGATTTAATCGCAGGTCTTCAGATGCCAACTGATGGTGGGGTTATTGTCAGTAATAAAGAAGTTGCAGGGCCGGGGCCAGATAGGGCGGTAGTCTTTCAGCATCACGCTTTATTACCGTGGTTAACGGTTTATCAAAATGTTGAGTTAGCGCTTAAACAGGTCGCGATACATCAAAAACAGAAAGTGAGTAAGACTTTGCTTAATCAGCAAGTGATGCACTATTTAGAGTTGGTGCAAATGACCCATGCCAGTGACAAAAAGCCTGATGAAATTTCTGGTGGTATGAAACAGCGGGTAGGGATTGCTCGTGCTTTAGCAATGCAGCCCAATGTTTTACTGATGGATGAGCCATTTGGTGCTTTAGACGCACTGACAAGAGCACATCTGCAAGATGCCTTAATGGCAATTCAAGCTGAGCTTAATAATACCATTATTATGATCACCCACGATGTCGATGAAGCCGTGCTGTTATCTGATCGTATTGTGATGATGTCAAATGGTCCTGCAGCCACAATCGGTCAAGTATTAGCAGTTGATCTGCCTCGTCCTAGAAATCGTGTTTCTCTCGCAAATAACGAACGGTATCAATATCTACGTCAGCAAGTTTTACAATTTTTATATGAGAAGCACTGCAAAGTTAAGCCAATGACTCAGCCAAGAACGCAAGAAGTCGCGTAAGGAGGCAATATGAACAACGGAATGGATAAACAACATCTTATTGTGATTGGTAACGGCATGGTGGGGCATCACTTTATCGATCAATTAGTCGATAAAGGCGGTTTAGCACACTATTGCATTACGGTTATTGGCGAAGAGTCGGTAGCGGCTTACGATCGGGTGCAATTATCAGCGATGTTTGCTGATAAATCTCAACAAGATCTTATGTTGGGGGATGTGTCGTGGTATCAAAACCAAGGTATAGATTTACGGTTAGGGCAACAAGTTGTTGAGATCAATCGCGCGCAGCAAACGGTTAATATTCGTGATGTAGTTACCTCTGAGCTGATTTGCTTAGATTATGACAAATTAGTGTTAGCGACGGGCTCAACACCATTTGTTCCACCGATTAAAGGCAACGATCGTCAGAATTGCTTTGTTTATCGCACAATTGATGATCTTGCGGCGATAAAGAATGCCTGTTCACAAGCCAAAACTGGCGCTGTTATTGGCGGTGGGTTACTTGGGCTTGAAGCGGCAAATGCCTTACGTTTATTAGGGTTAGAAACCCATGTCGTTGAGTTTGCTCCTCGGCTAATGCCTGTTCAGTTAGATGATTTAGCCGGTGATTTACTGGCAAAGAAAATCACTGAATTAGGTGTTCATATCCACACCGATATGCGTACAGAAAAAATCACTGATGGGGAAACCGCCACTCATCGTTTATGGTTTGAAAATGATACGCCATTAGATGTCGATGTGATTGTTTTTTCAGCAGGGATAAGACCGCAAGACACCCTTGCTCGCCAATGTGAATTAGAAATTGGCGAACGTGGCGGTATTGTGATTGACGATACCTGCTTGACCAGTGATGCGAATATTTACGCGATTGGTGAATGTGCGTTATGGCAAGCTCGAATTTTTGGTCTTGTTGCACCAGGTTATAGCATGGCGCGTACTGTTGCTTCGCAATTAGCTAGCGAGACAGAGGCCAAGTTTGTTGGTGCGGATATGAGCACCAAATTGAAACTACTAGGCGTTGAAGTGGCTTCTATCGGTGATGCACAGATGCGCACTGAAGGGGCGAAGGAAGTTGTATTGCAAGACAGTGCTGGTGGACGTTACAAGAAGTTAGTTGTGAATGCTGACAGCACGAAAATCTTAGGCGCTATTTTAGTGGGAGATAGCAGTGATTATGACGCCTTATTACAATGTTATTTAAATCAAACAGTATTAACCGAGCACCCAGCACAACTGTTATTTGATACCTCAATGTTAGCGCCATCCACTGATGAAAATAGTGTGATTTGTTCATGTCATAACGTTACTCGAGGCGCATTAATTAGCCAAGTACAGCAGGGTTGTCACGAACTTGGTGAAATTAAACAAGTGACGAAAGCGGGTACAGGGTGTGGCGGCTGCAGCTCCATGGTTAAACAGATTGTTGATGAACAATTAGCGAGCATGGGAATGGAAGTAAACAACCATGTTTGCCAGCACTTTTCTTATACTCGTCAAGAGCTTTTCCATTTATGCCAAGTGGAAAAAATTCAAGATTTTGAAACCTTACTCTCTACTCATGGGAAAGGGTTAGGCTGTGATATTTGTAAGCCAACAGCAGCATCAATCTTTGCTTCATTATGGAATGAGCATGTTCTCGAATCACCTTATCAACCACTGCAAGATTCTAACGATGCCTTTCTTGCAAATATTCAAAAGGATGGCAGCTATTCAGTTGTGCCTCGGGTTCCCGGTGGTGAAATTACCCCCGATAAATTAATCACCCTTGGTGAAGTGGCCAAAAAATACGATTTATATACCAAAATCACAGGTGGACAACGGGTTGATTTGTTTGGTGCACAACTATCACAATTGCCTGATATATGGGCTGAGTTGATTGAGGCGGGATTTGAAACGGGTCATGCCTATGGCAAATCATTACGAACCGTTAAATCTTGCGTGGGGTCAACGTGGTGCCGCTATGGGGTTGATGATTCAATGGCACTCTCGATTGAATTAGAAAATCGTTATAAAGGGTTACGCTCACCGCATAAATTGAAATTTGCTGTCTCAGGTTGTACCCGAGAATGTGCAGAAGCACAAAGTAAAGACATTGGTATTATTGCAACAGAGCAGGGCTGGAACCTCTATGTTGGCGGTAATGGTGGTATGCGTCCACGTCATGGTGATCTATTTGCTGTTGATTTAGATAAACCCACCTTGATTGCTTATATCGATAGAATTTTAATGTTTTATGTAAAAACAGCTGATCGTCTACAACGAACATCAGTATGGCTAGAAAATTTAGAAGGTGGGCTCGATTATCTCAAACAAGTGGTTATTGAAGATAAACTTGCCATCAACACCTCATTAGAGCAGCAAATGGAACATGTAATTAATAGTTATCAATGTGAATGGAAAACAACCTTATCATCGGAGCAAAAACTGAATCGTTTTCGTCAGTTTATTAATCTGAAAGATGAAGAGATCTCCTTACCATATCAACGTATTCGAGGTCAGCGTATCCCTATTAAGGAGGAATTATGAGTGATGTGACGGAAATACCTCAATCAATAAAATCAGATCTTCGTTGGGTTAAGATCTGCCATAAAGATGATTTAGTTCCTGACTCAGGTATTGCTGCCTTAGTTAATCAACAACAAATTGCGCTGTATTACTTGCCTAAACAAAATAATGCAGTTTATGCCGTTGATAATTGGGATCCTATTGCAAAAGCTTATGTCATGAGTCGCGGTATTGTTGGTGATCAAGATGGTGTGTTATGTGTCGCCTCACCATTATTGAAACAACATTATGATCTGGCTACAGGAAAGTGCATAGAAGTGCCTGATCATATCCTTGGTACATGGAAAACCCGTTGGAACAATAACGAGTTATGGCTTTATACAGGCTAGTGAGCCTATCGTTATTGCAGTACGCTTTTGTCTAAATATAAAAATGCCGTTAGTAGGTAAACTATTAACGGCATTTTTGATCTAGAAGTTAACGCACAGTTATTTATTCAATTGTGCTTTTGCTTCTTCAACTTTTGAAAAGTCTAAACCAAGCTCTTCTACTGCTTCTTTGATTAATGCTGGATTCTGCATTACCTGCGCCATCAATTGTTGCAGCTTATCTTGTGGTAAGCCTAACTGACTAATTGTTGTCATTGCTGCAAGGGGGTTTTGCGTCAATGTCTGAAAAATCTCATTAATTTGGGAATCGCTGATATTGTTCTCTTTCAACAGGGCAATAATTGGGTTCATCACATGACCTTTTAGGACTAAATACAATAGACAATTAGTTTAACACTAGCTTTTCGTTGTGAGTACTGAGAAATGATGCTTACTTGGAGGGGAAGAAGTATTGTTAATTACCCATAAAGAATAAGTGATTAAATTTGTTACTTATATATCTATGGGTTATAACTTTTACATAACCTTTACATACGAATTATCAAATAGTTATATGATAGCGTAAAATTGCTCTGATGCTTATAAATAGGATTAATGATGTTTGTACCGAAAATCGCTATTCGACACTGTATTTTATTATTTGTTTGTTTATTAACAGTAGGAGGGTGTGCAAACTCAGGTAATACGACATCAACAAAACCTGTTTTGAGCTATAAGCACCATAGTGAATACGGTAAAGCATCGTATTACGCAAATAAATATCAAGGGCGCAAGACAGCAAGCGGGCAGCACTTTGATCAAAATAAACCAACAGCAGCACATAGAACATTACCTTTTGGTACCAAAGTTAAAGTAACTAATTTAGCAAATAGTAAAAGTGTTGTTGTGACAGTAAATGATCGCGGCCCATTCACAAAAGGGCGAGTAATAGATTTATCCCGTTCAGCTTTTAGTGCGATCGGAAATACAGCGTCAGGTGTACTTAAGGTAAAAGTTGAGACATTAAATTAACCTGTATTAGTTTATCGCCATGACGATGATTGAAAGGATATTAGATGATTTTAGAAACACTTCACCAGTCGGTACAAACCGTCTTTGCTAATAAAATACGGTTAGTAAAGGCATTACTCATTCCATTTATAGTGACGTATTTATTACGTTCATTAAAAGTATCAATGGCAGGTATTGAGATATATGAGGAAGCGATTATATTTGTCCTAAATATAGCAATTTTCCTAGTTTCTTCCATTATCTGTCTACGAACTCAGCAAATACTAGACAGCCATGGTACAGACGATACCCGCTTTTCTAATTGGAGAGGTATCAGTTTTGATGTCCAGCAGCGTCACTATACGGCTTATTTATTCCTACTATTTGGATTGTTATATGCTATCTGGGCTGTTTTTAAAGTAGATTATGATTGGGTAAATAACGGCGTACTGTATTGTATATTGTTACTATTAGGCTGTGCAGGTTGGGTGATTTTTTCTCGTCTATCTTTTGTTTTACCTGCTATTGCTGCGGGGAAAAAAGCGTCTTTTAAAGATGCACTAGAGCTGACTAAGCATAAAAGGTTATATGCCTTTGTGATTGCCGGACTGCTACCTGTAGCATTTTATATGTTGTTTATCGGTCTACCCATTTTCTTATTATTTGCTAACCCTAACTTTGCGATGAGCCTAAAATTTATTAATGTGTTTATCTGGGGAGTTATTGTTATTGCAATTCCATTTATTATTGCGGCAGTTGAAGCTACGGCTTATCGTGCTTTAATGGATAATTCAGAAGCAACCGAAATTTCTAGCGTAGAATAAATGCAAATCTTAGAGATATAAAAAGAGCGCTGATGCGCTCTTTTTTGTTTTTGTAATCGATTAGAGGTCGTCGTCGAAATCGCCAAAGCCACTGTCGTCGCCAAAGCCACTGTCGCCACCACCAAAACCATTGTTAGCGAATGTATCATCGTCACCAAAGCCGCTGTCATCACCGCCAAAACCTGAATCGCCAAAACCTTGGTTATCATCAAAGCCTGAGTTACCAAATCCACCAGTGTAATCAGAGCTAAAGTTATTAGCGGTGTCGTCTAAGAAGCTGCTACCGCCTTGGTCGTCAAACGCTGGGTTTGCAACATCCGCCTCTGGTACAGCCTGATCTGCAGATGCTGTATCAGGTGCCGCATCTTGGGTTGTATCAGTTGCATCGGCTGCTGGCGCTGGATCGGCTGCTGCTGTATCTGCTGGCTGATCGTGATCAAATAGCATGTTACTAATTACGCTACCTGCAACCATACCTGCAGCAACACCTGCCGCTGTTTGCATAAACCCACCAAATGCACTTGGTTGGCGAGCAGGTGGTTGTGGTGGCTGAGGAGCAGGACGAGAGCCACCAAACATACGACTTAACGAGCCACGGTTTGATTCTTCTTTATAGTACTCAGCATTCTTTTCTAAATAGTCGTTCTTTTCTTTTAGCTGCTTTAATGCCATTTCTTGTACTAGAACAGCTTGAGTAAGTTTGTAAATAGCATCGGGCTGAGATGCTATTTCATCGGCAATGAATTTTTCAGCATCTGCATCTTTTTTGCTTTCTGGGCTTTGTTTGAGCTTAGTAGCAACACTTTGAATAAGATCTTTTTCTTGTGGAGTCATGGTTTTTACCTTCTCAATACCCTATGTGCAGGGATAGCTTAGTTGCATAGCTGACTCTGAAATAAAAAGAATCAACCTTGCTTTATAGGTTAGTTCGTTACTGCATTATTCACATTATTAACTTGAACAGTAGCTGAACATACTAGTACAAGTCTTAAATCTAAATAAAATGCCCAGATAATGTATTACGAAAGTTGTAACACATCTACTCTTCGCCACAAAAATAGGGACGATTATTGTTACTATCTGTAAATGAGGGCTGCAATGTGAAATATCAATACAGTTATAGTTTAGAACAGCATAAAATCAAAACTATGCTGTTGGTATGATGTGTATGTCTGTTGTTAGCGTAAGATATTATTATCGTGTCGCCAGTCCATAATTGTCCATTCATTCATTTGTGCGTGAAGCGCAAGAGAAGGATCCGGGTTAACAGCAAAAGGCTTTTGAACGAATTTAAGTAAAGGTAAGTCGTTGATGGAGTCACTATAGCCGTAATAGTGACGATAATATTGTGATTGTTCTGCTAGCCATGATTCAAGACGTGTAATTTTACCTTCGCGATAGCTGAGAACACCACATGTTTTCCCTGTATATACACCGTTAATCGTTTCTAAATTAATAGCGATGCAATGAGAGACGCCGAGTTTCTCCGCAATTGGTTTTACGAGATGTTCAGATGAAGCAGAGACAATTATGATTTCATCTCCGCGCTTTTTATGCCATTCAATTCGCTTAATGGCATCAGAATAAACGGCAGGTGAAATGTATTCTTCAATAAAACGTGTAACGAGAGCAGATATTTCTTGTTCTGTTTTTCCTACTAAAGGAGCCAATGTTTTATCCATATAGCTCTCCATATCAAGCTTACCTTTTTGGTAAGCTTGCATCATTTCAGCTTCTTGTTGCTCTAACGATGATGAAGCAAGTTGGTTGTTAACGAGAAATGTTGTCCAAAGGCTAGCTGAATCTGCTGCGATAAGTGTTTCATCAAGATCAAAAATGGCCAAACAAGGGCGAATGTTGCGCTCAAGATTAAGTGACAAATCTCATTCCTTACTAGTTAGTTATCACGATAAATTGCTGACTGAGGGTAGGGAGCTAGCGTGACATTTTTGTGTCGTAATCATGTAATTTTTACTAATTCATGATCACGACAGCTAAATGTAAACGGAAAGTATTGAGAGAGCAGATAAGATTAAGCGATGCTTTCTTGAATGAGCTGTTCATTTAGGTATTTACAACTGTGATGTTTGGTTGTTTGATCATCAAACTCTTTCGTGATGTTAAAAGGCGTTCCTTTTGCAAAGTGCCAAAAGTACTTTTCGAGCTCTTTATTAAACTGGCTCTCAGTACAACCGGTGACAGGTGAAAAAAAAGTAAAGGTTGTTATGTCGTCTTGGCCTGAATTAACAAAACTTCGCTCAAAGCCATTATACCCAAATGCTTTAACATTAGGGGTGGGTAAACCACCGGGTACTAAGTGCGCTGGAACTGTGATTGTTACGCTAGTCATGCTCATCATGTCATCTCCATTGCGTCTTGATGATAATTATACTCTACAGAAAAAGATTGTATTTCACTATAAAAATTACATTACTCAATTATTCCCATAACGTATTGATATATAAAGTGATGATGGGACAGTACTTTTTTTGTGACTAATATATCTATTTTTAATAAAGGAACAGTAATTACGGTTAAATTGTTTAAGTTAGATCTAGATAATTACACTAAATAAAGGGATTTATGAAATATTCAACACTTTCTTCTTCACTAATGCTGCTACTCGCATCTACATCATTTAGCGCTCATGCAAATGAAAATAAAGAATCTCAAACCACCATTTTCTATGGTGGTCCGGTTATCACTATGGAAAAGTCGCAACCAAGAGCAGAAGCGGTTGTGACGAGTAAGTATGGCAAAATTGTTTATGTTGGATCTGAACAAGAAGCATTGAAACAGTATCCAAACTCTAAAAAGTAGATTTGGACGATAAAGTGTTAATGCCCGGATTTATTGAACAACACTTACATCCTTTCTTAGCGGCGTTAACATTAAATATGCCAGTTATTGCGCCAGAAGAATGGCAGCTGCCTTCAAAAACATGGCCAGCAGTAACAAACCATGATGATTATATTGCAGCTTTAACATTACAAGAAAAAGCGTTAAAAGATCCGAATGAAGTGCTATGGACATGGGGATTTAACAATTTCTTCCATGGTGAAATATCTCGTCAAGAGTTAGATAAAATTTCTAAAACACGTCCAATTGGTGTGTGGCATCGTTCAGCACATGAGTTTTATGTTAATTCTGCATTTATCGAGAAATTTGGTCTTAATCAAAC
This sequence comes from Photobacterium sp. GB-56, assembly GCF_003026105.1. GTDB lineage: Bacteria > Pseudomonadota > Gammaproteobacteria > Enterobacterales > Vibrionaceae > Photobacterium. Next base: position 77,692 of record NZ_PYNW01000012.1, on the reverse strand, counting down.
GGATATTGATAAGCTAGGTAAAGAAGTGGCTGATCAGGCGAATCTAGATGAAGGTCACTTCTTAGAAGGTGGGGCACTCATTTATTTATTGCCACGAATTGCATCTGAATTAGGTAATAAAGAGCGCTTTTCTGCCGGTTTAAAGCAAATGGTGACGATGCTGCATCAAAAAGGGGTTACCGCTTACAACGAGCCTGGTGCATTTATCCCTGATTATATGATCGATACATATCTTGAGATCCTAGGTGGTGAATCTACACCTATGTATTCATTCTTTACGCCAGAAAGTAAAACGCCATATTTTGCAAAGGGTAAAGAAGGTGTATTGAAAGAGGTTGAACGCATAACGACAATATTACCTGAAGATGGCAAAGTTCGTTTCTTTGATAAACAAGTTAAGTTGTTGTTTGATGGTGCGATTATCTCTCAGTTGATGAAGATGAAAGATGGCTATACCGATGGACATCATGGGGAATGGATTCAAACACCTGAAGATGTTGAAGCGATCACTAAAATCTTCTGGGAAAATGATTATCAAATCTTGGTGCATGTAAATGGCGATCTTGGCGTTGAGAAGCTAATTAAGATTTTAGAAAAGCGCCAGGCTGAATACCCACGTGAAGATCATCGTTTTACCATTATCCACTTTGCAAACTCTACAGATGAGCAAGTCGAGAAGCTAAAATCACTCGGGGCTATTATTAGTGTAAACCCTTATTATGTTACTGGTTTTAGCGAAAAGTTCGGAGAGGTTGGTTTAGGCGAAGAGCGTGCTCACTCAATGGTTCGCTTGGCAACGATAGAAAAACAAGAGATTCCGGTATCGCTTCACTCTGATGCACCAATGGCTCCTTCTTATCCACTGTTATTAGCTTGGAGTGCTGCAACACGTATAAGTAATGAAGGTAATGTTATTCGTCCAGACTTAGCACTATCTCGAGATGCTGCTTTGCGTGGTATAACAATTGAAGCAGCTTATTCTTGGGGTCAAGAAGAGACACTAGGCAGTATTAGAACAGGAAAAATAGCTAACTTTACTATTTTAGAGCAAGACCCGTATAAAGTAGAAATTAAGACTCTTAAAGATATCCCAATTTACGGTACGGTATTTGAAGGAAAACTGTTTCCAATTGATAAATAGTCGATTATAAACATGCAAAAAACGCCTATTAAAAGTGGTTCACTGGTAATAGGCGTTTTTGTTTATTGATTAAACTAGTCTTTAACCCACTGGTCATTGACTTTTTTCAACGAAACTTGTTCGGAGATCGTATCAACAACTTGGCCTGCTTTGAAATCGCCGTATTTCGCGCCGTAAGCAACAACCATCACTTCTGAAGATAGATTTTTCTTAAGGCTAGTTAATGCCGAACCTAAATCGTTTTTGGTTTGATCTGTGGCATTATTTTCTTTTGCTGGTTGCTCTGCAACTTTACGCATTGATTCTTTAAATTGCTCAAGACTCTTTGTTGCAACAAGGTCGTAAGTTACTTTTGCTTTGTAATCAGTTTTTGTATCAAGTAATACTTTATCAATCTTTAGGTTTTTAACTTCAAACGGAGTCGTGTCAGCTGTTATACCAAGATTTGGTTGCTCGTATTGGCTTGATTGTACAACATTACTGATTGTTGATTCGTCAACTTTTTCACTGCATCCGGTTAGTAATATTGATGATGCAATCGCTGCCGCTAAAACAAACTTTTTCATTGATAACGCTCTTTAAACGATAAAATATACTTTATTTTATACCCTTTGAATGAGTAAGGAGCAAGTCTGTACTAGCAAATCTTTCCTAATGCTAACAATTGTATGCGAAATTGATGGGTGTTTTTTTACATTGCAATATACATAAAAATATTTTTAATAAAGAATAAGATAGAAGTGATGTAATAATGCAACATATGTACAAATAGAAGTAAGTCTAGCTTTTGTTGATTAAGATAAAGGACATTGACATTGCCTTACTCCATTACATAATTCTCTAAATCGAGAGTCTTATTGTTGATTAATTCGTTACACTGAAATTAAAACAGGCCAAGGAAGAGATAAAAATTATAGATGTAGGAAAATAGCATGGGAACCGTGGTGGTAGTGATACCTAATTTTATTTTGGTTAATCATAGCTTGTGTTGTTTAAAGCTATTGATAAATACTGCAGCTCAGATGGATGAAAAAGATGAAATTTAAGCTATTTGTACTATCAGTCAGTACTATGGGGTTGTTTTTTATATCAGCAGCTCATGCCGATCCGATAGAAAAGGCTTTAGACGTAATTAGTATCCCTAAGGCAATGCAAATTCTTGAAAAAGATGGCTATTATGATTTTCGAAAAATTAAGGTAGTTCGAGAATATAATGAGATAGAAGTCGATGCATTAAATAAAGACGGCCATCGTGTTGAGATAGAAATGGATCTCTATACCGGTAATATCATGCAAGCGCAGCTGGATTAGGCATTATAATAAAAACGGCGATGATTGATCATCGCCTGATATTAAATGACGACTTCTTTAGTCGTGATCATCATAATAAAAACGTCCCTCTAGCGAGTAAGGGTCATTTTGATCATATAAATTATGGTGTCCCCGCATTTTCTTTAATTGCTTCTCTAGGGCTCTGGCCTGATCAAAATGACCTTCTTGATAGGCAATAGATATTTTTTGTTCGATATCTTCAATTCTATCTTGGTTATTCATGTTCAGTCCTCCATCTATATCATTATCATATGCCGCGCTGAATAATTGGCCAATTGTGATTGACCTTATAATTTTATACTAAAAATATATAACAATGGCTTAACAACCCGGTTTTTTGCAGTAATAAAATGAATCAAAGAGGTATAATATTCATAAAAACGGTCATTTTATATCAATAAACGAGCTATTATTCTGTTTAGTTAAATAAAGTGGTCGATTGTAAAATTTGTGTGATATGTTTGATTTGTTGATAGTTTTATAAAGATAAAAACAAGCAGATTGTGAATAATCTGAGGCTATGAATAAAAAAGAGTCTGTGGATGTTCTCCAAAAATAGTATTGAATAAAGTTTGGCCGCTGATTATCAATACTGGTTGGTTGTTCTTTAGCTATATGAGTGCAAGTTTATAATGTATTAAGCCCGATGCATATCGGGCTTGTTTTTATATTACTAGCATGATGATATTATTTTGGCTACTGTGTACATTGCACACGATTCCTTCCAGCCTCTTTCGCTTTATATAATGCGTTATCAGCTTGTTTTAAAACATCTTCTGGTTCTTGTTCTAAATAGTTTTCTGCAACGCCAATACTGACTGTTACTTTGACTGATTTTGATGTTTTCTCTTGTCCACGAGCTTTAGATCCTGACCGATTGCTAGTAGGACGCTTGTCATGATCACGAATAATCATTTTATATTTTTCAATTTTTTCTCTTAATTCTTCAAGAAATGGCAAACATTCATCGATACTTTTTCCTTTGAATAAAATCGTGAACTCTTCCCCACCATAACGGTAGGCATTGCCACCACCATCAATGTCTTTCATAAGAGTAGCAACTAACTTGAGTACGTCGTCACCAGTATCATGGCCATATTTGTCATTAAATTTCTTAAAATGGTCAACATCGATCATCGCTAAGGTATAGGTTCTTCCTAAATGCTTAAGCTCATTATCTAACGCACGACGCCCCGGGATTTCTGTCAGCTGGTCAATGAAGGCTAATTCATGGCTACAACTGATGATGTTAATAAGTAGTAATATCGCGACAATACTGAAGGCAACACTAGAGATGAAAGAGTATTGGAAAAAGGTAAACGTAACAAAACTAAACAGCAAACAGATGAAGACGGCTTGATCTGAACTATGGTTTCGTTTCAAAAGTGTTGATGCGCTACTACATACCAAGGCGAGATTTAATAACAATATAACCAATGGTAATAGCGACAAGTTTCGATAAGTAAAAAGGTATGTATCCCACCAAGATGTAAGATCTGTAGCGTTAAAGTGTTTATATACTAAAGCAGCCCATCCTACTTGTAAGAGTAAAAATACAGAAAATAGTGCGCCAAATCGAGAAAATAAGCGCTTATCAGGCATGATATGTACTTGCAGAAGATTAAAGGGGAGTAAACCTGCAAGTAAGCTAAAAATGAGTTTAACGTTATCGTTTGTTAAAGGCGTTTGCAGGTAATGAATGATGATTAGATATGCAACTAACATAATTAGTGCAACATAACCGGTTCTGCCTTGATTAAATGGTTGGCTCAGAAAAATAACTATCGTAAATAGAATGTAGGGAATATTGACAAGAAGATCTTGATAGTTAGCCAAAGATACTGCGGAAAAAGGTAATGCTATTAACATTAAGATTGCTATCGTTAACGGGATTATTAACCGCATGCCTGCTGAACGAAAGTGTGAAAAAAGGAGCATTAATCTCAACCTTAAATAAATACGTTTGTTTATGAGCGAATACGAGCCTAATAATTATTCGTATTTATCATCTTCCATGAATATGTTAGCCATAGCGACTATTTTAGCTATATCGGCTAACACATCAATAACTTAAATTATCTATTTACTTTTTTAGGTAGGGAAAAAGTTGTTTAATTTGCTCTGGCGTTAAATTTTCAACACAGTCAATATTTCGTTCAGGGATCGCCTCAGGATCAGGGTAGTGCTTGAGTACCTTCTCCATACTTTCTTCACGGATCAAATGAAAAATAGGATAGGGCGAACGGTTTGTTAGGTTTTCAGCATCTTCAGGTTCTGTACCATAAAAGCAGTAATCTGGATGAAAACTAGCGATTTGATATATCCCACTTTTACCTAGTTGGACGACAAGTCCTTCGACTAAATCAAGAAATTGATTGTAGTCATCGAAATCTTCAAGTAAATAAGGTGCGACAACAAGTGTCGTTTCTAATTCTTGTGGTGGGGTTTCGTCGAGCTCTTTAAGTTGTAAATAAATGGACTCAAGCAGATCGTTTTCAGTCTTATCATTGCTTACATGAACTTTAATTTGCTTGTTACGTTGAGGTTTAGCAGCAAAAGGGCAAAGGTTTAAACCAATCACAACATCATTGAGCCATTGCTGAACACTTTGCTCAATATCATTAAGCGCTTGATCATTTTCGGCGATTGTTGACTTCATAGACTGACTTTCCAATAGTTTTAGTTATAAAAAAGGCCAGCAAAGGCTGACCTTTTAAAGTGATAAAAGAAGATTTACGCTTTAACTTCTTCTTTATTCTCTTCAGCGATTGCTGACTCAGTATTCTCTGGCTTTTCGGGCGCAGGGAATTGTTTTACTGGTTTAGCAATAAGTTGACGAGTTGCGCTACGTATCTCAGCAAGTGTAACTTCAAAGCTATCGCCCAATTGATATTCTTTCACGCCATCAATGGTAATAATACCAAGTTCACCGCTACAGCTAATACGTTCTTTATTATCTAGAATTAATGAACTAGGAATAAATGCGGCAGCGCCATTTTCTAATAGGCGTACACGCATTCCAGCGCGATTAATATCGAATACTTCAGCATTAAAGACGGTAGCATTTTTAACGGCGTCTTTTAGCAGACGAACATATAGCCAATCTGAAACATCACGCTCTGCCATGCGGTGGCGACGACGATGTAAGGCAATTTCATCACCAACATTATCATCAGGGGTTTGGCTTGGCTCATTACCTGTGATTAGCGCTTTTAATAGGCGGTGGTTAATCATATCGCCATACTTACGGATAGGTGATGTCCAAGTTGCGTAGACATCTAAGCCCATTGCGTAGTGAGGAGCTGGCGTATTTGCCACTTCACTGTATGCTTGGAATTTACGTAAGCGATTATCTAAGTAAGTGCTATCAAGTGTATTTAACCAACGACGTAAAGCGCTAAACCCATTTAATTCAAGTAATTGCTCTTTTTCAAAAGGTGCATCAGCATTGGTTAAAAACTCCATTGCAGCATCTAACTTTTCAGGGTTAAAACCGCTATGAACGTTAAATACACCAGTGCCGAATTTTTCTTGTAGCGCACGACCAGCACAAATATTAGCTGTGATCATTGCCTCTTCAATCATACGATTTGCTGTACGACGCGCATCGGTATGAATAGCAACAACATCGTTATCTTCACTTAATTCAAAGCGGTAATCTGGACGGTCTGGGAATACAACAGCGTTCTCTTTACGCCATTTAGTACGTGCGTCAGCAAATGCTTGTAATGCACGAACTTGTTGTTCGATCTCAGCGTTTGGTGTCCAATTTTCACAATTACCATTTTCTAGGTAATCAGAAACGTTATCGTAAGATAGACGGCTTTGCGATTTTATCCATGCTGCGAAGAAAGTAATATTATCTTGGATAACACCATCTTTATCGACAGTTACTCGGCAACAGAGAGTGGGACGCTGCTCATTTTCAATTAATGAACAAAGCTCATCACTTAATTCACGAGGAAGCATTGGGATATTGCGACCCGGTAAATAAATGGTAAAACCACGCTCACGTGCTTCATCATCCATCTTATCGCCAACAGCGATGTAAGAGGTTGGATCTGCGATCGCAATAGTAATATCAAAGCTACCATCAGCATTTGCAACTGTGTAGATGGCATCATCCATATCTTTAGTTGATTCACCATCAATAGTAATGAAAGGTAAATCAGTGAGATCTTGGCGTTCAAGTGCTTCATCTAGCATAGTCCAGCTTTCTTGTGGTGCTGGTTCTGCATTGGGTAGTTCATGGCGTGCTAATGTAACCCACCATGGTGCAATTTTGTCATTACTGTCTGTGATTTTCTCTTTAATATCACAGAAGAATGTTTTGTTTTTGTCTGTAAGAGGGTGGCGGGTTAGCATTGCTACAACCCAATCGCCTTCTTTAAGCGTTTCAGGGTTCAAACCTTTAACTGCTTTGGCTTTAATGGCATCTTTAAGCTGAGGATGATCAGGCACAACGTGCAAGCGATCACGAATTAGCTTCACTCGACCAATAAAGCGTGTCATTGATTGTTCAATTAACTCTTGTGGTTCAGCTACTTCACGTTCCTTTTCTGTTCGAATAACAGCCATAACACGATCACCGTGCATAACGTTTTTCATATACAGAGGCGGAATAAAAAAGCTTTCTTTGTTATCGGTTTCTAGAAAGCCAAAGCCACGGTCAGTTGCTTTGATATAACCTTCCTTTTTAGGAAGTGTTTCTTGAATTTGCTTTTTAAGCTGTGCTAACAGCGGATTATCTTGAAACATTATACCTGGTCTCAGATTATTGACGTTGACACTATACTTTTTTGGGTTGATAAAACCAATATTTGAGCAGGATATTTTCATTAAATGTGCTTTTCATTAGTTGGGTTTAATAAAAGCGATGCATATTTTGCATAACAACGAAAAAATTTCAGGGAAAGGTTAATATTGGAAATGTAAAGGTATTAAAAATAAAGCACTGAGATTATAAAGGGGGGCTAATACGACCTTTATAATGTTTGAACTAATGATTGATACATAAGTCTTGAATTAATTGAAGAAGCAATGCGGATATAACATTATTTATCAATGTATTATGTCTTTTGTTTTTAGAATGAAGTTAGTGCGCATTGATGAGTGTTAATTCATCATCTTTCAAATAAGAAAGATAAAAGAAAGCAATTTGAAACTCTATTTATAAGATAAGAATGTGTTGGCTATAAAGTGAGAGGTGATTAACCACTAAGGTTACTTTGCTCAGTATATTTAATGTATTAACAGTAAGATAGATTAAATAATAACTGGCTTATGAATATTTATGTTTATCTGATGTGCTAATTGTTCAAGAAATAGTAACTTGAGACTTATTCTGTGACATTCCTCAATTTTTTCTGGCTTTTTATCAAGTATTGCCTCACAATACGCCCCCTATTAGTCGAGGCCCGTGCTTGAGGTTGCTGTTGCAGAACCCGTATGTAGCAAAGGGGCCCCGTTTTTAAGTCGTTCATATATTGGGATCCCAATGCAAGAAACTGTAACAGAATTTCGCCAACTAGACTTGGCCGACACACTTCTATCTGCACTAGACAACATGGGCTTTGTAGCGCCAACGCCGATTCAGGCAGCGTCTATACCTCTACTACTAACTGGTACTGATGCCCTTGGTAAAGCGCAGACAGGTACTGGTAAAACAGCAGCATTCTCACTGCCTGTACTAAACAAAGTTGACTTATCTCAGCACAAACCACAAGCAATTGTTATGGCTCCAACGCGTGAGCTTGCAATTCAGGTTGCTGCAGAAATTAAAGTACTTGGTCAAAATATCAAAGGCCTAAAGGTTCTTGAAATTTACGGCGGTGCTTCAATCGTTGATCAAATGCGTGCACTTAAAAATGGTGCTCACATTATTGTTGGTACACCTGGTCGTGTTAAAGACCTTATCTCACGTAAGCAACTTCAACTAGACGAAGTACATACTTTTGTTCTTGATGAAGCTGATGAAATGTTGAAGATGGGCTTCGTTGACGATGTAACTTGGATCATGGAACAAGCACCAGAAACAGCACAGCGTGTACTTTTCTCTGCAACTATGCCTCCAATCGTTAAAGAAATCGTTGATCGTTTCCTACGTAACCCTGCACGCATTGACGTTGCTGGTGAAAACCGTACTGTTGCGAAAGTAGAGCAGCAGTTTTGGGTTGTTAAAGGCGTAGAGAAAGACGAAGCAATGAGTCGTCTACTTGAAACTGAAGATACTGATGCATCAATCGTATTCGTTCGTACTCGTCAAGATACTGAACGTCTAGCTGATTGGTTATCTTCTCGTGGCTTTAAAGCTGCGGCACTTCACGGTGATATTCCACAGTCGCTACGTGAGCGTACTGTTGATCACATCAAACGTGGTGTTATCGATATTCTAGTTGCAACTGACGTTGTAGCACGTGGTCTTGATGTTCCACGTATTACTCACGTATTTAACTACGATATCCCGTTCGATGTTGAATCTTATATTCACCGTATCGGTCGTACAGGTCGTGCAGGACGTACTGGTAAAGCGATTCTACTCGTTCGCACAAACCAAATTCGTATGCTTCGTACTATCGAGCGTGTTACTAAGTCTCGCATGGAAGAGATTCAACTTCCTCTACGTGATTTAGTTGCTGCATCTCGTTTAAACCGTTTAGGCGAAGAACTAGCAGCACAAAAAGAACAAACAAGTGTAGAAGCGTTTGTTGAACTTGTAGAAAAACTACAAGAATCAATCGATGTTGATGCAGCAACACTAGCAGCAATGCTTCTTCAGCGCCAGCAAGGTAACCGTCCTTTATTCTATAAAGGTCCAGACCCAATGATCGCTGCTATCGAGCGTGAATCACAACGCCGTGAGCGTCGTGGTAACGATCGTGACCGCGGTGAGCGTGGCGAGCGTGGTGACCGTCGTGAGCGCGGTGAACGTCGTTCATACAACAATGCTGATTGGGATACTTACCAGTTACAAGTTGGTCGTGAGCAAGGTGTTCAAGTTAAAGACATCGTTGGCGCAATCGCAAACGAACTAGGCCTAAGCAAAGAGTTCATTGGTGCAATCAAACTTGCTCCAACGCATACTTTTGTTCAGCTTCCTAAGAAGATGACAGCAGAAGTAGCTTCTCAGCTTAAGAAACTACGCATTCGTCAAAATGATGTTAAAGCTGTAGTTGTTGAAGGCGAAGTTCTTCGTGAACACCGTCCTCGTAGCGGCAACCGTGATGGTAATCGTGACGGCAACCGTGGTGGCTACCGTGGTAACCGTGACGGTAATCGTGGTGGTGAACGTGGTGGTGAGCGTCGCTTTGACCGTAATCGTGGTAATGACACACGTGGTGGTTACCGTGGTAACCGTGATGGTGCACCTCGCACAGATCGCAAGCCTCGCACAGAAGCATAATTTATTCATTAAATTAGATTGCTAAATAAAAGCCGAGTTATTTAACTCGGCTTTTTTGTGTTTATCAATGTTTGGATGAGATATATTGCCTTGCAGTTAATATTATCTTGATGTGGTATACATTTATATATATTAAGAACTTTCAGTCTTTAGTTTTAAAATTACCTAAGCGTTATAAGCTTTAGCTCTTACCATTTTTCGGTATTGATTCGGAGTAACATCGAATTCTTTTTTAAAGATGGTTGAGAAATAATAGGAATCTTTATAACCCACTTGTTCTGAAACATCATTGATTGTCATTCCAAAATCGCGCAGAAGTTCTTTCGCGGTAACCATTCGGATCTTTTGAAGATATTGGTGAGGAGCAAGTCCTACCTGATCTTTGAATTTACGATTAAAAGTGCGTAAAGGTAATTGGCAATGTTCTGCCATATTTTTTGCGGTGATCGACTTGCTCATATTGAGTCTGATCCAGTCTTGCGCTAAAGCAATTGATTCATCAAATTGTACCTGCCCTCCAATTTCATAAAACGGTTGATGATCAGATTTACTGATCTCATGCCCGTAATGTGTCTCTATCGTTTTAGCAATTTTCTGACCAAAATTATTTGTTATAAAGTACAGCACCATTTCTGTTTGTGAGTTAATACTTTCGGTGCAATAAAGTCCATTGGCCGAGGTGATTGATGCCTGCCTATTGAGTTTTACCTTTGGATATAATTGAGAGAATTTATCGTGAAAATACCAGTGAGTTGTGGCTGCTTGGTGGTCTAATAAACCCGTTTCAGCAAGCCAGATAGCGCCAGTTCCTGTCGCAATAATTTTGGCTCCATTCTGGTATTGCTTAATAAGCCAATATGGAATTTCAGGATGTTTGGAGAGTGAAGCTAATGGGTTCCCCCACATAGGCGGCAATATAATGACATCAAATGACTCGTCATTTGCAAAGGTACAATCGGGTTGAATACGAATACCTGCAGTTAATTTGGGTGGTATTAGGCTAGGCGCTATCACTTTTATTTCAAATGGGCTCTCTTTTTGGCTTTTTCGGTCACGAAGGCTAGCAGCACTGGTGAGCATTTCAGCGCTTAGTGATATTCCTGTGATCAAAGCACGGTGATAGAGCACAAATCCAATTTTCATACTTTCCCTTGTGTGATCAGTATATTAGTTATGTTGCTTATTATTTTAATGCGTGGCACATATGGCAGTAATTTTGGCACATATATTAGGTGATAAACAATCTAATACTGTTATCCTGTTTTAAAACAGTGTTTAAATAAAAGTCAGGGATTTTAAATGGCAAAGTTACCGTTAATTGTAGGTTTAGGTGGCATCAATGCTGCTGGTCGTAGTTCAGGCTTTCATAGCTATAAATTGATGGTTGCTGATGTTCTTTCAGCTGATGTGATGGAATCAACATGGCAAGATCTTGCTTCTCGAATGGGATTGGAAGCTGATAATAAAGTGACTGCTGAAGTTATTGATGCGATTAAGGCAGGTACATTTGTTCGTCGTATCGATTCTTTTGATCCTGATAATTTACTGTATCAATACAAAGCTAATTTAAATACAGACAACGATAAGATCTGTTTTACTTTACGTAAGTCGAAGTTGCCGACCAAAATCCCTGATAATTGGGAAGTCGTAGAGGATGGGAGCAAAGTACATATCACGGTTAATGGTAACCTTGATGCATTGATTGAAGATCGTGTTGCTTTCCCTGTTACCAGTGGCGGAAATATTCCCGCGGGTTTCAATCCAGCTTCATTATACAACTCACGTTTTCATCCTCGTGGACTTAGCTTAACCATCTATGGAGCATCTGATGCATTAAATTCATTAGGCGTTGAGTGGGATGAGATTCTTAAACATATTAAACCCGATGAAGTGTCAGTTTATGCGGGTAGTGGTTTAGCGCAAATTGATGAGAATTCATTGGGTGGTATGCTTGCAGCTTCTCTCACAGGTGGGCGTGTTAGCTCTAAAATGATGGCGTTGTCATTGGCTGAAATGCCAGCTGATTTTATCAATGGTTACGTGATTAATAGTATTGGGACAACTGGTACAAACATGGGGGCTTGCGCGACGTTTTTGTATAACCTACGCCAAGGTATGTATGACATTCAGCATGGTAAATCAAAAGTAGTGATTGTCGGTAATGCTGAAGCACCGGTGATACCTGAAATTATGGAAGGGTTCCGTGTTATGGGCGCACTGGCAGAAGATGCCCAATTAAAAGCGCTTGATAGCAGTGATGAGGTAGATAACCGCCGTGCATGTCGTCCATTTTCTGCCAATGCTGGCTTCACGATGGCTGAATCAGCACAATTTGTTGTGTTAATGGATGATGAATTAGCATTAAAACTTGGTGCAAACATTTACGGGTCAGTGGCTGATGTCTTCGTTAATGCTGATGCTAATAAAAAGTCGATTTCGGCACCCGGTGTAGGTAACTATGTCACGGTTGCAAAAGCTGCAGCACTAGCCAAAGCGATTTTAGGCGAAGAAGGCGTTAAGCAAACATTTGTTCAAGCGCATGGTACAGGGACGCCTCAAAACCGTGTAACAGAAAGTCATATTCTCAATGAAGTGGCTAAAACGTTTAATATTGATAATTGGACAGTAACCGCAATCAAATCTTATGTTGGGCATTCAATGAGTGCGGCGGCTGGGGATCAGTTAGTCGCATCACTTGGTGTATGGCAACACGGCTGGATCCCGGGAATTAAAACCATTGACCATATTGCAGATGATGTTCATCACTCAAACTTGAATATATTAATGGATCATCAATTTGCTGGAGAGATGGGGCAAGATTATAAAGCGGTAATATTAAATGCTAAAGGGTTTGGTGGTAATAATGCTTCAGGTCTTGTTTTATCACCTAAGCAAACACTGACCATGTTAACGGCAAAACATGGCCAGAATGTGATGGCTCGCTATTATCAGTCTAACCAAGCTATTTCCGATGTATCTTGTAGTAATGATAAAGCCGCTTGCTATGGGCAAGAAACCATTCGTTACCACTTTGGGGAAGCGGTGATGGATGAGAATTCAATCACCATGACACAAGATAGTCTACGTTTATCTGAATTTGAGCAAGCAATTGATTTGAGCACGGGAAATCCATACTTAGATTATATCTAATAAGTATATTTTCTCGCATTTCTGAAAGGGTAAGTTATTATTTGACTTACCCTTTTTAATATATGGAACATCAGTGTGAATAAGAATAAAGCAATAGTAATAGGGCTTGTGGGTGTAGTGTTATCACTTTTTACCTTACCGGCTTTCAGTGTTGAATGTCAGCAGAATACGGCCTCGTTACCGTTATGGGCAAATAGCCAACCAAGAAGTGCACTTTTGAGTTTTGTTGAAAAAGTAACAACAGAAGGAAGTAAGGATTATGTAAAACCTATTGATCGTATTGCTGTGATTGATAATGACGGTACATTATGGTCAGAAAAGCCAATCTATACTCAGTTCTTATTTGCCTTTGATCAAATAAAAAAGAAGAGTGCTAATCACCCAGAGTGGAAAACTACCACACCTTATAGCTGGGTTTTAAATAACAATACTGATGCGATCTTTAAAAAAGGCTGGGCTGCATTGTTGCCTATTTTAGAAACTTCGCAATCAGAGATGACACCAGCGGAATATAGCAAAGATGTAATTAACTGGCTTAAAAATAATCAATCGCCACGTTTTAAACGCCCTTATACATCGTTGGTGTTTCAACCAATGATTGAACTGATTGATTACTTACAAGCTAATCAATTTGATGTCTTCATTGTAACGGGCGGAGGTAGCTCTTTCGTTAAACCATGGAGCGAAGCGATATACCATATTCCAGCACAAAATGTGATTGGTACCGCTTTTGGTTATACTTATAAAGATGGTCAATTAGAGAAAAACAGCAAGCTGATTTACATTAATGATGGCCCACAGAAAGCGATCAACATTGAAACGATTATCGGAAAACGTCCAATTTTAGCTATTGGTAATTCAACTGGTGACGAAGCAATGTTGAAATGGACGACCTCTCAAAAAGGTATAAGTCTTGGTATGCTGATCCACCACACTGATGCAAAGCGTGAGTGGAAGTATGGCGCAAACTCGTTTGAGGGTAAGTTTACACCAGCACTGATGGAAGCGGCGAAACAAAATAAATGGCAAGTCGTTGACATGAAGAATGATTGGTGTCAAATCTATCCAACGCAATCACAACAGCGTGTCTTGCCATAAATAAAAAAAGCCGAGCATAATGATATGCTCGGCTTTTTATCGTTCTATTTTGAATCAAACACTAACAAAAAACTTATTTTTTAAGTGTCGTGATCTTCGTAGCTTTGCTATTGATAGCGCGGCGTAAACGTGCACGACGCTCAGCAGCAGATTGATCTTGTGTCGGGTTATTCTTTCTCCCTTCACGTTGACTGAAAGCAGGCTTTGAGTGCATACGCTCTAGTAAGGCATCGCGGCTTTTTGGTTCATAGCCAATTAATTGAACACGGTGGATACGTTGACCGATCAAGCGCTCAATTTGCACTAGTGTTAGCTCTTCTTCACGGCTAACAAAAGAAATGGCATTACCTTTTTGTCCTGCACGGCCTGTACGACCAATACGGTGAACATAATCTTCTGCAAGGAAAGGCATGTCGTAGTTAACAACATACGGCAGGTTTTGAATATCAAGACCACGGGCAGCAACTTCTGTTGCAACCATTACACGTGCTTTGCCTTCTTTAAACTCTTCCAATGCACGACGACGCGCGCTCTGTGCTTTATCACCGTGACAAAGTACTGCTTTAATACCGTCTAGTTTAAGCTCTTTAACCAGTTGATTCGCTGTTTCTTTGTAATTGACGAAAACGAGTACTTGTTTCCAGTTCTTTTTGCCAATTAATTCAGACAGCATTTCACGCTTGCGATCTTCATCAACAGGGTAAACCACGTGAGAGACGGTATCAGCTGTACTATTCTCAGGGGTTACCGTAATACGTTGTGGTTTATGAAGAATATCAGCAGCCAGAGCATTCATTTGTGCTGAAGACGTTGCTGAGAACAACATGGTTTGAGGCTTGGTTCGGATATCATCAAGGATCACACGGATCGCACCGATGAAGCCCATATCTAACATACGGTCTGCTTCATCGAAAACAAGGAATTCAAGGTTTGCTAGTGAAACATTGTTTAGTTCCATATGCTCGATCAGACGGCCAGGTGTAGCAACAAGAATATCAACACCTTGTTCTAGGCGTTTTTCTTGTGACGACATTTTTTTACCGCCAAAAACAGCAGTACAAGTGATGCTAGTGTATTTAGTGTAGTCGCTGATGTTATTTGCAATTTGCTCTGCCAGTTCACGAGTCGGTGCCAAAATTAGAGCACGAACATTGAAGCGGCTTTTTGATTTTGGTTTTTCAATTAATTTTTGAATAATTGGCAGTGAAAAAGCGGCAGTTTTGCCTGTACCTGTTTGTGCTAGTGCAAGAATATCAGCACCGCGACGTGCTTGAGGGATAGCTTTTTGTTGCACTGGTGTGAGTTTTTCATAACCGATTTCAGTTAATGCTTTAACTAAATCTTGAGAAAAACCTTGTGATAAGAATGACATGCTTTGTTCCTAAACTGTCGGCTATAGCCGATTACATTCATAAACTCAGTTGCTTATGAATGTAATCATCTTGCCGTTAAAATGGTCGCATATTATAGTTGATTTTAGGTTAATTCGCTATCTTAACGTAATATGTTAGTGGTTTTGAGTTACGCCTTTTTCATTTGTATTATTTATCAATTGACTTGATTTAAGGTTACTATTTTAGCAAACCATTATCAGAAGATGGCTTTATTAATATGTCAGGTCTTAAAATAAGCCTAGATAATATTAAGCCCACATATAGCTTAATACGATATGTGGGCTTTTATCATTTATTGCTATTGAGATTTAAACTTATTACTTAAATTCAGCTTTGCGCATACGGTTCAGCACAGCCATTACCTCAATGACACGAGGTTTCGACATTTCGCCGTATTTAGGCATCATATCAGCCCAGTTATCATGCAGCATGTTAGCAAATGCACGCGCAGGGACTTTTTCCCAACCTTTAAGTTGTGCAAGTTGGAACCATAAGTAACCAATAGCAAGTAACTGACTAGGATGAGCCACTTGTTCTAACGCTTGCAAATCAACGTATTCACGACCAAAGCGTAACGATGTTTTATCTTTTACTTGAATACGGAATTTTCCTTCTTCAAGTAACGCTTGCAGCGCGCTACGGTTTATTTGGCGTGTACGAGGACGAACAATCACTTCTGTACCTTCAGCTTTACGTCGGGTAGGGTGAGAAGCAACAACTTCACGTGCTTTATCTGTTACATCTACTGCTTCATAGTTATGCATCTGAATAACAGTATCGGCCACATCTAAATAGTCACCAGAGCCACCCATAACAAGCATTACTGAGATATCATGCTGATCGCGAAGTAAAGCGATACGGTCAACAAGTGGCGTAATTGGCTCATCATCTTTACAAATCAGTGCCTGCATGCGCTCATCACGGATCATAAAGTTTGATGCAGAAGTATCTTCATCAATCAATAATGCTTCAGCGCCAGCTTCGATCGATTCTTGTAACCAAGAAGCTTGTGAGGTTGAACCTGATGCATTTTGGCTAGTAAAGGCTGTGGTATCTTTACCCATAGGTAAGTTGCTGATGTAAGGCGATAGATCAACATTATGAACGCAACGACCATCTTCAGCGCGTATCTTAGCGGCATTATAATTGGTTACGACGTACTCACGACCATCACCAGGGATATGATCGTAAACAGAACGCTCAATGGCACTTAATAACGTTGATTTACCATGAAAACCACCACCAACAATTAAAGTAATGCCCTCAGGAATACCCATACCACGGATTTTACCTTTGTGTGGCGCTTCAAGCTCTACTGCTAGGTTATCAGGGCTTGTAAAAGGTACAGCGTTCGGAAGTGGTAAATCACTGTTACCCGCAAGGCGAGGAAGAATACTTCCATCAGCAACAAAAGCTAAGAGTTTATGTTCTTTTAACTGTGCGCGAAGTGCTACTTGATCTTCTGCTGCTTCACAGTGGGCTTTTAACTCTTCCATTGGTAATTCGCGTGCAATCGTTGCACGGCGGATCATTTTTGGTAGGTGGAAAGTTAATAGATTCATTGTACGCTTAGCAATGATGGTACGACCGTCAGCCGGAAGGTTTACACGAAAACGTAATTCGATACCTTCGTCATCAAATACCACCGCTGTACGGTCAAGGATCACCTGTCCTGGCATATCAATAAGTACTGCATTATCTTGTTGCGATAAATCTGCAAAAAAGCGAGCAATAAAATCTCGTGCTGCACATTGATAGACTGAAGATTTTTCACGTAACCATTCTAGATCGGTGAGTGACCATGCTCGACGGGCACGTACACGAGAAGCCGGCGCAAACGGGTCCGATTGAACGGTATCAATATAAAAGTCGAAATCAACGAAGTGGTATTCACCGCGCATACTCGTATAGCTGCGGTAATTATGACGGTCAATTTTATGGAGTTTGGCTTCGAGTAATTGCATATCGCCTCGATATCGTTCGTTATGGTGCACAGCACCTAAAATCTAGTGTGTTCGGGGGCTGGATATTACACTAAAGTCTGATAGTTAGCATGTAAACTTTAAACGAGATCACAATAATTAGTGCTTTTTCATTATGGCTTTAAATATGTTTTGTCCTTAGGTTTATAGTTTAGTTAATAAGATGTGACTTATAGTGAGGACTCATTCTTCGTGCTTAATACATTATTTGTTTATGGCACTTTGGCGCCAGAACAATCTAATGCCTATGTGCTTTCTGATTTGAAAGGTTCTTGGAAAAAAGCGAGTGCAATTGGATTTATTTACCCAAACGGTAAAGGAGCGACATTAGGTTATCCTGCTTTTGTACCGCAATCAGAAGGGGAACGTGTTCAAGGCTTACTCTTTACGTCTGATGAATTGACAACGCATTGGCAGCGTATTGATGATTTCGAAGGCGAGGGGTATGACCGTGTAGTGATCACCGTTATGCTTGACGATGGCTCTGAACAATCGGCATTTGTGTATCGTTTAAGTCCAAGTGAAATGTAAGTCAGTCTGGCAAGATTATAGAGATATAAAAAACAAGATCGCTATTAATAGCGATCTTGTTTTAAATAAATTGGCTTATCGACGACCGAGAACTTTAATGCCAGCACTGCCATCTTCAGCACGGCCATGCACTTGAATATCTGTTACACAGCGCTCATAAGAGAATCGACGCCAATCTGTTTTTTCGTTTTTATCTAATTTGCGTTGAAACTGGAATACGCGCGAAGAGCCATTTTGAAATTTAAAGACGACTTTTGTTAAAAACACATCACGTTCAGCTTTAATCTGAATCGATTTAGTATTACGACAAAGTGGTACAGGGATCTTAGCGTGACTATTTTTAGCTTCAAGAAGAATAGTACGACCTAATGTAAATGTATCAGCTGAAGCTGTTGTTGAAAATGCCATCGTAGAAAGCATGATTGCAGCAGCCATTGTCGCTTTTAGTTTCATAAAGAAATCTCACAAGTAAAAACTGCACTGATTATAATGAGATAAATTCGAAATGGCTAAATAATTTGTTGTAAGTATCTGTAATTTAGTAATACAGAACATATGTCAAATAGTTGGGTGTTTTTTGTTTTATTTTGGTTATGTTGTCGTCACTTGAAAATCAGTTTGAGCAATAATGCATAAGAAAAAACGTGGTGTCATCTGAAAGGAGATGACACCGTTTATTATTAATAGTTAGCCAGCTGAGCGACCACCAATACATTGGCTTAAGAAATTATCAACTTTTCTCGCAAGTTTCCTTGCTTGCCTTGGTGTTCCATAATGGTGACCAACATTATTCATTTCCCAGTACTGTACATTTTTTCCTGCTTTCTTTGCCGCTTCAACAAAACGACGAGATTGCTCTGGGATCACAACAGCATCACTGTCACCTTGAATGACTAACAGAGGTGCATTCATATTATTAACGAAATTGATTGGCGATTGCTGTGCACGCTGTTGTTTCATCTCTGGATCGTTGAAATCACCAATATAGTTTACCCAAATATCTTCATATCGCTTCCATGGTTCAGGGAAGTTTTTTACCATCAGCTCAAGATCTGATATGCCGAAAATATCAACACCACAAGCAAACTTATCTGGAGTCTGTGTCATGCCGACTAAGGTTGCGTATCCACCATAACTAGCGCCCATAATTGCGACATTGTTCGGATCTGTTATTCCTTGTTCTACTGCCCAATTTACACCATCAATTAGGTCGTTATGCATAGCTTTAGAAAACTCACCATAGCCTGAAGATGTAAACGCATAGCCGTAACCTGTAGATCCCCTGAAATTAACTTGAATAACCGCATAGCCACGGTTGGCAAGTAATTGTGCCTCGTGAGAAAAGCCCCAGTAGTCGCGCGCATGTGGGCCACCGTGAACCAGTAATACCGTTGGAAGGTTATTAGCTTTAATACCCTTAGGTAGGGTGATATAACCGTTGAGGGTTAAACCATCTCGGCTCGTGAATTGAATGGGCTTTTGGCTGGCAAGAAACTGCGTGTAATTGTTTGATTTACTTTGTGATAAAAGTTCTTTCTTGTTGTTAGTTGTATCATATAGATAAATGTTATAGCCGTATTCATTATATTGCTTAACTGTGAATTTCTCATTTTTATTGTCAGTGCTAAAAATAAATATTCCATTTTTACCTTTTTGATAAAAAGTAGAGGCTAATTTTTTATAATTAGGGTTAAAAGTTATGATTTCTTGATAATTAGGATAACTGGCTGCTAATGCTGGAGCATGATTATTGTCATAGTAATATTTGTCTACATCAACAGTATCATTTGAATAAAGAGTAATAACGTCATTTGTTGCAAGATCTAGCTCAATAAGTTGAATCTTGTCTGAATTATTGTTGGCTAAAATAGTGAGGGTATTCTTGCTATGATTCATCTTAGCATTGGTAACCTTACCATTTTCACCTGCATCAAATAATAATTTATCAGTGCCGAATTGATATATTTTTCTGTTATCTTTTATATAAGCGAAAATTGAACCACCTTTAACTCTGTCGTCAATAATGAACCCATCTATTGTTAATTCTTTATCGACTTTAAATAATAATTTTTCTTTTTTTGTTTTAATGTTTAAGCGGTATAAGTTGAAAATTTTAGCATTGCCACCGTTATGTCTAACAAGAATGTTTTCTGGGTCGTTAAATAAAATATCGACAACATTGATCTGATTGTTTTTATCATAAAAAGCTTTAACGAATTGTGTTGGATGCTCAATATCAAAAAAGAATATTTTAGATTTCATATTGTCAAAGTGAGGCACATAAATAAGGTTACGGCTATCAGGCATCCATTCAAAGGATGAAACCCAGTAATTAAATTTACCTGTTTCACCAGTTTTTAAATTCTTAAAGTGTAGCGCAGTATAAGGGTTACCATTGTTGTCGAAACTCTCTTTTAGCCAGGCCAATTTTTTACCATCAGGTGAGATTTTGTATGAGTGTGTACCGTTTGTTGCTGTAGTCAGAGCTTTAAAATCTAGCAAGATAGGTAGCTGTTGAGTTGTCAAAGACTGGTGCGTTGCTTCTTTGGGCTGTGCGCAACCAGAAATTAATAAAATCAGAGCAAAGCTTTGTATTATGAATATGATAAGTTTCATGATGTTCTCAATATAGCCAACTAAATATAAAAAGATAATAAATGCATTATTATGTCTTTATTGTGAATAATGAATGTTTTACATACTGTTTATAGTAAAATTGCGATCGGAATAGTGCTTATTTAAAATGCAGTTGATAGGACTTAATATGCTTGTAATTTTGAGGTATACAGAGAAGGATCAAGAGGGTGTGAAAGCGGTGTCTTTATTTGAGGATCAAATTCTATTTGCCGCGACAGCAGATGACTTTTTAGAAAGTGAATCTGCAACAATGCATCTTTATGTGATTAAGTTGAACAGCCAAATAGTAGGTTTCTTTAAAATAGATATTGCTTACTCTCATGATGTGGATTTTTGCTCTGAAAATTGTATTGGTTTGCGAACCTTTGTTATAGACCAAAAATTACAAGGCAAGGGTATTGGTAAACAAGCATTAATGGTTTTATTTACTTATTTAGCGAAGAACTACTCAAATTATCAAAGGATTTATTTAACAGTAAATTGCAAAAATACAGTGGCAAAGCGTTGTTATGAAACGGCTGGCTTCACTTTTACAGGTGAGCGTTATCTAGGAGGTTTATTTGGGCCACAAGAAATCATGTATCATGATATTTAAGGTAGCCGAATAACGTTATTATTAATTGGTAGTATTTCACATTAGTCCTATTTGGAATAATAAGATGTAAGTCACATTCCTATGTGTATTGTTTTTACTTTTGCTTATATTTTGTGAGTTGGAGCGCGCTTTTTATTTATTGCTAAAAAAGAGTTTTATTCGCTAATTTTTAGCTGGTTTACGGTTGCAAAGCTCTAAATAAAATCAAATGTAACCAAAAGTGAAATATTTTAAGCTTTATTTGTCGTATCTACTGGTCATATTGGCTGTTATGTTGCATTCTTAACCCATAATAAAGATTAAATATCCAATAAAAAAAGATAATTATACTTATTTGGTATTTATTGGTTACAGTTGCTAGATAAAATCCAAGGTACAAAATATGAATAGAGCCCAGCTAAAAAATATTGCTGAAAAATCGTTTTTCGCAATGTTCCGACAAAAAGCTGATGTATGTGATATTCAGGAAACCTTTTATGGTTGGGTTGTATTTCTTGCCACAGGGAAGGCAAAGATTGTTGTTAAATTTTCACGAGAAGTAGGTCGAATAAGTAAAGAAGTTGCGTGTTTACAGAAGTTACGTTGTATTGTGAGCTGTCCTGTACCGCAGATCTATTTATTTGGTCGTGAAGAAGGGTATGACTATATCGTGCTAGATTGGCTCGAAGGTCGACCTGCGAATGAATTACCCAATAATAAATTCGCGATAGAGACATTCCGTGAAGATTACACAGATATTTTACTCGCACTACATGAGCATAATCATCCACAAGGCTTTGAATTAAATAACGGAGGCTTTGACGGTGATTTTAATAATGCGTTCGATGACTGGATGAAAGATGTATATAGATACCTTTCTTGTTCAGTATCGCCATTTAGTTCAAAGATCAAAGATCAATATACTGAGCTATGGGAACGTCGTAGAGAAATATTAGCACCGATAGCTCATGAAGCGTCTTCTTTCGTACATGATGATTGTCATTTAGCGAATGTATTGTTTGATCCTAAGACGTTTAAAGTGGCGGGATTGCTTGATCCTTGTGATAGCGGTTTTAAACACCGTGAACTCGATGTGATCCATTTATTTGATGTGCGTGGTGATACGCATATCGCCGAACGCTATATTGAAAAACGTCAATTAGATGATGGCTTTAAAGCACTACGTTATTTCTTTAGTTTGTGGGATGATGCGAAACACAGTCGAAATATGGGTTGGTATGATGAAAACTGGTTAGCGAATAAGTTTAATAAGTTTGAAGCAGCCATGAGTATGCAATGAGTTTGAGGGAAATAGTTGCCTATTTCCCTTTGTAAGTATTATGTTTTGTAAGGTAGGGGTATAAAAGAAGAACGAAAAGGTTAACTTATGATGAATAAAGTAAGTCGAGTATCTGCGTTTGTTTTACTGTTAGTCAGTTATCAATCTGTGGCTGGTAATCATGTTACATCATCTAAGTTTCCTGTTTCTTTTATCCCAGATCTTTTGAGCCAGCCCTCTGATCTTTCTCTTCGTCATGCCAGTGATACTCAATTTAATGCTTCAAGCGATTTAATCCTTGCACATAACAGTACAAAATCAGCGAATTCATCAGTAAAGAAAGAAACTCAAGATGGGTTGTTTATTTTAGGACGGCATGAGTGGATCTTACTTGCGTCATCAACACAGTATTTTTCGGCTTATATTGATCCTCTATCAGAAAATTCACGCATTGGCGTAAGTGATTTAGTTGAATTTGAGCGTAATGGAAAAGATTGGGTTACGTTTAAACTGCTTGATAAAGAGTATAAATTTGCCATTCATGAAAAAGTTAAAGTACCGGACAAAAGCGATAAATCTTTACCTGTTGTAAAGTTAAGAACCAAGCTTGGTGACATTAATGAAGAAATTGAATATGTGCTAATCAATGGCGGTAGCGGTATTGTATTGGGTGAGAACTTTTTACGTGATCTTGCGGTACAAAATAGAAAATATGATTATATTCAGGGGAGAGTAAAGAAATAAAGCGAAGCTTAAACTCTCTATTCTTATCCGAGACACTTCGCTTTTATGATTAATTATGCTTCAGCAATTACTTCGTAGCTGGTGAATTTACGAATGTTGATCACGCCAGTATCAAAGATCAGATATTGACCTTTAATTCCTTGCAAAATACCTTCAACCACAGGCTCTTTATCAAAGTTGTGTGAGCTAATCTTGGTTGGGAAGGCATCAACAGGAAAATGAATATCAACAATATCGTTATCAAGATATTCAATCGCATCTTCACCATATTCTGCAGTGATTTCTGCAAGACGAGCTTTTACTTCTGGTAATAAAACCGAGGCTTTTTCTGTTAAATCTATCTCAGCATTATCACCTTTGAGCATTGCACGCCAGTTGGTTTTATCAGCGACAAGCTCTGCAATAGCCACTTCCACTAAACCTGAAATTTGACGTGTTTTTACTTTTAGTACAGCAAGTGCCTGTGTGGCACCTTGATCAATCCATCGTGTCGGTAGTTGGCTATGTCGAGTAATACCCACTTTTAAACCCGAAGTATTTGATAGGTAAACATAGTGCGGCACCATGCAATTTTCTTCACCCCATTGTGGCTCACGGCACGTACCTTTGTCGTAGTGACAAGTTTCAGGTTTCATAATGCACATATCGCATGACGCTAATTTTTTCATACAAGGGAAGCAATGACCTTGAGAGTAACTTTTCTTGGTTTTTTTGCCACACGACTGGCAAAAAATATTGCCTGTATGAGTCAATTTAAGTGACTTACCAATCAAAGGGTTTAAATGCAGTTGTTGATCGCCGACAGGGAGATGATAGTCAACAACGTCATTTAACGTTGACTTCATTTTACTTAATGTTCCTTGCATACATTGCTCAGTAGTTTGTTTTTATAGTGCGGTGATTTTAGCAGGTGAAAGAGGGAAGCGGCTATAAAAGCACAACGGAAAAATATGAATTCCCTCTTCGACGTTTTAAATCGGAGAGACAATCAGCAAAACAATCAGTGTTTATGGGTGAAATATGTAAATGCCATAAAGTAAAAAGTGATCGTTACCTAGAGAGAAGTGATAAACACTGGTGTATTTATTTGTGTGTTCTAATGTCAGAGATAGATATCAAGCATCATCATCATGGAGAGAGTTATGCTCAATCGATTTTCACAAAATATCTCTTATGCCGTAATAAAAGAATTATCTTTAGCAAGGAAAGCGAGACGTAATAATGATGTGGTATTAGAGTTCAGCCATTTAGAAAACGCTCACGTTTTGGGACAACATTCTACTTACTGGCATACTAGAATCCATTGTCATATGCTGTATTGGGCACGACGTAATGGTGATAGCAAAGAGCTAAGAGGGCAGTTATTAAGAGTCTTTGGCGCATTAACTAAAACAGCTGTGGGTCTTGTGCCTGAAGGAAATACAGGGGGAAGTAATGTAAGCCCTTTTAAACGCTTACCTATTTCAGCTTTACAGCAACAAAAAATTATTCGCGCGAAACAAATGTAATACAGTTAATACGTTCAATGAGAAAAGGGCGACGCTGAACGGTGAAATGATTCTGAGGTCTATTGCGAATAATGGCTATCGGATTTGATAGCCATTATTGAATATAACAGCGTAGTAGGAATTATATTAAACTTACGGGCGTTTGTTTTATGACGGCTCGCTGTTTTATTGCATGATAAATAAATACCACAATAAAGTTTATTGTCAGTAATAATATAATTGTTGGTGCAGGAGCACTATCGATAAAGAAGCTAAGATAAACGCCTAAGAAGCAATTTATAATAGAAATGAATACCGATATTATCATCATGGTTTGAAAACGACGGCTAAGCATAAAGGCTATTGCTCCTGGCGCAATCAGCATTGAAATCACGAGTATCATGCCAACGGCTTTGAGTGCGGTAACAATCGCGAACGAGAGTAGGGCAAGCAGTCCGTAATGTAATACTTTGGTCGGAAGTCCAATTGCTTGTGCATGTTGATGATCGAAAATAAGTAAGAGTAAATCTTTACCTTTTATAATACACAGTGATCCAACAATGAGTGCAATTACGCCTGCTTCTGTAATATCACGCCAACTCGCCCCAAGAGGATCACCAAATAGAATATGGTCTAAGTGAATATCTGTGTGAATTTTCGTCATCATTACAATGCCGAGCGCAAACATAGCTGAAAAAACAACACCCATAATTGTATCTTCTTTAATTCTGCTATTTTCTCTTAAATACCCTGTGGTTAACGCACAAAACATTCCTGCGATAAAAGCACCAATTGTAAATGGAATTGATAAGATATAAGCAATAACAATCCCCGGTAAAACAGCATGGGAAATGGCATCACCCATTAAAGACCAACCTTTGAGAATTAAAAAACAAGAGAGTAATGCGGTTGGTATCGCGATAAAAAAAACAATCAGAAAAGCTTGCTGCATAAAAATAAATTCAAAAGGCGATAACAATGTCTCTATTAGATTAGCCATGTTGAACTCCTTTCGTTTGCTTAAAACGTTGTGCTTTTTTTAATGCTTGTTTGGTTTTTCTATACGTTGCTAATCGACCATATTTAGGCGCAAATATAAAAGCTAAACCAAAGAAAACAGTTTGTAATAACACGATGATCCCACCTGTTGCGCCATTGATAAAATAGCTAAGGTATGCACCAAGAAAAGCGCTGAACACACCAATAAATACACTGTAGATAATGACCATTGAGAAACGGTCAGACAGTAAATAAGCAGTTGCACCAGGTATTACAACCATAGCTATAACTAAAAAGGCGCCTACAGTTTGCAATGCGGCAACGGTTGAAGCACTTAAAATACTAAAAAATACAATTTTTAAAAATGTTGGTGATAACCCAATGGTTTTAGCATGGTTTTCATCAAAGAAAACAACCATGAAATCACGCCACTTTACACATAAAACGAAAAGAGAAAGGCAGCCAATGATGACGATTTGTAATGTATCTATAGGGGTTATTGCGAGAATATTTCCCATTACAATAGTTTGAATATTAACCGCACTAGGATAGAGCGAGACAAGAAATAAACCGAGCCCGAAGAAAGCAGTAAAAATTAAGCCAATAACAGCGTCTTCTTTTAATTTACTACGCTGGCTTAAAAATAACATACCAGCAGCCGCTAAACCGCCAGAAAAAAAGGCACCAAAAGAAAAGGGGAGGCCTATCATATAAGCACCGGCAACACCGGGTACGATAGAATGTGATAGTGCATC
This sequence comes from Photobacterium sp. GB-56, assembly GCF_003026105.1. Lineage (GTDB taxonomy): Bacteria > Pseudomonadota > Gammaproteobacteria > Enterobacterales > Vibrionaceae > Photobacterium. The sequence goes on along the minus strand of NZ_PYNW01000012.1, from coordinate 51,187 downwards.
ACCAATAAGTGACCAGCCCTTCAGCATTAAATAACAGGAAAGAAAAGCACAAACGCCACCTATTAACGCACTAACCCACATGGCGTTGATCATATAGCTATATAAAAACGGCTCAAGTAATTGGTCCACGATTATCACTCCTTTTATTATTGACGGGAAAGGGAGCGAGATTGCTGTTCGCCATTTTCACCATACATAACAACAGGGCGTTCATGATCGGAAATAACCGATAATTTACGGCTATCGTCGTCTTCGTGAAGATCTTTCCCTGATAAAATGAAGTGGCGTAATACACCACCGAATGCGAGTTTTAAATTTTCTGGCGTGAAAATCTCGGTTGTTTCTCCTGACGCCAAAATGGTTTTGTTAATTAAAATTGTACGGTCACAAAAGTCAGGAATACTGCCAAGATTATGGGTAGAGACAAGCATGACTTTGCCTTCATTACGAAGTTCGCGTAACAATGCCATAATTTGATCTTCTGTTTGAACATCAACGCCTGTAAAGGGTTCATCGAGTAATATCACCTGACTTTCTTGCGCGAGTGCACGAGCAAGAAATACCCGTTTACGTTGCCCACCAGAAAGTTCTCCGATTTGACGTTTACGAAAGTCAGTCATATTGACCCGCTCGAGAGCGATATTCACTTTTTCATGATCTATTTTTTTGGGGATACGCAACATATTCATATAACCATAACGCCCCATCATAACGACATCTTCAACCAGAATAGGGAAGTTCCAGTCTATATCTTCACTTTGCGGAACATAGGCTACCACATTACTTTTTAGCGCGTTTTTGACTGTATTATTAAGGATTTTTACACTACCTTGGCTGGTGGATACAAATCCCATAATGGCTTTAAAAAGTGTGGACTTTCCGCTGCCATTCATCCCGACTAGGGCTGCGATAGAACCTTGAGGAACGCTAAATGTGGCATTGTGCAGAGCAGTATGTCCGTTACGGTATGTAACCGTAATATTGTTTATATCTAATCCTATCATTATAAACTCAGCCCTTTAGCGATGGTTTGAGAGGTCACTTTAATTAGCTCTAGATAGGTAGGAACAGGACCGTTATTAGCACTCAACGAGTCAACATAAAGCACGCCTGCATAGTTAGCGCCTGTTTCTCTTGCGACTTGTTGAGCCGGTTTTGCTGAAACAGTACTTTCACTGAAAACCGCATGAATTTGATGTTGACGAACAGCATCGATAAGTTGACGAACTTGTTGAGGCGTGCCTTGGGCATCAGCATTAATAGGCCATAAATACAGTTCTTTTAGTCCAAAATCACGAGCAAGATAGCTAAAAGCCCCTTCACTGGTAACAAGCCAACGCTTATCTACCGGTATGGTATTAATCTGATTACGAATAGGTGCAATTGTCTGCTTAATTTCTTGGGTATATTGTTGAGCGTTTTTATTATAAATACCCGCATTTTTAGGATCATGCTTAACCAGTGCTTGGCGAATATTTTCAACATAAATAATACCGTTTTCAGGTGACATCCAAGCATGAGGGTTAGGTTTTCCGTTGTAAGGGCCCTGAGTAATACTTAATGGCGTGATATTTTCAGTTACCGTTACAGAAGGAACATCGTGGAGGTTTTGGAAAAACTTATTAAACCACAGTTCTAAATTTAAACCGTTATAAAGTATTAAATCGGCACCTTGTGCCCGTTTAAGATCGCCAGGTGTTACTTGATAATTATGAATTTCCGCATTGGGTTTAGTAATAGATTCAACAATAGCGGCGTCACCTGCGACATTTTTTGCCATGTCAGCAATGATTGTGAATGTTGTAATTACTTTAAACTTATCATTAGCATGGCTGACTGTACTCATAAACAATCCAACAGATAGCAGTACAGCATTTGTCACGTATCGTAATCGTTGCTTTTGATGAAAGTTCATCCTTTTTATCCCTATAAAGAAAGTAATTTAAATTTTTCAAAGTTATAACAAACGCACCCTTTAAATGCAATTGATAATTATTATCAATACGGTGTTTCTTGCTTTTGTCGGCTTTTAAGGTTGTTTGTATATATTCAATCGGTATATTGGATTGATAACTAATAGTATTTATTGTTGATGAGTAAGGGGAGACGATGAAAAAAAGCGTATTGATAACAGGAGCTAATCGGGGTATTGGCCTAGGGCTAGTGAAGCAGTATTTATCGCAAGGCTGGTTGGTTCATGCAACCTCGAGAACATTAGAAACAGCGGTAGATCTGCAAGATCTTGCTAGCCATAATGCTGATCTCATTATTCATTCATTAGACGTAACCAATTACGAGCAGCTTGATCAGCTAGCCACGCGATTACCAAGCCTCGATCTTGTGATAAATAATGCTGGTTATTATGGTCCAAAAGGCTACGGCTTTGGTCAGACTGATGTTGAAGAATGGCGTCGTGTTTTTGAAATAAATACGATTGCACCCTTAAAATTAATAGAACGCTTGTACCCATTACTCAAAAGTGGCACTACAAAAAAAATAGCCTGCATATCTTCAAAAGTTGGCAGCATGGAAGAGAACACTTCAGGTGGTGGTTATATTTATCGTTCATCAAAAGCAGCACTTAATTCAGTAGTAAAAAGTTTAAGCAATGATCTTCGTGACGAGGGGTTTACGGTTATTGCTTTACATCCTGGTTGGGTGCAAACAGAGATGGGCGGCCCTAATGCACTTATTGATATAGAAACTTCAGCTAAAGGATTGTTTGATGTTATTGAACATACTTCAGTAAACCATTCAGGGGAGTTTATAAACTACGACGGCACACGTATCGCGTGGTAATTTAATTGAACAAAAAGGAGTGTACTAATGGAAAATATCATTATTCGACATAGCGAAGATAAAGATATTATGGGTGTTAAAGCTATTTATGAATCTGAAATTGCCTATGGCGGTACACTTCAACTCCCATTTCCTTCACTCGATCGTTGGACTTCTCGATTGTCGAATTTACCTCAAGGCTGTTATAGCTTGGTAGCGGAATATGAGGGAGAAATTGTCGGGCAACTTGGACTGTCGGTTTGTGATAACCCAAGGCGCAGGCACGTTGCGAGCTTTGGTATGGGGGTGAAAGAGACATTTCAAGGTAGAGGTGTTGGTGGGCAATTGTTACAGTCGGCATTGATGTTGGCAGATAAATGGCTCAATGTTCAACGTATCGAGTTAGAAGTGTATACAGACAACATTGCTGCAATGAAGCTTTATCAAAAACATGGTTTTGAAATTGAAGGCGAGGCGAAAAACTTTGCGTTTCGTAATGGCGAGTATGCCAATGTATACCATATGGCGAGGCTACGAACATACACTGTATGATTCGATAAAGTGGATAAGTAAAAAGGCAGTAATCATACGCAATGATTACTGCCTTTTTTATTGAAGTGATTTATTAATGGCCGACGGTTTTCGACAATAGGTTAACAATTAAAACACCAACAATAATAAAACCAATACCTACAATTGCGGGTAAATCTAAGCGCTGCCCATAAATAAAAAAGCTAATCGTTGCAACGAGGACAATACCAGCGCCACTCCAAATCGCATAAACAATACCAACAGGCATGGTTTTAACGGTGACAGATAAGAGAAAAAAAGCGACAGCGTAACCGACAAGTACAACCGCACTTGGAACGAGTTTAGTAAATTGCTCGGCTTTAGGAATGAAAGATGTTGCGATCACTTCAAACACAATGGCAATAGATAAAGCTAAAAAAGGTGGCATAGAAGTTAATAGTTTAAACATTACGATTATCTATCATTAAAAAAGAGATGCGCATTTTAGTGTCAAAGAATACGTTTCACCAAGTGATATTTATACAAATCATTATTACCATCTAGTAATAATAATTACTAACGAGGTTTTACTATTGATATAAAACAACAAATGAATACTAAACAGCACGACAGCTTAAAGGTATGCTTATATTTCGTAAGAATTCTGTAGTTAGAAGATTGTATTTATCATTATTTTTTAATTATTCGTTATCCGAAATAGCGACAAAAATTGGCATTAAACAAACAAGAGCATATACAAGTAAATGCTGATATTACATTGATCTTAATAGATGAAGTTGTGAGTCAAATAAGCCTGAATACAATGATATATTCATTCAATATGTATTCAGGGCTTATTTGTCATATCTAACGCTGAAGATGACGTAAGCTACGTTTCTCTAATTGGGTGAATAAAAGAGATAAAGATAGGCATAAAATTAAGTAGACAGCGCCAACAAGTAACCAAATTTCAAAGATTAACCCCGATGAGTTCGCCATTTCACTGCCGACGAAGGTTATCTCCTGTATAGAGATCAATGAAATAATTGATGAATCTTTCACTATTGAGATAAATTGACCAGCCAGTGCTGGTACTATGCCTGCGATTGCTTGCGGGAAAATAACAAAGCGGAAACCATCAAGACGAGAAAGCCCAAGAGAGCTGGTTGCTTCCCATTGTCCTTTATCTATTGCATCAAGCCCAGAGCGAATGACTTCAGCGATATAAGCAGCAGCTATTAAGCCAACGCATAGAATGCCAGAAAAAAGGTTTTCCCATAACTGACTATTACCAAAGAGGATATCTTGCAGAAGATTCTCGTTACCATGGTAATTACGAAATAGATTATCGAGTCCTAGCAATGGAACTAATTGGCTAGATATAAAGAAATAGAAAATGAAAACAAAAACCAGTGGCGGGATATTTCTGACTAATTGAATATAAGCATTAGCTGGCAGACGGAAAAAGATAAAAGAAGAACGACGCCCTAAAGCTAAAAGCAGCCCGAATACCGCAGCAAACAGCATACCCCACAAACTTAATCGAATAGTACTGATAATACCTTGAAAGAAATAAGGAAGCTCTCCGTTTTGGCCAGGGGTAAAAACCAAATCAAAGGCTTTATGCCATTGCCAGTGGTAATTAATGCCAACAGATGAACGATAATATAACCACCCGATGAAACAGCTCATTATCACTAAGAGAATGTAATCAAGTGGTTTAAGTTTTTTTAATGAAAACTTAGCAGCCAGAATTTTTTCTGGCTGCGAGAGTGTTTTCTTTGCAGTTGAGCAAGAAGACATTAATTTATTGACCTTCTTTTACCTGGTTCTGCCAATCAACTGTGGTAAACCAATAGTTATAACGCTCTTGTAACCAACCATCTTGAGTTCGAAGTAAAATCCAGTTATCAAAGAAGTTTAACAAGTTGAAATCACCTTGGCGGATAGCAAAACCTTCAGAGCCTTGGCTTAGACGCTCTTTAAATGGTAGAAATAGCTTATCTTTGTATTGCAGAGCCATTTGCTCTGGTTTTGGTGTTGATGCTAATACAGCTTGCGCATTGCCATTTAAAACTTCTTGGAATGCTTGTGCTTCATCATCGAATTGACGTAATTTCGCTTTCGGGAAATATTTCTTCGCCGTTTGTACTGTTACAGCACCGCGACGCACAGCTAGCGTTACGCTACGTTTATTGTAATCAGCAATGGAGAGCTTATCGCCAGCTAACTCTTTATTGGCGGCAAGTTGAACACCTGAATGAGAGTAGGGTGTTGTAAAAAGAACACTCAGATTTCGTTGTGGTGTTATCGACATTCCGCCAATGATAACATCAAATTTACCTGCTAGCAGGGCTGGGATAATACCGTCCCATGCTGTAGGTATAAACTCTACTTTTACACCCGCATCTTTAGCGACACGTTTAGCGACATCGACTTCAAAGCCAATGAGTTCACCTTGTTTATCACGCATTGCCCAAGGTACAAAAGTTGATAAACCTACGCGTAATGTGCCTCGTTCTTTAATTTGTTCAAGGGTACTTTTATCAGCAGCAAAAGCATGGCTTGTGGTGAAAAAAAGAGTGAGTGCGGTAAATAAAACCGCCAAAAAACGCTTCATTATATTTTTCTCCATATCGTTAAAAATCATCAATGATTAGGTGTTGCAAGTTTGTACTCTAGCAGTGTTGCAAAAGCAGATAAAACTAACGTTATACATAAATACATTGCCGCAATAGTAAACCAAACTTCAAATGGCATGGCGGTATCAGCAACAATATCCCGTCCTTGTGTTGTTAGATCAAATATAGCCATGATACTGACTATAGAAGAGTTTTTAACCAAAGAAACGGCCTCATTGGTTAATGGTGGTAAAACTCGACGTAACATTTGCGGCAAAATAATATAGCGATAACTATCTATTTTACTTAACCCAAGGCTTTCAGCTGCTTCAAATTGACCTTTAGGTATATTGATTAAGCCAGAGCGGAAGATTTCTGCAGTGTATGCTCCTTGAAATAAAGATAATGCCAGCACTGCTGTTGTAAAACGTTCTAACCCTAATACAGGACCAAAAACAAAGTACAGTAGATAAATTTGTACGAGTAGCGGTGTGTTACGAATGAGTTCAATATACCCCCGTGCAAGACCACGACCGATAATAGAATGAGATACGCGTAACAGTGCGGTTACCAAGCCAAATATGATTGTAAAAATCAGGCTAATGGCTGAAATTTTGAGGGTGACAAGTAGGCCATCAATAAGCTCTGCAGAAAACCATTCTCCGTCTTCTTTAAAAAACAAATATTGAGGAATACGGTACCATTGCCAGTTGTAGTTCATTGCATCAGCACCACTATTGAGTAACCATATAATGGCGAAAGTAATGACGGAAATTTGCAGTAAACCACTGAGTACTGGTTTCAGTATTCTTACTATTGTTGAAGGTGACTGAGGTTTCGCTATCATATTTACCTCAGTAACTTAGAATTTTTTTAAGAAACGCCTGAGTACGTAGGCTTTGTGGCTGATCGAATAAAATTGCGGGCGGTGCAATTTCAACAATTTCACCTTCATCCATAAATACAACCCGATCTGCTACTTTGCGAGCAAACCCCATCTCATGGGTTACGCATACCATTGTAATGCCTTCATCTGCTAATTCTTTCATGACATCAAGTACTTCATGGATCATTTCAGGATCTAGCGCGGAAGTGGGTTCATCAAACAAAAGAATATCAGGCTTCATACAAAGAGAACGAGCAATCGCTACACGCTGTTGTTGCCCTCCTGATAATTGCCCTGGGTATTTATTCGCCTGATGCCCGATATGCACACGTTCTAGATATTGATTCGCTAACGCTTCAGCATCTGTTTTTGACATACCCAATGTGCGTCGGGGAGCAAGGGTTAAATTATCTAATACCGTCATATGAGGAAAAAGATTAAAGTGCTGAAAGACCATACCAACTTTGCCACGAACGGCTTTTAGGTTGTTAGGATCTAATAAGTGATTTCTTACTCTAATTTCGCCTGAATCATATTGCTCAAGCCCATTAATACAGCGGATAAGCGTAGATTTTCCTGAACCGGAAGGGCCACAAATGACCAACCGTTCACCTTTATGAATGGTTAGGTTGATGTCTTTTAATGCATGGAAATCGCCATACCATTTGTTCACATGCTGGAATGCTATTATTTCGTCTTTAGCCAACAAGACGTACCTCGACTCATAAATTAGTAGCTTTTCACAATACATGATAAATACCAATGTATTGATGTAATAGCTTGTACCTATTAAAAATAATTAATCATTTCAATACTATATAACAATGAACTTTTAATTTTTAGAAGTCATCATTTAAATAAATAATCTATGTCTATGTGAGTGATTATTACCCATTTATTTATCAACTTAATAGCGATCTATATCATAAAAGTATTTGCTTTGTGAGGTAATTAGGGTGGGTGTAATTATTTTGTTATGGCACATAATACGTATTATTACGATTAATGAAGTGAAATGGTTAAAAAATGTCGACTTTACAGCCATAACCCATTGCACAAAAGGGGTTAAGGCGATAAGTTAAGAAATGACTATTTGGAGATAAGTACACTACATCGATTGACCGACATAGACGTAGTGTAGCGATACGGGAAGTATAAGCATGCATAAAACAGATGATGTCCGCATTAGCGAGATCAAAGAACTATTACCACCAGTTGCAATACTGGAAAAATTTTCAGCTTCAGAAACAGCTTCAGAAACAGTATATCAAGCTCGAAATGCCATTCATAATATCTTAAATGACGAAGATGACCGTCTTCTTGTGATTGTTGGACCTTGTTCTATACATGATACTGATGCAGCAATAGAGTACGGTAAAAAGCTAAAAACACTACGTGATGAGCTTAACGCTGATTTAGAAATTGTTATGCGCGTTTATTTTGAAAAACCGCGTACAACTGTAGGTTGGAAAGGGTTGATTAATGACCCTTACATGGATAACAGCTTCCAATTAAATGATGGCTTACGCATTGGTCGTAAACTACTTCTTGATTTAGCTGAATTAGGCCTCCCAACAGCAGGCGAATTCCTTGACATGATCACACCTCAGTACATGGGAGATTTGATCAGTTGGGGAGCAATTGGTGCGCGTACAACAGAATCTCAGGTTCACCGTGAACTTGCGTCAGGTTTGTCATGCCCAGTAGGTTTTAAAAACGGCACAGATGGCAATATCAAAATTGCAACAGATGCGATAGGTTCGGCAAGTGCGCCTCACCACTTTTTATCTGTGACTAAATACGGTCACTCTGCGATTGTATCAACGGCAGGCAATGAAGATTGCCATATTATCCTTCGTGGTGGTAAAGAGCCAAATTATAGTGCTGAGCACGTTAAAGCAGTGACAGATCAACTTGAAGGTGCTGGTCACCGTTCTAAAGTGATGATCGATTTTAGTCATGCAAATAGCTTGAAAAAATTTGATCGTCAGCCGCTAGTATCACAAGATGTTGGTGAGCAAATTGCGAGTGGTAACAAATCTATCTTTGGTGTGATGATTGAAAGTCACCTTGTTGAAGGTCGTCAGGATATTGTTGATGGTGTTGAACCGACTTACGGTCAAAGTATTACAGATGCCTGTATTGGTTGGGAAGATACTGAAAAAGTACTTCGTCAATTAGCGTCAGATGTACAAAAGCGCCGCCAAGCGTAACAACTTGTATATTAATAAAAACCGATGTTTCTACACATCGGTTTTTTTATATCTTTTTTATACCCAATCTAGATTTATAAAAGCCAGAATTAAAATCATTTCTCATTGTAATGGCGATAACCATCATTAAATTCAATATCATAGCTTTCATCGTATTGGTGCTTTTCTATCAAGCTTTCACAATGAGGGAATTGACAATAAATAGGGTATGTACGATGTAATCCATTTTCGATGAAGGCTTCAAGAATGCCATGAGTATCTGCAATGAGTGTTTTATCTTCCATATATCGACTCCAAACAAATATATGTGATATCAATATGAGCACTGTATCATAATTGATACGACCTAGTTGTCTTATTGGCAATAAATATGACTGAAAGGGATGTTGTAATTATAGCGGCTTTTGTGATGTACAGATTTATTGACAATGTTTTCGCTATCTAAAAATGGAAAATATCTTTAAATTTAAACGTTTATAAATATATCTGCTATAACAATATAAAGTGATAGGGTAGTTATTGATTGAAACTATGTATACCAATAAGCGATAGGTCGGTGTGTATGAAGAGTTTGATATTAAGCGTTCTGTACGGTGTGTTTTTATTTGGTCCACTGATGATACAAGCTGAAATCGTTTCAAAACCATTAGAGTCAACAACAAGTTTTATTGAAACGGTTGATAGTTACGAATCATCACAAACACAGCAACAGGGAATTACGGTTTATCATCCAGTATTGGGCTATGCGAATTATGAAAATATCGTTTGTGATTCTAACGATAATCATCAACGACAATTTCAACACCTAGTAACAAGCTACTGTTTACAGCACAGCGGTAAACTTGTAGGCAATTGGTGTGTGGACACACAAAATAATATGCCGTTGTTTCATACAGAATTAAACCAGCATAGTATGGATTGTCGTTCAGGCGGAAACGCATCAATAATCCATGTTCTTGAGTTTTTACCTTCAGTAGAACACGATCAGCGAACACAACAGAATTGGTTACAGGTAGCGACTGCTTTTGGTTATTAATCTCTGAATGATGTGCTTTATAACGTTGAATGCATCTATGGTGTATTTTCAGATATTAGGAAAGCATTAAAAATTAGCTGTAGACTCTACAGCTAATTAAAGAGATGGCTCGATGAGAAATAAATGGAAGAACACTATGTTTGTTGTTTTAGATTAAATAATAGATAGCTTCTATAAGCTCTATTTTATCTACAGGCTATATATTATGAAGCGGCTTAATTCTTGTTAACTGCCCATTACTGTTCATCTTTATTAACAATTATATCTAATTATAAATCTTCCCTTACAAATATATAAATGCTGAATTTCTAGTAATGCCTTTGCTTTCTTTAAATTAATGAGATAGATAAAGTTTAAGCTGGATCACACTCAGCTCTATTTATATATGCTAATTATCAATTATAAAATATACATCTATCTTCTCTTTATTGATAAAGTTACGGGGGAGTAACATGGTATTATATAACCCTATAAAAAATACCCTTTCTAATCGTAAAAAAATATTAAAAATAGGATATCGAGATTCACAGATTCTTTATCTCTTGCTTAAACACTCTCCAAATGTTGTCCCAAAGAAAGATATTATTAAATTTGCCTGGGGCAGTGAATGTATTGGAGAGACATCATTAGCGAAAAGTATCAGCAAAATTAGACTTTCACTGATAAAGTTAGGTATTAAGGAATCACCCATAGTGACAGTACCTAAAGTTGGATACCGTTTAATTGAAGGCGTGTTATTTGATGAAGTGCTTAATGCTAAAATATTGATAGAGAAAAGCGAAAAAAATAAGGATTTCTCAACTGACTATACACGGCAAAGCAATCATGGAAAGAGATATCGGCCTTTAGTTTGCTCTTTTCTTTTATTTGTCATTTTAATTTCCATACTACTTGTAACAATCAATAAAGGTCATAGCATTAATACAGATCTTGAAATGAATACGTTGATAAATAAACCAAGGGTAAGTTTATTAAACGATTATCCTAATTACAAAATTTTGGAATTAAACGTTAAAAAATTATCTTAATCAAAATTCAGTTTATTACGATAAAGTTTTTTAAAAAAGACTGATTTATCAAATTACAAGTCACTTATAACATGTTGAAAATTATAGTCATAAAATTTCAAGTAATTTCATTGTTACTAAATTTATTAATATGGAAAACTGGCATAGCTCTACTTTGAGTGCATCATCAAATTAATATATATGAGGATTGTTCATGCGAAGTATCTACATAAGTATATTGTTAGCTACTGTCCTTCCAACCTTAACAAGTCGTGTATATGCACAGAAGGTGTACCCTGATCAAATTGTACTGGATCACTTAGGTTCAAATATTTGCCGAGCAGGCTACCATCCTCTTGACCATTATGAAGCTGGGGAGCATGTAAAATCTCTTCTTCCTTTTATGGATGACTGGCAAATCGTCTCGCTAAAAGGTCTATGGGTCGTTATGGGACCGGGTTACAAAGGTTTGATAAAACAACAACCCGCAGGAACTAGCCCTCCCAACACTTTTTGTTATCCTGATGAAAACCACACAGAAATCCCTAACTACACTGCACTTGAGCTACCAGAAGGTGATGAAATCGATGTTCAATATGCACTATTACATGACCAAGATAATTTTATTCGGCCTTTAAGCCAACTTGCTGATTATCTGGGTTATGCATGGGTTGGTGGCAATCATGCTCAATACGCTGGCGAAGATATGAACATTCAACATATCGGTGATGACTGGGTTATCCAAGGAAATGATATTGGAACGTGTACCGGTTATCGGTGTGATGAAAAGACTAAAATCACAGTAAATAATTTTGCCTATCGTTTAGATGATGACAGTTTCTGGCATGGTGATGTCACTGAGTCGGACAAAAAACTAGTAAAAACCATTACCGCGTTAGCGAGAAACGACAGTGATCAAGATCAGAAAATTTCCGTTAGCTTAAAGTTGGATGAATCAACAACGTGGTCAAAAACTGATAATTACGGGTTTTCTGCAAGAGTAACAACTGAAGATGCTTTCAATTGGCCACTCGTCGGAACGACAAGGCTAAATATTAGCATTGAGGCAAATAAAAACTTTTCACAATCTAAAGGCGAATCAACCAGTGAGCAAGTTTCGTTAGAAGCACAACCAACGGTGCCACCTCACTCAATTATACCGGTCCGCGTCGATTTATATCTCTCATCTATTGCTTACCCTTACCAGTTTAATGCAGATATAAGTTACGACGTCAATTTCAATGGATTTCTACGCTGGGGAGGTAATGCGTGGCATACACATCCAGAAAAACGACCATATAGAAGTTATACGTTTACCGTGGGACGTGGCAGTGATAAGCCCGCGAATATTCCTTATCAATGGGAACATCGATATATTCCAAATGAAGTACAGTGGTGGGATTGGAGCTGGGCGATAAATGAAATCGGACTGGGCAATATTCAATCTGCCCTTGGTATGAGTTTGCGTCCTTTCCATTCTTTTGTCTCTGGTGATTTTTCTGCCGAGTCTCAATATGCTGGCACTATGGATATTGGTAAAGCGCAGCCTATAGACAAAAGTTCTCTATCATTAAAAGATAATGTTACGACTCAACGTGCTGGTAATGTAGAGGTCGCATCGAATTTTGATGCTGATGAACTTAATTCATTAGGTTTTACTAATGCGGAATTGAGCGTACATGCAGTAAATTAACGTCATCGTATAAAGCGGTATTCACTGTTTGCCCGTAACTACGTGTTGCGGGCTTTATCGTTGTTAAAAATAATCTGTTTATTATCCATTTGATGCTTTAAGTGTCTGTATGGGGAGATGTATTGTTTTTAGACTATCAATCAGACATAAGATAGTTAGCTATAATAGTAGGGATAATGTTACGTTACATGAATGTTTTATAATCCGTGGTGTATTTTTATGTCTGACTTTAAAAAGAAGTGGCGAGATGTCTTTTTTGTCATTCTATTCTTTTGGGGGATTTCGTTTGTTGCTTTTATTATCAATCATAGTTTTAATGGCGCATTAAATAGCTACGGTTTATTACCTCGCCACGTTAGCCATCTTAGCAACATTGCGTTTTATCCTTTTATCCACGGCAGTTGGTCTCATTTAATTTTTAATCTTACTTCTTTTACACTATTGGCTCTTGGGGTGGGGATTAATGGTGTTGCTCGGTTAATTAATGTCATTTTGTTGTGCTGGTTATTTGGCAGTATCAGTGTCTGGTTGTTTGGACGTATCAGTTACCATGTCGGATTAAGTGGGATCATTTATGGCATTTGGGGCTACTTGCTTATCTATGGTTTAGTCTTAAGAAGTATCATGTCATTAATTATTACATTTTTAGTGCTGGTTTATTTTAGCTCGATGATTTGGGGTGTCTTCCCATTTAATTATTTGGTGAGCTTTGAAAGCCATTTATTTGGTGCTATCGCTGGTGGCTTTATTGGTTACTTTCTTGGCAAAAAAGACCGTGGAAAATTAAATTGCCATTACGATCAGAAACCCTAACAGAATATAATGGTCTAATAGCTATATGAATAAAAAAGGATAGGTGAGTTATGTTAATTACATTTCATAGTAAAGGAAGTAACGATATTACAATGTTTGGTGATATCGCACAGCAATTGATTCATATGATGGGGTTTTGCGAAACAGTCCCTGGTGCTATTCGAGAAGAAGATATCGCACAAGCGCTAACAAACCTAAAAGATGGTATTAATAAAGCTAAACAAGAGAATAAGCAGAGTGGCATTACTGCTGATCCCGCAATAGAGCCAAACCCGCTTGATGCCGATTTAGATGACGCTGAATTTGAGCCAGAAATTTCTTTATCAGTACGTGCTATGCCGTTGATTACCTTATTAGAATCAGCAGTAAATGAAAAAAGTTATGTTATGTGGGAATAGGAAACTATTTAACAATATGTAGCGGAGCAAAAGGATCATCGTCAGGATCGTTTTGCCACAAATATTCTGCTTCAATAGCGACTTTTCGTGCAACATTGTCACCAAATTGGTAGGCAATAACCGCTAATGCCATGTCTAAACCTGACGAACAGCCTGAGGCAGTAAAGATATTGCTGTCTCGCACCCATCGGGCTGACGATTGCCAATCTACATGATGTCCAAGCTTTTTAACCCAATGAAATTGCTTTTTATTTGTTGTTGCTTGGCAATAGTTGAGTAATCCCGCATTTGCTAATAATGCTGAGCCTGTGCAAACAGAGCAGATTAATTTTTGTTTAGGCGCAATGCGTTTCAACCAAAACAACACCGTTGGATTGTTAATTACCGATTTAATCCCACTGCCACCGGGAATGAGCAAAATATCAGAGCCGAACGTATCATTAAAATTGAGTTGCGGTGTAATCGATATATGTTGTTGGCTTAAGATTGTTTTTCCATCAACAGAGATTGTTTGAGCGTGATAAAGGTCCGGTAACAAGCCGAACATTTGTAACGGTCCAAAAGCATCAAGCAGTTGAAAATGATCAAACAAAAATAGCGTGACTGTTTGTGGCTTTTTCATTGTTATAAAACCTTTTATATGCCTTTTAACGATTAGCATAGCTAAGATTTTGAAACCATTTGTCCGATATTGAGATGGTTTTCGAGGCCTGTTGATGGATAAAGCTTGTTATTCAGCGCTGAACCATTACAATCAGCGCCTTGTTTAAAAATGATGAAAATATCAGCTGGCGCGATTATGAATAGAAAAAAGAAAATTAACGAAACGCTTAAAAAGAGAATGAAAAAGGCGAATGCTAAGTTACATAAAAGTAATAAGCCTCGCTACATCTCTAAAGCGGAACGTGCCAAGTTAGACGCTGAAGCAGCACAACAAGTGTCTGCCGAAGAAACCATTTCACCATCAGAAACTGAAACTATGAGTACAGAAACAACGGTTTCATAACTACGTATTTATCAGTAAATTTTCAACAGGGAAGGTAAGCATTACCTTCCCTGTTTTATTCTCATTGAACAGCACGTTTGTTCAATAGCTGGCTTAAATTAGCCACTACTATCGCCAAATTGGCGTTTTATATAAAAGAGAGATGCTATGAGTTTTGCCTCTTTAGGCCTATCTGCCCCAATTCTTGAAGCTGTTGCAAAGCAAGGCTACGAAAAACCATCACCGATCCAAGAGCAAGCGATCCCAGCTATCCTTTCGGGTAAAGATGTAATGGCGGCGGCCCAAACTGGTACAGGCAAAACAGCAGGCTTTACCTTACCTTTGCTAGAACGTTTAGCGAATGGTCGACCTGCTCGTTCAAATCACGTACGCGCACTTGTGTTAACCCCAACACGTGAGCTAGCCGCTCAAGTAGGGGAGAGTGTTGCGACTTATGGTAAAAACTTACGTTTAAGCTCTGCCGTTGTTTTTGGTGGCGTTAAAGTAAACCCACAAATGCTGCGTATGCGTAAAGGTGCTGACGTATTGGTGGCAACACCAGGGCGTTTAATGGATCTTCATAGCCAGAATGCTGTGAAATTCCGTGATGTTGAAATTTTGGTTCTTGATGAAGCTGACCGTATGTTAGATATGGGCTTTATCCGTGATATCCGTAAAATTTTAGCGTTACTACCCAAAGAGCGTCAAAATTTACTATTTTCAGCAACCTTTTCTGATGAAATTCGTGAGCTTGCAAAAGGCTTAGTGAATAATCCAGTAGAGATTGATGTTAACCCACGTAACCAAACAGCACGTACTGTGAAGCAGTGGATTTGCCCTGTTGATCAAAAGAAAAAACCTAACTTATTAACTAAGCTACTTAATGAGCGTAATTGGAAACAAGTGCTTGTTTTCACTAAAACCAAGCACGGTGCGAATAAACTTGCTACTCATTTAGAAAGTCGTGGAATTTCTGCGGCCGCTATCCATGGTAATAAGAGCCAAGGTGCGCGTACTAAGGCACTTGCTAACTTTAAGTCTGGTAATATTCGCGTACTCGTTGCGACAGATATTGCAGCTCGTGGCCTAGATATTGAACAACTACCACAAGTTGTGAACTTTGATTTACCACACGTAGCAGAAGACTATGTACACCGTATTGGTCGTACTGGTCGTGCCGGTTGTGTTGGTGAAGCGATTTCATTAGTGTCGGCAGAAGAAGCAAAAGATCTTGCTGCAATTGAGCGTTTAACACAGCAAGTGTTTGATCGTGAAATTATTGAAGGTTTTCAGCCAACTAACGCATTACCACAAGCTAAGCTAGATACACGCCCAATTAAACCGAAGAAGCCTAAAAAGCAGAAAACGTTTGTGGCGCGTGAAGGTGCAGCGACAGGTGAAAAGCGTAGCGCAAACAATAATAACGGTGGCGCAAAGCGTAAACCTGCCTCTCGTCGTCCACAGGGTCAGTCTACTGATGCTACAAACAACGAGAAGCGTTCAGAGCAAGGTGCAAGACCTGCACGTAAGCCACGCAACACAGATGCGAAACCACAATCAAATGGTGATAAGCCTCGTCGTCGTTTCAACGATGAAAAGCCGAAATCAGATGGTCGTCGTCGCTCTCCACAGCGTAGTCGTGCACCAAAAGCGACAGCGTAATAACGTTTAACACGTTAAATAAAAACGACTGATAAATACCTTTTACAAAAACGGTATATCAGTCGTTTTTTTATCTGCTTATTTTAGCAAACCGTGGTTATAAGCCGTTATCAGCGAACCGAAAGTTAGCTTTGTACTAGGAGCGCAGTGATAAGGTCACAATAGGGATAGCGTGATCAGTACTGTAGCCGTCAATATCAAAGCTTGAATTGACCAAATGCTTATCTTCAGTGTGATAATGGCTAACTTCAAATAATGAGCCTAAATAACTCGCATTGAACTCCTGTGATAACAGAATGTAGTCTAATACCGATCCTTTGCCATTAAAGTAATGGGTAGAAGGGCGAGTTGTTTCTTCATTTTGTGGATTGACTTGAGTATAAAGCTGCCAACCATCGTAAAGGCAATAGAAGTTAATTAAGCGCTCAGTGTCACTTTCTGACATCCCATAAACACGACTTGCCGTTAACTCTTCTAAACAACTACTCGAAATAACATCGTTATAATCGCCACACAGCACCATCGGATGACTGGTTTGCTCACGTCGCTTCACCATTGCAAGTTGCAGTAATGCCGCTTCAGTGCCCCGTAGCATGGATGAACCCCAATTCCCTAAACGTTGACCAAGAAAAGAAGAAAGCGCACTGCCTGATTTCGCAATTGTCTCAGGTAGTGGATCATCAAATAGAGAACGCTTGGATTTTAAATGAGTGACATAGCAGTCTGTTGCGCCAATATGAGGCATATCAACCGTCGCCCGCAGTGGCTTGCGACTAAATGAAAACTCAGTCCAGCCCAGTAATTGTGCCGCTTCCTTATCGGCTTCAACAGCGATAACTTCAGTGATGGGAAATTTAGAAGCAATGGCGACAACGGGGCTACGATAAATAAAATCGCCTTCTACCTGAGGTTCATCAACGACTGCAAAATAGGGATAGCCAATATCGCGCAATAATGCTTGCAAATCCTCTGCGCTAAACACTTCTTGAAAACCAATAATATCCGGTTGTTGGGCTTCTAAAATCGAAGTTAGCCAATGCTGTTTTTTATGCCATTGTTCATAGCTATAAATATTTTCAAAATCATAATAAGCATTAGGGGGAGCAAGATAATTCAACAAATTAAAACTTGCGATTTTGATCTCCGACTGAGCGATAGGCACTTGGGGGAAATGTTCAGCATCTGACTGTTGCAAAATCGAACTCTCAGTGAAGTTATTAAAAACTGTATAGCTGTTTTAGCATACTTGTTACGTTGAATATACGACTTATTGTTAAGCGTAACGGTGAAATAAGGTATCGATTTTGGCTTTTGGTGTTTTTGCTAGTTTTATCATTAATTCAAAAGAGACAGAGTGAAGATGATATTGTCGCTTAATATCTTCAAGCATGACTAACCATAAACGAGCTGTCATTTCAGAATCGGCTAACGCGCGGTGAAATACACCATTGTGCTCAATGTGTTTGTAATCCACTAACGTGCCTAATTTATGATTCGGTGCATCTTGATATAAACGTCGTGCAATCAGCATTGAACAGGCAAATGCACCTGTATAGTGCCGGCCAATATCCGCCAGCTCTGCGTCTAAAAAACGCTGATCAAAAGAGGCATTATGTGCCACAAGGTTGGCATCACCAATGAAATCAGCAAAGGCATCCATTACCTCATTACATGGTGGTGCAGTGCGTAACATGTTATTGCTGATCCCCGTGTAACCTTCAATAAAGCTACTGACACGAAAACCAGGATTCATGAGCTGTTGGAATTGATCAACAACTTCGCCATTAACTAATTTAACAGCACCAATTTCGATAGCGCGATCGCCTTGATTGGGAGATAAACCAGTCGTTTCGAAATCGAGAACAACCACGCTGTCAGCGGAGCGAGAAAGGGTCATGGTAAAACCTATAGAGAGAGAAGGTGGTCATTTTAATGGTCGTAGAGGGCTTGTAAACTCCTCAAACACATTATATCGCGATAACTGAGGTTAAATTATCGTCAAACAGGCAACCAGTTATTACATTCTAGCGAGAGATCACGCATTATACGGATTGGGTATAAGTACAATTCTTTGTTAACGACGGCACATATGGCCATTGAGATCTCATAAGCATCTATGAAGAAAGAAAGAAGTCAATTTCGTGATCACCAAGCTGAAGTGTCGCTATTTAAGCGTCGAGCGCTTGCAGGGTTTATTGGGATTATCATTTTATCGTTTGTGTTAATCGGTAATTTGTACCACTTAGAAGTGCAAGATTACAGCGAATATACTGCTCGTTCGAATGATAACCGCATTAAAATTATCCCAGTGGCACCGAATCGAGGCCGTATTTACGATCGAAATGGCGTTATTCTCGCAGAGAATATACCGGTCTATTCTTTAGAAATTATTCCAGAAAAAGTCGCACACCTCACTGAAACACTCGACAGTTTAAAAACCTTACTGGGTGTAACGGATGATGAAATAGACTCTTTTATGAAGGATAAGAAACATACCCGTCCGTTTATGCCGGTGACATTAATTGATCAGATGACGGAAAAGCAAGTTGCAGAGTTTTCCGTTAATGAATTTCATTACCCAGGTGTTGATGTTGATGCACATTTAGAGCGCTATTACCCTTATGGCTCAGCATTAACACATACGTTAGGCTATGTGGCTAAAATCAACGATCGTGATATTAAGTCATTAAAAGAACAGGGTATTTATAATAACTATAAGGCCACGCGTACGATCGGAAAGCTCGGTGTTGAACGCTACTATGAAGATTTACTTCATGGTCAATCTGGTTATGAAAAAGTCGAAGTGAATAACCGTGGTCGTATTATTCGTACCTTAGAATATGTTCCGCCTATTTCGGGTAAAGATATTAAGTTGACGATCGATCTTAATTTACAGTTGTTCGCCAACAAGCTATTAACGGAAGAAGTCAAAGATCCCAAAACAGGTAAAATGGTGACGAAAACTCGTCGTGGTGCGATTGTGGTATTAAACCCGCAGGACGACGGCGTATTAGCGATGGTATCAAGTCCTAGTTATGATCCTAACTTGTTTGTGCATGGTATTACGTCCAAAGAGTACAGCAAATTATTGAATAGTCCTGCGCACCCGTTGGTAAACCGAACCACATTAGGGGTATATCCTCCGGGTTCAACGGTTAAACCACAAATTGCGGTTGCGGCATTAGCGACAGGGGTTATCACACCTAACACAGTACGTAATAACCCGGGTTGGTGGCGAATTCCTAATTCCAAAAGTCGTAAATTCCGTGATGATGTTCGTTGGGGACACGGTAACGTTGATGTATATAAAGCGATTGAACAATCAGTAGATACTTTCTTCTACCAAGTGGCTTATGACATGGGCATTGACCGATTATCGACATGGATGAACAAATTTGGTTACGGCGAACTCACCGGTATTGATATTAAAGAAGAAACATCCGGTAATATGCCGACTCGCCAATGGAAGCTCGCACATACCAAACAACCTTGGTACCAAGGTGACACCATCCCTATTGGTATAGGTCAGGGCTACTGGACAGCAACACCGATGCAAATAGCCAAAGCAACCTCGGTTGTGGCAAATTCTGGTGTCGTTCATCGCCCTCACTTGCTATATGCGATTCTTGATGGCAAGAAAGAAGATATTGTTAAATTTAAAGACTTTCCAAAAGTCGAGCCTGTGCCATTAAAAGATTGGAAAATTGCACAAGAAGGCATGCACTTAGTGACGACGAAAGGGACGGCACGTAAAGAGTTTAAAAACTTAGCGTATGAAGCCGCTGGTAAAACTGGTACCAGTCAGGTCTATACCATGTCTGATACTCAAAATTACGATGCGAATGAAGTTGCGGAGCATTTACGTGACCATGCATTGTTTACCGGCTATGCACCGTTACATGATCCTAAAGTACTGGTATCCGTTATTTTAGAACACGGTGGATGGGGACGTAACGCCGCACCACTTGCTCGTAAAATCATGGATTACGTGTTAGTCAAACCGACCCTAGATCCCGCCGTACAGAAGCAGGCGAAGAGTGATAAAACGAAGGCTGAAACGCCTGTAGATGTGTCGAAAACGGCTGAGATAAAGGCCAGCTAGTGACGATAAACGCACATTGATTAAAATACGAAAAGGTCACGTCAGTGGCCTTTTTTACTTTTTAGCGATGTGATTTTTTAAACCGTAATTTAAACCGTAATAGAGAGAGGATTATTCAATCACACTGCCCCAAATGGTTAAAATATCATGAAGCTCGGAAGCCAAATAAGGTTTACATAAAATGTCATTCATACCCGCTTGAATACAGGCTTCACGTTCAGCACTTGTGGTACCGGCGGTTAAGGCAATAATGGGTTTGGAATAGTCTTGCTTTCGTAATTCTCTAGTTGCGGTGTAGCCATCCATAATCGGCATTCTGCAATCCATAAACACCACATCAAAGGATTCCGCATTTAATATATCTAATGCTTTTTGTCCGTTATCGACAATGGTTGGTTCAATTTGGATTTTGTTTAGCATCAGCTTAATGATCATTTGATTGGTCTTTAAATCTTCAACCACTAACACTTTTAAATGCTTAATTGGCGTTTTATGCGGTTGTCTCACTTTGGCATTAAAATGAGTATGATCACTTGTGGGTAAGGGTAAGGAAACATTAAAACATGCACCACGCCCGAGCGAGCTTTCAACGCGGATAGAGCCACCCATTTGTTCACATAGCTGTTTGCAGATCACTAAACCTAGCCCTGTGCCTTCATGGCTTCGTTTGCTGGTATTATCCACTTGGCTAAAAGGTTTGAATAACTTGTGTTGGTTTGAGTGATCAATACCACAACCGCTGTCTTTTACCGTAAATTGTAGCTGTTTGTTTTGCCACCAGAACTTAGCGTGCACAAAACCTGCAGGGGTGAATTTAATCGCATTAGAGATCAAATTAACAAATATTTGCTTAATCCTATCTTCATCACCAATGAAAAATCTTGGTAAGTCATGGGAGTAATAAATGTTAAAATCTAATCTTTTTTCGTGGGAACGATGGGTAAAAATATCTTCCAATTTTACTGCTAATAAATGGCAATCAAAGGGTTTTTCAATCAGCTCCAACATACCTGCATTTATTTTGCTGTAATCGAGTAAGTCATTAATGATCGCCCGTAGCAATTCACCTGAATGATTCAATGTGGTTAACAATTTCTGTTGGTCGTTATTAAGCGGTGTATCTTGCAGTAATTCCGCAGCACCAAGCAGCCCATTAAGTGGTGTCCGTAATTCATGGTTGATCATAGCGAGAAAATCACGGGTTGAACGCTCTGAATCTTCTGCCCGTTTTTTAGCATCAATAGCTTGATTAAACGTTATTTGCCTACCAATAGCGGATCGAAATAACTCACCAAACAGCGCCATATGTTTTTGAATCGCTGGCAATCGGTCATCGGTACATATGATTCTGACGGCTAATATACCTATTTGCCCTCTGTTATTAACAATATTTATCCAAAGAGTATGGCCGCCTTTATCCCATAATGAATGGGTCGATTCTAGCTCAGCTGGAGGTGTCCATTGCTGTAAACGGCCGCTGGAGTAGCTCCCTGATATATTAATATTATCGGCAGGGTAAATGGTGATATGACAACCTGATATGTAATTACCATCAACGAGGCTGTCTAACAATTGTTGAATACTTTCCCTCGTCGCACTGTGCTTTAAGAATAATCGGGCATAAAGAAGTAACAAGTTTTCCATTTTGTTCTGATAAGTTAAAAGCTCAGAATCAAACTTCGCCTGCATTTGTAATTTTTCGTACGAATCATTAAGCATTTGATTTGCATTATAAAGCTCATGACTTTTCGCTTCTAATAACTTTTCAGCGGCTAATCTTGATGCATGTTCGCGTTGGAGTTTTTGTTTTAATAAAGCAATATGTTTTTCAGGATCGATCATTAATTATCACTCAATGACAAATGAAAGCGGACACTGTTTTTGCTTGTTGTTGGTACCAGTTCGATAGCAAGATGTTGCTTAAAATAATCGGCACATCCTTCTAATAACCCCAAACAGACATAACCCATGCATCGCGCTGAATAATAATCCATTGTCAGGGTGGTTTCTGTTTCATTAGAGAATTCAAAGCGAGGGGGAGTTGTATCCGGGTAAAGCTTTTTAACTTCTTGATGTATGTATGACTCCACACTGCGAATAAAGTCGAAGGTGTTGGAATCGGTAAAGTCATGATTTGGTAATAAAGTGAGTAAGCGAGGGAAAACAGCGCGACCGAAAGTTTGTTGAAGGCTTTCAGCGGAGACACCGGTAACCTTATGTAAACAAATAATCAGCTTGACTAACCGTTGGTGCTCATAGCTACCGACAGAGGTATAAACACCTGGGTCGTCAGCCATATCTAGCATTGACTGGCACACTTCTAGATCGAAAGTACGTTCAACAATATCGAGAAATTCAGTAAAAATGATCCCTTTCATACTCTTCTCCGATGTATTCTAGATACAGACTTTAAACACGTAATAAAGGAATTAAAGTCTGTAATTTAGTATGGCAGAGATTGAAGGTTCGTCAAAAACAACAGGTTAGTTGTTGAAGAAAGGGCTAAATTACGAAGCTGATTATTAGCTTCGTAATCATTTTTATTTTTGGATAATGACAGCTTGCGAGAATTGCTGCGCAGAATGGATAAGGTAATCTTCCATATCTGTAATTAATTGCTGCTGGTTCGGTAATGGCAATGCATACACGTCAGACACCAGGCTATATTGCTCACCATCTTCTGCATGAGTATAAATCATGCCACAAGCGGCCGGTTTACCTTTGAAAAAGCCAACATAAAGCGTCGCTTCTGCATTAGGCTCAAACATAATTTGAGTTAAATACTCAATAACCGCTTCTTTTTCTTGTTCATTTTCCCATTGAGAGGCACGAACTAAAGAATAGCGAATAGTAAGAGGGTGGCAATCAACCGGGTAGAAAGATAAAGAGGGTTCGGGTGTCGGTAACGAAGTATCGATGCAATGCGTAGTTAAATCAGTTTGAGATAGTTGATACAGTTCTAATCCCTTTACACTTAGCGGTGTTGGAAACTCAGCATCAGTAATATGGCTTGCCATCCAAGCGTTTTTTAAAGTAATTAGTTGTTCTGTAATAACCTGCATATCGTCGCTTCTTTTATTTAATTGCTGATACCTTAACTTAATTACGGTAAAGAAGGTATGTTAATTCAAGTAATTGAGTGAAAAACACACACATATGTAAGTGTAACGTCAGTATTTTGCTTGTTTAATAATGTTTGCCAAAATTTAGATACTTTTTGCTCTTATATTGGATAGGGTGTGAGCCTAATAAGCGTTATCTTGTAAAAGTATTAGTGCCGCAGGCGTAAAATGATTTGAGCGGTACTCAAATTTAGGACTGAATAAAATGAAAAAGCTATTACTAGCCACCTCCATTGTTTTGTTACTTGCAGGTTGTAATGACCAAGCACCTAAAGAGCAATCGCCAAACGATCAAACGCAAACTGTCGCCACAACTGAAACCGTTGTAGAGCAAACCCAATCTGTCGCGCCAGAAACGCAAAAAATCCCTAAATGGGTATCAGAAAATAAAGTGACAGCGCCGCTAGATAATATTGTAGATGGCAATGAAACTTACAAAGCCGTTTCTTATTGTAAGCCGCATGATTGTGCCGGTAACTTTATGATCACCCTAACGGGTAAAGACAACAAAGAATATTCCATGATAGTACATGTTAAAGATACCAATGGTGCTATTACCAAGCCTAGTGAATACGCGAGTTACCAATTTATTGGTAATCCTGATGACAACATGAAAGGGCTACTACAACAAGCGTTGCTACAAAATCCGAACTGGAAATAAATACATTGAGCTAAGGTTTGAAGTAAGAATGATATAACGTGCCGTGCTAGTGACAGCACGTTTTTTTATGCCTGAATTTTTCAGCACGATACGTCATCAATGAAGAGAAGAGTAAGCGCAACATCGCTTTTGTTGGCAACATTCTAAACTCAAATATCGAACCTTATACTCACTCAACAGGCCATGGGTATGATCTTCGTGTGAATGAATGTGTAAACAAGACATTATCCAATCTACTTTTCATCGATAAATGCCCTTAAATGAGATGCAATCAAGTTGCTATGTTTGTGACAGCTACGCAGAAATGCGATTTATCTCACGAGTTACAACGGGTTATAAAACGATCGTTTCATTAAATTCATGCTTTATTTAGTAAGATAGATGTGTGTTTTTTAAAACGAATGATTGATCTGTTTTACAGGCAAGGAGCCAAGATTGTTCAAGCTTTACTATTACCCCAATAACGCGAGTTTAGCGCCGCATTTTTTACTTCATCATGTAAAAGCGGATTACCAACTATTGCTGGTGGATAAAAAGTCCAACGTTCAAAAGTCAGCCGACTACCTGAAACTCAATCCAGCAGGGCGCATACCCACATTGGTGATAGGGGAGCAAGCGATCTTTGAAAGCTCTGCTATATGTATTCATCTTTGCGAACTCCATCCACAGTCTGGATTAATGCCTGCAATTGGCAGCCCTTTACGGCCGATGTTTTATCAATGGTTAGCGTTTCTAAATAACACCTTACAAGCTGAATTAATGGTACGGTATTACCCACACCGCCATACCAATGATGCCGCGACGATCCCGAATGTTGTTGCTGCGCAAGATGACAGAATTGCCGATGCACTCTCTATTATTAATAACCAACTTAAACACAATACATATTTGCTTGGTGACAGCCTAACCGCCTGTGATTACTTCTTGTTTATGTTGGCAGAGTGGTCGTTACCAATAAAACAATCACCACTGACATTTCCATATCTTGCAAAGTACCTAACGAACCTTTGTGATAACCCAACCATTAAAGCCGTGTGTGAAATAGAAGGTATCGATCTCACGCCGTTTAAATAACAAACGCCTGTTGTGACTTTGTTTTCTGTACCTAGGCTGACTTGCAGATTGAATTAGCGCGTAACTGTAACAAGATGTTTATGCGCTATATTCAAGTGCTTTTTAAATGAAGTAGTTTTAGATAAAACACCATTCAATTACAAAAAGCGCGCATTAACCATGAAACTATTACTACTTATACCTTGTTTATTTCTGTCGGCTTGTAGCTTAACCCCACATAAGGGATCGCCAATATGTATTCCGATGCCGGTAGGTGGTATTTATTGTGGTAAGTAACAAATTACCTTGTGATGAGAGAGCAGAAGGTGGGGAGAACTGGCGGAATACTGATTCGTTCCGCCATATTGTTAGGCAAGGGGATCAGTGCTTAATAATCACTTCGCTGTTGTCTACCCGATGGCGGTCGCCATAAATGCCGTCTTCAGCACGAGTGCCACAACCAATCACCATTGTGATTTCAGCTTTAGGGTTTAAACCAAGCAGTTGTTTAACGCGCTTAGAATCAAAACCTTCCATTGGGCAGGTATCGTAACCTTCCGCGCGCATTGCGGTCATAAAGGTCATCGCCGCAAGGGATGTGCTTTTATGTAAACACACACGTAAATCCGCTTTACTCACTTCACGTACCATCGGCTTTTTACGCCCTAAATACGCCACAATTACCTTACGAATAGTGCTCATAATGCCAAAGCTATCATTACGGTATAAAAATGGGATCAGCTTTTCATAGTATTTAACGGCACGCTTAGATGTTGCATCTTCACGACCATTAAAGGCATCACGAATTTGTGCCGCATTCATTTTCGCCCGTTGTTTCCACATATAAGGCGTAGTGGTGATAACAATTAACTCGCGTGCCGTTTTTGCCGCATTTTGCCCCATACACAGCTTTGCCAGTTGCTCGCGTTTATCGTCACTGATGACACGATGAAATTGCCACAATTGCATGTTTGAACTGTTAGGGGACAAGGTGGCGAGGTTAAGTGCACGGGTTACCGCTTCATGATCAAAAGCACTGTCTGCATCATATTTACGTACCGAACGACGGCTATGCACCAACTCGGCATATTGCTCGGCTTTAGATGATGTTGTTAATGGTGAAGATGCTGGTGAATGAGACGCAGAGCGTTCTTGTTCAAGTGTATCGTTCATGTTTTAAACAACCTATGTAATATGAAAATTGTTGAGCGTATTTCTACCTGTTATTGGGTTGTGAAGCAAGTCGGTGATTACAATGAGTTAACTTTTCGGCTAACTCATATTTGCCCCAAAACTTGTTAGATTAAATACTCATTCATATCTTATTAACGTGATTTTGGATTAGCCTTATTAAGCAAGTCACTATAATTTTATCTGTTAGTAAAATATCACGTTTGGGGCTTTCATGCGCAAACATCGTCCTGATTGAATATTCTGAAGTTAGTAACATCATTAACAAAATCATAACATCTATCTTGTTACTTTTTCTATACTCCACATTGCTGAAATGCATTGTTTTCTGTACAGTTGCCTTGAGTTTTAATCATGGAAGATTTTTATTTTTAAATAGAAGTGCTTTCAAGAGAATTTACTCATATTTTGTATTTTATTTTAGATTATTCGGAGAGTTAGATGAAAAAGCTAATTGTTGTTTTATTGGCTAGTCTTTTTGTTGCGGGTGCAGCTAATGCTTGCCCTAAAGGACAACATCCTTACGGGGGAACTGGCTCTCATCACAAGGGCGGATATTGCGCATAAATAGCTTTGTCTTGGAAAGACCGTTCATATAGACGGTCTTTTTGTACCCTAAAAGGTACTTTATGGAAGAGTTATCCATACTTTTTATAATATTGACCAGTTTTGATAGGGTAAAATATCTAACACGCTTTTGCCCCATTACCATTTAGAACAGATACTCATTCATATCGCATTAACGTGATTTTGGATTAGTTTTATTTACTGTGTATATCAACAGTTATAATGAAACGTGGTGATTTTATCGCTTTAGTTCTGTTTTTAATAAGAAATATTTCTTGTTAAAAACAGAAGAGGAATCATAACCAATTGAAAATTATATCATTTAACATTTCAGTTTGTATTTAATAAGACTGATTAAATACATTTCTTACTTATCACATTCTCTCATTGAGCGTCAGGCGTGAAAAATTGTTATCAACTTCATGATATATATAGATTATATCTAGTAAGATAAAGGTTTTTTATGCGTGTATTTTTGAGCGAAAGTAAGAATGCTTATTAATATACTGTTAGGCGAATGGAGGCATAATGAACTACGAGAATGACGTTTTTAGAATTAGGGAGCTTCGAGAAACTGATGCAGACTCATTGTTTAGTTTGTACTCTGGCTCAATTTCTTCTGCAAAGTACATTTCGACATTGCCTCATGATACGGTGGGAACTACGCTCTCAAAAATTCAGCAATGGAGAAAATCCTATTTGGAAAGCCGTCCCAAAGTGCTAGTTTATGGTGTCGCAGAAAGCCAAAATGACTTTGTGTTTGGGGTGGTTGTGTTTGTGTTCAATGAACAGCATGCTGAGATCCATTTTGGTATATCAGACAAATTTAGTAATCGTGGAATTGCGACGCAATTGTGTCGTACTGGCTTGGAATATTTAAACAGCTTGGGTATCAAGGAAGTAAGAACAAATCCATTTGTTGGGCACATAGCAAGTGTAAGGGTTTTAGAAAAGTCAGGTTTTTCAAATCATGGAACGCTAAAAAACTATGCGCGTTTTCCAACTTTAGGTGACGGTCTTTTCAATTGTGCAGATATGCGCATAAGCCTTTGAAAATTCGCCTAACAAATAAGGATATGTGTCGCGAAGCCGACACCTATCCGAAGTGTTGGACAAGCCCAAGCCACCTTATATAAGTAAATATTGGAAATATCATGAAGGGGGATGCCAAAAATAAGTCGAACGTTATCCTTGGTGTGAACCAATCATTTTAATACTCTGATTTATAATAAAATCCTCTTTAATTATGAAGCGTGAAAGCCATTATCCTTATTATTGAACGTCGGTTATCTGGGTCGAAATATTCCCGTTAATTGCATGACATGTTGGCAGCAGGGGCAAAAGGGTTGGGCTTTTATACGTACCGTTTTATTCGGTGAGGGCAACGTTAGTTGCCCGGCTATCATGAACATAAATTGGATTGCTTGAAGCAGCTTCTTTTCATGACCCCGCAGCAGACCATAATCACGTATTCGACGAAATCCTTTTGGTAACACATGTTGCAATATCAACCAGAGAAATTGCAACACAGGTAACGTGCGTGTCTTCATCGTTTGAGTTTGGCTATCTTTATAACGAAATGTCACCTGTTCATTATTGATATACAGAATGTCTTTATCCGCAATTACCCCTCGATAAAGGTATGTCGATAAATACAATAATGCAGGCTTTCCTTGCCCTACATGCCGACAATCAACCACCCACTTTTTCGTGATGTGATCGGGTAACGCCCACTTTAGTTCAGTAGTGAGATAGGCTAACAATCTTGCTCGCCATACTTTTGCGAGAGCAAATGCATTAAAGAGGTAGTGGTTTTTACAATTTTTCCATTGTCGTTTCTTGTCATCAAAGCCACCGCCAGTGATCACCATATGAATATGAGGATGTAAATCTCGACGCCGATTATGAGTGTGTAAAACAGAAGTAAAACCGATGCGATTACCAAGGTATTTATCATTGTTAGCAAAGCTTTTTATCACACTGGCTGTCACAGTAAACATGGCTTGGTAGAGTGCTTTGGGATGCTTTTTTGCCAGATATCGAAGCTCAGCTGGCAGCGTGAATGTCACCATAAAGTAATCAACAGGCAACAATTTCTGTTGCTGCTTTGCTAACCAATCGGATGTTGTTTGGTGCTGACACTGAGAACAATGACGGTGTCCACAAGACATCGCATATTCAGATTGATGTTCGCAATGCGAACATTGCCTGCACTGAACGTAAATCTAAGCCTCGTTCTAACAGGTGAGTGGCATAGCTATGACGTAAATTATGAGGACTGATAGATTTCGTGATCCCACAGCTTTTAATGACGGCTTTCATTGCTTTTTGAACGCCACCGCGATCCATCACGGTATGGTTAACATTGAACGGTGAAGGAAAAAGATAACGACTATTTTTGTGGGTTTGCCAATAATATCGCAGGGCATACAGGGTTCGCCTTGGTAGTGGGATGAACCTGTCTTTACCTCCTTTGCCTTGTCGAATATGGACAAACATACGATGGCTATCAATATCACCCACTGTGAGATTTAACCCTTCACCTAGCCGTAACCCGAGGCTATATAAGGTCAGAAAAAACACTTGGTAACGCAGTTGCGAAGTGGCATTGATCAATAGGCTCACTTCGGTTGGCGTCAAAATGTCAGGTAAGGTTTTCACGTGTGGCGGCTTTACAATGTTCAGCCACTCCCAATCACGTTGAAGGACATGCTTAAAGAAAAACTGTAAGCCATTGCGATCAATTTTCACGGTACTCCATGAATGTGTTTTGATCAGTTGTGTAAAATGTTGTTTAAGATCTTCGGTAGTTAATGTGTCTGGTGATTTATCCAGTTGATGGGTAATGCGACGTAGAGCACGACTATAAGCATCAATCGTAGCGGGGCGTTTACCTTGCAAGGTGAGATGGGTAAGGTGTTGTTCATAAAGATAATCTGAACGATGTTGCTGTGTTTTATTCATGATAAATGTTCCTTTTTTTAAAGGTATATTTACCGTAGTCGAGCTTATGGGCTTTCACTCTGCCGCGCAGCGGCTTCGTTCAACAAATTGTTCAAGAGGGATTCGCAACGCGTGGCATTTTTACTATGCGTTGGGTTTAGTGTTTAAGGCGGTATGCGGCGGCATCGGTATTGCGTTGCTCACCCCTTAACAAGGCGTTATACAACTAAGGAGAGTTTCGAGTGGGCTGGATAGTGTTAGTCATAGCTGGATTGTTTGAGATCGTATGGGCAGTTGGCCTTAAACATACTGAAGGATTTACTAAATTGTGGCCTTCTGTAATAACAATAACAGCCATGTGGATCAGTTTTGGTTGTCTTTCCTATGCTTTAAAAACTATTCCAATGGGCAATGCCTATGCAGTTTGGACTGGTATTGGCGCTGTAGGTGTGACAATTGTTGGAATAGTTTGGTTTAACGAAGTAGCGGATATTAAGCGTATTGCATGTATAGGGTTAATTGTCATCGGTATAGTTGGTTTGAAGTTATTAAGTTCCGATTCAGTCGTTGTATAACAAGTAAATCAAGAACGGACGTTTAAAGTTTGGCTGGCGCTCGTTCCTCGCTGATTATAGCCAAACGTTTATACGCCGCTTATTTAGGCGTTATCCCTACTTTTCCTAATATCAACAAGCCTGAATAGAGCTAGCTATCTAACAAAGTTTTGTCCACAAATGAGTTAGTAGTTAAGCTAACTCACTTGTGAGCACCAAGAAAGGGGTTGATTTGTGATTCATGGCAACACTGGCCGTACGCCTAGTAATAAAACGCCTGATTCATTCAAAAAAGAGATTCAGCGTCTCATCTAAAAAAGTATTACGACTTCAGTCTTTCTGATATTGATCTAAATCGAACAACTTGTCTCGAATAGCCCAAAATCGACCATTTTTACGAGCGATTACAATTTCAGGTGGACGTAAACGGTGCTCGTTATTGGCCACTTTTGTTGGGGCGGTATCGGTGAATGGGCGGTGACGATCCACTAAATGAGGATTAATAAAACGCTTAAGAAATTCTTGCTTCTGGGTTTTATTGGAAAGCGTCCACACTTCGTTAATTTCATTACCTTCATCGCCGACATAAATCACTTTTAACTGAGGTTTATCGAATTTATTCTTGCCTGGCTCTAAGCGCATGTCAGTACACTTCATGATCATGGCGTCTTTAAGTTTTAACGCCTCACGCAGTTTTTTATCAGGATCAACCATGACCGCATCACAAAGATGGCAGCGTCTTGCGGCGATATCGTTATCAGCGCCACATTCTTCGCAGTATTTAGCGCGGAAACGATAACCACATTCTTCACGCTCGCCTGTTTCATCATCTTCAAAATAGCCTTGGCAACGACGCCCATAGTGCTCAACTAAAAAGCCTGCGGGATCGAGTTTGCCCCAAAAGCTGTTTTTAAAGCCACAAGCAGGGCAAGGTACCATTACGACTTCACTGTCTGAGTTGGGTTTTGGATCACCTACTTCAGGTTGGTATAGATCGTAACAGTTACCCGCATACTCCAATACTAAACAGTCTTTTTTACCATCAGCTAAACGTAAGCCTCGACCAACAATTTGCTGATATAGGCTGATAGATTCTGTTGGGCGAAGGATAGCAATTAAATCTACATGCGGCGCATCAAAGCCAGTCGTTAATACTGAAACGTTAACTAAGTATTTAATCTTTTGCGCTTTGAAATCACTGATGATGCGATCGCGTTCATCAAGAGGGGTATCACCAATCACCAACGCGGCATTTTCACCGGATAAGTAGCCCATGATTTCTTGGGCGTGATTAACGGTTGAGGCGAATATCATCACACCTTTACGATCTTTGGCGTACTCAATCACTTGTTCAATGATCATTGGTGTTGCACGCTCTGATTTTCCAATCACGCTATCTAAATCGGCTTCTTTGTAGTGGCCTGTCGATGAAGGGGTAATAGATGAGAAATCATAACCAATCACTGCCATATCCATGATTTTGGGCTCGGTTAAAAAGCCTTCATCTAATAGGTAGCGGATCGGTAATTCAAAAATACAGTCTCGGAAGAAGCGATCTTGTTCAGTACGAACCTGACCTCGGGTATGGTATTTGTAAATCCAGCCCATGCCTAAGCGATAAGGTGTCGCAGTTAAGCCAAGAATTTTAATGTTTGGGTTTACGTCTTGAACGTGCTTGATAACTTTGCGATAAGCACTGTTTTCATCGTCAGGTACACGGTGACATTCATCAATGACCAATAATGAAAATTGTTCTTTGAATTTATCTAAGCTGTTTGCCATTGATTGCACAGAAGCAAATACCACTTGTTGGTCGGTTTCTTTTCGCCCTAATCCAGCAGAAAAAATAGAGGCTTTTAAACCGTAACTTTCATATTTGGCATGGTTTTGCTCTACCAACTCTTTTACGTGGGTTAACACGAGAACACGCCCACGAGCAATACGTGCAAGCTCTGCGACGACAAGGCTTTTACCTGCGCCTGTTGGTAGGGCTAATACTGCTGGGGTGTTGTGTTTACGAAAATAGTGGATAGTGGCGTTAACACTGTCTTGCTGATAAGGACGAAGGGTATACATAGAAACTATTCTGGCGTAACTGAAAACCTAACTAGTGTACATTTAACCAGTGATTTGGCAAAGCCTTCATTCATTGTTCGCAGGTGACGTTAGATGCGG
The DNA here is from genome assembly GCF_003026105.1 of Photobacterium sp. GB-56. Taxonomy (GTDB): domain Bacteria; phylum Pseudomonadota; class Gammaproteobacteria; order Enterobacterales; family Vibrionaceae; genus Photobacterium. The sequence goes on along the minus strand of NZ_PYNW01000012.1, from coordinate 18,217 downwards.
TGTTTTGCCTCTGTCTAGTAGTGTTTGGTAACTATTGGTAAACTTTACATACATTATGTATCAATAAGGTTTTTGTATGTTTACGAAAACGTCGAATGTTTTCCTGAAGCGAAGCTGCGCTGCGTTATTTACACTGTCTGCAACTATGATATTGTCGGGTTGTAGTGAGCCTCCAAAGTTAGAAAAAATCGCGGGCTATGCAGAAGGCACTAGCTACCATGTGAGTTATTGGTCTAAAGATGATGTTTCATCGGCGAAGGTACAAGCTCAGTTTAATAAAGCATTAGACGCGATTGATAAAGAATATTCAACGTATCGCGGTGATTCGTATATTTCTAAGTTTAATAAGAGCACTTCAACAGAGTGGCAACCTGCGTCGAAAGATTTTATTTATATGTTGTCTATAGCAAAGGCGATCAATAAAGAAAGTCATGGTTGTTATGATCCCACTATTCAGCCTTTATATAAACTTTGGGGCTTCCAAAGCGATAAATTAAATGTGCCAACAGCCGCCGAGATTGCAAAGGTACGTGCTGATATTGGTATTGATAAAATTGAAATAGATCCTGAACACTTACGTATTAGAAAAACCATTCCCCAGTTGCAGATTGATTTATCTTCAATGGGTGAAGGTTATGCGATTAGCCGTTTAAGCCAAATTTTAGAGTCGGATGGTGTTGAGAATTACTTGGTTGAGTTCGGTGGCGATATGAAGATTAAAGGTCATAAGCCAATGGGTGAGAAGTGGCGTGTGGCGATTGAGCAGCCTGTAGCACTCAAAGACGGTATTCATCCTTATCAAATCGTGACGATTAATGATGAGAATGGCGTATCACTAAACACTTCAGGTACGTATCACCATAACTTTAAGGATGGCAAAAAAGATTACTCACATATTCTTGATGCAAGAACAGGTGCGCCGATCACTCATGATCTTGTTTCAGCATCCGTGTTTGGTAATGATCCTATTCAAGGTGATGCGTGGGCAACAACCATGCTGTGCTTGGGCCCTGATGAAGGGAAAGCGGTAGCAAATGAAGAGTCATTACCGGTTTATTATATTCAAGATGTTGATGGTGCGTTTAAGAGCTCAAAAAGTAATGCGTTGATCCAAGATAAAAACATCACATTAAGCCAGCAGAAATAAAGTGTTAGTTTAGAAATTTCAATGCGATGTTGAAATTTCTGATTTAAGAAGAAGCCTTATTTAGAGTAACTCTCTAGATAAGGCTTCGGTGTTTTAATACGCCAGCTAAACCAAACTAAACGACATATAGGGGCGTTTACGTTTGAAAGGGTAGATTAATTTTAAGGATTAATAGAAGCTATGGCTTGGTAAGTTGTAGCATCTTTTTTATATGGATTTCACGTTAATGGAAATAAAACCAATTACTTGGCAGCAGGCAATAACAGTTCGACATCGTGTTCTATGGCCGTCGAAACCGGAGTCGTTTTGTAAAGTGGAAGGGGATGAGACAGCAACCCATTTTGGGGTGTTTATTCATAATGAGCTCGTCTGTGTGTCTTCGGTTTATATTGAAGGAAACGTAGCACGACTTCGTAAGTTTGCCACCCTCACTGAATATCAAGGTAAAGGTATTGGTACTGCGATGATCCAAGCGCTCTTTACTTATCTAAAAACGACTGACGCAGAGCTTCTTTGGTTCGATGCTCGAACGAGTGCTATTGGCTTTTACCAGCGTTTAGGGATGACCACATCTGGTGATAGGTTTTATAAGTCAGATGTGGAATATGTCAAAATGGGGTGTAACTTAAACTTGCTGTGAGGTTTTTATTAACTTAACGAGTTGCGCTAGTTGAGAAAACATATCGGCATTATGATTCTTTATTTCTATCCATATGCCATGCCGTCACTGGGATCGCTCATTTTGATGATCTGGGGAAGATGGTGATTAAGATAGTTCGGTGTAATGAATGTTCGTTTTATTTTCTTCAAATGTTTGCTGCTGTGCTTGTCGATCAATAATCGTAGGATCATCATCGCTAAGAGCAAGAATATAAGTAATGTTATTCATCAGCAGTGTGCCATTACGGTTTAAATATATGGATTAGCGCTTCGTCCAGATGCGAGTATTGAGATCTAAATCGCTTACAATATCGATGACAAATTGTAAGTCTTGGGCAATCGCTTTAACAGACTCCAGTGAGTCCGAGGATGTAAACAATGCGGGCTCAAAGTAGTTTTTATGACTATTCATCGCGATATAAATATTATGATCGATGAATGATAATGAGACACGATTTTTAGCTTTAGTAACAAAATCGACTAATCGTTCCATCATCGCAGGCGTTAATAAGTATCGCGCTTCAATTTGATCGCTACTATAGACCGAAAAGTATTGCTCAAAGTTTGGATTTTCTAGATCTACACGTCTATTTTCGCGGTTAAACAGGTGAGATACGGCATCACCAATTGCCGTAATAAATGCGTTTTTTGCCGGTAAAATGAGTGTCTGACTATTGAAGTGTTTATTGGCATCGGCAATAAATAAAATGCCATGAAAAATGGTTTCCCATTCCTCGCGTTTTTCTTTTTGATTCACGCGCTGCTTTTTAATTTGTGTCTCTAACTCTGAAAAACGCAGTGTCGTTTTTCCGATTGTACCTTGGACAAAGTCTTCACCACGAAAGCTATCATAATGCTGTGGAAAGAGTTGGCAGGCTTTATAATCTTGTTCGGAAATAGAGCCGAGAGGCTGATAAGCAAAACTCTCATTGATGTTAGCGAGTAGGGCGGTAATAACCTTCTGTTTATAACTGACGCAGTATTGTTGCTTCTGTTTTGAAAATCGAACCAACATGAAAGTAGCAACAATAAAGGTCGCAATAATACCAAAAGGTAACGCATTGAAATGGAGTGCTGTTGGGATCGCGATAGCAGCTGTAATACCTCCAACCGCAAGCGCAATCCATAACTGTTTGACGACATCTAAGCGAGTAGACTCTAACGAGGACAACTGTGTTCTTAGCTTTTGTTCGTATAAGGTTGAAATACGATCTTCCATGGTGAAACCTAATTGTTGGGTTATTTGTTATTAAACAGTTCAGCAGCATTCACGTTTTGACGCTCTACTTCTGGAATGTCAAACAAAGGTAATGTTGTTAGGTTCATATGATTAGCAATTATGCTTGATGGAAACATTTCTACAGCATTATTGAAATTAGTGACAGATGCGTTAAAAGTACGTCGCGCTGCTGATAATTGAGCTTCAACTTCATTCATGGAACGCATTACAGTATCAATATTATCGTTAGCTTTTAATTCTGGATACGCTTCAACAGCCACGCGGAAATGAGAGAGTGCAGTGCTAACTTGCTTGTCTAAGGCTGCTTTTGTATCGGTGCTGGTGGCATTGCCCGCTTGGTTACGAAGTTCTGTTAATTCCGTTAATACCGATTTTTCATGTTGCATATATGCTTTGGCGGTTTCAATTAAATTTGGTAGTAAGTCAAAACGTTTTTTCAGCATTACATCAATGCTTGATTCTGCATTGGCAACTTGGTTCTTTTTACCAATTAAACCGTTACGTAGGCTGATGTAGGCAAGGGCAATAATAACAATAACGCCGATAGTGATGAAAAGACCCATAAAATTCCTTGGTATTTATATTGAAAAGACATGATATAGCATTATAAATAAGCACGTAATTAATTGATATGCTTGTTTATATTTAAGGGGTTACGAAAAAGCCCTGCGAATGGCAAGGCTTTAGACATGGTTCAATCCATTTTTACATAAAGTAAAGGGAGGCCGTTACGATGCGACGTGAAGTGGCACTGTTTTTTCAGCAAGGTTTTTGGTCATAACACAGAACTGGCGACGTGGCACAAAGCCATGGCGTTCGTAAAAAGTACGAGCACCCGCATTACCAATATTTACTTCCAGTGATAGGGCTTTAACACCATCGTTCATAACACGATCTTCAACTTGCGGCATTAATGATGCGCCAATGCCTTTTTGTCGCCACTCTGGTTTTAAATAGAATTGGTCAATAAACCCTACTTTACCGCCATGTTCAAGGCTGAAGGCATAACTCACCACAAGGTGTCCTGCGACACAGGTCTCACCATTTTCTTCAACTTCAATAAACCAAGCTTGCCCAAGCTCTGGTGTTGATAATAGTTGTTTTACCGCTGTTGCTGTTTGCTCTACCTTTTGCGGTAGGGCTTCGTAAGCAAATAATTCGTCAATGAGATTGAGAAAAGTATCAAGAGATGAAAGCACAGGTTTCGTTAACGAGATTTTCATACGGAGTCCCTAAGTAAGATCTATACACAACCAATTAAGCTATCAATGAACTATAGATCTGAAAGTCTGAATGTAAACGTAATCAAAAAATAAATGATGTATTGTTCGATATGCTAATAATAGATTGTTTGCATAATAAATAGATTTGTAACTCTTCGATAATGAGACCAGAAACACGAAAAAATGTTCATATTTTAGATTGTAACCTCATAATTTTTTTATGAAGTCTCTCGACTGACCGAACCCTAGTATCAAAACAGAGATCAAAGCCGAGAGCCATTTCTACACTTAGTGTTTTATGTCTTAGAAATTAGATAACACCAAGTTCACGTAAACGTTCCATTAAATACTCATGTGCGGTGTATTTTTCTGAAAGGATAACGTCTGGTTTTGGGTGTAAAAACAGAGGTAATGAAATACGTGATTTTGTTTTATCTGCGCCTTCTGGGTTTATCACACGGTGAGTTGTGGATGGGAAATAACCACCGGAAGCTTCTTGTAGCATGTCACCGATATTGATAATTAAATGACCAAAATCGCAAGGCACATCAATCCAACTACCATCTTTGGCTTTAACTTGTAGCCCCGGCTCGTTAGCAGCAGGCAAAATGGTTAATAAGTTAATATCTTCATGGGCTCCCGCACGAATCGCGCCTAGCTCTTCGTCGCCTTGCAGCGGAGGGTAATGCAGGATGCGAAGCAATGTTTTCTCACTGCCATCAATCATACTTGATAGTGATTGAGTGTATTTAGCGGAAACCTCATTAGGTGAATATTGTTCAACCCAACTTAGTAACTCTGTCGCAAGCGCATTGGCTTCTTGATAGTACTGTTGAATATCTTGTTTAAGTTCAGCTGGGCACTGACCCCAAGGGTAGTAGTGGAAGTATTCTTTAATATCTTTTTGGGTATGCCCCTTGGCGGTTTCTGAAACGTCGGTTGGAAACAGCCCGTCTTGGGTTTCTACATTAAAATGAAACGCAGTTTTTTCTTCACTATTAAAAAAGTCATACCACTTATCATAGATTTTTTGGACTAATTTTTGTTGGATAGGATGATTTTTTAGTACCCCAAAGCCTGTCTCTCGTAAGGATTCGACAAAAAGCTGCTTTGCATTATCTGCTGTGTAATCTACTGCTTCCAGTTTCATTAATATGATTCTCCAACGGTATCTTTTTATTTGTAGTAATCGTTTAGCTGAGCGCCATATATTCTATTTTGGAAACAAAGATGTAACAAGGATGTGGCGGGTAAAGTTCAGAAACATAGTATCCATGAGAGGAAATAATCAATAATAGTGGTATTTATCTTGCGTGCAGTTAAGTAAAGGTTAAGGGAGTTGTTAACAAAATAGGATAAAAATGATGGAGAAGGCAGAAGATGAAAAAGAAATTAGCAATACTATGTTCCTGCTTATTCATTAGTATGAGTATATTCGCAGGTACGATTAATCCATTTACGATCTCGTCAAAGTATGAACAAGGTTATAAGGATTATCAAACCTATAGCGGTAACGTGGTGATGCATATTCGGCGTGGTATAGCGGTTAAAATCGCCAGTGCTCATATTCATAGCGATAAACTAGAAACGATTTATCAAGGTGATGTAGCGGTGAGCTTTCCTTTCACCAATGAGAAAAATCAATTCGTGGTGATAACCTCAGATAAGGTAACGGTTAGAAAAGAGCAAGATAATAGCATTACCTTGTTGGCTAATAGCATCAAGGTACATTACGAATCAGAGTAAAATGAGGACAATAAGGCATTTATCGCTTTGATGGGAGCAATAAGTTTTTAATGCATCTTTGTTATTTGGTCTTATAATACCGCTCTTTTGTAGCAATTAGCGGAGCCAGTTAATGAGGCTTGATAAATTCTTAGGTACCACATTGGGTATCACCCGTAGAGAAGCCGGTAAACTTCTTCGAGATAAAATGATTGAAGTTGATGGCGAAATCGTCCGTAGTGCTTCGTTTTCAGTCAGTGACGATAACGATGTGGAATTTAACGGTCGCCCGCTAAAGCTGCAAGGTCCTCGTTACTTTATGCTTAACAAGCCAGAAGGCTTCGTCTGCTCTCATGTTGATGACTTCAATCCAACTGTTTTTGTTTTGTTTGATGAAGTAAGCCCAGAGAAAATGCACGTAGCAGGTCGTTTAGATGGCGATACAACGGGTTTAGTGTTGTTAACCGATGATGGTCAATGGTCTCACCGTATCACTTCGCCACGTCATTTATGTTCAAAGACCTATTTTGTTGAAACGGCCGATCCAATCACTGAAGATTACATCACGCAATTTGAAGCAGGTGTACAACTTCGCAGTGAGAAAGAATTAACACGCCCAGCTAAATTAGAAATTCTTGGCGAGCGTGAGGCGTTGCTGACAATATCTGAAGGTAAGTACCACCAAGTAAAACGTATGTTCGCAGCGATGGGTAATAAAGTGGTTGGCTTACACCGTGAGCGTATTGGTACCGTTGAGCTTGATGAAGATCTCGCGCCTGGTGAGTACCGACCACTAACAGCAGAAGAAATTGCATCATTTCTAAAATAATTAGTTGGTGATGTTAATTTTATAAATTATATGCTGTAATAATAGGCGTAAATATGAAGACTTGTTTTTAGTCTGCATTGTTTATGCCTTTTATTTTATTAGATAAATACAGAATACGTGTAGCGAAGGGGATGCGGAAAAGGAAATAGCTCTTTTCCATATTAGAAAGGTTCTGTATACGTGTTTTATCGTAAAATATAAGCTTCATATGGAATATTAGCTCATAAGAGGTGCTATGAACCAGCAAGACAGCCCAAGGTTGAGCCTGCAATTGATATTGATCCTTGGCGCAATAGCTGCGCTTACGCCTTTAGCGATTGATATGTACCTGCCCGCAATGCCGAACATTGCCAAAGACTTTTTAGTTTCTCCCAGTTTAGTTCAGGTTACATTAACCGTATTCACCGCAGGTTTTGCTTTCGGTCAATTGATTCATGGGCCTCTGGCTGACAGTTATGGCCGACGTCCAATTTTGTTACTCGGTACTATCAGTTTTACTGTTTTAACCGTATTAGGTGCGTTGAGTACGAGTATCACAGAACTGACTGTTATTCGTGTTTTACAAGGTTTTGCAGGTGCTGCCGCAGCCGTCATCATTAGTGCATTAGTACGTGACATGTTCGAGCGTGAAGAGTTTTCTCGTACTATGTCGTTTGTTACTTTGGTGATGACAGTGGCCCCCTTACTTGCCCCTATGATTGGTGGTCATTTATCGGTATGGTTTGGCTGGCGTGCGGTATTTTGGTTTTTGTCTATTTTTGCTGTCATTGTTTTACTTTCTATTGTTTTTAAAATTAAAGAAACATTACCAAAAGAAAAACGTATACCTTTCCACTTTTTATCTATTATCCGCAATTATATAAAACTACTGTCTAATCCTGTGGTTCTCGGCTTGATACTGTGTAGCGGCTTTTCATTTTCAGGCATGTTCACTTTCTTAACGGCGGGGTCGTTTGTTTACATTGATCTTTATGGTGTAAGTGTTGAAAACTTTGGCTTTTACTTTGGTTTAAATATCATTTGCTTAATCCTAATGACCAGTATAAATGGGCGTTTTGTAAGGAAAAAAGGCACCCATTGGATGTTACGCCTTGGATTAGTTATTCAGCTGTTTGCCGGTGCGTTAATTGTTATTGGTCAATGGCTTAATTTCGGGCTCTGGGGCGTTGTTATCCCTGTTATGTTATTTGTTGGTGTGCTATCGATTATTGGTAGTAACTCTATGGCTTGTTTACTTGCACGTTATCCACAAATGGCTGGTACGGCTTCTTCATTAGGCGGCACATTCCGTTTTGGTGTTGCATCTATTGTCGGTAGTATTGTTGCGTTAATGCCAGACAGTACGGCATGGCCAATGGCAGGAACGATGGCCGTTTGTGCAGTATTGTCTGCGGGTTTTTACTGGTTCTTAGCAAAAGACGCATAAAGCATTTTATTTTTACAGATGTCGCTGAAAAAAGTACGCCAGAGAAGATTCTCTGGCGTATTTATTATAATCAACCGAGTTAATTGTAATAATTAGATTTATTTTGCAGATTAATATTCTGTGTTAGTTAGTTAGTTGGTTGATTCCATCTTAATTGATAGATAAAACCAGCTAAGATTTTCAATACATTGCTACTTTTTTATTAGGGTATAACTCGTTATTATTGCCACCTATCTCACCTGACAGTAGCGTACGATAAGTGGAAATTTCTAACAGGAACCTTGGTTCTTGGTTAAACATTCGTAAGCTTGTTTTTAGCCGTATTTATTTTTGATTTTCTAAAATTATGACTTCTTTTTATAACGAAATTCTACATGTGGTAACGGAAGGGTTATCAACTCTGGTTACTGCGCAAGAGTCTGGTAAAACCCAGAAAAACCCGGTCAGTGAGACGGTTTTTTTAAGCGCGTGGGTGACGAAGATGATCAAACAACAATGTTTTGATCACTGTGTGTCTAAGACATTACTGCAATGGCAGAAACAATCTCGCACAATGGGCAAAAATGCGCAGCTTAAAGTACAATTTGAGCGTATTAAAAATACCCTTAGTGCGTTAAATGATGCTGATGGTCATTCAACGGTTATTACCGCTGAGCTAATAGATGATTTCTATCGTGTTGTAGAAGCCGCAGATTGGTTAGTGACTAACGAGTATGAAGTGAACCGCAAAGTGTCTCATCATACCGATGGTCAAGCATCATTAGTGGTGTGTGCTGCGCAATACAAGTCTGCGATGAATGAGCAGGGTACATTAATAAAACCCCTTTCTTTTTATATTCGTGGTAATGCGCAGCAATTTATCGATTTGGCTTACCAACAAGGTATCTTGCTGTTTAAGATCACCGACTACAAATCTAAAGTGAAATTCCACGGTGAGTATGTGATTTATCCTGATAATGCTGGTACACATTTACCTGAATTACCCACTGTGACGAATTAATCGCTTACAGAAAAAAAGAAAAGCCGCATAAGACTCTTTTAAAAAGATGACCTTATGCGGCTTTTTTGTTAAGAGAAGTTAACTTTACGGTGAGTTTCAACTCACTTGTCGATTAACTTGCTGTTGCGTTTTCACTGGTTTGTTTATTGGCTTTTGCCGTGATCAATTTTAATAGTACAAGTACAAATGAACCACCACCACAAACCAGTAATGTTAATGCTAGATTGCCGACATGTGCGACATGATCTAGGCCAAAACCGATGATTAAGTAATAGAACAAGCCAAGTAATGCACCCGCTGTTCCTAGGTGGTTTCGGTAATTGATTAAAGCAGTACTTAACAAGTTAGGTAATGTTAAACCAAATGACAGTGATACCAATGCCATTGGAATGAAGAACCAAACAGTTTCTTGTAGTAAGTAAACACCTAAACCAGCTGTCAGCATCATTAATGTCGATAACATTACGATGAGTTCACCGCGAATATGTAGGCGTATCAAACGAATATTAAGTAGTGAACCTAAAATTGAGCCAGCAGCTAAAACAAAGCTCGTATTACCAAAAAACTTAACGCTAGCTCCTAAGTGTTCAAACATAAATGGTGCAATGCTGTAGTAAGAGAACAGGGCAATATTTGCCAGCCCTATCATTAATACGATATACCAAATATGGCTGTCACGGAGCATTTTATTTGCCACTAAAAACAAGCTATCACGTTTAATGTGGTTTGGTTTTGTCTCTGGTAATGCAAAGCCACCCCAAAGTAATAGTAGTGATAACATGATCACCATAGCTGCGAAAACCCAAGTATAGCCACCGTGAGCCGTCAACCAGCTACCAAGTAACATACCAATCACAGGGCTAAGACCAATACTTGTCGAAGCAATAGAAAAAATTCTTGCTAAACTCGCGCCTTCAAAGCTATCTCGTAAAATGGTTTGGGTACATACAGAGCCAACAGCTGCACCAAAAGCACACGCACCAAAACCGTAAAGTAACCCCTGAAATGTTGGTGCAAAGTAACAAAATAGTGCGGCAGCAATACAAATTGCTAAACCTAATAGGGTTGATAAACGACGTCCAATCACATCACACATGGTTCCCCAGAATACGACGCCAACGGCAAAGACCATAAAAAAGATCGATAGCGCTTGAGCTGCATCTGAGGTGGTTACTGAAAAGTGATTCTTAATCGATGTTAGCGCTGGGCTATACATCGTCTCTATGAGCTGTGGAAACATTAACAGCGAAATCGCTAATAATGTCGAGATTGTTTTTTTATTCATGACTTCCTCTTTGACGCTTGATCATCCACCGACGAAAGGCAAAAAACCGATATTGTTCAGTGGATGATACGTATTACTGCCATCGCTAATTCGTGAAGTGCGAGACTGTTATTTCAATGATGAGAAGTATATAGTGTTCATGGGTGGTGTAATATTAATATAAGAACAACAAATGTCACTTTAAGGACAGGTTGCAGAAAGGAGCTGCTAATATGGCTTATATTCGAATGGAAGATCAGTTTTGTGCTGATGATTATCATGGTCTTGTTGTTGGGCTTGCTGCTGATTTAGCAGAGCATGATTCTGGTTATCACACTCATAGCAAAGATCAGTTATTGTTTTCTCATCATGGTTGCATGGTCATTAGTTTAGATGGTGTCAAGTGTGTGTTGCCGCCAATGCGTGCAGCTTGGATCCCAGCAGGAGTGGAGCACAAAGCACAAACATCCAATGTTACGCAATACCGTTCTTTGTATTTTGACCAAGATTTACAACCACAATTGCCGAGAGAACTAAAAATATTTGATATTAATCCTTTAATGTCGGCATTAATGGAGCGTATGGCGTTTTGGGCGTTTGATAAACCCAATAATGAGCAAGTTAATTCGGTGAACCTCTTAATTGAAGAGCTCAACCTTGCGAAAGATAGTCACTTGAATTTACCTATTCCAGCCGATCCTCGTTTATCCTCATGGTTAGCTGATATTGATGATGAGGGGTTTGTTGCTCCATCATTAGCAGAACTTAGCCTTATCGTAGGAGCGAGTGCAAAAACCATCACCCGTATTTTTAATAAAGAAGTGGGTATGCCATATCAAAGTTGGCGCCAACAGTGGCGTTTATTAGCCGCTATTGAATTGCTGTCATCAAATTGGCGAGTGACAGATATTGCTCATCGGCTAGATTTTTCAAGTGATAGTGCTTTTATTCGTTTTTTTCATGATAAGGCTGGCGTTACACCCTCTAATTTTATTACAGAGTATAAGTAACAATTTTCGATGTTCTTAAACTGTCTGCTTTATTTGGTCTTAACTGTGACGAGCAAAAAAATAAAAACGTTATTCATATAAGGTAAGCTACTTAAATAATCGTTTGAATTGACGCCATCCTTGACCTGATTTTTGCGAAAGAATTACCATTGGTGAACATAAATAACGCCTTCATATTATTTAATATATTTTCCGTACTAGGTTCTCATCCTTGTCGTTTTGCAGTTGAATCTTCATCTCGCTAAGGCATGATATATTTATCAGTTATTATTGTTTTTCATATCAAGACACATTGAGCAGATAACGATAATCATTATTCAAGGCTAACAGACATATATGGATATTTATGCTTGCTTGTTGTGCTGAGCGCGAAGAGTTTCATCACTCAGCGCCGTTAGTTTTATCATTTGATGAAGCCTTAACCTTTTTTCCTTTTCAGCTTGAGTTCTATGACTGGCATGACTGTCTTGCTATGTATCGAGCATACCCAGATGGGCACCGGGAACCGTTAGAGGGGAGCTGTTCATTCTATATTGAGCACATCGAATCATTAGAAGGGGGGAAAGCATGGGTAGATAGCATTCCTACTGGTTTAGTTGAAAAAGCCCGAGGCTATGCTGAATTTGGGGTGTACATGCTCAAGATTGCAGCAATGAGTCAGAAAGCCCGAGAGCTATTACTCCAACGTCCTACCTTATTGTATTTGGTATGCGAACAATATCCGTTAGATCAAGATGAAGTGTTAGCACTGTGCGAATTAGGTCAACGTGAAATCCTTACTCAACTTGGCTTAGCTTCGAGTCGTTCAGCATTGCGTTTTCTTGATCGGATTGAGAGTGATTTTTCAACCCGTTCGATTGTGATTATTATTCACCGCTTGCTCGATCCTGAATTGATGTCGTTTCAACTGTTTAAACATTATAAAACGATCACTAACTTAACCTTGCAGATCTATCTGCAATGGCCAACGTTAACAGGTACGCCGCTTGGACGGCATATAGCGCAAACCAATCAGCGTGAACGTTTTCAAATTAATCAAATTTTATCTGACGTTTTCCAGCTTGCTTATCGCGTATTAGATGTTGATTCAATCAAGCGTATTCATGCAGTGACTTCTTATGAAGAGTTACGAGCGTTACACGACAGGTGGGTGGTGGCGCAACACAGTATCAATTTTGTGCCCGATGCTAATTCCAATAAGCCTTACGTGATCCCTTTTGAAGGTAATAACAACATTGTACCTATTCGCGATTATCAAGAACTTGAACAAGAGGGGATTGAACAAAACCACTGTGTGGCGATTTATCACAACCGGATCATTAAAGGCGAATATTTGGTTTATAAAATGTTCATGCCAGAGCGTGTTACCATTGGTTTAAAACGTCATTATTTCGTTAATGGACGAGTTAGTGGGATATATACAGTGGATCAAATCCAAGCCCGTAATAATAGGATGCCATCTTCTGAAACATTAGAGGCTGTTTATGGTTGGTTAGACAGTATGAAGTCAGCTAAGCCATAATACGGGTTGAATTTATTGGGTTACTCTTAAAGGAAAGCAATGCGGTTACTTCATTCGATAAAACGTTATGCCCCAACAGAAGAAAAAGCACCGCATTCTCACGACGATTTTGTACAACTTTTTTATATCCACCAAGGTTGCGGTATTGCTAGAACAGAGGATAAAAGCATACTGGCTGTTAGTGGACAACTTATTTGGGTGCCCCTAAATCACCGTCATCACTTGAAAGTGTTGAAAGATACCAGCTTAAGTATTATTCATGCTTCACCAGATGTTATTCCTCATTTTTACAATGAGATGGCGATCATCTCGACCAATCGCTTAATGGTGCAGGTGATGGCAGAAATTGAGTCGCAAGACATTGGCTGTGAGCAAGGTGCTGACAGCAATAGCGATGTTCAACACCATTATTTAGCGGTATTTCTCGATCAACTCAAGAAACAAAATTACCAGAGCGATGCTTATCAAAGTAATCATGATATTGATAAACGCTTGTTGCCGATTATTGAAGCGCTGACTATTGAACCTGATATTAAACTGTCTTTAGACCGTTTTGCTGAGCACTGTGGTGCATCTTCTCGTACTCTCAATCGTTTATTTATCAGCACATTTGATCAACCATTTCGCGAAATAAGACAGCAGTTGGTTATGGCAAAAGCATGGCAGTTGAGTCGCGCAGGTGTCGCGCATACAGATATCGCATTAGATTTAGGTTACAACAGCTTATCTGCCTTTTCTCATGCCTTTAATCGTTTTAAACAACACAAAGCTAGCCAGAAGTTGGCGAAAAATCACAACTCGTTGTCGCTAGTTCAACAACAAGACTAAACACATCTGTTTAAGATAATGACATCAATTAAGGAGATTGTTGTCATGTCTTTACTACGTTTACTTTCTATCAGTTTATTAATGGCGTGCAGCTATTTCTTCGCCTCTGATATGTATGCACCTAGCTTACCTGTAATGTCTAAGGCATTGAATGTGTCATCGACAGCAGTACAACAAACGGTGAGCACGTTTTTCATTGCGTTAGGTTTAAGTCAATTAGTGTGCGGCGCTGTCGCAGAACGCTTCGGTCGTCGTCCTATCGCGATATTAGGTGCGGTGATATTTATCATCGGCTCAGCGCTTTGTTTACACGCTGATCAACTATCAGGTTTAATTATTGGACGTGCCGTACAAGGTATGGGTGTTGGGGCGTTGTTTTTATTATGCCGAACCATAATGCAAGACTCATTAACTAAAGAGCAGTTAGTGGATGTGATGTCATGGTTTAGTATTTTATTTATGTGTTTACCCGCCTCTACACCGGCTATTGGTGGTTATTTAGAAAGCCATTTTGGCTGGCATAGTAGCTTCTGGTTTATGTTGGGGTTAGCAGTACTGCTATTTGTGGTTATTGTCTTAGGTTTAAAAGAAACCCACTTAGAAAAGAATATTCATGCGACAAAACCAAGGGTTGTTGCTCGTGATTACTCCATGATTGCAACTAATCCGCAGTTCTTACGCTATTTAATCATGATGGTGATGGCGAATGGTGGTGCGCTGGTGTTTTATTTGATGGGGGCGTTTATTGCGAATGAACAATACCATTTACCTGTGCAATATTTTGGTCTGTCTTCATTGTTGCTAATTGGTTGTAGTTTGTGCGCGCGTATTTTTTATATTCGTTTTCTAAAATATACCACGACAGAAGGGCGAATCATTAAAGCAGCAAGTGGTCTTATGTTGCTTGGCGCGCTGACGATACTATCGAATGTGGTATTTCACAGCATGGCGACGATCATTATCGGCATGGGTATCTATTGTTTTGGCGCGGGTTTAACAACCTCTGTCGTGGCTGTCAGTGCGCTGTATTTATTCCCTAAGCATAAAGGACAAACGGGAGCACTGTTTGGCTCATTACAAATGGTTGGGATCTTTACGTTAACCTTTATTGTGAGTCATTTAGCCAGTGTTGAATGGGTGATGGCATGTGTACTTACAACGATGGCATTACTTAATATGTCTGTACAACGCTGGTGGAATGATAACTCAGTCGTGTTGGCAAAAGCGTAAATAAAAAGCGCCTATTGGCTTGAAGGCAAATAGGCGCTTTTATGTATGCAGATTAATCTAAATCGCTACGTTTTAGGATTAAATTAGGATTAGGGCAATTATCTTGGTAAAAATCAAACTGCTCAGGATCAATCACACCAGGATAATCATTACTGTAATCACCCATGTTTTTGATGATTTGAAAATGCAGATGAGGCGCCCACCCCCCATTTTCTTCCGTGTTACCCACAGCTGTAAATTGTTGGCCTCGACTAATATGCTGACCAACAGTTAATTGCGATAAATACTCAGTCGCTGTATGTCCGTAAAGAGTATAAAAAACATGCCCATCGAGCACGTGTTTTAAAATAACAGTAGGGCCATAGTCACCGTTTGCTGCATGATTTGCGATACCATAAACTTCACCATCAAGTGGGGCATAAACAGGAACGCCAGCAGGTACGCCTAAATCAATCGCCATGTGAACAGTGCGATTAGGAGAGTCGGAAAAGTTCTCTTTATCTTGATAAATCAAGCGGTGTTCAGCATATCGACCAATGACTATTTGTGCATTGGTGGCAATGGCTTGTTTTACGATTTCATCAGCGAAAGTATGCTCGTCAGTTACTTGCTGCCATAAATGACTACTTGGTGTTAAATCGACAACGTATCCTGTACCGAATTGTAATTCTTTGGGTATCACAGGATGAAACTCATGTGCACTGAGTACATTTTCGAAAGGGGTTTTCGTTTGTGTCATGCTGCTTCCAAATCTGATTGTGTGTTTTTATTCGTGCTCTTCGTTGGTACCACCACCATTGCGGCAAGATAGCCGATGACAGCAATCCCCGTTGGTAATAATAAGTGCACATTGACCATCATAGCAGTCAAATAACCAGTTAATGTCCACGCTAAGCCAACCATTGCACTAGAAAGCGCCATAGCCCAACCTTGATCGATATCACTCGCGCGATCTGAAAGGGCAGTGATGTAAAGAGGAAAACATAACGCAACCATGGATGCTGCAAAGATCATCGCAACCACATGAGAGGTCGGGGTTGGAGTGATCGCAAGTAATAACATGCCAATGGCAGATAATGCTGTTGTTGTACGTAGTGCCGAATTAACTGAAAAACGCGATAAGATCAGACGTGGCAATAGTAATAGTGAAAGGATCATTACGACACCAATTCCCATCATAAAGTATTGGTAGAACGCACTTTCTACCGAAATATTCCATTTCTGCGGGAAGATAAACGCAATGTTTTGGAAATAGAGGCTCCAGCTAAATTGGCAAATAAAAACGATAAACAAACAGTTCATTAAGCCTTTTTGACTACGTTTTAACGGCTTTACAAACGAGAAAGGGTTTTCTGTTTTTACAATGTGTTGAACAGGTAAACGCACCACAAACATCAAGATTAAACTAATAAGTGCAATGACGAGGCAGGCATAAAATGGTGCTTGAGCGCCATAACTAGATGATAATTTACTGCCAAGTGCTGGGCCAAATGACATGGCTGCTGTCATAACAACAGCAACTAAACTCATCAATGTTGCTTTGTTTTTCCCTTTGCTGTTATCAGCCAAAATCGCTTGTGCAATAGGTTGGCTTGCCGAGCCTAAGCTGTTGATAATATTACCGACAAACAAAATGATCACCGAGCTAACCACAATCGCATAAATCGGTAAGGCGAAACCAATAGCTGCAATAATCAAACAAATGGCAATCACGGTCTTACGACTGAACTTATCGGCAAAACGCGCAATAAAAGGGGTAAAGAACATCGAAATAAATGGGGCGGCAGACATTACTGTACCAAACAACATACGACGCTGTTCAATTGGCATACTCTTGGCAAATTCCAACGAATGATCAGTTAAAAATAAGCTGACGTATGCGGGGATCGTAATAAAAAATCCGGCAGATCCAAGAAAGATAATGATGTATAGCGTTATAAGCGTAAATAAGGGCAGCTGTTGAGCGGTGCGGTGTTGGTTGTGCATCTTATTCTCCCAGTGAATATGCGCGCTATTCTAATTCTCTTGGGGTAATTGGCAAACACTATCGTTAAGTTTTGAAATTAATTTTTAACAATTATTGGTAAAAAGCAAACTCATGCAACTGAAAGTAATTCGTATTCAGACACTTGCCATTAACTCCGTTTTGTTTTGAGTTATCTACTGTCTACATTAGTAAGAAGCTAAGTGAGTTAGCTTCTTTTGGCGGAAAGTTTCCCTTAGCTATAGTTACCTGAGGGAGTTTCGAAGTAAGTTTTAAAAATATGTGTCCTTATACAATCTAATATTCATTACCTTTCATTAACTTATTGATGGAAAATTTAACTGTAATCGAAAAGGCTGCATGATAGGTGTTTTAAAGGCGGCTAAAAGTCGTATAAAGCGTTAGCCGATAACCCGAAATTTGAGTTATGGAGAACAGAGTGAACGTAAGGAAAGCGAACAAAAAAGACTCCGGTAAGTTGCTAGAACTTATTGGGTATAAAGCTGAGTTTGACCGAAGTATGAAAGGGTTTAACGGCGAAATCTCCACAAATAAAGGCAAGATTGAACGAACCTTATTTGGCGACGTTCCGTTTGCTCACGCTTTGCTATTGGAAGTCGACGGCAAAGTTCTGGGTTTCGCCTTATTTCATTATCGCTATTCTTCCTTCCGAGGTGAGCCATCTATTTGGCTTGATGACTTGCTAGTTGTTGGTCGGCATAGGTCAAAGGGGTATGGTGCCGAACTTATGCATGCTTTGAAAATTGAAGCAGGAAAGTCGTTAGCTTCTCACATTTCATGGACAGCTAGCCCCTACAACACCAAAGCCCATAATTTCTATAAGAAGCTAGGCGCAGAAGTTGAACGGATGGATGGTCAGCGTCCGTATTTCCGTTGGGCAATGTACGACTAACAAACGGTCAAGAAATCAAAATACCTTTCATAATCTGACAGAATCGCTTGGTGATCACAACTGAGTTAGCTACTAGGCTAACTCATATTTGCCCCAAAACGTATATGGAATCCACGTATTTACAAAGTGAAAAATCAGTAAAAGTTAAGATGCGTACGTATATTCGGCTTCTTATTGGAGGAGCTACCTCCTAGCCTTTGATGTTTGCGCACCTAC
>NZ_PYNW01000011.1 GCF_003026105.1 Photobacterium sp. GB-56 | reverse complement strand
TTTGAAAAGTTGTCGCCACTGACGTCTTTTCTGGCGAAAGCCAAATATAGCAATACCCCGTGGTGGGGTTCCCGAGTGGCCAAAGGGAGCAGATTGTAAATCTGCCGGCACTGCCTTCGAAGGTTCGAATCCTTCCCCCACCACCATCTAATTTGAAAAGCTGTCGCCACTGACATCTTTTCTGGCGAAAGCCAAATAATAAGCAATACCCCGTGGTGGGGTTCCCGAGTGGCCAAAGGGAGCAGATTGTAAATCTGCCGGCACTGCCTTCGAAGGTTCGAATCCTTCCCCCACCACCATCTAATTTGAAAAGTTGTCGCCACTGACGTCTTTTCTGGCGAAAGCCAAATATAGCAATACCCCGTGGTGGGGTTCCCGAGTGGCCAAAGGGAGCAGATTGTAAATCTGCCGGCACTGCCTTCGAAGGTTCGAATCCTTCCCCCACCACCATCATTTAAACCAGTAGCTCAGGCTGCTGGTTTTTTTCTATCTATACCTTTACTCCCTCTTAAATATTTCCCATCTAAGTTCTAAATTTGTACGTAAAAAAATTGCTATAATTTCATTATATGATTACTTTTATTCATGACATTTAATAATGAACAACATGCATATTAAATATCATAAACATCAATAATAACAATTAAATGGATAGTATATGGCTTTGGGTTTCACGGAATTAGAACAAGAAAAGTGGAACACCATAAAAGTACTCATCGTAGATGATCAGCTCTCTTCTGCTCAACTCGTTAAAAGTGTCTTAGATAAAATTGCGATCAAATCAATTGATATCGCGACCTGTTACCAACACGCTATTCAGTTATGCCAAACCCAGCGTTATGATCTTATTTTGTTTGATTTCCATCTTAATCAAAATATTAATGGTGGTGAGTTACTGTCTTTACTCAGACAGCAAAACCTTATTCGTTCAAATTGTGGAATCATCTTTTTTTCTGGAGATCACTCACCTGAAGTCATTTCAACCACAATGGGAATAGAGCCTGATTGTTTTCTTACCAAACCCATTAACGTCGGCACCTTAAAACAACGAGTGATCAGTGTCTATAAAGTTTGCTTACACAGAGAGCCAATATATCAAGCTTTAGACAAGCAAGATCATCAACAAGCAATACAGTTATGCCGGCATTTACTCCGAGAGCAAGGCCATAATCTGCATATAGAAACGCTTTTACTAGAGCTACTTATCGAAATAAAACAATGGCAGCAAGCAGAGCAATTATTACTTTTATTTAAGCAACGCTCTCAACACCATAAGTTATCATTGATTGAAGCAAAACTTGCGACAAAGAAAGGCTATCACCTCGAAGCGATTAACCGACTAAAACGGTTAATTAAGCATGTCCCTCTTTGTGTCTTTGCTTATGATGAACTAGCGTCCCTTTATCAACAAAATAACCAAGTCGATAAAGCTCAAGAAGTCGCCATGCAGGTACTCACCTTAACACCAACCATACCGCATCGAGCTTTAACTGTTGCTCAATTATCTGCAGATATGAATGATATTGATAACTTTCTGCAGGCAGGGAAAACATTAGCAACACATCTACCGATTATTGATAAGTTATGGCTAGTACACTTTGCTGAATATACCGCTATTTTCGAGCAAATTTACACAAACCAATTATCAAACCAGCATAACCATCGACTACACACTGCTATTAAAGATATCCATCACTTAGCTCAGCTAAGATTACAGGGTGAAAAAAAGCAACATTTAGACGCCTTCGCCAATATTGCACTGGCTCGTCTCTACCACATAGATAAAAAGATCCAAAAATCCAAAAGGCGTTTACTAAAAGGATTAAGTCCATTTTTCGGTGTGATGCTTCAAGCTCCGTCAATAGTCATGATCGAAGCACTTCCTATGCTAATCAGTTATGGTGAAAGCCGTTTAATTGGAGAGATATACCAAGTATTAATGACACGATCTGAACTCGATGAACACAGTCAGCACCGTTTAAATGAATTAAAAGAGAAACAGCTCATCATTGAAAATGTACGTTTACTTGTAAGCCATTTAGAAACAGCAAAAGCTAATTTGATACAAGATCCCAAACGAGCTGGTGCGCTATATCAAACGATTTTACATGATTACCCACAGTGTAGTGAGGCAATGCTAGGTTATTGTGAAAGTTTACTCAATCAAAAGGCTTACAATCACTCTGATATTCAAAAAAGCTTAAAACAACTAAAAACCATCGAGTTACCACAACCGTTAGCGGATTGGAGAAAATCCTTAATAGCGAAATTATCCTCTCCACAGGTCATATAATAACGACGGAAAATAAAAGCCTAACCTAAGTAGTTTCTAAACGAACACATACTACGTTAGGCTTTTTCGCATGACTCAATCGTCAATTAACGAATAAATCGGTTATAGATAAATAGCAGCACTAAAGCACCGACGGTGGAAATAATAATAGTACCAAGCAGACCCGACGCACCTATACCCAACAGTGAACCAAGGAAACCACCAGCAAAAGAACCAGCAATACCTAAGCCACATGTTGCAATCCAACCGCCACCATCATTTCCAGGCATCAACCATTTAGCGAGTGCACCTGCTATAAGGCCAACAATAATCCAAGTGATAATAGACATGATATTTTCCTTCGTCCGTGGCAGTAACAAGGTAATTACTGCACCATATTGATAAAAATACTTTTTAAAACAACATGTTTGAGTATTTCGTATTCATTCAGCATAGACCTGATAACTCACTCAGTACAAGTAAAGTACTCATTTTTTATCTCTTTTTATCATGACCTAAACTTCTAGCTAAAAATAGACTGTTATTAACAATCTAATATATTGATTTTTAATAACTATATTTCATCAACCCATTAATATTAAATTCTTCCTCAAAGCAATAAAACACTGATTTATTTATTTGACAGACTTACCACGAGGGGTATGTAAACAGATTGTTTAAATATGTTTCAGAAAAAACAACATTATCTTTAGCTATTCATCCCTTCTCGGTACCTAAAAAAATAAGTGATCTTCATCACAAACGTATATCCGTGAGAGACTTAATATAGTGACACTATTTGTATGATGTAAGAGCTAGCTATGAACAGATTTGAAGGAAAAGTTGTCATTATCACAGGTGCGGGTAATGGTATGGGTAAAGCTGCGGCACACCGTTTTGCCTCTGAAGGCGCAATTGTCGTTCTAGCAGATCTTTATCAGGACGCACTAGATAAAGTACACAGTGAGCTAATTTCAGAAAAAACACTGTGTGTTAAAACCGATGTTTCAAATGAAGCTGAAGTAAAAAACCTTATTGATCAGACCATTAAGAATTTCAATAAGATTGACATCTTAATCAATAATGCTGGCGTACATATTCCAGGCACAATATTAGACGGTAGCATTCAAGATTGGGAGAAGATCTCTAGCGTAAATATTAATGGTGCTATTTACTGCTCTAAATATGCATTACCTCACTTGATCAAAAGCAAAGGCTGCATTGTTAATAATGCCTCTGTTTCTGGTTTAGGTGCTGACTGGGGCGCAGCTTACTACTGCGTATCTAAAGGCGCTATTGTTAACTTAACTCGTGTACTTGCACTGGATTTTGGCCTACAAGGTGTGCGTGTTAACTCTGTATGCCCAAGCCTAGTGAAAACCAATATGACTAATGGCTGGCCGGAAGATATTCGTAATAAATTTAACGAACGTATTCCGCTTGGTCGTGCAGCAGAGCCTGAAGAAGTCGCAGCGGTAATGAGCTTCTTAGCAAGTGATGATGCCAGCTTTGTAAACGGTGTTAACCTACCTGTAGATGGTGGTGTTACCGCTTCTGACGGTCAACCTAAAATCGTTGCATAATCATAAATAACACCTACCGAAGGCGGCTCTTTATCTTTCTCGTCGCCTTCATTTCTTCCTCTTACCTTCGCTTTATATCGATTAACCTCATCGTTTATTTAAAAGAAATAGGCTCTACCAGCGTTAAATATCTATGTTAGTATCTTTGCTTATCCGTAATTAAAAAACTGACAGAAATCGGAATAAATGATGAAAGTTATCTCCTTCAATATCAATGGGCTACGCGCTCGCCTTCACCAACTTCAAGCCTTAATTGAAAAGCATCAGCCGGATGTGATCGGCTTACAAGAAATCAAAGTTCATGATGAAGCCTTCCCTTTAGCGGATGTTGAAGCGATGGGCTACAAAGTTTACTTCCATGGTCAAAAAGCCCATTACGGTGTTGCAATGCTATGTAAGCAAGAACCAATTAGCGTACAAAAAGGGTTCCCAACCGATGATGAAGATGCCCAACGTCGAATGATCATGGCCACCTTTAAGCAAGACAATGGCAAGAACATCACTGTCATGAACGGTTATTTCCCACAGGGCGATAATATTAAGCACGAAACAAAATTTCCTGCAAAAGAGAAATTCTACGCTGATCTGATGAATTACCTAAATACGGCCCACACTAACGATGAAGAATTGATCGTGATGGGCGATATTAATATCAGCCCTACGGATTTAGATATCGGTATTGGTCCTGCTAATGCTAAACGCTGGCTAAAAACAGGTAAGTGCTCATTCCAACCAATTGAGCGTGAGTGGTTACAAACCTTGCTAGACTGGGGTTTTGTCGATACTTTCCGTCAACTTCACCCAACCGTCGATGATAAATACTCATGGTTTGACTACCGCTCGAAAGGCTTTGTTGATAACCGAGGTCTACGCATTGATGTTATTCTTGCCACACCATCACTGGCTGAGCGCTGCATTGAGTCCGATATCGACTACGAATTACGTGGTATCGAAAAACCCTCAGATCACGCACCTATTTGGTCTGTCTTTAAATAATTAATAAAAGGTGAGTTTCTACTCACCTTTTTTATCTTCACTCTACTTCACCACAAGGGACTAATTATGAAGTTGTTTGTATTTGATCATTGCCCTTTCTGCGTAAAAGCAATGATGATTGCGGGCTTAAAAAAAGCCGATATTGAATTGGTTTACCTACAAAATCACGATATTGACGCACGTATCGAAAAAGTAGGCGCTAACATGGTGCCTATTTTACAAAAGCCAGATGGTAGCTATATGGCTGAGAGCCTAGATGTCGTCAAATTTATCGACAACAACGATGGCAGTCCTGTTTTAGCGCCGGAAGTACATCAAGATGAATTAGTACAATGGGCTGAAGCAGCACGAGATTGTGTACCCTACCTACTCTACCCACGCTGGCTAAAAATAGATCTACCAGAGTTTCAGGTTGAAGAAGCAAAAACGTGGTTCTACAACAAAAAAACGCCAATGTTATCCGTTAGCTTTGAAAGAGCCTTTGAAGATTCTTCGCACTACATTGAGCTGACCAATAAAGCGCTGCAAACATTGGAATGGGTAACACTGCCTTCTGAGCGAAGCAACCAGCTTAGCTATGATGATATTCATCTATTTCCAATGCTACGTAATTTAACTGTCGTGAAAGGGATCCAATACCCAACTCGCGTACGTCAATACATTGATGAAGTCGCAGCACTGACTTCAGTCCCACTTTATGATGATGTGGCGGTGTAAAAAAGCGCTGATAAAACAAAAAGCTCAGCATCTATCATTAGCATGCTGAGCTTTTTCTATTCAACTTTATTAATCTGTTATTTCAGTTAATGGCTGTAAATGGCGTAAATACCGCGCTTCAAGTTTTTTAAATACCCAGATTATGACAAACGTCAGCACCATGTAACAAAGCCCAGCAAACAAGAAAGATTCAAACGGCGCGTAGTAACGAGAGTTTACAATTCTCGCGGCCCCTGTTAAATCAACAATCGTCACAATACCGGCAACGGCTGAGCCATGAACCATGAAGATCACTTCATTACTGTATGCAGGTAACGCTCGTCGTAATGCACTAGGAAGAATAATACGACGAAACGCTTGAAATGGGCCCATACCATAAGCTTTCGCCGCCTCTATCTCACCTTGCGGCATACTATTAATAGAGCCTCGAATAATTTCAGCGGTGTATGCGGCAGTATTTAAAATGAAAGCAACTAACGCACAGAACCATGCTTCTTGCCACATTGTGCCCTGAACATTGATAACTTGGCTTAATCCGTAATAAATAAGATAAAGCTGAATCAATAGCGGCGTACCACGAAAGAAATAAATATATGCCCAAGCTGGAAACGCAATAAATTTATGACTGCTATTTCGCATCATTCCAATGGGGATCGCGCAAATTAAACCGATCACTAGCGAAACGGTAACCATCCACACTGTGGTGTAAAAACCTTCTAGATAGATTTCCCAACTTTCTGTAAAAATACTAAAGTCCATCAGCTCTACCTCGTCGGAATACTGTATTTACGCTCGGCCCAATTGAGTGCCAAGGTTGAAATAGAGGTAAAGATCAAAAACACAACCGCAATAGTAAAATAGAAGGTAAACGGTTTTTGAGTGGTTCCTGCAGCCAATGCTCCTTTACGCACCATGTCATCTAAACCAATGATAGAAACCAGTGCGGTGGTTTTTAATAACACTAACCAGTTATTACCAAAGCCAGGTAAAGCATGACGGATCATTTGAGGCAGTAAAATTCGACGAAAGGATAAAAATGCACTCATGCCATAGGCTTTACCCGCTTCAAGTTCACCTTTATCTACCGCTAAGATCGCGCCTCTAAAGGTTTCTGCCATATAAGCACCAAAAATAAAGCCTATTGTCAGAACACCAGCAACAAAGGGGCTGATCTCGATATAATCAGGAAGGTAACTTGTCCATTCGTGGTTAGGATCAGATTGAGTAAAAGAATTATTCAACCATTCATTAATATTATACAAGCTATCATTAAGTAGCATTTGACCACCGAAGAAAATCAGCATCATCAATACTAAATCAGGAATACCACGGATCACCGTGGTGTAAAGTGTGGCGATAGCACGCGCCCAACGGTAAGGTGAGAGTTTCGCTAAAGCGCCTAACATACCCAGTGTTGCTGCTAATAAAAGAGAAAGCAGTGCCACTTGTATTGTTATCATCGCCCCTTGAGCTAAAGACCATCCATATCCATATAAATCGAACAACGTCATACTCCTTCATTGTTCGAATAAGAGAGCACTTAGCTTAGCCCTTTGACGAACTCGCCAAACTAGAAGCTAGGTGCTCTTTATTCATTTATGACTTACTGACCGTAAACATCATATTTGAAATACTTATCAGCGATCTGCTTGTATTGACCGTTTTCACGTAGTGCAAGAATTGCTTCATCCAGTTTTTTGGTTAGATCTTTGTCTTGTTTGCGCACGGCAATACCAAAACCTTCACCGAACCATTTAGGATCTGTTAATGATGGGCCGATAAATTCAAAACCTTCACCACCGTCTTTATTTAGCAAACCTTCTTCTAATGCTGATGCATCACCCAATACGCTAGCAATACGGCCGGCTTTTAAATCTAGGTAAGCTTCGTCAAATGAGCCATAACGAACGATTTCAACAGACTCTCCGAAATTATCCGTTAAGTATTTGTCATGAGTCGTTGCACGTTGAACACCAATCTTCACACCTTTAAGCCCTTCTTTAGTGAAGTCGAGCTCGGTACCTTTTTTGGCAACAAACTTGTTCGGGATAAGAGCATACTTACCAGTAAAGTCGATTTTCTTTTTACGCTCTTCGGTAATAGACATTGCAGCGATGATTGCATCGTATTTACGAGCAAGCAGTGATGGAATAATACCATCCCAATCTTGGGCTACAATTTTACATTTGACCTTCATTTGCGTACAAAGCGCGTTTGCCATATCCACATCAAAACCTTTCAGCTCACCGTTTGGCTCAGTCCAGCTAAAAGGAGGGTAAGCGCCTTCAATACCAAAACGCACTTCTTTCCACTCTTTTGCTTGTACTGCTGATGCACCCATCGCTGAAATTAATGTTGCGGCTAAAATCCATTTTTTCATATCGCTTCTCCTGCTACGTTTAATTGTTCACACCAAGCCATGCTGTGAACCTTGTACTATTTGTACGGTTATCTAATCACAGAGGGTTAGCCTCTATGTCTTAATCGATAACCCTAAGTTTAGTAAATAGACGAAATAAATTGCTGCAATCTTTCAGATTCAGGCTGGGTAAATAGCTTATCGGGATGACCTTGCTCTTCAACAAGGCCTTGGTGTAAGAACATCACTTGATTGGATACATCGCGAGCAAAAGCCATTTCATGAGTGACTACCAGCATGGTACGGCCTTCTTGCGCTAAATCTTGCATTACACCTAATACCTCACCCACCAATTCAGGATCTAAGGCCGATGTCGGTTCATCAAACAACATCACTTCAGGATCAACAGCAAGGGCTCGCGCAATTGCTGCACGCTGCTGCTGACCACCAGATAAATGGGCTGGATAATAATTACGGCGTTCAAATAAGCCCACTTTTTTGAGTAAGGCTTCCGCTTTTTCAATCGCTTCTGCTTTAGGGACACCGAGCACATGTATCGGCGCTTCAATCACATTCTGTAGTACTGTCATATGAGACCACAGATTAAATCCTTGAAATACCATGGCTAAACGGGCACGAATGCGTTGAACTTGTTTATCATCAACAGGTAAATATTCACCGCGACGATTATTGTGCATTTTAATCAATTCACCATTAACCCAAATTTCGCCTTGAGTAGGGGTTTCAAGTAAATTGACACAACGTAAAAAAGTACTCTTTCCTGAGCCTGATGAGCCAATAATCGAAACGACATCTCCTCTTCTTGCCGTCAGCGAAATACCTTTTAATACTTCATTGTCACCAAAAGATTTATGCAGGTTCTTAATTTCTAGCGCCACGTCATCCTTCATGTGCGCATACTCCTGTCCCTTTAGAAATCATCTACTACTCGTTTGCCAATTCTATAGCAAAGCACGACATTTCATTAAAAATCATCTTTTTTGAAAGTATCATCTGAAATTCATGATTGCAACATTTCATTAACCTAACCAACATATATCAAACAGCACCATAACCTGCCATTATACCCACATAAATAGCATAAATACTCAGTTCTGTTTTTATATTCATTTTTCTTATAAGCAGGAGAACAGCCTTTTTTGGGTGATATAAATGAAGGACAAAAGACTAACTGGTAAGATTTGAGCAATATTTTATTTTATGTCTATTTTATTGACTCAACATTGACGAAAAAATAGCGGATATCTTTATAGTATTTTTTAACAAGGTCGAGAATGCCATAAAATTCGCATTCTAATATTACTCTGCTATGTTTGTTTGAAGAATAAAAATGACTCAAATTTGCATATCCTTGTAAGTCATCATATTAATTATCTCGCCTTTTTTTTGTGACCTTTAACAATAAAAACAAAATGGCGTTACATTAAAAGAGGCTATTCATATTTTTCAGTAACAATTAAATTATTTTTGAATATATTGGTTTTATTTAATGTCTCACATACGTTAAATAAAACCCAAAAAAACAACAAACACATGATAAATAACAACTATTCTTTTTTGGTATTTAAAGACCAGCCAAATGTAATAAAATTACATTAAAATTTTCTTTAGTTTTATCAAAAAAATTATATCGTTAATTTTCAATAAGTTACAATCATGAGAGATATAACAAAATGTCTAATTTTGTTATAAATTTTCACAGCAATGATCTAGGTCAAATATATGATGCGTCACCTTTGGTATTATCTCCTCAGCGAATTAAATCTCACTTCAACTCAATTAAAGAGCACCTGAGAAAATGGAAAATAATTCTTTCGACTCGTTAATGCCACCAGCAATGGCAAAAAAAGCTGAAGAAGTCGGTGTTTACAAAGCAACTAAGCACCCACTACAATCTTTCTTCTTAGCGATTACCGCTGGTGTATTCATCTCTATTGCATTTGTGTTCTACACAACGGTAACTACAGGTGCAGGCGATATGCCATGGGGTATGGCAAAATTCGTTGGTGCATTAGCATTCAGCCTTGGCCTTATTTTAGTCGTTATTTGCGGCGGCGAGCTTTTCACTTCTTCTGTTCTCATCACTGTTGCTCGCGCAAGTAATCGAATTACTACTGGTCAATTATTACGAAATTGGGTTGTTGTTTATGTTGGTAACTTCATCGGCGCGTCATTCTTCGTAATTTGCATTTGGCTAGCAAAACAACACCTTGGCGATAATGGCCAATGGGGTATTACGGCGATGAAAATAGCTCAGCACAAACTGCACCATACCTTCGGTCAAGCCGTAATACTTGGTATGTTATGTAACTTAATGGTGTGTCTAGCCGTATGGATGACATACTCTTGCCGAAGCGCAACAGATAAAATCATGGTTATGCTATTACCTGTTGCTATGTTTGTTGCTTGTGGTTTTGAGCACAGTATTGCAAATATGTTTATGATCCCAATGGGCATCGTTATCCATAACTTTGCATCGCCAGAATTTTGGACAATGACGGGCATAGCCCCTTCACAGTTCGCAGATTTAACAGTTAACAATTTTATTATGAACAACTTAATTCCAGTCACTATAGGTAACATTATTGGTGGTGGTTTCTTAGTTGGTCTCACATACTGGGTTATTCATCGTCGTCCGGAACTTAACGGCAATAAAAAGCACTAAGTTCTAACGTCGGTAACAGGTATTTTTTTCTACTGAAATAGATAGATAGGTAGGTATACAATGGCAGAGCAATTTGCTGGATGGGAAGGCTTTACAGCTGGTGATTGGCAGAACGAAGTAAACGTTCGTGACTTTATCCAAAAGAACTACACTCCTTACGAGGGTGACGGCTCTTTCCTTGAAACAGAAGCAACTCCAGCTACAGCGAAACTTTGGGACGCTGTAATGGAAGGCATCAAACAGGAAAACGCGACTCACGCACCTGTTGATTTTGATACAGATGTTGCCTCTACTATCACTGCACATGATGCAGGTTACATTGAGAAAGAACTAGAAACTATTGTTGGTCTTCAAACTGACGCGCCTCTTAAGCGTGCTTTGATCCCTAACGGTGGTATCCGCATGATCGAAAATTCATGCAAAGTATACGGTCGTGAATTAGATCCTATGCTTAACAAGGTTTACTCTGAACTACGTAAAACACACAACCAAGGTGTTTTCGATGTTTACACACCTTCAATCCTTAAGTGTCGTAAGTCTGGTGTTCTAACTGGTCTTCCTGATGCATACGGCCGTGGTCGTATCATTGGTGACTACCGCCGCGTAGCACTTTACGGTATTGATTACCTAATGAAGGAAAAACTAGCTCAATTCGCTTCTCTAGAAGAAGAGTTTTTGAATGGTGAAGACCTTCAAATGACGATGCAACGTCGTGAAGAAATTTGCGAACAGCACCGTGCACTTGGTCAAATCAAAGAGATGGCTGCTAAGTACGGTTGTGATATCTCACTTCCAGCTGTTACTGCACAAGAAGCTATCCAGTGGACTTACTTCGGCTACCTAGCTGCTGTTAAATCACAAAACGGTGCTGCAATGTCTCTAGGTCGTACTTCGACTTTCCTAGACATCTTCATCGAGCGTGATATCGCCGCTGGTAAGATCACTGAAGCACAAGCGCAAGAAATGATCGACCACTTCGTAATGAAACTACGTATGGTTCGTTTCCTACGTACGCCTGAGTACGATGAGCTATTCTCTGGCGACCCAATCTGGGCAACAGAATCAATGGGTGGTATGGGTCTTGACGGTCGTACACTAGTTACACGTACTAACTTCCGTTTCCTAAACAGCCTATACACTATGGGTCCTTCTCCAGAGCCAAACATCACTGTTCTTTGGTCTGAAAAACTACCTGTAGGCTTCAAGAAGTTCTGTGCGAAGGTATCTATCGATACATCTTCTATCCAGTACGAAAATGATGACCTAATGCGTCCAGACATGAACTCTGACGATTACGCAATCGCTTGTTGTGTATCTCCAATGGTTGTTGGTAAGCAAATGCAGTTCTTCGGTGCTCGTGCTAACCTTGCTAAGACTATGCTTTATGCAATCAACGGCGGTGTAGATGAGAAGCTTAAGATTCAAGTAGGTCCTAAGACTGAAAAAGTAACTGCTGAAGTTCTTGACTACACAGATACTATGGATCGCCTAGATCACTTCATGGATTGGTTAGCAACAACTTACGTTGCAGCACTTAACGCTATCCATTGGAGCCACGACAAGTACAGCTACGAAGCATCGCTAATGGCTCTACACGATCGTGACATCAAGCGTACAATGGCTTGTGGTATCGCTGGTCTTTCTGTTGCAGCTGACTCACTATCAGCTATCAAATACGCAAAAGTTAAACCAATCCGTGATGAAGACGGTATTGCAATCGACTTCGAAATCGAAGGCGACTACCCTAAATTCGGTAACAACGATGCTCGCGTAGATGACATCGCTTGTGACCTAGTTGAGCGCTTCATGAACAAGATCCGTACTCACAAAATGTACCGTGATGCGATCCCAACTCAGTCTATCCTAACTATCACATCTAACGTTGTGTACGGTAAGAAGACGGGTAACACACCAGACGGTCGTCGTGCAGGTGCTCCTTTCGCACCAGGTGCTAACCCAATGCACGGTCGTGATGAGAAAGGTGCTGTAGCATCTCTAACATCTGTAGGTAAACTACCATTTGCTCACGCTAAAGATGGTATTTCTTACACATTCTCTATCGTACCGAACGCGCTAGGTAAAGATCTTGATACTCAAGAAAACAACCTAGCAGGCCTAATGGATGGTTACTTCCACCATGAGTCTGGCATTGAAGGTGGTCAACACCTAAACGTTAACGTTCTTAACCGCGAAACGCTTGAAGACGCAGTTAAAAACCCAGAGAAATACCCACAGCTAACTATCCGTGTATCGGGTTACGCAGTGCGTTTTAACTCTCTAACGCCAGAGCAGCAAGCTGACGTTATCTCTCGTACTTTCACTGCATCTCTATAATATAGAGCGTACAGTTTAGTATGTAGGAAACTTGTTTCCTGATAAAAACCGGTCTTAATGGCCGGTTTTTTTATGTCTACATATCTTCCCCACAAGCCTCGCTATTGTTTATCGACTCAATGCAGATTTTTTAATAATTACAACATATCTATTACCAATAAAGTCATCTCTCCAAATTTTTATAAGTTAGCGATAAATTGACACAAAATAAGAGAATACCCCTAATTTCCATCCCGATATTTCGCTACAATACCCTAGTGGTTTGTAATAAAATAACACTCAAATAAACGCAGCATGCGGAGAAGTAATCAATGTCAGCAATAGGTCGTATTCACTCATTTGAATCTTGCGGAACCGTCGATGGACCTGGTATCCGTTTTATTGTTTTTCTGCAAGGTTGCTTAATGCGCTGTCAGTACTGTCATAACCGTGATACATGGGATACTCATGGTGGTCGTGAAGCTACGGTAGACGAACTTATGCATGAAGCGAAATCATACCGTCACTTTATGAATTCATCTGGCGGAGGTGTTACTGCTTCTGGTGGCGAAGCAATGCTTCAACCTGAATTTGTTCGTGACTTTTTCCGTGCTGCGCAAGCTGAAGGGATCCATACCTGCTTAGATACCAACGGCTATATTCGCAAACATACTGATGTGGTTGATGAAGTGTTAGACGCAACGGATCTTGTGATGCTAGATCTTAAGCAAATGGATGATGGTGTTCACCAAAATCTAGTTGGTGTTTCCAATAAACGCGTACTCGACTTTGCTCGTTACCTGCACCAACGCGGTCAAAAAACTTGGATCCGTTATGTTGTTGTTCCGGGTTACACCGATGACGAACATTCTGCACATCAACTTGGTGGGTTCATAAAAGATATGGACAATATCGAGAAGATCGAACTACTTCCTTACCATCAACTCGGTGAGCACAAGTGGGAAGCTATGGGCTTTGAATACCCGTTAGCCGGTGTGAAACCACCGAAAAAAGAAACCATGGAAGCGATTAAAGAAATCCTTTCTAGTTATGGCCATAAAGTGATGTACTAATCCACTCAACAAAAAATACAAAAAGCGAGCATTAGCTCGCTTTTTAATACGTGTTAAACGGTAACTATCTTAACGGGATAATGGCAAAATAATCGTCAAAAAGGTGATAAAAAATAACATAATGCCAATCGAAAGTGGTGCTGTATGTTTCAACGTAGTCACTGGCTCGTTCATTGATAGCTTCCTTTAATATTTTTAATGATTTTGATATATATCAAATTTTAAAGTGTAATGATGAATAAACACACAGCCAATATTGCAACCAGAGTTTACAGTATTCACCAAATTCATCTTCATACTTCTACTCTATATATCGATATACTGCTTCTGCTCTAGTGACTAAATAACCACTTTCTTATTCTTTTATTACCTATCTCTAAAACGCATTCAATAAATCTTATATACGGTACAAAACGCAACCAAAAACAGCAGCAATTTATAACAACAAAAATAAAATTAACCATGATAAAATGATGGTATAAAAGAAAAGCAAACGATTGCGTCACTATATACATCTTTATCTATAGTATTTAAAACCAACACCATCAATATCACGCAGATACGCATGATTTCCACTGTGAGGATATAGCCTATATGAAAAGCGACATCGATATTTGCCGTGACACCCTACTCTCTCCGATTGAAGGCATTGCCAAAAAAGCGGGTATTCAACCACAGGAACTGACACCGCAAGGTTCATTAAAAGCAAAAATAAAACCTGCCATTTTGAATCGGTTATCGGATCAAGCAGAAGGGAAACTGGTGGTCGTTACTGCGATTACACCAACCCCACTAGGAGAAGGAAAAACCGTTACAACAATTGGTTTAGCACAAGGGTTAGCAAAAATTGATCGCTCAGTAATGGCTTGTATTCGACAGCCGTCAATGGGACCTGTCTTTGGCGTAAAAGGTGGCGCAGCGGGCGGCGGTTATAGCCAAGTCGCACCAATGGATAAGCTAAACCTTCATCTTACGGGTGATATTCATGCGGTTACGGCAGCGCATAACCTTGCAGCTGCTGCAATTGATGCTCGCTTATATCATGAATCACGTTTAGGTTATGATCTATTCAGTGAAAAAACGGGATTACCTGCGCTACGTATCGACATTAATAACATCACTTGGAAACGCGTGATGGATCATAATGATCGTGCTTTGAGAATGATCACCATCGGTCAAAATGAACCAGATAAAACCATTAATGGTTTAGAGCGCCATGACGGCTTTGATATCACAGCCGCCTCTGAACTCATGGCTATTTTAGCACTTGCCGATGATCTCCATGATATGCGTAAACGCATTGGCCGTATTGTCGTCGCTTATGATCTTGATGGTAACCCTGTTACTACAGAAGATCTGCAAGTAGCAGGAGCCATGACTGTCACTCTCTGCGATGCCATTGAGCCCACCCTAATGCAAACGTTAGAAGGCGTACCCACTCTTATCCACGCAGGTCCTTTTGCCAATATCGCGCACGGAAATTCATCTATTATTGCAGACAAAATCGCATTAAAACTCAGTGACTTCACCATTACTGAAGGTGGCTTTGGCTCTGATATGGGATTTGAAAAAGCCTGTAATATTAAAGCCCAGCAAGCAAAAAGAGGCCCTGACTGTGCCGTTGTTGTGGCAACATTGCGTGGCTTAAAAGCCAACTCTGGTCTTTATGATTTACGTCCAGGACACGCTTTACCTGACGGTATTTTTGCCAAAGACAATGATGCGCTGGTTGCAGGGTTTGAAAACCTAAAATGGCATATCAGTAATGCCGCCCGTTATGGTGTTCCCGTTGTTGTCGCAATTAACCGTTTCCCACAAGATACAGATGAGGAATTAGCGCAACTACAAGCAATGATCAAAGCAGAGAGCTTTGACACTTTTGTAGACGTTGCTATCAGTGAAGCCTTTGGTAAAGGCGGTGAAGGAGCGATTAAACTCGCAGAGTGTGTGGTAAAAGCCTGCCAACATAAAGCAAACTTCACTCCTTTATATCAACTAAACCAGCCATTAGAAGAAAAAATAATGGCTGTGGCTGAAGTAGGATATGGGGCTAGTCATGTAGCGTTATCAGAGGTAGCTCAGCAACAATTAGTCAAATTTAAAGCTCTAGGGTTTGATGAGCTGGCTATTTGTATGGCAAAGACACCGCTATCTATTTCAACCGACCCTAGTATTAAAGGGGCACCAAAAGGCTTTACCGTCCCAGTACGTGAATTAAAATTGTGTGCAGGAGCTGGATTTATTTATGCTTTATGCGGCAATGTAATGACAATGCCAGGGTTACCTGAAAAGCCCGCATTTATGAATCTTGATATCGATGAGAATGGCAATATTATCGGCTTAAGCTAACAACGGCTAAAGGTTAACAATAAAAGGTTGTTGTTGCTTAACGCATTCAATAACAACCTGTTAAACGACGCTATCTTATACTTGCCCGAATACAGAGATAGCTATATTACTTTAACGATATCACTCGACAATAACCAAAAAAAAAAGACCTTAAAACAAATATGGCTTTTCATTTTTAATAATATACTGTAACAAAAAAAGATGCCCATATGGTGTCAGATCAATTTATTTTATACCTAACCTGCTACTCTCAATGGCAGAAAATAAAATATTAATGAGGCTAACTCAAATGGAAATGACCCACGCTCAACGCTTAATTTTATCTAATCAGTACTACTTGATGTCAAAACTGACACCTGAAAACGCAGCACATTATCGTCGCCTTCAAACCATTGTTGAACGTGGCTATTCATTACAAATGCGTGAACTAGATAAAGACTTTGGTGATTTACCTGAAGATGATTGCCGTCAAGTTATCGATTTTATGGAGATGTACCACGCTCTCCAAGAATCGTTTAATCTTGAAGATTGTCGTTGCGATGGTGCCAAAGATATTGATCAACGCCGATTACAATTCCTTGGTTTTGATGCTGCCACTGAAGCACAGCTTGTGCATTACGTCCGCTTCCTCGTTGATGATGAAGGTTTATATCCTCAATTTGAGAAAACAGAACATCGCTTCAATAGCCAAGTCCCAATGCTAGAAAAATACCAACGTATGCTAAAAGTATGGCGCAACTGTCCACGCCAATACCATTTATCTTGCAACGAAATTCAGCAAATAATCACAGCGTAAATTTTCATTCAGCCCTAAAAAACCGAGTCTATGCTCGGTTTTTTTATGGCATGATATATTTACCTTTGTCCCGATTAATAGCTATAAAACGCTCATAACATACCATATACACCTCTTTTTTGTGAACTATACCGTAAATTGCTATTGATATAAGGCATGAATTGTTACTAAATGGTATAGCTACATTCCTAATTATCTAAAAGTATAAAAATTTAGTCGAGATACGCTAGGGATTACGGATTAACATGGTACGCTTCTTTTCCTTCCTCTTTTTTTTCGCCACGCCAGTACTTGCCCAACCGACTCAGAATTTAATCGTTCTAACGACATTTTCAGAATCTGTACTAAACCCGATCGTTAAACAATTTAAACAGCAGTATCCAGAAAGCGAAGTTAGAGTCATTGTACGACGTGAAGAATCAGGGCTTCGGTTATTGCAACAGAACAACCATGATATTGATATTATCATTTCATCATCACCAACCTTCTTCCAGCCTCTAATCAATAGCCAAAAGTTATTACCGCTTCATGAAACTACAATTAGAAAAACGCCTCAGCAACTTTCACGTAATGTTTTTTCCTTCGGCCACACAGGATTCGGATTACTGTGGAACAATAACTATTTAAATAAGAATAAGTTACCAATTCCTAGCCGATTAAAGGATTTGATAAAACCTTATTACTATCGTCATATTAGTATTAGCAGTCCTTATCGTTCAGATACCACCCATTTAATGATTGAAAATATATTGCAGCAATATGGCTGGGTTGAAGGTTGGCGATTGCTCTATCAAATTGGAGGAAACCTAGCGTCAGTGGAAACCAGTGCGTTTTCACTCAGTGAGGCTATCTCTCGCGGTTTAATTGGAATAGGGCCGGTTGTTGATAGATATGCACACACTTATAAAAAACAATTTTCATTTGTTGATTTTAGCTATCAACCACAAAGCGCTTTATTACCCCATTATGTAGCCATGGTAAAAAACAGCCACCATTCACAATTTTCGAGAGATTTTGTGAGTTTATTACTTTCACAAGAATGCCAAACCAAATTAACAATTGACGGGCAACTCGCCAATAATGGTGATATTGGCCGAGATGAGTTTATTAAAAAGACGTTTAATGTTGCATCGCTAGATTACGATGTCATTCAGCAACGTTCAGGCTTAGTAAAGCACCTTTTTGAACAAACGATTAGTAGTCAACTTCCTCAACTTAACCAAGTATGGCAATTGCTGCATTCGATTGAAGCTTCATCAAATAAACTAACAAAACAACAACATGCTGATTTTCTTCATGCGAAACACTTAGCTTCTACCTCACCGATTGGCGTAGATGATTTAAAAAATAAGATATATCATGAGTTACCGCTATTTAGAGATAACCCGCAAGTTGATTATTTTAGACAGCAATGGCGGGGAAAAATGGCAGCACAACTTGAGCAAGCCATCGCATTAAGCCAAAAGATTATTAACGGGAATCCGGCATTGCAATGATCCGCTATATCAACAAGAAAACCATTGGTAGTCGCCTTATTATGGCGATTATTTTGATGGCATTTCTCACCATTACAGTCAGCCTTATTGCTGTCATCAACTGGGAAAAACTCAGCACACAAATTGAAACGATTACAGATAACAATATGCCAACCTTACAGGCAAGTTATCAGTTAGAACGCAACACCGCTGAGCTACAGGCAACATTGAATAACTTGGGCCAAAATACCAACCCGCTCAAGCATGAAACCATTAAAAACAAAATCACACATATTCTCGATAATATAAGCTTAGCCATTAATAACATTGCTAACCTACACTATTACCCCGCAATAAAATCAGGTCAACAAACCCTTGTTAAACAAATAGATAATTACACAACACTGTTACAACAGAGAAATAGTGGCTTGTTTACCTTAAAGCAGACAGAAAACAGCTTAAAATGGATCCATCACGATCTTATTGATGAACTGACACCACTACGCCAAGAAGTTGAGTGGAAACTCAATAACATGAACCGTCACGGAATTAAAAAAGACGCCGTTCAACTTGATGTTGTTAACAACGTTATGAATGAATTCTCATTAATTCAATCGATCACCATTAAAGAAAATGAGCTTCATCAATTAGTCGAAGAGATCGTTCAACAACGCAAAAATAGAGACATTGAAAACGCCTTTAATTTTATTGGTCATAAAATTACCGAGCTTAATGCTATTAGTAAGAATATTAGTAATTATCCTTCAGCCGTTCCATTTCGCCAATTATTAGAGAGATTTACCACAATCTTAAAACCAGGTGGTCAACTCGAACAACAACTAAAGCGGGATGTCGTTTTAGGGTTGCAAATAGACCGAGCTAAGCTGGATATTAAACAGCGCCTCTATCAGCAAGAAGAAATGATCCAAACATTGGTTGAACATGCAGATAACTCTCTTAAAAAACTAAATGATGAAACACATAGCGCTATTTTTCTGAGTAACACCATGTTATTTGGCGTTGTCTTTATTACTATCATACTCACTATTTTTCTCTCGGTTTACCTTGTCGGTAACGGTATTGTGAATCGCTTAAATTTATTAAGTAAAGATTTATACGCGGTTGCAAAAGGCGATCTTAATGTAAAAATTGCAACAACAGGCGAAGATGAGATAGGCATGCTTGGCGAAAACCTGCGTGACTTCTGTCAGCAAATGCAAGATATTCAAACCACCAATGCCCTTAACCTAATCAATAACACTCAGGCGAGCATCATCACTTGTAACATGCTAGGTGTAGTTGAATCTGTCAATTTACAGGCGCTAAAGCAATTTAACTTTGATCGTATAAGCCAACACCAAACATTATGGGATTTATTTGATAGCTCAGTATCTCATAAACTGATCCAACTCTTTGATCAAAAAAGCCCATTAAGACAATTAGGTGCCTATAAACTCACGGTTACCTTTAGTACAGACCAAAATAGCATCTTCTATCTCAGACTCGATTTTCGCGTATTCAAACAAGGTAATCAGGATAAAGTCATAATCACTATGACTGATATTACAGAACAAGAAAAAACCACCCGTTGGCTTGAAAGTAAGGTCACGGAAAAAACGCAATCATTGATATTAAGAAACCAACAACTAAAAGCAGAAATAGAAGATCGCAAACGTATCGAAGGGGATTTAATCGCCACTCAAGATGAATTAATCCAGGCGGCTAAAATGGTCACGGTTGGTCAAACCATGACATCACTCGCTCATGAGTTGAACCAGCCTCTTTCTGCTATTTCGACACGTCTATTTAGTGCGAAACTTGCAATTGATAACAAAAAATATGAAAAATTACCGGATAATATCGAAAAGATAGATGATTTAGTGATGCGTATGAGTAAACTGATCACTAGTTTACGTAATTTTGCAAAAAAACAGTCAGCAACGAATCCGTTAACGCGAGTTGATATTCAAGACTCGATCAAGCAAGCTATCGTCATCGTTGAAAGTCGCGCAAAAGTACAAAAGACAACCATAACAAACACCATTACCACACCGCTTTTTGTACAAGCCGATCAGGTACAACTTGAACAAGTACTGGTAAACCTACTGGTTAATAGCTGTGATGCTGTTGCTAGCTGTGAAGAGCGCCAAATAACAATTCTTCAGCTAGAAAGCACAAAAAAAACTATCAGGATTGCAGTTTTAGATAGCGGTAATGGCTTTAGTCATGACATTATTGAGAAACTATTCATACCTTTTACGACAACAAAAGATGTTGGTCTTGGTCTAGGATTAAGCATCTGTGGTTCAATTATGACAAGGTTAAAAGGTAACATCTTCCTCGCTTCTGGTCTCACAGGTGGAGCGATGATTGTTTTGGAGTTAAAAAAAGATGATGAGTGATGAAATAAATGTACTGATTGTCGATGACGATCAAGATGTATTAGATGCCTACCAAGAGTTATTAGAGTTGTCAGGCTACAATGTAGCAACGGTTCAAGACTCAACCAAAGTAATTAATATGTTAAGTCATAATTGGTCTGGAGTGATTGTAACAGATATGTACATGCCCGGTTTAGATGGCATGGAACTATTAGAAAAAGTTCAAGATTTTGATAACGAAATTCCTGTCATTATCGTAACGGGTCATGGTGATATTCCAATGGCTGTTGACGCACTTAAAAAAGGGGCGATTGATTTTTTACAAAAGCCATTACAGCCTAACGAACTGATAAAACTATTAGAAAAGCATCTACCTCAGCGTAAAAAGATCATTGAACAGCGTAAAACATTGCATAATACCGCCACCGAGTTACTTCTCGGTGAGAGTCCATTGATTGTAAAAATACGCGAACAATTAAAACTGGTTGTTAATTCAACCAAGGATGCCTTAATTGAAGGTGAAAACGGCACGGGGCGTCATACCGTTGCTAAAATTCTGCATAAGAATAGTCCACTTCATCAAGGCCCGTTTATCGAGGTTGATGGCTCAAGTATTACTTGTACCCCCGATCTTCAACGT
Source organism: Photobacterium sp. GB-56 (assembly GCF_003026105.1). Classification (GTDB taxonomy): domain Bacteria; phylum Pseudomonadota; class Gammaproteobacteria; order Enterobacterales; family Vibrionaceae; genus Photobacterium. The sequence goes on along the minus strand of NZ_PYNW01000011.1, from coordinate 113,348 downwards.
AGCATGATTTCAGCTCGCAGCGGGTGTTTGTGTTTAAGTAATCCACACATTATGCCAATCGAAAGCCAGCAATGGTTATGTCGTTTCTTATTAGAACAAGAGCGACAAGGTAAAAAAGAAGTGCGTTTACTTGCTCTATTCACAGGCTCACCTGAACCATCGGTGGAAAGTGAGCAGTTTTTACCTGAACTATTTTATTTTTTAAGCCAAGTACGTTTTAGTCTGCCGACACTGCGTCAACGTAGTAGCGATATTACCTTTATTTTTAAACACTACTTAAAACAGAGTTGTAAAAAACTTAATAAAGCATTACCTGCTATTGATAAAGCCTACATCAACACACTCTGTCGCTATGAGTGGCCAGGGAATGTCTTAGAGCTTAAAAACGTTGCAGAGTTATATGCCATTGGCATTGTGAAATTAGCCGGACAAGAGCGTTCTAAACCCCTTGAGCAAATGAGTAGCCCACTGGATGATTTAGTTGATGGCTATGAAAAACAAGTCATTGAAGATGCGCTATACCTGTTTGCAGGACGTATTAATGAAGTATCATCATATTTGCAAATCCCACGTAAAAAGCTTTATCTAAGAATGAAAAAGCATGGACTTGATAAAGCCGAATATAAAGTAAGACCAAGCCATTAAGCAGGTCTGCTCATCAATACTCCTTGAATAGAAGCCTTCTCTCGCGAAGGCTTTTTACTATCAGAACAAAAATACGTTAGCGACAACCAACAATAAGCATTACACTTAGCGGCTGTTTTTCCGCTTTGGTTTACTCTTATGTCCTATCAATGTCCTCTATGCCATGAGTCGCTTCTTCTTGACGCTCATAGCGAACAACCTAAAACCTACCGTTGTTGTAATAATCACCAATTTGATTTGGCAAAAGAAGGCTATGTGAATCTCATGCCTGCTCACCATAAAAGCTCGAAAAATCCTGGTGACAATAAAGAGATGATGCAAGCTCGTCGCCTATTTCTCAATACAGAGCATTATCAACCACTGCGTGATGCCGTCATTGCACAACTTGCATCACTTCTCCCTGATGGTGCGACTGAACTACTTGATATTGGTTGTGGTGAAGGCTACTACACCTCTGAATTTGTAAAACTACGCCAACAATTTCCTGCACTTTCCGTCCATGGTTTAGACATTTCAAAAGTTGCAGTGAAATACGCCGCTAAGCGTTACCCTGAATGTGATTTCTGTGTTGCATCAAGTCACCGTTTACCCTTTGCCGATCAATTATTTGATGGTGTAGTCCGTATTTATGCGCCATGTAAAGGTGAAGAGTTAGAACGCGCCATCAAACCCGGTGGAATTTTAGTGGCTGTGACCCCTGCACCCCGCCACTTATATCAATTAAAAGCATTAATTTATGATGGTGTACGCCTTCATGATGTCCCCGTTGAAACGATTCCTGGCTTTGATCTGGTTGCCGATGAGCAACTACACTACGACATGACATTAAGCGGTGAAGAAGCTACGGCATTGATGCAAATGACGCCGTTTGCTTGGAAAACATCAGAGCAAGTATGGCAGCAATTAGCTAACGCCAATAATTTCCATTGTGAGGCAGATTTCGCAATCCGCGTATATCGCCGCCAGTAACACTGTATTAATGCGAGTTATTACCATACGCAATTGATAATAACTCGTATTAACTATATTATTTATTATTGTTGTGAATTTTGCTTATTTTTAATCAATAAGCTCACTTTCAGGGATATCAATAATGAATAAATGGCTCGCTTTGAGTTTTAGCTTTGCCACACTTTTAACAGGTTGTGCATCTAACACCTCCGATATAACATCTTCGTCTTCAGCAAACCTAACCACGCTATACGACTACAGCATTACATCACCAAATGGAAAGACCTTAACAGTCGATCAATTAGCAACAGAGCTAAAGAATGCTGATATTATCTTAGTTGGTGAGTGGCATAGCCATCCTGCAGCTCACCTATTACAAAGCCAATTATTCGCTGCGTTATACCAACAAAATCCACAATTAACCTTATCAATGGAGCAATTCACCCGAGATAAACAAGCTGTTGTTGATCAATATCTTGCAGGTAAGATTGGTGAACGAACATTGGTATCGGAAGGTAATGCGTGGCCAAACTACGACAGTGATTACCGTCCGCTGGTTGAATTTGCCAAGCAGAATAACTTAGACGTGATTGCCGCTAATGCGCCAAAAAGTATTGTACGCTGTATTAGTAAAAATGGGCCTGAGTACTTAAATAAACTGCCACCATCAGAGCGTTCATGGATTGCACACTCATTGACTCTTAATAAAGATGCATATCAAACCAAATTTTTAAACTCAATGCATCACGGCAATGAAGAGCAAAACCTACGTATGTTTGCCGCACAAACCGCGTGGGACGATACTATGGCAGAAAGTATGGTCACGTATTTGAACACGCATCCAAATAAACAAATCATTCATGTCGCAGGTCGTTTTCATACCATGGAAGGACTGGGTACGGCTTCTCGCATTAAAGCGCGTAATCCCAATTTAAAAGTCGCAGTTGTCACTCCAATAACAGCTTCAGAACTACTCTCTGATGGTGCTCTAGATTATAAGGTTACTATGGCATCGCTTCCTGTTCGTTACGTACAAAAAGAAAAACAGAACAAAGCAATGATGGATATGATGAAAAGAAACAAGGATTTAAAGTGTTATAAATAACTTAAAGCAGTAAATTACCATAGCCCAGATAGAGCAGAACCCCATCGGCGGCCAAGCAGTTGGGGTTCTTAAGGGAGATAACAGCTATATCTCTTAGTAGCCATATTATAATGCCATAGCAACCTTTCTAATACCTGAACAGCATATCCATTCCGCCCATTTGATAGGTAAATGGCAACATAACTTTCATTAACATCCATAGCGAAAAACAGTGTAGATACTAATAATCCTCTATGTATTTTTTATGACAGCTATGTAGATATTTAGTTGCACTTTTTCGTTATTTTTTTTGAGAAAACTTTTTAAGACCACATTTCACTTTCTTTCCCCGAACGAAAAACACATGAAATCTTATCTCTGCCATCGCTACCCATCCCAAATTAAAGTAAAATAGAAAAAATACAGCTCTCACAATTTTGAGCCAAAGAAAACTAGGAAAACCATGAAAAAAACATTTGCTTTAACCCACCCTAAAAAAGCTGTTCCTCGCGTTGTTGAAGCAGTGAAGTTTGAAGTTAAGAAATACCTACGTCGTGAGCGTAACAAAGCACTTCCTGCTGGCGCTGACTTTTGGGATTTTGATTGTAAGTTTGGTCATACCGAGCAAGAAGCCAAAGTTATTCATGTAAAAGAAATCAACAAGTACATCGATGAAGCTGAAAAATTAGAACTGCCATCTTTATACTTAGAAATTCTGGCAAAGCCTGCAACACGCGCACAACGTCCAGATTTTGATTTCGACGAAGAATAATCACATAACGTTTTAGGTTATATTCTTTACGATAAAAGAGTCACTACGGTGGCTCTTTTTTATAAAAAAAAACAAACAGTTAAATATCATAAAATTTAAATAACCTTTTATTTAAAAAGCGATAGAAACCAATATTACAACAATAAAAAACATTTAAATTCAACAAGTTAAACAAGATAAAAACTCAAACACCACATATTTAAACGTTGTATTTTATCCCCATAGATTAAGATAAATAAATATATCGGTCTTTGTTAACTGTCGCTGTAAATACAAAAGTAATACGCATAGAAAAGCGGCCTCGGTATATAAGATGAGAGCTCACGCTAAATAGTGGCAAAATATTTAGAAAACGAACGGTAAAATATTTAACGAAAAAAAAGCAGCTCATTAGGCTGCTTTTGTACGTTAAATATCTCTGATTAGAACCAGCGTTCTAATGCACTACGGTCTAATTGCTTAAATGCGCGGCTGAGTACATCAGCAAGTTCTTGGTAGCGAGGTTGTGATTTTTTCGGTTGCATCGCATAACCTTCACTGACAATTTTCTGGTAGATCTCGCTGTACCATTTCGCCAGTGATGGTGGGAGTACGGTTTGGCTACGTTTACCTAGCCACCATAAACCTTGTAATGGCATCGATAACGCCAATAACGCAATGGCAACAGCTTGCGGCATGCCTGCATAATTATGAAATACCATTTGGGTCAAAATACTAATAGCAGCGACGGCCGGCATCACCTTAGTGGCAAACTTTGTTGCTTTGATATAGCGATGTTCAGGAAAAACAGCAGCCAGCTCTTTACGCATTGGCCATGTGCTCATGTAATGCTGACCGTCTTGGAAATACTTCCACTTTGTTTGTTGAGTCATAAAGCACCATTTATCAAAAAAAAATATAATCTTTAAAATTTTTAAGCAATAAACTTGATTAAAATTAAATTTATCTAAAAATGTTTTTGTTATATTGCTTAACAATCGCTATCCTAAGCACGCCTAAAGGTAATTGTTGCTGTTAATGGTATTAACTGCAAGTTAGGCACCCTCAAGGATGAACCAGAATTGCAGGTAACTCAATTCAAATACTCAAGAATGAGCACGAATTTCACCCTGACTAGACCGATAAATATATCATCGTCTATTCTATGGGTACTTTTTTATTCAAAAATGAATATCAACTTTCAGACAGATTATAGGTAGTCACTCTCATGTCTAAGCTGGTTTTAGTTCTAAACTGCGGTAGTTCATCTCTTAAGTTCGCAATCATCGATCCTGTATCAGGTGACGAACACCTTTCAGGTCTAGCAGAATGTCTAGGTCTTCCTGAAGCACGCATCAAGTGGAAACTTGATGGCAAGCACGAAGCACAACTAGGTGAAGGCGCGGCTCACGAAGAAGCTCTAGCATTCATGGTTGATACTATCCTTGCTTCTAAGCCTGAGCTTAAAGAGAACCTAGGCGCTATCGGTCACCGTATCGTACACGGTGGCGAGCAGTTCTCTGCTTCAGCTCTAATCGACGATGTTGTTCTTCAAGGTATCGTAGATGCGTCTGATTTCGCACCACTACACAACCCTGCACACGTTGTTGGTATCGAAGCTGCTAAACACAACTTCGCTGATCTTAAGAACGTAGCGGTATTCGACACGGCTTTCCACCAGACTATGCCTGAAGAAGCATTCCTATACGCTATCCCTTACAACCTATACAAAGAAAACGGTATCCGTCGCTACGGCGCACACGGTACTTCTCACCGTTTCATCGCTCGTGAAACAGCGAAACTTCTAGACAAGCCTCTTGATGAGCTAAACATCATCAACTGTCACCTAGGTAACGGCGCATCTGTATGTGCAATCAAAGGCGGTAAATCTGTAGATATCTCTATGGGTCTAACTCCTCTTGAAGGTCTAGTAATGGGTACACGTTGTGGTGACCTTGACCCAGCAGTTATGTTCCACCTACACGATCGTCTAGGTATGAGCGTTGCTGAAATCAACACAATGTTCACTAAAGAGTCTGGCCTACTAGGTCTAACTGGTGTGACTTCTGACTGTCGTTTCGTTGAAGAAAACTACGGCGTTAAAGAAGAAGCAACGCGTGCAATGAACGTATTCTGTCACCGTCTTGCTAAGTACGTAGCTAGCTACGCTGCAAACATGGATGGTCGTCTAGACGCTATCGTATTCACAGGCGGCATCGGTGAGAACTCTGCTCCTATCCGTGAAGAAGTACTTAAGCGTCTATCTATCTTCGGTATCGAAGTAGACAGCGAAGCAAACCTTAAAGCACGCTTCGGTAACGAAGGTGTTATCACTTCTGCAAACAGCCGCATCCCTGCAATGGTTGTTTCTACTAACGAAGAGTTAGTAATCGCAGAAGATACAGCGCTTCTAGCTGAAATCTAATCTAACGATTATCTTAACGGCTGGCTTTAAGTCAGCCGTTTCTTCATGACATCCCGTCATGTTCTCATGTGGTATTGTTCTATAGTTATTCTACTAATTAAAATGAATTGTTATTGAACAGTGCTTTATCATTCAATAGTTTGAGGAATTCATAGTGTCCCGTACTATTATGCTTGTTCCAGTTGGCGCTGGCGTTGGTCTAACAAGTGTTAGCCTTGGTGTACTTCGTGCAATGGAACGCAAAGGCGTTCGCGTTTCTTTCTTTAAGCCTATTGCGCAACCGCGTAAAGGTGGCGATCAGCCAGATCTAACAACAACAATTATTAGTGCTAACAGCGATATGAAAATTGCTGAGTCATTCTCAATGGCAAGCGCTGAAGAATTGATCCGTAACGACAAAACTGATGTTCTTCTAGAAGACATTGTTGCACGCTTTAAAGCGGCAACAGCAGATGCTGACGTAACGCTAATCGAAGGTCTAGTTGCTACTCGTAAGCACCCTTTTGCAAACCAAATCAACTTTGAAATTGCAAAAACGCTAGATGCTGAAATCGTGTTCGTTGTATCTCCAGGTACTGATAACCCAGCTCAACTTAAAGAGCGTATTGAAGTAGCATGTTCTAACTTCGGTGGTATCAAGAACAAGCAAATCTCTGGTGTTATCGTTAACAAACTTAACGCGCCAGTTGATGCTGAAGGCCGTACGCGTCCAGATCTTTCTGAGATCTTTGATGACGTAGAAGGTACTGTTCCTTCAAATGTTGAAATCATGCAAGTGTTCAACTCAAGCCCAATTCGTGTACTAGGTTGTGCACCTTGGAGCGCAGAGCTTATCGCTACACGTGCAACTGATATTGCTCAGCACCTAAATGCTGAAATTATCAATGCAGGTGACATCGAAACTCGTCGTATTAAGAGCATCACTTTCTGTGCACGCTCTATCCCTAATATGGTTGAGCACTTCCGTCCAGGTTCACTACTCGTCACTTCAGCTGACCGTCCAGACGTAATCGTTGCAGCATGTCTTGCAGCAATGAACGGCGTAGAGCTAGGTGCACTACTTCTAACAGGTGGTTACGAACTACCAAAACCTGTTATGGATCTATGTGAGCGCGCATTCGCGACTGGTCTTCCAGTCATGACTGCTCAAGGTAACACTTGGCAGACTTCTCTAAATCTACAGAGCTTCACACTAGAAGTACCTGCAGACGATAAAGAGCGTGTAGAGCTAGTTAACGAGTACATGGCAAGCCACATCGACGGTAACTGGATTGAGTCTCTAACTGAAGGTTCAAACCGTGAGCGTCGCCTAAGCCCACCAGCATTCCGTTACCAGCTAACTGAGCTAGCTCGTAAAGCGGCTAAGCGTATCGTTCTTCCTGAAGGTGACGAGCCACGTACAGTTAAAGCTGCGGCTATCTGTGCTGAGCGCGGTATCGCGGAATGTGTGCTTCTAGGTAACCCAGATGAAATCCGTCGCGTTGCTGAGCAGCAAGGCGTCGTTCTTGGTGCTGGCGTAACTATCATCAACTCTGACGAAGTACGTGAAAACTACGTGGCTCGTTTAGTTGAGTTACGTGGCGCGAAAGGTATGACTGACGTTGTTGCTCGTGAGAAACTACAAGATTCAGTATTCCTAGGCACAATGATGCTTGAGAACAACGAAGTTGACGGTCTAGTGTCTGGTGCTGTTCACACAACTGCAAACACTATCGTTCCTCCGTTCCAAATCATCAAGACTGCACCAGATGCATCTATCGTATCTTCTGTATTCTTCATGCTACTACCAGACCAAGTATTGGTTTACGGTGACTGTGCGATCAACCCAGATCCAACAGCTGAGCAACTAGCTGAAATCGCTATCCAATCTGCAGATTCTGCAAAAGCATTTGGTATCGACCCACGTGTTGCTATGATCTCTTACTCTACTGGTGAATCAGGTAAGGGTGCAGACGTAGATAAAGTACGTGAAGCAACGAAGATCGCTCAAGAGAAACGTCCAGATCTAGTGATCGATGGTCCTCTTCAGTACGATGCTGCAATCATGGAAAACGTAGCTGCTTCTAAAGCACCTAACTCTCCAGTAGCAGGTAAAGCAACTGTATTTGTATTCCCAGACCTAAACACGGGTAACACAACTTACAAAGCGGTACAGCGTTCAGCAGATCTAGTATCTATCGGTCCAATGCTTCAGGGCATGCGTAAGCCAGTTAACGACCTTTCTCGTGGCGCACTAGTAGACGATATCGTTTACACAGTTGCACTAACTGCGATTCAGGCAGAACAAGCTTCAGCTAAGTAAGTTTTAATACTTATTTAATCGACTGATAAAACGCTCCAATACATGTCTTCAATTTTTATTGAAATGTGTATTGGGGCGTTTTTTATTACTGGAATAAGGTGTTTTAACCCTTTATGCTGGCAAGCTAATTAACGGTTAAGGACAACCTGTTAGCATGGATTTTCTCAACTCTCTCGGGCTATTTATTGGCTCATTGATCTCCAACACCCTCGCATCACTCTCTGGTGGCGGCGCAGGCTTAATTCAATTTCCTCTACTTATTTTTCTTGGCTTACCCTTTAGCATCGCTCTTGCGACCCACAAAGTGGCAAGTGTGGCATTAGGCGTTGGTGCAGCCATTAAACATTTACGTCAAGGCACACTGTCGTTGAAATTTACACTCTATGTGATCCTTACAGGCGCAATAGGTGTGATTATTGGCGCAAACCTGATCCTCTCTTTTCCTGAAAATATCGCTGAAGCTGCACTCGGTATGTTAATACTCAGTCTTGGTATTTATTCACTGATGAAAAAAGAGCTAGGACAAAACGAAAACGCTATTCATCGCGACATAAAAGGGATGATCATTGGTGGGCTTGGTCTAGCCATTATTGGAGTATTAAATGGCTCACTTACCGCCGGAACAGGGCTATTTGTTACCTTATTTTTAATCCGTTGGTTTGGCTTTAACTACAAACAAGCGGTAGCACTAACCTTGGTGAGCGTTGGGCTATTTTGGAATGGAATTGGCGCTATCGCAATTTACCAAGCAGGCGCACCGATTTACTGGCCTTGGATCCCCGTATTATTACTCGGTTCATTACTGGGTGGTTATTTAGGCGCTCACCTTGCTCATCAAAAAAGTAATCAACTCATTAAACGTTGCTTTGAAGCCCTGACTTTTATTATTGGCTTTAAGTTACTTTTCTCAGCTTTCTAGTCCACGTTATTTAAGGAGTATTTCATGGATAAAGCGATCATTGATATCTACTACTGTCGTCAATGTAATTGGATGCTACGCTCTACATGGATGGCCCAAGAGCTACTGCATACCTTCAGTGAAGAAATCCAAACCATCAGCCTTCACCCAGACACAGGTGGACGTTTTGAAGTTCACTGTAATGGTCAGCTTATTTGGGAACGTAAAGCCGATGGTGGCTTTCCAGATGCGAAACAGCTAAAGCAACGTATTCGTGATGTTATCGACCCAGAGCGCGATTTAGGCCATGTAGATCGCCATAGTAAACCATAAACGATAATACCTCGCTCCAGATACAATAACGCCCTGAATGTGCTTTCTCTATTAAGTGGCTTTGCGCTTAAAACCAGAGAGCTGCATTCAGGGCGTTACTTTTATCAATTAAAAATTAGATCTGGGTGTGTACCAGTACTTCACCGTCAAAGCTGATCACAGATAGCTGGTTGCCATCTAATAAACCATAACTTGCAGGTAACCCATTACGAGGAATAGCGACAGAGCCTGGGTTAAACACAAATAGCTCATCTTTTGCTTCTGCAACAGGAATATGAGTATGTCCCGATACAATCACATCACCGGCACGTAAACGAGGATGTTTATTGGCGTTATACACGTGACCATGCGTTAAAAAAAGACGCTGTCCTGTTGGCAATAACACAAGGTTGTAATCTGCCATAATAGGGAACTCAAGTAGCATTTGGTCGACTTCGCTGTCGCAGTTACCGCGTACCGCCGTAATACGTTCGCCGAAGCGATTTAACAGCTCAGATACCTTGATAGGATTGTACCCTTCAGGTAATGGATTACGCGGGCCATGATTTAAAATATCACCCAATAGAATTAAGTGCTCTGCACCACTTTGTTCAAAAGCAGCAATCATCTTTTCAGCACTCGCTAAAGAGCCATGAATATCAGAGGCAAAAAATAATTTCATAATCAAAAACCAGTCATTAATCCAGATTCGAAGTCTACTCGTAGTCTTATCAAATTTCCATGTTAGCGGTACTGATATCTCATCATAAAATGCAACCAAATGCTTATACGTGCATAATATTCGTGATAATTCTCTTACGTCACAATATTAAGATAATGGATTTTAAGTCTCTCGTTATACTGATAATTTAACTGATATAGAATGCTGATATATAATAGAAATAAGCAACACATCAAAGCTTAGATGATGACTGATAATGGAATAACGACATGAATATTTTAATGACAGGCGCAACAGGTTTTATCGGACGAGCACTGATTCCTCATTTCAATCATGATCACGTCACCATACTTACACGTAACCCGACTCGTGCTTACAATCAACTCGGTCATCATATCCTCGCCGTTGATAGCCTAGATAGCTTCGACAATTTCGACCAATTTGATGCTGTTATCAACCTTGCGGGTGAGCCGATCATCAATAAGCGTTGGAGTGACAAACAAAAAGAGAAAATATGTCAAAGTCGTTGGGATATTACCCAGCAACTCGTTGATAAAATTAAAGCCAGTCGTCATCCTCCGCATACTTTTCTTAGTGGTTCTGCGGTGGGCATTTATGGTGATAACCAAGATAAAACCATTGATGAATCCACCCCGCTTGATATTAACGATAACGACTTTGCCCAGAACGTCTGTTACCGCTGGGAGCAAATTGCTCTTGAAGCCAAATCAGAACAAACCCGTGTGTGCTTTATCCGCACAGGTATCGTACTTGGCAAACAAGGCGGTGCATTAGCGCGCATGTTACTGCCTTATCAACTAGGATTAGGCGGAAAAATTGGTGACGGTAAACAATACTTTCCTTGGATCCATATACAAGACATGATCAAAGGCATCATCTTTTTACTAAATCACCCAGAAGCGCATGGTGCATTTAACTTTACCGCCCCAACACCGGTGACGAATAAAGTGTTTAGCCAAACCTTAGCCGCAACTCTAAAGCGTCCACACATTTTATTTACCCCTGCTTGGGTTCTAAAACTAGGACTTGGAGAATCAGCACAGCTATTGCTTGATAGCCAACGTGCGCTACCGAATAAGTTACAGCAAGAAGGGTTTAACTTTAGCTTCCCTTGTATTGAGCAAGCACTAAAGCAGACGTTGTGTGACTAGATAAAATATATTTATTAAATGGTTAAAAAAACTATTATTAACTTTGATAATCATATATGAACAATAATAATTTTAACGTGATACTTGTAGTGGTATTAGTTTGTATTTCTTTTTGGTTAGGAGTCAGTACTAATGATCAGAGTATTCAAGAATGGACAAAATTTAAGGATATCCTGAGCATTCTAATAAGTGCTCTTACCTTATTTATTGCATGGGTAGCTTTAAATAGATGGAAAAAACAACACAAATACGAAGAGCGTTACAAGGCTATAGTATCTATAGAAGAAGATATTTTTAAATGCTATAACGCATTTAATGAACTGAAACATAGTAATACAGCAATGTCTTTAATTGATAATGGATACGATGTTAGCCTCGAATGGCAAAAAGCAGCGGAAGAATACTCCTCAAAAAAATACAATTTAGAGCAAAAATTAAAAAGCTTATACCTTTCAAAAGAACGATATAATCGTTTTTTCTCAAATAAAGAAAAAGATGAAATTGAAAGTATTCTTAATGAATATTTTCATGCTATGGATAACTACACTGATAAATCTCGAGATATCAAGGAAAGCACCGTTCTAGGCAAACTAGAAAGTAGCGTTAATAATACGCATACACGTGTAATTACATTTTTTGATTATTTACGTAAAAACGTATAACAACCTAAAAAATGACATTATAAATAAAAAGCCGCTTTGTAAATAAAGCGGCTTTTTATTTATAAACAAGACTAATTACAAAATTGTATTCTCAAATGTCTTTGTAGGAATTAGAGTAGTTTTAGGCATGATTTCTTGTCTATTTTTTACGAGCACCTAATCTCTTTTAATGAAGTTATTGACGATGTACGACCTTGCTTGATATCAGATTAAGCAAAACTTATCATCTTCATCATGGCTACCACCACTTTGTCTTTCAAAGGACATTTATTATTTAAATAATCTACACTCCATCAACGCAACGGCAACAACAACTTCTTGATCTGCGATCGTGACACTAAATACACCAAGCCAATAGCCAGCATAGGTAAGCCTATCCACATTAATGGATGCAAGGTAAACGGCAGTTCAAAACCTTTTACCACCAGCAAACCGACAACAAATTCAGCGCCAATGGCTGCAATAATCCCAGCTAATAACGCAATAATGCCGTATTCAAACCACAAGGTAGCAGCAATGCGTTTTCGGCTGGCACCGAGTGTGCGATAAAGCTGAATTTCGGTTTGACGCTCTGAAATACTCAAGCGTAATAAGGTCATAATGAGTAGTAATCCACTCAGTACACCTAAGCCAGCTAATACCGTAAGTGACCAACTCACTTGGGCTAATAAAGCTTGAATCCGTGTTGCCATCATACGTAAATCAAGCACACTCACCGTTGGATAATTACTGGCTAAGGTATTAAGTAAATCGCTTTGCTGATCATTCACTCTAAAACTCACTAGCCATGTTGCAGGAAACGACTGCAATACATCTGGGGTGAAAATGAAGTAGAAGTTCGGCTTCATATTACGCCATTCCACATCACGAATGCTGTTTACTGTGGCGTTAAACTCTAGCCCACCAATGGTAAAAGCCAGCTTGTCACCCAATGCAATGTTTAAGCGTTTCGCAATGCCAGATTCCACTGAAACACCTGAGCTACTTCCCCATTTACCTGCAATCACCTCATTATGACTCGGTAAGCTTTCCGCCCATGTGAAGTTAAGCTCTCGTCTTAATGCAGGATCGCGTTCTGGACTATTGTCGGAAGTAATCTCTGCAGCTACGCCACTTTGGCTTTCATCTTCTGATAAGTAAAAGCGTTGCTCATTAATCGCGACCAATCTTCCACGGGTCACAGGATAACCTTCAGAACGGGCTAATTGATTCGCATCTAAATAATCTAAATAGGCTTGTTGCTGATCTGGCGCAATATTAATTGCAAACACATTAGGCGCATCAGCAGGTAAGGTATTTTTCCAATCCGCAAGTAACTCGTTACGTAATAATCCAATCACAGCTAATAGCATTAACGAACACGTCAATGCCGCCAATTGCGTCGCGGTCTTCGCTTTACTACGATTGACACGACTTAACGCCAAACTGTACGCAGCACCGAGTTTAACTTTCTTAAGTAAAGCAATGGCAGCAAGGCCAACTAAAGCTAACAACACTAACAGTGCCACCATGCCCAATAAGGTCAGCCAAACAAATACATTGCTACCAATCCACCATACTGCTGCAAAAACAGGGAAGATCAACAACAACCATATAGCTGAGAACTTAGATGTTGGAGTCTGGGTTGCTTGTACCGTATTCATTGCAGAAGCATTCACTAAACGAGAAAGCGGAATACCCAATGCTGGCAATGAAATGAAAAGAGCGAGCAGTAAGCTGATCACTAATGGCGCAAAACCAATCGTCGGTAATTCATCAGGTAACAACTGTTGCAGTGGATAGCGCAGTAACCATTCGAGCCAAAAACCCAACAGTAAACCAACGCCAATCGCGACTGAAAACACAACCGCAATTTGTTGTAATAACCATCGCCATAAAAAACGACGACTTGCACCAAGGCTCTTCATCATCGCGACTGATGTGATCCGCGTCGACGCATAGTGCTGACATGTAAGCACTAAGGTTGCTGATGCCATGAGCACCACCAGCACTAAAGTCAGCGATAGGTATTGCCTTGCTCGCTCTATAAAGTCACCACTGCGCCCGGCATCGTTTTCAGTTAACCAGCGCTGGCTTGGGGTTAACTTCATCGTTTCACGAATATCAGCAAGATCAGGATCGGAGCCGGAAAAATAGTAGCGATAGCTGATCCTGCTACCTTCTTGAATCCCGCCAATGGCAGCAATGTCTTTATTGTTGATCAATACTGCTGGCATTTGGCTAAAAGGGTTAAAAGACAGTTCAGGATCTTCTAAGATTCTCCCACTAATGGTTAGCTCCCCATCCCCCAGCATGAGTGTATCGCCCTCTTTGACATCCAGCAGCGAAAATAAGCGTTCTGATAACCACAACTCACCGGGGCTCACATGATGGTGCACAGACTTATCAGCCGCTTGTAATCGTAAATCGCCACGCAATGGAAATTTCGCATCAACCGCTTTAATGCTGACTAACTGCATACCGTTATCGCTAAATGCCATGGTACCAAAGCGAGTTTGCTGTGAAGTGGTGATCTTATTGGTTGATAACGGTTGTAAATCTACCGCTTGCGATGACTTCAATACCATATCTGCCGCTAACGCAGAGCGACCTTGCGAAACTATGACCCCTTCAACACGGCTTACCAATGCCGATAACGCAAATACGCAGGCTATAATTAAGCTCAGCGCTAAGGTGACTAACCACAACTGACCTTGTCGGATTTCACGCCACGCCCAACGTAAAAAGAACGGACGTTTTTTCATCGAAAGTGAATCACTCTGCATGACGTTCATCCCTCGCGAGTTTGCCGTTATCTAATCGCATAATTCGATCGCAACGAGCCGCTAATGTATCGTCATGGGTGACAAGCACCAGTGTTGTGCCACTGTTTTTATTAAGCTCAAACAACAGCTCAATAACCATGGCTGCGGTATGCTGATCGAGGTTTCCTGTTGGCTCATCAGCAAACAAAATTTTCGGTTTGATCATAAAAGCGCGAGCTAACGCGACGCGTTGCTGTTCACCACCGGATAACTGACTCGGTAAGTGAGTTTCTCGCCCTTTCAAACCAACAACAGCAAGCAATTCTTTTGCTCGCTCAACATCCACCTCATTATCTTGGATCAAACACGGTAACGTGACGTTCTCGAGTGCATTTAAGGTCGGTAGTAACAGGAAGTTTTGAAACACGAAACCAATAGATTCACTACGTAATTGAGCGCGTTGTTCATCATCTAACGTAGAAAGGTTATGACCAAGTAGCTCTATTTCACCTTGTGTTGGTACATCGAGCCCCGCCAGTAATGTCATCAAGGTTGATTTACCCGCGCCAGAGACACCGACAAGGGCAATAGACTCTCCTTGCTCGACCTCAAGCGAAACATCCTGCAAAATAGTCATAGGCGACAAGGTAGTCGTGACTTGTTTTGAAACAGAGTGTGCCTTAATTACGGAGACAGACATGATACGAATCCTTTCATTGTTGATGCTGGTGTTTTCATCCACCGCATTGAGTCAAACACTGTTAGTTCTTGGCGATAGCCTCAGTGCTGGTTATCAGATGCCAGCAGAGAAAAGCTGGCCTGCACTACTGCCGCCACTGTTAGAACAGCAAAAACAACCAACGACCATTGTGAATGCGAGTATCTCTGGCGATACCAGTGGTAATGGGTTGGCACGATTACCAGCATTATTGGAACAGCATAAGCCTGATTTTGTTTTAATCGAATTAGGTGCGAATGATGGCTTACGTGGGTTTCATCCTAAAATATTACGTAATAACCTTAGCCAAATGATCAATGAGATCCAAAAAGTGGGATCACAGCCACTATTAATGCAAATTGAAGTCCCACCCAATTATGGCAAACGTTATAACGAACTGTTTCGTAATACTTACCCATCATTAAGTGAAGACACCAATGTGCCTTTATTGCCGTTTTTTCTTATCGATATTATTGTAAAGCCAGAATTAATGATGAAAGATGGCCTTCACCCAACCGCACAAGCACAGCCGCTGATCGCTCAATTTATGGCAAAGCATCTTCAACCTTATCTCAACAAGGAAAGCTCACAGTGACACAATCTATTTTAATGACAGGGTGTAGCTCTGGTATTGGCTATTACTGCGCAAAAACACTGACCGAGCAAGGCCTTAACGTTGTTGCTAGTTGTCGAAAATCAGAGGATGTAGAAAGGCTCAATCAAGAAGGTATTCGTTGCGTTCAATTGGATGTCACTTCAGAGTCATCCATCACAGAAGGTTTAAGCCAAGCTCTAGCTATCACTGGCGGAAAATTAGATGTGTTATTTAATAATGCCGCTTACGGACAACCCGGCGCATTAGAAGATTTACCGACCTCAGCTCTACGTGAACAATTTGAAGCGAACTTCTTTGGCTGGCACGAGCTAACTAAGCAAGTCATCCCACTGATGCTTACCCAAGGTCACGGTAAAATTGTACAAAACAGCTCAGTACTGGGATTAGTCGCCATGAAATATCGCGGCGCATATAACGCCAGTAAATTTGCAATTGAAGGCTATACCGATACCTTACGTTTAGAGTTAGACAATACGCCGATTAGTATTTCTTTGATCGAGCCAGGACCAATTGAAAGCCAATTTCGCGCAAACGCAAAACGCATGTTTGAACGTCATATTGATATGAACAACTCTCGCCATTATGACAACTACCAAGACACCCTCTCTCGCCTTGGTAAAGAAAAGGTGACCAACAAATTTACTTTAAAACCTGATGCAGTATTACGACCACTATTGGACATCATTAATAGCTCTCGCCCAAAATCACGCTATTACGTGACACAACCGACTTATATTTTTGGTTTCTTACGTCGTATCCTACCAACAAGATTTCTTGATAAGTTACTGATAAAAAGCAATTAATAAAGAAAAAACCTGCTTAAAACCCATCGCTTTTAGGCAGTTTTATCACCTTATAAAAGTGGTGATAAAAACAACATTTATAAAATCAATGATGATTAATATGCTGATTTATAACCACTAAACATAAAAAAACACTTACTCCAGTTAAGAATATCACCCAATATGACATTTTCTATAAAACGTAATATTATTGTCATATAACAAATGTAATGTGATCCCATAACTTAAGCTAATTATCAAACTTAGCTCTTTCTTCATTACGTTTAAGGTGTATATATGACATTGCGCCAAATTAACTTACTATGCGCGTGTATCACGTTAGTGCTTTTGCTGGTATTCGGTAATTAATACTGTTCTTTCTCGTTTTTTAAACACTTACTAATTTCTGTTTCATTATCTCAACTTGATCCACATCGATTCATCCCCATATATTTGGTATAGCCTTTCAAATAGTCAACGGATCGAATTACATGTACCAAAATACTGCGCTAGAAATTAATGAACAAAATCTGCAACAGGTTATCGAGCAATCGATGCAAACACCTGTTGTGATCAGTTTTTGGGCGCCATCGATGCCTGAAACGCTAGAAGTGAATGCAACGCTAGAAAAACTGGCTCGTGAATACCAAGGACAATTTATCCTTGCTTCACTAAACTGTGAAACCCAACAAATGGTCGCTTCTCAGTTCGGTGTCCGTGGTTTACCTACTGTTGCTCTGTTTAAAGATGGTCAACCTGCTGATGGCTCTGCAGGGCCACAAACAGAGCAAACATTACGTGAAATGCTAACTCGTCATCTACCAAGTCAAGAAGAGCTGGCATTAAAACAGGCATTGGTATTAGTTGATAATAAAGAATACGCTCAAGCTCTACCGCTACTGCGTCAACTGTCAGCACAACTTCCTAACGATAGCTTAGTAAAACTCGCTATTGCAGAGTGCCTGATTGAAACCGCTTTGTTTGATGAGGCCGAGCCGATTCTTGCGACAATCCCAATGCAAGATCAGGATGCACAATACAAAGGCTTGGTCGCTAAATTAGAATTACACAAGCAAGCGGGTAACTCGCCAGAGATCCAACAACTAGAACAGAAACTAGCGTCCGAACCTGACAATGTTGAATTACGTTATGAACTCGCCGTGCAATACAGCCAAGTAAACCGTAATGAAGAAGCGCTAGAGTTATTGATTGCAATTTTACGTAAAGACATGAACTTCTCAGATGGTAATGCAAAGAAAACCATGATGGATATTCTTGCAGCATTAGGTCAAGGCAATCCAATTGCAGCCTCTTACCGCCGTCAGCTTTACTCTTTGATGTATTAATTCGATAAAGTATAAATAGCAAAAAGCCCGATACGCTTTTAACTCTAAGAGTTCACGTATCGGGCTTTTTCGTATTTATTTATCGTAAAATATTACTTCTTACGATCGCGCAGTACATTCGTTAGACGTTTACGTTGGCGTTCTTGAGAAACAGTTAGCTTCTGCTTTTTAGTCTCAAATGGGTTTTCGCTATTCTGGAATTGAATGCGAATCGGTGTCCCCATCATTTCTAATGACTTACGGTAGTAGTTCATTAGGTAACGCTTATATGAACCCGGAAGATCATTAACTTGGTTACCGTGAACGACAATGATCGGTGGGTTATAACCACCGGCGTGCGCATACTTAAGCTTCACACGACGACCACGGATCATTGGTGGCTGGTGATCATCTTGTGCCATTTGCATAATACGCGTTAGTAGCGAAGTACTAATACGCTTAGTTGCAGACTGGTATGCTTCAATCACTGACTCATATAAGTGACCAACACCGGTACCGTGAAGTGCTGAAATAAAGTGAATACGCGCAAAGTCAACGAAGCCTAAACGACGGTCAAGTTCAGACTTAACACGCTCTTTCACTTCGTTATCTAAACCATCCCACTTGTTCACAGCAATCACTAATGAACGGCCTGCATTTAGCGCAAAACCTAATAAACTTAGATCTTGATCTGAAATGTTTTCACGAGCATCGATAATCAACAATACAACGTTAGCATCTTCAACCGCTTTTAACGTTTGAATAACTGAGAATTTCTCAACCGCTTGGTGCATGTTCTTACGACGACGGATACCCGCAGTATCGATCAATACGTACTCTTGACCATCACGTTCCATTGGAATGTAAATAGAGTCACGCGTTGTTCCTGGCATATCGTAAACAACAACACGTTCTTCACCTAAAATACGGTTTGTTAGTGTTGATTTACCTACGTTTGGACGACCAATAATTGCAAGCTTAATTGGCTGCTCTTGAAGACGCTTATAGGCAGCTTCCGCATCCGCTTCAGAAAGGTTTGCTTTCTCAATATCTTCAACCGATGTGAGATCTTCAAGTTGAAGTTCTTGCTCTTCACCTTCTTCTGCAAGCTCTGCATTCAGTTTGTCAGAGAACGGTGCTAATGCGCGCTCCATCAATGCAGTAACACCACGGTTTTGAGTTGCTGCAATTTGGTACATTGCATCAACGCCTAAACGCCAGAATTCAGCACAAGCACTGTCTGCATCAATACCATCAACCTTGTTTACCACAAGGAACGTTGGCTTTTGACGGCTACGTAAGTGCTTAGCAATTGCTTCGTCTGCGGCAGTTAAACCAGCACGACCATCTACTAGGAACAGAACAACATCAGCTTCTTCAATCGCTGCTAATGACTGTTCAGCCATTTTTGTTTCAACGCCTTCCTCAGTACCATCAATACCACCGGTATCGATAACAATGAATTCATGCTCTTCTAGCTCTGCTCTACCGTATTTACGATCCCTAGTTAAGCCAGGAAAGTCAGCAACAAGTGCATCCCTTGTGCGAGTAAGACGATTAAATAGCGTCGATTTACCCACGTTCGGGCGCCCGACTAGGGCAACAACAGGAATCATAACTACCTCTTACTTTTCATAGTCTTATTGACATTTTTACCGTTCATTCTTGCCTCCAGTTCACATTTCTGAGAACCTTCATCCGACAATAATATATTCAACGGATATAACAACAACGGCTCCAACTACGTATCGCAGCTGGAGCCGACAAATTAATCTAGCGACATTATACCGTTTTATTGCGGTATTTGCATTTTGTTGATTTCACCATCTCGGGTTACAACAATAAAGCCATTATCGTCTAGTGCAACAGGCGGTACAGCAATACCACTACCGTCGACTGATTCTTGAGAAACAAACTCGCCACTTTGGGTATCAAGCCAGTGTAAGTAACCTTCAGCATCACCCACAACTAAATAACCATCAATCACAGCAGGCGCACTTAGCTGGCGATATTGTAAATCAGTGTTCTGCCATAGTTCTGTACCACTACGCGCATCAACAGCAACAATATGATCTTTCGCTGTTACTAAGAATAGCTCACTACCATCAATAACAAAGTCAGTTGCTGACGAATAGTTACGTTTCCATGCGATCTGACCAGAACGAAGATCGATCGATACTAATGTGCCATTATAACCAACAGCATATAAACGATCGCCATCAATAACTGGTGACGCATCAACGTCAACTAAACGATCAATTTCTGTTGAACCTTTTGGTGACGCAATCAATTGTTGCCACAACATACGTCCATCAGACATTAATGCGCCAGCTATACGTCCATTCGCTAAGCCCCAGAACACACCACCAGAAACAGCAACCGGTGAACTATCACCTCGTAATGTCAAGGTTGGAACTTCATTGCTGACTTGCCATTTAGAAACGCCCGTTTCAGCATCAAGTGCTTGCAGCACACCCAAGCTGGTATTAACAACAACTAAGCCATCAGAAACAAGTGGTTTTGACAGAACTTCACCAGCGACAGTGGTACGCCATACTTCCTTACCCGTCTCTGCATCAAGTGCAATGACTTTTGCATTGGCTGTACCGACGAACAGTTTACCATCACCTAAAACAAGTCCACCAGTCAACAACGCGCTGCTGTCTTTTTCTAGATCAGTTTTCCATTCAACTTTACCATTTGCTGGATTCAGTGCTTCGATTAAACCATTACGATCTGCAACGTACACTTTATCTAGCCCAACAACGGGGGTGAGTTTTGAGTAATAACCAGAAACACCGTTACCTACGCTACGGCTCCAATCTGTTTTTGGTGTGAAAGTATTATCAACCTTTGGCAATGGCGCCATTTGAATTGAATCGACTTCACTTGCACAACCCGATAGCACGCTTACTGCAACAGCAACGGCCAAAACACGTTTTAACACCTTATGCATCATCATCTGCCTTATTGCGCTAAATCATCAAGTTTCATTTGCAGCGCAGGTGACGAACCTTCCTGCTGAGCTTCTACATATGCTTCACGTGCACCAGTGATATCACCTTTTTGTAACAGGATATCACCACGCAGTTCAGCAACGTTTGACTTCCAGCTTGGCACTGTTACTTTTTTAAGCTCAGCTAATGCTTCATCAAATTTTTGTTGCTCAGCATAAATACGAGCTAAACGTGTTGTTGCCAATGGCAAAATAGCGTCATCTTTAGTGTGATTAATCACCCACTGAAGTTGCTCAACCGCACCGTCCAGATCTTTATTATCTACCTGAACTTTCGCTAGCTGTAGTGCTGTCAGTACCGCATATTGACTATCTTTATTCGCATCAATAAACGTTTTTGCTTCAGCGACTGCGTCTTTGCTGTTTTCATCAAGCGCAGAAACAACTTGTGTATAGGTGTCAGATGCAACGTGTTTTGCAACATGTACTTCAGACTGGTAGTAACGCCAGCCCCAAAGACCACCTAAACCAATCACGGCACCTAGAACAACGGCTTTGCCGTTTTCTTGCCACCACGATTTAATCGCTTCAACCTGTTGTTCTTCTGTGGCGTAGTCGTTCACTTCCTGTCCTCTCTTAAATCAATGCTGCCAGCTTCGCGGCAACCTCATCCTGTGCCATGGTCGTCTGCTCACCGCCGTGTAAATCTTTTACTACTACGGAGTTTTCAGCTATTTCATTTTCTCCAAGAACTAATGCAACCGCGGCACCAACGTTGTCAGCACGCTTAAATTGCTTCTTGAAGTTACCACCACCAAAGTTAGTCATCACTCGTAAACCTGGTACTTCAGTACGTAGTTTTTCAGCTAACTTCATACCCGCAGCTAATGTGCCTTCACCAGCTGTAACCATGTATACATCTACAGAACGACGAACCTCATCTTTTTCTAATGCTTCCATTAGTAATACTAGACGCTCAAGCCCCATCGCAAAACCAACTGAAGGTGTCGCTTTACCGCCTAGTTGTTCAACTAGACCATCATAACGACCACCACCACAAACAGTGCCTTGTGAACCAAGGCTCTCTGTGATCCATTCAAATACAGTACGGTTATAATAATCTAAACCACGTACAAGACGTTCATTTACTTGATATTTGATGCCAGCAGCGTCTAATAGTTCACATAAACCAGCAAAGTGTTCTTTAGACTCTAGATCTAAGTACTCTGAAAGTTTAGGTGCATCTTCTAGAATTTCTTGAATTGCTGCATTCTTAGTATCTAAAACGCGTAATGGATTGGTGTACATACGGCGTTTTGCATCTTCATCAAGCACATCTAAGTGTTGCTCTAAAAATGCGATTAAAGCTTTACGGTATTCTGCACGCGCTTCGAGTGAACCTATTGAGTTTAACTCTAAACGTACGTGCTCATTAATACCAAGTTCACGCCATAGACGTGATGTCATCATGATCAATTCAGCGTCAATATCAGGGCCATTAAGACCAAAGACTTCTACACCGACTTGGTGGAATTGACGGTAACGGCCTTTTTGAGGGCGCTCATGACGGAACATGGGACCAATGTACCAAAGACGCTGTTCTTGGTTATATAGTAAACCATTTTGAATACCAGCACGTACACATCCCGCAGTCCCTTCAGGACGTAGCGTTAAGCTATCACCGTTACGGTCTTCAAAAGTGTACATTTCCTTTTCAACAACGTCGGTCACTTCACCGATAGCACGTTTAAACAAATGTGTTGATTCAACAATCGGCATACGAACTTCATTGTAACCGTATGCACTGATCACTTGTTTAACTGTACCTTCGACTTTCTGCCAAAGTGGAGATTGTGTTGGAAGGCAATCGTTCATGCCTCGAATTGCTTGAATTTGTTTCGCCACGTTTATTCTCGTTAACCGCTGGGTATTAGAATCGAATATATAATTTCTTTTTGAAATAGTGAACCATGCTCACCGATATGAGCATGGTTTTTTGATTATATATCTTGTTGTTTTACATCAATGCGGTTGTTTTGATCTAACATTGATGCCTTTGCTCGAATTTTACTCTCAAGCTGATCAATCACATTGTCGTTATCAAATCGCTCTTTTTGACGAATACCGTCTTCATAAAAAGCACTCTTACGGTTACCGCCAGCAATGCCTAAGTGAGACGCTTCTGCTTCACCAGGGCCATTAACCACACAACCAATCACTGAAACATCCATTGGAACAACGATATCTTCTAAACGTTGTTCTAACTCGTTTACCGTACCGATAACATCGAACTCTTGACGTGAACATGTTGGACAAGCAATAAAGTTGATGCCACGAGAACGAATGCGTAATGATTTTAATATATCAAAACCAACTTTGATTTCTTCAACAGGATCAGCTGCAAGCGAGATACGTAACGTATCACCAATACCTTCTGATAGAAGCATGCCTAAACCTACGGCTGATTTAACCGAGCCAGCACGAGCACCACCAGCTTCGGTAATACCAAGGTGAAGGGGTTGAATAATTTGCTTCGCAAGCTGACGGTATGACTCAACAGCAAGGAAAACATCTGACGCTTTTACGCTGACTTTAAATTGGTCAAAGTTCAAACGGTCTAATATTTCCACATGACGCATTGCTGACTCGACCAAAGCTTCAGGTGTCGGTTCACCGTATTTTTGCTGGATCTCTTTTTCAAGAGAACCTCCATTTACGCCAATACGGATAGGAATGTTTTTATCACGAGCACATTCAACCACAGAGCGAATACGATCTTCACGACCAATATTACCAGGGTTAATACGTAAACAATCCACACCGTATTCTGCCACTTTAAGTGCAATGCGGTAATCAAAATGAATATCAGCAACCAGCGGAATATTCACTTGTTGCTTGATCAATTTAAAAGCTTCCGCGGCATCCATCGTTGGTACAGAGACACGTACAATATCAGCACCAACTTTTTCTAATGCCTTGATCTGTGCAACAGTCGCTTCGATATCTGTTGTACGAGTATTGGTCATCGACTGAACGGCGATAGGTGCACCATCGCCAATAGGAACATTACCGACATAAATTCGGCTCGATTGACGGCGTATAATTGGTGATTCGTTATGCATTGCTCTTTCTCTACATTACTGCGGTAGCTTAAGTGTTACTGGCTTAGACGCGGAGTAACGACTTAAATCAAAAGGTTGACCTTTAATATTAATTTTAACGGCACCAGGTGCACCAAGTCGAACACGAAATGGTGCTTTACCTTCTAAATCTAATACTTGACCAGCTTTCTTGATACCAGACTCTAATTGTTTACCCGTTGCATCACGCACATCTATCCAACAATCAGCTGAAAACTTTAACTGTAACTGTGGTGCAGTTGCATCAACGACAGGTGTTACATTCGCTATTGTTTCAGCATTAGCAGTTGTATCAGTGGCTGTTGATACTGATGTTGCGGCTGTTTCAGCATTCTCAGCAGGCGTTGTTGACACTTCCGCTGTAGTACCCGTTGCAGCCGTCGATGCGGTTGTTGGAGATGAATCTGTCACAGCATCAGCAGATGTTGTCGATGCGGCGTTTTTTTGTTCTGTACTAGTTGATGCTGAGTGATCCACATCGGTATCGACTGTTGCTGGTTGAGTCGCACTAATTGATGCATCATCACCATTTAATGTCGTTACTATCGTTTCATCAGAACCCTGCTCTTGCTTTTCATGAGCCGCGGTTTGATCTGCTGTAGTTGTTGTAGCAACTGGCGCTTGTTCTAAATGAATATTTTGCCACCACCAAACAGCGGTTACACCAACAAAAACAGCAGCAAGAATCCATGTTAATCCCATAATGCGACTATCATGTGCTTCACGTTTCGTTCGACGTGAAAAGCTTTGCATTTCTTGCGCTTTTGGCTTGGTGTGTCCACATTTGTCAAGCAAGGCTAATACAGCTTCTTCTTCCAAACCGACATATTTTGCATATGAACGCACATAGCCACGTGTAAACGTGGCTAATTGGGCTTGGTCAAATCGATTATTTTCTATGTTATCAATAACAGAAAGTCGCAACCTCAAACGGTTCGCAATATCCTTTTGTGAATAGCCTAGTTGCTCTCTAGCTTGACGGAGTACGTCACCTGGAAGCTGTGTTCCTTCTGTTATTTTTTGTTCTTCATTATTTTCAGTATTCATTGGCCAAATAATTCTGATATTGCAGAGAATCTGGGTATTTCTCTTTCAGCAAAATAGCGTATTTTTTTGACTGCGTTAAACGTCCAGCTTGTCTTTCCAACTGAATGAGCAACCACAAACTGTCTGCTGTGTACCCATATCTCTTATTAAATTTGAATAACTGTACGCGAGCATCTTTAAAATTGTTAGATTCAATTTCAACTTGCGCCAGTTGCAACATAGATCTCGGTCGGTACGGGTCATGGGAAAGCGCATTTTCAAAATAACCCGTCGCTGCTTCTAAATTACCTTGTTTACGACTACATAAGCCTGCATTTTCATAACTTGCCGAAATCAGATAATAATAAGGTTGTTCAATCGCTTTAACAAAAGCGGCAATGGCTTCATCATAGCGCCCTTCACTACACAAGAATACACCATAGTTATTCAAAACATCGCCATTTTTAGGCGAATGTTTTAATGCTTTTCGGTACATTTTCTCTGCAGCGTCTTTTTCACCAACTTTTTGATAATAATAAGCCATTGAAATTTGTGCACGGTAGTAATTAGGATCATACCTTAATGCTATTTCCAAATTTTCTCGTGCACGCTCCCACTGACCATCTTTTAAATAATTTAGCCCTAGGTTCAATCTCGCTTCTGAGGCTGCTTTGGCATCAAATTCTTTACCATTATCGACCACATCAACTGTGGCACAGCCTGTAAATAATAGGCATGACAACAGTGGATACACGCTCCATCGTACCATTTTCGCTCACCTCAACATCCATGTGAAATTGCGCAGTTATTTATAGTAGCCTGATTTTAGACCGCTTTTACTGCAATTTGTTCACCCGTATTCAATTTTGCTTGGGTACGCTTAGTACGGTCAATAACATCCCCGACTAACTGACCACAAGCCGCATCAATATCATCACCACGTGTCTTACGAACCGTTACTGTGAAATCGTATTCCATCAGTGTTTTCATAAAACGATCAATACGAGAATTACTTGGCTTTTTATATGGTGAGCCAGGGTACGGGTTAAACGGAATTAAGTTAATTTTTGCTGGCGTATCTTTTAATACTTTCGCTAATTGACGAGCATGCTCCATGTCATCATTAACATGATCTAACAGTACGTATTCTACCGTTACTCGACCACGGTTCGCATTCGTTGAATTCACATAACGACGAACAACATCTAAAAATGTTTCAATATTCCAACGATCATTGATTGGCATGATTTGAGAACGCAGCTCATCCGTTGGTGCATGCAATGAAATAGCTAAAGCAACATCAATTGTATCAATCATTTGCTCAAGGCCTGATACAACACCCGAGGTTGAAACTGTAACGCGACGCTTAGATAAACCAAAACCTAAATCATCAAGCATGATTTCTAATGCAGGGATCAGGTTTTTCATGTTCAATAATGGCTCACCCATTCCCATCATTACGATGTTGGTGATTGGACGACGACCGGTGTCTTTTTGAATACCGACTTCTTTTGCAGCACGCCATACCTGACCAATAATTTCTGATACACGTAAGTTACGGTTGAAGCCTTGTTGTGCTGTTGAACAGAACTTACATTCTAATGCACAGCCAACTTGTGAAGAAACACATAAAGTCGCGCGATCTTCATCAGGAATATAAACGGTTTCAACATCTTGATCGCCAACACGCATCGCCCATTTAATCGTACCATCCGTTGAGTACTGAGCTTCAGATACATGCGGCGCACGAATTTCAGCGACACGCTTTAATTTTTCACGTAATTTTTTATTAATATTGGTCATTTGATCGAAGTCATCACAACCGAAATGATAAATCCATTTCATGATCTGATCTGCACGGAATGGCTTCTCATTAAGTTCTTCGGCAAAGTATTTACGCAGACCTTTGCGATCGAAATCCAGCAGATTGATTTTGACAGTTGTCATCGGTTGGTGCCTCACTAAAAATGACTATTGCTGCGCCTTAATAACCAAGCTCTATCGATGGCTTAGTTATCTCGGGTTTAAGGCGCGAAATTGTACAGACTTTATGGCATGGTTTCCACACCTAGACTCTATGGTTATTTTAGTGTTGCCAATTTCAAAACGCTAGATACAACAACGGGAAGTCAATACTTCCCGTTAATAATATGATTAATCTATTTTTTCAGTGCTTCGCATTAATACCACTCACTGAATACTCATAAAATTAAAACCTTTATTCACCTCGTGGGCAAATTTCATCTTCAGCAAAGAAGTATGCAATTTCACGCGCAGCAGATTCAGGACTATCTGAACCATGTACTGAGTTATGACGCATACTTAATGCAAAGTCACTACGGATAGTGCCACAAGCCGCTTCTTCAGGGTTAGTTTTACCCATCAACTCACGGTAACGTGTAATCGCATTTTCACCTTCAAGTACTTGAACCATGACAGGACCTGATGTCATAAATGCCACTAAATCATCAAAGAAAGGTTTACCTTCATGCTCTGCATAAAAACCTTGCGCTTTCGCACTGTCTAAATGCAACATTTTAGCCGCAACAATATTCAAACCTGCATTTTCAAAACGCTGATAGATTGCACCAATCAAATTACGTTTAACCGCATCTGGTTTTACAATTGAGAAAGTTCTTTCGATTGTCATTATTATATTTTCCTTTTGAGTCTTATTGCTTTCTGCGAGCCAAAAACAAATTCATGAATTTAAGTTACAGCAACAAACCTGCAATATTAGCAAGACCTAACCCTGTCGCGCCAGCAGCCCAAAGCGGATCTCCGCCATCACGGAAACATGCCGCTAAATCAAAATGGATCCAACGACTATTTTCAGTGTCAACAAAGCGGGACAAAAACGCTGCGGCATTGGATGCGCCTCCCATACCACCACCTTTTTGTACACGGCTATTCGCGGTGTCAGCATAAGGCGACGGGCAATATTCCTGATGCCATTTTTCTAATGGTAATGGCCATGCGGGCTCATTTACTAGCTCAGATAACTGCTGTGCTTGTTGTAATAATGGCTTATCTAAACCAAAAATTGCATTATAGTCGCTACCTACTGCAACCATTGCTGCGCCTGTTAACGTCGCAGCATCAATAATCAGTGGTGCGCCTGTCGCAGAAGCTGCAATTAAACCATCAGCTAACACTAAGCGCCCTTCAGCATCAGTGTTAACTATTTCCACCGTAACACCATTTTTATAACTTAGCACATCACCAAGCTTATAAGCGTTACCTGATACGAGGTTTTCAGCACAGCATAGGATCAACTTCACACGTTGACCTAGCCCTTGCTCTATCGCATAACCTAATGCCGCAGTAACCGTTGCAGCCCCACCCATATCGCACTTCATCGCAACCATGCCTGCGCTAGGTTTTAAACTGTAGCCACCAGAATCAAAGGTGATCCCTTTACCAACTAAACAAGCCGATACTGGCGCTTCTGGATCGCCAGTAGGATTGTAATCCACTTCAAGCATTACAGGTGGTCGCACACTACCGCGACCAACATTGTATATTCCTACCCAACCATCAGCTAATAGTTCATCGCCCACAATTTGTTGTGCATGAATATTGTCACCACCGATTTTTTTTAGAAAACAAGTTGCTTCATGGGCTAACTTCTCAGGTGACATCTCTTCAGGTGTCGCGTTAACTGTTTTACGTAGCCAGTCAGAGCAATGACGACGGGCATTTAACAGCTCTAATTCATCTTCATCAATGGAGGCCCATTGAATTTCTACTGGTGTAATCGTTGCTGCAAAACCACAGTAAAACGCCCATTGACGCTCATAATTCCAACCGTCACCCACTAAACGTACAGCTTGTGCACCTTGTGATTGAATTTGACGACCAGCCTGCTGAATACGACGTAATGGAAAATCACTGCGATAATGAACCGTCGCGCTATCTGATTGATAGCTTAGTAGCGAATTTAATCCCCAAGGACCGTTGGACTCTTCAGTTGATAAATAAACATTGAGCATAATGAAGTCTTCCTTTCTTATTCAGATAATGCAAAAAGCCTTCTTATCGTAAGAAGGCTTTTAATTTTGAAACGGAACTTATTTAGTTAGGATGTTTGCAAGTGTTCTTACACCCATACCTGTTGCACCAGCTGACCACTGATCATTAGCACTTTTACGGAAGGTACCGCTGGCATCAATGTGCATCCAGCCTTTTTTATAATCATCAACGAAGTAAGAAAGGAATGCTGCAGCAGTACTTGCCCCAGGCATAAAATCACCACTTGAGATATTGGCAAGATCGGCATAATTTGATGGCAACATGTTACGGTGAAGATCGGCAAGTGGTAACGGCCACATACCTTCATTTTCTTCTGCCGCTGCTGTTAATGCAGTATGAGACAATTCCGCATCAAAGCTTAGTAACGCATGGTAATCATTACCAAGCGCCATTTTGGCTGCACCTGTTAATGTTGCACAATCAATCACTAATTCAGGGTTTTGACTGTTCGCGTAAATTAAACCATCAGCCAAGACTAAACGTCCTTCGGCATCCGTGTTTAAAATCTCGACTGTCGTACCGTTTTTATATTTAATGATATCGCCAAGTTTTAATGCACGACCTGAGATCATATTTTCAGCACAACATAGCACCAGCTTAATACGCTTGTTTAAACCTCGTGCCATCGCTAATGCTAAACCACCGGTCGCTAATGCTGCCCCACCCATATCGGCTTTCATCGCCGTCATACCCGCTGAGGGTTTTATACTGTAGCCACCGGAATCAAATGTGATCCCTTTACCAACTAAACATGCAAACACTGGCGCATTAGCATCACCTGTTGGATTATAATCTAGGCGAAGCATGGCTGGACGATGCTCAGAGCCACGACCTACAGCATGGATACCGTTCCAACCTTCATCCAATAAATCATTGCCTTTGATGATCTTATAAGTTACATGTTCTGGTGCTAACGATTTAATAAATTCACCAGCACGTGTCGCTAACTGTGACGGGCGCACTACATCTGCTGGCTGGTTAATAATTTCACGTACCCACTCAGTCGCTTTGATTCGTGCTTGTAATTCCGCTTCATCTGTCTCATTTAACGCCGACCAAACCACACTGTTACCAGGCTTAGATGTACGATGTCCTTGGATAAATGCCCACGTTCGATCTAAATCCCAGCCTTCACCTGAAAGTTCTACCTGTTTGATACCCTGGGTATCTAAACGACGGGCTGCGCGTTGGATATTAGCAAGTTGCTCATTTTCCATTAAATGAATAACAGCACCTTCAGCACTAAAGCTAAGTAAGGCATTGGCACCCCATTGTGCATTCGCTGCTTGTTGGGTGAGAGAAACAGCCATGATAGTCGACATTAAAAACTCCTTGAATGTAGCAACTGCGCAGTGTTAAACAAATACATGCGTTATAGATAAATAGTTATGGGGGTAAAGTCCGCTGATTGCAATTAGATTTAAAATATTTATCTACGAATAAAAACAAAAAAAGCACCTAATTCAATTGTTTCGACAATCAATTAGATGCTTACTCTATTACAACCGTTTATTCGTCTGCTTCTTCAATCCAACACATTTGAATGGCTTCTAACACTCTTTCACTGCAGTGGTTAGGATCATCATCAAAATCATCCAATGCTTGCACCCATTCACTAAGATCAGTAAAGCGAATTGTTTTGGGATCAACATCAGGGTGCTGTTCACAAAGCTCAATAGCAATATCGAGCGAATCAATCCATTTCAAGCTCATCGAAATACCCTCTTATATATTGACAGATATAATAATAACAACGCTGAGATGAAAAAAAAGGCTACCTAATGGTAACCTTTTTTATAATTAGTGCGCAGCCTCAGAGGCAAGATTTAGCGTATAGCGTGGAATTTCAACCACTAAATCTTCATCAGCGACTCGAGCCTGACAACCTAGACGTGATTCAGGCTCTAGCCCCCATGCTTTATCAAGCATGTCATCTTCTAGTTCATCACTTTCATTTAATGAATCAAAACCTTCACGAATCACAACGTGACACGTAGTACATGCACAAGACTTTTCACACGCATGTTCAATTCCAATACCATTACGTAGTGCAACATCAAGCACTGTCTCACCTGACTCTGCTTCTAATACTGCACCTTCAGGGCATAGCTCTTCGTGGGGAAGTACAACAATCTTAGGCATGCTTAAACCTCATCAATAGATTGGCCAGCCAATGCTTGACGAATAGACTTATCCATTCGACGAGAAGCAAATTCTTGGCTCGCTTTATCTGTTTTCTTAATTCCAGCTTCAATAGCGCGAGAATCTGATCCCTGACGCAATTGAACTAGTTCCATCATTACTGTTTCTAATTCGGCACGCTCTTGTGTGCTCAATAAGGTATCACCATCAGCGGCAAGTGCTGCGATTAACCCTTCTAAAACACGATCTGCTTCCACTTGCTGTTCTGCCAATGCACGTGCATCTTTATCATCTTGTGCATAGGTCATTGAATCACGAAGCATAGTCGCAATTTCATCTTCAGATAAGCCATACGATGGTTTAACTTGGATAGAAGACTGTACGCCACTACTCTTTTCCATTGCTGTTACTGACAATAAACCATCAGCATCAACTTGGTAAGTGACACGAATATGAGCAGCACCCGCAGCCATCGCAGGAATACCACGTAGGGTAAATCGTGCTAGTGAACGACAATCACTGACCATTTCACGCTCACCTTGTACAACGTGAACGGACATTGCCGTTTGACCATCTTTAAACGTGGTAAACTCTTGTGCACGAGCAACAGGAATCGTCGTATTACGAGGAATAATTTTCTCAATCATGCCTCCCATCGTTTCAATACCTAGCGACAGTGGGATCACATCAAGCAATAACATGTCAGAATCAGGCTTATTGCCCACCAAAATGTCAGCTTGAATAGCAGCACCAATCGCAACAACTTCATCAGGATCGATAGAGGTTAACGGTGTTTTACCGAAGTAGTCGCCGACCATATCCCGAACCAATGGTACGCGTGTTGAACCACCAACCATCACTGTTTCAATGACTTCATCAGTGGTTATATCAGCATCTTTTAATGCACGGCGACACGCCATCAGTGTTTTTTTCACTAATGGTTGAATAAGTGCATCGAACTGCTCACGGCTAATCTGACCTTGCCAACCTAAGACATCAAGATCAACGCTATCAGCATCAGTCAACGCCACTTTTGCCGCTTGTGCCGTGTCTTGTAGCGCACGACGTTGCTGCGCTGTAAGTACCTCAGTATAACCCGCTTGTTCTAAGATCCACGTTGCTAACAAGTGATCAAAGTCATCACCACCTAATGCCGAATCACCGCCCGTCGCTAATACCTCAAATACACCTTTAGAAAGACGTAAAATAGAAATATCAAACGTACCACCACCTAAATCGTAGACAGCAATCACACCTTCTTGACCTGAATCTAAGCCATAGGCAATCGCGGCAGCTGTTGGTTCATTAAGTAAACGAAGCACATTAAGGTTAGCTAATTTCGCTGCATCTTTTGTACCTGCACGTTGCGCATCATCAAAATAAGCAGGGACCGTAATCACCACACCTTCAAGATCACCACCCAGCGTATCAACCGCACGTTGACTTAATGATTTAAGAATTTCAGCAGATACCTGAACAGGGTTTACATTGCCACTACGCGTAATAAGCTGAGGTAATCCATTATCCGATGCTTCAAATTGGTATGGTAGTTGCGGGTAACGTTGCTCAATATCAGCCAGTGAACGTCCCATTAGACGTTTAACTGATAAAATAGTATTGGTTGGATCTTGTTGAGCGAAAGCGCGGGCTGCATCACCGGTTAGGACTTCATTGTCACCGAAATGAACAACAGAAGGTAAAATCGCACGCCCCTCTGCATCATTTAATGTTTCTGCAACGCCACTGCGTACTGCAGCAACAAGTGAATTAGTTGTACCTAGATCTATACCCACCGCCAACTTGTGTTGATGCGGTGCAGCACTTTGACCCGGTTCAGCAATCTGTAACAGTGCCATTGTCATTCCTATCTAAATAACGCATGTGGATGATTAATCGAATAGCGACTCTTCAAGGCGCTCAACTTCATCACGCAATTTTACAATAAACTTTAATTTTCGTACGCCATCAGCCGCTTCGAGCCATTGTTCATTATTCAATAACTCAGCAAGTTGCGCCAATTGTTCTTTATACATCGCAGAAGCTTGCTGCTCAAAATCAAATAACGCACTTTCAGGATCGGATGAATCAGGAATCGCTTCTAATGCTTCGCGCAGTTCCATTTGCTGCATTAAAAAAGCCATATCTTGCAAGGTTTTTTGTTCACCACGAATATCTTCATCACGCTCAGCCAACATGTATTCGGCACGTGATACCGGATTTTTTAAGGTTTGAAATGCATCGTTAATTTGTGCAGCTTTTTGAACTGACAACAAACGATCACGTTCGGACGCTGTCGCATAATTATCAGGATGAAAGCGACGCTGTAATTCTCGAAACTGACTGGCAAGAAGGCTGTTATCCAATTCAAACTGAAAAGGTAACCCGAATAATTCGAAATGATTCATATTATGACCATTAATAAAAATTAAACCTGACGACTAACTCGCCAAAGACGATTAGCAGTCAGGTTCAACTGAAACACTAAAAACGTTTATACGTTGAAGCTTTCGCCACAACCACATTCGCTAGACACGTTAGGGTTGTTAAACTGAAAACCTTCATTTAGGCCTTCTTTGGCAAAATCTAGTTCAGTTCCATCAAGGTAAACTAAACTTTTTGCATCAACGATAATTTTAACGCCTTTTTCATCGAAGACCTGATCCCCTTCATCGAGTTCATCTACAAACTCAAGGATATAAGCCATTCCAGAACATCCTGAAGTGCGAACACCTAGTCGTAAACCAAGGCCTTTGCCACGATTGGCTAAAAAAGTCGATACGCGACTTGCTGCCGCTTCAGTGATAGTAATGGCCATACAACAAACCTCAGAAAGTTATTTTTGCTCGTGTTTCTTTTTATAATCGCTAACTGCCGCTTTAATTGCATCTTCTGCAAGAATTGAACAGTGAACTTTAACCGGCGGTAACTCAAGTTCTTCAGCAATTGCAGAGTTCTTGATTGATGCGGCTTCATCTAATGTTTTGCCTTTAACCCACTCAGTGATTAGTGAGCTAGAAGCAATTGCAGAACCACAACCGTAGGTTTTGAATTTTGCATCTTCGATAATGCCTTCTTCAGTTACTTTGATCTGAAGTTTCATTACATCGCCACATGCTGGTGCACCCACCATGCCGCTACCTACATTTTGATCATCTTTGTCAAATGAACCCACGTTACGCGGATTTTCATAATGATCGATGACTTTTTCACTATATGCCATGATAAATTTCCTCGAAAACAGTCTAGCCGCAGATTAGTGGTGCGCCCACTCAACTGTGTTTAAATCAATACCTTCTTTATGCATATCCCAAAGTGGCGACATTTCGCGTAGTTTATCTACGGCACCTTTAATTTGGGCTGCTGCATAATCAATTTCTTCTTCCGTCGTAAAACGACCAAATGAGAAACGAATAGAGCTATGTGCTAGTTCATCATTAAGACCTAATGCACGAAGTACATAAGAAGGTTCTAAACTTGCAGAGGTACACGCTGAACCTGATGATACAGCAAGATCTTTTAATGCCATTAACAGTGATTCGCCTTCCACAAAAGCAAAGCTAATGTTTAAGTTTTGGGGTACGCGTTGCTCTAAGTCACCGTTAATAGACATTTCTTCAATGCCTTCTAAACGCATTAACAAACGATCGCGTAATTTAACAGCGTGTTGATAATCTTGATCCATTTCCTCTTTCGCGATACGGAATGCTTCACCCATACCTACGATTTGATGCGTTGGTAATGTACCAGAACGGAAGCCGCGCTCATGACCACCACCATGCATTTGCGCTTCTAGGCGAATACGAGGCTTACGACGAACATATAGTGCGCCAATACCTTTAGGGCCATAAATTTTATGCGCTGAGAAAGAGATTAAATCAACTTTCATTGCTTGTACATCAATCGGTAATTTACCTGCTGACTGTGCTGCATCGACATGAAAAACTGTTTTGTTTTCACGGCAAAGTTCACCGATTGCTGCAATATCTTGAACCACACCAATTTCATTGTTCACGTGCATGATTGAAACTAGAACTGTGTCTTCACGCATAGCATCGCGTAGCTTAGCTAAATCAATCAAACCGTTAGATTCAGGCTCAAGGTACGTTACCTCAAAACCTTCACGCTCTAGCTGACGACATGGGTCAAGAACCGCTTTATGTTCAGTTTTACAGGTAATAATGTGCTTACCTTTTTTGTTATAAAAGTGTGCCGCACCTTTAATCGCTAAGTTATCAGATTCCGTTGCACCAGAGGTAAATACGATCTCACGAGGATCTGCATTTACTAAATCAGCGATATGTTCACGAGCAGTATCTACTGCTTCTTCTGCCTGCCAACCATAACGGTGAGAGCGTGATGCTGGGTTACCGAAGTTACCTTCCATAGTTAGGCACTGCATCATTTTCTCGGCAACGCGAGGATCTACAGGGCAAGTAGCGGAATAATCAAAATATATTGGCAGTTTCATTTTCTTCTCCGAAAACACGAACGTCTGGTCTCTAGGAGCGGACATCGACACCTATTGTGGCGCTGTCGTGTGATTTTTTATGTCCAAAAGATGCTTTGCTATTTCCTTGTAGGATTTCATCCTGACGATCAGAAATGCTTTGTACATCATTATCTTTCATCAACTCACCAAGAGTGATGTTATTTAAAAAGCCGCTAATGCGATCGCTTAGGTCATGCCATAACGTATGAGTTAAACAACGAGCACCACCTTGGCAGTCCCCTTTTCCATGACATTTGGTTGCATCAACTGATTCATCAACTGCAGCGATAACCATACCGACAGCAATATCAGATGCTTCTTCGCCTAAACGGTAACCACCGCCAGGACCACGTACACTGGTTACTAACCCTGCTTTGCGAAGACGCGAAAATAATTGTTCTAAGTAAGACAGCGATATTCCTTGGCGCTCTGAAATATCCGCCAATGGAACCGGTCCATTATGCGAGTGTAATGCAACATCTAACATTGCTGTTACCGCGTATCTTCCCTTTGAAGTCAACTTCATAACACTGCTACCTGCTTGAATATTTAAAGCAAGCTTCTCATAACCAACTAAAATGGTCAAGTATTTACCTGACTGTTTTAGTTGGTTATTAAACCATTAAGTTTAAGTGGTTATTTTTCAGTCTTTTCTAGTGTTTCTATCGTCTTTTCTACTGACGATAAAATACCGCGTAAAATATTCAACTCTTGCTGCTCTGGGCGAGCACGGGTGAATAAACGGCGTAATTTAGCCATCACTACACCTGGATGGTTTTTATTTATGAAGCGGGTTTGACGAGTGACTTTTTCGAGGTGCTCATAAAACATTTCAAGCTCTTGAGCGCGAGGATATTCTTCAACTTCCGTTTTACCCGTATACTTTTGAGAATCCAAATAAGCCATACGGACTTCATAACTTACTGTTTGTACAGCCATTGCTAAATTTAATGAGCTATATTCAGGATTTGCTGGAATATAGACATGGCAATGACACTTTTGTAATTCTTCATTAGTTAACCCTGTTCGCTCACGGCCAAAAAGAATAGCGACTGGATGCTGATTAGATTCAGCAACCACTTTGATGCCATTCTCTCGTGGATCTAATTGTGGCCATTCAAGGGTACGAGAGCGTGCACTTGACCCAACAACAAAACCACAATCTGCAACCGCTTCATCTAATGTTTTTACAATTTTTGCGTTTTCGACAACATCAGCAGCACCTGCCGCCAATGCAATAGTGTGGCCGTCAATTTCACAGGCAGGATCAACTAATACCAAATTCGTCAATCCCATAACTTTCATTGCACGTGCAGCTGAACCGATATTACCTGGATGTGACGTACCAACAAGAACAACGCGAATTTTATCTAACATGATGAAGCAACATTCCAACAATTAACTAAAGCTGACAGATTTTAGCACAGCCATAATAAAAGTGGTGAAAACATGTGTTTTTGATAGCAGTAATTATCTATTGCTGCTATTCAATAATCAGATAACGATAATCAACACTATTTATTAGTAACTTATACGTATTACCTCGCAAAAGCGCACACTACAATCTGAACAATGTCGAAAAAATAACCACTTCCTTTTTTTTTTAGCTCTGTTATACTCGCCGCCGCTTTTTAGTTCTTTAACATCCGTTGGGAAGATCCTATGCATCCGATGCTTAATATTGCCATTCGCGCTGTGCGAAAGGCTGGTGACCATGTCATTAAATCTCTAGAAAAGCCTCAATCGATTGAGGTTGCTAATAAAGGTAATGATGTTGTTACCAATATCGATCATGAAGCTGAAGCTATCATCATCGAAACAATCCTTAAGGCTTACCCTGATCACTGCATCATTGCAGCTGAGTCTGGTAACAAAGAAGGACGTGACAAAGAGTGTCAATGGATTATCGACCCAGTGGATGGCACCATGAACTTCGTTCGCGGTTACCCTCACTTTGCAGTATCAGTTGCACTACGTATGCGTGGTCGCACTGAAGTTGCTGCTGTTTACGATCCTGTACGTAACGAATTATTCACTGCGACTCGCGGTGCAGGCGCTCAGCTTAACAGCCAGCGTGTCCGTTCATCACAACCTCGTGATCTAACAGGAACTGTTTTAGCAACAGGTCTTCCTTTTGCCGCTAAACAGCATGCAGAAAGCTACCTAAAAATCCAAAATGCATTATTTGCAGACTGTGATGACATGCGTCAATCAGGCTGTACAGCATTGGATCTTTGCTACTTAGCGGCTGGTCGTGTTGACGGTGTATTCAAGCTAGGTCAAAAGCCTTGGGAACTTGCTGCAGGCGAACTAATCGCTCGCGAATCTGGTGCTATCTGTGCTGACTTTACTGGTAACACTAACTACCTAACATCTGGCAACATTGTTGCTGGTAATGCACGTGTAGTTAAGCCAATGCTTGCAAAAATCCGTGAATTCGGTAGTGACGCATTAGCAAAATAATCCACTGATTATCCAGTAAGATTAAAAAACGCCCTGCTGTTATACAGCAGGGCGTTTTGTTTTATAACAATATGATAATTAAATAATGTCATAATTAAACAGCGTGCATTGCAATCACTGTAAAGCACTATATACCAAGTAGACATGAAAAAGACATTATCACTGCATCAACTTTCTAAAACTGTCTATCCTAAGCAGCTAGAATAAAAATATAAAAAAAGGACCGCAAGCGGTCCTTTCTCATTAATTACTTATACCAACTGATTATGGTATTGCATCAAGCTCTTCACCTTCTTTTTCTACTGGCGTTGGCATTAAATGCTCACGGGTAATACCCAATTTAAGCGCTAATGCTGACGCGACGTAAATAGAAGAATAAGTACCAATCGTGATACCAATCAGAAGTGCTAATGCAAATCCATGGATCATTGATCCGCCTTGAGCAAATAGCGCAATGACAACAAACAAGGTTGTACCGGATGTAATTAAGGTACGGCTTAATGTTTGCGAAATTGAACAATTCATTATTTCAGCAGGACTTCCTTTACGCATTTTGCGGAAGTTTTCACGAATACGGTCAAATACAACAATAGTATCGTTAAGTGAATAACCAACTACTGTTAGTAATGCCGCAACAATCGTTAGATCAACCTCTACTTGTAGCACAGAGAAAATACCAACAGTAATGATGATATCGTGTGCTAACGACAACACAGCACCTGCCGCTAAACGCCACTCAAAACGCAGTGATACGTAAAGTAAGATACACAACAAAGCGATTAAAATAGCCATGCCGCCGGCTTCTGCTAGTTCATCACCAACATTAGGACCGACAAACTCAATACGGCGCATTTCAACCGACTGTGCAGTACCGTCTTTTAGTGCATCAAGGATTTGGTTACCAAGTACTTCGCCTTTAACACCTTCTCGAGGCTGCAAACGCACCATCACATCACGCGCAGTACCGAAGTTTTGCACAACGGCATCACCAAAACCCGCTTTCTCTAATGATTCACGTATTAAGGGTAAATTAGCAGGCTCTTTGAAGCTAACTTCGATCAGCGTTCCGCCAGTAAAATCTAAGCCCCAATTTAGACCTTTGGTCGAGATAGTGGCAATCGATCCCATGATCATTATCAATGAAAAGATAAAGGCAAACTTTGACCAACGCATAAAGTCGACGACTTTGTTCGCATTCAATAACTCTCTCATCTCTGCGACTCCTTAAATCGACAACTTATCTACGCGTTTACCGCCATAGATCAAGTTAACAACAGCACGTGTACCAATAATTGCGGTGAACATCGACGTTAAAATACCAATCGATAATGTCACGGCAAAACCTTTAATTGCGCCCGTACCCACAGCAAACAAAATAATTGCTGTAATTAAGGTTGTGATGTTTGCATCTGCAATCGTGCTAAACGCATTTCCATAGCCTTGTTGAATTGCCTGTTGTGGACTACGTCCTTCACGAAGCTCTTCTCGAATACGTTCAAAAATAAGCACGTTGGCATCAACCGCCATACCGACAGTCAGTACGATACCAGCAATACCTGGTAAGGTCATGGTAGCCCCCGGGATCATCGACATAATGCCGATAATAAGCACTAAGTTCATTATCAATGCTAAGTTAGCAATCATGCCAAACCCACGGTAGTAAAGCAGCGTAAATAGCATTACCGCAACCATACCCCAGATACATGCTTGTACACCCATATCGATGTTTTGCTGACCCATTGATGGACCAATCGTACGCTCTTCAACTATCGATATTGGCGCAATCAATGCACCTGCTCGTAATAATAATGATAAGTTGTGTGCTTCAGCTTGAGAGTCGATACCTGTAATACGGAAGCTTCGGCCAAGTGCAGATTGAATCGTTGCTTGGTTTATAACTTCTTCGTGTTTAGTCAGGATAACTTTCCCTTCAGGCGTTCGCTTACCACTGTCTTTATATTCAGTGAAAACCGTTGCCATCAACTTACCGATATTATTTTTCGAGAAAGCTGTCATCTTGCTACCACCTTCGGTATCTAGCGAGATGTTAACTTGTGGACGACCATATTCATCCGCACTCGAACTTGAATCCGTAATATGAGAGCCCGCAAGAATGACACGTTTTTTTAGTACCGCAGGGCGGCCATCACGGGTCATTTTTACTTCACTGCCAGCCGGTACTCGTCCAGCCGCAGCCGCAGCTAAATCAGCATTATTATCAACTTCACGGAATTCAAGCGTTGCTGTCGCACCTAAAATTTCTTTTGCACGAGCCGTATCTTGAACCCCAGGTAGCTCTACCACTATACGGTTTGCGCCTTGGCGCTGTACTAATGGCTCAGCAACACCGAGTTCATTTACACGATTACGTAAAATGGTGATGTTTTGATCGACAGCATAATTACGGATTTCCTGTAAACGTTCTTCAGTAAACTTCGCCGTTAATACATAACGACCATTGATTTTACTGGTTGTGAACAGCATATCAGGATGCAATTTTTCTAACGCGAGTTCAGCTTGTTCCAATTGCGCTTCATCACGAAGACGAACTTGAACACTGTCTTTTGTTTTACTGATTGCACGGTAACGAATTTTTTCTTCACGAAGCTCAGTACGGAATGTTTCTTCTTGTTGACCAAGAAGTTTATCCATAGCCGCATCCATATCCACTTCCATTAAGAAATGAACACCACCACGTAAATCGAGACCCAATTTCATTGGTGATGCACCAATAGATTCAAGCCATGAAGGAGTGGAAGCTGCAAGGTTTAGTGCGACAACATAATCATTACCTAACTCACTATTTAAGATATCGCGAGCACTGATTTGGGTATCAGTATCATTAAAGCGGACAAGCACTGAACCTTTTTCAAAAACAGCTGACTTGTATGGGATATTGTTCTTTTTTAAATCTTCGATGACAGTATCCAAAGCACTCATATTAACCGAGGCGCCACGCGCCCCGGTAATTTGAATCGCTGGATCTTCACCGTATACGTTAGGAAGTGCATAAAGCAAACCAATGATAAGCGCAAACAACACCATCAGGTTCTTCCACAGGGGGTATCGGTTAAGCACTGCTATGATCCTTCAAAGCGAATGTTTTTATATTAAAGCGACTTCATTGTGCCTTTTGGTAAAACAGCCGTAATGAAATCTTTTTTAATTGTTACTTCCGTATTGTCGTTAAGTGCTAGAACAATGTAATCACTTTCAGCAGAAACTTTAGTAATACGGCCTAGTAGACCACCGTTCGTCATTACTTCATCACCTTTGCCCATCGAGCTCATTAGCGCTTTGTGCTCTTTCACACGCTTAGCTTGTGGACGATAAATCATGAAGTAAAAAATAACAGCAAATAAACCAAGCATAATAAATAGCTGCATGCTTCCGCCCTGAGGGGCACCTTCTGCTGCTGCGTGTGCTTGTGAGATAAAGAAACTCATTTATAACGTCCTCGTTTTAAACATTTTGTAATGGTGGAACTTCACGGTCGCGACGCGCGTAGAACTCTTCTACAAACGCATCGAAACGATCTTCTTCAATTGATTTACGAATACTTGCCATTAGGCGTTGGTAGTAACGTAAATTATGAATTGTATTTAAGCGTGCACCTAAGATTTCATTACATTTATCTAGATGGTACAAATACGCTTTAGAGTAATTTTTACAAGTGTAACAGTCACAATGCGGATCTAAAGGCGTTGTGTCTGTTTTATGTTTCGCATTACGGATCTTGATCACACCACCAGTCACAAATAGGTGACCATTACGGGCATTACGTGTTGGCATTACGCAATCGAACATATCAATACCGCGACGAACACCTTCCACTAAATCTTCAGGTTTACCTACACCCATAAGGTAGCGAGGCTTATCTTCTGGCAGTTGTGGACACGTGTGCTCAAGAATACGGTGCATGTCTTCTTTAGGCTCACCGACCGCTAAACCGCCTACTGCATAACCGTCAAAACCAATTTTGGTTAGACCTTCAACAGAAACATCACGAAGATCTTCGTATACACCACCTTGAACAATACCAAACAGTGCATTTGGATTTTCTTGCTTATCAAAATGATTACGGCTGCGCTGTGCCCAACGTAGTGACATTTCCATCGACTTTTTCGCTTCGTCGTGTGTCGCTGGATATGGCGTACACTCGTCAAAAATCATTACGATATCAGAACCAAGATCTTTTTGAATTTCCATCGACTTTTCAGCGTCCATGAAAATCTTGTCACCATTAACAGGGTTACGGAAGTGAACCCCCTCTTCAGTGATTTTACGTAAAGAGCCAAGGCTAAATACTTGGAAACCGCCTGAATCGGTAAGGATCGGACCTTGCCATTGCATAAAGTCATGTAAATCACCATGTAACTTCATCACTTCTTGACCAGGACGTAACCATAGGTGGAACGTGTTACCCAGTAAGATTTGAGCACCCGTATCTTTAACTTCTTCAGGTGTCATACCTTTAACAGTACCGTAAGTACCTACCGGCATAAACGCAGGTGTTTCTACCGTACCACGTTCAAACTGCAAACGACCGCGACGAGCACGACCTTGCGTTTTATCTAATTCAAATTTCACAAAACCTCCAAAAGCCAGAGAAACAATCTGACGTATTTCCCATTACAGGACCTAGCCCCACAGGCAAACGCCTGATCAGCCACAAAAAACAATCACAATATATAGATATATGATTGCCGACTGCACCTTAACTCATCAAACCATATTGGCAATGACAACCTAAAGCGTAGCGGAAGAACGTAACGTTGTGGCTGGCTTAATATCATAGAATTTATACTATGCTACAGACACAACAAAGGCTGCAATTGTAACAAAAAGCAGCCTCAACCTTTTCTTGGTAAAAATGTATACCTATTAAGCCTTATACATCTTTACGAGTGATAAACATTGAATCGCCATAACTAAAGAAGCGGTATTTATTTGCTACTGCTTCATGATAGGCATTCATGGTGTTTTCATAACCCGCAAAAGCACTAACTAACATAATTAATGTTGATTCTGGTAAGTGGAAATTAGTAATCAACACATCCACGAGTTGGAACTGATAACCCGGGTAAATAAAGATCTCAGTATCACCAAAAAATGGCTTAAATTCAGTACCATTTTTTAGGGCATCTTGTGCGGCACTTTCTAATGAACGTACAGATGTTGTCCCCACAGCAATAATTCGTCCGCCATTTGCACGCGTCTCGTTAACAGCAGTAACAACCTCTTCAGGAACTTCCACATATTCAGAATGCATATGGTGATCATTGATATCATCAACACGCACAGGCTGGAACGTACCAGCACCGACATGCAGAGTGACAAAAGCAAAATTAACACCTTTTGCTTTTAGATCCGCCATTAGCTTATCGTCAAAGTGTAAGCCTGCTGTTGGTGCAGCTACCGCACCAGGCTTGGCATTATATACTGTTTGGTAGCGCTCTTTATCAGCATCTTCATCTGGGCGATCAATATAAGGAGGCAACGGCATATGACCCACTGCATCTAAGATCTCCAGCACTGTTTTATCGCTATTAAAACGAATTTCAAACAATGCATCATGACGGGCAACCATTTCAGCTGAAAACTCACCATTTTCACCCAATAATAATTCATTACCTGGTTTCGGCGGCTTAGAGGCACGAACATGCGCTAAAATAGATTTTTCATCAAGCATACGCTCAACTAAAACTTCAATTTTACCACCTGAAGCTTTATGTCCAAACATACGCGCAGGGATCACACGAGTATTATTAAATACAAGTAAATCACCAGCTTGTACAAGATCTAGCACATCTTTAAAACCTTTATGTGCCAATTCACCCGTATTGCCCGTCATTTGTAATAAACGACTCGCGGTACGTTCAGGTTGAGGATAACGAGCAATCAGCTCATCTGGTAAGTCAAAATCA
This sequence comes from Photobacterium sp. GB-56, assembly GCF_003026105.1. GTDB lineage: Bacteria > Pseudomonadota > Gammaproteobacteria > Enterobacterales > Vibrionaceae > Photobacterium. The sequence continues at coordinate 69,104 of NZ_PYNW01000011.1, read as the reverse complement.
AAATCTGAAACTTGCATTGTATTACGCCCTAAATCACAGCAAGCGGGCATTATATACTTAACTTCCCTTAAGATGCGAAACCCAACTGTAATTTAGATCTCGTAATATGAGAATTTCTTTCATATCGTCTGATATCAAACACTCATCCCACCAAGGAATAAAGACCACAAATATTATATTGAAATATTTGATATTCATCATGCGTGCAAACAACGTATTCCGATATATTGAAAAAAGATCAGCGAATAGAACCACCGTTCGCGATTTTTTGCAGTATTGCATGGAGGTTTATATGTTTACCGTTGCCGATATGATGACACCCCAACCGCGTACTTTGTCACGTAATGATACGTTGCTTGATGCGAAAGAAATGATGGATACTTTATCTATTCGCCATATACCGATCACCAACCACAACAATGAACTTATCGGGTTAGTAAGCCAGCGCGATATTTTGTCAGCCCAAGATTCCAATCTAAAATCAATTATTGAAAATCCACTGTCTTCCCCACTTGATGTTTTAATTGAACAAGGCATGAAAACAAAAATAATGAGTGTGGATTATCGTGCAGGATTAAAAGAAGCAGCACTTTATATGCAAAAGCATAAAATAGGTTGCTTACCCGTACTAAAAAATAAAAAATTAGTGGGTATTATTACAGATAGTGATTTTGTATCAATTGCAATTTCACTGGTAGAAATGCAAGAAGAAGTCGATCCTATTGAGCCTGATTTAGATACCCTTGATATTCTTGATTAATAAAAAAGGGGAGCATCACTGCTCCCCGATGATAACGTAATTAACAAGTACTGGTATTATATGCGGCTTAATACATGAGTACTGTTGATAACAACACTGCTAGGATAGTCACTACTATAAACACGTTATCTTAAAACTGTTTTTAGGTTTACTTAAATTGCTCTTCTTCTGTAGACCCCGTCAATGCGGTCACTGAAGAATTCCCCCCTTGAATCGTATTGGTCATGGTATCAAAGTACCCTGTTCCCACTTCTTGCTGGTGAGCAACAAAGGTATAACCTTTATCGGCTGCTTCAAATTCAGGGCGCTGAACTTTTTCAACGTAATGGCGCATACCTTCACCTTGCGCATAAGCATGGGCTAATTCAAACATGTTGAACCACATATTATGAATACCCGCTAATGTAATGAACTGGTATTTATAGCCCATGTCGGAAAGTTCTTGCTGGAATTTAGCAATGGTTTCAGCATCAAGGTTTTTCTCCCAGTTAAAAGAAGGTGAACAGTTATAAGCCAGGAGTTGATCTGGGTATTGTTCATGAATGGCTTCTGCAAACTTACGTGCTTCTTCTAAGCATGGTGTTGCTGTTTCACACCAAATTAAATCAGCGTAAGGCGCATACGCTAAGCCACGAGCAATGGCCTGATCAATCCCTGCACGAACACGATAAAAACCTTCTGCGCTACGCTCTCCAATAATGAAATCTTTATCATACGGATCGCAATCGGACGTTAATAAATCTGCTGCATTGGCATCGGTACGAGCAATCACTAAAGTCGTGGTTCCCGCCACGTCAGCCGCAAGACGAGCTGCAACTAACTTTTGTACCGCTTCTTGTGTCGGTACTAATACCTTACCGCCCATATGACCACATTTTTTCACCGATGCTAATTGGTCTTCAAAGTGAACACCAGCCGCCCCTGCTTCAATCATGCTACGCATTAATTCATACGCATTTAATACGCCACCAAATCCGGCTTCTGCGTCGGCAACAATAGGTAAAAAGTAATCAACGCCATCTTCAGGGTTACCACCATTCGCCCACTGAATTTGATCTGCGCGACGGAACGAATTATTGATACGTTTAACAACCGCAGGTACTGAATCGACAGGATAGAGAGATTGATCAGGATACATGGTCGACGCAGTATTATTATCAGCCGCAACCTGCCAACCTGATAAATAAATCGCTTCAATCCCGGCTTTTGCTTGTTGTACTGCCTGACCGCCAGTTAAAGCGCCAAGACAATTTACATAGCCTTTTTTGGCATCACCATTCACTAATTGCCATAATTTATCTGCGCCACGCTGGGCAATCGTATTTGCAGGTGCAAATGAGCCGCGCAGGTTAATGACTTCTTCCGCAGTGTAGGTACGTTTAACATGTTTCCAACGTGGGTTTTCTGCCCAGTCTTTTTCAATTGCTTCGATTTGCTGTTGGCGTGTTAATGTCATAATGGTTATCCCTCGTCTCTGTCCGCATTAATCCGTTGGTATGATGGTCAATTGATATTACGTTCTAAGGTGGTTCTATTACTGCTTACCCTCAACTACCGCGGATCCTCAGTTTTACTCAAACGCGACTGCGTTTAATTCAAATATTCATAGCCATGAAGGGTTAAGAAATTATCTAACTCTTCACTTGTCGTTAGTTTTGCCATTAATGCTGCAGCTTCATCAAATCGCCCTTGCTTAAAGCGCTCATCACCGAGCTCAGCTTCTACAACTCGCATTTCTTCTATTAGCATTTGCTCAAATAAAGCTTTAGTTACGACTTTACCGTTTGATAATGCTTTACCATGTTTAATCCATTGCCATATTGAAGCTCGCGATATTTCAGCTGTTGCTGCATCTTCCATTAAGCCATAGATAGGTACACAGCCATTGCCGGAGATCCAAGCTTCAATATATTGCACCGCAACACGAATGTTATGACGCATCCCCTCTTCTGTACGCTCACCATCACACGGCGCTAATAACTCATCAGCAGTAATGGGTGCATCGCCGTCTCGGGTAATATCTAATTGATTTTTACGATCACCCAGTACCTGATCAAAGACTCCACAAGCGGTGTCAGCCAAACCTGGATGTGCAACCCATGTACCGTCATGACCATTACTCGCTTCCAGTGCTTTATCTGTTTGAATTTTATTAAGCACCCATGCTTGACGCTCTGCTTCTTTAGATGGAATAAAAGCGGCCATGCCTCCCATCGCAAATGCGCCACGACGGTGGCAGGTTTTCACCAGCAAACGTGAATAAGCATTAAGGAACGGTTTTTCCATGGTTACAACTTGGCGATCAGGCAAAATACGATCGGGATACTGGCGAAGGGTTTTAATGTAGCTAAAGATATAATCCCAACGACCGCAATTAAGCCCAACAATATGTTCTTTCAAACTAAAAAGGATTTCATCCATTTCAAACACGGCAGGTAATGTTTCAATAAGTACCGTTGCTTTAATTGTTCCGCGCATTAAACCGAACTCATCTTCGGTGTAGCTAAACACATCACTCCACCATGCGGCTTCACGATAAGCCTGTAGTTTTGGTAGGTAGAAATAAGGACCACTGCCTTTGGCTAGTAATGCTTTTTGATTCAGGAAAAAGTATAAGGCAAAGTCTAATAGCGCCCCAGGGATGGGTTTTCCATTCCACAGCACATGTTTTTCTGGAAGGTGTAATCCCCTCACACGGCAGATTAATACTGCAGGATCATCAGCAAGTTGATAATGCTTACCAGTGTTGGGATTGGTATAGCTAATCGTACCATTCACCGCATCCCGCAGATTACGCTGACCTTCAATAACTTCATTCCATGCCGGCGCGAAGGAATCCTCAAAGTCAGCCATAAACACTTTCACATTGGCGTTAAGTGCATTAATAACCATTTTACGATCCACAGGGCCTGTTATTTCAACTCGTCGGTCTTGCAAATCTGCTGGAATATTCTGAATCTTCCACTCTGCTTGTCGAATAGACTCTGTTTCAGGGTTGAAGTCAGGTAATTGCCCTTTATCTATCAAGCATTGACGACGTTCTCTATCTTCTAGCAACAATGGAACACGTTCAGCAAAACGATCCACTAAGCGTTCTAAAAAAAGCAACGCGTCATCAGTTAGGATTTCACGCTGAGTTTCTGTTAACGGTTGCTGTAATGATAATTTCATTTGGTAATTAGATTGAACCGCAGTATCTGCCATAACGCCCCATCCTTGTAACTTAATCACTACTTTTATCAATAAGCCTCAAGAGCTTTTTAATGTTATTTACTTCTTAACTTTCCCTTTACGTTGCCGCAACATATAACAAAAAGCAAATTTCACCTTTTCTAACCAAAATCACAATAAAACAACAAAACCTTTCAAAAACAAAAAGTTAAAAAAATTAGAGTAAAAAGTCAAAACACTGAATTAAAACAAAAGTCAGTAAATAACTCGGAATCAACAACTTGTTTTAATAATGATATTTTTTGTAGGTAGTTACGTAATTTTATTACACAATGAGGAGGTTAGAATTTATTGATAATATTTGTTTTAAACAAAAATAATTTTATCAAGGGAAGGTAATTATCTGATTTAATATATTTTAAAAGTAATTATTAAGACTGTAGTTAAACAAAGGAGGAATATACTGATAAATATCACTATTCTTTGTTTGTGACGCAAAACAAAATAATCCATCAAAACAGCAACTTAAACCCATCACAACAAAAAGATTAAAATGCCGTTTAATTGAGAATTTTCGATATTTTAATCCAAATTAATGATTTTTTATTATGACGACAAAGTTAAATAAAAAAAGCCTGAAAAATACCACTTATTATCATTTCAAATAATAACGGCACCCATTCAGACTTCTCTAATATAGTGATAATTTACTTATAATAAGGTTTCAACGAGAGAGGCAAGTTTTTCAAAGGTATTAACCCTACTAGACGTTGGTCGCCAAACTAATCCTATTTCACGAAATGCCGCTTGGCCTGGTGGCTCAATCACCACCAGATTCTGGTTATCTAAGATACCGTGCTCAATTGCCATTTGGGGAATAAATGTCGTTCCTAATCCATTGGCTACCATCTGAACCAAGGTATGCAAGCTAGTTGCAGTGAATGGATTAATTTTTTCTTTCGTTGTTAGCTTACACGCAGAAACAGCATGCTCAGTTAAACAATGCTCTTTTTCTAGTAAGAAGACGGATTCATCAGGTAAATCTGCATAACGTAACGGTACAGAGACACGTTCAGCTTGGTTTTTACTGATCACCATTTTAAATGCATCACGCCCAACCACTTTACTGTGCATACCGTTAATCTCAATCGGTAGTGCAAGGATCAGAACATCCATTTCACCATTGCGTAGAGCTGTAAGTAAATTCGTGGTCGTATCTTCTCGTAAGAGTAAGTTAAGGTTGGGATAGCGTCGATTAACCTCCTGCACCAAATCACACAATAGAAAAGGCGCTATCGTTGGAATACATCCCACACGAAGAGGACCTTCCATACCATCACCGGCAGAATGGGACAATTCAATTAAATCTTGGCTGCGTGCCAGTAACTCACGGGAACGCACCACAACCTCATCCCCCATACTGGTAAAAACAAGGGATTTATTATCACGCTCAATAAGTTGGCAACTCAATAAATCTTCTAAATTCTGGATCCCCGAACTAAGTGTCGACTGGCTCACAAAACACTTTTTTGCCGCTTCGCCAAAGTGCCGAGTTTCCGATAGAGTAACTAGGTAATGCAATTGTTTTAACGAGGGAAACTTATTCATCGTATTTTTCGATTACTTCAATCTGTTTATTCCGCTTTTTTCAATTTAACAGTTTGGCTATAGTTTGTCTCGTCCAAGTATGGAGCTAACCCCCGAAGGTTAGCAAAACCCAATATTTCAGGAGCACCAAAATGGTACTAGTAGGTCGTCAAGCACCAGATTTTACTGCTGCAGCTGTTCTAGGTAACGGCGAAATCGTTGATAACTTCAACTTTGCAGAGTTCACTAAAGGTAAAAAAGCGGTAGTTTTCTTCTATCCACTAGACTTCACATTCGTATGTCCATCTGAGTTGATCGCTTTTGACAAGCGTTTCGAAGATTTCCAAGCGAAAGGTGTTGAAGTAATTGGTGTTTCTATCGATTCTCAATTCTCTCACAACGCATGGCGTAACACTGCTGTTGAAGACGGCGGTATCGGTCAAGTTAAGTACCCACTAGTTGCTGACGTTAAGCATGAAATTTGTAAAGCTTACGACGTTGAGCACCCAGAAGCAGGCGTTGCTTTCCGTGGTTCTTTCCTAATCGACGAAGATGGCCTTGTACGTCACCAAGTTGTTAACGACCTACCTCTAGGCCGTAACATTGACGAAATGCTACGTATGGTTGACGCATTAAACTTCCACCAAAAACACGGTGAAGTATGTCCGGCACAGTGGGAAGAAGGTAAAGCAGGTATGGACGCATCACCAAAAGGTGTAGCAGACTACCTATCTGAGCACACTGCAGATCTAGGTAAGAAGTAATTACCTAATAACACCATGCTCACGGTGTTATTTCTGACAAACAGCGAAACATAAAGCGACAGTCAGCTCAAAGATAAGAAATATAATAAGGCCTGGATAATACCAGGCCCTTTTTTTTATCTGTAATTTACAACCAACCGCACATTATATCCCGTCTCTGTTCGCTCCTACCTTGCTAATCCTCTACACTGCAAGACACGCTTTTTATTTCATTAAAAATTATGTCTATTCAACTTGAAGTTTGTATCGATAATCTTGAATCACTCCACTATGCCCAACAAGGTGGCGCAACACGTATCGAGTTGTGTTCCTCTCTCGCACTAGGCGGGTTAACGCCAAGTGCTGGTTTTATGCACTTAGCCGCAAAACAAGCACACATTCCGGTTTACGCCATGATCAGACCACGCCAAGGTGACTTTTTATTTAGTGGTGACGATATTGAGATCATGCTTGCCGACATTCATGCAGCCCATCAAGCAGGATTACAAGGAATCGTCATTGGCGCACTCACAGAACAAAGCCTTATCGATAGCACAACCGTTGCGAGCTTAATAAAACAAGCGAAAGGCTTAGGGGTGACTTTTCATCGAGCCATCGATCAATGTGTCGATCCTTTTGCAGCATTAGATACCATTATGAGCTGCGGCTGCGAGCGCGTACTGACATCTGGGCTTGAAGCTACCGCACCTGAAGGCGCCGCTATGATCAAAAAAATGGTTCGCTATTGTGGTGATAGGCTCAGTATTATGGCAGGTGCTGGCGTCACACCAGATAATGTTCAAACCTTAGTTGCTGAGACGGGAATAAAAGAAGTGCATCTTTCTGGTAAAACAACGCGCCCCAGTAAAATATTAAATCACACTTCTAGTGCACATATGGGCAACGCCATCTTTGATGATTTTCAAATCCCAGTGACAAGTATTGATACGATCAAAAGTGTCAAATCTAAGCTGAGAAGAGAATAAGCCGGTAAATGAACACAACTAAAAAGAGCGCTAAGTTTCTAAATCAAGCTCAGCGCCCTTATTACAGATTCATGTATCCCGAGTATTATAGGAAGTTAGTAATATCTTCTGGGTTAGTGTGGCGAATATCTTTACCTTGCACGAAATAGATAATGTATTCACAAATATTTTGGCAACGATCCCCCACACGTTCAATAGAGCGCGCCGCCCACATCACCTTCATCACACTAGGAATAGAATCGGGATCCTCTTTCATGTAAGTCATCAGTTGACGAATAATTGCTTCATATTCTCGATCAATTCGATCATCCGTTTGATAAACATCAATCGCGGCTTTAACATCCATACGGGCGAAAGCATCTAGCACTTCATGTAGCATGCGTACTGCATTTTGACCTAAAGATTCTAACGATGCTAACAAGTTATATTGCTTATTAGTAAAATTCCCTAGTGCGACTTTAGCAATACTTTCCGCCACGTCACCAATACGTTCTAAATCGGTAATGGTTTTTATAATTGCGATAACAAGACGTAAGTCACTGGCTGTCGGTTGGCGTTTAGCAATAATACGCGTACACGCCTCATCGATTGCGACTTCCATTGCATTAACTTTGCGATCATCTTGGATCACGCGTTTCGCCAAATCTTCTTCTTGTTTATGCAGTGCTTTTAAGGCATCTGCCAACTGCTGTTCAACTAAGCCGCCCATCGCTAAAACATGGGTACGAATACTTTCTAATTCATGATTGAACTGACCAGAAATATGTCGACCAAGGCTAATGTTATTTAACATGATGGTGTGTCCTTAACCATAACGTCCTGTAATATAATCTTCAGTACGTTTTTCTCTTGGGGTGGTGAAAATATCATTGGTGCTCGAGTATTCCACCAGCTCTCCCATATAGATAAAAGCTGTTTGATCTGACACCCGTGCTGCTTGCTGCATGTTATGTGTCACGATAATCACGGTATATTTGGTTTTTAGATCATTGATCAACTCTTCAATCGTTAAGGTTGATATTGGATCCAGCGCTGATGTTGGCTCATCAAGTAGTAATATCTCAGGTTCAATAGCAATCGCACGCGCAATCACTAAACGCTGCTGTTGGCCTCCTGATAAACCAAACGCATTTTCATGCAACCTGTCTTTTACTTCATCCCATAACGCTGCCGAACGCAATGAACTTTCAACCGCATCATCTAAAATACGTCGATCACTGATCCCTTGTAGACGTAAACCATAAACCACATTTTCATATATGGATTTAGGAAAAGGATTCGGGCGTTGAAACACCATTCCTACACGACGACGTAATGACGCAACATCCACTTTTGTATCGTAGATATTTTGTCCATGTAGCATAATTTTACCATCGACATGGCAGCCTTCAATCAAATCGTTCATTCGGTTAATACAACTTAATAACGTTGATTTACCACAACCTGAAGGGCCGATAAATGCAGTAACCTGACCTTTAGGAATACGCATATTGATATTATACAAAGCTTGCGTTTTACCATAGTGTAGGTTCAAACCTTCAATCGATAATGCCGTTTGCTCATCGGGTAACGAAGAGAGATCGACGGGTTCAAATAAACCTATTGATGGTGAAGCAGAATACATAATGTTCTCTCTGTTTATAATCGACTATTCATCGCACTACGTTTGCTCACAATTCTAATGAGCGAAATTTTTCACGCAGATGATTACGGATCCCAATTGCGGTTAAATTCAAACTTACAATCACCGTCACTAATAAAAATGACGTCGCATAAACCAAGGGCCTTGCCGCTTCAACATTTGGACTTTGGAACGCAACATCATAAATATGATACCCCAAATGCATAAACTTACGATCAAGGTGAACAAAAGGAAAATGAACATCAACGGGTAATGTTGGTGCCATTTTTACGACCCCAACTAACATCAACGGCGCCACTTCACCCGCCGCCCTTGCGACCGCTAAAATCAACCCCGTCATAATGGCAGGGCTTGCCATAGGAAGCACGATACGCCATAAGGTTTCCGCTTGAGTTGCACCTAGTGCCAAAGAGCCATTTCGCACTGAACTCGGTATTCGCGATAAACCTTCTTCTGTTGAAACAATAACAACCGGTAATGTCATGATCGCCAATGTTAATGCCGACCATAAAATCCCAGGGGTGCCAAATGTGGGTGTTGGCAATTGAGCAGAGAAAAAGACATCATCAATTGTCCCCCCTACCATGTACACAAAAAAGCCTAACCCAAACACCCCATAAACAATAGACGGTACACCCGCAAGGTTAATCACCGCAATACGTATGATCCTTGTAAAGTTATTATTCCCTGCATATTCATGAAGATAAATTGCTGCTAATACGCCTAATGGCGTCACCATGACACTCATTAGCAACACCATAAATACTGTACCAAAGATTGCCGGAAATACACCGCCTTCGGTATTAGCTTCACGGGGCGCTTCGGTTAAAAATTTATAAACCTGTTTCCCCCAATGCTGAAACTTTTCAATTAAGGTTAATTTATTGGGATACCACATATCTAGTACTTGAGACATCGATAAGGTGATCGTTTTACCTTGGCTATCTCGAAGTAATAAACTGGCACTATCTAGTTGAGACTGTAATGAAAACAAACGATTTTCAATGTTTTTATAAATCGTTTTATAGTTCAGTTCCTCACGTTCAATCCGTGCTTTTTCGTCAGACGTTAATTTATCTTTTAAAGCTAATTGACGCTTTTCTAAACGTAGCTTTTCTAAATGCCAATTCGTATCTGCAATTTCGATCTGTTGTAGTTTCTTTAATTCAGTTCTAATTGCAGAAGCTTCACTTAACGCGATAGGTAAATAGTCCATGCTATTACGCACACCATTTGCCATGATTGCGATAGGATAGCCATAAAACTTACCATTCGTTTCTCGATCGACAACAGCAATGTTTTTCGCTATTTCTTGATGTTTTATTTGGCTTTTTAATACCGTAAAAAAGTCGGTGCCCACTCGTTCACGATTACCAATTTTGATGAGATAACGCATCTCAACCGGACCAGGCATATGAGAAACATCAACCCCAGCTTCACGCAACTGCTGCAACGGGATCGCTTTACTGTCATACAACTCACCAATCACGGTTTGGTGTTTACCTGCAATATCAATATCGAATTGATAAACAGGTGAAGGCCAAAAGTAGCTTAAGCCTTTATAACCAATAAGTAATAATAATCCTAAAACAGCAACAAGGCTTAGGCTAACCGCACCCGCAGTTACCCAAATCCAAGGAGAGCCAGATTTAAACCATTTAATCATGCTCACCTCCCTCTCTTATAGTGAACTGTATTTTTCACGTAAACGTTGCCTCACAACCTCAGCGATTGTATTGAATACAAAGGTAAAGACGAATAATACAAACGCCGCTAAAAACAATACGCGATAATGCGAACTTGCCACTTCCGATTCAGGCATTTCAATCGCAATGGTTGCAGCCAATGTTCTTAAGCCCTGTAATAAATTCCAATCCATAACAGGGGTATTCCCCGTCGCCATCAATACAATCATCGTTTCTCCAACAGCTCGACCTAGCCCCATCATTACCGCCGAGAAAATACCTGGACTTGCTGTTAGCAAAACCACTTTGGTTAAGGTTTGCCATTGCGTCGCACCCAATGCCAAAGAACCTTTCGTTAAATGGCTAGGGACAGAGAACACTGCATCTTCTGCAATCGTGAAAATAGTGGGGATCACCGCAAACCCCATTGCGATACCAACAATTAACGCATTACGTTGATCGTAACCAATACCATAATCATGAGATAAATAACTTTGTAAATCGCTGCCAAATAGCCACTGAGACAACCATGGACTCACCGCAAAACAGCCATAACCGATCAAGACGATCATCGGGATCAAAATAGCGATGTGAAAACCATGAGGGATACGTGAACGCCATTGTCCAGGTAACATTGACCAAATAAAACCAATTACAACCATACTTATCGGTAATGTAATAAAGCTTAAGGCAACCCCAGTCAGATTCTGATCAACGATAGGTGCAAGCCAAATTCCAGCTAAAAAACCTAAGATCACCGTCGGTAAAGCTTCCATTAATTCAATCGTTGGCTTGATTAATCGACGCACTTTAGAGGACATAAAGTAAGCGGTATAAATCGCACCCGCCAGTGCCAACGGTATCGCAAATAACATCGAAAAAAACGCAGCTTTCAATGTGCCAAAAATAATCGGCACCAAGCTTAATTTGGGTTCAAACTCGTCACTTGCTGACGTTGATTGCCAAACATAATCAGGCTCAGGATATCCCTCGTACCACACTTCTTGCCACAGTGATGAAATACCAATATCCGGATGGGAATTATTCACTTTATAGGTTTGCCACTTACCATTATCTAGCGTGAGCAACATATTCGCTTTTGGTGATATAGCGATATCTTGAGGGACAGTCTCAAATACCTGATCTTGATAAATCACATCACGCTCAGAGGTATAATAAGCCGATACTCGACCATCTTGTTGAATAACAAAAAAGCCTTTGCGGTAATACTCAGGGACGATTTTCACAATAGGGCTAGAAGAAAAAAGGAAATCTCGCACCTTCACTAATTGACGTTTCCCCTCTTTGACCACTTCAAACCATTGGGTGATCGTATTATTAGAGTTGGTTACTAATAAGGAATTCGCCCCTGATAATAAATTAATCCGCTCAGGCGTTACTGTTTTATCATTGGAAAGTTTGGTTGTTTGTCTTAATACCGCGTGCTGGTGTTGAAGAGAATAAGTAAAGAGTGTTTTACCACTTAAAATATAAAGTGTTTTACCATCAGGCGTTAATACAAGCTGCTCAACATTCGCTGGTACATCATCAATATTAAATTGAAATTGTTGCCATATTTTATCATCTGCTGCGTTCATTTCTGAATGAGAGAACCTAACCACAGAGAGTTTATCTTGGTTAGTATAAGCGGCTAAAATAATAGTGTTATCACGCCCTGATATAGCTAATTTATCAATAACATCTTGTTTGGCAACGATAGATAACGGCGCTTTACCTACCGGATAATCAATCACAGGAAACAGCTGCTTTTTGTTTTGATCAAACGTGAAATTAAAATCCGCTTTCACTATTTTTACTTGCCCGTCTGCCAATGCATAGGCAACCAATCCGTCCCGCGGCAAACTGGTTGCAACAGCAGTAGGATCATTAACAAGTGTCTGTTGTTTAATTACCTGTCCTGATGCTGGCGGTGGTGATAATCGGATAAAATCGACCTGACCTTCCGTGGTAAAACGATAAGCTAAGGTATTACTATCATCAATGCCTACTCGCGCAGTGTGCCCCGGTAAGGTCAATGAGAACTGGTAGGTTGGTTTAACCGAAACAGAAGAGAAAATCGGAACAATAACGTAGAGTAAATAGAAAAAAATCAGTACCAAGGTTACAAGTACAAAAATACCGCCAGCCGTCACACCTAAACGCGCTAACTTATCTTTCATTCGACGAAGATGATTTTCTCCCATTAAAAACGAACTGGCGTGTGCCATTATTACCTCAAACCTATTTATACGGACTAAAGTGTATTTCTATTAGATGACACTTTTATTACAGTTGATATTTCCCAAAATTACATAGTGCACAAATTTATAAATCAGAACTGAAAGAGAATGTCACTAACCATCAATAAATCATGACAACTTACGCATTTACTCATTTATGTCCATATCAACCATAGACAGCATAAATGGTTATTCGGATAATTATTAATAAGTATCAATAAGTTTGTTGCTAATTGTCACGGCATCAACAACCATTACAAATAAGGAGAGCAGTAATGAAACAACTCATAATTACTGTTATAGGTAAAGATAAAACGGGACTGGTAGAGCAACTTTCAGACACGGTATATAACAACCATGCAAATTGGCTAAAAAGTTCATTAACTCAGCTAAGTGGCCAATTTGCAGGAATTGTTCAAGTGGAAGTTTCCCCTCAGCACATTCAACAACTTAGCGGTGCATTATCGCAAATTTCAGGGTTGCAGATCCACATTGTCGAAGCACAAATCAAAGCTTCCTCACAACAGCAAATGCAGAAATTAACCGTTACAGGTAATGATCGGTTAGGGATTGTTAAAGACGTCACTACCCATCTGCATCAACTGGGCATAAACATCTACAAGCTCAAAACGAAAACGGAAAGCGCTCCTAACTGGGGATACCCGATTTTTACCGCGCAATTTCAACTCGAGCTGCCAACCGATCTCAGCATGGATACCGTCCAAGAACAATTAGAATTATTAGCCGATGATTTAACCATAGATGTTGAACAATAATTTAAATATCTGGCAGATAAAACAATCACTCAAATTTACATCTCACTGTAACGCTAATACCTTATATTTGCCACAAACCGCTTAGTTTTATAATGCAAAGTAACAAGGACGAACACCGCGCATGACTACCGAAAATCTATATATTGAAAAAGAGCTAAGTTGGCTCTCTTTTAATGAACGAGTATTACAAGAAGCAGCAGACAAGTCTGTTCCTCTCATTGAACGAGTACGATTTCTCGGTATTTTTTCCAGCAATACAGATGAGTTCTACAAAGTCCGCTTTGCTGATGTGAAGCGCCAAATTTTAATTCACGAAGCACAAGGTGGCAGTGATCAAGCCAAAAAATTATTGAGCAAGATCCAAAGTCGAGTACTAAAGCTAAATCAAGATTTTGATACGCTATACAATGAAATATTGTTAGAAATGGCGCGTCGTCATATCTTTTTAGTTAATGAATTACAGTTAGAAGACAGCCAGAAAGCATGGTTGAAACATTATTTCCAACACACCATTTTACCCCATGTTACCCCGATTTTACTGACTGACGATGTCGACATACTGCAAGTCCTCAAGGATGAATATTCCTATCTTGCTGTCGCTATGACTAAAAACCATGAAACCCATTATGCGTTAATAGAGATCCCAACCGATCAACTGCCCCGTTTTGTTCAGTTGCCAAAAACCAAAGGGAAACGTCATAAAACCCTTATCTTGCTTGATAATATTATTCGACTTTGTATCGATGATTTATTCAACGGCTTTTTTGAATATGACGATCTTGCCGTATTTGCGATGAAAATGACCCGCGATGCAGAATACGATCTCAGCCAAGAAGTTGAACACAGCTTGCTAGAACAAATGTCAGAAGGGTTAAATCAACGCCTAACTGCGATGCCTGTACGTTTTGTATATCAGCGTGATATGCCGGGTGATATGATCAATGTATTATGCGATAAACTCCAAGTATCAAGCTATGACAGTGTGATCCCCGGTGGCCGTTATCACAATTTTAAAGACTTTATTGGTTTCCCTAATGTCGGTAGAAGCTATTTAGAGAACAAAGATCTTCCGCCAATTAAAAGCTATCAATTTACATCCGCTCGTAATGCCTTTGATGCCATCAAAGCGCAAGATATTTTATTGTATTACCCATACCACACCTTTAGCCATATGACTGAGTTGGTACGACAAGCCTCTTACGATCCCAAAGTTCGTAGCATTAAAATCAATATTTACCGTGTCGCTAAAAACTCACGCATTATTGAATCAATGATTGATGCTGCCAACAACGGTAAAAGTGTAACCGTCGTTGTTGAACTACAAGCACGCTTTGATGAAGAAGCCAATATTGAATGGGCAAGGCGTCTCACAGAGGCTGGGGTAAACGTTATTTTTGGTGTGCCGGGGTTAAAAATCCACTCCAAACTTTGCCTAATCACCCGTAAAGAATCAGGCGAGCTGGTTCGGTATGCGCATATAGGTACAGGTAACTTTAATGAAAAAACTGCTCGAATTTATACTGATTTTTCACTCCTAACCTGTGAAAAAGCCATTACCGATGAAGTAAAACAAGTCTTTGCTTATATCGCAAACCCATATCGCCCCGTTGAATTTAACCATTTAATCGTATCCCCGCGTAACTCTCGCTCTCGATTGTATGAACTCATTGATAGAGAAATAGCTCATGCTAAGCAAAAGTTACCATCAGGGATTACACTTAAGGTCAATAACCTCGTCGATAGAGGTTTGATTAATATGCTATATCAAGCCAGTAATAGCGGCGTGAAAATCAAATTAATTGTTCGAGGTATGTGTTCATTAATTCCCGGAATTAAAGGGATCAGTGAAAACATTACCGCGATCAGTATTATCGACAGATTTCTAGAGCACCCTCGCGTCGCGGTATTTGAAAATAATGGTGATGCTGAGGTTTATATTTCATCTGCTGATTGGATGAGCCGTAATATTGATAATCGTATTGAAGTCGGGTGCCCTATTAATTCACCGGTGTTAAAACAACGTATTATCGATATTCTTAATATCCAACTTTGCGATACTGTCAAAGCACGTATTATCGATGAAGGTATGCATAACCATTATGTACCGCGTGGTAATAGACGAAAAATTCGCTCACAAACGGCAATTTATGATTATCTGAAACACAGCGAGAAAAAACAGAAAAAGCACGCTGAAAAAACAGAGAAATAAGATGACAAAAACTAATTCTTCGCCACAACCTCGCGAAATAGCAGCTATCGATATCGGTTCAAATAGCTTTCATATGGTTGTGGCTCGCATTGTTGGTCAAAGCCTTCAAATTGTCAGCCGTCATAAACAAAGAGTCCACCTTGCATCTGGGCTTGATAAACATTTAAACCTTGATCAAGCCGCCATGAATCGCGGCTTAAGCTGCCTTGCAATGTTTGCCGAAAGGCTACAAGGCTTTAAACCTGAAAATGTCCGTATCGCGGCAACGTACACGTTACGTCAGGCGCAAAATGCCCATATTTTTCTCCAACGAGCTGAGCGTATTTTACCCTTCCCCATCGAGATCATTCCCGGCACAGAAGAAGCCCGCTTAATTTATCTTGGCGTTGCACATACCCAACCCGATAAAGGTAAAAAACTGGTGGTCGATATCGGTGGTGGTAGCACTGAATTAGTCATTGGTGAAGACTTTGATACCCATATTTTATATAGCAAGCATATGGGGTGTGTAAGCTACAACAAACTCTTTTTTTCTAATGGCAAACTCAGCCGTAAAAACATTGCGGCGGCACAACTTGCAGCACGCCAGAAGCTGGAAAGTATCGCCAGTAAATATACCGATATTGGATGGGATAAAACCTTGGGCTCGTCTGGCACCATTAAAGCGATCCGTGAAGTATTAATCGCTCAAGGTCATAGCGATGGGGTGATCACCTCATCTCGTTTAAACCAATTACTTGATCAAATCAGTGCTTTTAAACATCAAGATGATCTCGAACTTCCGGGCTTAACCGATGAGAGAAAGCCTGTTTTTACTGCCGGAGTAACGATTTTAAGTGCCGTGTTTGAAGCGCTTGATATTGATGATATGCATTTTTCCAATGGCGCATTACGTGAGGGGTTACTGTATGAAATGGAGCAACGGTTCCGTCACAGTGACATTCGTATTCGTACCGCTGATACAATGGCAAAACAATACAATATCGACACCACACAAGCGAAACGTGTTCAAACAACTGCGATTAAAATTTACGACCAAATAGATACTCAACCGGGCATGAACAAAAATGAATTATCGACCTTGCTATCATGGGGCGCGTTACTTCATGAGGTTGGATTAAATATTAGCTATCCCGGATTTCATCGCCATAGTGCATACTTACTTCGGCATAGCACGATGCCAGGGTTCAATATCGAACAACAAACGGTACTTTCAACGTTAGTACGCTATCAACGTAAAACATTAAAACTGACCGAAATGCCCGAACTGACCATCTATAAACGTAAGCACCTTTACCCCTTAATTCGTGCCTTACGTATTGCCGTGGTGCTAAATGGGCAACGCAGTGATGAACCATTGCCACAAATAAAAGTTAAGGCCAATAAAGAACACTGGCAATTAACCTTATCTAAAGGTTGGACAACAGAAAATAAATTACTCGCAGCAGATATGCGCACAGAACAAGAATATTGGCATAAAGCGGGATGGATGTTAGACGTTAACGAATTGAGTGACTCATAGTATACCTAACCGTTAAAACAACAACGCCAGCGAAATGCTGGCGTTGTTAATTAACCATTTTTACTTAGCTTATTAGGCAGTAAAAATCATCTACAGTTACAGCCCAAGCGCAGCCATATTTTGTTCAACAACCTTCACGGGTAACGGAATATAACCGTCTTTTTGAACAATTTTCTGGCCGTCACTCGATAGAATAAACCGCAGAAATTCGCCTTCCATCGGTGCTAACGGCTTGTTCGGATGTTTATTAACATAAATATATAAAAAGCGTGATAATGGGTAATGACCACTGACTGAATTCTCAATCGTCGCTTCAACATAATCATCCCCTTCACGCGCGACAGGTATCGCTTTAATCCCTGTCGTTTTATAGCCTATCCCTGAATAACCAATCGCATTTAATGACGTTGATACCGACTGTACAACCGATGCCGATCCCGGTTGCTCATTAACATTGTTACGAAAATCCCCTCGACACAGCGCATGCTTTTTAAAATAACCATAAGTCCCTGAAACTGAATTTCGTCCATAGATCTGAATACCACGATCTTTCCAGCTACCGGGTAAGCCAAGCTGTCCCCATTCGGTAATTGGCTTTAATGCGCCACAACGCAATGTTCGTGAATAAATCGCATCTAACTGCTCAAAGTTAATCCCCTTTAATGGATTATCTTCATGCACAAACACCGCAAGCGCATCGACGGCAACTTTAATCGCAGTCGGTTTATAACCATACTCTTGCTCAAATGCTTCAATTTCTTTGTTTTTCATTGCTCGGCTCATCGGGCCAAGTTGCGCTGTCGCTTCAATTAATGCAGTTGGTGCTGTTGATGAGCCTGCGGTTTGAATTTGAATATTAATATTTGGATAGCGACGTTTAAATTCTTCCGCCCAATAAGTCATTAAGTTCGCCAAGGTATCTGAACCAACTGACGACAAGTTACCCGAAATGCCGCTCACTTTCTGATAAGGCAATAAGCTTGGCTCTACTGCTTTAACGCTTGATGTTTCTATACTGGATGTTTCAGTTTCAGCCTGAGCGCTACCTGCCAGTAATAACAACAATACCCCAACAAAAGATTTCAATCGCTTATCTATATATTTCATCTCTTTAATCACTTCTAAATATCATCGGCTAATTCAGCCGCTGGAGTGTTATCTGCAATTAATCGAGACGGTAATGTAAATGCAAAAGTACTGCCTTTTCCAAGCTCACTTTCAATTTCTAAATGGGAATCATGGTGGCTCAAAGCATGTTTAACAATCGCCAGTCCTAAACCACTACCGCCCGTTTCACGAGAGCGGGCTTTATCCACACGATAGAAACGCTCTGTTAAGCGATGAATATGCTGAGCTTCAATGCCCTCACCGCTATCTGTTACTTCTAATCTTGCGCCGTTAGGCGAGCGATACCAACGAACCGTAATATCAGCATCACTTGGAGTATGTTTAACCGCGTTATAAACCAAATTAGAAATTGCACTACGTAGCTGATCATCATCACCTAAGACACTTAAGCTCTGATCAATCTCAAAATTAAAGTGCTGATTTTTATCCCCACTGAGTGAGATCGCTTCTTTTTCTAAAATATCTAACATCGCTGGAACATCCACCACTTCCTCTAACTCAATGGTTGGAGCGGCTTCAATTTTTGACAAGGTTAATAGCTGCTCAACTAGCGAATTCATTCGTGCTAATTGCTCCGTCATCACACCATGTGCACGATCCCACATTGGTCCTGATAACATATCAGGATCTGACGACATTTCGAGATAGCCTTGCAGCACCGTCATTGGCGTGCGCAATTCGTGAGAAACGTTTGCAAAGAAATTACGACGCATGCCTTCAAGCTGCTTAAGCTGAGATACATCACGTACCGCCATCAAATACTCACCTTCGGTATAACGCATGATCCGCAGCTCTAAGGTGCGGTCATAGTTCATAGGTGAAGTGATTTCTAATGGCGTATCAAAAGATTGTCTTGCCAGATAACGGACAAAATCAGGGCTTCTTAATAAGTTACTGATAGGTTGACCCGCATCATCAGGCCAACGCAAGCCCAATAATTGCTGCGCTAATTTATTACACCAAACGATATTGCCTTCACTACGGAATACAACAACCGCATCGGGCAATGATTCAGCACCATTACGGAAACGACGAATTAAAGTAGTGAGCTCTTTACGGCGACGACGATTACGTTGTTGTAAACGATACATGCCATTAAATAGCGGCTCCCAACTACCAGAGCCAGAAGGAGGAGTAAGGCTACGATCTTTCCATAACCAATCTGACATTTTCAATTGATTGTGGAAATGCCAAATCAGTTGAATCCAAGTTGCGACGAGTAAAAACCACGGTAAATAACCGAAAATCATACCAAGGATGATCCACGGTAGATAAAACAGAATTAACTCCCATACCAATTTTTTCCATGACAATCTTTCGACCATGCTTTACTCCTTGTAACGGAGTTATGGTATGGATCCGTTACATTAAATTTCTTTACTCGTACAAACAACACAACCTCCAACCTTATCGAACTGCGATAATGGGTGAAGGCTCGTATTTTTCTTTATATAGCCAACCCGAGTGTGGGTTGTGGATCATTACTATGGGCGAGTTGAGAAGCGATAGCCCGCTCCACGTACCGTTTGCACCATCTTATCGTGCCCACCTGATTCTAACGCTTTACGTAAACGACGAATGTGAACATCAACAGTACGATCTTCAACATAAACGTTAGTGCCCCAAACATTGTTGAGTAATTGTTCACGACTATAAACGCGCTCTTGGTGCGTCATAAAGAAGTGCAGCATTTTAAACTCTGTTGGGCCCATCTCTAATGGTTCATCATCCGATGTTACACGGTGCGATACAGGATCTAATTTCAGCCCTTGCACATCAATTACATCATCTAATGCTGTTGGTGACACACGACGCATAACCGCTTTTAAGCGTGCCATTAACTCTTTTGGAGAGAATGGTTTAGTGATGTAATCATCCGCACCTACTTCAAGACCACGAACTTTATCTTCTTCCTCACCACGTGCTGTTAACATTACAACAGGGATTTGGCGTGTAAGTTCATCGCGCTTAAGGTGTTTGATCAGGTTAATACCTGAACCACCGGGTAACATCCAGTCCATGAGAATAAGTTCAGGATATGGTTCGCACATTTTTTCTAGCGCTGTGTCATAGTCCTCAGCTTCGATCGCTTGATAGCCCTTTTGCTCCAACACGAAACATAACATTTCACGAATTGGAGCTTCATCTTCTACCACAAGAATCCGTCTTACCATAATCAAATATACCTAGTCGTTTGCTTCATCTGACAAGCGCCATTATGTGTTCTTAATATTACACTTTTGTGACTTATTGTAATAAAAGTATAAACTAAGTTGAATATGTATCATTTAAACACTCTCATATTTTATAAAATAATGATATGAATATTAAATAATTACAATGAGTTAATGCGTATTTATATTAACCTTTTATGGCAATATGACTACGTCCCCCCCCTTGTGCTTCAACAGCCACTTGCACCCCGATACGTTCAACTAAAGTGCCTACATGGGAAATAACACCAATTTGTCGACCATCCGCTTGAAGTGCATCCAAACAGGCTAATGCCATTTCTAAACTATCAGGATCTAGGGTACCAAATCCTTCATCAATAAACAGAGAGCCGAGTTGTCGCGTATCTGCCGCCAGTGAGGCTAAGGCTAAAGCCAAAGACAACGACACTAAGAAACTCTCGCCCCCCGAAAGCGATTCCACACTACGTACTTCATCGCCCATATCATGATCGATAACCTGCAACGCCAACGGGCTTCCCGGTACCGGTTGTAACGCATAACGTGGCGCAAGATCTTGCAAGTGATGGTTGGCATTAATCACTAACTGTTGCAGTGTTAACCCTTGAGCCAAGGTACGGAATTTATTACCCGTAGCCGAACCGATTAAATCACTTATTTCCATCCACAGCTCAGTTTGCGTTTGCTGAGTCGCTAATGCAGAGCGTAAATCGCCTGCTTGTTTCTCGGCTTGCTCGCCTAAATCTAAGCGCTGACGCAATTGGAAGACTTGATCATCAAGTTGCGATTTTTCCGTCTGCCATTGGCTAAACAATTGCTGCTGAGTTGAGGCGTCATCACTAATGTCATGTTCACTAAACCACTGCTTGGCTAATTCAACCGTCGGCTGATAATCCACCTGTGCTTGCTGTCTTTCTTTAACAATAGTTTCTCCTTGCGACACCGCTTGCTCTAGCTGTTTTAGCTCACTGCGCTCTTGCTGTAACCATGCTTCATCGTGACTTAATAATGCCATTAATTCAGCTTCTGTTAACGCAAGCTTTTCCAACCATGCTTGCCACACTTGTTGTAGATTCTGTTGTGCTGTTTCAGATTCTGCTAATTGTTGGGTCGCGTTCTGCTGTTTGGTTAACTCTGCGGCAATCACTTCTGCCAATTGGTTTAATTGTGTTTGTCGCTGTTGGCATTGTTGCTGCTGTGCGTCAACATCGGCTTTGGCTGAGCGTTCAATCGTATCGAGTGGCTGATCGCCAATAAGCTCAATACGTTGTTGCCAACAAACCTGTTGCTCTTTCGCAAAAAGGGCTACTTTTGCCGTTAACTCATCGGCTTGTTGCTCACCATGCTGAACGCTATTGGTTAATGTTGCGAGCACTGGTGCAAGCTCTGTCAGCTGTTTTTCAAGCAATTGCTGTTGCTCAATATTGGTTTGATATTGTTGAACTTGGCGCTCTAAATCGGCAATAAAGCCCGCTTTACCTTGCTGAGCTAATGCATTTATCCATGCGTCATTACCATAGATTGTCATTAACGCCTGCTGTCTTTCAGCGATCACGTTTTGCACATTATTAGCTTGTGTCGTAAACGCATTACATTGTTCTTGTGCTTGAGTTTGCTGCTGCGTTAACAGATAGCATTGCTCTTTTAGCTCCGCATCTTGCTTAGTTAATTGCTGTAATTGATGCTGCTGTTGCTTGACCTCTTCAATCAGCACTTTGCGCTGCTCACCCTGTACTTTAATCTGCTGCATTTGCGATTTAGCATCATCAACTGCTTGTGACCAATGCGCTTGATAATGAGAAAGCTGAGCCACATCGCTATCAGTCGATAAGGTAATTTCAGTCAAAGTAATGGCATTTAGATCCGTTGCCATAAGATCGGTCCAATGGCATTGCTGCTGATTAACTAACGTCTGAATCGTATTATTAAAACCTGCAATCTCTTGCTCAATATCAGTGTGACGTTGCTTATCTTGCAAGACAGATTGAGTTAGCTGGCGCTGCTCGGCATTAGCATCTTGCAATTGCTGGGCTAATTGCTGTAATCGCTGTTGTTGTTGGCTAATAATGCTTTCAACTTGCGGATTATGCTGCTGATAAGGATGATTTTCAGAGCCACACAGTGGGCAAGCTTCACCTTCAACAAGCTGCTCGCGATAGTCAGTTAAGCTCATGACAGCACGGCTTTGGTTTAGCTGAAGCTCTACTTCTTTATGCTGAGCACCAAGTTGTAATAACTCAGGCGCTAATGCCGCCAAACGTTGTTCACTGCCTGCAATATTCGTCACTAAACCTTGCTGCTGAAGCTGAGATTTATCACGCTGTTGAAGCAAACCATGCCATTTATCTAGGCCGAATAAACTCTCTTTTAACTTACTACTTAATTGCTGATATGCAGAGTAATGCTGGCGTTCTTGATCTTGTAATTGTTCTAATGCCGTTAGATCGTGCGCTGCGGTTTGCTGCGTTAATTGCAGCTTTTGCTGATCTAATGCTGATAACTGTTTATCCAATTGGATCTGCTGCTGCGCCACACTCGCTAACGTTTTTTCACGCTGTTTTATGTCAGTTTGCAGCTGTGCAATTTGGCTTTGCGCTTGTTGATACTGACTGATGTTATCTTTGATCGCATTTTGCTGCTCCGCTAAGGCCTTTACCCCTTGCGTTTGAGCCAATGCAGCGGTCACTTGTTGCTGTTGTAACTGGGCGGCGTGTTTCTGTTGTTGCTTACTCACAAGTTGCTCACGCTGGGTCGTGAGATCTTTATTTAAGCCAGCTAATTGCTGCTGTAACTCTGCGCTTTGCTGCTGTAAAGCATCACGCTTTTGCTCAATACTTGCCGCCTGTTTTAGCTTTGGTTCAAGATCGGTTAACAGCTGTTGTTTTTGCGCTAATTGCTGCTGGCTTTGCTCAACACTCGTTTGTAATTGCCCTTGTTGTTGCTGCTTAGCCGTTAATTCAGCGGTCGCTGATTGTAGTGATTGCTGCCACTTGAGCACTTGTTGCTGCGCTTGGGTTAATAGCGTGAAATCACCGCGAGCAGGCAGTGCTTGCTCATATTTAGTCAATTGCAAATAACGCGGCGCGGCTAATTGTTGGTCTTGCTTGGCTTGTACTAACTGCTGCTCACTTTCACCAATACGCTGCGTCAGTTTTTCAGCATTCACCAACACATCTTGATGCTGTTTTAGTTGCTCTAACTTTTGTTGCTGGCTATTTACTTGTTCACGAGCACTGACCAATTGAGTATTTAATGCTTCGCGCTCTTCGTCAGTTAACAGTGCGATATCACCTAACTTACCTTGAAGTTGCGTCAGTTTGAGCTTTTCATCTTTGGCACGTTCATGAGCCGCAATGGATAATCGACCGTAAATTTCACCGCCCGTCATACGCTCTAACAGTGCTGCACGTTCATCAGCCCCTGCTTTTAGAAATGCCGCGAATTCGCCTTGTGGCAACATCACAGCACGACGAAACTGATCGAAGCTCAAGCCAATCAGCTTTTCAATTTCTGCTTGTAGTTCTTGTTTTTTACCCGCGAAACGCTGCCCTGTTTCAATGTTTTCTAACCACTGTTCAGCGGCTTGAATTTTGCCTTCTGCACGACCACGCGCACGACGAACATGCCAATGCGAACGCCAATGTGAACCATCATTGGCAATAAAATCGACTTCGGCAAAACCTTCACCTTTACCGCGCGATAAAATACTACGCACATCATTGGCTTTGATGCGGTTATCTTCATCATCACGACCGATTTCAGCATCGTTCTTTTTGTTTGATTGCAAACGCGGAATACGATCAAACAACGCCAAACAAATCGCATCGAGCAAGGTTGATTTACCTGCCCCTGTTTTACCTGTGATCGCAAACAAGCCAGCATCGCCTAATCTGCCACCCGCAAAATCAATCTCAAATTTGGTTTGTAAACTCGCTAAATTTTCACCACGAAGCGCAAGGATTTTCATTGTTATTATCTCTCTTATTCTTGTTCTTCAACTTGGGTTAATAGGGTTTCAAACGCTTCAGCCATTGCTTCGGTTGGCTCACCATCGAATTTCTTATTCCAACTTAATGCGAACACTTGTTGTGGCGACACCTCTGATAATCGACGGTGTTGCAAGCTATCTTGTTGCTCGCGTTGGCTGTAATGAGGCGTAATTTTGGCAAGGCGAACAGATTTGCCTTCTAATGCTTGCAGCACTTTTTCACGCAAGAGGGCTTGTGGTTTATCAAGCAACACATGCACTTCTAAAAAGGGTTGTTGCTCACGTGGCAATTCATCGTCAGGTAAGGCTTTTAATGCGGCTAACACTTCATCTAACGGCGCGGGTTTTGTTGGCACTTTAAGCATATAGACACAGCGAGGAATACTGATCTCTTCAATCGCTTTAACGTCACTACCATCAAACTCTACTGCTAAAATTTGGTGGTTATAATTACGCTCTGACATCGATAGTGGAATCGGCGATCCGCTATAACGCACATGCTCTTTCTTCGCCACTTTTTGGGCTAAATGCAAATGTCCAAGCGCGACATAACCCATGTCATCAGCAAAAATTGAGGCTGGTAGCGCATGTTGATTACCGCCAAGTACACGACGTTCTGACATTTCAGATAATTGCCCTGATGCCATATACGCGTGTCCCATGCCGATCATCGCTTGTTCTGGCGCAAGCAATTCACGGGCGGCTTGGGTCATATCGCTATATAGCACTTCTACCCCTTTAATTAAGCGGTCTTCGTTTTCATCAAGGTTATCGGTACGTAAATCTGCGCTGCGCAAAAACGGCACAGCTAATACATACGCGGCAGTTTGTTTATCTTTATTAGTGATAGGCACCAGCATACGCTTAACATCTAAGGTGCCATCTTCTAAGCGATGGATACCGCCAACCATATGCAAATCAAAGGCTTTTAATAGTTCATGAGGCGCATCAAGCTTGCTTGGTGAATCATGGTTACCGCCAATCATCACTACATCTAAATTCGGTAGGGTTTTCGACACTTTTGCCAAAAAGCGATACAACATGCGCCATGCGCTGGCTGGCGGATTGGCAGTATCGAAAATATCACCAGCAACTAATAAGGCATCCGCTTGCTGAGCTTCAAGTTCATCGGCTAACCAATCTAAGAACGCTTGATGTTCATAGTCGCGGTTATAACCGTGGAGTTGATGCCCTAAGTGCCAGTCAGAGGTATGGATAATTTTCATAATATAATGCGCAACCTAGCCAGAAATAATCTGCTGATTGTACCGTGAGATCTGCCAAACCACATCTGCTATTTCACTGCCTTACACAGCTATCACGGAATTTTATTTTTGATAAATAAGTCAGGGGTTTAGTTTGGGGAAACTAGGTGTAGTTTTAGGTAAGTTAAAATGAAAAAAGACCGCTGTACAACGATCTTTTGAATGTGTATTTAACAATTCTATTTATGCGCACTGAGATCTTTTTTAATACTTTTAATATAAGTGAGCTCCTTAGGTATAGAGTTTTTTGATTGCGGTATAACCTTCGTAGCAATGCCTATTCCAGCTCCTGATAGTCCGGCAATAAATGGCGTAACCCCAAATATAGATGCTGTTCCGATAGCACTTAAACTTAAACCTAAAATCTCCCCCATACCTCCCATTACAGATCTCAGTGAATCAATAACAATCTGAATTTTTGACTCTTTCATTGTTCTATTTAAATCTCTTAATGACAGTTCAAGTTTTGTCATCTCAGTATTATAAGCCCTCGGAATATCAGCCGAGCTTATGATTGATTGATAAAGTTCATCAAGATAAATTCGGAAAGCTAATAGTTCATCATATCGTCGAGTTTTAAATTCAAGAATATCCCCCAAAGGAGTATCAACAGAAGGTACTGGTAATAAATTATAAAGATTAAATTCAAGGGACTGTTTATCTTCAGCATCAAAAGACATTAATTCTGAGGCTACTTGCCCTTTAGACCAGCAACCTTTATTTTTAGATTCAAGAAGCATATATACATCTTCATGAGCTCTTAAGATTTCATCACCCGCATATCTATCAAGATGAATATTTGTACAGTCATCAATTCGAGCCAAACCGACTCCTTGACCAAGACCTATATTCCTCATCATAAGGGTGTGACTATTATTCATACCAAAAGCATACATATTATATTCTTGCCCATAAGGTGTACGTTCAAGAACTCCTGCTTTTTGTAAAAAACGAAATTGATGACAATCGAAATCTAAAAAAGATGATTTAGGAACGTTGATTTTATCCCAATATAACAGATACTTACGAAGCTCCATATCATCAACAACGGATTTAAAAAAAACCTCACCTGTAGGTAAAAAAGAAAACTGAGGAGATAATACAATTCCGCGTTCCATATAAAATCCAAGTAATAAAGATAAGGAATAACATACTAATAGAGAACGTAAAATAACGCATCCAATTAGAAAGGAAATGTACTACCTTGAAAGGAGACATTTTAAAATAGAGAAAACAACATAATCCGTGTTCACATAGAAAATAAGTTCAAACCATCCTCTTACTCACAAAAGTGACCTATTTACACCTAATTTCCCACGTTACTATTAAGTAAAGAATGTGAACCACCAGCATAATTCCTCTTTTATATCAGCTCTGTTTTGCATCACTCAAAAATTGAATCTCGCTTCATTTCCCATAAATTCAACCACCTATACCCCATTCCGAGCCTAATTCATACCACCAATACAAATTATTACACATGAGTAATAATTAATTACCAAATTGTGTAATTGTTTTGTTTTTTGAAAGAATTAATATAGCCACATCGAAACGCACAAGACGTTCACAAAAATTCAAAACAAAAGGTTTTATTACTCATGAAAACAGTTATTAAAGCAACAATCGCAGCCGCTATTATCGCAACATCTTTTACTGCTGCAGCAAAAGACGGTAACTTCACTGGCAACATTAACGTTAAGCAATCAAAAACTAATGCAGTTAATATTGGTCACTACCAAAAACAAGGCACTGCTGAACGCTCTCACTCTGGCTTAGTATTTTCACAGCACAAAGCTGCATTAAACTTTTCTGAAAAACTACTTTCAGCAGCAGATAAGTAAGTATTACCCATAAAAGAACACTACTCTTTCTTTTATTATTACTGTTTAACTATTGTTCTTTCTATTTTCCATTAATTACTAACTTAAAAGGTAATTATTGTACTTTTTGTTACGCCCTACAAAAGGCTGAATCCGCTATTTCAGCCTTATTATAAAAAATAAGGTCAATCCAATGACAACATTAACCGAAAAGCCAGGCATCACTCTGATTAAATCAGGTACTTTTAAGCTAAATGATTTAAGCAAACTGTTAGAAGTTGAAGGCTTAAAAAGTGATATGGCTGAAGTTGCTGTTACCAATAACAGCGCGCCATTGACGATTGGTCATTTCACTATGTCTCCAGGCGTAGAGTTTGAATACTTTTACGATTCAGTAGAGTACAAAGTGGTTACTAAAGGTAAGATCGTCATGCGTGATACAGACGGCAATAAATACGTTGCTGAAGTGGGCGACGTTATCCTGTTCTCACCTGATGTTACTGTTATCTTCGATGCCGAAAGTGACGGTGAAGCTATCTACACCGCGCATCGCCAAGCTGCAGAAGATTTCGCGCCTGCTAAATAATTTCATTGCCAAATGAATCCTCTAAAGCCTTAAGTTTTGCTCAAGGCTTTTTTCTGTTTGTAAATCCCCCCCTCCTTACTTTATTTCATTAACGCATCCGATAATGGCAGAATTCTTTAATAACAAATGTCCACACAATCAGAAAATCCCATCTAGACTCTATAGTAATTTTTAACCCTATCATTTCGCCTTTCTAACTCTCGATCTTAACGGTCTTTTTTATTTTGTCGATGCGGCGACAGTGATAATTATCCCATTATGAACGAACTCATAATCATTATATGAGGACTGACTATGTCACGAATTATTATTGTCGGTGGGGGTGCTGCTGGCATTGAACTATCAACCCTATTAAAGAAAACAATAAGAAAAGAAGATGATGTCATCTTAGTTGAACCAGAAACCCATCACTTCTGGAAACCGCGTTTGCATGAAATCGCAGCGGGGACATTTGATAGCGATCTTGATACGGTTTGTTATTTCACTCATGGCGCGCGACATGGCTATCAGCATTATCAAGCCTCAATGACAGATATCCATCGCGAAGAAAAAACGATTTCTGTCTGTAGTGCTGCCGATAACATTAACTATGAGCTGGATTACGATTATTTAATTATCGCTATTGGCGCGGTAAGCAATGACTTTAATACCCCTGGCGCTAAAGACCATTGCATCTTTTTAGACTCAGCCAACCAAGCACGCCAAGCATGGCACCGAATGAGCTACATTTTACGTGCAGGAGAGCCCCGTACAGTTAATATTGTCGGCGCTGGTGCAACAGGGGTTGAACTGGCAGCAGAGCTTGAACGTGTGAGTAGAAAGCTACAACGTTATAACGGCACACCGTTAACGATTAATTTAATAGAAGCGGCAGATCG
Source organism: Photobacterium sp. GB-56 (assembly GCF_003026105.1). GTDB lineage: Bacteria > Pseudomonadota > Gammaproteobacteria > Enterobacterales > Vibrionaceae > Photobacterium. Next base: position 39,926 of record NZ_PYNW01000011.1, on the reverse strand, counting down.
CGTATTACCAAATAGTCCTGAAAAAATGTCGCGTAAGGTGCAACAAGAGCTTGAGAAAAATAACATTAATGTTTTACTTCAAACTCGCATTAGCGAAGTGACTGAGAAAAGTATGATCACAAGCGATGATCGTACGCTTGATGCTGATGTTCAATTTTGGGCGGCTGGGATTAAGGCCCCTGATTGGCTAAATGGTATTGGCGGATTGGCTTATAACCGTATCAATCAAATTGAAGTCAATATGGATTTAACCACAACGGTTGATGACTGTATTTTCGCGCTCGGTGATTGCGCGGCTATTCCGCAACCCGATGGCAGTTTTGTTCCACCAAAAGCACAGGCGGCGAATCGAGCAGCAGAACATTTAGCCAAAAGTTTGGGTGGTTTTTTACATGGGAAACCACTCACTGACTTTATCTTTAAAGATGGCGGAATGGTGGTTGCGGTTGGGCATTACTTTGCGGTTGGCTCTTTTGCTCCCGGCTCTAAAATGGAAAGCCAGTTTGTGTTACATGGGCTACTTATTCGCCGCATCTACGATACGATTTTCCGTTTACACCAAAGAACCATCAGTAACATGTTTACGGTTTCTCGGTTAATGGTTGCTAAACGTATGAAAGCGATTTTCAAACCTAAAATATAACGGCTTTATTGTGAGAGCATAAATTTAATTTCACTCACAGTTCAGTAAGTTATTACACAATCTTAAGCTTCAATCACAAACGCCTCTTAGTAATTTTTAGTGGTTAGGTTAATATGTGCGACCCAACTGTTTAACCCTAGGAAGTGTGACTGCCATGATGTGGTTTAAGAATTTACTAACCTACCGCTTTACGCGTGAAATTGATTTAAATGCAGACCAACTGGAAAAACAGCTGGAAGAGTTCCGCTTCACGCCTTGTGGCAGCCAAGATATCCAAAAATTTGGCTGGGCACACGCATTAGGCAAACATGGTGATATGTTCACCCATGTTTCTGGCGACAATATTTTAATTTGTGCGCGTAAAGAAGAAAAAATGCTGCCAGCTTCTGTGATCAAAGAATCACTGAATAACAAAATTGAGATACAGGAAAAAGATCTTGGTCGTAAGCTGAAAAAGACTGAGAAAGATACGCTTAAAGATGAAATCGTGATGGATTTACTGCCTCGCGCTTTCAGTCGTCAATCGCAAACTTTTGCCCTTATCATGCCAAAGCTTGGCTATATTGTGGTTGATGCAGGCAGCTTTAAAAAAGCAGAAGATATGCTAGCGCTACTACGTAAATCTATCGGTAGCCTACCTGTTGTACCTGTCGTTCCTGAAAAACCGTTAGCCCTAACGATGACAGAATGGGTGCGTAGCAATCAAGCGCCTCATGGATTCACTATCGGTGAAGAAGCAGAGTTTAAAGCGATTGAAGAAGATGGCGGTGTGATCCGTTGTAAACAACAGGATTTAAACTGCGACGAAATTCTTGCACACATTGAAGCAAACAAGGTGGTAACGAAACTGGCTTTAAACTGGCAAGACCGTGTCGACTTTGTCCTTGCTGATGATTTAACCGTGAAACGTTTGAAGTTCTCTGATGAAATCAAAGATCAAAACGAAGATATCGACCGTGAAGATATGGCGCAACGTATTGATGCGGATTTATCACTGATGGGTGGCGAGTTCTCAGCATTCTTACCAAACCTATTTGAAGTGGTTGGCGGTTTAGAAAATAAAGGCTAATCCCTTTATTTAATCGACATCGAATATGCGAAATAAAAGCCGTGGTGCTCTGTTGTTTTTACAACCTAAGCACCACGGCTTTGTTATTAACTCGCGGATTGATTACATGCTCATTCCCATGCCTGCATTGGCTTTTTTACCTAAACGGTAATACCAAATAGAAAGCGGAATGAAGATCAAGTTCATCACTGTGGTCATGTTCATACCAAAACCGGATTGGTTTAAAGTACGTAAGGTTTGATCGGTTGTGACCCAACCAAAACCGTTGAAAATGGCATCAACGCACATACCTGTAAATATAATCGCAATAAACAGTAAACCCACCATCCATTTTGTTGGACGTTTACCATAATATTTTTGGTACACACGCATCATTGGAATGGTTAATACGTCGGAAAGAATAAAGCCAATCACCCCACCAAATGAAATGCCACCATGCCACAGTGCTGCCGCTAAAATTAAGTTACCCACTGAACATACATAGGCAATCATAGCAACAAAAACACCGATAATGACATCAAGCAACGAGTGTAACCAAGCAGGTAATCCGGCATCATTACTGATAAATAAGGCGCGCCAACCTTCTTGTGGTACTAAAGCAATTAAGATTGATGATACAACAACACCAATTAAGATCTCTTTGCCTATCATTGCCAAATCCATTTGGAAGAAGCTGGCAGATTTAGTGATTTTTGCCATTGTGCCAGTGTCATTTTTTGCTGGCATAGCCATGTTCGACATATCCATGCCGCAATCACTACTCTCATGCTTCATGTTAGACATGTCCATGCCGCAATCACTGCTCTCATGTTTCATGTTAGACATGTCCATGCCGCAATCACTTCCCTCATGCTTCATGTTAGACATGTCCATGCCGCAATCACTGCTCTCATGTTTCATGTTAGACATGTCCATACCGCAATCACTGCTCTCATGCTTCATTTCAGACATATCCATGCCACAACTGGCTTTTTGTTGCGGCGCAGCATTGGCTATGTGCTGACGTAATTCTTGTTCAACATCTTTGGGATAAAAACGGCTAAACAAAAAGCCAACAGTTGCAATTAAGATCAAGCCACCAATAACTTCACCCCATAAAAATGTCCAGCCCATGAGTGCTACCAGCACAATAAACATTTCCACTATCAAATTAGTGCTTGATACTAAAAATGCCATTGCGTTAGCGACTGTTGCCTTTTTGGCTAATAGGGTGTGAGACAGTGACGCCGCAGCATAAGAACACGATGATGACATCATGCCTAATAGCGTGGTAAAGCTAAGGCTTTTCACATCGGTTTTACCCAAGTGTTGCACCACGGTATCAACGGGTAATAAGTTACGAATAAAAGAAGAGAGTATTAAGCCAAAGGCTAATGGCCAAAAGATTTGCCATGACATGTTAAAAAACACAGAAATGACATGAAAGATGATATTGCTATCCCCACTTTCCATGAAGAGACCTTTGTTGTTATTTATAAGAGAGATGTCGTTAAGCATAGTACGCTTATCTAAAGCGTTGCATTGCTTTATCACTCAAACTAACTTTGCAAATGTGCCTAAATAAAAGTTTAACAATATCAATAACTAGCTATTTTTTGAATAACCGTGACAGGTTGTAAGATGATCGTTCACCATGCCTACTGCTTGCATAAAGGAATAACAAGTCACCGCACCTATAAATTTAAAACCTTGCTTTTTTAGCACCTTACTCATATTTGCTGATTGCTCAGTTTGTGCTGGTATTTCAGCAATGGTTTGCCATTGATTTATAATGGCTTTGTTATCAACAAACTGCCAAAAGAAATCGACTAATGGGGTGTGTTTTCGCACTGCAACCAAAAGCTCTAAATTATTCAATGCTGCCGCGATTTTACCTTTATGCTTGATAACATCGAACTGCTGGCAAATATGCTCAACTAATCCTTCTCGTGGCTGTGGCAATAATTCTGCTTCAATTTTAGCTAAATCAAAATCAAGAAAAGCTGCTCGATAAGCCGGACGTTTACGCAGAACGGTTAACCAACTCAAGCCACTTTGCATACTCTCTAAAATAAAGCATTCAGCAAGGGCGTTATCATCACACGTTTTTTTGCCCCATTCGGTATCGTGATAATGCTGTAGCAGTGGATCGGTCGTTGCCCAGTCACAACATGTTGTTGGCTTACTCTGGGTTGTCATAATACAGTCCTTATAAAAAAATACGGGAGTATCACTACTCCCGTATTGGCTTCTACACGTTATTTTAATTTATAAGAAAATACTTAATGTTGCAGCAATTGTGAAGGCAATTGTACCTAGAAGAGTTTCCATTACCGTCCACGTTTTTAGGGTTGTTTTCTCATCCATATCTAGCAGTTTACCTACTAGCCAGAATCCTGAATCGTTGAAGTGAGATAACACGGTTGCGCCCGATGCAATTGCAATTACGATGAAACATAAATCTAAAGCACTTAGACCTGTTGTTGCGGCAACCATAGGTGCAATCAGCGCTGCTGTTGTAGTTAGAGCAACCGTTGCTGAACCTTGCGCGACACGTAACGCTGTTGAAACTAAGAATGCCGCCACAATCACTGGCATACCAGTATCAGACATTAAGTTAGCTAACGCGTCACCAATACCACTTGCACGTAGTACGCCACCGAACATACCGCCCGCACCCGTTACAAGAATAACGGCACAGATTGGCGCAAGTGAATCACCACATAGCTTTTCAAGTTTTGCCATGCCGTAATTCTTAGAAAATAGCGCTAAACAGAACAACAAGGTGATCATCAATGCGATAGGAGTTTTACCCAACATACGTAAGGCATTAACCCAAGCGTCATCACCATTTACCACACCCATTACTGTTAGCGTGTGTAGACCCGTGTCCATAAAGATAAGCACTAAAGGCATTAACAAAATAGCAAGAACTGTTGAAAACTTAGGTAAGTTGTTTTCGTCAATTACTTCTTGCGTTGCCAAGAAAGCTTGTGGCAATGGCAGTTTAAAGCGTTCACCCGCCCATAGACCGTAAAGGTAAGCACCTAGGTACCAAGTTGGTAGTGCAATCAACAAACCAACAATGGTCAATAAACCAATATTTGCACCTAATAACTCACTTGCAGCGACAGGACCTGGGTGTGGCGGCAAGAATGCGTGCATTACAGCAAAAGCACCAGCAACAGGTAGCGCGTACTTAATTGTTGAGCCACCAAATTGTTTAGCAACACTAAACAAAATAGGCATCATAACCATTAACCCAGCATCGAAGAAGATTGGAAAACCAAACAACAGCGACGCAACACCTAATGCAAAAGGTGCTCTTTCAGGGCCAAACCTACCAATTAAGGTATCCGCTAGTACTTTAGCGCCCCCTGTTACTTCAAGAATTCGCCCTATCATGGTACCTAGACCGACAAGCAGAGCAACAGAGGCTAATGTGCCTCCAAAACCTGACATCATGGTAGGTACAACTTGATCAGCATTTACACCTGTTACTACTGCTGTAATAAAACTCACTAAAGTTAAAGCTAGGAAAGCATGTAACTTAAATTTCATTATTAGTAATAATAACAACAAGATAGAACATACTGCGATGAACAATAAGTAGGTTGGGTCTAACGTCATACAGGATCTCTCCAGCAAAAAAGAATGTTTTATTCCGTTGTGAATATTTTTATTGTGAGTATCTTCACAACGCTAAATGTTACGGGTAACATGTTACCCGTAACATGGTAACTTACAAGAAAATAGAACAACTGATGTTCAAAAGTGAGATAGAGGTTAAAAAATGGCAGGTCAAAGCATAATTGTAATGGGGGTATGTGGTTGCGGGAAATCTACGATTGGTGAAGGTATCGCCCACAGCTTAAATGCAAAGTTCATCGATGGTGATGATTTACACCCAAGAGCCAACATCCAAAAAATGGCCAGTGGAAATCCATTGAACGATACCGATCGTGAACCTTGGTTAGAACGTATTCGTGATGCGGCTTATAGCCTCGAGAATAAAAACGAAGTTGGGATCATTGTTTGCTCAGCTTTAAAGAAGAAATATCGCGATCAGATCCGTGAAGGTAATCAAAATGTATCGTTCATCTTTTTAGATGGTGATCGTGAATTGATCCTTGACCGAATGCGTACCCGTAAAGGTCATTTTATGCGTGACACCATGTTAACTAGCCAACTTGAAACTCTTGAGCGTCCTGTTGATGAGATGGATGTGTTCACTGTCTCTATCGATGGTTCTATTAACGAAATTATTGAAGATGCTGTTCAGCAATTACGTGAGGCAAATCTATGAATCCGATTATTTCAGCCGTTACCGAGCGCATTAAAGCAAGAAGTGCTGAAAGTTATCCGCAATGGTTAGCCATGACCAAAGAAATGGAACAAGCGGGTAAAGGCCGTAGCCAACTTTCTTGCGGTAATCTTGCTCACGTTGTTGCCGCTAATTGCGCCCAAGAAAAATCAGCGATTTTAGATTTCCTGCATGCCAACATTGCTATCGTCAGTGGCTACAATGACATGCTAAGTGCTCACCAGCCTTATAAATATTACCCAGATATTATTGCAAAAGCGCTAGCGGAATACGGCCATACGAGCCAAGTGGCTGGTTGTGTTCCTGCAATGTGTGACGGTATTACTCAAGGTCAACCGGGCATGGAAATGTCGCTGTTTTCTCGTGATATTGTCGCTCAAGCAACGGCAATTACCTTAAGTCATAACGCTTTTGATGCAACATTATTGTTAAGCATCTGCGACAAAATCGCCCCGGGACAATTGATCGGTGCATTATCTTTTGCACACCTTCCAACAGCATTCGTGCCAGTTGGACCTATGGGTACAGGCATAAGCAATGATGAAAAGGTTAGTGTTCGTCAACAATATGCCGCTGGTGAAGTCGATTCCGCTGCGCTATTAACCATGGAATGTCAGGCATACCACTCACCGGGGACTTGTACGTTTTATGGCACAGCGAATACTAATCAACTTATTTTAGAAGCCATGGGCTTAATGCTACCGGGCTCGGCGTTTGTACCACCAACAAGCGAGCTACGTAAAGTATTAACCGAAGAAGCGGCTTGTCGTATTGCTGCGGCAGCAAATCAGCAATCAAGCCAATACCGCCCTCTTTATGAAGTAATGACGGCAGAAAGTTTGGTAAATGGTTTAGTGGCATGGTTAGCCTCGGGTGGCAGTACTAACCATAGCTTACATATGGTGGCGATTGCTCGTAGTGCGGGCATTATTTTAACGTGGGATGACATTAGTGATTTATCTGATGTGGTTCCTTTATTGGTGCGCATGTACCCGAATGGGCCTGCTGATATTAATGCTTTCCAACAAGCAGGTGGCGTACCAACCTTAATGAAAACATTGCACCAACGTGGGCTACTCAATACCAATGTGAAAACGGCGTTTGGTGAATTTACTGATCAAATGACCACCCCAAGCTTACAAGATGGCAAACTGGTATGGTCGCCTTGTGCAGACTCAACAGATAGTGATGTAATTTGTACACCTGAGATCACTTTTAACCCGACAGGTGGCTTAAAAGTATTAAAGGGAAATATTGGTACATCGGTGATTAAAGTGTCTGCGGTTGCAAAACAGCATCAACATATTACAGCACCAGCGAAAGTATTCCGTTGCCAAAACGAGGTTGAAAAAGCCTATAAACAAGGTTTGTTAGATCAAGATGCGATGATTGTTGTGACCCATAACGGACCTGCAGCAAATGGTATGCCTGAACTTCACAAATTAATGCCAATTTTAGGTAATATCCAAAAGAAAGGATATCAAGTCGCATTGGTTACCGATGGTCGCTTATCAGGTGCATCAGGCAAAATTCCTGCTGCAATCCATATTACGCCAGAAGCACTACGTGGTGGTGCAATTGGTTTAATTCAAGATGGTGATATGGTGGAATTAAATGCGATCACAGGTGAGCTAACGGTTAACGCTGATCTTACAGCTCGTCGCGCACCGATTGAAAACGATATACCTGCATTTACCTTTGGTCGTAACTTATTCGCCAATTTACGCAAGCAAGTTTCAAGTGCCGATACTGGCGCCACTATTTTTTAAGTTATTGGATAGGAAGAAAAACATGAATACTTGGCAAGTTAATCCACAAGATGTGTTTGCCGCATCGCCAGTTGTACCTGTAATGATCATTGAACGCGTAGAAGACGCTGTTCCTATGGCACAAGCACTAAAAAATGGTGGTATCACGGTATTTGAAATTACCCTTCGTACGCCTGTTGCTCTTGATGCAATTCGTGCGATTGCGGAAGCGATGCCTGATGCGATGGTGGGCGCTGGAACGGTACTTACCTGCGAGCAGTATGACGCTGCAGTTGAAGCTGGCGCAAAATTTGTGATTTCTCCAGGAATGACACCTAAGCTACTTAGCTATGCAAAATCTGGCACTGCACCTTTAATTCCAGGTGTGAGTACACCATCAGAAATCATGCAAGCATTAGAGCTTGGCTACCAGCAATTAAAATTCTTCCCTGCAGAAGCGAATGGTGGTGCTAAAGCTCTCGCCGCTATTGCAGCGCCATTACCACAAGTACAGTTCTGCCCAACTGGCGGCATTAGCCCAGCAAACGTTGATCAGTACAAAGCGGTGAAATGTGTTGCCACCGTTGGTGGTTCTTGGATGCTACCTAAAGATCTGATTGATAATGGTCAGTGGGAAGAAATCACCAAACTTTCTCAAGAGGCGGTAGCGCTATTAGCGTAATGCTAAATCAATCAGTGATTAATAAATAAAGATTGATGAATAAATGTAGGCAGCGCACGTGACTCTCGTGCGCTGTTTTTTTATTACTTACTTTCTACTTCAGGCTTTCCTAAGCTCTCGCCTAAGTACAAGCTATAACCAATATCTTGAATAGGATTAGCCACTTTCTTTCCTGCTAATTTCTTCAATAATAATGTCGCAGCTGCAGCACCAATTTCTTCACGTGGTGTATTCACACTCGCAAGCGTCGGTGAAATCGCTTTACCAATATCTAAGGCGTTATAACCTGCAATGGCTACCTGACTTGGAATGGCAACATTGTGCTCTTGGCAATGCATCATAGCGCCAATTGCTAAGTCATCATTGGTACAAAACACAGCATCTAACTCTGGGTGTTGCGAGAGAGCCTGACGCATTAATTCTCGCCCTTGGGTAAAGCTCGAGTGCTCTTCTGTCGAGACAATACGTGGCGTTAGTCCTTTTGCTTCCATCGCTTGAATATAGCCGTCACAACGCAATTGGGTACGGCGATCTAATCGCGCAGCGAAATAAACAATATTGCAGCGTCCGTATTCAATCATCTTAGAGACTAAATCAAATGCCGCCTGTTGGTGATCCAACCCTACCGCCATATCAATTGGATGTTCAGGCAAATCAATCGTTTCTACCACTGGAATAGCCGCAGCATTGATCATCTTATAACTGCGTTCGCTGTGAATACTTTCAGTCAAAATCAAACCATCAACATGGTAAGACAATAACGAAGCAATCTTCTCTTCTTCCTCTTCCGCACTGTAGCCATAGTGGGTGATCAGGGTTTGATAACCTTCTTTTTTGGTTACCGATTCAATCCCTTGTAATAAAGAAGCAAACACTTGGTTAGATAACGATGGCAGTAAGATCCCAATCGCCTTACTGTTACGGTTCGATAAAATATCAGGCGCGCGACTGGCGACATAACCTAGCTCTTCCACCACTACCGCGATTTTTTCTCGTGTACTTTCAGCCACAGAGCTAGGATCACGCAAATAACGACTCACCGTCATTTTTGTTACTCCCACCTGTTTTGCAACATCATTTAATGTGGGACGGTGTTTCGGTTTGGTTGTCATTAGTCTGTCCTGACGATGAAATGAAGAAAATAAAATGCAATAGACGTAGATTATGAGGTAAATCTAATAGCAGCAACTATTTATCTGTAATTTCATCACGATTAGATTGTTTACGCCCCGCCTTAAAAGCGATTTTACCGAATGTAATTATTGCAACAAAGAAAAAACTCAAGGAGAAAAGTGGCACTTAGGTCACGAAAAACGTAAAATCCCGCCTTAACTTTGTATCACTAGGTGATACGAACTGATCTGGAATCAGAATAAGAGAATATAGAGCAATGTTTAAACCAGAATTACTTTCACCTGCAGGCAGCCTTAAAAACATGCGTTACGCATTTGCCTACGGCGCTGATGCCGTTTATGCAGGTCAACCTCGCTACAGTCTTCGCGTTCGTAATAACGAGTTCAACCACGAAAACCTAAAGATTGGTATTGATGAAGCACATGCTCAAGGTAAAAAGCTATATGTGGTATGTAATATTCAACCGCATAACTCAAAGCTAAAAACCTTCATTCGCGATCTTAAACCAATCGTAGAAATGGGCCCTGACGCACTTATCATGTCAGATCCAGGTCTTATTATGATGGTTCGTGAAGCATTCCCTGAGGTTGTTATTCACCTGTCAGTTCAAGCCAACGCAGTTAACTGGGCAACAGTGAAATTCTGGGCTAGCCAAGGTGTTGAGCGTGTCATTCTATCTCGTGAGTTATCACTAGAAGAAATCGAAGAAATTCGTGAGCATTGCCCTGACACTGAACTAGAAATCTTCGTTCACGGTGCTCTTTGCATGGCTTACTCTGGTCGCTGCCTACTTTCTGGTTACATCAACAAGCGCGATCCAAACCAAGGCACGTGTACAAATGCTTGCCGTTGGGAATATAAAACAGAAAAAGCGACTGAAAACGATGCGGGGCAAATCGTTGAAATTCAAGACGCAGTGCAAACACAAGACGTTGAAGAGCGTCCTGATAATACACTAGGTCTAGGAAAACCAATTGATGATGTTGTGCTACTAAGCGAATCTCACCGTCCTGAAGAAAAAATGGCGGCGTTTGAAGATGAGCATGGTACTTACATTATGAACTCAAAAGATCTTCGTGCTGTTCAACACGTTGAGCGTCTAACTAAAATGGGTGTTCACTCACTGAAGATTGAAGGCCGTACTAAGTCGTTCTACTACTGTGCTCGTACTGCGCAAGTTTACCGTAAAGCGATTGATGATGCTGTTGCAGGTAAACCATTTGATGAATCATTACTAGGCACATTAGAAAGCTTAGCGCACCGTGGTTACACTGAAGGTTTCCTACGTCGTCACACCCATGACACGTACCAAAACTATGACTACGGTTACTCAATTTCTGATTCTCAACAATTTGTTGGTGAGTTCACAGGTAAACGCCGTGGTGATCTTGCTGAAGTCGAAGTGAAGAACAAGTTCGTTGTTGGTGATAGCCTTGAAGTAATGACACCAAAAGGTAACGTTATCTTCAATCTTGAGACGATGGAAAACCGTAAGTCTGAAGTGATTGATGACGCGAAAGGCAATGGACACTTCGTATTTATCCCTGTACCAGCTGATATGGATCTTGATTTTGGTCTGTTAATGCGTAACTTGGGTAATGGCGAAGATACACGTAACCCTCACGCTCCTAAAGACGGTAAATAAGCACTATGGCACTGCTCATTACAAGCAAATGCATTAACTGCGACATGTGTGATCCTGAATGCCCTAACGAGGCGATCACCATGGGTGATAGCATCTATGAAATAAACCCAGATCGCTGTACTGAATGTAAAGGGCATTACGACAAGCCGACCTGTCAGTCGGTTTGTCCAATCACCAACTGCATTATTACCGATCCTGATCACGTTGAATCTGACGATGAACTGCTAGAAAAGTTTGTTACCTTACAAGGTCTTGCTTAGTTCTTATTCGATCCAACCATCAAACAATAAAAAAGCGCCTTGCGGCGCTTTTTTTATACCTATACACAGTTAATTTAGAAAAATTAACTATTAATAAGCACCTTACACTGAGCAGGTAACACTGGCTTCGGTTTAGGTTTTGGTTTAACCGCCGGTTTATTTGACTCTGGCTTTTTAAAATCTGGTGACCATGAGGCTAACTCTTTACCACAGCCATCACCTGCTGGTGGTGGGGTTTGTGGCTCACAGTAGGTACTGCCTTCAGGACAATTTAACCGGACATGGAAATGGTAGTAATGACCAAACCAAGGACGAACTTTACGTAACCAATCACGATCTTTCCACTCCGTTTTACAAAGCTGTTCTTTGATCACAGGATGAACGAATATACGGGCGACACGATCATCACTTGCCGCAAGCTGGATCAAATGCGCTTGTTTACTGCTCCAGTTCTTTTCGATGATTTTGTGATTTTTCACATCAACCATAGGTAGTGCTGAAACTGTTTTTAAATCGTTCTGTGATAACGGTTTTTCTGGAATACGTAACCAAATATCCGCATCCAAGCCTGTTTGGTGGCTGGCGTGACCTGATGAAAAGCGTCCACCACGAGGCATCGCAATATCTCCCACCAGCACATTACCAATTTTCAGTTGCTGTGCAGTTTTCATTAACTCTTTTAAGAAAGTGATTGTTTCAGGGTTACCATAGTAACGGCCGCGTTCAGCGCGGATAACTTGATAACCATCACCTTCCAGTGGCAGTGCTTCCGCGCCTGCTAAACACCCATTCGAGTATGAGCCAATAGACATTGACTCACCAGATGTTGGTGTTTTTACTTTTTCCCAAGGTGTTGCTATCACGCTCGTACTTGAAGCTACAAGTAACAATCCTGTTAATATTTTCCCTAACACAACTGATTCCTAATTATGATAAAAAACAAATCATACTGTTAATCATTTATAATTCACAGTTATAAAAATATTTATATATCACCTATAATTAAAAGTCTGGTTATCTTATACAACTAAAATTAAAGGGGATTATTGGTTTGTTTAAGTCAGTCTTTGTTACTTTTACTTATTTAACATGATTATTACTGATTAATGGAAATATAAACAAAGAAAGTATTAACGTCATAAACCTCTTATATTATTTTATAAATAATCTAGGTTTTAATTTCATGAAATATGCTTAATTTATTATTCTATGTTTTTTTGTATAAATAGTAGCCCTACCTTCTCGACAAAAACCTATTAATGTCAATCCAGATTCTTCAGCTAAATTAATCGCTAATGCTGTAGGTGCTGATACTGCAAATAATATCTCCACACCGACAGATGTTGCCTTTTGCACTATTTCATAACTAGCACGACTGGTAATTAAGATTGCACCTTTGGTAAGTTGCGAATATTTTGCACGAGCGCCTATTAACTTATCTAGCGCCACATGACGACCAACATCTTCATAAATCGCCGCTAATTCACCGTGTTCATTTAACCATACGGCAGCATGGGTACAACCTGTACGGTTAGCGAGTTCCTGATTCTCATGTAGAAACTTAATAGATTGATTAATAACAGAAAGAGGCATTCTTTGCGTATCAGGAACCGTATTTACAGGCTTCATTGCTTGCTTTAAATGTTCAATACCACACAACCCACAACCGGTTCTTCCTACCAGTTGTCGACGCTGTTCTTTTAGCATCATAAAAGCACGATTTTGTAATTCTATATAAACTTCTATCCCCTCTTTACTACTTTTTATATCAATATTTTTTATTTCTTTAATATTATTAATAATTCTTTCAGATAATGAAAAACCAATTGCGAAGTTTTCTAGATTTGATGGGGTTGCCATCATTACTGCATGAGATATTCCATTATAAATAAGCGCAATGGGAACTTCTTCAGCAATAAAGTCTTCACATTCTATTTTTATTCCGTTCTTATATTTAATTATTTCATGAACAGAATATTCCTGATGCTCTATATATTCATCAGTAATTAAACAACTAGACATTTATTATTTCACACAAAGATTTGACGATATTATATTCGCGCATATAATATCCGACCTCTTATGTAATACAATTTTTTTATAATAATTAGGTGAGTTGACTTTGAATATAAGTAGACGTCAATTATTTAAATTGTGCGCGGGAGCTGTCGCTACGACATCTATTGCCTCCCTTGCCACAATACCGCAAAAAGCTTGGGCGCAAGCTCGAGAATTTAAATTAACAGCAGCAAAAGAAACGCGTAATACGTGTTCTTACTGTTCTGTTGGTTGCGGAACTTTACTTTACAGTACTGGTGCAGCAAACGGTAATATCAAACAAAAGGTATTCCACGTTGAAGGTGATCCCGATCATCCAGTAAGTCGTGGTGCATTATGTCCAAAAGGTGCGGGTCTAGCTGGTTTTGTTAACAGCGAACAACGTTTGAAATTCCCCGAATATCGCGCACCTGGTTCAGACAAATGGCAACGTATTTCATGGGATGAAGCATTCACTCGTATTGCCAAGTTAATGAAGCAAGACCGTGATGAAAACCTTGTTAAAACAAATGAGCAAGGCACCACAGTTAACCGCTGGCTAACCACAGGTATGCTATGTGCTTCGGCAGAAAGCAACGAAAATGGTTGGTTAACACAAAAATTTGCCCGTGGTTTGGGCATGGTTCCAGTTGACACTCAAGCGCGTATTTGACACGGCCCAACGGTAGCAAGTCTTGCTCCAACATTTGGCCGCGGTGCGATGACCAACAACTGGGTTGACATTAAAAATGCCAACGTAATCCTTGTAATGGGCGGCAACGCAGCAGAAGCACACCCTGTAGGCTTCCGCTGGGCAATTGAAGCTCAAAAAACCAATAACGCTGAAATCATTGTGGTTGATCCACGTTTCACGCGTACTGCAGCAGTGGCTGATCACTATGCACCAATCCGTTCTGGTGCTGATATTGCCTTCCTATTAGGTGCTATTCGTTACCTGATCGCAAGCAGCCAAGTAAATCACGAATATGTAAAAGCCTACACTAACGCTAGCTTTATCGTACGTGATGATTACGCATTCCATGATGGTCTGTTCTCAGGTTATGACGCAGAGAAACGTCAGTACGATCGTAGTAGCTGGTTCTACAAGCTAGACGATGACGGCTACGCAATGAAGGATGAATCCCTACAACATCCTCGCTGTGTATGGAACTTACTGAAAGAACACGTATCTCGCTACACACCTGATGTAGTTTCAAACATCACAGGTACGCCTGTTGATATGTTTGAACACGTATGTAAGGCGCTAGGTAGCACTGCTGCCGATAACCGTGTTGCCACTATTTTGTACGCAACAGGTTGGACTCAGCACTCAAAAGGCGCTGAAAACATCCGTTGTATGGCAATGATCCAGTTACTTCTAGGTAACATGGGTATGGCTGGCGGCGGTGTTAACGCCCTACGTGGTCACTCAAATATCCAAGGTATTACTGACCTTGGTTTGTTAGCACAAAATCTGCCGGGTTACTTGAAACTGCCATCTGATAAAGATGTCGATCTTGCCACTCACCTTAAGCACCACACACCAGTGGCACTTGAAGCAGATCAAACAAACTACTGGCAACACTACCCGTCTTTCTTCGTATCATTACTGAAGTCGTTCTACGGTAAAAATGCAACCGCAGAAAATAACTTTGGTTACGACATGATGCCGAAGTGGGATCAGGGTTACGACATGCTTCGCGTCTTCGACATGATGAAGAAAGGCGAAATGAACGGTTACATCTGTCAAGGTTTTAACCCTGTTGGCTCTATGTCCAACAAGCAAAAAACATTGGATGCGCTATCTAAGTTGAAATACTTAGTGGTTATCGATCCACTAGCGACAGAAACATCAACATTCTGGCAGAACAAACCAAACGTAAACGAAGTGGATACCAAGAATATCCAAACGGAAGTATTCCGTTTACCTTGTGCATGTTTTGCTGAAGAAGATGGCACCATCGTAAGTTCAGCGCGCTGGTTACAGTGGCACTGGAAAGCGGCAGATATGCCGGGAGAAGCGAAAGGTGATGCTGAGATCTTAGCGGGTATCTTCATGAAGATGCGTAATATGTACCAACAACATGGTGGTACATACCCAGATCCAATCCTTTCTCTAGATTGGAACTACGCCATTCCTGATGCGCCAAACACTAAAGAATTAGCACAAGAACTTAACGGTAAAGATGCTAACGGCAACCAGCTATCTAGCTTTGCTCAACTAAAAGCTGATGGTTCTACTACAGCAGGTTGTTGGCTGTACACCGGTAGTTGGACTCCTGCGGGTAACCAAACTGCACGTCGTGATAACAGCGATCCATCTGGTTTAGGTTTAGCACCAAACTGGGCATGGTCTTGGCCTGCTAACCGTCGTGTTCTGTACAACCGTGCATCAACACGTCCTGACGGCATACCTTGGGATAAGTCACGTACTTTAGTTGAATGGAATGGTAGCAAATGGGTTGGCCCTGATGTGCCTGACTTTAACGCTAAGCTTCCACCATCAAGCAATGCGGGTCCATTTATCATGCAACCAGAAGGCGTTGGTCGTCTATTTGCATTAGATAAAATGGCTGAAGGTCCGTTCCCTGAACACTACGAACCGTTTGAAACACCCATTGGTACCAACCCATTACATAAGAATGTGGTATCAAACCCAGCGGCACGTATTTTCAAAGACGATCTTGCACAGCTTGGTCAAAAAGAGCAGTTCCCATTTGTGGGTACGACTTACCGCTTAACGGAGCACTTCCATACGTGGACAAGTCACTCTCACTTCAACGCTGTTCTACAACCAGAACAATTTGTTGAGATTGGCGAAGGCTTGGCAAAAGAGCGTGGCATTAAGAATGCTGACATGGTTCGCGTCACCTCTAAGCGTGGCTTCATTGAAGCAAAAGCGTATGTGTCTAAGCGTATTACACCACTGCATGTTAATGGCCAAGCCGTTCACACTGTGGGGATTCCTATTCACTGGGGTTATGAAGGCGACACCAAACCTGGCTACTTAGCAAATGCGCTATCGCCATGTGTGGGTGATGCTAACTCACAAACGCCAGAGTACAAGGCATTCTTGGTTAACGTGGAAAAGGTGAAGTAAGCCATGGGTATGGAATCACAGAATATTATTCGTAGTTCTGCGACATCATCGCTAACGCCTTCACCTGATGCGCGTAAACGCCAAATTCAGGTAACAAAGCTTATCGATGTAACGTGCTGTACTGGCTGTAAAGGCTGTATGGATGCGTGTAGCGAATGGAACAACTTGCGCGGCAAAGTAGGTACCTTTGAAGGTACCTACCAAAATCCGCCAAATACAACCGCTGAAACATGGACCACTATCCACTTCAAAGAAATTGAAGAAGATAACAAGTTCAAATGGTTATTCAGCAAACACAGCTGTATGCACTGTTCTGATCCTGGCTGTTTAAAAGCCTGCCCTGAACCTGATGCTATCGTGCAATATGAAAACGGTGTTGTCGATTTTAACTCTGAAAAGTGTGTCGGTTGTGGTTACTGTATTGCGGGTTGTCCATTCGACATTCCACGTATGAACCCAGTCGATAACCGTGTTTACAAGTGTACTTTGTGTCTTGATCGCCTACAGGCAGGTCAAGTGCCTTCATGTGCAAAAACCTGTCCTACAGGTGCACTACGTTTTGGTGAGCGAGAAGAAATTCTTGAATACGCTAACCAACGAGTGGCTGCACTGCAAGCCAAAGGTCACAAGAATGCGGGTATTTACAACCCAGCTGGTGTGGGCGGCACACACGTGATTTATGTGTTGCACGATATTACTGATCCTGAACGTTACGATCTGCCAAAAGATCCAAAGATCAGCGAAACAGTGAAATTGTGGAAAGACGATGTGAAGCCACTTGCAGCAGCAGGTTTAGTGGGTACGCTTGCGTTGGCAGCGATTCACCGTGTGACTGTTGGTCGCAGCCGTGTTGCGGAAGAAGAAGGAGATGAAAAATGAGTTTGAATAAAACAATTTTACGTCATAAGCCTTTAGATCGCGTTGTGCACTGGACGGTAGCACTAACGGGTATCTGGACTCTATTGTCTGGTTTATCTTTTATGTTCGCACCATTGCACTTCCTTAGCTATGTCTACGGTTCACCGCAACTTGCACGTATTTTGCACCCATTCGGCGCAATTGTGATGACAATCGGACTTGCGTTTTTAGTTGCACGCTACTGGAGCCATAACCACTTTGAAAAAGGTGATCTCCAGTGGATGCTAAAAGTTAAAGACGTCTTAACCGAGAACGAAGAAAACGTACCAGAAGCTGGACAATACAACGCAGGTCAAAAAATGATCCTACGTCAATTTATTGCTTGTGGTCTGATCCTTCTTGTTACCGGTTTGATTGCATGGCGTGCCTACTTTGCGGCTTACTTCAGCATTGATGTCGTTCGCATTGCACTGATTGTTCACTCAATCACAGCCATTGTTTTTGCTCTTAGCCTGATTATCCATGCTTACATGGCGTACTGGGTAGAAGGCTCTATCGATGGCATGTTAGAAGGGAAGGTTTCTCCTGCTTGGGCGAAAAAACACCACCCTCGTTGGCTACGTTCGCTAACTAGCGGCAAAAACCAACACTAACAACATGATTAAAAGCGGTAAGCCTGCACTTACCGCTTTACCTTTTTATACCAACCAAGGTTTACTTTGGTTGGTATTCTTGTCATTGGAAAACAGCATGAGCGTTAAAATTCTAGATAAAAATACCATTATAAAACAAAAAAGTGATGGCTTTACTCCGTTAATTATTGGTGATCCTGCAACCATTTTTTCAGCTCGTGCCGAGCGTTTACGTGCACTGGCTAAAGACTCTTTCATGGCAGATTACCTACTATTAGCCGGACAAATTGTTCAACAACAAGCGCGATTGGCCGAAGACTTTGCCCAACCTGTTGCTAACTTCGTATCAGAAAATGCTTTAACTTGGCCGCTATCTTTAGATCAAGCTTGGTTTCCAATCTTAGAAGCCATGTTAGCGCAATTAACCACCTCATTACGTTTAGTTGCATCTGACGACATCGTAAAAGTGATCGATTCACTTCAAGATCTTGATAGCGACACCCTACACCATTACTTCACCGCACTTCAGCATAACCAGCCTGAGCGTGTACCTGCTGATCTTGCTATTTTGCTATGGGCTTGTATTAATACATTCACCAGCCTACTTGTAAAAACCACGGCACTAGAGTGGCAACCCGAGCCCAATGTAAAACAGCATTTCTGCCCTCTTTGTGGTGGTGCGCCAGTGGCAAGTTTGATTAAAGGCAGTGGCCACCGTTACTTGCATTGCAGCCAATGTGAAACAGAATGGCATCGTCTTCGTGCTGAATGTACCCAATGTGCGGATGGTGAAAATATTCATCTACAAAGTGAAACCCTAGAAGATGCGGTACGTGCTGAAACTTGCGGTCACTGTAATAGCTACCTCAAGATTTTATTTTTAGAAAAGCAACCAAACCTTGATCCTATCGCAGACGATCTTGCGACATTAGTGTTAGATCATAAGCTAAACCAAAACGAATTATACCGTAATGGATTTAACCCATTCTTTTTACCACTAATACAGTAATACTGAGAGCGATATGACAGCCCAAGCACTCTATGCCCACTTACCCAGTGTTGATCTGATTTTAAATCACGAATTACAACAGCCTTTGATCCATCAATTTGGTAAAGAGCACATCACTACGCTTGTTCGTCAATTATTAGATCAAGCCCGCGAGACAATTCGAGATCAACAACAATTACCTCAGTGGCTGACACTTAATGAGTGCGACGGGCTGGCACTATCGCAACAGAAACTTGCACGTATAAATCTGTTTTCTCATCATCTCGCGCAATCGACCCTGCCTTTACAACATCAAGGGCAACGTCGTGTTTTTAACTTAACCGGTACTATCTTACACACCAATTTAGGTCGTTCGCTGCAAGCAGAAGCTGCAATAAAAGCGGTGACAGAGGTGATGCGTTTCCCTTCGACTTTAGAGTATTCTCTCCAGCAAGGTAAACGAGGCCACCGCGATCAAGCCATCAGTGAACAACTGCAACAGCTCATTGGTTGTGAAGATGCGTGCTTAGTAAATAACAATGCCGCTGCGGTACTGTTAATGCTAGCCAGCCTTGCCAGTGGAAAAGAAGTCATTGTATCGCGTGGTGAGTTAGTTGAAATTGGTGGCTCATTTCGCATTCCAGATGTCATGCGACAAGCAGGGTGTCAGCTCGTTGAAGTCGGTGCCACGAATCGCACTCACTTGAAAGACTATCAACAAGCGATTAATGAAAATACCGCGTTACTGATGAAAGTACACACCAGTAACTACATGATCCAAGGCTTTACCAGCGCGGTATCTGAAGCTGAACTCTGTGCGTTGGGACGCGCAATGCAAGTACCAGTGATCAGCGATTTAGGCAGTGGGTCATTAATCGATTTAGCCCAATACGGACTACCAAGCGAGCCGATGCCACAAAAGATGCTGCAAGATGGCATTGATTTAGTGAGCTTTTCTGGCGATAAATTACTCGGTGGACCACAAGCTGGGATCATTGCTGGGAAATCTGAACTCATTGAACAGCTGCAACATCACCCACTTAAACGTGCACTTCGCTGTGACAAGATGACCTTAGCTGCCCTTGAAGCAACATTGAATTTATACCGTCATCCAGAGCGTTTACCTTGCGATCTCCCTACGCTGTCGATGCTAACTCGCAGCCTTGATACGCTGACAGATTTGGGGGAACGTCTAGTGCCTTACTGTCAGCAATTGGTTGGTCAGTACTTTACAGTAACGGTGATGCCTTCAATGGGGCAAATAGGCAGTGGTGCGCTACCCACCGAACAACTTGAATCTGTCGCGTTATGTTTCAGTGTTAACAATAATCAAACATCCTACACGCTTAATGATCTTGCCGATCTTTTAGCAAGCGGTGAGATCCCAATTATCGGTCGTATTCACCATGACAAACTGTGGTTATGTTTACGTGGGATCAGCCATGAACAAGATTTCATGACTCAGCTTGCTCAACTTTCACTTTCTAATGCTAATCACGAATAACAAAGAACTAATAACGCCACTTTATGATAATTGCCACCGCTGGCCATGTTGATCATGGTAAAACCCATTTACTTCAAGCCCTAACAGGCACCAATGCTGATCGCTTACCAGAAGAGCAAAAACGTGGGCTAACCATTGATTTAGGGTATGCGTTTATGCCCTATCACTCACAGCAAACGCAACAACAAGAAACCCTCGGATTTATTGATGTACCGGGTCACGAGAGGTTTCTTTCCAACATGCTCGCCGGTGTCGGTACAGCCCATCATGCGATGCTGATTGTCGCAGGTGATGAAGGCATGATGGCGCAAAGCTATGAGCATTTAGCCATTTTGCGTTTATTGGCGATGAATAGCCTAACAGTGGTGATCACAAAATCAGATCTCACTACCTTAGAGCAACAACAGCAGTTAGAAGCACAACTCACTCAACTCTTATTTCAACAAGGTTTTACCGAGCCAACAATATTTCATTGCTCCGCGTTTACTGGTGATGGTATTGATGTACTTAAAGCTCACTTAATCGCTTTAGCTGACAATGAAAAACAGCAACAAAATGATTTAGGCTTTCGTCTTGCCATTGATCGTGCTTTTCACGCAAAAGGGGCAGGATTGGTTGTTACTGGGACGGCATTAAGTGGCAGCATAAAGGTCGGTGATAGCCTGAATTTTGTTAGCCATAACAAACTTAAGCAAGGTCAAACACAGGCAAAAACTGTCCGTATAAAAGGTTTACACGCCCAAGGAAATACAGCGCAAACGGCAACAGCAAACCAGCGTGTAGCGATGAATATCGTTGGTGACATTGATAAGGACGAGCTTAGCCGTGGCGACTGGTTAATCAATATTGTGCCCGACGCAGTGATCAATCGCGTAACGATTACACTGGCTGCCAATACCGATATTAAACACTGGCAAGCAGTACAACTTTTCCATGCTGCAGCCCATACCACTGGTCGTATTGCGCTACTTGAAACAGATAAGGCGAAGGGAGGCGAGCATGTACTGGCTGAGATTACCTTCGATAGTCCATTATGTTTAGCAGAGCAAGATCGTCTATTACTGCGCGATCCCGCTTTAAAAACAAACCTTGGTAGTGGCGTCGTCATTGATTTGCTACCACCTAATCGTGGTAAGCGAAAGGCAGAGCGTTTAGCTTATTTAACCCAACGTGCAGAACTTGATTCCCTTAAAGATATTATTGCCTTTAAACTTGCCAATAAACCACAATCTATCAGTGAGTTAACGTGGCAGCATCAAAGTCAGCACATCGAACAAGTCGCAAGTAGTCATGTTGAAAATGATATTACCCAGTACGGTGATTTCCTTTGTACTTCTGCGTATCAAGTACAACTACAACAGAACATCATTGAAAAACTCGCGTTATACCATCAACAAGAAAATGACCACATCGGCTTAGGTAAAGATCGTCTTTATCGCATTGCAGCACTCAACCAACCTGCTGCTATTTTTAATGAGCTGTTGGCTCAGCTATTAGCCCAGCAAACCATTATCAATACTCGTGGTTGGTTACACCTTGCCAGCCACCAGCTACAACTCACAGAGCTTGAACAAAAAAGCTGGCAGCGCATTGCCCAAATCATGCAGCAAAGTTCAACCCCTTGGTGGGTGCGCGATCTCGCCAATGAATGTGATTTTGATGAAGACGAATTGCGTGCTCTAAGCTATAAATTGGCACAACTGGGCTATATCTCTGCGATTGTTAAAGATCGCTATGTAAGCCACGACTATTTGATCTCGATTGCTAATCGTGTCCGTGAACATATTGAACACCATCAAAAACTTGAAACAGCAGAGTTTAGAACGATTAGTCTACTAGGACGAAAAGTCGCCATTCAGATCTTGGAATATTTCGATAAGATTGGTTTTACAAAAAGGAAATTTAACTATCGCGAACTGCGAGATGAAGGTTTACTGAAAGGATAAACAAATGAAGTGGCGGAAGAACATAGGAGTCGAACCTACCCAGGACTGCTGGCAGCCCTACCCGGATTTGAAATCCGGACGCATCACCGGATACGCCGTTCTTCCTCATTTGTGTGATGTATTTTATGCATTAAAGGTATAGTTATCAACTGCTATCACCATATTTCAGGGATAGCAGTTGTTTTTTAAGAACAACTGATTAAATATCAAGCTACTTCATTTGCTGATCTAAATTTAAAATAGTGAGCGCGTTACTTACACTGGTTGCTAATACATCAACAACCCCAGAACGCAGTGCGCCTAATAATGCTAAGGCTTTACTATTCTCTGCTGCCGTTACCACAACAGTTGGAATATTTCGTAATTCTTCCATGGTTAAACCAATAACACGATCGCTCATCATGGTATCGGCTTGTTTTCCATGGCTATCAAAAAAGTCATAGCCCGCAATATCACCGACCACACCTTTACGAATTCGCGCTTCAACAATTTCTTGTGGTGTGAACCAACCTAACTTCACCATATGGCTATTTTCATTCATATCGCCTACGCCAACCAACGCTAAATCAGCACGACGAGCACGATCTAAGGTTTCTTTTACCGTGCCATTTTTCATAAATGCTTCTTTCACTATGATGTCGTCAACATAAGCGGGGGCATACAAGGTTTCACTAATACCATCATATTTTTTCGCCAATTGGCGACAAATGTGATCGGCATTAATGGCATTGCCTGAACGGTGTGTACCACCAATACCAGAAACAAATCGACATTTACGATGCGGCACAACACCAACATGATTAGCAATAGACGCGATATTACGTCCTTGCCCAACCGCAACCACCATATCATCAGTTAATGTCGTCGTTAGGTAGCTCGAAACCAGACTTGCCACTTGCTGACGTTGGGTTTCGTCATCAGGCTGATCGAGTGCAACCAATGCGCGCTTTAAATTAAAACGCTCAATCAATTGCTGTTCTAATTTTTCACTAAAAACAGGGTGATATTTAACGGTAATTTCCACTACCCCTTCATCACGCGCACGACGAAGTAAACGACCGACTTTAGCGCGAGACATACCAAAGCGCTGAGAGATCTCTTCTTGAGTAGCACCATCCTGATAATAAGCAATAGCGATCTCGGTAAGTAAATCACTGTCTACATGGTTACTGTCAGTACTGCTTATGCTCATTTTTGTGCCCTTTGTGTGGATAACCGATTTATTTATATTATCGGTTTATTCTATCACTGAGCAGAACAAAGCAATACTGACTAAACTCTCACATTTAGACGTGTACAGCTTTCACTCATAAAAACAGCACAAAAGTGAACGTGTTTTTTACCACCTATAGGCCAACTCCCAACGCCACATATAACAGTATGATATATAAACACTTAATATCACGTACAGCTTTTTACCTTAAATGTACCAAAAGCTAAAAAGGCTGCACACAATTCATTACGCACTCATCGCTTCATCCACCAGTACTATCGGATAGCCTTGCGAACACTGCTCTACTCGCCCTTTGACACCATAAGCGTTACGTAATACCTCTGCTGTTAACACTTGCTCTCCTTTGCCCATAACGACTACCCCATCAGGACTGAGGACCAACACTTTATCGCAAAAACGTAATGCTAAATTTATGTCATGGATCGCGACAAGACCCATGCCACCAGTGTACGCCAAATTTTGTTTTACAGCCTGAAGTACACTAATTTGCCAATGCAGATCTAACGCACTGGTTGGCTCATCAAGTAATAATAATCGAGGCTCTCGAATCAGCACTTGCGCTAATCCGATCATCTGTCGCTGCCCACCTGACATTTGTGCAAGTTGTTTAAGTGCTAAATGGGTTATTCCTAATTGGGAAAATGTTTTTTCAATGATTTGCTCAATATAACTTTTACTCAGTTCGGGTTTTACCGCGCGACAAGCACTAAATACAATTTCATAAGCAACAAGGCTAGTTGCCTGAGGCAGTGTTTGTGGCAAGTAACCGATTCTTCTGGCACTTTCGCTAAGGGCTAACTGACTTAATATTTCACCATCAAGAGACACATCACCTTGATATTTTTGTAATCGCGCGATCGCTTTGAGCAATGTCGATTTACCTACTCCATTAGGGCCGAGTACCGCCACCAACTCACCATTTTGGATCGGCTCAACAGAAAGTTGCTCAATGATCTTTTGCTGACCATACCCCGTTGTGAGGCTATTAATATTTAATGACATTACAACTTCCCTTTACTCGATAAAATAAGGCTCATGAAGAATGGGATACCAATTAATGATGTTACGATTCCAATTGGTAAAATCACTCCAGGGATCAAGCTTTTACTCGCGATGGAAGCCAGCGATAACAACAATGCACCGGCAATGGCACTCCCCGGAAGAAAAAAGCGATGATCTTCGCCTAATAACATTCTTGTTATATGAGGACCGACTAACCCAACAAAGCCAATTTCCCCCACAAACGCCACAGCGACAGCCGTTAATAAGCTCACTCTCAACAACACCATTAAGCGCATGCGCTCTACGCGAATACCGATACTTCTTGCTTGATCTTCTCCCGAGCGAATCGCTGTCATCGCCCATGCTTGACGCATAGAAAGCGGGAAACACACCGCAAAGACAAGTGCGACAATCAACACTTTTTCGTTATTTGCTCGCACCAAACTGCCCATGGTCCAAAACACTATCTGTTGTAAAGCATTACTGTCTGCGACAAACATTAATAAACTGACTAAGGCGTTAAGGGCAAAAAAGAGTGAAATACCAAACAAGATCACGGTATTAACCGATGCGCCTTGGCTTCGTGATAACACCACCACCAAAAGTGATGCTAAAAGCGCAAAAGCAAAAGCAAACAAAGGCAGAATGTAGTCAAAGCGAAACGGTAACCACGACCAATCAAATAAGATAGCAACCGCCGCGCCTAATGTTGCAGCCGCACCAATGCCTAAGGTAAACGGACTCGCTAACGGATTATTTAAAGAGGTTTGCATTTCAGCCCCCGCTAACCCTAATGCCGCACCAACAACAATGGCCATTAAAGCGTAAGGGATCCTGACATCAAAAATAATCACTTGTTGGACGGGATCGAGTACTTCTGGCTGAAAGAGCGCAGAAAAAATATGGTTTAAGCCAATTTGAGACGGGCCGGTTGCAGTATCAATAACCCATGCAATGACAAGTGCTATCGCCATCATACTTAACAAGAGAATTCGTTTAATCACAAAGCGCCGATAACGCTGTGACAAACTGGTTGTTTGATGGTTTTCATCAACACTTAATGTGGCTGATTTCATGATATTTCCTTTATCTTACAAAGCCAAAAACCGGATAACAGTGACGTCATCCGGCTCATTGAATTAATTAAAACAACACTAATATTTAATTTATAACGCCATCCAATAGGTACCATTAAGAGGCACTGGCTGATAATCACGATATAGTGTTTCTAATGTTTTTTGTGGTGATAGCTCAGCAAACGTTTTGGGGTAGGCCCATTTAGCAAACGTCTGAATAGCAACAATATTGAGCGGCGTATTATAAAAATGGTGCCAGATAGAATAAGCCCGTTTATTTTTCACTGCGGTTAATTGATTAAGTGGCGGTCGTTGAGTAATGGCAGCCAAAGACTGGTGTGCTACTTTGGCACTAATACTGGTACCAAGAACAATATATTGCGGTGCTTCTTTTTGAGTCTGGGTTGAGCCAACAGCAGTACCAATATAAATGTCAGGCTGATGCGTTAATAAATACTCTTGATTTAATACGCCCACAGATCCCGGAAGTAGTGGCTGTGCCATATTCTTCACCCCAATAAAGTCAAGCATTTGAGCAACCATACCCCGAGCCATGGTCTCACAACATTCACCGTTAACACCTACACGACTATGAAGAAAGACTGTCGGAACATCTTCAGGTTTTACCGTTGCAAGACCTTGCTTCACCTTATCTAATTCTTGGTTATAAAATTGAATATAGCTTTTCGCTTGCGCTTCTCGACCCAGTACTTTGCCCATAACTTCTAGGCTGCGTAAGGTATTTTTCACCGGCTCTTTGCGAAAATCGATAAAGACGACCGTTACACCCGCACGCTCTAAAATTTCAATAATTTCGCTATTTCGCGCATTAGGCCCATGACCTTCGACACCTAAAAAAGCCACATCCGCTTTAAGCGCTAATGCGGTTTCTAAACTAAAACTCTCCGTTGCGCCTTTACCAAAAAGAGGGATATTATCGATGTCAGGAAATGCGGTTTGATATTGTTGATAAGAATCAGGATCGACTAACTTCATGTCTCCCATCATACCGACAATACGAGATAACACTTGATCGCCTTCTAAAATCGCTAACGCGGGAATATAGCGACTTTCACTTAACAGTAATCTTTCCGCAGGTTGGGATATTACGACTTCTCGCCCAGCTAAATCCGTTACAGTAATGCTTTTCGCTACACTGTGAGTACTACATAACACCAAGCAAACACTGAGCAGAGCAATAAGACGATTTTTTATTGATAGAAATTGCGGCATAACTTTCCCTTTGATCACATTCACCTAGCCTTAAACGAAAAAAGGAGAGACAGACGTCCCTCCTTGTTCATTTATTTAAAAGGCATACGCAACATTAAATCGGATATCACGACCCGGCTCGCGTGGTGCACTCGCAATAGCGTTTACATCACCGTAGCTAGCATGATCACGATAATCTTTATCAAAGAGATTTTTAACTGCCAGAGAGAGTGTTAACTCTTCACCCGATAATGGTTGCCACTGGCTGTAAATATCATGAACGGCATAACCTGGCTTTTCACTGTAGTTAGTGACGTACTCTTCACCTTTATAGATTTCAACCACTTCTACTGCATCATCAAGACGAGCAACATAGCGACCTGTATAACCAATTAACAAGTTATCAAATACATAGTAATTAATATCCGCAACCCATGTATCACCTGTCGAGGTACCAATACCAAAGTTCTCATCAATTAAACGTTGACCATCAAGATCCGAGAGAGAGTGATTGAAGCTTAATGACATACTTAAATCATTGAAGGTGTAGCCAGCACGCGCAGTGAAACCTTTGGTTTCTAAGTCGCCTTGATTTTTCGCACTCTTACCGACCACATCGTCAATTTTATTAATGTACGCCGTTGCTGATAGATTTAGACCGCCGTTTACCCAGCTAGCCCCCACTTCGGTATTATGTGCTCGCTCTGCTTTACGGTTTGGATCTAACTCAATATCAGTCATGAATGAATCTGGGATCTGGGCGCCACGGAAAGCTTCTGCGTAACCGGCATAAACATTCAAACCCGGTATAACGCTGTAGTTCAGGCTAACATTAGGGCTAAAGCCTGAATGATCGACTTCTGTACCGTAAGAATCTTTTAATTTATATGTATCGTAACGACCACCAACACTTAATAGTAGCGGCTCAACAATACGGAAATCACTCTGTACATAGACGCCTGCAACAGTGCCTTTAAACTCATAAGTATCTGGGCTATAAGCTAAGAATGTGCCATCTGTTATATCTTTACGGTAATCAACACCATACGTAACAGCAAACAAGTTAAAGCTACTCGTGTTACGAATATCACCACCATAGCTGTGTGTTTTCGCGATATTATTTGTTTCACGAGGTACGTCTGGACGACTCTTATGCTTTAGCTCAGTTTCGGTGTTATATGCGGTAACATCAAGATCAAGGTATGGGTTATCAGCAGGATTTAAACCGTAATTCAGCGTGAAAGTATCTCGGTTCATCTCTTGGTCAAGCGGGAAATTCTTTCTACTTTCAGCCCAGTGAGGTCGGAAGTTACGATACGCTTCATCACCGCGGTGATCATAACTTAAAGTGATTTTCTGCGCGTCAGTAATATCACCAACAAGTTTAATAAAGCCAACTTTGTTTTGTGCTTCAGTAAACGGCTGCTCGTTACCATCGCCATCTGTGTAGTTACCTAAATCGCTATACACCATAGTAGCAACAACGCTTACGTTGTCAGTAAGGTAACCATAGCCGCTGACGCTCGTTTTATATCCTTTCGTATTATCATAGTAGCCCGCCTTCACTAAGCCACCAAAACGTTCGTCACCTTGCAACATATCTTCAGCATCTTTGGTTTTAAAACGAATCGCACCACCCAGTGCCCCCGCACCATCTGTCGCACGTCCAGCACCCGCCGCAACTTCAACTTGTTTCAATAATTCTGGTTCTATTGATAAACGCCCTTGGTGGTGAAAAATATTGCCTGATTGAACAGCACCATCAATAGTCACGTTTAGCTGGCTATCTTCTAAACCACGAACATAAATCTTTTGAGCAACACCAGTACCGCCACCGATGCTGACTTCGGGATCTGTGCGGAAAATATCATTGATATCGTTGGCTTGTTGTCGTTCAAGCTGCTCAGAATCAATAAACACTTCTGTCGCTTGTAATGGGTTACCCATTACAACCATTTTTTCATGTTCACCTTCTGAGTCGGCAACCGCAATTTGTGTAAACAACGCACTTGAGACAGCAACCGTTGTCGGTAGCAGCTTGAATTTGCATCCTTTCAACATCTTAATTTTCCATTGTTAATGATAATAATTATCATTATTTTGCTTCTACGCACTAAGATGTAAATGCTTTTTACAATTGTTACAACCACACAACTAATTAATTACTATGAAAAAAGCCCTTACCTTTCGATAAGAGCTTTTTCCTTATTAACTAAAACTATAACCAACGCCATGAGCCGTTTTCAGCCGCTCAACTGGCATACCTGCCGATACTAATTTTCGTCGAACTCGGCTTAAGTGCATATCTAAACTGCGGTCATATAAGCTAAACTCACGTGACAATACCTGTCGGTATAAATAGTCTTTACTCAATACTTGATTTTGTTGAAAAGCTAATGTCCAAAGTAAATTAAATTGAATTGGTGTCATTGATAATGTGGTTTCTTTATAACTTACCGCTAAACTTTGCTTATCCATTTTCAAATCATCAACAATTAATAACTTGGTTTTATTTGACGGTAATTGCCGCTGCTGAATACGCCTTAAAATCGCAATAACACGACACAAGACTTCCTTAATCGGCTGTTTACGTGGAATGTAATCATCTACACCATGGAAAAAACTGTTTACGCATTCAGTATCGCTATAGTTATCCGCTAATAAGACAATAGGAATGTGAGAAACTTGCCGGCACTGTTTTAAAAACGTAAACCCTTTCATTTCAGGTAATTGATTAGAGACCAGCATAAGATCTACTGTCGCATTTTTATAAACGTTTTCAGCTTCAAGTGCAGATTGGCAACGTTTGATCACAAAACCTTCACGCCAAAACAGTTCAATTAACTGCTGACCATAATTATGCTCAGGTTCCACAATTAAGATTGTTCTTGAATGATGGACCTTATCTATATTCATGCCAATCCCTAGCTAAGTATCTGTCACTTTATTGATAATAGTTATCACTATCAGTTAGGTAACTGATAGTATACGAGCGTTTTTTTATAATCAATGCCTATTTATCGAAATCAGTTAAATAAAAATTAAAACTAAAACAGTAATTCAGCCTGTTTTATATTCTCACCAAACCTATCTAATGCTTTTTTGTCATTTATTAAGATTTGCTTTACATTATTACCGAACCACTCAAGTGATGCGGTTGTATTTTTATTTCGAGATAATCCATCAATAAAATGTTGATAATCTAATACCCCCTCAAATAAAGGTGTCATTCCTTCACGGCTACCTGCTGGCGAATAAACGTTATCAGGTGAAAACACGTTTAAATATTCTCGGGAAGCGATATTTTTTAAGTGGTAATGATCGACATAATCACTAATTTGATTGTGAAAATAATTAATGTCAGCACCAGATTCCCAAACATGTAAGCTGTCAAAATTAATTTTTAAAGCCGGATGGTAAACCTCATCTAAAAGCTGCAGAATCGATTCTGTCGTATCCGCTAAAGTATTGGGATGGGTTTCAACAAGTACATTTAACCCTTGGTGATGCGCGTATTCACAAATATGACGTAGTCTTGTAACCAGCTTTTCTCGGTCATTTTTATTAACCTTATCGCTGGCTTGATGCCCTGCAAAAGTACGTATTTTATTTGTGTTCCAATAGTTCGCTAACTTACAAATATGCGCACACTTTTGTTGAGTGACTGTTGGGTCACCCACTAAGGGTAAGTAATCACTTAGCATCGAAATCGAGAGTCCCATTTCCTTTAACCATTGAGCATCATATTGAGGTTGTGACTCCAGACTTATGGCATGTACCCCCCAAAGCTCGATACCTTGAAAGTCATGGCTTCTTGCCCATTGCGCTAAGTGTTCTAATGACATTAATTGATGACGAAACGAAATAGTACAAATAGATAATTGCATATCAGCAAGCCTCCATAACAGAATCACACGGTAAGTCGTTTAATTCACACCAATCGGAATACATATCAAATAACCCTTTCTTAATACGCTTTTCTGTTCTGTCTTGCTTATCCAACAAGTATTGAATACCTGTATATAAATTAAGATCTTTGGTTTCTGCCATTTTCATTACTTGATACTGAATACTGGTATAGGTCTGGATTAATTCTTCAATCACATCACACCAATATTCAAAATCATCATCACTTTGACCTAACGCTCTGCCAAAATAAGCAAAGCCATGTTCGTAAGCATATTTACGCACCGCGATAACTTTTAATTCACGTAAAGCAAGTGGGAGATCTGACAAACTAATCCCCTGCGTTTCATCAAGGTGAGCTTGGATAATTTCACGAACGGCATTTGTTAGCGGGTTTTTATCTTCAATAAAGCAAAGCTTGAAATAATCTTGCACCACATGTAACGGCGCATCGTGCAGAGCATTTTCATTAAAAATATACCCTCCCTCAACGGTCGGCTGAGAGATCGCATTTTCAATGCGATCTTGTGAAATTTCACCTTGCCAACGAAAGTCAGGATCCCACATCATCCAGTGCTCTGGCGTCTCTGTTTCCGTCAACATAACGTAATGGGGAAATGGGTTCTGATTAAATTTATTTTCACGCTCAGGAAGGTGATAAAGATCGAGCATCACCATCAAGTGCTCTGAGTTCGATTTATTACCAAGTAACGCTCTCATGGTGGCTAAATTCGCGAGCTTGGTTTTCTCACTGTCATACCAAGCGATAAGCTCGCCACCAAACAAACGTTGGTACCAATCAATAAATAATTGGTGATTAATGTCGTCACTATGGTATTGCAGTTGGTAGCGCTCACTTACATCAAACGTCGCATCCCATACCGCAAAATAAAATGGTCGATGATCAATGCCTTTGCTCTTTAACGCTTCACATACACAACTAACAAAGCAATGTACTTTTACATCTTCAAATTCAACCTCAGGCTCTTTCGGTGCGAGCTCTGACTCATTGTTAACTTGGCATAGGAAATCGGCTAGGCTCGCAACTGTCGCATAATCTGCAGCTGTAATATGTTGCTCTGGTACGGTCAATCCTAAATCGAGCTCTAAATGTAAAATAAGCTGAAGTATTAACACTGAATCTAAATACAACTCTTCATTCAACTTTGCTGATGGACTAAAAAGCGCCATATGGCTATTTTGCATATTTTCTTCAAGCACTTTTTTGATAGCTTGGATCATCTCTTCGCGCTGCATTTTTCTTCCTTAACCAATCGCTGCAATTGAAACACTACTTTGTGAAAGCGCTTTTCGATTTATCTTTCCGTTTGCCGCTTTTTCGATAATCTCGCGCTGCTCTATATCAACGGGTAACTGGTGATTCGCTAAACGCGTTCCACACCATTGACGAATCCGGCTTGGTTCAATCATTGTGTCAGCCACAAACTGCAAACACACACGCTCACCAGATAACTCATCGGCACGCTTAAACACCACCGCATCTGTAATTTCAGCCAATTCCATCACAACGTTTTCCACATCTTGTGGATACACATTCAGCCCAGAAACATTGATCATGTCATCGCTACGGGAAACGAAACATAACTGCCCTTGCACATCAAAAAAACCAAGATCTTGAGTATTAATATCAAGCTTATTTTTGGATACGATGATCTCTTGCGGGGAAGTGACATCACTCCCTGCTGATACCCTTAAATGTGGAAGTGGAAAGCCCATTTGATTGGCATATTCAGGATTTTCACAGACGGCAATACAACCGGCTTCAGAACAACCGTATTGCTGGAATAAATACTGACTTCGTACCTTTATCGCTTCAAACCAGGCTTGCGGTAGCACCGTTCCTGACGTCATCACAGCATGTAGTTGTTCTTGTTTGGGATAGAGCTGTACGAGGGAATGCAGTAAGTTTGGTGATGAATAAAGCAAGTGCTCACTATTCTCTAAGCATTTTCTCAATAGGTATTTAGGATTAATGTTGGTTATGATCACAGGCACTAAACCACGCTTAAGCGCGACAAGTACGCCACAAATTAATCCATAAGAGTGAGTAATTGGACATGCAATTAAAGGGGTCATGGACTGAGGTGCTGTAAAGGTTGTCACATAACTTTCAATTTCTTCATCAATAGACAACCAAGAGCGAGTGATCACTTTCGGCTCACCAGTTGTCCCAGAGCTAGTTTGTACTAAAACCGCTTGTTGATCTTTATCTTCTCTTTTTAGCGTCAGTCCCGTCTGCTCAATATCAAAAATAACGATATGACAGTTTGCTTTGTCTGCTAAACGCTTTGCCGCTAAACGCGGAGTCGTGGCTAAAATAGGATAAAATGAACCACCATTTCTTTTTAAATATAAACAAAGTGCTAGCAACTGAGCAGGATTTTGTAGGCACACGGCAACACGTTTTCCTGCACAGTCTTTTAACTGAGGGTGCGCTGAAAATATTTGGAAGCACTGTGAGAAAAAAGCACTATCGATATAATCATCGTTAACGTAAATCATAATATCCCTATTATTTAAAAGCGCACGAAAGCGCATTCGACACGATATGGTGACACTCTTGTTTCTTAGCCTGAAATTTTCGAGCTAATAATGATTCTGTTGCAATTGAAGTAGATTGGTAATCGAGTTGAGCTATCCGATCAGCGAGCTCTGGATGCGCTGCACTGTATTGTTCGAGCTTATTCTCAACCAGTTGCCAGAACTGCCTTTCCGTTCCACCGTAATGCCATTCAATAAGGTGAGAGACCTCTGCAAGGTTATAAATGAATAAGGTATCCATCACTAATTCGCGCAGCAGCTCTACCGAACTCATGGCATAAAATATATCTAGAGGTGCCTTGGCTAAGGTTGGTTCTAATAATGCTAAATCAGGTGCTGGAAACTCAGTACTAAGGAACGCAGAGTGGTATTCGACACTTTCATGAAAATCACGAATAATAATCTTTTCAGGCCAACCATTGCGGTGAACCAATACCATGTTTTGTCCGTGCGGCTCCGTTCCCACCCCATACTTGACCAATAAGTGCCAAATTGGGATCACTGCCACCTCGATAAGTTGCGAAAGCCACGGTACTAAGCCATATTTATCAATCCAATGATCAATGAATGGCTGACCATCTTGCTCGACCATCATCAACGCATTAAATGGTACCGCCGTTTGCTCAGGTGATAATTTTTTTTCTAGGCTTTCTCTAAAAATAACCGCCAGTTGGTCACTTAAAGGATCACACTCCACCGTTTTCCCAAGCGGTACATAAATCCCGCCCGCGTATTCGGCTAAGATGTCTAATCCTGACAACTCAGGATCTTGACTAACAATGGTTTCAAGCCATGTTGATATCTCTGGTGCCAAGCAAACGGAATAACCAGCTAAGGTCCGCTTAGAAGAGGTGTTCACCATATTCAATGGCAATTTGATATTGGCTTTTGCTTTATTCGTCACATTGAGTAAAGTTCTGACCGATTGCGAAGCAACATATTGGTCTCCTAACTCTCCCAAATCGATAATAATTTTCTGATCAAGTAAAGATGGAAAATCTTCTTTGTGTAATTGACGCCACTGCCAAGGATGAACAGGCAATAAAGCATACTCCTGCCAGTTACCTTGCTGCTGAGATAAAATAAAACTCAATGTTTGCCAGTGATCTTGATCTAATTCACTAGACCAAAAACGATCATGCTCATCAGGTAAATGTGAACGAAAATGTGTTCTTTTTATCGCGATCCAGTGCAAACAAAATGATTCCCCAGCTTCAGGTCCATAACATTGATGATCAAGAAAGTTAAACCCTGTTCGCGCTTTAAAAGAGGGGTGATAAGGATGTCCTTCATCAAGTTGTGCTTCCAACTCAATAAAACTTGCCTGCCGACGTGAATCACGAGCTGGAATATTGTCTTGATTCCAGCGACACAAATTGGAGGTTTGTTTAAACTCTTCGATAATAGATAACTTAACTTGCTCAAGGGCAGGCAAATCTCGAACAATATCTTCCCAAGATTGCGAGATAAGCTGAGGCTGACCATCAATCGTTAAGGTTGAAATATCTAAACGATAACGCCCAAAAGCGCCAATATGACCACGAACGTGATAATGCTTTTCCGCCATGATCCAAGTAAACGTGTTGTAACCATTCTCAGAGCCAACATCAATTTCAACCAATTGTTCAAACATGATAGCTTCAAAAATTTGCTTAATGATTCTCTGTTCAGGTTCTAGCGTAAGACAATTAGGCAATGGCATCTGATACCTCCTTTTTCTGATTTGTGGTATCAGCTGTTATAAATGGATTATCGATGTAGCAATAAATCGCCTGTTCGTTCTCAACCATTAATTCATCGACATCGTGGACACGTGTCAGTAAATTCGCTTTCATTGCCCATTGCTTATTTGTCAGTAATTGCTCGACAAATAATTTACCGCCACCCAGTAATGATTTATGTAATGCGGTGAGCCGTTGCTTAACAAAATTCAGTAATAAAGCTTCATCAATAATATGATCAGCGCCTAGTCGACCAATAATCGAAAAGAGATGGTTGATCATTAAATAATAAGTGAATCGCTCACAGATCATTTCATCATCAAAATACAAGTCATGAACACGGCTAGATTCAGGCTCCATACCTTCTAAATAACTGCGGTAGCTTTTTGATAAATAGAAACCTTGGTTATCTCGGAAATAATAATTCGATGGATAACCAGTCTCTAATTGAATAACGCTATTTTGTTGGTGTGCTTCTAACGCAATGCCATGCTCATCATACAAACGGATCATAGGATCTATCGCACAATCCCAATAGCGGGCAAACCATCGCATCGCTACATGAGATTCAGAGCAATGCTCTTTCGTTGCCAACTCAACAATAATAGAGGCTAATAACGATGCTTGATTTGGCAGCGGATCTTGTGTCAATGCAGCAATAGTAAGAACATCCTGATCTTGATCCGCCTGAAATGGATTTTCTCGAATAATCGTTTCAAAACCACTTTCTTCTCGCTCTGGTAATAATACGGTGACGTATGCAGGATCTGTCACAACATTAAAGCTAGGATAATCACCACTAAATCCCGTCTTACGATATAACCCAGCCATAACTACGCCAGCATCAAGTTCATGACGTTTATTTACTCTAAGAGAATTCGTAATTTTTACAGGTATCGAAAACTTATACATCCAAGATAAATGCGCACTGTATAGCGATCTCACAGAGGACGTTGCGGTGAACTTACAACCATGCTGTCCGCTATCAATAATTAGCCCCTGAGTCATTAAATCCAGAATAGCAGGATCATGTAATAATTTTTGCGCTTGCAGCGGATGCATAGGCAAGACTATAAACTCATCTGAAATTTGTAAGTCTGCGGTTTCGAGAGAAGAAGCAATGATCTCTTCAGCTGAAATTGATAATGCTGAGCGCTGGCAAATCAAAGAGCGGGCAACATTAAAGTAATGAAGTGCAAACTCCCCTTTTAATTCAGGCGCATAATATTGATGATGAAAATCAAGCATCCCTTGACGACTTTTAGGCGTCGGATGTTGCCAATGTCCAAAAACTAAACTCTGTTCAGCATCAATAAAACAGCGAGAAGGCGGTGCATTTTTTGTCATATTTTCCGCCAAAAAATACTCCATGAGCGACATACTTTCTAACAGGCGAATCAATAGTTCCTGTTTTTTCAGTGACATTGTCTTTTGCTCAAAAAATGAATCTAAAAGCGTAATTGCAGCTTCTTTTTCAGAGCTGTTATACCAATTTTCATCATTATTTTTTAACCAGATATCACCAAAAGTATGGCGACCAACAATGGTTTTATAAGTCACTTCAACGGCTATAACTACATGTTCTATAGGTAAGTTTATTTCAATAATCCACTGACACGATGGTGAACAACATAATTCATTTTTCTCCATCCACGCATCAACTCGGTACCATGAATCTTGCTTACATTCTTTTAAGTAACAATTAAAGAGGGCCTGAAATGAAGCGACTTCAGCTATTTTTTTTGCTGTTAACATCATGTTGAACCGACTATTTATTGATAAATAAGAAATTAATTAAAGATTCTTAATGATATTAATTCTCATTTCAACAATGATTACATTTGTTACACAAAAATGTATGCAGCAGCAAAACGTGGCACTTCAACGCTCGTACTTATGATTGAAACGCTTCAAAATGGACATTAAGCTCATTCATAAAACATAAATTCATGACGTATAACAAGGTCACTCAGGGCCCTATCATTAGTACTTTTTTCCTGTTTGCTTTTCCTGCACTCATTGCATTACTTGCTATTACCACTGCAAGTTTGGTCGATGGGATCTTTGTAGGAAAATATCTAGGTTATGAAGCTTTAGCAGCTATCAATATTCTTATTCCTTACATCACATTCATGTTTGCATTGGGTCTAATGGTGGCTATTGGTGGGACAGTAACTGCAGGAAAATTTATCGGAGAAGGAAACTATAAAGAGGCTAATGGTATTTTTACCTTATCGTTAATCTCTATTTTTTTATTCGCTACCTTGATGGCGATTATTAGTTTATTTTTCAATGAGACTTTATTTTTATTTCTTGGTGTTGATGAACAATTAACCCCCCTTACTCAAGCTTACTTCCAAGTAATATCAGTCGTACTCATCATTCAACTAACCACGATGGTTTTATATTATTTTGTACGCGCAGATGGCTTTCCAACGCTAGCAACATCAGCTTTAGTCTTGGGCTCTGTCGTTAACATCATGCTTGATGTTCTTTTTCTTGGCTATTTTCAGTGGGGAATTCAATCGGCCGCTTGGGCAACAGGTATAGCACAGATAATACAGTTATTAGTGCTCTGTACTTTTTTCACTAAGAAACAAAGATTAATTAAATTTAAGCTCTGTTATTCAAGCGTGAAACCTTACTTCAGAGGGCTACTTAATGGGATTTCAGAATATATCAATGAAATTTCTGTTGGTATTGTTATTTTCACTATTCATTGGCTATTGATGAAAGTGCAGGGCAATACTGCTATCTCAGGCTTCGCTGTCGCAAACTATATGTTATTTATTAGCATGATGCTGTTTTACGGCATTATCGATGCTCTTCATATACTGGTAAGCCAAAACTATGGAGCAAAAAATTTCACACGCATCAACCAATTCATGCTTTTAGCTACCGTTACCGTGATAAGTATTAGTACACTATTAATAGTAAGCGTACTGTCAGGATCAGATTCAATAACGAAGCTTTTCATTGATAATACAGAGTCTGACGCCTATAAATTGGCATTAAGTTACATTGGCGTTATATGGCCCTGTTTTATCTTTAGCGGAATAAATGTCTTACTATCTTGTTATTTCACAGCGATGCATTGTCCTCTTCAATCATCTATTATCGCTTTATCAAGAGGGTTAGTTTTACCTGTATCACTGCTTCTACTCTTCACAAATTTTATTCCAAGCATCCCGTTTCTTTTTGCTTTACCTATCGCAGAATTAAGCACTTTTATTATTGCATTAACGCTTTACCTTCGTTTCCAATACAGCATAAAACACAAGTCTAAGCTGGTAACTATATGATGCTTATCAATAATCAGCCATACAAAAAAGCTCTACTGAGATCTTAAATAAGTGGCCGAGAGTGCAAGACTTGCCTAAGCTTCGCAATAAAAGCTTAACTACACACTATCATTTCCACTTTCTACAGACGAAAAAAAACCTCGCTATTACTAGCGAGGCTTCTTAATAAGTGGCGGAACGGTGGGGACGCCTAGTTCGGGCTTGCGCTCAAGCGGGACTCGAACCCGCGCCCCCCGGCGTGACAGGCCGCTAAGCTCTCCAATAAAGAGGCTAACCAACTGAACTACCAACTCACTCAAATACATTTAACTCATTTATTCCAAATGTAAAAAAACCCTAGTCTTTCGACTAGGGCTTAATATAAGTGGCGGAACGGTGGGGACGCCTAGTTCGGGCTTGCGCTCAAGCGGGACTCGAACCCGCGCTCCCCGGCGTGACAGGCCGCTAAGCTCTCCAATAAAGAGGCTAACCAACTGAACTACCAACTCACTCAAATACATTTAACTCATTTATTCCAAATGTAAAAAAGCCCTAGTCTTTCGACTAGGGCTTAGTATAAGTGGCGGAGCGGACGGGACTCGAACCCGCGCCCCCCCGGCGTGACAGGCCGCTAAGCTCTCCAATAAAGAGGATAACCAACTGAACTGCCAACTCACTCAAATACATTTAACTCATTTATTCCAAATGTAAAAAAGCCCCAGTCTTTCGACTAGGGCTTAATATAAGTGGCGGAGCGGACGGGACTCGAACCCGCGACCCCCGGCGTGACAGGCCGGTATTCTAACCAACTGAACTACCGCTCCGACGAACATGGATGTTCTAATATCGCGAAGCCATGGATGGCTAAGAGCGATAACACCACATGCGATATCCATAGTTCAAATAGATATCTATTTTTTTGCTTTCGTCTTTTTCTTAAAAAGATGAAAACGAATTGGAAGCCTGGCGATGTCCTACTCTCACATGGGGAGACCCCACACTACCATCGGCGCTATTACGTTTCACTACTGAGTTCGGCATGGGATCAGGTGGGTCCATAACGCTATGGTCGCCAAGCAAATTTGGTTTTATTTATTGTCATCGACAATAAATAGCAATCTGGGAAAAGTTAACTAGTGTTCTCTACACGTTCAAGTGTACTTGGAGTCCGCGTTTCTCTTGACGAGATAAAAACCCCTTGGGTGTTGTATGGTTAAGCCTCACGGGCAATTAGTATCGGTTAGCTCAATGCCTCACAGCACTTACACACCCGACCTATCAACGTTGTAGTCTTCAACAACCCTTTAGAGACCTTAAAGGTCTAGGGATGACTCATCTTGAGGCTCGCTTCCCGCTTAGATGCTTTCAGCGGTTATCGATTCC
>NZ_PYNW01000010.1 GCF_003026105.1 Photobacterium sp. GB-56 | reverse complement strand
GTGCATCTTCGTAAGAAGTGGCAGTAACGATTTCGATAGTACGGCTTTCTAATTCAGCGATTAATGATTTAGTTGCACGATCGGCAAAGCTGTTTGGAGTAATGTTTTGGTGCTCAATAACGAGAGCACGCATTTTATTAGTACTATTATTGTTGTTCATAATAACGCCTGAATAGAATGATTGATGGCAGGTGTGTTTTACCACGACATAATTAATATGAAGTAATTAAACGCCTTGCCTAATACTTTTAGAAGGGAATAAATAATACTGCTTATTAATGTTTATATTAATTTTCAGTGTATTTATTATTTATTCCCATTTCATTTCTAGCTGGTTATTAATAAATTTCTTTAGTATCGAATTTATTAAATCTTAATTAGTTTGCTTTAACTTCTGGTTTAGTATCACGTGCTGCGATGAAACCGTAGAAGATGTAACCGAATAGCGTCAAGATGGTACCGCCGAATACTGCTGTCGCACCACAAGCGTATACACCGTAGATGCTGTAGATAACAGCTAATGTACCCACAACAGCGCCTAGGCGGTATTGTTTTGGTGTAACCATGTTTTTGCGAAGTAGCACTTCCAAACCTGTCATAGATAGGATGTAAGGTACCATGTTAATAAATACGGCTAGGTTCAATAGCGCGTTGAACTGACTGATCAAGTTTGGAGAGATAGTCATCACCGCTAGAATTAACTCAGCAACTAGCATGATAAGCATACCGGCAATTGGTGCACCTGCTTTGTTAGTCTTAGCAAAGATTTTAGGGAATAGACCTTCATCTGCCGCTGCTTTAGATACTTGAGCGTTAGTGAACTGCCAACCTAATAGTGAACCGATACATGCGATAACCGCTGCTAGTGTAACAATGTTACCTACTGTTGGGTTAAACATGTGGCTGAATACTAAGCCAAATGGTGCAGTAGATGCTGCTAGTTCTGCGTTAGGAATAATACCCTGGATAACACCAGTAGACGCAATGTAGATAACAGCAGCGAAACCTGTACCAAATAGTACTGCTAGTGGTACGTTACGCTCTGGATTTTCAACTGCATCAGAGTTAGCACCAGCAGATTCAATACCTAGGAACGCCCATAGAGTCAGTGCGATACCTGAAGATACAGAGTGCATTGTTGTGTCATGGTGTGGGTTCCATGCGCTCATGAATGTTTGTGGATCGAACCACCACCAACCGATAACAGATAGACCAAGTACAGGTAGAATAATACCCCAAACAGTGAATGCTGAGATTTGACCTGTGATCTTAGGACCACCAAAGTTAGCAACCATAGTAATGATAAGAATCGCACATACACCGAAGAAAGTGTGTACTGGCGTATCTAACCAAGGCATGAATGGCTTAATGTAACCAACAGCTGATACGGCAATTGCTACACAACTAATTACTAGACATACATAGTATGTGTAAGAAGAGATAAAGAAAGATGATTTGCCGTGTGCTTCTTCTGCGTAAGCTGACATACCGCCTGAACGTTTACAAAAAGCACCACATTTAGCAAACGTGTAAGCAATACACATTGCACCTAATGCTGTAACCACCCAAGATAACATTGAAATAGCACCAACTTGAGCCAAGCTCGCTGGTAGCATAATAATACCGGAACCCATCATGTTAACTGCAACAAGTACAGTTAAACCGACAAGGCCCATTTTTTTAGTGCCAGTATCTGATGACATATATTCACCTATGATTAGAAGGTAATAACTACTAAATAAGAAAGTAGTTATCGTTATATTTAATAAGACCCAATCCATGGCGAATTCATTAATAACATTAAGGTTATTATTTTATTTTTTAGTAGGGGGAACTAACTAAAAAATAACTCAGATATAAACCTTGGATATTAAGACTTATATATGAGAGTGAATTCGTTGTCCTTTCGATGAAGCGTATAATGCGACTGTTTTGCTTAAAAAAAAACGTTAATTTCGGAATGAAACGTTCCATTTTTAGTGTCAATAATGACAAACAGTATCGTTATTCGTTCAGTAACTATCGTGAATAACGTCAACTCATGAGTTGATGTTGTCAGGAGGGAGGTAAAAATAGCAATGAATAACAATGAGTTGTAAGTCTCGCGGGGTGAGATTTATCATATGAAATAGACTTTAAAAGTGAATAGTTGAAATATATTTATTCACTTTTCGTGCGATTTAATGCCATTTGTATGGTGTTTATTTTTTTCTTATTCAGGGTTAATTTTTATTTAATGACAGTAAAAAGTACTTTTTTAGTGAGAAATCGACGTCACTTTGAGAGGTTTAGTAAAAACTTAAATGATACGTTCAGGATTCATTAATAATAAATGGAATATTAATAATATTTTTAATCGTTTTTTGTAATAAAAGACCGTCATTATTTTCAATAATACGCATTGATTTATTATGCCTTTAAATAATTTAGGTGTTGGCGGTGGATTAATGAAGCGTAAATTCGGTTTTACTCTTTTAGAGTTAGTCATCGTTATTGTTAGCTTAGAGAGTTTAGTTGTTGTTGCGATACCCCAACCTCGTAACCATCAATATCAAAGCGATGATTAGCGGGAAAGAAACAGCTTTATTGAGTACCGTTGATGCAATATCGATAGCAAATATTACCCCACTGCAACGAAGAGGGGTATTGTTCAAGCGCTAGCCTCACCGAATACTTGATATCATTATCGAATGGATATGAAAACACTCACGTTAAGTGATCATTGTTGGAGTGGTTGGGCTGGCAGTATGCTGACAATAATAGATTTTAGATACGCATTATTATGTCATGTACGTTAATTTCGCAGAGGGAGCGGAAGGGGCTGGTCATACTCCTCCCTTTCATTTAGAACGCTATTTTAAGATCTGCCATCAAGCAACGACAATACAGCTCATAACAATGAGCCTAATTTGTTAAATGCCCGATGATTACAGTCATTGATGATAAATGCTGAAGCAATATCTATCACGATCAAAGAAAAAGGCGCTAAATTAGCGCCTTTTGGGGTGTTTTTTAAGAAGAAATACTTAAGCTGGCGTGACGCGAGAAGTGCCATCGTCAGAGATGTTAATTTGAACGCGCTCACCAGCGTGGAACATGACGTTAGGGTTAACCTGCTGCACGATAGAAACGGTACGACCACTATCTAGCTTTATTGTTAGGTTTACACCATTACGCTTAGTGACTTCGTTACCTGCTTCGTTACCAAGGTAACCGCCTAATAGCGCACCACCAATTGCCGCAATTTGCGAGCCGGTACCACCGCCTACGCCTGAGCCTAAAATCCCACCAATAGCACCGCCAGCAAGTGTACCAATACCATTACCGTTACCATTTAGTGTTACCGCTTGGGTACGAGTTACGGTGCCGTAATATACTTCTTGCATCTGGCGTGCATCATTAACATTGTAAGCATTACCATAAGGATTGGTTGCACAGCCTGCGAGACCTAACGTCGATAAAATCACGGTTAAGACAAGTATCTTTGTTTTCATGTTGTTTCTTCAATAAAAATACAGTGTTTAAATATTGGGTGTAATTTGAGCTTATTCGATAAGAAAAGAAAGCACGAAAACTCATTTTACTAAAACAGTAAATATAAGGTATTGAATCTGTTAATACGTTCTCTTATGTCCACTTTTATCAGCATGAAAAGTGTTAATAAATGCCGAGAAGTATTGGTGTAATTGTGCTGCTTCTGTTGTGAATTGAAGTTGAGTCAGTAGCGCTATCCCTACTTCACAGGTACATAAATTACCGTCTTGCTGATTACGTCGTAAGGCGTAGTTTGATGTCTGTTGTGGCGTTAAAGCTAAACGCGGTAAGTCACTAAGCCAAGGGCTTTTACGTACCATTTTTTTTGCTTCTTGCCAGGTCGCATCAAGAATAATAAACAGGGGGATGGGTTGGTCAGTATCGGCTTGAGGTAGCTCAATAGGGGGATGTTGCTCATCGCTTGGGAAAACCAGATAGGCTTGGTAGTGAGGATCACGCAGTTGCGCGAGCAAGTGTGCTGGCGGCTCGGTACGTTGCCATACCTCAACGCGGCAATGAGGCAAACTGTTTACCAGCAACTTACCTGTGTTGGTATCTTTATTAAGCTCTCGAGGGTGAGTTAATAACACAAAGTGTGCGGGGCACTGAAGGTGTGGCTCAAGGTTGCAAATACAATTGTGCTGAAAGCCACAGCGAGGGCATGACATGGTTATTTCTCCTAACCTCAAATACCCTTGCAGTGTGGCATAAATCGATGTCTTAAGTCACGACAGTGATAATGGCGTTTAGTCTTGTTTTGTCAGTACTAACCCATTATTGCCGATATGATATTTCTGACCGTTGACGGTTTCTTCTGTTGCGCTGAGCTGCTTCTTACTCGGATCAAAGGTATAAATAC
Organism: Photobacterium sp. GB-56; assembly: GCF_003026105.1. GTDB lineage: Bacteria > Pseudomonadota > Gammaproteobacteria > Enterobacterales > Vibrionaceae > Photobacterium. The sequence continues at coordinate 161,733 of NZ_PYNW01000010.1, read as the reverse complement.
GTTCGCTATTGAGCCCATGATGTGAGGTCATCTTTACTTGCAGCTGAGTGTCGCTGATCGCTTGCCAATTCCCGTTTTCTTTTAGACTTGGATCGCCATTGGTGTATTGATATGTGGTTGTTGCAGAGTGATCGCTTTTAAGGCTCAGTAGAGTCGTTAATCCCATTTCTGGCTGACTTTTATACTCACCCACCCAATTACTATTACTGTCATCGCCACCAAAGCTACTTGGTAACCAACTTGCACAGCCAGTTAGCGTAGATGCGGTAAAGATAAGGGCGAGGGGTAACCGTGAAACTGTCATTTTATTCTCTCTATGGTAGGCTCAAATTCATGAGGAAGTTGGCAGTAATGGTAGAACAATATGGCCTATTGGTTATTTAAAACCGAACCAGATACATTTTCTATAGACACCCTAAAATCACAAAAAGTTTCACCTTGGGAAGGCGTCCGTAATTATCAGGCGCGTAATATGTTACGTGACGAGGTGAAATTAGGCGATCAAGTCTTCATTTATCATTCATCGTGTAAAGATGTCGGTGTAGTTGGGATCGCTACGGTGGTGAAAGCCTCGTATCCCGATCACTTCCAGTTTGATCCCGAGTGCCCGTATTTTGATCCGAAATCAGATCCAGAAAATCCACGCTGGTTTATGGTTGATATTGAATACCAACGTCACTTACGGTTAGTTAGCTTAAAGCGTATGAAAGCTAATCCAGCCTTGGCTGAGATGCCATTAGTAAAAAAAGGCAGTCGCTTAAGTGTGATGCCAGTTACTGACGCGCAATGGCAGGAAATTTTAACCATGACAGGGCAGTTCTAAACTGTTTTTCAAGGGGAAAAGAAAAAGGCTGTGTTTAACAGCCTTTCTATAGGGGGATTATGCGTGATTAAGGAGATACTTTTCTAAGTAGTGCGCTACCGCTTCATCAGCACTTGAACCGATAACCTCATTATCTGGCAGTGCTTGTTTCACTTTGTCATGAGAGGTGCCCATGATTAAGCCTTTACCTGCCATTGATAGCATTTCAACATCATTCATCCCATCACCAAAAGCAATACAATCGTCTAATGTCAGCTCGAGCGCTTTGGCGACAGCGGCTAAGGCATCGCCTTTAGAGACACCCGCATCCATTACTTCTAAGCACCAAGGTGTGGAAAATGCGATATTCGCTTTATCTTTAAACTCTTGATTAAAGGCTTGCTCCCACTTCACCATTTTCTCATGGTCAAGATCATCACGGGTGAAGAAAACTTTTAATACGTTATCTGTCGGCGGGTTCTCAACATCAAATAACTGATAGTTAAAGCTATCGTGGAAATCACGCAGTGCTTCATTTTCATGATTGAGTAGCCAATGGTCGCCTTGGTACAAGTGAATGTGTAAATCAGGATCGTGCTTTGCGAGTGCAATAACGCCACGGATCACTTCAGGGCTTAAACTTTGTTGGAACACAAGATTACCGTCGGCATCATGCACACTGGCGCCATTTGATGTGATCATGTAAGCCGGAATACCCAGTTTTTCACGCATTTCAGCGACATCTATATGGTGGCGACCTGTTGCAAATACAAAATGCTTATTGTGTTGATAAAGACGTTGTAAGACATCTTGAGTAAACGGGGCGATCTTATGCTCAGGAGTAAGCAAGGTGCCATCTAGATCTGAAGCAACAATTTTAAACATGTGAACTCTCGATAGTAAAACGGGCGGTAATGGTATGTAGCATGCCAATGAGAGATTAATTCTAGAACAAGTCAAAGAGGAAAAAAGAGGCTAAAGTTGGATAATTAGACTTCCGCTTTTCGTTCGCTTGATAAAAACGAAAGTCTGTTAGTGAAGATTAAGCAAAATGCGCCAAGAGTGCGGTAATCGCTTGGTTACGGAGCGGATCACTTTCAAATAAGATCTCATGGCGAGAACCTTCAATGATCTGAAAATCACAGTGTCCAGAGCCTTGGTTTAGCTGTTGATGAAATTGCTGCTGACAGGCGTTATCAACAATTTTATCTTCACTGCCTTGAAGTAAAAGAACAGGGATAGTGATGGTATTGGCTTGTTGAATCGCTCGACGTGCTGCTTTAATACTTTCCCATACCCAGTGATTACTTGCGCCACCAATGCGTAATTCAGGGCGGACATCATAAAGCTCGCGAAACCATTGGTAACGTGTTTGGCTGTGGGTAAGCAAGTTGCCATTGAACGGTTTTGCATAATAGGGCTTTTGACCAATAGCATAGTGAGGTTGACGACGAAATAATTCGGTGATGCCAATCAAGGCTTCGGCAAAGGGCTTTAAGTGCGGTTTAACATAGATGCCATGCATTGGCGCACTTAGTACGGCGCGATCAAAAAGAGTGGGATAACGAGCAAGTGCTAAACTGGTGATTGCCCCCCCCATCGAATGACCAAGGATGAAGTGCTGTTTATAACCTTGTGGTTTGACGATGTTTTGCATAAAAAGATGCAGGTCTTCAACGTAGTCATCAAAGTTTTCGACATACCCCAATTCATGATCGTCCACTAAGCGTTCTGACACGCCCTGACCACGATGGTCGAAGGAATAAACATGGTAGCCTTGTTTGACTAAATCATAGAACAGCTCTTGGTATTTCCAATAGGTTTCTACTCGTCCATTAACCACGATAATGACTTTATCACTGCACTTTGGGGTTAAACTGACCCATCCTAATTCACATTGTTTAACGCCTGTGAATTTTCCTTCGTGACGTTGTTGCCACATTTCACTTACCGCACTCGTCATTGTGTCTGTGAAATGTTCTTCTTGAGAAAAAGGGAGAAAAGTCGAAGGTTGACAAGTCATTAAAGCGCGTCCGAAATTTATCTGTTTAAAAATCATCACAGCAAATTATGGCGTGGCGATTACTGTGGATTAGTCAAAAATGGCATACTTAGTACAGTATACCTTATTTATCTAAGACAGAATAAGTGTATCCATATTGCTTTATTTGTTCTATTCAGGTTATAAACGCATTTTATAAATGTCATAAAAATTTCATTGAGATCACATGAGTATTGATGTTTGGTTAGCATATTTGCTCGCTGCAGTTATCTTTAGTTTTGCACCTGGCTCTGGGACCGTAAATTCAATCAGTAATGGGATGGTTTATGGCTGGCGTAAGTCATTAGCCTCTATTATCGGCTTGCAGTGTGGTATGGCTGCACACATCATTCTTGTTGGCGTAGGGCTAGGAACGATAGTCGCTGGCTCTGAGTTGGCTTTTACCATTATTAAATGGCTAGGCGCGGTGTATTTAGTGTGGCTCGGGATCCAAAAATGGCGCGAGAAGTCAGCATTAGCCTTAGATGAGCGTGATAGCTCCATATCGGCTACCACATTGTTTAAACGAGCAGTGTTTGTCAATTTAACCAATCCTAAAACGATTGTGTTCTTAGTTGCGTTATTTCCTCAGTTTATCAATCCAGTAGAACCTCAATTACCGCAGTTATTGGTACTTGGTATCACGACATTAGTCGTCGATGGTTGTGTAATGTTATTTTATGTACTGTTAGCGTCACGCTTTACCCGCTATATCCGTTCAACAACGGTGATGTCTCGTTTAAACCGTTTATTCGGATCTATGTTTATCGGATGTGGTGCTTTACTTGCTTTGGCTCGCGCGTAAATTTTGATGATAGATAAAGGAAAGGTTTGATGTATTCCTATGTTGCTCGTCAGCCAATTTTTAATCGTAAGCAACAAACGATTGGCTATGAATTATTATTTCGTGACGGAGAAAGTAATGCTTTTCCGAATATCGATGCGAGTGAAGCGACATGTCGCTTAGTTATGGAAAATTACATGGCGATTGGTGACAACCGCTCATACAAAGGTCAGCGAAATTTTATTAATTTTCCTGAGCATTGTTTGATTGAATTGATGCCATTATTACTGCCTAAAGATAAAGTTATTATTGAAATTCTTGAAAGTTGTCGTCCAAGTGATGAGCTTTTACAGGCAGTTAAACATCTCCACCAAAAAGGCTATCTCTTTGCGCTTGATGATTTTGATTGTCATCCTGAATGGCAGCGTTTCCTGCCGTATATATCCGTCATTAAGTTAGATTTACTGGCGCTAGGTCTCGATCAAGCCTGCCAATATGTCAAAGATAACCAGCACCTAAAAGCCAAGTTTTTAGCGGAAAAAGTCGAAACCTATGATGACTATTCGCAAGCATTAGCTGCGGGATTTCATTTATTTCAAGGTTATTTTTTCAGTAAACCTGAAATGCTAAAAAGCCGTAAAGTGGCACCATCAGAGCTTACAACGGTACAGCTACTGCATGAAATCTCCCATGATCCGGTCGATTTTTCGCGTATCGAAACCATTATTAGCAGTGATGTCTCTCTGTCCTATTTATTACTCCGTTACGTCAATACCGTGACCAAGCGCTTACGCTCACCGATCAGCTCATTTCGCCAAGCTTTAGTGTATTTAGGTGAAGATAACTTACGCTTATTTATTGGTGTGGTGGCGACCGCGCATGCTGCGCTTGATAAGCCGAAAGAGCTTTATGCTTTATCGTTATTACGCGCCAAAATGTGTGAGTTACTGGTGACAAAAGGCGGCATTGTGCTGCGCTCAGAACAAGCTTTTTTAGCCGGGATGTTCTCGTTATTGGATGCCTTGCTTGATAATTCATTAGAGAGCTTACTGGATATGATCCAGCTTCAACCTGAAATTAAATCCGCACTTTTACAACGTAATGGGCGATTGGGCTTAGTGTTGGATGTGGTTGATGCGTTTAGTACTGCAGATTGGACACGGGTACAGATTTGTTGTCAGGTGTTGGGGATAAAAGAAAAAGTGGTGCATGAAAGTTATTTAGCTGCGGTTGAGTGGGCAGATAAATGTACCGCAGTGAATTTAAAACGATGAAAAAATGGGGGCTATGTAGTCTCGCCCCCGAATGGGAATCATAATATTGCAGTTGGAGAGCCGAAGCGGGCCGCGCCGTTGATACAGCACATATAATATGGCCCAACTAAATTCATATCTGCTTGTTTATCTATTCTCTATTGGCGGTATGCATTTAACATCCATAGCAGTTTTTCTTGTTCACGGATGTAATCACCCATCAATGCTGCCGTACCTTCATCACCCGCATCACCTGCTTGCGCTAAAATTTGACGTTCTAAACGTAGCAAGACACTAAAACCATTTACTAAGCCTTCAACACAGTCTTTACCTTGTGTTGCATTGCGATGTTCTTTGATATCACTCACGGTGAGGTAACTGCTGAAGCTATGATCTGGCGTATGACCAAGGGTTAAAATCCGCTCTGCAAGTTCATCGATTTTTAGCTGAAGATCGGTGTAGATCTCTTCAAACTTCACATGAAGTTCAAAAAACTCTTGTCCTTTAATGTTCCAGTGATAGCCACGGGTATTCATGTATAATACTTGGTAATCAGCTAATAATTTATTGAGGTCTGTAGCCAGAGCTTGCGCTTTTTGGGTATTGAGACCGATTAAATTCATTTCGCTAGTCATGCTACTTTCCTCACTTATTCGATAAATTAGCTAAAAGGTGCTGACCTCTCAGAAGATGTATTCATTATAGGGTGAACCTCATGATAGATATAACTGTTAGGTTCTATTGTACCAATAGGTTTTAGCTATCTTTATTGGCTAGATAAGCGAAAGCCACCAGATGTGATTCGGTAAACATCGAGTGGCTTTCTAAAGAGAGTGATGACTATTTACGCTGCGATTAGATCACCGTGGCAGTTTTCACCATAGCAAGGGGTGATAGGAAAAACTTAACCTTTTTCTGCCTGTGTTGCGGTCACGCTTTGGCTCAGTACCTTAATGCACTCAGAAAGGGCCGGGTTTAAGGTTTTACTGGCGGGATAGCACAGCCCTAAACGGCGGAACATCCGTGGTCCTTCTAACGGTACTGCCACCAATTGATTGGCACTTTCCAGTACCCCTGTAGGGAGAAACGAAATGCCAAGCCCAGCTTGAACCAAGTGCATGACTTGAGTTTTATGCTCAGCTTTTGCAACGAGATTAACGGATAGGCCATCACAGGCGAGTAAGCTAATAGTCTGCTGATGGGCTTCGCAAGGCGGGCACTCAATAAAATCATGTTGGTGCAATTGCTCAGGCGAGACCGACGGCAAGTTTGCCAACGGGTGATCAGGCAACATGCAGAGGACGTAATCTTCATCCCATAGCGGCAAAAAGATCTCATCTTCTGCTTTGAACATATCAAGAGTTAAGCGCGCATCGGCAGGTTTTTCGTGATCAACCAGTTCGAGCGATAAATTGGCAATGTTGTGGTGTAAAGTTGCAAAGACTTTCGCCAGTTGGCTTTGGCTTAAATCAGGAAAATTTGCCAAGGTCAGTGGTAATCGCTCGGTGCGTTGCTGGAACAGTTGCGGTAGGGTATTTACATCATTAAGCAAACGGATCGCTAACGGATATAAGTAGTGAGCTTCATCGGTGACATCAACCCCTTTTTTATGACGTAAAAACAGTACAGTATTCAGCTCTTGCTCTAGTTGCTTAATACCGTTAGAGATCGACGGTTGAGAAACAAAGCAGCGCTCTGCGGCAAGGGTGATGTTTTTTTCTTCATAAACTGCAATGAAAAAGCGTAGTAGTCGTAAATCCATCGTAAGTTACCTGCATATGATGCTAAGTGAGCAGATTATCATAGGAATCGAATAAGCGGGAAAACAGGCACAAAAAAGCCGGACATGGTGCCCGGCTAAAGGAGGATTACAGGTTAACCTGCGATGTTGTAGTAAGTATTCGCACCTGGGCCGACTGGGATACCCAGTACGAACACCCAAACATAGAACATGATGCTCCAGCCAATCACGAATACAATCGAATAAGGCAGCATGGTTGCTATTAGCGTACCTAAACCAAGGTTCTTCTGGTAACGAGTGGCTACTGCTAGGATCATACCGAAGTAGCTCATCATAGGGGTGATGATGTTGGTAACAGAATCACCGATACGGTATGCCGCTTGAATGGTTTCAGGCGCATAACCTACCAGCATTAACATTGGAATAAAGATAGGTGCGGTTACCGCCCACTGCGCTGATGCCGAACCAATCATGAGGTTGATAAAACCACACATTAGGATGAAGGCGAAGAACAGCGCTGGGCCTGTTAGACCAATAGACTGTAGGAAATCTGCACCACCAACCGCGAACACTTGACCGAAGTTAGTCCACTTAAAGAACGCCACGAATTGAGCTGCGAAGAACACCAGTACAATGTACATACCCATTGATGACATTGACACAGACATCGCGTTGATCACATCACGGTCGTTCTTCATTGTGCCTACTACTTTACCGTAGACAAAACCCGGGATGGCGAAGAACACGAAGATAAATGCCACGATACCTTTAAGGAACGGAGAGCCTGCCACTAAACCTGTTTGTGGGTTACGTAAAATACCGTCAGCAGGCACAATTGTCAGTGCGAGTAGTGCTGCAACAGCTAGCGCTGCAAGACCCGCCGCTTTCAAACCTCTCTTCTCAAGCGCAGTCAGTTTGCCCATTTTATCTTGGCTTAAATCATCACTGGCTTCAGAGGCATCGTATTTGCCTAGTTTCGGCTCAACGATTTTCTCTGTAACGAACGCACCCATGATGGTGATAGCAAAGGTTGAAGCAAACATGAAGTACCAGTTCACTTCTGGGCCAACAGTGTAATTAGGATCGATCATTTGTGCTGCAGTCTGGGTAATACCCGATAGCAGGGGATCAACCGTACCTAGTAGTAAGTTCGCACTGTAGCCACCAGATACACCAGCAAAAGCGGCTGCAAGACCTGCTAATGGGTGACGACCTAGCGAGTGGAATAGCATTGCCGCAAGTGGAATAAGTACCACGTAGCCAAGCTCTGAGGCGGTGTTAGAGATAATACCGGCAAATACCACAACCAGAGTTACCATGCGACGAGATGCGCCCATCACTAAACCACGCATCGCCGAAGAAAGTAGGCCTGAGTGTTCAGCAATCGCGACACCTAACATGGCAACCAGTACGGTACCTAGTGGTGCAAAGCCAGTGAAGTTTTTCACCAGGTTTGCCACGATAAGTTGCAAGCCTTCAGCATTTAATAGGCTGACCACGTGGATCATGCCGTCTGCAGCACGACCTGGTGCGCCTTCTGGTCGAGGATCGGCAACAGAAACACCGAAATAGCCTGCGATGCCAGAGGCAACTAAAATCGCGACACAGAAGATAGCGAAGAGTGTGATTGGGTGAGGTAATAAGTTACCTAACCATTCGACGGTATCAAGAAAACGGGTAAAAAGTGTTTTCTTAGGATGTGGTTGTTGTTGTGAAGCTGATGAATGCATCACTACCTCCAATATAGTTTTAATCCCATCAATGGGTACTGCTTTTGTGAATAATATGTTATCTCGCAAAATGTTGTAAAATCAATGTTAAATTGTTTCTAATTGTAAATAGGTAATGAATAAGACTTTAAAACTTGTCTTTGGATAGAATTTTAAACTGCTTTTGCTGTTGTGTTTCTTGTTGCATAAAAAGTTTCAGTTAGATAAGAAAAGCGAATAAAAAAATCTCTTATCCATAATTTTTTTTGATGATAAACCTAAGAAATTGATATTTTTCACTTCTCTCAATCCGACCTATAGTGAATGCATCAACAACATGTCGGCCTGTTGAATATTTTTCGAATTACCAGAGTAGGAAAGTCTTATGTCTAAATCTTTAGTTGTTATTACGGGTGCAAGTTCGGGTATTGGTGAAGCAACAGCGCGTCAATTGTCTGCAGAAGGTTATCCATTATTATTACTTGCGCGTCGTGTAGATCGTATGGAAGCAATGAACCTACCTAATACACTATGTCGAGCAGTCGATGTGACTGATGCGCAAGCCATCCAAGCGGCCGTTACTGAAGCGGAAGAAAAGTTTGGTCCTGTTGATTGTTTAATTAACAATGCTGGCATGATGTTACTTGGTTTAGCTGATGAACAAGATCCAGCAGAATGGCAGACGATGTTTAATGTTAATGTGATGGGTATGCTAAACGGTATTCACGTTGTATTGGCAGGCATGAAAGCACGTAAACACGGTACAGTGATCAACATTAGCTCTATTGCAGGACGTAAAACCTTCCCTAATCATGCGGCGTATTGCGGAACTAAATTTGCGGTTCACGCGATCACTGAAAATATCCGTGAAGAAGTCGCTGACGATAATGTTCGCTTTATTACCATTGCACCAGGTGCTGTTGAAACAGAATTATTGAGCCATACCAGTAGTGACGCGATTAAAGCAGGCTATGAAGAGTGGAAAGAAGGTATGGGTGGGGTGATTGCACCACAAGATATTGCGAATGCGATTAGCTACGCTTACAACCAACCGCAGAATTTATGTATTCGTGAAATTGTGCTTGCTGCAACGCGCCAACAACCATAATGCGTTGGTGTTGAAGGAAGGAATGTCAGCGTGTCGTGAGTAATGTGAATAAAGACGCGCTTATTCAATACATGTTATTGATCCCCTGTTATATTTAAAGAGATGTTATTGGTATCAGTGATATTAATAACATCTCTTTTTTGTAGCAGAGGGATAGGTGATGAGAGAAAAGGTTGGGTATTTTGATCTTCTGCGGGTGGTTGCGGCCATTGCGGTAGTCGTGATCCATGTTTTAGGGCCGTATCGAGAACAATTAGGGCAAATACCTAACTGGGAATGGATCACCGCGATTACTTTTAACAGTTTTAGTCGTTGGGCTGTACCTGTATTCATTATGATCACAGGGGCATTAATGCTCAGTGATGAACGCCCATTTGAAGGGCGCTATTATTTCAAGCGTCGTGTCGGTAAAGTGTTGATCCCATTTGTTGTTTGGTCTGCTTTCTACGCTTTCTTCTCGGCGTTTTCTGCCTCAGGTACAGACTTTTCGACCAGTTGGAAGCTACTGACAGACATGCCTTTTCATGAAACTTACTACCACCTAGGTTTCTTTTACTACTTTATTCCTTTGTATGTCATAGTCCCTTTTTATCAATGGGCGGTACAACGTATGGAGCCTGGACAAGTAAAAGGGGTGGTGATGGTATGGCTGGTGATCACAGGATCGTATTTGTATCACATTGATGGCCTATGGAGTGAAACTTACCTGCTATACAGTGGCTATTTAGTCTTAGGCTACTGTCTGTACAAATATCATTGGCCTGCGATGAAGTGGCTTATTCCTTTAGCAATTGTGGCCTTGTTGGTGACAGATTATATGGTGGTGAGCCATAGTTTAGTGGCTGGCGAATATAAAATTGGTCGCTGGTTATCATACAAAACCCTGAATACAGCAATAGCGGCCGCAGGTGTCTTTGTTTTGTGTCGTTACATGTTTGATAAATTTAGTGAGAGTGCGCGTTCTCGATTAGCAATGCTGAGCCGCTATAGTTTAGGCGTGTATTTGCTCCATCCTATTTTCTTATGGCCATTGCGAAATTATGATTGGTATTTTGCGAACCCTCTGATTGCTATCCCTGTTTGGACAGTGATAGCGGGGGGGCTAGCGTTAGGAGCTAGTTGGTTATTAAGCCGTAGTCCGAAAACTGCTTGGTTAGTACCATAAAATAAAAAAGCCTGACAACGTCAGGCTTTTTTATTGCGTCCTATTGGCGGTTTAAATAGCGTTAATCACGCTGTAAGGCAAAGTGAATAAACTGTTGTCCACGATAGGTCATAGTGCCTTTATCTCCTGGGTTTAAAGCATGGTAATAGTGGATGCCCACCATAAATTCACGCTTTGGTCCTCCTGATATCGGCTCAACATAAATCCAATATTCTTCATCTTCTTCGCCCGCTTGAGCACCGATGATTTTATTGCTCTGTTTATCGAGGATCATTACGTCGAGTTTTTTCTCTGGCGCGCCAAGCCCCAGCGTATGTCGACGATAGCTAAAAATAAAATAGCCAAATGAGAAGATAAATAGAATGCAAATTGCCACGATGATCCCTGTTGGCATAACACTAACTCCTTGAACGATGAAAGACAGTTTCATGGCTATTATTCACAATCAGTGAAATATCACTAATCAATGGATAGAAAAGCGTGATCTATACGTGACAAAATGAAGCAAATTTTATGTTAGTTATATTGCATATTGGCACTTTAGTTGTAAGGTAAAGATATAGCATCAACAAGGAGTGGGCTCATGATTGATATTGAGCAAGTGATTGATCGTTCTCGCCGTATTGAAGATTTATTACGTCAGCATTATCACGCGAAAGGTTCTGAGCTTCAGCAATTAATTATCAGTTGTGAAGATCGCCTACCACATGATGTGCTAATTAAGCTGGATAAGATTGCTGAATTAAATAAACACTTCACTTCATCAGATACATTAGTTGATTCGAGTGATGAATTTATCAAGTTATGTAATTGGTGTGAAAAAGAGCTAGCCCCGCGAAGTAGTCGCTTGGTATGGGGAGTGGCTATTACATTATTGTGTGGCTTTACACTTGCGGCAATATGGTTTTATAGCGTGAATTGGCATCATATTAAGTTGTAAGCGTTAAATATTAGATTTTCTTATTTAGCCCGGTGCAGTAATGCGTCGGGTTTTCTTTTATTTAAAGATCAAAAATTGTAGGAATTTAATACGAATATTAACATTTTGTGACGTAGATAAAAAAATGGCGCCAATAGGCGCTATTTTTTGAAATTGATAATTCTTTTAGTAAAGAACGGGCAATGTCATTAGGCCTACAACAACTGCAATCATCATAAGTCCTTGTTTTTGTGAAGGTGTCATTATTCTTTCATCCTTTTTTAGTGGTTATTTTTTTCTTGACAAAAAGAATAACATTTTTTTAGCTGGTTTGGCAATTGAGGTTGGTGAAAAACTTAGATAAAAACATTTTAAAATCAAGATAAAGCTTTTAAATGGCAGAAAAAGAGAAGTTTATTGTTTTTTTACTATGGTGTTTTTTATGTTTTCTGTTTTGTTTTTATTTTATCTTTTTGATTTTATTGTTTTTATTGGTTTTTCGATGTGAGTGCGAATTGCTTAGTTATCAAAATAAGTGTTTATGTTATCTAGTCTTTTGTACTTTTATTTATTCTAACTTTTCTGTGGTGATGTTTGTTTTTTTATAACTAAATCAGTCGTTTTTTGTGTTTTTATTACCAAAACGCCTATTTGAATTGTGTTTTTATTTTTTTGGTGGTTTATTCACCAAGGTGATATGCGTAAAAAGTTACAGTGATAGCATGATTTTTTTTCTTATCTTAATGTTCTTATTGGTTTTTTTTAATTTGGTTTATAGTGTTCTTGAGGCTGCGATGTTTTTGGTGGATATAAAGTGGTAAAAAATTAATAAAATAGCTTTTTACGAGAGATAAACGGTTGCTTTTACAATCTATCAAAGGTGCATTGAGGGCTGTTATGAGGTGGTTGTACACCATTTCTGATTATTGAGATGGCAAACACCATGATATTTGCTCACCTTTACAAAGAGTGTATTTAACAGCGTAGTGAATGTCTGATTATGTGGTTATGTATTATATTTTTAGCGGTATTGCACATTACTGCTGCTTATCGAGGACCACGCTGGCTTTACTATGTCAGTAAACCGTTAACGGTTATGTTGATGGTAATACTATGTGTATGGAGCGGTGCCCCTAGTTTTTATTACTGGGCAATTGTTATAGGGCTTTGCTTTTCAATCATTGGTGATATTTACTTAATGTTGCCAGCAGATCGGTTTCTTGCTGGCCTGATGAGCTTTTTTCTTGCTCATATTGCTTTTACCGTCGCATTTGCCAGTCAATGGCAAGGAACAATAAGCTGGTGGCTACTTGCGCTTTGTCTTGCCATAGGTATTGTCGTTTTTTTACTGTTGTTACCCTCTCTAGCACCACTACAAACGCCAGTTGCTTTCTATATACTCATTATTATGGCGATGACCTTTGCTGCTGGGCAGTATTGGTTGTTGTCCCATAGCCAAGCCGCACTATTTACCATCGTTGGCGCTATTTTATTTGTGCTATCAGATCTGACCTTGGCTGTTAATCGTTTTAAGGGTGAGTTCAGTGCCGCAACGGCGATCATTATGTCGACGTACTTTATTGCCCAAGGTTTATTTGTTGGCTCGGTACTCGTTTTATAGCCTGTCATTTGAGGAGTTATCTATGTCAGAGCAATGGCAGTGTATCTATAGCGCTTGTAATAGCTTGGAAGCGCACAGCGTGAAAGGGTTATTAGAAAGTGAGGGAGTGAATGCACGGTTAACGGGTGAGGCGTTAGGTGCTGCGATGGGAGAGCTTCCAGCGAATGTTGTTGAAGTGAAAGTATGGGTTGAGCAATGGCAATGGCAACGCGCACAAGGGATTGTCAGTGATTATAAACGCACTGATTACCATGATTGGCATTGTTCGCAGTGCGGTGAAGTGAATCAAGGGCAATTTGAACTGTGTTGGAATTGCCAATGCGACCGCGATCAAGAGCCTTAATCGAGGTGAAAAGTAAGTATCAAATCAACGTGCAAATGATAAGAAAACCCAACCGTCTTTAACCCCATTCTTTAATGCGTATCCCTTCTTGATAGATGGTTATTGCGAATCATCTTTTTGCTGTCTAATTTCCTCGTCTTACCTATTCCGCTATTAAGTACTTCACGACCTTCTTTTTTATTGTTGCTATTTGGTAATAATCTTTTGTATTTTTATCGTATTGTTGTTTTAGGTGTAATTATTGATAATACACCCATCGAAACGCACAAGGCGTTCACAAACATAAATACACAAGGTTTTATTACTCATGAAAACAGTTATTAAAGCAACTATCGCAGCCGCTATCATCGCTATGTCTTACAACGCTTCAGCTAAAGATGGTGCGTTCACAGGTAATGTTCAATTTCAAAAAGCAGCGGCTAGCACTATGAATACAGGTCACTACCAAAAACAAGGTACTGCAGAGCGTTCACACTCAGGTGTGGTATTCACACAATCAGCATCACAACTTACCTTTGCTGAAAAGCTACTGTCTGCTGCTGATAAATAAGCCGCTGATATCGGCAAGTAACACCCCATTTAAATTATTACGTTTACGTAATAGTGGTTAACTTTTCATTTTATTGTTTATTTCCGGTAAGTGAGCTGTTGTTAGCATCAACACCAACAACAACCATAAAGATTTGGCGCCGATAACACTCACTTTGCTATTCACACTCTGTAAAAAATTCCGGCTTATGGCACACGCGGTAAGCCAACATAAATTACTTAATATTATCGGAGCTTTATTATGAGCAATGTCTTCTACATGCCACCTGTAACACTAATGGGCCCTAATGCTATTCAATCTTTAGGTGCTGAACTTGCGTCAAAAGAGCTGAAAAAAGCCCTAATCGTGACAGACAGTGTATTAGTTGAAGTGGGTTTAGTGAGAAAACTAACTGACGAGCTTACTGCGCACGGCCTTGATTACACTATTTACGATGGTGTGCAACCTAACCCAACAGAGAAAAACATTGAAGATGGCCTAGCGTTACTCGCAAGCAGCCATTCTGATTTTGTGATTTCATTCGGTGGTGGTTCTTCACACGATACTGCTAAAGGTATCGCATTGGTGGCAGCGAACGGTGGTAACATTCGTGATTACTCGAAAGGTGTACACCTTTCTAAAAAGCCACAACTTCCATTGGTAACCGTGAACACAACAGCTGGTACCGCTTCAGAAATGACAGTATTTGCGATCATCACTAACCAAGAAGATGAAACCAAATACCCAGTAGTTGATAAGCACTTCACGCCGATTATTGCAGTAAACGATTCAGAGCTAATGGTCGCAATGCCTAAGTTCCTAACTGCTGCAACCGGTATGGATGCATTAACTCACGCCGTTGAAGCGTATGTTTCAACAGCTGCAACACCAATTACAGATGCATCAGCCATTAAAGCGATTGAACTGATTGTAAACAACCTAGAAACGGCTGTTAACGACGGTGAAAACCGCGAAGCACGTGATGCAATGCAATACGGCGAGTACCTTGCTGGTATGGCATTCTCTAATGCCTCTTTAGGTTACGTTCACTCAATGGCGCACCAATTAGGTGGTGTTTACGACCTGGCTCACGGCCTATGTAACGCGATTCTATTGGCAGAAGTTTCACGCTTTAACGCCAAACAAGTACCAGAGCGTTTTGTTGATATTGCCAAAGCAATGGGTATCGACACAGCAGCAATGACTCAAGATCAAGCAGTAAATGCAGCCCTTGAAGCGATTGATGCACTCTCTGAAAAAGTGGGTACTAAGCAACGCCTAGCTGATTTAGGTGTAACTGAAGACAAGCTAGCGTTCATGGCGCAAAACGCCCTAAACGATGCATGTTCTTTAACTAACCCACGCAAAGCGAGCCTAGAAGAAATCGTAGCGATCTTTAAAGCACGCATGTAATTACCCTGATTATCGGTAATGAGGTGATGCAACAAAAAAAGCGAACCCTATGGTTCGCTTTTTTATTATCTTTAATTTGGTTACATCATATGCTTACGGCGGATATCAAGTAGGGCGAAGATACCAAAAATTAAAATGGACCATTTTTCCCAACCGGACATGTTAATTTTGTCGCCAAATGCACCAATAAATATCAGCATTTGTAAGCCATGCATCATAAACAAGAACGCTGTCATGATATATAACGCCATAGCAGCAACGCCAGGGAATGGGTGAACGATATTAATCAGTAGTACCAGCCAAACAAAGGCAATGGCAAGTTTTGCGATAAGTATTAGCGCCTTCATGGTTCCTCTCTTGCAAATAAGCGGTAGCAAACCTGTCCTGCCGTTTTTTCACGGTGTAGGTGCCAATGGCTTGGCGTTATCAGGTTGCCCAATTCCTTTTCTGCTTCAATATAAATCATTGCATGGGGAGCAAGCCAGCCGTTGTTTTCTAATGCGGCGATTACGTCTTGAATAAGATCTTTTCTAAATGGGGGATCAATAAAGACTAAATCATGTGCACGTCCTTGTTGTGACAAAAACGTTAAGCTGTCACCATTAACCACAGTGGCATTTTTTGCCCCAACGGTTTTTAAGTTTTGCTCTAATTGATTCGCGGCTTTTTTGTCGAGTTCAAGCATCGTTACGCTTTCAGCACCACGAGAAAGAGCTTCAAAACTTAAACCGCCGCTACCAGCGAACAGATCAAGGCATTTAGATTGATAAATGTCTTGCGCTAACCAGTTGAAAAGTGTTTCTTTTACACGGTCAGTGGTCGGACGTAGTCCTTCGACATCATGAACGGGTAATTTGCGTCCACGCCATTGTCCGCTAATGATGCGAACGAACCCGCCAGGACGATTATTTTGTGGTTTGCGAGTTGTTTGTTGTCTACGCTGCGTCATAGATTTTTTTGACCGTTAAGAAAATGATAGTATACACCTGTTTTTAGGCTGCAAATTGTACCAATCAAGCGCTAGGATTCGCCAATGGCAGAAAAAAAGAAACGCGGTTTATTTTCATGGCTCGGATTTGGCTCTGAAGATAACGATGCTCAAAAGGAACAAACTACTGAACAATCAGTAGTGGATGGGGCTATTGATAGCCCTGAATCAACACATTCCTCTGACGAGGCGAAGACGAAAGTTGAGCATAATAATGATGTTCAAACTGACGAAAGCGCTGCGGCAGAGCAAGAAAAGATTGCTAAGACCGATGATGTCGAATTGGCAAAGACGTTGCAAGTAGATGACACTGAAAAAAGCAGTGTTATTGAAGAAACTGTAACGACAGAGCCTGAAGCTTCAAATGTTCTTGAGCCTTCTAATGCAATAGATAACGCTGAGATTGTCGAATCTATCACTTCAACAAGCGTTGAAACAGGTGAAACTGAATCAGCGACGGAAGAAGAGATAGCAAAACCCGTCGAGCAAGAAAAACCAAAATCGGAAGGCTTCTTTGCCCGCTTAATGCGTGGTTTAAAGAAAACTAAAACCAACTTTGGTGCGGGTTTCTTTGGCTTATTTAGCGGTAAGAAAATCGATGATGAACTGTTTGAAGAGCTGGAAGAACAGCTACTCATTGCAGATGTCGGCATGGATACCACGCTGAAAATTATCGAAAATCTGACTGATAAAGCATCAAAAAAGGAACTTAAAGACGGCGAAGCCCTCTATGGTTTACTAAAAGATGAACTCGCTGGCATGTTAGCAAAAGTCGAACAACCTTTGGTTATCGATACCAGCAAAAAGCCTTATGTCATCTTAATGGTCGGCGTAAATGGGGTGGGTAAAACGACCACTATCGGCAAGTTAGCGAAGCAATTCCAAGCAGAAGGTAAATCTGTGATGTTAGCAGCAGGTGATACATTCCGTGCTGCTGCCGTTGAACAGCTGCAAGTTTGGGGTGAACGAAACCACGTTCCTGTTGTTGCCCAGCATACGGGGGCTGATAGCGCATCAGTGATCTTTGATGCCATTGAATCGGCAAAAGCAAAAAATGTTGATGTGGTTATTGCTGATACTGCTGGCCGTTTGCAAAACAAAGGCAACTTAATGGAAGAGCTGCGTAAGATTGTACGTGTAATGAAAAAGGTGGACGTTGATGCCCCTCATGAAATTATGCTAACTGTCGATGCGGGCACCGGTCAAAATGCCATTAGCCAAGCTAAATTGTTCAGTGATGTTGCTCCTGTATCAGGAATTACGATCACTAAATTAGATGGTACAGCGAAAGGTGGTGTGATCTTTGCGGTGGCAGATCAGTTTAATATTCCGATTCGATACATAGGTGTCGGTGAAGGTATTGACGATCTCCGTCCATTTGCTGCAGAAGAATTTATTGAAGCATTATTTAGTGATGAGGAATAAAGTGTGATTCGATTTCAGCAGGTAAGTAAAGCTTATCGTGGCGGTAGGCAAGCCCTACAGAAAGTAGATTTTCATCTACGTCCAGCAGACATGGCTTTTTTAACTGGTCACTCTGGTGCAGGTAAAAGTACCCTGCTGAAATTAATTTGTGCTTTAGAACGACCAAGTGATGGCCAGATCTGGTTTAACGGTCATGACATCACGCGATTGCCAAATAAGCAGATCCCTTTTCTGCGCCGAAATATCGGTATTATTTTCCAAGATCATAAATTGTTAATGGATCGCAGTGTGTACGACAACGTCGCGTTACCACTGCGAGTGGAACAAGTCTCGGAAAATGAGATTAAGCGTCGTGTTTGTGCGGCACTTGATAAAGTTGGATTATTGGATAAAGCAAAATGTTTGCCGATCCAATTATCTGGCGGTGAACAACAGCGTGTGGGTATTGCCCGCGCTGTTGTTAACAAACCTATGTTACTGCTAGCTGATGAGCCTACTGGCAACCTAGATGCGGATTTATCACAACAAGTACTACGCTTGTTTGAAGAATTTAATCGTGTTGGAGTCAGCGTTTTAATGGCAACCCACGATACATCATTATTAGCGAGTCGAAATTATCGTCGCTTTGATTTACAAAAAGGAAATCTAAGGGAGCTTACTCATGGCGCGTAAATCTACGGGCTTTTTTGCGATCCATCGTCAGCAAGGAAGTGCCGCATTAAAGGATATGTTTCGTCGCCCACTAGGTAACTTTTTAACCTTAGCTGTACTCGCATTTGCGTTAACGCTACCGTGCACCTTCTACCTAATGGCTAAAAATATCACGGTAGTGGCAGATTCTTGGCAAAACCCTAGCCAAATTACGTTGTATTTGAATAACGATGTCAGTGACAGTGACGGTCAAGCTTTTGCTGATACTGTTAAAACTTGGCCTGAAGCAGAAAGTGTTCAATATATTTCTGCGGCCAAAGGATTAGAAGAATTCCGTCAACACGGTGGCTTTGAAAAAGCACTCAGTTTGTTTGATAGTAAAGATAATCCATTGCCAGCGGTGGTGATTGTTAAGCCTGCACCTGATTGGCAGGGCGATGTGCAAGCCCGTGCGCTAGCCGATAAATTAGGTAAAGAGCCACAAGTTAATGAAGTGCGTTTAGATAGTGATTGGTTACAACGTTTAGCTGCTATTCAAGATCTTGCTATAACGTTAGCGGCATTGATGTCAGGCTTAATGCTTTTTGCTGTGTTTTTAATTGTTGGCAATACATTACGTTTACAAGTGTTGAGCCATAAAGATGAAATCCAAGTGATGAAAATGGTGGGGGCAACCGACAGTTATATTTTGCGCCCTTATCTCTATGTCGGTGCTTGGTATGGTTTGATTGCGGCCGTGATTGCTTGGATCTTAGTGGCGATTGTGACATTACTGCTTGATGAAGCTGTGGCGAAACTTGCTAACCTCTATGGAAGCAATTTTAGAATGATAGGATTGAGCTGGGATGAAAGCTTAATTATGGTTATGCTTGCTACGTTTTTAGGCTTGTTGGCAGCACGACTTTCTGCTGGTCGACATCTAAAAGAGATCGAGCCTGTGTAACGTATTGTTTCTCAGCCCTGACATCATTTTATTTATTATTGATGCCTGTAATTCATATTCATTTGTACTTGAGCTTGCAATTGAACTATGTTTACAGGCATTATTGCATGTTCACGTAACGTTCGTTGTCGTTTATTTATCGTTACGATAGAACAAAAATAGCACAAACATACGAGGTCTTTGAATGTCACAAGAGATGTCTGCGATGGCTCTGGTATCAACGGAAAGTTTAGATAGTTATATCCAAACTGTTAATCGTTATCCAATGCTTACGCCTGAGCGTGAGAAAGAGTTAGCTGAACGTCTGCATTACGATGATGATATTAATTCTGCGAAAGCTTTAGTAATGTCGCATCTGCGCTTCGTTGTTCATATTGCTCGTGGTTACTCTGGTTATGGCCTACCAATTGCCGATCTTATTCAAGAGGGCAATATTGGTTTAATGAAGGCGGTGAAACGATTTAATCCCGAAGTTGGGGTACGACTCGTGTCGTTTGCTGTGCATTGGATTAAAGCAGAGATCCACGAATATGTACTGCGTAATTGGCGAATTGTGAAAGTTGCAACGACCAAGGCACAACGTAAATTATTCTTTAACCTACGTAAGTCGAAAAAGCGCTTGGGTTGGTTTAATAATGATGAAGTCAATATGGTCGCAGAGCAGCTTGGGGTTGAACCTTCCGATGTACGTGAAATGGAATCACGCCTCGCAGCGCAAGATCCTACGTTTGAAATGCAAAATGACGATGATGAGCGTGATACCACACCGGTTGCTCCAGCTTACTATTTAGAAGATAAAAGCTCTGATGTCGCATTAACCTATGAAGAAAACAACTGGGAAAATCATGCTAACAATCGATTATCTCAGGCGTTAGCGAGCCTTGATGAACGTAGTCAGCATATCGTACGTTCACGTTGGTTAGATGATGAAAAATCAACATTGCAAGATTTAGCCGATAATTACGGTGTTTCTGCCGAGCGTATTCGCCAGTTAGAAAAAAATGCGATGAAAAAGTTAAAAGATGCAGTGGGCGATTTTTATTGATCCTTTGCCTCGTGAAGATGAGAAGCCGACCTAAGTGTCGGCTTTTTTGTGCCTGAGGATCCGTAATGACGCTGAGAAACAGAGTGATCTAACTTAGTTGACGGAGCTGAGTATCGTCTTGAATTTAATGAGATATACATCACAATTGTGGGTGTGATTGTGTACTAAATAGCATGTTATCCACAGCTTATGATCGGATCCTAACTATATGTAGTGGATCCTTTGTTTTTAAAACACATTATCAACGCAATTCACAGTTTTTTCCACAGGCGATTACTTTGTGTTCATGTTGTGGTTATGATCATCGACAAGCCCTTGTCTTCATTTGAAACTTCATTAGCCAAGAAGATACTTAGGTGTGGATAAACCCTGATTTTGGCATGGAATATATCCCTAAAAGCTGAGGTATACTGTGCTTAATAATGAGATATCGCAGTAAAACGTCAGGATCATGTGAAAAGGATCTTGTCTGGGTTTGGCGGATCATATTATTTAGCATATGTAGATCACGATGCGATGATAAAAATAACAAGTCAGGTAAAGGAAAATCATGGAACAGTTTCAACATATCTCAGTCGAGCAGGCTTATCAGTTATTACAACAAACGGATAGCCAGGCAGTTTTAGTCGATATTCGCGATCCTCAGTCATTTGCCCTAGCGCACCCAGAGCAAGCGTTTCATTTAACCAATGACACCATGGTTAGTTGGATGGATCAGGTGGACTTTGAGCAGCCGGTGATTGTGATGTGCTACCACGGTATCAGTAGTCAAGGCGCTGCACAGTATTTGATCAATCAAGGTTATGAAAATGTGTATAGCTTAGATGGTGGCTTTGAAGGTTGGCGTCGTGCGGCATTACCTGTGATTGAAGCATAAAGGCTTTACAGTGGTATCGAGCGCGCGATAATGATAGATCTTAAGTCAGATTCTATTTTTGAACAGAAAGGTCATCATTATGTATCGCTTAGCGGGATTTTATAACCCACGACAGGCACAAGCTTTTATCGATTATATGGCCTATCGAGGTATCGAAATATCGATGGCGCCAGAGCCTGAAGGTAAATTTGCATTATGGTTGGCAGATGAGCAATACCTCGTTGAAGCAGAAGCTGAGCTTAATGCATTTTTACTCGATCCAAATAATAACAAATATCAAGCGGCATCTTGGCAAGTCGCTGAAAGCCGAACCGCAAAGTTTAACTACAGTAATCCAAGTTTGATCAACATGGTTAAAGCTCAAGCTGGGCCTTTTACCTTATTGGTCATGGTCGCATCATTAGTGATTTATGGCTTATGGTTACTCGGGTTTGAACAGATCTTATTTGAATGGCTACATTTCCCGTTTATGAATGGCGATCAATGGGAGTTATGGCGTTATTTCTCTCATGCGTTACTGCATTTTTCTCCTCTTCATGTAATTTTTAACTGCCTATGGTGGTGGTTACTGGGCGGGCAAATTGAACGTCATAGTGGTTCTGCTAAATTAGTGCAGATTTTTTTACTGTCCTCATTAGTTTCAGGTTTTGGTCAGTTCTGGCTTGATGGGCCTAATTTTGGTGGCTTATCTGGTGTGGTATATGCGCTATTGGGCTACATCTGGTGGATGGGATGGCTGGCACCACAACGAGGTTTAGTGATTGCCCGCTCTTACGTTGTGTTTATGTTGGTATGGCTAGTGATCGGATTTGCAGAGCCGATGGGAATGTCGATTGCCAATATGGCGCACTTATTTGGCTTAATTTCAGGCTGTGTGATTGCGTTATTTGACGCTAAAGTGAATCCACTAAAGCAAGCTAAATAATTAAGAGAAAATATCGTTAAAGGGACAGTTTGCTTTAACGATATTTCACCGCTTTTTCTTTTATTGATAAAGAAACTTAGTAAAGAGCAGTTCAGCAACGGGCTGTTGGCGCGTTTCTGCTAGCAGGAGTCGATTGACTTGATCTTGGCAAGCTCGGCGGATCTCTTCACGGCCAGCAAGCGATTTGATTTTTGCTTCTGGTTGTTTACTCACAATATCAATAATGGCATCACGGATAAGCGGGGTGTGGTGCTCAATATTGGTGAGGTTGGTTTGATTGTTTATCATCAAATCCACTTGGAGACGAATATAACCCAGCCGTTTACCTTGGGTAACATAGTTGGTTGTGATGTCAGGCTCTAACGTGTAGTAAGTGATTTGAGGGGGAGCTGCCACATCTTCATTAGATGCTATCGCCACTGGGCTTTGAAGCATGCTGACAAGCGTTAGCGCTGCCACAAAAACAGATAATTTTATCATTATACTTATGTTGTCCACTTAGTTTGTGAGAAACAGGTGTAATCTTTGCACGGTAACGATATTCGTACTGGTTACAGCTTGCTACAATAGCAGATCATTATGGTAATAAATTAACTGAATACAACCAAGTGTTATCGATCACGAGTTTGTTGATTAAGTAGTGAGAAAATGTCGGAATTCAAGCAGTTATATAGTCCGTTACTTGAAGGTGCTGTATGGTATCCAGCCTCTGAATGGGCATTAGAAGGAGGTTCCGTTGGTTCTTGGTTACTCGAGTCTGACTCTTTATCGCGCCGTTTAGCCGCGCATTGTCGTGTTTTTTCAGTCACAGTATTAGCACAAAACGTAATAAAAAATAGTGAGTTATCACTATCAGAACGTGCGTTATTAGGACACAGCGATTGCCTTGAACGCATTGTTATGCTCAATGGTGATCAACAGCCTTGGGTCTATGCTCGAACACTAATGCCGACCACTATATTATGTGGGGACGAAAGTGATTTAGCCGAATTAGGCGCAAATCCTTTAGGGTATCGTATTTTTAATGGCAACAATTCCCGTCGTGATGCTCTGGAAGTGGCAAGAATAGGCATGCCAGAACAATCGATTTGGGCTCGTCGTTCAAGATTATGGATTAATGAAAAAGCTATGCTGGTGGCAGAGTTGTTTTTACCTCGCTCACCTGTGTATGCAAGGAATAACAAATGTTAGAAATGACTAAGGCGAGAGCGTTTTGGCAATTAGCGCGTTTTGATCGTCCCATTGGTAGCTTATTATTATTATGGCCAACCTTGTGGGCACTTTTTCTTGCCGCAGATGGCATGCCAAATATAAATGTATTAATTGTTTTTGTCTTAGGTGTCATATTCATGCGTGCAGCAGGATGCGTGATTAATGACTTTGCTGATCGTAATTTTGATGGCCATGTTAAACGCACCAAAGATCGTCCAATGCCGTCGGGTAAGGTGTCTGAGCGCGAAGCGTTAGGCTTATTTTTCTTGTTAGTGCTGGTGTCTTTTTTACTGGTTTTAACCATGAATAGCTTAACTATTATGTTATCTGTGGTGGGAGTACTATTAGCGGCATGTTATCCATTTATGAAGCGTTATACTCATTTACCTCAGTTGGTTTTAGGCGTTGCATTTGGCTGGTCTATTCCAATGGCATATGCAGCACAAGCCGGTGATTTATCGCTGAGTGCATGGTTATTATTTACTGCTAATATTTTGTGGACGATTGCGTATGACACCCAATATGCGATGGTAGATCGGGATGATGATTTAAAGGTTGGGATTAAGTCGACTGCTATCCTATTTGGACGTTTTGATAAGTTAATCATTGGCTTGCTTCAGCTTGCCACGTTGAGCTTATTGATTGCTGTCGGTATGGTGCTGCAATTAGGCCAAGTGTATTACTGGTCATTGTTACTAGCGTCAGGCTTATTTGTTTATCAACAGATGTTGCTTAAAGAGCGCCTACGTGAAAGCTGTTTCCGTGCGTTTTTAAATAATAACTACTTCGGCATGATTGTCTGTGTCGGTATTGTATTAAGTGTCTGCTTCTAGAAACATGACTTAACGCTGTATTTCGTGAGTTTAATTGTTGAGTGTTAAAGATATAAAAAAAGCGCCGTTATGGCGCTTTTTTTCGTTACGTATCTTTATTCTTGTTTGTCTTTAGCGTCATCTAAGTGCATCACCGCTTGGATGGTGAGGTTCACTTCCGGTGAGACTAACGAGGTGAGTAGATTCGCTAAGTTTTCTACTGGACGTGCTACCGCGTGGCACTCGTCATTGAGATAACCTTCGCTACGCAATGTTTTCACCAAAATACTAAATACACCCTTATCGAAAAACTCTGGTGCATTGATCCCGTGTAAACGACTTAGACGTTGAGCAAGCACTTGGCTGTGATGCTCTAAATCATTTTTCGCCATTTCAGGCTCTGCACGGAGTAAAGTTAGTGCAATCGCATAACGTTGTAATGTTTCAGATATCGTGCGAGCCAGTAGCTGAAGAGGGCCAATACGGGCGTTATTGATAGAAATGTTAATCCCATCGTTAAGTAATAGACGTTGGCGTACAAGCTCATCAATGATCTTATCAATTTCAGTATTTAGCTGCTCATTATCAAAACGTAAGAACAATTCCGCTTTTAAGAATGGATACAGTAATTCAACTTGTTCATGAATTTCATCATTGGTTAAGCTTTGCTGCTGTACCACAATATGCGCAATCAACGACGGTAATGCGAATAAGTGAATGATGTTATTACGGTAGTAAGTCATCAAGATCGATTGTTGACGATCAAGCGAAATAATATCGCCTAAGGTGTCATGCTCAACCACGAACTTATCCATTGCAACCGCATGCTCAATCATTTGCTCAGCATTTTCTTTTGGCGTTGTACACTGGCTTGAATATGGCGTATTACGCAATAGTTCAAGGTAGCATTCAATTTGCTGCTCTAGTACTTCACGGCTTAATGCGCGTTGTCGTGATGCCAGTAATGCAAGGGCACATAACGTCATTGCATTGGTAGCTGCAGCGTCGTTAATATGTGTCATCATCTTAACGGCTAAATCGTTCACGACAGGCGTTAACCAGCTTGGTTTCTGCGGCTCGATTGGGTTAATGTCTTTGTGCCACTCAGGTACATTGTCATTTAAATATTGGTTAAGCGGAATAGGCTCACCAAAGTTGACATAACCTTCGCCTAAGTTACGCAACTTACGTAATGTTCGGATAACTTGGCCGACATTTTCTTTCTCTTTACGCTTACCTTGTAGCTCTTTTGCGTAAGTGCCCACTTCCATTACATGCTCATAGCCGATGTACACTGGTACTAATGTAACGGGGCGATTTAAACCACGCAGCATAGCTTGGATTGTCATTGAAAGCATACCGGTTTTTGCCGGTAATAAGCGACCGGTACGCGAACGACCACCTTCACTGAAGTATTCAACTGAATACCCTTTAGTAAATAACTCAGATAAGTATTCACGGAATACTGTTGAGTACAGACGATCACCACGGAAACTTCGGCGAATAAAGAATGCACCACCACGACGGAAAATAGGACCGGCAGGGAAGAAGTTTAAGTTAATACCAGCGGCAATGTGTGGCGGTACTAAGCCTTCGTTATAAAGCACGTAAGAAAGCAATAAGTAATCCATGTGACTTCGGTGACAGGGCACATAGACTATTTCATGACCATCTTGTGCTAAACGGCGCACACGTTGGGCATTTTTGATATTCAAACCTTGGTAAAGTTTGGTCCATAGCCAGCGTAGGAAACGCTCACCGTTCTTGATCAGTGGGTAAGAGAAATCTGCCGCAATTTCCTCCATCATACCGATGGCTTCTTTACGTACTTTTTCAACCGGTACTTGGCGGCTGATCGCTTCTTCTTGTACCACTTTATCGATGGCTTTAGAGGCAAGTAGACGCTTAAACAACAGCTGACGATCAGGCAGGCGTGGGCCAGATGTCGCAATTTGCTGGCGTGAAAAATGGATTTTTGCCACGCGAGCTAATTTTTGTGCAATCGCATCATCGGTACCATGATGATCGGCCATATAACGCAGCGATACTGGCGTACTTAAACGCACTAAACAGTCACGGCCATGCGTTAAAATTGCCCAGAATTTTGCTGGACCATTTAACGGACGTAAGGTTGCTTTGCGTTGGGATTCTTTACCCGGTGCTCGTCCCCATAAAATAGAAGCGGGCACTAACTGAATGTTTAATGCTGGATCTTGTTTGTGTTGCTCAAGTAACTCGGTAAAGAGTTCAATCGAATCTTGAGGTAGAGCATTATTAGTGCCGAATACACTCGGGCCTTCAGCAACAAAGACAAAACGTGGAAAGCTACGGCCATTAATTTCTAACTTAGTTAATGGATCAGGTAGCCCTAATGCTTTAGCGCTGCTACGCAGTGTTAATAAATCAGTATTAGAGCAATACGGTAAAATGTAGGCGATTGGCCGCTCTAAATCTAACTCTAAATCAGCAACAGGATCAGATGGAATGGTTGCTGGTTTAACTAATAAAGAAAGCGGCAACTTTAATAATTGTTGATAAAATTTTTGCCAACGTGACATATTTATAACGAGCCTCAGAATCTTAATGCGCCGCAAGGATAGCAGAAAATGATTGATTTCATGCAGCTAAAATACAGTTGATAGCGGTTAAATTATCATTTTTTATGGTCTTTTATTGTTTCTTTTTGACCGATGAGTGGTTTAAAAAACAATCTGGCATGACCAGTGAGTTAAATCTAATTGATTCTACTGAAATTATTATCTTTGCGAGACGGCTGTCATTATTTTAGTACCTAAGCTCTGATAGGTTTGATTAACTGATCAAATTGGTGTTTTCGTAAACAATTGCCTTTTAATGTGGCTTAACACTGGATATACTCACAGTGAACTGTATAAAAAGACAGGTGACTCATGAAGCCGTTGACATTACGCCAACAAGAAGTCTTTGATTTAATCAAAGCAAAAATAGACGAAACAGGTATGCCACCGACACGTGCTGAAATTGCACGTGAATTAGGTTTTCGCTCTGCGAATGCGGCAGAAGAACATTTAAAAGCATTAGCACGTAAAGAAGTGTTGGAAATTATTCCAGGCGCATCGCGTGGTATTCGCTTACTTGTCAATCAAGAAGAGCCAGAAGAGCAGGGACTACCACTGATTGGTCGTGTCGCTGCGGGCGAACCGATTTTAGCGCAAGAACATGTTGAAGCGCATTATGAAGTCGATCCTATGTTATTTAAACCTCGTGCCGATTTTTTACTACGTGTAAATGGGATGAGTATGAAAAATATCGGGATTATGGATGGCGACTTGTTAGCTGTACATAAAACCCAAGATGTTCATAACGGTCAAGTTGTGGTTGCACGTGTTGATGACGATGTAACGGTTAAGCGTCTTGATAAGCAGGGAGCCAAAGTATTACTCCATGCTGAAAACGAAGAGTTTTCACCCATTGAAGTTGATCTTGAGCATCAAAGTTTAACCATTGAAGGCATTGCTGTTGGCGTGATCCGAAACGCTGATTGGATGTGATGGTTACTGAACGACGGATTGAGTGAAGCCAAAAAAGCGCAGTTAAAGCTGCGCTTTTTTATTGTCTTAAGAAAATGACGAGTAAGCTTTGCAAATCTAACTGATAATTATTATCATCCTTAATTCATAAGGAGATAATGATGACGAAAATAAAGCGCTACACCATTCCCTCTGACTTACTTCAACCGCTTTGGTATCGCAGCCGAGAAAGCTTAGCCGATGATGGTCTTATTTATGATCCGGTGGCTGCCGTAGCGTGTCGTCAATGTTATCTCGAACCTGATTGTGTCGGGCAACAAGTTCCTCAGCGTCAACTTTTACATGCCACTTTAACTTTGCAGTGCGATAAACAAGTGAAAGACTTCTTAACTCGCTATCCTTATGGGCAGGTTGTTAATCTTGGTGCAGGGCTTGATACCCGCTTTTACCGCTTAGATAACGGACGTTGTCGTTGGTTTGAGTTAGATACTGATGAAAATTTACTTTGGCGAGAGAAACTATTTCATCGCAGTGATCGTTATATGCTGAAAACGGGTTCAGTTACTGATCTCAGTTGGTTAAAGCGTCTACCGAAAAGTGCTCAAACACCGATACTTTTAATTTGCGATCAAGCACTATTAGCCTGTAATTCAGCGCAATTAGCGACATTTATCCAGCGTATGGGGTGTAGTTTTAGCCACATGGAAATGTGTATCGTGGTTGCGGGCGATCTATGCCATGTCCCTATTGCGAAAAAAATGGGCTGCGGTGAGTATCATCATGGCTATCGTGATCCTGCGCAACAAATGATTAATTGGTTACCGTGGGCTGAGTTGATTGATTGTTTTAGCCCATTTGATAATCCCTGTCCGAGATGGCGAACATGGCAACGTTGGATTGCTAAAATGCCCAGTATGAAATATCGCTTAACGCCTGTTGTTGTTCATTTGAAATTATAGCAAGGTATGAATATTACTATCGTTAATCTAAATAACGATTCTCGTACTTGTTGTAACTTATTGATATTGTGATACATGATAGCGAGTAGTTTGTTTGTATCTATATATCAAAGTGTTATCTACTTTTTTGTTAGTTATTTTATATCCATGATTCTTTGCGTATTCTGCGATTCCTGCCTACGTTAAATATATCGAGACATTTTTATGTGTTGGTATGTGCTGCTCAATAAATGCTTTAAATAATAAAAAATAAATAATGCCGATTTGATAGCTCAGCTGCATCGTTAGTCATAGAAGCATTCTGCCACATAAAATTCGTTCAATTGCATATTTGAATGACAGGGGAGGTCAGAGCGATGGTTCGTTCATTGATCGCAGGAATAGCGAGTGTACTTTTCTCAATGCCGCTGATGGCTGACACCATGCAGCTTAATATGACACCGGGTGTAACGGCGGTAAGTCAGAATGTATACAGTCTTCATATGACCATTCTCTACATTTGTATCGCGATTGGTGTGGCGGTATTCGGAGTTATGTTTTGGGCTATCTTTCACCACCGCAAGTCAAAAGGCGCAAAGCCTGCTTCATTCCATGAAAGTACTAAAGTAGAAATTATTTGGACGCTGATCCCGTTCATTATCTTAATAGGCATGGCTATTCCTGCAACTAAAACATTGATTGCAATGGAAGACACCTCAAAATCGGATGTAACTATCCTTGTGACAGGCTCGCAATGGAAGTGGCATTACAACTATTTCAACCAAGATGTTGAATATTACTCCCACCTTGCTACAAGTGCTGAACAAATCAGTAATCAACGGCAAAAGCGTGACAACTATTTATTAGAAGTTGATTACCCCTTAGTTCTTCCTGTCGGGCAAAAAGTACGCTTTTTGATCACCTCACAAGATGTGATCCACTCATGGTGGGTGCCCGCTTTTGCGGTGAAAAAAGATGCTAATCCTGGCTTTATTAATGAAGCGTGGACACAAATTGATAAGCCCGGTATTTACCGAGGTCAATGTGCCGAATTATGCGGTAAAGATCATGGCTTTATGCCGATTGTGGTGATAGCCAAACCACAAGCAGAATACGATGATTGGCTACAGAAAACCAAGATCACGCAACGTAAAGCGCGTGAAGAAGAGCAGCGTTTGTTGGACATGCAAATGTCATTAGATGAGCTTATGACGCTGGGTGAAAAGACCTATACCGCGCGTTGTGCCATGTGTCATCAAGCTAATGGGCAAGGTATTCCAGGAGCATTTCCAGCACTGGCTGGTGAAGGGGTTTCAGTTGATCCTAAACGTAAGTTAGAGCACATCAGCGTTGTTGTTCACGGTAAGGCCGGTACCGCGATGCAAGCGTTTGGTCCACAACTGAGTTTGAAAGAATTAGCCGCTGTTATTACCTATGAGCGTAATGCGTGGGGGAATAATACTGGAGAGTCTGTGCAAGCAGCGGAAGTACAAGCGATTAAAAACGGTCAGCCACTATAAAGGAGAGTAAGCATGACGGATATGATGCGCCAAGAAGCTGAAATTGATACTGCTGGCTGTACTGACACAGAACACGACCATCATTCGCATCCTGCGAAAGGGCTAAAGCGTTGGTTATTTACCACCAATCATAAAGATATCGGCACCCTATATTTGCTGTTTAGTTTAACCATGTTTTTTGTTGGCGGCGCAATGGCGATGGTTATTCGGGCTGAATTATTTCAACCGGGCTTACAGTTAGTGGAGCCCAACTTTTTTAATCAGATGACCACAGTTCATGGTTTGATTATGGTGTTTGGCGCCGTGATGCCCGCTTTTACGGGATTAGCGAACTGGATGATCCCAATGATGATTGGGGCACCAGATATGGCTTTGCCAAGGATGAATAACTGGAGCTTTTGGATCCTACCTTTTGCATTTAGCTTGTTGTTAGCCTCTCTTTTTATGGAAGGGGGCGGGCCTAATTTTGGTTGGACATTCTATGCGCCACTTTCAACAACATATAGCCCACCGAGTACGGGATTGTTTGTGTTTGCCATTCATATCATGGGAATTAGCTCAATCATGGGAGCGATTAACGTTGTCGTGACCATCGTGAATATGCGCGCACCAGGCATGACGTATATGAAAATGCCACTCTTTGTTTGGACATGGTTGATCACCGCATTTTTACTTATCGCGGTTATGCCTGTTTTAGCAGGCGCAGTGACCATGGTATTAACCGATAAATATTTTGGTACGAGCTTTTTTGATGCGGCGGGTGGTGGTGATCCGGTGATGTTCCAACATATCTTCTGGTTCTTTGGTCACCCTGAAGTTTATATTATGATTTTGCCGAGTTTCGGTATTATTTCTGCCATTATCCCTGCTTTTTCGCGCAAGAAACTCTTTGGTTATAGCTCTATGGTGTACGCCACGGCATCCATTGCTGGGTTAAGCTTTATAGTCTGGGCACACCACATGTTCACCACGGGGATGCCTGTCGCAGCAGAGCTATTTTTCATGTATTGCACCATGTTGATTTCAGTCCCTACGGGGGTGAAAGTCTTTAACTGGGTGGCAACGATGTGGCGAGGATCATTAACTTTTGAAGTGCCAATGTTGTTTGCTATTGCGTTTATTGTGCTCTTTACCATTGGCGGTTTTTCTGGATTGATGCTCGCTATTACGCCTGCTGATTTTCAATATCATGATACCTATTTTGTAGTTGCCCATTTCCATTATGTGTTAGTCACTGGCGCTATCTTTTCGATCATGGCTGCTGCCTATTATTGGTTACCAAAGTGGACGGGACACATGTTTGATGAGCGTTTGGCGCAATGGCACTTCTGGTGTTCGCTGATCTCGGTCAACATCTTATTTTTCCCAATGCATTTTTTAGGATTGGCGGGTATGCCACGTCGTATTCCTGACTATGCCCTGCAATTTGCAGATATTAATGCCGTGGTCAGTATTGGTGGTTTCTTGTTTGGGGTCTCTCAATTGATATTTATCGCGGTCTTGGTGAAATGTATTCGAGGGGGAGAAAAAGCACCTGCCAAACCATGGGAAGGTGCTGAAGGGTTGGAGTGGACAGTCGCATCACCTGCGCCATATCACACCTTTTCAACACCGCCCAAGATTGATCCTTAGGAGGCGTGATGGATGAGCCGAAAAAACAGCGATCATTGTGGGGGTTAATTGCCGCAGCAGTTGGGATGTTTGGCTTTGCTTTTGCGTTGGTTCCCCTTTATGACGTGTTTTGCGATATCACGGGGATCAATGGAAAAACAGCCACAACACCCACAGAAACCAGTGATCGAGTGGATACCAGCCGAGAAGTGACGGTTGAATTTGTTGCCTACATTAATCCAGGAGTGAGGTGGCAATTTACGCCTCAGGTAAAGCAAATCACGGTGCATCCTGGTGAAACAAAAATCATTAAATACGATGCGAAAAACTTAAATAAAGTCGCCACTATCGGACAAGCTGTGCCTTCGGTAACACCGGGCGTAGCGGCGAAGTATTTCAATAAAATCGAATGTTTTTGTTTTAATCATCAGCCTTTAGAGGGTGGTGAAAATGCAGAATTGCCGTTGGTGTTCTATATCGACCCTGACTTGCCGAAAGAGATAGAAACACTGACTTTAGCTTACACCCTATTCAACGTTGCAACGGACAAGGATAACCCTGTGATTGAGCAACACAGTGAGGTGGATAATGTCAAAGCCCTATAGTGAAACCGATAACTTACCGCCAACAACGAAATATTATGTCCCCGATGAAAGTGCATGGCCCATAGTGGGGGCAATTGCTTTATTTCTTATAGCGTTAGGTGCTGGCGCGACTGTCGGAGATCTGTTTGGCGGTCAAGGTCCTTGGATCTTATTGGTAGGTGTGGGGCTAATTTTATTAATGCTAGTGGGTTGGTTCCGTGATGTGATCCGGGAATCGATGGCAGGGCTCTATAGTGCGCAGATGGATCGCTCTTTTCGTCAAGGAATGAGCTGGTTTATTTTTTCCGAAGTGATGTTCTTTGCCGCTTTCTTTGGCGCGCTATTTTATGCCCGAATGATTGCGGTGCCATGGCTGGGTGGTGCAAGTAATAATGTCATGACCAATGCGGTGTTGTGGCCGGACTTTGTCGCCATGTGGCCATTGGAAAAAACGCCAGATGGCACCGAAACCCAAGCGATGGGGCCAATAGGTTTACCGCTTTATAACACCATTTTATTACTGACATCATCGGTTACATTGCATTTTGCTCATACCGCATTAGAGCAAAATAATCGTCCTCGATTGAAGTTGCTACTGTTGCTTACGGTATTACTAGGCGCGGTGTTTGTGTACTTACAAGGTGTTGAATATGTCCATGCTTATGAAGACATGAACCTACGATTAGATGCAGGGATTTATGGTAATACCTTCTTTATGTTAACTGGGTTTCATGGCGTTCATGTCACGCTTGGTGCGATTATCTTATTTATTGTGTGGTGTCGAATTTTAAAAGGGCACTTTACGCCTGAACATCATTTTGCATTTCAAGCAGGCGCTTGGTATTGGCACTTTGTTGATGTGGTGTGGTTAGGTTTATTTCTGTTTGTGTATATTCTTTAGTGTTTATTTTGAAGGTACAAAATTAATACGGGCGAGGATTGGGGGTGATAACCCCAGTTAATAAAGCAATCACAATTATACTAAAAACAACGACAGATAAGCCAATACGCCAGCCTAAGTAATGCGACATTGGGCGTGATGATTGACCTTTTAACATGATTGGGAGGGCTTTAAAAAGATTGACGATGATCACCAGTAATAAGCCGATAAGCAGTATTTTTATCAACATCGAAAGCCTCTGATTGAATAGGGGTGATAACACATTAAGCGCTTATTTAAGGATAGCTGTTTTCAACCAATAGGGATGGAGGAAACATCGATGCGAAAAGTTGCTTTTGTTATTTTTACCTTCATCGTGGTGTGTATGTTAGGGCGATTAGGCTTTTGGCAATTAAGCCGAGCAGCTGAAAAGCTTCAATTACAGCAGCGAGTCGAAGAAACGATTCAGACCGAACCTATCTCTGATATTACGCAATTACCCAGTACGCCCGTTTGGCATAATGTGGCGCTTACTGGTGTGTTTGATAATCAGCATCCGATCTTACTTGATAACCAACTAAATAATGGTCAAGCAGGCTACCATTTTTATCTCCCTTTCCTTAGCCAAGGTCAATGGATATTGGTCAATCTGGGCTGGATTGCCGCGCCTCCTTATCGTGAGTTATATCCCGTGTTACCACAATTTAGTGGCGAAAAAGTCATTACCGGTCTAATTGCACCAACCACCTCATTATTACAACTCAAACCAGAATCATCTGCCGTGAGTTGGCCGTTACGGGTACAAAATATTGAACCGGCATGGCTGTCACAACAATTAAATCGCGCTCTACCGCAATGGGTGGTTCAAATTGCAGCTACGAATCCTCTCGCGCTTAAACAAAATTGGACCCCTATCGTGATGAAAGCAGATAAGCATTATGGCTACGCCACGCAGTGGTTTGTTTTAGCCTTTGCGGTATTAGGGATGGCTGGGTGGTGGCTATATAAGAGGGAATAAGGAATGAAAAAATATCAGGTTTTAATGTTATTAGGTGTGATGTTTTTACTGCCTATCATCCTAGCGAAATTAATCTTAACCCAACAGTGGTATAGCGGTGGTGTCACCAATAAAGGTCAATTATTAACTCCACCGTTGACGGCAAATTGGCTTGCGTCTGGAAAGTGGCAACTTATTTATTGGTTGCCTCAACAATGTGATAGCCGTTGTGAAGGTGCATTATTTCACTTAAAGCAAATGCCTCTTGCTGTTGGGGCTTATCAAGATCGGGTGAGAAGTGTTTTGCTGCTCGCCCCCGTTGAACCAACAACCGTCGTTCCCGTTGATGTTGAAAATCTGCAACGCTATCGCAGCAACACAGCAGAATATGAGCAATTTGCGCCATCTCAATATGGACTCAATGCAGTATACCTAGCCGATCCTCATGGCAATGTGATGATGGCCTATCCGCTAGAGGCTGAACCACAGGCCATTTTAGCACAAGGTAAAGACATCTTACGTGATTTAAAAAGGCTGCTAAAAGTATCAAAAATTGGCTAAATGTCATAAATAGTGGGGTTGATTATGCATAAAACGCAAAAAGATAAACCGTTCTACTTTTTAGTCACCGCTGCCTTTTTTCTCTCTTTGATTGTGGTTGGGATGGGGGCTTATACGCGGTTAACGGATGCGGGTTTAGGGTGTCCCGATTGGCCTGGCTGTTATGGGTTCATGTCAGTACCGCAAACGGAATCACAATTACAAATAGCACAAACGATTTACCCTGACTCGCCCGTTGAACCAGTAAAAGCATGGAATGAAATGGTACATCGCTATATTGCAGGATCGCTAGGTCTTTTGGTGGTAATGATTGCTGTTATGGCATGGAGCCGAAGTGGACGGCCTAAATTGTTACCCAGTTTGTTATTGGGTGTGGTTTCTTTTCAAGCGTTACTTGGAATGTGGACGGTTACCATGCAACTTATGCCTGTTGTGGTGATGGCGCATTTGTTAGGCGGTTTTACTATTGTATCGTTATTGTGGCTACTACGTTTGCGGATTCAACCTAACCCCCTTTTCTATCAAGAGGGTTTTAAACCCCATTTATCATTATCACATCGATATTTAACGGTACTCAAAAGCGTAGCAATTGCAGCTTTAGTTGTTGTCATAAGCCAAATTGCATTAGGTGGCTGGACAGCAGCTAATTATGCCGCTGTTGTATGCACACAACTACCAATATGCGAAGGGGATTGGCTGGGAATGTTTGATCCTCGCGCGTTTGAATTGATTCAACCTCAACACAGTAGCTATGAATATGGCGTTTTAGATTATGCCCAAAGGGTGTCTATTCATGTTACTCATCGTATTGGTGTAATTATCACAACGATTTTGGTTTTGGTGCTGGCTGGGTTGATGTGGCTTAAACCGCCCTTACGTCGTTATAGCATTGGTATGATGGGGGTGTTAGCGGTACAAATAATATTAGGTATCACCAATGTGCTTGCTAACTTACCGTTACTGATTGCCGTTGCGCACAATGTAGTTGGATTAATCTTACTACTTACCGTTGTCACCACCTGTTATCGCCTGCTATGCGATTGCCGCTCCCCATTAGAGGTAAAGTATTTTGCATCGGAGAGCGCTACTCATGGATAAATCACAACGGCTTCATTCCAGTCGAGTTCGTTCGCCACCGATAGCGGTTTGGCGTGATTACCTTACGATGACGAAACCAAAAGTCGTCTCCATGTTATTACTGACCGCATTAGTGGGCATGTGTTTGGCCGTGAAAGGTATTCCACCGGCAGATGCCGTGATATTAGGTTTAACAGGGATAGGTCTACAATCGGCTGCGGCTGCGACTTTTAATCATGTATTAGATCGACGCTTTGATGCCAAAATGGCACGAACTTACCATAGACCACTAGCGAAAGGGCGAGTCGAAACGTGGAAAGCCGTTGTATTTGCAACGACGTTAATGTTGGTAGGTTTTGGATTATTGATGATGCTTAACGCTTTAACGGCATGGCTAACGATGGCAAGTTTAGTCGGTTATGCGTTGGTTTATACCGTGTGGCTAAAACATGCGACACCACAAAATATTGTGATTGGAGGGCTTGCAGGTGCGGCGCCTCCGTTATTGGGGTGGACGGCAGTAACCGGGCTCCTTGATCCACATGCATTGTTATTAGTGATGCTGGTATTTGCATGGACTCCACCACACTTTTGGGCATTAGCGATCCATCGTCGTGAGGATTATGCCAAAGCCGGGATCCCAATGCTGCCTGTTACACATGGGATTGAATACACCAAAACCATGATATTGCTTTATACCGTGATTCTCTTTGCGGTTGGGTTATTACCTTGGCTAACTAATATGAGTGGATGGGTCTATTTAATCGGCAGTAGCGCATTGAATTTGGGCTTTCTAGGTTATGCGCTGAAGTTGAAATTTTTTGATAGTGAAGGCCATGCATGGGCGACATTTAAATATTCTATCTGGCATTTATTAGCTTTATTTGTAGTACTTCTTACCGATCATTGGTTACTACCTTGGTATGGTTAGTCTCTCGTATGAACAACAGATCTTATACGCTTTAATCAATAAGACTTTTGTCGCCATAATCAACTGGTTAAACTGCTCTGCTATATAACAAAAATTATCGCGGCAGAGGTAGTACGTGCTAGCAGCATTAAAAGACAAATCATTACATTATCAGGTGTTTGCATTAGCCCTGCCAATGGTACTTTCAAACATTACAGTACCGTTACTCGGGCTGGTGGATGCTGCTGTGATCGGACACCTTGATAAGTCGTGGTATCTCGGTGGCGTCGCGGTTGGCGGTACCATGATCAACGTTACATTCTGGTTGTTGGGTTTCTTACGCATGGCAACCACAGGGATTACGGCGCAAGCTTTTGGCCGAGAAGATAAACATGGGCAAGCGGCTATTTTTGTTCAAGGTATCGCGTTGGCATGGTTACTCGCGTTTATTCTTATTGCCTTACACCAACCTGTCAGCAGTGCTATTTTCCATTTCAGTGATGCTAGTAATGAAGTGAAAGTTTACGCAGAGCAATACTTTTCAATCCGTATTTGGGGAGCGCCTGCCGCTTTAGCAAACTTTGTCATCATGGGCTGGTTACTTGGGGCGCAAAATGCCAAGTTGCCAATGTGGCTTTTGATCATCACTAACCTTGTTAATATTCTTTTGGATGTTCTGTTTGTATTAGGCTTTGGCTGGAAAGTTCAAGGTGCTGCTTCTGCGTCGGTACTAGCTGATTATAGCGGTATGTTATTAGGGTTATGGTTTGTTTCTCGTCAATGGTTAGCGTTAGGTTTGCCGCCGTTAAAAGAAAAAATTATGGCTGCGCGACATGGTATAGGGCGACTACTTAAATTAAACCGAGATATCTTTTTACGGAGCTTGTGCTTACAAGCGACGTTTACCTTTATGACTTTCCAAGGTGCAACACTAGGCGATAATGTAGTCGCGGCAAACGCTGTGTTAATGAGCTTTTTAATGTTGGTGTCTTATGCCATGGACGGTTTTGCTTATGCGATGGAAGCATTAGTAGGAAAAGCCGTTGGTGCGAACAATCGTGATCAGTTAGGACGTTATTTAATTAACACTACATTTTGGAGTTTTATAATATCTGTTGCGCTTACATTGACATTTTCTTTAGGTGGTGAGCGCATAGTCAGTTTGATCTCCGATCTTCCAGCGGTTCAAGCTGAAGCTGATATTTATTTGCCTTGGCTTGCTGCAGTACCATTAGTGGCTATGTGGTGTTTTTTACTGGATGGTGTCTTTGTTGGCGCGACGCAAGGGCGAGTTATGCGCAACAGTATGTTTGTTGCAACCAGTGGTTTTTTTGCCATTTGGTGGTTAATGTATAGCTATGGCAACCATGCATTATGGGCGGCGATGTTAGGTTTTATGGCATTACGTGGTGTGACATTAGCGGTTATTTTCGGTTACCAGTGGAAAAAAAATATTTTCTTATCTCCTGCATTAAAACAGTAAGTTAGATTTAAAATATACATTTTGTATTAATTTTGAGCAAAAAAAGCTATCAAACCTGATGTTGTTTTGGTTAAAATGCGAGCACTTTTTAGCCGGGTGTTGGATATGAAAAAGAATATTCTTGCTTATTTCTTACTGACTATTGCATTGGTGTTTAGCGTAAATAGCTTTGCTACTACCCATAAAAAAATGCATGTTACAGCGACAGCGTATAATTCTGTTAGGGCGCAGACAAGCTCACACCCTAACATTGCTGCATGGGGAGATAGGTTAAAACCAGGGATGAAAGTAATTGCCGTTTCACGGGATTTGTTGAAAAAAGGATTAAAACGAGGTGTAAAGGTTAAAATATCAGGTTTGCCCGGTGAATATGTTGTGCTGGATAAAATGAATCCCCGTTGGCGTAATAAGATTGATATTTACATGGGGAAAGACATTCGTGCCGCAAAACGCTGGGGACGAAAGAGAGTCACTCTCACCGTATTATAACGAGCATCTTGGTTTCAAAACGAAAAAGCCGCATCTTATATGCGGCTTTTTGATTTTCCGTTCATACTAAAAACTAGTAGTATGAATGCTCACCACGTGCGTGATCGGTAATATCACGAACGCCAGTTAGCTCACCTTCAAACTGTGCGAGTAGCTCTTTTTCGATGCCTTCTTTCAGTGTGACATCAACCATTGAACAACCATTACAGCCACCACCGAACTGTAAGATAGCAACGCCATCTTCAGTGATTTCTGATAAAGAAACGTGACCACCATGACCGGCAAGTTGTGGGTTAACTTGGGTTTGGATAACGTAATCAACACGCTCCATCAATGGTGCATCATCAGACACTTTACGCACTTTTGCATTCGGTGCTTTAAGTGTAAGTTGTGAGCCCATTTTGTCAGTAACAAAATCAATTTCAGCATCTTCTAAAAATGGCAGGCTTAGCTCATCAAGAAAAGCAGAAAATAGCTCTAGTTTGATTTCGGTGTCGCTTGCTTCAACCGCTTCAGGTGGGCAGTAGGATACACCACACTCAGCACTTTGAGTGCCTGGGTTAACAACAAAAACACGGATATTAGTACCCTCAGGCTGCTGGGCAAGAAGCTTGCCGAAGTGCTGCTGAGCGCTTTCAGTAATAGTGATCATTGACACGACGTAATACCTGACCTATTTAGTGAGTTTTCTCTATTCTACTCTTAGAGAGACGTTCTATCATCCCTAATATTAGCATTTTTAATTTCACCACGTTTTACATCATAATGCGCGACTTTTTTGTTATAAGTGATGACTATACGGGTTTTTCGGTATGACAAATCGTAATTATATCAACGCGCTTTACGCCTTGCTGGTGGAGTCTTTTGGTTAATAATGCCACGGTTGTTCCAGTTGTAACGACATCATCAACCAAGGCCACATGCTGCGGAAGCGCACAGTCTTTAATAGCAAAGGCATTGGCTAAATTAGTTTTACGTTGTTTTTTTGTCAGGGATTTTTGTGCTTGAGTATGGCGAGTCCTCACCAATACATTGTGATCAACTTGGGTACTAAGTTCACGAGCTAAGGCTAACGCTAAGTAATGACTTTGGTTAAATCCACGTTGCCAATAACGCCAGCGGTGCAACGGAACAGGAAGCAATAAAGGGGCGGGGTCGGTAATTTGTTTTGCTAATTGTTTGGCTAATGGTTTTGCAAGCCAGAACTTTTTCCCAAATTTAAATTGGCTAACTAATTGCTGTAGAGGCGGTTGGTACTCACCTAAACGATACAATCGTTGCCAAGGTGGCGGAGTCGTCAAACACTGACCACAATATTGTTCAGCGTTTAAAGTCGTTGTACCACATCGTTGGCAGTAAGGCGGGGATGGAAATTGAGAAAGACAATAATGACACCAATAATCATCATTGGGTTCGAGTGGTAACTGACATAAGCTACAGTGGCGAAATAATAGTTTACGGCAGGTGTGAGATAGCCAAGCCGTTGTGTTTTTTGGCATCATAAACAAAACCTCAAAAAACCGAATAAGGAAGTGTAATGGCGGTAATGCTTGATTGGCACAGTAAAGGTCAAGGCTCGGATCTGGTTCTCATTCATGGCTGGGGAATGAATGGTGCGGTATGGCAAGATGTGATCCCAGCCCTCGCTGAGCATTTTACTGTGCATTGGTGTGATTTACCGGGTTACGGTTATAGCGGTGATGTTACTGCGGAGTCCTTGGTCGAGATCACGCAAGCGGTATTAGCGCGCGCCCCTCAGAAAGCAGCGTGGTTAGGCTGGTCACTGGGTGGTCTAGTGGCAACGCAAGCGGCATTACTTGCACCTGAGCGTGTAACACAATTAATGACTTTAGCCAGTTCGCCAAGTTTTATGGCGCGAGAAAAATGGCGAGGGATCAAACCGGATGTACTCAGGAATTTTCAATCACAGCTCGCCTCTGATTTTAACGTAACGGTAGAGCGATTCTTAGCGTTACAAGCGATGGGCAGCCCGACAGCCCGACAGGATATAAAGAATTTAAAGCAAGCCGTACTTGAACGGCCGACGCCACAACCCTCAGCCTTGGCGCTGGGGTTAATGTTACTTGAAACCGTTGATCAGCGGGCAGAACTGTCATTACTCACTCAACCTTGGCTACGAATGTATGGTCGCTTAGATGGCTTGGTACCCGTTAAAACAGAAGCCGCGATTAGCAAGCTCTGCCCACAGTCATTGAGTTATGTTTTTCAGTCTGCATCTCATGCACCGTTTATTTCACATCCTGATGAATTTATCGCTGCAGTGCGGCAGTTTATTGCTGAAGATGCTGTTGTATCTTAAAAATTACCGTTATGATTAAATAGTAACCACTTGGGTTTGTTTACTTTGCACATGGTGAATTTGTTTTCGGTATGAATATTTCTCCTCTACAAGCTGGTGGTGTGCCATTAGCCACAACGGTCAATCCGCCAACCGATCAAGTTGCGCGAGATAACCGAGTGCGAGAAAAAATTGTCCCGTTAACTGCAAGTAGCGCGGCGGCAGATGAAAAGCCAATAACCAGTGAAGAGAAACAGCTAAAAAAACCAAGTTGGGATCCGAGTGAACATCCGGATTATGATAAGCAAGATGATGAAATTTTAAAAGGTTATCAAGAGGATATTGCCCGTCTTGTTGATCTGCTATCTGCCAGTAATTATCTTGAGAAAGACAGTGCACTGGGTTACAGCATGCACATTAAATTACCGCGAGAATTACTTGAGCAATTAGATAAAATTAATCAAAACGAGCGGACTAAAGGGGTGGTGGCATTTAAGTATGCACAAGCCAGTGTGCCAAACCCGCCAACAGAATATCTACAAGTGATTTGATTTCTAGTAGATAAAAGAAAGCCAGACATCTCGTCTGGCTTTTTGTATAACCTAATAAGACGTTAGCTTATTTTTTCTTGGCATTAGCAAAGGCTGCTGCAAACGCACCACCCATTGCGGCATTACCGTTATCACGTTGACGAGGTTGGCTTTGTGGTTGACTTCGTGCAGGACGTGCTGAATTATCGCGAGGTTGACGAGTCGGCTTCTCTTGTCCTGGCTCATCAGACAGACGCATCGACATACCAATACGCTTACGCTGTAAATCCACTTCCATCACTTTCACTTTGACGATATCACCGGCTTTTACCACTTCGCGCGGATCTGAAACGAACTTATCAGACAGGGCGGAGATATGGACTAAACCATCTTGGTGTACGCCGACATCAACAAAAGCACCGAAGTTAGTCACGTTAGTGATCACGCCTTCTAATACCATGCCAGGGATCAGATCTTTTACTTCATTAACGCCTTCGGCAAAGGTGGCTGTTTTAAACTCAGGACGAGGATCTCGACCAGGTTTATCCAGCTCGCTAATGATGTCGGTTACCGTTGGTAAGCCGAAATCAGCATCGGTGTAGTCAGCGGCTTTTAAGCTACGTAGGAAATCGGTGTTACCTATGATCGCATCAACCGGTTTATTATTAGCAGCCGAAATAGCTTTAACTACCGCATAAGATTCTGGGTGAACTGCAGAGCTATCAAGTGGGTTTTTACCGTTCATTATCCGTAAGAATCCAGCGCACTGCTCAAAGGCTTTTGGCCCTAAACGGCCGACTTTTTTCAGGGCTGTACGCGCATCAAAGCGACCATTTTCATCACGGTAGTTCACGATGTTTTGTGCGATGGTGGCGTTCAAACCTGCCACGCGTGTCAGTAGTGCAGCAGATGCAGTATTGACATCCACACCCACGGCGTTTACACAGTCTTCTACGACAGCATCGAGGCGTTTCGCTAACATGCTTTGGCTAACATCGTGTTGGTATTGACCTACACCGATAGATTTCGGATCAATTTTTACTAACTCTGCTAATGGGTCTTGCAGGCGACGACCAATAGACACCGCGCCACGGATAGAAACATCTAGGTTTGGGAATTCATTTGCAGCAAGCTCTGATGCAGAGTATACCGATGCACCGGCTTCACTCACCATTACGCTCTGTACTTTTAGATTATTATCTTTAAGTAGTTTGGCAACAAACGCATCTGTTTCACGTGAAGCAGTACCATTACCAATCGCAATTAAGTTAACGTTATGCTTGTTGATTAAGGCTAAAACAACTTTGCTTGATTCTGCAATTTTGTTGTGGGGTTGGTGCGGGTAGATGGTGGCAGTATCGAGTAACTTGCCGGTTTCATCAACCACTGCAATCTTACTCCCTGTTCGTAAACCAGGATCGAGTGCTAGTGTGACGCGAGGACCGGCAGGGGCAGCCATTAGCAAATCTTTCAGGTTATCAGCGAACACTTGCATCGCGCCATCTTCGGCTTTTTCACGCAGTGCGCTCATCAGTTCGGTTTCCATGTGCATTAAAATCTTAATGCGCCATGCCCAACTTATCACTTGCTTACGCCATGCATCAGCTGGTGCCGAGCCCAGTTTTACGCCGTAGTGATCGGCAATAATCACTTCACAGTAAGAGCCTCGCACGCCTTCATCTTGGTTGGGATCAGCATTCAATGCTAATTGTAGGAAGCCTTCATTACGCCCACGAAATAGCGCGAGTGCACGGTGAGATGGAATGGTTTTTAATGGCTCGTTATATTCAAAGTAATCTTTAAATTTCGCACCATCGTGCTCTTTGCCATCGACAAGACGTGAAGTCAGTTCTGCTTGACCGTTTAACTGGCGACGGATTTTATCAAGCAAGGTGGCATCTTCAGCAAAGCGCTCCATTAAGATTGCGCGAGCGCCATCCAGTACTGCTTTGGTATCAGCAAAGCCTTGCTCTGGATTCAAAAATTGTTCAGCTGCTTGCTCAGGAGTGTTGTCTGGTTGGCTCCAAAGCAGATCAGCTAAAGGCTCAATACCGGCTTCAATGGCAATTTGACCTTTAGTGCGGCGCTTAGGCTTGTAAGGCAAGTAAAGATCTTCAAGACGGGTCTTACTGTCTGCTGTCTTGATTTCAGCCTCTAGCGCAGGGGTCAATTTACCTTGCTCAGTAATCGATTTTAAAATGACCTGACGACGATCATCGAGCTCACGTAAGTAGCCTAAACGTGATTCTAAATTACGAAGTTGGGTATCATCCAAGCCGCCAGTGACTTCTTTACGGTAACGGGCAATAAAAGGCACGGTGTTACCATCATCGAGCAGTGTGACTGCTGCATTGATTTGTTCATTTCGAACATTCAGTTCGCTGGCAATCAGCTGATTGATAGAGTTGCTCATCCGTAGGTATCTCTTGTTTATCGTTAAGCTTACATTCTACGTCTCCCGATGAGAGTGGCAAGTTTACCGATGTTAAGAGTGTGTCAGTGAGCAGAAAAAAGATCGGAAAAGAAGCCGTGTACATAACGAACGGCTTCTATCGTATGCAGTAATGATGATTTAATTACTCAATGTCGGTGTCGTAGCGGATTTCATTGATAAACCATTCTTTCTTGCCAAGCGGAGTGGTAACGACAATATCATCATCGACTTCTTTGCTGAGTAGTGCCCGCGCCATGGGAGAATCAATTGAGATATAGTCGTTTCTGCCATAAATTT
Organism: Photobacterium sp. GB-56; assembly: GCF_003026105.1. GTDB lineage: Bacteria > Pseudomonadota > Gammaproteobacteria > Enterobacterales > Vibrionaceae > Photobacterium. The sequence goes on along the minus strand of NZ_PYNW01000010.1, from coordinate 117,308 downwards.
CGTCAGGACCAACGATGCGAAAGGTCTTTGTTTCTCCCGCTTCATTTTCAATTTCCACCCAAGCACCAAAGAAGACTTTGCCATCTTGTTGCGGGGAGTAATCAATCACCTTTAATACATCTAAGCGTTTACGTAGAAAGCGGACGCGACGGTCAATTTCACGCAAGCGTTTTTTATTGTATTGGTAGTCGGCATTTTCAGATCTATCACCCAGACTGGCAGCCCAAGTGACTTTCTTGGTCACTTCAGGGCGATCTTCACGCCATAGGAAATCAAGTTCTTTTTTTAATTTATTGTAACCTTCACGCGTCACCAGGTTGGTTCTCATAGCTATCCTTATAACATGACGTGAACGAGGAATGGGGCGATGATCTAACGCTTAGACGGATGGGTCAATAAGCGCAATAATAAATTGTCGCGGTAAGTTTCAAATTATGTAGAAATTAAAGATGAGATATAACAGAGAGCAGGTGTCTTTTCACCAAGATAAAACAGAGTGCAACCCTAGTTTTCACTTCATTTTAGCTTTTTTATAATTACTTAATTGACTCAGGCGCTTATCTGGCGCATAAAACGAATATACATACTCTGTTACATATTTGCCTGAAAAAAACGCAGGAAATTCTGAGTCTGTTTAGTGAGCTGACGTACACTACGGCAAAAGCTCAAGACCTCGACCGCTGAAGGTGGATTATGCAAGAAAATTACAAAATTCTGGTTGTTGATGATGACATGCGCTTACGCGCGCTATTAGAACGTTATTTATCTGAGCAAGGATTTCAGGTTCGAAGTGTGGCAAATGGCGAGCAAATGGATCGTCTATTAGCCCGCGAAACGTTTCATCTAATGGTGTTAGATTTAATGCTACCAGGTGAAGATGGCTTATCAATTTGTCGTCGCTTACGTAATGCCAATAACATGTTACCTATTTTGATGCTAACAGCAAAAGGTGATGAGGTTGATCGCATTGTTGGTCTTGAAGTGGGCGCTGATGATTATCTGCCTAAACCGTTTAACCCTCGAGAGCTGTTAGCGCGTATTCGTGCGGTACTACGTCGTCAAACAATTGAAGCACCGGGCGCACCGAGTGTTGATAGTAAGATGATTGAATTTGGCGAATTCCGTTTAAACTTAGGTACCCGTGAAATGTTCCGTGGCGATGTTCCTATGCCATTAACGTCTGGTGAGTTTGCGGTATTAAAAGCATTGGTTACTAATGCCCGTGAGCCGATGTCACGTGATAAGTTGATGAATATGGCGCGTGGTCGTGAGTATTCTGCAATGGAGCGTTCTATCGACGTACAAATCTCACGTTTACGTCGTATGGTTGAAGAAGATCCAAGCCGTCCACGTTATATCCAAACAGTGTGGGGTTTAGGTTACGTCTTCGTTCCTGATGGTCGCGAGGCGTAAGCCATGCGTTTATCGCCAAAAAGCACATTTGGTCGAACGTTAATCCTATTAGCTGGCTTGCTTATCGCAAGCCAGATTTTTTCGTATCTGACCATAGTTAATTACGCCTTATTACCCAGTATTCAGCAATTCAACCGCATTTTATCTTATGAAGTAAAATTGATGCTTAACGATGAATTGGTGATGCCGGATGATCAATGTGTACACCTTGACCGTCCTCTTCGTCGTAAACTATTAGAAGAGTTAGGTCTCACCTTAGTCGCGCCTGGTAGTGAAGCGGCCAAACCTTTCCATGATGCGATGCATATCGGTTATCTCAGTGAGCAGATGACCAAAGATCTTGGTTCGCCAACCGATGTGCGTTTATTGCTCGGTGCTGACAGTTATGTGCTGTGGCTAAAAACCGATGCGATGCCGAATTTCTTAATGCGGGTCCCGTTATCCGAGCTGCAAGAAGAAGACTTTGCGCCGCTATTTCGCTATAGCCTGATCATTGCCTTTCTTGTGATTGCTGGCGGCTGGTTATTCATTCGGATCCAAAACCGTCCATTAATGGAATTGGAACAGGCTGCACTTATGGTGGGACGTGGTGAAACGCCGCCACAACTTCCTGAGCAAGGTGCCTCTGAAATTCGCTCAGTCACCAAAGCCTTCAATCAGATGTCACAGGGCATTAAACAGCTAGAAGACGATCGCGCACTGTTAATGGCAGGCGTCAGCCACGACTTACGTACACCATTAACCCGTATTCGTCTGGCTACAGAAATGATGTCACCTGAAGATAGTTATTTAGCGGAATCGATGATCACTGATACCGAAGAGTGTAACGCGATCATTAGTCAGTTTATGGATTATCTAAAATCGACCAAGAAGCAGGAAGAAGAAGATCTTGATCTGAATACCTTGTTGATTGATGTTGCGCATACTGAAGGCAGTTACGGTAAAACAATTGATCAGCAACTCGGTGAGATCCCAGGTTCGGTGTCAGCAAACGCAGTTGCGCTTAAACGTGCGGTAGCCAATCTTGTGGTGAACGCGCAGCGCTATGGTAAGGGTTGGGTGAAGATCTCGAGTGGGGCTTCTGCTGATCGTAAATCGGTATGGTTCTGTGTTGAAGACGATGGGCCGGGTATTGCGCCTGATCAGGTCACTAAGATGTTCCAACCCCTTACGCGTGGTGATTCCGCTCGCGGTAGTGAAGCGGAAGGGACAGGATTAGGACTTGCGATTGTAAAGCGTATTGTTGATCAGCATGATGGTGTTATTTTAGTGCGTAACCGCAGCGAAGGTGGTTTACGCGTTGAAGTGACGTTACCACTACATAAAATGAAGTAAGTCAGCAAATGAAAAGCCCACATTACCGCGCGGTAATGTGGGCTTTGTTGTATTTGTACTTAACCAATAACTAAGCGTTTGAGTAGTTTTCTCGTTGTCCTAGCCAACGATCAATGATGGCTTTGGCGTTATCGGGGTAACTGTCATGAATATAGCGAGCCAGCTTTTGCACTTGTGGGATCATGTATTGGTCACGGATCAGATCGGCGACCTTAAATTCAGCAATACCGGTTTGTTTGGTACCTAATAATTCACCTGGGCCACGAATTTCTAAATCTCGTTGGGCGATCACAAAACCATCACTACTTTGACGTAATACCCCTAAACGCTTTTGTGCGGTTTTAGACAGGGGGGCGTGATAAAGCAATACACAGTGACTCGCAACTTTTCCTCGACCGACACGTCCACGTAGCTGGTGGAGCTGCGCTAAGCCTAATCGTTCAGGGTTTTCAATCACCATTAAACTGGCATTGGGTACATCCACTCCGACTTCAATCACGGTTGTGGCAACTAACAAATTCAGCTCACCAGCTTTGAAACTTGCCATCACCGCTTGTTTTTCTGCGGCTTTCATTCGTCCGTGTACTAAACCAATTTTTAAATCAGGCAGTAAACCCGTCAGTTCATCGGCAGTATCTGAGGCGGCTTGGGCTTCCAACACTTCTGATTCATCAATCAAGGTACATACCCAATAGGCTTGGCGTCCTTCATTAATGCAAGCTGATCGAATACGCTCGATAATTTCAGGGCGACGGGCATCGGGTAAGGCAACAGTTTGGATCGGTGTTCGGCCGGGGGGCAGTTCATCAATGACCGAGGTATCCATATCGGCATAAGCTGTCATGGCAAGAGTACGTGGAATCGGGGTTGCCGTCATGACTAACTGATGTGGGTAGCGACCCTCATTGGCCCCTTTTTCTCGTAGCTCTAAACGCTGATGGACACCAAATCGGTGTTGTTCATCGATGATAACGAGTGCTAAATTTTCAAATTTAACGTGGTCTTGGAATAAGGCATGCGTGCCGACCACCATCTTCACTTCACCACTCGCAATACGGGCAAGTTCCGTTTCGCGCGCTTTGCCTTTCAACTTACCTGCCATCCAGCCAACCTGAATACCCATAGGATTAAGCCAGTTGGCAAAGTTGATGGCATGTTGCTCTGCCAGTAATTCCGTTGGTGCCATTAAGGCGACTTGAAAGCCATGTTCGATGGCGCGTAGGGCGGCAAGAGCGGCAACTAAGGTTTTACCTGAGCCAACATCCCCTTGAACTAAACGCATCATTGGTTGCGGCTTAATAAGATCGGTTTCAATGTCAGCGACAACACGTTGCTGCGCACCTGTTGGAGTGAACGGCAGACTATCGAGCAGTTGCTGCTTTAATGAATCTTTCGCGGCAAGTGGCCAAGCACTATGTTGTTGTCCTTTGCTGCGCAATGCCAACATCGATAAATTTTGCGCCAACAATTCTTCTAAAATTAACCGGTGTTGAGCAGGATGCTTACCTGCTTCTAATTGATCTAGTGAGATATCAGGTGTTGGACGATGCATCGCACGTAATGCCTGTGCAAGCGTCATTTGACGGTCGTATAAACCTTCCGGCAGTAGTTCTGTCACCGCGGCCTTATCGAGCAAGTTGAGCGCTTGGTCGGTTAGGTTACGCAGGGTCAGTTGACGTAAGCCATCAGTGGTTGGATATACTGGTGTTAAGGTTTCTTCAACACTAAGCTCGGTCGGCTCTGAGAAAATACGGTAATCCGGATGAATGATCTCAAGACCGAATTTACTGCCTTTGATTTCGCCGTAAGCCTTAACTTGTTTACCTTCAGCAAAGCTATTTTTCATTGCTGCATTGAAATTAAAAAAGCGCAGCGTAACAGAGCCTGTGCCGTCTCCAATTTTTACTGCCAGCATTTTACGTTTACCAAAAGTAATACTGGTATGGTGGACTTCACCTTGAACGGTCAAGTGTTGCCCTGGCATGGCTCGATTGATAGGCCAAATACGAGTGCGATCCTCATAGCGCAATGGTAAGTGAAACAGTAAATCTTGGACATTATGGAGCCCAATCTTTTCCAGTTTCTCTGCCATTTTTGCTCCAACGCCAGAGAGTTCAGCTAGCGAAATAGCATTGAGGAGTTGTCCGCTCATTACTCGTTATTCTCCATTGCGGGTTGGCGTTTTTTCATTTTCTTCGCTTGCATGGCTGCCCACCATGCTTCATCAGCAACAATCTGACCTTGATCATCGAGTTGTGGGTAAGGTAAGCCCTTTTGTTGTGCGACTTTAGCAAGAACAGGATGCCCGCGTTCAAATAGGATTCGGTTAACGACATCATCTGGCAGTAAGGTTTTTTCACGCTCATACATACCAGCATTTTGACGTTGGCGTTGTGCTTCGTACAAAATCAACGCGCTTGCGACTGACACATTTAATGACTGCACCATGCCGACCATTGGAATGATGATATCTTGATCGGCCATCGCTAGCGCTTCAGCTGTGATGCCGTTTTTCTCTCCGCCTAAAATAATCGCTGTTGGTTTGGTGTAATCAACATCACGAAAATCAATCGCAGTATCAGATAGGTTGGTAGCCAGTACCTGCATGCCTTGATCTTTTAATGCTTGTACGGCTTCAACCATAGAATCATGGGTATCTAATTCAACCCAGTTACGCGCACCAGCCGAAGTATGGCTTAATACTTTCATCCCTTCTTTGGGCCAAACGGCATGCACTTTATGTACACCGACAGCATCAGCTGTGCGGATTATCGCTGAGACATTATTTGGTTTGTGGACTTCTTCCATACATACCGTCAGATCGGGCTGACGCGTTGCCAATACTTGGTGGATACGTTGAAAACGATCTGGGGTCATGGAGGTTACCTAATGAAAACAAATGAGATAGGTTAATGATAATAAGGCTTTATTGCCAAATACACAAAACGCCCAATAAAGGGCGTTTTTATGATGAAAACTGTGCGTATCTTAACGCTTAGTTTTTCTGGCGCGCGACACGTACGACATTTGGCATAATACGAATTCGACGCATAATGTTGGCTAAATGAATGCGGCTACGTGTGGTTAACTTAACGGTGATGGTGTATAAACGGCCATCTTTTTCTTCCGTCGCTAAGCCTTGAATATTCGAGCCTGTCGCAGCAATAGTGTTAGTGAGATCGGCTAATGCACCTTGGTGGTTTTGCATATCAACTTTCAAGCTGGTAACAAATTCTTGATCGAAGTCTTCACTCCATTCTACCGCCATGTACTTATCCGGCTCTTTACGATAACCACGGACATTGGCACATTCTTCACGGTGGATCACTAAACCTTTCCCTGGACTAACATGGGCAATGATCGGATCGCCATGGATCGGATGACAGCAGTTAGCAAAGGTTAATAAAATGCCATCAGCGCCTTGAATTGGTAAGCGACGATCATTTTCTTTTGGCGTGAGCTCATCGACATTGCCTAACAAACGACGAGCAATGACCACACTCATCACTTCACCTAAGCCGATTTCAGCGAGAAGATCATCCATTGAGCTGAGTTTGAGATCAGACAATACCTTGGTAATATTTTCGTTAGCAATATTATCAATATTAGTGCCACCAAGAGCATGGTTTAGCAAGCGACGACCTAAAGTAATCGACTCGTCACGACGCATGGTTTTCAGCACTTGGCGGATCTTCGTGCGGGCACGGGATGTCACCACGTAGTTAAGCCATGCAGCGTTAGGTCTAGCGCCAGGAGCACTAATGATATCAACGGTTTGACCGTTTTTAAGTGGTTTGCTTAGTGGATAAGGTTGGCGATCAACGCGAGAGCCAACACAAGCATTACCGACATCAGTATGCACGGCGTAAGCAAAATCTACCGCGGTTGCGCCAACAGGTAATTCAACAATACGGCCTTTCGGGGTAAAAACGTAAATCTCATCAGGGAAAAGATCGGATTTTACGTTCTCAATAAATTCAAATGAGCTACCTGCACTTTGTTGAAGTTCAAGTAAGCTTTGCATCCAACGCTGGGCTTTAACTTGCGCTGTAGTACCTGAGCTTTCGCCATCTTTGTAGGTCCAGTGCGCAGCAACGCCTTTGTCTGCCATTTGATCCATGTCTTCGGTACGAATCTGTACTTCAACGGGAACACCATGAGGGCCAACAAGCGAGGTATGCAGCGATTGATAGCCATTGGCTTTCGGGATCGCAATGTAGTCTTTCATGCGGCTAGGACGGGGTTTGTACAGGTTATGTACTTGTCCTAATACGCGGTAGCAGGTATCTAAATCACTCACAAGTACACGGAAAGCATAGATATCCATGATGGAGTGGAAACGCTGCTCTTTGTTCTTCATCTTGTTATAGATAGAGAACAAGTTTTTCTCACGGCCTAATACGGTAGCGTGAATTCCCGCATCACTGAGGCGACCCTCAATTTCAGCGTGAATTTTATTGATCATCTCTTTACGGTTACCACGCGCCGCAGCTACCACTTGCTTTAATACACGGTAGCGATTTGGGTATAACGCTTCAAAGCCAAGCTCTTCAAGTTCAGATTTGATGTTATGGATACCCAGACGGTGGGCTAGAGGAGAGAATATTTCAAGAGTTTCGCGGGCAATACGACGACGTTTATCGGGGCGAAGGGCACCGAGTGTTCGCATATTGTGGGTACGGTCAGCCAGCTTAATCAAAATTACGCGAATATCATGCGCCATTGCCATGATCATTTTGCGGAAGTTTTCAGCTTGTGCTTCTTTTCGATCTCGAAACTTTAATTTATCGAGTTTCGATACGCCATCGACCAATTCTGCGACAGTGTCGCCAAAACGGCTGGCGAGATCTTCTTTAGTGACCTCGGTATCTTCGATAACGTCATGAAGCAATGCCGCCATGAGCGTTTCAATATCGAGACGCATTTCCGCCAAGATGCGAGCAACCGCAACGGGGTGGATAATATAAGGCTCGCCAGTGGAGCGAGTTTGCCCTTCGTGTGCGTCGCGAGCAACGAGAAAAGCCTGCCTAAGAGCCTCTAGCTGAGGCTCTGGCAGGTACTCGATTGCGACTTCTTTCAGGCTATCAAAAAGATACAATTCGCCCGGTTCCCTGATTAACGGTGGTCGCCAGCAATAGCACTAACTGCTGCTAATTCAGCAGCTTCTTGCTCTTGCAGTTCCTGACGCTCACGAGCATCAAGGATATCTTTAGTAATTAGGCCTTCTTCGATTTCACGAAGTGCAATTACTGTGTACTTGTCGTTTTCTTCAGGAACCAATGGATCCTTACCGCCGGTTTGCATTTGACGTGCGCGGCGAGCAGCAATTTGGATCAGATCGAAACGGTTGCCAATTTTATCAACAGCGTCTTGAACGGTTACGCGTGCCATGGAGGACTCCAGTGGTTATTAAATTAGGAATAGAAAATTGTACAAAATAACTTACTGATCTGCTAGTAGTGCAGACAACATGCTCTTATATTTAGCAGCTTGTTTGTCTTGCTTCAATCGTTCAGCACGAATAATTGCTTTAAAGTCGATTAAAGCAACATCAAAATCATCATTTACGATAACATAATCATACTCATCGTAGTGTGAGATTTCTGAACGAGCTTCTTGCATACGACGTTCAATAACAGCTTCGCTATCTTGACCGCGCGCATTTAGACGACGCTCTAATTCCTCTTTTGAAGGAGGAAGGATGAATAAGCTCTTAGCCGCTGGCATTTGTGTGCGAATTTGACGCGCACCTTGCCAGTCGATATCAAGGAATACATCAATTCCTTTATTTAATTGCTCTTCGATCCATGGGCGTGAAGTGCCATAGTAGTTGCCGAATACTTCTGCATGTTCAAGGAATGCACCTTGTTCTACCAAGTCAGTAAATTCTTCTACGCTAACGAAATTGTAATGAACACCGTGTTCTTCACCCGGGCGCATACCACGAGTTGTGTGGGACACGGATACTTTCATGTCATAGGTCGGGTTTGTTTCAAGAAGGGCATTAATCAGACTTGATTTACCAGCACCGCTTGGGGCCGACACGATGTATAGAGTACCTTTGCTCATTGCCTATTTTCACTCAGTGATAGAAGGGCGCGAAGATTATCATGATCTGCGCATAATTGAAATTAGCTAGTTGCTGGAAAATTCATCTTTTTGTGCGATATAGCTTAAGCCTAGTTGGCTTTAATGCGTTTTTCATAATTGCAGCAGCTAATCAACCACAACCAAGGAAGCAATGGCTTCCTTGATTGAGCGATTATCGAGTTATTCGATATTCTGGATTTGTTCGCGCATTTGTTCAATCAAGACTTTAAGTTCAACTGCAGAAGCTGTGACTTCAGTGTTGATTGATTTTGATGCGAGGGTGTTAGATTCACGATTGAACTCTTGCATCATGAAGTCTAAACGACGGCCACATGCGCCACCTTTTGCGATGATTTTTTGGGTTTCTTTCACGTGAGAATCAAGGCGATCAAGCTCTTCTGCGACATCACTCTTTTGCGCGAGCATGATCAGCTCTTGTTCAATGCGGTTCGCATCAAGATCAACTTTTGCCTCTTCAAGGCGAGACATAATGCGCTCACGCTGCCAGTTGATGATTTCTGGCATCATAGTGCGTACCTTGGTTGCTTCAACCGAAATAGCATCCAGACGTTGGTCGATAAGCTGCTTCATGTTATCGCCTTCGCTTGCACGTGCGGCAATGAAGTCATCCATAGCGAGTTCAAAACCCGTCAGTAGATCTTTGTTAATCGCATCTAAGTCTTGCTCTGGCGCTTCCATCACCCCCGGCCAATTAAGGACTTGGAATGGGCCGATATTACCTTCACCCGCGGTTTCTTTTACCCATTTAGCAGCAGTAATAACTTGTTTTGCTAACGCTTCATTGATGGTTAGTGCTGTGTTTGCGGCAATATTGGCTTCAAAACGTAGATTACATTCCACTTTACCGCGAGCAAGACGTTTACGGAAACGCTCACGTAATACTGGCTCTAAGCTACGGAATTGCTCAGGCATACGAATGTAGGTTTCAAGATAACGTTGATTTACTGAGCGGATCTCCCACACAGCAGTGCCCCAATCGCCTTTAATTTCGCGACGGGCATAAGCAGTCATACTATGGATCATGGCTTTTGGCCTTTTAGTTGAGAATGGTGCGACGACTAACTTACCGTTACCCACGATAAGTCTTAATTATTCATAACAGGTGCGTCGTTACCGGGTGTTGAGATTATATGCGATATTGGCCTCAAGGGGCTACTGTTTGTCAGCTTACGTTATCGTTTTCTCGTGCACTGAGATTGAGTTATCGCTATAATCGCCGGTTAATATCATCCAGCCAAAGGGAAATCCCGATGCGTCCAAGCGGAAGAAGTGCGACTCAAGTTCGTCCAATCACTATTACTCGCCAATATACAGCCCATGCTGAAGGTTCAGTACTGGTTGAGTTTGGTAATACCAAGGTTATTTGTACCGCGAGTGTAGAAGAAAATGTTCCGCGCTGGTTAAAAGGCAAAGGCCAAGGTTGGGTGACGGCTGAATATGGCATGTTACCTCGTGCTACGCATACGCGTAACCGTCGAGAAGCTGCGAGTGGCAAGCAAGGTGGACGTACGATGGAAATCCAACGTCTTATTGCACGTAGCTTGCGTGCTGCGGTTGATTTAAAAGTATTAGGCGAGCAGATGATCACCGTTGACTGTGATGTTATTCAGGCTGATGGTGGCACACGTACCGCATCTATTACCGGTGCGATGGTGGCACTGGTTGATGCAATTAATTACATGCTAGAAAAAGGCATGATTAAGAAAAGCCCACTGAAAGGTATGGTCGCTGCGGTATCTGTGGGTATCTATAAAGGCGAACCTATTTGCGATTTGGAATATCTTGAAGATTCAGCGGCTGAAACCGACATGAATGTGGTGATGACAGAAGAAGGCAAGATGATTGAAATCCAAGGTACTGCCGAGGGTGAAGCCTTTAGCCATGAAGAATTACTGGCAATGCTGGCTCTGGCGAAAGACGGTATAACCGATATTATTTCGATGCAGAAGCAAGCGTTAGCAAATTGATATTAAGCGGTTCCTATTGGGAGCCGCTTTTTTTTAGCTAAAACTGAATATCAAGTGGAGTACTTGTTGGTTTTAGTTGTTACCTGATGAGTGTTAGGTAACAGGTACATTGTTAAAACACAGAGAAGTAGTTTAAGGAGACACAATGAAAGCATATCAGCGTCAGTTTATTGAATTTGCCCTAGAGAAAGGTGTATTAAAATTTGGTGAGTTCACATTGAAGTCAGGTCGTAAGAGTCCGTACTTCTTTAATGCTGGCTTATTTAATACCGGTCGTGATTTAGCACGTCTTGGTCGTTTTTATGCTGAAGCTTTGGTTGATGCCAAGATTGAATTTGATGTGTTGTTTGGCCCAGCGTATAAAGGGATCCCGATTGCAACCACAACGGCAGTTGCCCTTGCTGATCACCATGATGTTGATACGCCATATTGCTTTAACCGTAAAGAAGCAAAAAATCATGGTGAAGGTGGCAATTTAGTCGGCAGCGCACTAGACGGTCGTATTATGTTAGTTGATGATGTGATCACGGCAGGTACGGCGATTCGTGAGTCAATGGAAATCATTAAAGCGAATGGCGCAGATTTAGCTGGCGTTTTAGTGGCGATTGATCGTCAAGAAAAAGGCCAAGGTGAATTATCTGCGATTCAAGAAGTTGAACGTGACTTTGGTTGTGCGGTTATTTCAATTGTCTCGCTAGGCGATGTGGTGACCTACCTTTCTGAGCAAGCAGGCATGGAACAACATCTTGAAGCGGTAAAAGCGTACCGTGCCGAGTATGGTGTATAAGTACGGCTTAAGAAAAAAGAGATAATAAAAAAGCGAGGGCTGAGGCTCTCGCTTTTTTGTGTCCGTCAACTAAGTATTAGCCTAATTGCGCACTTAATAGCTCCCAGTATTCATCAAAGTTTGCCGTTGGCTTGTATTTGAAGTTAGAGCGAACATAGCGGTTTAAACTGCCTTCTACTTGACCTAGAAGTTGTGCTGCTAAAACTGACTCATCAACAGGAAAGCCTTTACCCTCACGAATTTTACGCTCTTTTAAGATCTGGCGAAGTTGCGATTCAACACGTTCGAACAGTTGATTAATACGAGATTGAAGACGATCTTGTTCAAACATCAGAGCATGGCCAGTCATGATACGAGTTAAACCTGGGTTACGCTCAGCAAACATGAGGATGAACTGCATCACCATACGTAAACGGTTCAGTGTATCTTTTTCATCATCTAAAATGCGGTTAATACGCGTGGTAATTGAATCTTCAATAAATTCAATTAACCCTTCAAACATACGCGCTTTGCTTGGGAAGTGGCGGTAGAGTGCAGCTTCTGAAACTCCAACATTCGCGGCTAGCATTTTGGTCGTGATGCGTTGACTGCCTTGGTTGGACTCCAGCATATGCGCTAAGCACTGAAGTATTTCCTCGCGGCGATTGTTCTTTTTGGTGCCTGCCATGAATTATCGTTCCTTTACAAAATGAGACTGTCCATGGACAGTATGAAACCCGCCTATCTTAGCGATGCCTTGGCGTTGTGAAAAGTAGCGCAATCGAAATGTACGTATTTTTATTCGCAAAAAAAGCGCAAGCTGAAGAGGTTGCGCTTTGCTTTAATATGTTGCCTTTATTTTATCATCAAAATTGATAATACATGGCTAATTAGATCACGCTTTTTTAACATCAATAGCGATTAGCTACGGCCTGAATGACCAAAACCACCTTCGCCACGATCTGTGCTATTAAAATTTTCAACGATATTAAACTGCGCTTGTACCACAGGTAAGAAAACCAATTGAGCAATACGATCACCTGGTTCAATAGTAAATGTGGTTTCACCTCGGTTCCACACCGACACCATTAATTGACCTTGGTAATCAGAGTCGATAAGGCCAACAAGATTTCCCAAAACAATGCCGTGCTTATGGCCAAGGCCTGAGCGAGGCAGGATGGTTGCCGCAAGATTTGAATCGCCAATATGGATCGCAAGACCTGTTGGTACAAGATGGGTCTCACCCGGTGCGACGGTTAATGCTTCATCTAAACAAGCGCGTAAATCTAAACCAGCAGAACCTTCGGTTGCATACGCTGGGAGTGGGAATTCATTGCCAACTCGTGGGTCAAGAATCTTCAGATCAATACTATTCATATTTTGCTCTATTGTTTCGCTTGTTGGTAAAGGTTAATAATTTCATTGACTAATTGCAGCCCAAGCTCTGATTTGGCAGCAAGAGGTAGTGCTTTATCACCGTTAGACCAGTAAAGGTGTAGCGCGTTGTTATCACTATTAAAGCCTTGGTCTTGTACCGACACATCGTTGGCGCAAATCATATCAAGGTTTTTCTTTGCCAGTTTACCACGTGCATATTGCTCAACATCTTGTGTCTCTGCTGCAAACCCGACCGTAAATGGGCGGTTTTCTGTTAAGGCCGCTACGCTGGCAACAATATCAGGGTTTTTCACTAACTGAATCACCATCTCATCATTGCCGTCTTGTTTTTTCATCTTTTGAGTTGCGAGATGAGCTGGACGGAAATCTGCAACGGCAGCACAAGCAATAAAAATGTGGTGATTAACGGCATGTTCAAGTGCCGCTTGGTGCATCTCTTGGGCACTACTGACATTAATACGCGTTACACCATCAGGTGTGGTTAAATTTACTGGGCCACTGATTAGGGTGACGTTTGCACCACGCTTTGCTGCTGCTTGAGCAATGGCGTAGCCCATTTTTCCTGAGCTGTAGTTACTTAGATAACGTACTGGATCAATAGCTTCTCGTGTAGGACCTGCCGTTACCACAATATTTAGACCACTAAGGTCTTGTGGCTGAAAAAAGTCTTCGCAGCAATGTACCAGTTGCATGGGTTCTAGCATACGACCAGGGCCTACATCACCACAGGCTTGCTCACCACTTGCAGGTCCCCAAATACGGCAGCCGCGACGTTGTAAGGTGGCAATATTCTCTTGTGTTGCGATATTGCGGTACATTTGCTGATTCATCGCAGGGCTAACAGCGATTGGTGCATCGGTTGCGAGACACAGTGTTGTCAGTAAGTCATTGCCCATCCCCGCACTCATTCGAGCAATCAGATCCGCGGTCGCAGGTGCTAAGAGGACTAAATCTGCCCATTTAGCTAATTCAATATGACCCATGGACGCTTCTGCGGAAGGATCTAGCAAGCTATCTGAAATGGGGTGGCCTGACACGGCTTGCATGGTGAGTGGGGTTATAAACTCTTTTGCAGCTGTGGTCATGACAATGCGCACTTGCGCCCCACGTTCAATAAGTCGTCGGGTGAGCTCTGCACATTTGTAAGCAGCGATACCGCCGCTAATGCCGAGAAGAATTTTTTTTCCTGCCAGTGTTTGCATTCGTCTGCCTGTGTCTTGGGCTTATAAATTGGCAACAAGATACCACCAAAGTAATTTTTGATCATCGATTCGGATCAACTCTGAATTGAATGGGAAGTTGTATGCCTCGCATTTTGAGTACTGAATATTTTATTGATTACTTTTTCGCTGTGACTGTTTTCTAAAAAAGCGTCTTGTTAGGTTGTGATAATGGTGTCGGCTGTTTTGCTAGTGGCATATCAATGGGAGGGATTATGTCATTAAAGCAATTACCAGCCGCATCGCGACCGCGAGAAAAATTATTATCTCATGGCTCTGATGCATTAACCGATGCTGAATTATTAGCCATTTTTTTACGCACCGGTACTCAAGGAATGAATGCACTGGAATTAGCGACCCATTTACTGGATGAGTTTGGATCTCTTCGAGCACTGCTTGGTGCTGAAAAACAGATATTTTGTCAGGTTAAAGGTTTGGGACCGGCAAAATTTGCACAATTGCAGGCAGTTTTAGCACTGAATGAGCGGTATCTAGAAGAAACTTTAAAAAAAGATGATGTCCTCACAAGCCCGCAAAATACCCGTCGATATTTAGCGAGAAAATTACGTGATAAACAGCGTGAAGCCTTTTATATCCTGTTTTTAGATAACCAGCACCGAGTGATCACAGGAGAGGTTTTATTTGAAGGAACGATCGATTGTGCGAGCGTTTATCCACGTGAAGTTGTAAAAAGATCACTAGAACTTAATGCAGCAGCGCTCATTTTAGCGCATAATCACCCATCAGGCGTCGCTGAACCTAGTCAGGCTGACCGTCGAATAACGCGCAAAATCAGTGATTCGCTGGCTTTGGTCGATATTCGTGTTCTGGATCATTTTGTTGTTGGTGATGGAGAGATTGTTTCTTTCACCGAGCGTGGTTGGCTATAAAATAGCCGATTTTTCGATAAAAAAGTGAGAAAGGATCTGCTCGGGACTTGAGCAACTGGTTTTGACTTAGTATAATGCGCGACCTTTGATAGCTGTGGTTATCTGTGAAAATTATTTTTACAGTGAATTTCTACAGTAGATATCGAGCTGAAACGATTTGGAGAAGACAGTAATGTCCCGAGTATGCCAAGTAACTGGTAAGCGTCCTGTAACGGGTAACAACCGTTCACACGCACGTAATGCCACCAAGCGTCGTTTTCTGCCGAACCTGCAAACTCATCGTTTCTGGGTAGAAAGCGAAAAACGCTTCGTTAAACTACGCCTTTCTGCGAAAGGCATGCGTATCATCGATAAGAAAGGCATTGATGTCGTTCTTGGTGAAATGCGTGCTCGCGGCGAGAACGTTTAAGAGGATTTAAAGAATGGCTAAAGGCATTCGTGAGAAGATCCGTCTAGTATCATCTGCTGGTACAGGCCACTTCTACACTACCGACAAGAACAAGCGCAACATGCCAGGCAAATTTGAGATCAAGAAATTTGATCCAGTAGTTCGCCAGCACGTGCTTTACAAAGAAGCTAAAATCAAGTAATTGGTTTTATCAATCTTTGATAAAAACCCAGCCTAGCTGGGTTTTTTTATATCTATTACTTTTCTATTTAACACCGCTGACTTCCTTTCTGTTACTTATTTATCTGCCAATGGTGCAATGACCTTACCAGTGTTATCTTTATTCTCATTAAGATAAGACAGGAATGGATGAATGCGCTTAACTCGACGTGGCTGGAATAACATTATCATCATTGGTGTGCTGTGCTTTATCGCGATAATTAAATTGCCCGATTTACTTCGCGAACGATTTACCCCCAAAGAAGCGGTGACAAAAACTGTAACCGAGCAAGTAAATAATATTCCCAATACTGTTTTTGTCCTCTCGCCAGATCTTTTGATTCAGCGGGTTGTTTTTCCACATTTTACGCTTAAGCAAAGTAACGGGCAGTGGCAAAGCTCGTCTAAGTTATCGATTTCAGCCAGTGAGTTAATACAACGTTGGCAACATCTACAAGGCACTGTGGTGGATGAAGCAACAATATCAAAGTTAAGTTTACAGTTACCGCCTCCACAGACGATAGAAGTTTTGGGGGAGCAACAAGTAGAACCGATTCGATTAACGGTTTATGCCTTACCTAAATTTTGGTTGTTCAATAATGGTCAACAATGGGTTGCTGTGTCTGTTGCTGCGGATTATCTGTTTCCGACGTCTGTATCAAATAACCAATAAAAACGAGATTGAGTCATGCCTGAATTACCAGAAGTAGAAGTGAGTCGAATGGGGATATCTCCTCATGTCATCGATCAAACGGTAAAACAAATTATTATCCGTAATCCTCGATTGCGGTGGCCTATTCCTGAAGCGATTAAAGCGATAGAAGGGCAAGTGATTCGTGGGGTGACACGTCGCGCTAAATACTTGTTACTAGAAACGGATGTCGGTTATGCGATTGTGCATCTAGGGATGTCAGGCAGCTTACGCGTTTTACCCGTCGGAACCCCGGTTGAAAAACACGATCACGTTGATTTGGTTCTGACTAGTGGTGAAGTGCTACGCTATAACGATCCTAGGCGCTTTGGCGCGTGGTTATGGGAAGAGAAAGGGGTAACACACCCTGTGCTCGATAAAATGGGTCCAGAGCCGCTGAGCGACGATTTTAACGTAGAATATCTACATGAAAAAGCACAGGGAAAACGGACAGCAATAAAACAATTTATTATGGATAATCATGTGGTTGTTGGTGTGGGTAATATTTATGCCAATGAATCTCTGTTTGCGGCTGGTATTCACCCTAAACGTGCGGCTGGCAAAATCTCACTTGCTCGTATGACGAAGCTGGTGGCAGAGATCAAATCGGTATTAGCCTTTGCCATTCAACAGGGCGGTACGACATTAAAAGATTTTAAAAACGCAGACGGAAAACCGGGATATTTTGCACAGGAGCTGCAGGTGTATGGTAAAGCAGGTAAACCTTGCCCTAAATGCGGTAAGGCTTTAAGTGAAGCCAAAATAGGTCAACGCGCGACAGTGTTCTGCAGTGATTGCCAGAAGTAGGTTCGATAATAATTAACCTAGGTATCATTATTATTGAGTCAGTTGGTTTGGGATTAACCTTTGTTGATTGTTCTAAAATGGTATTATGCCCACAGTATTTAGGTTGAGTAGCGCATAATGAAGCGTTATTGAGGATAGAAAAATGAAATATCTCATCACTGGTGTTGCTGGTTTTATTGGTAGTGCAATCACCGAACGTTTATGTGCTCAAGGCCATCAAGTCATTGGTATCGATAATCTTAATGATTACTACGATGTATCACTTAAACAAGCGCGTTTAGCTCGTATTGCTCATCCAAGTTTTACTTTTATCGAATTAGATTTAGCGGATCGTGAGGGTATTGCTAACTTATTTGCAGAGCAGCAATTTAACCGCGTTATCCACTTAGCGGCACAAGCAGGCGTACGTTACTCGATTGATAATCCATTGGCCTATGCTGATAGTAACTTGGTGGGACATCTCACGATTTTAGAAGGTTGTCGTCATAATAAGGTTGAGCATCTGGTTTATGCGTCTTCAAGCTCAGTGTATGGCTTAAATCATAAGACACCGTTTAATACGGCAGATAGCGTTGACCATCCCATTTCACTTTATGCTGCAACTAAAAAATCTAATGAGTTGATGGCACATACCTATTCGCATCTTTACGGTGTTCCAACGACGGGCTTACGCTTCTTTACTGTTTATGGCCCATGGGGGCGTCCAGATATGGCATTGTTTAAATTCACCAATGCGATAATGGAAGGTAAAGAGATCGATGTGTATAACCATGGCGATATGCGCCGCGATTTCACTTATATCGATGATATCGTTGAAGGTGTGATGCGTATTCAGGATGTGATCCCACAGCCCAATGCTGATTGGACAGTAGAAACTGGCTCACCAGCAACCAGCTCTGCCCCATACCGCGTGTATAACATCGGTCACGGCAGCCCTGTAAAACTGATGGATTATATTGAAGCGTTGGAAGAGGCATTGGGCATTGAAGCGAAGAAAAACTTCATGGACATGCAACCGGGTGATGTTTACATGACGTACGCAGATACAGACGATTTATTTAAAGCGACGGGCTATAAGCCTGAAGTGAAAGTCAAAGAAGGTGTAAAAGCCTTTGTTGATTGGTATCGCGAGTTTTACAAAAAATAAGGAAAGGCGCATAAAGCGCCTTTTTTAATGTCTATTTTACAAACTTTTCTAATAATGCTTCAGTAATGAGTGGATCAACAAACTGACTGACATCCCCTTTGTGTAATGCGACTTCTTTAACAATGGTTGAAGAAATGAAGGAATTTTCTTCTGCTGGGGTTAAGAAGACAGTTTCTAGTTCTGGCATCAAACGACGATTCATATTGGCGAGCTGAAATTCATACTCGAAATCGGATACTGCACGCAGACCACGGACTAGAATGGTGGCGTTGCGCTCTTTAGCAAAATCAACCAACAGCCCTGAAAAACCAACAATATCTACATTATCTAGGTGTTTGGTAATTTTACTTGCTAGTTCTACGCGTTCATTAAGATCAAACAGTGGCTTTTTACTTGGGTTAAAAGCAACGCCAACAATCACATGATCAAACATTGCAGCTGCACGCTCAATTAAGTCTAAATGACCGTTGGTAATAGGATCGAAAGTGCCAGGATAAATTACTCGAGTTGTCATAATTGTCGTTACTTCTTGTGCTTTAGGTGAAGACCTAAGTATTTATTTAGGACGTATTGGGCGTTTATGCAAGCAATAATAAACCCATGCTTACCGTCTAGAAAACCAGCTTTAAGAATGTAAGTTCGAATAAAGCTAAACATAGAGTGGATAACAGCAGAGGCAATAGATGATTTTTTGCCTTTTAAAAACTTTTCTTCAGCCCAAAGCTCTGCATACTTTTGTTGTTTGCGCTGAAACTCAAAGAAATCTTCAAAAGTGTAATGTTCTAAATTACCCGTTAGTTTTTCGACTTTGCCATTAGCAGGGATCACAAGAGACTCATGTACTTTGACGTCATTATATTGGGTTTCATTGCGACGATGTAAACGCGAGATCCAATCTGGATGCCAACCAGAATGATGAATAAATTTACCAAATGCTGTGCTGAGTCTATTAACTTGATAAACCGTATTGATGTGATTGCTTGCGACAGCTTGTTGAATCGATAGACGTAGCTCTGGCGTTACTCGTTCGTCAGCATCAAGCCATAAAATATAATCGCTCTCAACATATTGTTGAGCACGTTGACGTTGCATACCAAAACCAGGCCAATCATGACTGACAAAAAATTTGTCAGTATATTGGCGTGCAATGGCTTCTGTTGTATCGCTACTGCCAGAATCAAGGATCACGATCTCATCAACCCAATCTTTTACTGAGTTTAAACATGCCGCCAGATGCTTGGCTTCATTTTTTACAATCAGTGCAACAGCAAGGCTTGGTTGGGTGTTTTGCTGGTTCATTGTTTTCTCACTGTGATTGGGTCAAAGTTAAGGGGTCGATGATGGTATCAAGTTGGGTGATAACATCCTCAACAGAAATTGCAACCATAATATCACTGCCTTTCACTCGTGCTCCCCAAGGAAGTTCTGAGACAGGTTTGCCATAATGCTTTTCTGCAAATTGTTGATACACACTGACGACATATTGTTGGCTAAGATAAGGGCCTGTGCGTGTTGGATTACTATGCCCGTACAAACCGATCACTGGAGTGCCCTGTGTGGTTGCTAAATGGGCTGGACCTGAGTCGGGAGCGATAACAACCGTTGCATATTTTAGTAATGCGGTTAACTGGATCAGGCTTGTTTTACCAATAAGGTTAGTAATAGGGTGATGACAATGTTGTATGATCTTCTCACCTAACGTTTGTTCACGTTGTGTCGGTGAACCACATAGGATGACATTTAATCCTTTGCTAACGGCATGATCTGCAACGGCAGCATAGCGCTCTATAAGCCAGTTACGCTCATCTTTACTAGCAGCCGGTGAGATGATCAATGTTGGTCTGTTGGTATATTGCTGAGCAAAGGCCATATCTTCACTTGATAATGGGATCTGCCAATCTGGAGTTGTAAAAGGTACGCCTATGTAGCGAGCAAACTCAGCAAAGTTATCAAGTACATGAGAAGCATTTGTTTGTGGCAGCTTTCTATTCGTAAAGAGCCATTGTCCCTCTTTGGCTCTTTGGCGTGAAAAGCCAACTTTATAACGTGCTTTAATTCCTAAAGATAATAGGCTTGCGCGTAGCGCTACTTGCATGTCGAGTAAGGCATCAAACTTTTGATCTTTCAAGGTATTCCAAACTTCCTTGATCCCTTGCCAGCCTGCTTTTTTATCAAAAATAACCACCTTGACATTAGGCAGTGTACCCACAAGCTGAGCTTCTGTTTTGCCCACTACCCATGTAATACTGGTTTCTGGCCAATGTTTTTGGATGGCTTGTACTACAGCGATCGCATGACACACATCACCAATAGCGGATAGCCGTAAAATACAGATAGATTGAGGCGCAGTGGTAAACAAAGCCATAGTGGTACCTAATAAAAAGTGGTTAGCGAATTATGCAGTTAGCGCTGGTAATTGTAAAATAAACCAAAATAAACAGGAGAAAGACAACAGTGCAGAAAATTAGCCATGAACAGCAAATGATATGGTTTGATGACAATTATTTAACTGTCGATCCGCATTGTTGCTTTGAGATTGATTTTTGGCGTCAACAAAATGCAATTGTCGGCTCGGCGCAAGGACGGGGCACGACTTGGTTCGTTGCTGGCGATAAAATGGAAATGGCATTGCGTCATTATCGTCGTGGTGGCTTATTTGGTAAGTTGGTGAGTGACAGTTATTGGTTTACTGGTTGGGATAAGACCCGGAGTTATGCTGAATTGATGCTGCTAAAAGTCTTACGAGAAGGTGGGGTAAATGTTCCTCGCCCTGTGGCCGCAAAAGCGGAAAAGAAGGGCTGTGTTTATCGCGCAGATATTTTGGTTGAGAAAATTCCTCATAGCCGTGATCTCGTTGCGCTACTTATCAAGTCATCTTTGCCAAGTTCGGTTTGGCGTCAAATTGGTATTATGATCCGTAAGATGCATGATCTGCAGGTTTGCCACACCGACTTAAATGCCCACAACATCTTGCTTGATATGAAGCAGCAAGTTTGGTTGATTGACTTTGATAAATGCTATCAGCAACAGGGTGAAAGTTGGAAAAAAGATAACTTAGCCCGTTTAGAGCGCTCATTTATCAAAGAAGTGAAGAAGCGTAATATTCAATGGCAAGCTCAAGATTGGCAAGCGTTATGCGATGGCTATCAACAAGGTTAGGGATGAAGTAGCGATGAGTGTGGGCTCTCATCGCTACGAATTTAATGCAGGTAGTTAGTTATATTATCAATGGTGCGTTGCACTGCGCCCTGATTTTGCTCTACCACTTTTTTAGCGTTTTCTCCCATCACATGCTGACGTTCTGGGTTATCAAATAACTCAATCACTTGCTGTGCTAGCTCGGTGCTATCTTGACAGACTTCTATCGCGTTAGCTTGCAGTAGTTGCTCTGTAATATCGATAAAGTTGTAGTAGCTAGGGCCTGTGATAGCAGGTTTTCCTACTGCGGCAGGTTCGAGTAGGTTATGTCCACCGACTTTATCACCGATCAAACTTCCCCCGATAAACGCCACATCACTACTAGCAAGAAGTAATAGCATCTCACCCATGGTATCGGCTAAATACACTTGGGTTTGTGACGTAAATTTAGCGTTATTAGTACGGCGATGAACGGACAATTGAAATTGCTGTTTTGCCAATATTTCAACATCATTGAAGCGTTCAGGGTGACGAGGAACGATGATGAGTAATGCATTTTCGTTGTGCTGCAATATCGTCTTAAAAGCCGTAAATACCTGCTCATCTTCACCTTTGTGAGTACTCGCAGCAATGAACACAGGGCGATCTTGACCCAGTTGTGAACGTAATTGTGCTGCGTGCTCAAGGACCGTTGGCGTAATAGTAAGATCGTATTTAATCGAGCCTGTTACCGTAACCTTCTCTTTGGCCGCTCCAATATCGATAAAGCGTTTTGCATCGTCTTGATGAAGACAAAGAATGCTATCGACATTATTGAGTAGTGGTTGGGTAAAAAACGCTGCCGATTGATAACGTTGAGCAGAGCGTTCTGATAAGCGAGCATTAGCTATTACAATTGGAATCTGCTGTTTTTTAACAGTTGCTAGCGTATTGAGCCAGAGTTCTTTTTCAACAATCAACATTAGTTTAGGTTGCACCGTTTTGAGAAAGCCTCGTACACACCAAGCAAAATCAATCGGCATGTAGCGGTGTTCAACCAAATCACCTAGCTTGGCTATTTGCCCCGCACCTGTGCTGGTTGTTGTTGTTACCACGATAGCTTGCGCTGGATATTGCTCTTTTAGCGCTTTGATTAGCGGCGTGATGGCAATAGATTCTCCAACCGATGCGGCATGGATCCAAATAGGTTTCTTACCATTAACGACAGGCGTAAAACCAAAGTGTTCTTTCCAACGCTCGCCAAAACGAGGTTTCCCCGGCTTTTGTTTGTATAGTCCAAACAGAAGTAACGGGGAAGCCAGAGCAAGCAGTAAGGTATAAACGATTCTCAGTAACATATTCACTTACGCTTATTGCAACTTATTGATCGCATCAACCACTAAATCAGGTGTCAGCTCTGTTAAACACTTCAAATGACCTAATGGACACTCGCGCTTAAAGCATGGGCGACAACTGATATCGGTATTTAATACTTCAACATGCTTAGCTAGCGGTGGGGTATAACCCGGTGATGTTGAGCCGTATAACGCCACGATATTACAGCCAACAGCGGCTGAAATATGCATTAGGCCAGAGTCATTGCTAACGACGGTCTTACAGGCGGCAAGTAAATCAATTGCCTCGATTAAAGACGTATTACCAGCAAGATTTTGGCAATGCGTTTGCATTTCCTGCGGCAGGCTGGCTTTTATTTTATCGGTCACTTCACGATCTTTTGCTGAGCCGAATAACCATACTTGGTTACCTTGCTCTATCAGCGTTGCGGCAGCTTTTGCAAAATGTTGCTCCGGCCAACGTTTTGCTGGACCAAATTCAGCACCTGGACATAAGCCAATCACGGTTCTTTCTCGATTTAAACCGAACTTAGTTATCGCTTCATTTTGAGTTGTGGCGTCGATGGTAAGCTTTGGATGTGGCATATCAGTTAAACAGCCCGAGCCTGTCATTTCCGTTGCCGGATGCGCGAGTGCAATATAGCGTTCAATCATCAAATTGAATGATTTTTTGTTATTGCGCAGATCATTAAGTAAACCGTAACGCATCTCACCTTTCCAGCCGGTACGAACTGGGATCTTGGCAAATAAGGGGATTAATGCTGATTTGGCTGAATTAGGTAAAACATACGCATGATCATAGTTGTCATCGCGAAGAATTTTACCTAATTGATAGCGAGCAAACAGATTGAGATCGCCATGGCCAAGCGGCATTTCAATCGCTTGATTGACCTCAGGCATGCGTTCAAGCACGGGCTTACACCAGCCGGGCGCCATCACATTAATGATAGCGTCAGGGTGAAGCTTTTTAAGCTCGGTATAAAGACATTGCGACATTACCATATCGCCAACCCATGATGGGCCAATAATTAATATTTTCACATTACAACCGTTGGTTTATACGCTTTGAAAGAAGTTCAGCTGCTGCTTTGTTGTTTCTTGGATTGAAAAATGGGCTTTTAATCGTTGTTGTGCATTCTGTCCCATTTCAACGCGTACTGTTTTAGATTCTGCTAATTGTTTAATTTTATCAGCTAATGCTTGAGGATTATTGGTTTCAACCACAAATCCGGTTTTACCTTCTTCTACTAACTCTTTACTGCCGCCAGTAGTTGTGACAACGGAAGGTTTTGCCATTGCCATCGCTTCGATAATTGTTTTGGGTAGACCTTCACCGCTAATAGATGGCTGCACTTGGATATCGGATGTCGCCATGATTTCAGGTACATCAGAGCGATAACCTAAAAAGTGAATACGATCCTGCATGCCACTGTTTGCTGCTAGTTGGTCATTTTCTTCCGTATCCATATCACGACCAACGAGTACCAGATGTAGATTGTCGATATCAGCTAATTGCTTAGCGGCATCAAGCAGAACATGCACGCCTTTGGATTTACGTGCATTGGCGACACAGGTAACAATAATATTATCATCGGTTAAGCCGATTTGCTCACGTGGCAGAGCATCTGCTTGATACCAAGCTAAGTCATGACCTTTATAAATGGTTTGAACTTTTTCAGGTGCTAGCTTAACAACGCTCCGTACAGACTCTGTAACCGCTTCTGCGACGCAAGAAATACCATTCACGCGAGGATGAAGATGGGTTAAATATGATGATGGGTCATGACGGTAAATACCACCAACAGTGCCACGGTAGCTAATAAGTTTTGTATCCGGAAAACCAATACAAGCAAACGCAGCGTTAGGGATAGTTTTAGAGTTAAGCGCATACACCACATCATAATGGTGTTGGCGTAGTTCATGACGAATTGTTTTTATTGTGTTGAAGCAAATTTTACGACTTGGGTAGCAATCGATAACCGTTATTCCAGCTTCACGAAAACGCTCGACATAAGGCGCATCACCTTGGGTGATAATCGTGACTTCGTGACCTTGTTTGACCATCTCGATACACATTTCGGCTTCTGGTCTAACGCTGTTCCAAGCATCCATATAGGAGCTTATTATCATTATTCTCATTATTTTGCTCAGTCGATTTAAATGTTTATCAAAATAAACGAGTAGGTTTATATTCTACAAGCTTTAAAGTCATCATACTCACTAGGAATGCCACAAAAGATAACATCTTCGCGATCGATTAGGTGGTAGTGAATTGATTGATTGTTCTTGATGAGAAAATTGTACATCGGGGCAATATAAAGCTCTCCCTTTTCCCATTCCTCTTGTGGCAAAGCAAGATAGTGCTGATAGGCCGTTTCAAAATCTTGCTGGTGGGCAAAATGATAAAGACCAGTACAGCATAAATCAGAGATTGCTCGTTTCTCTGCTGTTTCGACAACTTCAGTTGAGTGTGTTGAACGAGGCTTGGCAAAAGACCAGTTATCGCCGCTACCTTTAAATACTTCGAGATAGCCTTGACCTAATAAAGATAAATCGGGGTAAATGAAATCAGGTCTGAAGGTATCGATATTAAATATAGTGATTGGCTGGCTTTTATCTTGCTCAATTTGTTGTAAGCCAAGGTAGACGGTCTCCGCTTGCCCTCGGGTTTCTTGTGTCAAAGTCACGATGGAGAAAGATTGTATCCCTAGAGCTTTCGCACGTTGTTCCACAAAAATGGGTGTTTGGTAAACATCACGCACAATAAATAAAAAAGTCTCTGTTGAAAAATAGGCTTTGAAGCTGGTTACAGCATGGTCAAAAAGAGACATACCATGCGCATCTAGCATGTATTTAGGCTGCGTGTATCCAGCCTTAAAAAAGCGAGAGCTTAAGCCTGCCATCGGAATGATTATCATTGGGCATACCTTTTCAATATTTGGTAAAGTCTAAATGCGTTAGCAAAAAGTGCATCTTGGCGCTGCTGATCATCACTATGTAGCGGCAACATTGATAAAAATAATTGGATTTGCATCGCATACAAATTCATAGGGGTAAGATTAAATTTCTTTCCTACAATCTCAATGAATAGTTGTTGTAAATCTTGCTGTCTCTGAGTACTTGGGATGTGCAGAGTAATATCTTTATTCGTTATATCAACGTGATAGTAGCCAGCGATGATCCAATCATAGAGTCCTAGTACCGAGTGGCTTAACTTTGCAATATCGTAACGAGTATCACCATAAATGGTGAGTTCATTATTCGGTGTCAATCCTCGTGGATCGATGGTCTTTATTCGATTGGTTCTAAAATCATATAAAATATTGCTAAAACAAAAGTCGCCATGCATGACTGATGGTTGCGATTTATCTGTTGGTAGCCATTGTGATGAGGTGCTGAGAATATCATTTAATGTGATTTCTTCTCCATCAAACAACCAAGTATCTTCGAGTGATATGTGTCGGGTGGCACAGAACTCAATTAGTCTACTTGCTGTTTTCTCGCCAAAGAGATCATCTAGCGAAGAACAAGTGACGTCATGCGGTGCGGGAAATTCTTGGCACTGAGATATAAAGTTAATACAACTGTTAAAGATGTTGTTCCAAACAATTGTCGGTAATTCAGAAAAAACATACAGCTCATTTAATGCCGTGTGGTGTAAATATTCTAAACGATATTTATAGCGTCCTTGGCTTTCTTGTGATCCCATAAACTGAGGGATAAAGTGGCGCATCTCGAAAGGTAATAGTTCAAACCACTTTGCTTCGGCTTTAATCTTTATATTTTTTGAGCTTGATTTTTCAATCCAGTCTGGAGTGATGAGCAATTCGTTAAAAGCTCTTTGCGTCGTGAACTTTGCTTTTGAGCGGTAATACGTATTAACGTGTCCGAAATCAAGCCAATGATCAGTACTGATTGTTTGTAAGCCAATTTGGTTGTGGTAACGATTGAGAGCCTCAAGAAAGTCCCAATGACTTTGGGTGATAAGTCGAATTAATTGTCGCGGCTGATTGAATTTAAAATAGCCACAAACCATTTGATTACTCGATGTAAAGGTATTTTTTGCTGATAACCATGGAGAGTTCGGGCTATTGTTAATTGTGGCCCAATTATAACCGTCTTCTACCTCAGTGATTGCAACGAGATTATTACCAAGTGGTAATTGAGTAATTAGTGTATCGCCAAATAATACATGTAGAGGACTGTCGAAATTATCTTCGATAAGACTTATGGCAGCAACGAGCGATGCACCGAGCGATAAACCGTCAGGCGTTGATAATATCGTGAAGTTATTTTCTTCTAGCCAAGTCGCATCCGTTGGAGATATTGAATATGATTCAGGAAGTGAAATATATTTCTTTATACCTTGGGGAATAACAGTGTTTTGATGTTGAAATAAACGACGGTTACCAAGCGGAAGAAAACTTGGGGGAAGAGCACCAAACTCAGATTGTAATTCCATATCAACATAGGCCGCTGACATGATTAAGAACATACTTTCTCCTTTGCAATTAATGCATTGATTTCGTCGTGAGAGAGGGCTGCAAATTCAGACGGGCGAATTGCGCGATCATCAATATAAAAGCCGTCATGACCACACCAAGGCTTACCAACAATTATTTCATCATAAGGAACATTGTATCTATCTAGCCATTCGATGATAAGTGGTAAAGTATGGATATTAATTTTACCGATATTCCCATCATGCGTACGCATATTGCGGGCAGTAAAAATAACGATCTCAAAGCCTTTTTCTTTATAAGTGTATAAATTATCGATAATTTCTTTTCGAGGTTTTACATTCCTATAATCAGAGGTATCAGCTTGCGTTAAGGTGCCATCTAAATCAACAACCAGTCTTTTCATTTTAGGTCAATCTTCATGTAGAATGTTTGCCCAATAGTTTATCTGATTAATATAATGAAGTCTTTTTTTGTCATAAATGATGACGAGGTATCCCTATTTTGGACTTGGGTTTAAAAATTAATAACAATTCTATACCGTTTGAAGAAATTACTGTCGTTGTCCAAGGACCGGTTCAGACATTTGCGGATAGACAACAAGAAGATGGCATAACCCAGCGTTGTTTAAGGTCAGTGCGACAGATGCTACCTGGCGCTCATATCATACTGTCGACATGGAAAGATCAAGATTTAGCGGGCTTAGATTATGATCAATTAGTCATAAGTGAAGATCCTGGCCCCAATACTCGATATTACAAGAAAAATGGAACTCCACAGTATTATAACAATAACCGTCAAATAGTATCGACGCTAGCTGGATTAAAGCAAGTACAAACCAAATATGTGGTAAAGCTGAGAAGTGATAATTACCTCGAATCGAATGATTTTATAAATATTCAACAGCAATATAAAAGTCGTTGCGATGCGTTTAAGTTTTTAAAAGAGCGGGTTGTTGTGCCAAATATTTTTACACGTAAATATGCGAAGGGGCATCGAGTCGCTTTTCATGTTAGTGATTTCTTTTATTTTGGTTTAACCGAAGATGTTTTGGCGCTGTGGCAGTTTGAATTAATTCCTGAATTTACCTTAACTAAGCCGGGGATGTTAAATGATGGCTATCCAGACTACCCTGTTGATTGTACACAATTACTTTTTCTTAATGCCTTAAAACAGTTTGATCCAACTATTCACTTAAATGGACTGCTAGATAATAACAAACATACCATTTATCAATCAGAGTTATGCATGGCGAATAATTTAGTTGTTGCTTCTGCAGAAGATATTGGTTTAGGACTATGTAAGAAATTTAAAGAAAAGGTGAGAGTTTCTAAGCCGAAAGGGAAGTGTGCTCATTATCAATATAGAGAGTGGCAGGAGCTCTATAAAAAATATTGTGATGCTAGATTTGACGTAAACTACCCTTTAAAAGAAAAGCTTGGTCTATTTTTTGAACGTTGTTTATACGTCTTTCCTGTGTATTTTGAAACGAAGATTAATTTATGTAGGCGTACTAAATTTTTTTAAAAAATAATAAGTTAAAGTAAGTGTTCGGTTGAATTAACTGATGTGTTTGGTGTTGATAATATTGTCGCATTAATAGAATGAAGATATCGAATATCATCATTGTATTTATGAAAAATGTTTAGTAAAGGTTATCAGATGAATTTGATTAAGCGACTAAAAGCAAAGTGGCGCACCGTTCGAAATACACAAAAAGCGATAAAACTTAAAGCGGCTTGTGCGCTTTATGATCATCGGGACTGTTCCGATGTTTTTTGCGCAGAAGATGTGAAGCATATAGTTATATTTCGTTGGGATGATAAGCTTGGTGATTGTATTATGGCAGGCATTCTTATCAATAACCTGCGTTTACATCGCCCAGACATAAAAATTACCGTTATATGTCGTCAAACAACTAAGTTATGGTTAAATAAAGTTTCTTTTATCGATGAATATATTTTATTAGGCAAGCATAATTTACGTAAAACATTACAGCCTTATAAAAATAAATATGACGTATTTGTTGATGTTTCAAATGGTTTTTCTTACAAAGAGATATTTATTGCGAAATACATAAATGCTAAACATTATTTAGGATTCAGTGCGGATAGATTTAATATCATTGATGTTTCTATTGACAGTAATCAAACGCATTTTTATCAACGATATATTAATGCGACAAAAATTTTAACGAATAAAGATTGTTTGACTTCTGAAAAACCTCCTGTACCAAACTATAATAAAGAGCTTGAATTTCTCGACTCATTAATAATAGATAAAGATTATAAAAATATAGTTGGTATTAACTTTTTTGGTTCAGGAAAATATAGACGATTTAGCTTTGAAAAAGCAGCATCTTTGATGAAATATTGGTTGGAGAAGCATCCTGAAGACTTGTTGGTTTTATTACCAACGCCAGGTGAAGAGAAGTTTTTAACGAAGCTGAACAGCCAATTTTCTTCGTCTAATTTGCTCTTACCGACAGATAAAGCGAGCCTTGAAATGTCTTTAGCTATTATCGATAAGGCTGATTTTACATTTACTCCTGATACCGCAGTAGTACACATGGCTTCGGCATTAGATAAACCTGTAATTGGTATATATCGTGAAAATAGAATGAATTACGAAGAGTGGAAACCATTAGGTAGACATTCTCAGACCATCTTTAATCGAGAGCCTATTTGCGATAATGATAGTGTATATGTATATGAGTTCGGATATGAACAACTAGAAGAAGCCAGAGCAAATATATTGAAGGCAATACAATGAGAATTGGATTTTTTTTACGAGATCTGAAGGTTGAAGGGGTTCAGGTTGTTACTGTTCGTTTAGCAGAAACATTAACAAAACTTGGACATCAATGTGAGTTTATTACTCTGACTTCTGAAACAGATTTAGCTGTATCAGAAAATATAAAACATCATGTTTTATCCATTACCGAAAAAGTTAAATATAAAAAAGCGAATATTCAAGCTGAAAAATTTTTACAATGGTTAAAAAAAGAAGAAAAAGAAAAAAATTTTGATGTTATTTTTTCTGAACATGGTGAGACAAATGATATTATCTCTTATATTAATGACCCTCGACTAATTTATTGTGTTCATAACTCAGATGAATATACTTATAATAATAAAAATATATATGAACGTTGGAAATATAAAAAGAAAATAACTAAAAAGATTTCAGGTAAGCATGTTGTTTGTGTATCTGATGGAATAAAAGAGTTTTTAATAGAAAAGTCAAAAAATAGTTATAAGTCAATATCTAGGATTTATAATCCATTTTCATTAGAAGAAATAAAAAAACTATCTTTACAAAATACTATTTATGAATTGCCAGAAAATTTTATTGTTTTTGTTGGGCGATTAGAGAAGCAGAAAAATCTAAATTTATTGCTTGAAACTCTTGTTAAGATGAAAAGTAAGATCAACCTTGTCATCATAGGTGAAGGCAGTTTAGAACAGGATATAAGAAATAAGGCAAAGATATTAGGAGTAGAAGATCAAGTCTTTATTTATCCTTTCTGTTTAAACCCTTATTCAATTATGCGCCAAGCTAAAATGTTAATATTGACGTCAAGTCATGAAGGGTTCGGTAACGTACTTGTTGAATCATTAATTTGTGGTACTCCAGCGATCAGTGTCAATTGTCCAAGTGGGCCTTCTGAAATCCTTTCAGGGGATTTATTGAAGTATTTGGTTGATTCATTCGAACCAGATGTTATTGCTAAAAAAATAGATGAAATATTAATAGATGTAGATAATGAGATACTATTATCGAGCTATGATAAATTTTCTGCTGAAAATATTGCTCAAGAATATATTGATTTTATATATAAAGTAAAAAAAGAGGGGCTATAAGGCCCCTTTTTCTTATTTTATTTTATTTTTACCATACATCATTGCTAGTAGAGTAAGAAAAAGAATAAAGAGTTGCTTGTTAACTAAAGGTGGATCAGTTAAGCCTGCTATCATAAATATTGATGTCAAAGAATAAAAACTTATTTTGGTAAAGTCATCTTCTTTATTAAGTGTAAATAAAGGGATTAACAAAGATAACAATAGAAAAAATAAACTCTGAACTCCCCATTTTACAGCTATATCTATATACTGATTATGGAAGTGTGAATAATGGTCATATCTTTTATTCTTATATATTAAGTTGTCTTTTTCTAGTGTTCTTATTTGATTGTGGAAATTATTTCCTGTTCCCGAGAATGGAGAATTATTAATAATTATTAAACCAGCTTTCCATAGGCTTAATCTTATCCCAATTGATGTACTATCATTGCCTTTTTCTACTAGTGAAAATTCATAAGCAGTTTTATCATATAGACGATCTTTTAAAACAGGAAAACTGATAGCTACCATAAAAATAGAAATAATAATAAATAAAAGTATGCTTTTTTTCTTGTTTTCACTTCTTTTTATAATAAAGTAGATTGCTGATAAAACTAATGTAATGATAAGCGCTAAAATAGTGCCTCTTGTTTCTGTTAGCATTACAGCAATAAAACTTAATATTACTGATAGTAAACAAATTATCTTATATTTAGTATCACGTGTACAAAAAAAACAAACTAGAGATAAAGCTGATAATACACATAGGTAAGTTGAAAATGGGATTGGATTTATATCTAAAGATCCCCTTTCAATATTTAAAACAAAAATATTATAACTTACAAAAGATAATGAAATTATACTTCCTATAAGACTATAAATACAGATTCGCTTTGGTGATATTAAGTCATATGGGATAAAAAGTGTTAATACTAATACAGTCGCAATAGATCGGAATATTATAGGTGTTTCGAAGTGGAAAATCTCACCTAAGGTAGAGTATATAAATAATACTGCCAGTATAAGAAGGTATTTATTTTTAAAATTTCTTTTTAATACCTCAAATTTATAAGTAATTAATGTTAATAGTAGAGATAAAAGTGTAAGTGTAACTAATATTTTATCACCATTATGTATTGTAAATAGACCAGTTAGAATCCACAGCACTGGTAAAGTGATAATAAAGGCATTGATATTTTTTAACATATTGTATTTATTCATATGGATTCTCATCATTATTTGGACGTGTCTTTAATAAACGCAGAATCCACATGTATTGTTCTGGACGCTCACTCACGTATTGTTCGATACATTCGTTCATCATGCGGGCATCTTGCTCTTCAGTTTCACTAGGGAAAGGCAGAGCAGGGTAGAAATCTAATTCATATTTACCTGATTCACTGTTGTACATCGCAAAAAGCGGTACGATCTTTGCGCGACTTAATTTAGACAGTCGGCCAAGACCTGACATTGTTGCTTTGGTGGTAGCAAAGAAATCGACAAATACGCTGTGCTCAGGGCCAAGATCTTCATCGGGTAAGTAGTAACCTAAGTATCCTTCGCGAATCGATTTAATAAACGGTTTAATACCACCACTGCGTTCATAAACACGGCCGCCGTATTGCACACGTTGACGATGCATCAACCAGTCTGAGACTGGGTTTTTCTGCTTTTTCGCCATTGCAGAAACAGGTAAACCGCGTGATGCAAGCAGTACCGCAGGAATATCAATCGCCCAAGTGTGAGGGACTAACAAAATCACGCTTTGCTGCTGATCGGTGAGAGTGGTGAGATTCTCCATCCCGCGGATCACGGTATTATCTTCTAACCAAAATTTGCTACGTACACTTAACGATGCAAATCCCAGCAAGAATGTACCTGCGGTGGTGATACTTTGCAGTAGAATATCTTCACGTTCAGCATCGTTTTTGTCAGGAAAGCACATCTGTAAGTTTACGCGCGCACGACGGTTTGATTTGCTATTTAACTTGATAGCTTGTTTAGCAAAGGTACTCGCAATTGCGCGGCGTGCTTTATGGGGCAGCAAGCAAAATAGAGAAGCGAGGATAACGGCAAGCCATGTCCCCCAATATTTAGGTGCTAGAAAAGACCATTCAAATTGTGGGTTATAAGCTTGTTTATCGTAATGGTTATCAATCATATCGTTATTATTTGTTTAGGATTGTCATGTATTCTGCAACGCCTTCTGCAACAGATTTAAATGTTTCTGTATAGCCTGCAGCGCGCACTTTAGTCAGATCTGCTTGGGTGTAAGTTTGGTAACGACCTTTTAGGTGCTCAGGGAAGGGAACTGACTCAACTTCACCTTTGCCATGATATTTAACGACAGCATCAGCTACTGCTTGGAAAGATTCAGCATTGCCTGTACCACAGTTAAAAATACCGGATACACTATTTGCTAAGAACCATAGGTTCATTTTGCATACATCGCCAACATAAACAAAATCACGCTTAAAGGTTTCAGAGCCTTCAAACAGTTTTGGGTTGCCACCTGCAGTAATTTGAGTGTTTAGGTGAAAGGCGACAGAAGCCATACTGCCTTTATGTTGCTCACGCGGGCCGTACACATTGAAATAACGGAAGCCAGTGATTTGCGATAGTTTCTCACCATGTGCTTCGGCATCTTGCCAAATACGTCGAACATAGTTATCAAATTGTTGTTTCGAATAACCATAAACGTTCAGTGCACCTTCGTATGGCTTTTCTTCGATGAAATCATGATCGCGACCACCATAGGTTGCTGCAGATGAAGCATAAAGGAACGGGATTTGGCGCTCTAAACAGTAATGTAAAAGCTCTTTTGAGTACTCATAGTTATTGAGCATCATGTATTTACCGTCCCACTCAGTGGTTGCTGAGCAAGCACCTTCATGGAAAATGGCTTCAATATTTCCGAACTCATCTCCCGCCATAATCTGGGTGATGAAGTCTTCTTTGTCCATGTAATCGGCAATGTCTAAATCGACAAGGTTGGCAAATTTAGTCCCGTCTTTGAGGTTATCCACCACTAAAATATCGTTACAACCTTGCTCGTTAAGGGCTTTTACGATGTTGCTGCCGATCATGCCGGCGCCGCCAGTAACAATTATCATGGGAGAAAATCCTTCATTGATGAAATAACAACTTGTAGCTATGGCGCTACAGAGCAAAAAAAACGTTAACTTATGATACATTATATGTAGAAGAAGGGCGAAGGAAGTCAATCAAATGAAAACCCGAGACAGAATTATTCATGCTGCTTTAGCGTTATTTAATGAGCGTGGAGAGCCAAACGTAACGACGAACCATATCGCCGCCGATCTCGCGATCAGTCCGGGTAATCTTTATTATCATTTTAGAAATAAAGAACAGATCATCCACAGTATTTTTGATTTATATGCCACTGACTTACAAGTGAGCTTTCAACCGCGTAGTGAAGCGGAAACGACAGAAAGTCTGTTGAGTTACCTCGATGCCGTATTTTTGCTGATGTGGCGCTATCGTTTTTTCTACGCAAATTTGCCTGATATTTTACGTCGTGATCCTGAATTACAGCTTAAATATCTCGAAGCACAGGCGCAACTTCGCAGTAATATCGCGATATTGATGCAAAGCTTAAAAGAAGGTGGATTGGTTGATATCGATGATGAAGATTTGAAAACCTTGGCTGAGACGTTGCTGATGGTAGCATCAAGTTGGATTAGCTATCAAACGACCCAAGTCGCTGGTGCTAAAATAACCCCAACGGTTATCTATAAAGGTGTTATTCAGATACTTAATATTGTAAGGCCGCTGGCAACACCGTTAGGCTGCGAACGTGTAGAAGCATTGAAACAGTATTACGAGCAACAGGAACAGCAAGCAAAGCGTTAAAAATCCGTTGCGAAAGAAGCGATATTCAAAAAGGTTGGGATAATAACTATCACCAACCTTTTTATTTTTAGTATTAGAGTTGAGCTTAATCAAGCCAAGGTTTAGGATCTATTGGCTGGCCTTTACGGCGGATCTCAAAGTAGAGTCCGGGTTGGGTTTGGCCACCACTGTCACCGACTAAGGCTATTGGCTCTCCAGCTTGGACCGTATCACCGACTTTCTTCAGTAGTGTTTGGTTATAGCCATAGAAACTCATGTCACCTTTACCGTGATCAATACCAATCATCAAACCATAGCCACGTAGCCAGTCTGCAAAAATAATGCGACCAGAATAAATAGCTTTTACTTGGCTCCCCATTGGCGTGCTAAATACCATGCCTTTCCAGCGTAATTGCCCTTGCTGGTGCGAGCCGTAATTATGCAAAATAGTCCCTTTTACTGGCCAGTATAGTTTGCCTTTATGGCGAGCAAGGCCGTCCATCGGCACACGTGCCTGTTGGTTTGCATATTGTCTGTCAATCTCACGTGCTTCAGCTTCAGCTGCAGCACGCGCTTTGGCTTCTTTTGCCGCTTTTATGCGTGCTTGAGCAGCCGCTTTTTCACGGGCAATTCTTGCCGCTTCTTCACGGGCTCTTCTTTCCGCTTCCGCTTTCGCTTTGGCAATGGCAGCGAGCATTTGTCTTTCGTTGGCTTGTAGTTCAGCTAAATCTTCACTGCTGCTATCGATTTGACTTTTAATGCTAGATAGCGTTTTTTGACGTGATTGCTGCTGTTGATCGAGTGTTTGTTTTTGCTGTTTAAGAGTGTTGAGTGCTTGTTGCTGCTCTGTTTTTTGCTCGTTGAGCTGGTGCACTTTCATTTGAATTTCAGTTTGCGTGGCATCAAGGGCATCGATGGCATTAACACGGGCTTTACTGATGTACTCAGCATAGGTTGTCATTCGATCAAGGCGTGTTGAATCCTCACCGCTTAATAAACTGGCGATATCACTGTCTTGGCCTTGGCGAAATTGGGCATTTAAGAGTGAAGCAACAACGGCTTTCTGTTGTTTCTGTTTTTGTTCTAGTGCTGTTTGTTCCGTATTTAACTTATCAATAGCGCGTTTAATGGTTGCTAATTGATTGTTTGTCGCATGAATATCATTCGCAGCTTTGGCAATGTTCAGTTCGTGTTGTTTTAGATCTTGTTGCAAGCTGTTGTATTTCTTTTGCTTGCTTGCCAGTTGATTTTTTTGACGTGAGATTTCCTGTTTTACGCCATCGAGCTGGTTTTGACTGGACGCTGCACATGGAACGGCAAATGTCATGCATAAAAGAACGCCAGTGCATAATGCACTGGCGCGGATTTTTTTGTTTAGATGTTTTCTAATCATATCTCGCATGGAGATAATTATTTCAGATTGTATAGCACCTGACCAGACATCTCTGCAGGGATTTCCATATCTGTTAGTGAAAGCATCGTTGGCGCAAGATCTGACAGCTTACCACCTGACTTAAGTTCTAAGTCTTTGCTACCTACGTAGATAAGTGGCACTGGTAGATTAGTGTGTGCTGTGTGGATACCACCGGTTGATGGGTCAACCATCATCTCGGCATTACCGTGGTCGGCAGTGATCAGTAACTGACCGTCCATTTCTTTAATCGCTGCAACGACTTTACCTAGGCAAGTATCTAGTGCTTCACACGCTTTCACTGCAGCGTCGTAAACACCAGTATGGCCAACCATATCACCGTTAGGGTAGTTACAGATGATCATATCGAACTCACCACCTTTGATTGCGGCAACAAGCTTATCAGTTAGCTCTGGTGCACTCATTTCAGGTTGAAGATCGTAAGTGGCTACTTTTGGTGAAGCAACAAGTTGACGTGATTCACCATCAAACTCATCTTCTTTACCGCCATTGAAGAAGAAGGTTACGTGCGCGTATTTTTCTGTTTCAGAAATACGTAGCTGTTTTTTGCCTTTCTTCGATAGCCATTCGCCTAATGTATTGTCTAGGCTTGCTGGTTTGAATGCTGTTGTTAGTTCAATATCTGCAGCATATTGCGTTAGCATTACAAAGTCAGATAATTGTGGGAATTGTGCACGCGCAAAATCGGTAAAACCTGGCTCAAATGCACGTGTGATTTCACGCGCACGGTCAGCACGGTAGTTCATGAAAATAACGCTATCGCCATCTGCCACGATTGCAGCTTCTTGACCTTCAGCACGTACTTCAGTTGCTTGTACAAATTCATCATTTTCATCACGCTCGTAAGCCGCAGCTAGACCGTCAACGGCATTAGCGACTGTGAACTCCGCTTTAGCAGCAGTGATAAGATCGTACGCTTTTTCAACGCGATCCCAGTTATTATCGCGATCCATTGCGTAGTAACGACCAATCAGTGATGCGGTACGTCCTTTGCCTAGCTTGGCAAATAGTTCATTAAAACGAACCAGTGAATTCTTCGCGCTACGAGGTGGCGTATCACGGCCATCTAGGAATGCGTGAAGGTAGATTTTCTCTGCGCCACGTTTTGCTGCCATTTCAATTGCAGAAGCAATGTGATCTTCGTGGCTGTGTACGCCACCAGGAGATAGAAGACCTAAGATATGAACCGCTTTACCTGCGTTTACTGCTTTGTCGATAGCCGTTACAAGTGCTTCATTTTCGAAAAACTCACCATCGCTGATCGCTTTAGTAATACGAGTAAGATCTTGGTATACCACACGGCCTGCACCGATATTAGTATGGCCTACTTCAGAGTTACCCATTTGACCGTCAGGTAGACCAACATCAATACCAGAAGCTGAAATTAGTGTGTTAGGGTTTTGAGCAAGCAGCCCATCCATTACTGGTGTTTGAGCGTTAGCAATGGCGTTATCCGCATTGTCTTCGCGGTAGCCCCAACCATCTAAAATAACAAGTGCAAGTGGTTTCTTCGCAGACATGTTCTGTCCCTCTTCGAATAAATGAAAATCTATATCAATTGCCTTAACTGCTTAATATAAAAGCATTTTTAAGGTAATTGTAATATCCATTAATGTGATTTTACTACAGAAAGTATTGAAAGCAGTAGGAGAAGTTCAAACTTACTGTCGAGCGTATTGTGACCTATTCGACAAAATATATGCATTTATTGTCTTGAGTGTAAGCCCTAGATCACAGTTTTTCTCTATTTCATTAATAGGTAAGTGCGAGATTCGCTTTTATACTGGGTGGTGCGCATCACTTATTAATAGCAACAAGTGAGTTAAAGCGCGGAATGAATACCCGTTGCTGTACATGATAGGTAACAACGGTATACTCAAAACCTTTAAAAATCCCGTTAATCTTGGCTGCCATTTAGCCATGAAACAGAGCGAAGCAAATGCAACAATATATTGAATTTTTAACCAGTAACCCTATTTTATCTCTAGTTTGGATCGGTTTAGTTGTGGCTATCATCGGTTCTATGGTCAAAGAGAAAACTGCAACGTATAAAACTATTGGTATTAACGATGCAACAGTTTTAGTCAATCGTGAAGAAGGAGTGTTTGTTGATATTCGCTCTCGTGACGAATACCGTAAGGGTCATATTGCAGGCTCACTTCACGCTTTACCAAGCCAAATTAAAGAACAAAACATTACAGAGCTTGAAAAACATAAAACAGCCCCAATCATTGTGGTATGTAAGACAGGTCAAACCGCTCAAACAACCGCAAATGATTTGAGTAAAGCGGGTTTTACCAATGTTAATGTACTAAAAGACGGTCTGATTGCTTGGAACGAAGCAAACCTGCCGTTAGTAAAAAGCAAAGGTAAAAAATAACGCATTGTTTGATGTGCGGTACGCGTAGTCATACCGCTGTCTATTTATTCAATACAGCCTGTGGTTAGCACTGTGCTGGCGCATTAAGTCTCGTAATAGCGAGCATCAAAAAGGACTCAGGAAATGGCTGAAGCAGCAAATACAGAAGCACAACAAAACTTTCAAATTCAACGTATCTTCCTAAAAGACGTTTCTTTTGAAGCGCCTAATTCACCTGATATGTTCCAAAAAGAATGGAACCCAGATGTGAAATTGGATCTTGATACTCAAAGTCGCGAACTAGCTGAAGGTGTGTATGAAGTTGTACTTCGTCTGACTGTTACAGTTAAGAATGAAGAAGAGAATGCATTCCTTTGTGAAGTTCAGCAGGGTGGTATCTTCTCTGTTGCAGGTATGGAAGCACCACAACTAGCACATTGCCTAGGTGCATTCTGCCCGAACATCCTATTCCCGTACGCACGTGAAACAATTTCAAGCTTAGTCGTTAAGGGTACATTCCCACAATTGAACCTAGCACCAGTAAACTTTGATGCATTGTTCATGAACTACTTACAAAACCAAGCAGAAGCAAACGCTGAAGCTTAATAAGCAAAGTAACAATTATGACTAAGAACGCAAATAATACGATTTCAATGGCAGTATTAGGTGCTGGCTCTTACGGCACAGCACTTGCTATTGCGTTATCCAGAAATGGTGCCAATGTTATTTTATGGGGCCATGACCCAGAACATATTGCACAATTGGAAATTGATCGTGCCAATGAAGCGTTTCTTCCTGGTGTGCACTTTCCTGAATCGTTAATTGTAACGTCAAACTTACAAGATGCTGTTGAAGGTAGCCGCGATTTACTTGTTGTTGTACCAAGTCATGTATTTGGTCAAGTATTATCACAAGTAAAACCTTTCTTACGCTCAGATTCACGTGTCTGTTGGGCGACCAAAGGGTTAGAACCAGAAACTGGACGCCTGTTAAAAGATGTCGCAGTCGATGCTTTAGGTAATGATATTCCACTTGCAGTGTTATCAGGCCCTACCTTTGCCCTAGAACTGGCTACGGGTTTACCGACGGCTATTTCTGTTGCATCACCGGATGCGGAGTTTGTTGCTGATCTTCAAGAAAAGATTCATTGTGATAAAACCTTTAGAGTTTATAGCAATAATGATTTTACGGGGATGCAACTAGGCGGCGCGGTAAAAAATGTGATTGCGATTGGTGCAGGTATGTCTGACGGTATTGGCTTTGGTGCCAATGCACGTACAGCGTTGATCACCCGCGGTCTTGCGGAAATGTGTCGTCTTGGCGCGGCATTAGGTGCACAGCCTGAAACCTTTATGGGGATGGCTGGATTGGGTGACTTAGTACTCACATGTACCGATAACCAATCCCGTAACCGTCGTTTTGGTTTAGCACTAGGTGCAGGTAAAAGTGTAGAGCAAGCACAGCAGGAAATTGGTCAAGTTGTTGAAGGTTATCGTAATACCAAAGAGGTTTGGCAATTAGCTAAACGTTATGGTGTTGAGATGCCGATCTCTGAGCAAATTTATCAAGTACTTTATCAAGGTAAAGATGCTCGTGAGGCTGCTAAAGAATTACTCGCACGCGAGAAAAAATATGAATAACAGTAAGATATAAAGGTAACAACCTTATTATCTTCTGTTTCAACAACGCGAGCCCTGGCTCGCGTTGTTTTTTTTTGCAATCAGGTTAAAGTAATACCTGACTAATTAAGTATAGTTATAAGAAGAATAGATAAGTAAGCAGAGGATGACGTGAAGCAATGTCAACAACACCAGCTTTGGCCAGCGATCAAGCAGGAAGCACGAGAGCAGTCAGAGCATGAACCAATGCTTGCGAGTTTTTATCATGCCACGATTATTAAGCATGATGATCTTGCTGCTGCATTGAGTTATATACTTGCCAATAAATTGGCGACACCATCGATGCCAGCGATGGCTGTTCGTGAGGTCATCGAAGAAGCGTATGCTAGCGATTGTTCGATAGTTGAATCGGCAGCACGTGATATTTGTGCTGTTGTTGAACGTGATCCTGCTATTGAGATGTATTCTATTCCATTACTTTATCTTAAAGGTTGTCACGCTCTTCAAGGATATCGTGTGGCTAACTGGTTGTGGAAACAAGATCGAAAAGCCTTAGCGGTTTATCTACAAAACCAAATCTCGGTAGCTTGCCAAGTCGATGTGCATCCTGCGGCAAAAATCGGTCAAGGGATCATGTTTGATCACGCGACCGGTATTGTGATTGGTGAAACCGCTGTCATTGAAAATGATGTTTCAATTCTTCAGGACGTCACATTAGGTGGTACGGGGAAAGAGAGTGGCGATCGTCACCCGAAGATCCGTGAAGGGGTGATGATAGGTGCTGGCGCTAAAGTGTTAGGCAATATCGAAGTCGGTGAAGGGGCGAAAATAGGCTCTTGTTCGGTAGTGTTAAATTCTGTACCTCCCCATACCACTGTCGCTGGTATTCCTGCCAAAGTGGTTGGGCGACCAAATTCTGATAAACCATCGATGGATATGGATCAGCAATTTAATGGTAACTCGCAAACGTTTATTGAAGGTGATGGTATTTAGCCATCGTTATGTTCAATAAAAGACATATTGAATGTGAAAAAAAGGCGATCATTGATCGCCTTTTTCTGTTTTATACCGCGCCGTTAAAATCCATTTGTCGCCATGCTTCAAACGCAATAATCGCAACTGCATTGGAAAGGTTTAAGCTGCGGCTATCGGGTTGCATTGGAATACGTAAGCGTTGCTCAAGGGGCTGGCTGGCAATAAATTCAGCCGGTAGGCCACGAGTTTCTGGGCCAAAAAGTAACACATCACCTTGCTTAAATTTCGCATTAGTATGGAAATTAGTGGTTTTGGTGGTGCAGGCAAAAATACGACGTCCTTCCATTGCTTGCATGAAAGCAGCAAAATCTTTATGACGATGGACATGCGCTAAATCATGATAATCCAAACCAGCACGGCGTACTTTTTTCTCGTCTAAATCAAATCCTAATGGTTCAATCAGATGCAAGTTAGCACCACAGTTCGCACTGAGGCGAATAATGTTACCCGTATTGGGGGCAATTTCAGGTTCATATAACGCAATATCAAACATAATTTATCGCTTTATTAGCAGCTAAAGATAACACATTGTGACAAGCTCAGTATAAACAAGCAAATGGCCTGAGCATAAAGATTATTTCCACTAAGAGTGTGTCTGTTTTTAGCTTTGTATATTGATCTGGACGATTTTAAGTCAATCAATGATCAATATGGTCATGCCAATGGAGATAGAGTATGAAAGCCTCGTTACTTTAATGACATGCAACGTTTTCGGCTCAAAAGTGTCGCTGGTTTATCAAGAGTATCTCTTTAATGGTGTTAACAGGCCAGAGGCAGAGTAATAGTAATATTCAATCCGCCAAGGGAGCTATTATTCGCTTTAATTGTTCCTCTATGTTGTCGAATCGCACTTTCTGTAATAGCTAAACCAAGCCCAGTGCCTCCGCTGTCACGATCTCGTGCGGTGGAGACGCGGTAAAAGGGCCGGAAGATATCATCTAATTCCGCCTCAGGCACACCGTCACCATTGTCATCAATCGTGATGGTGAGCAGGTGCTGTTGAACCGTAAACTGTATTTCAATGACGTCATTGCCGTATTTAATCGCGTTACGTATTACGTTCTCTAGTGCGCTGATCAATAGGTTAGGATTGCCATTAATCGGCCAATCTTGCAGCGCGTTATAACGTAAAGTTTTATGGCATTGTTCAGCTTCAAAGCGAGCATCTTCAAGCATCTCATACCATAGTGTTTGGCTATCAAGCCTTTCATTTTGTTGATGACTATTGACTTGCATTCTAGATAATTCAAGTAATTCGCCAATCATGGTTTCTAATCGTTCAGCCTCAGTATCAACGCGGGTTAGCTCACGGCTTTCCCCTTGTTTGCGTTGAGCTAATGCGGTAGCCATCCGTAAACGAGTGAGTGGTGAGCGTAACTCATGCGAAATATCTGACAGTAAACGTTGCTGTCCACTGATCATGGTATTTAATGCCCCTACCATTTGGTTAAAGCTTGCGCCAGCTTGTTTAAACTCTCGTGGTCCGGTTTCTAAATTTGGATCGGCGGTAAACTCACCTTGTGCGACACGCTCTGCGGCTTGTTGTAAACGTCTTGCTGGGCGTGTGACTGCCCAAGCGAGCCAGAGCAAAAAGGGGGTGCTGACAAGCATTGTCACGAGTAGGAGCTTAAATGGCTTATCCAAAATTTGAATGATAAACGGGGAAGGGCCACGCCATATTTGACCGCTATACATATAAATATCACCCTTCGGCGTATTGATCGTAAAGGGGCCAGCCATCATCCAGCGACCATATAAACGTTGCTTAGGGGCACTTGGGTTATCAGCAATAGTAATAAAGTTACGCAATGCTTTAGTGTGTTTTTGTGGTGAGATAATGTCGCCATCAAGAGTCGTAAAATAAATCTGGATATCATGATTATTTTTACGTTTTGTTAAGCGTTTGAGTTTTTGTTCTAGCTGCAATCTTTTAACGGTTTCGTTTCGTGGGGTGTTGAGCTTTTGGTTAATATTTTCTGCGGTATATTCTAGGCGTTTAAGGTGAGGCTCTGGGATCGCTTGCCCTGTTCGAGGATCGAGTTGAAATAACAAAACGATTGTCACGACGACAACAAAAAGGGTAAACCAGAAAATGGCAAAAATACGGCCATAAAGGCTAGTGAGCCCCGGAAATTTCATTATGCTTCCTCAACTAATAAGTAACCTTTACCACGTAAGGTTTTAATCCTTGGCTTACCATCTAAGCGCTCTGGCAACTTTTTACGAATATTGGATACATGCATATCAATGGCGCGATCAAAACGAGCTAAACGTTTACCGAGTACATCTAGGCTTAAGGATTCTTTGGCAATAATCTGACCTGGGCGTTGAATAAAATAGCTTAATAAAGCGAGCTCTGTGCCCGTCATTTCGATTGGAATTTCCTGACAAAGCACCTCTTGTCGTCCGGGATAAATCGTAATGTCTTGATAGGTGAGTAGGTCTGATTTTTCAGTGGTTTTTTCATTCGTGGCTTGAGTACGGCGCAATACTGCGCGTATACGCGCTAACAACTCTCGGTCGCTAAAAGGTTTAGGCAGGTAATCATCAGCGCCGAGTTCAAGACCAAGCACACGATCAATTTCATCACCTTTAGCGGTTAACATCATCACAGGTGTTGAATGGGACTCTCGTAAGCGACGTAGCATTTCAGTGCCGTTCATTACTGGCATCATGACATCAAGTAAAATCAGATCGATACTGCTATCTACCTTTTCTAATCCTTGCTGGCCATTATTGGCTTCAATCACATCAAAGCCTTCTAGCTCTAGAATATCTTTTAATAATGCTGTGAGCTCAATGTCGTCATCGACAAGTAAAATTTTCGCCATGGTCAAACCTATGCAAAGATAAAGAGAGTGATGAAGTCTTGAGCCTAGTATCGCTAATGTCAGCGTGAACGCCAAGTTTCGTTATCATTGATTTACGTAGCTTTACGTTTACTCGACAACGCTTTACTTGTGATCCGTTATTATGATTACCAAGCACAATGGCACAGGTTGCCGCACCCAAATAGTTGGAGATACAAGCATGAAAATGTTCAAAAAAACAATGATGATGGCGATTGCAGTACCAATGATATTAGGTTCGATGTCAGTAATGGCTGCTCCGAACTCACATGGTATGAAAGGGCATCATGGTGAGCGTGGCCTGTTTAAACAGCTAGAGTTGACTGATACACAAAAAGCCGAAATGAAAACCTTACGAGAGAAAGATCGTGAAGCGATGAAAGCGGAGCGACAGGCTAATCGCACTGAAATGCAAACAGATCACAAAGCACTCGATAAATTAGTACTGGCAGATAATTTTGATGAGCAAGCGGTACGTCAATTGGTCGATCGTATGTCAGAGAAACAAGCCGAGCACCGTGTTGAGCGATTAAA
This sequence comes from Photobacterium sp. GB-56, assembly GCF_003026105.1. Taxonomy (GTDB): domain Bacteria; phylum Pseudomonadota; class Gammaproteobacteria; order Enterobacterales; family Vibrionaceae; genus Photobacterium. Next base: position 72,502 of record NZ_PYNW01000010.1, on the reverse strand, counting down.
ACAGCGCCATCAAATGTTGAATATTTTGACCCCAGAGCAAAAAGCAAAATATGTGGAATTAAAGCAACAGCATGCCGAAAAGCGATTTATGAAACTTGAGAAAAAAACACACTGAGTGTTTGAGTAATAAAGACAAAAAAAGAAAGCCATAACTTCTGTTGTGGCTTTTTTTTGATTTTTTACTCAGGAGTTAGAGCCCTCATAAAAAAATCACCTCGATGATCGTATTTTCTCGTAGGTTTTGTTATTAATTGTCATCATAAAACGGCTATACTGCGTGATATTGAACACACCATAGGCATATGGATCATCAAGTACACGAAAAATCGGGCTGATTATGTAGCAACGTCAGCTTAAAACGAAAGAGATAAGGCTAATTTTCGTGTAAAAAGAAGCTTGATTGAATCCCGACCTTGCGTGATATGAATCAACTAAATATTTTTGCAAACTTGTAATACTCCCACGTAAGTAGAAAAGTTTCAGTTTTTACACGCACAGCACGGCTGTTGCTGTGATATCGAGCAGGGGAACCTCGGTATAATCGTGTCGGATTTGATTTTCAATTCCCAAAGTCAGAGGGTAACCATGATTAAGAAGATTGGTGTTTTGACCAGTGGTGGTGACGCACCTGGTATGAATGCAGCGGTTCGCGGCGTAGTTCGAGCAGCGTTAACTGAAGGTCTAGAAGTGTACGGTATTTATGATGGCTACCAAGGTCTTTATAACAACTGTATCGAAAAGCTAGATCGTAAAAGTGTATCTGATGTGATCAACAAAGGCGGTACATTCCTAGGCTCTGCGCGTTTTCCTGAATTCCGAGAAGTGGAAGTGCGTGAAAAAGCGATTGAGAACCTAAAACTGCATGGCATTGATGCATTAGTAGTTATTGGTGGTGACGGTTCATACATGGGCGCGAAGAAGTTAACTGAGATGGGTTACCCATGTATCGGTCTTCCTGGCACTATCGATAATGACGTTGCAGGTACTGATTACACTATCGGTTACATGACAGCAATGAATACGGTTATCGATGCAATTGACCGTTTACGTGATACATCATCTTCACACCAACGTATCTCTATTGTAGAAGTGATGGGTCGTCATTGTGGTGACTTAACCCTAATGTCTGCGATTGCTGGTGGTTGTGAGTACATCATCACACCTGAAACTGGTCTAGATAAAGAAAAATTACTAACGCATATCCGTGAAGGTATTGCTAAAGGTAAAAAGCACGCAATTATTGCTATCACAGAGCTAATGACTGATGTGAATGAACTGGCTAAGTTCATTGAAACTGAAACAGGTCGTGAAACTCGTGCAACAGTATTGGGCCACATTCAGCGTGGCGGTCAACCAACAGCGTTTGACCGTGTACTTGCTTCTCGTATGGGTGCATATGCAGTTGATCTTCTTCAAAAAGGAGAAGGTGGTCGTTGTGTAGGTATTCAGTGTGAGCAACTTGTTCACCACGATATCATCGATGCAATTGAAAATATGCGTCGCCCTGTTCGTAACGATCTTTATGAGTTAGCTGAGAAGTTATTTTAAGAGATTTATCGAGCAGTAAGAGAGAAAAAAGGTCGATTATTATCGGCCTTTTTTATTACCTTGAAATCGGTAAAGGACGGTTTTTTGCGATAAAAACAAAAAGGCCACCCGTAGGTGACCTCTTAGGCTAATCAACAAGAATGATTAGTTTTTCGCTTCAGCTGCTGCTTTAGCAATAGCTGCAAAGCTTTCAGCATCAAGTGCTGCGCCACCAACTAGAGCACCGTCGATGTCTGGTTGTGCGAAGTATGCAGCTGCGTTTTCTGGCTTAACAGAACCGCCGTATTGGATAACAACGTTCTTAGCGACTTCTTCACTTTTCTCAGCGATGTGAGCACGGATAGCAGCGTGGATGCGTTGTGCATCGTCAGCAGTTGCTGCTTTACCTGTACCGATAGCCCAGATTGGTTCGTAAGCGATGATTGCGCCGTTCAGTGCTTCAACACCTTGAGTGTTGATAACTGCGTCAAGTTGACGCGCACATACAGCTACTGTTTCGCCAGCTTCGTTTTGTGCTTCTGACTCACCAATACAAAGAACTGGCGTTAGGCCATTTTCTTTTAGGAATGCGAATTTTTGAGCAACAAACTCATCTGATTCGTTGTGGTATTCACGACGCTCAGAGTGACCGATGATGATATGGCTAGCACCGAATTCTTTAAGCATTGCAGGAGAGATATCGCCTGTGAATGCGCCGTTGTTGTGTAGATCAACGTTTTGAGAACCAAGGATGATTTTGCTGTTTGCTTTGCTTAGTAGCTGCTCAGCTAGATCCAAGTACATTACTGGTGGAGCGATGGCTACATCAACACCTTCAACACCGTTAAGTGCTGCATCAAGACCTTTGATAAGGCCAGAGACCATTTCCTTGCTACCGTTTAGCTTCCAGTTACCCATAACCACAGGATGGCGCATAGCTTTTCTCCAAATTTAAATGATGTAATTAACTTAACTTGATGTAGTAAAAATATACCAAGAATGGTTCATTTTTACTGTCCAAAATCATTAATGAGCTCGGTTGTACCTTTTTCAAGGTAAAAAGTGAACTCATAATTTCAAAATATTTCAAAATATAGTTAATTTCTTGCAGGAAACTGCGTTAGAAAGAGTTTTTCTCTGTGTTTTCGGATTGTTTGGGATGAGATGAAATCGGCGTGATCTCAGCATTTTCTTGGTTATAGGGGTGTTGGAGGGTTTCGGCAAAGCGAACTAATTGGCGCTGTAACTCATTTCGTAACAACATGGTGGTGTGAAGTGGGTTTTTTCCACGACTAATAATCAGATCGATATGACTTTGTTGTGCTTTTAGGCGTGGTTGCATGCTGTCATGTGCTTGGTTTATTGCGTCTTCTATTAATTGTTGACGTAGTTGTTCGAATTGTTCTGGATCTTCTTTTGCCATTTTTGCCATATCATCAAAATTGGGTAGCGTATCCATCGTCAACTCCATCCGTACAACTACCTTTAGTATATGAAAAGATAACGGGTATGGCGTCTTAGAGGTGAGATTAGTAGGAGATAAAGTGACAACTTTATGCATATATCTCCTATTTGATACAACTAAGCGGGTGTTAATAACTACCAGTAATGCTCCATAGTTATCTGTCCCGGTTTTCGACGTAAATTTTTAGCAAATCCTCGCGCTTCTAGCACACTTTTAGTCTCTTTTACCATTTCAGGGTTACCACACAACATAATTTGGCTTTGCTCTGGATGTAATGTTAGCCCGACATGGCGCTCTAGTTGTCCATCTGCAAGGGCTTGAGTGATCCTTCCTGTCAGGCAAAGAGGAGACGGTTCTCGGCTGACAAAAGGCTGGACGATAAGTTGATCGCCATATTGCTGCTTTAATTGTGTGATTTCTGCTTGATAACTTAAATCTGCGGCAAAACGAACCGCATGAACTAAGATGATTTTTCTAAACCGATGCCAGACATCGCCTTGCTGCAAAATAGACAGGTAAGGACCGATAGCCGTCCCTGTTGCAAGTAGCCAAAGGTGATCGCCTTGTGGAACCTCATCAAGAGTAAAAAAGCCATTGGCGCGTGCAGAGATCAAGACTGTATCGCCTTCTTCTAGTTGGTGGAGTCGTGGTGACAATAACCCGTCTTGAACCCTTGTGGCGTAAATATCGATGGTTGGCTGCTGGGGAGGGTTAACAAAAGAATAGGCGCGTTGGACCATTTGGCCATCAATCTCTAAGCCGAGCTTGGTAAATTGCCCTGCTTTAAAAGGCTCGATGTTTGCCGCTAATGACAAACTGAATAAATTATTATTCCAGTGGCGGTTTGCAATAACTTGAGCAGGAATCCAATCAGCCATTATGGCCTCCTAATTCTATGATGTTATTCGATAAGTGCAGCGCCTTTGACCTGAAATGATATGTTCTTCACGTTCAATACGGATGTTTTCTCCAAGAAGGCGTTTAAATACCGTAAGTTCCGAGAGACATAGTGCAGGACAATGTTGTGCTGCTCGACAAATAGGGCAGTGATTTTCAACTAAGGTATAACCATCGTGCGTTGTTATAAGCTCTGCCATATACCCATCTTGTGTACGTAATTGAGCGAGGTGTTCGAGCTTTTCTTTGAGTGTTTCGCACGTTTGTAATGTTTGTTGATACTGTTCGTAAGTCTGCTGTTCGCGTTTTGCGATGACTTGCTCAAGCCCTGATGTTCCGAACAGATCTTCAACTGACTCTAACATGTGTACGGCTAAATCATGATGACGATCAGTAAAACGACGATGTCCTTGCTCTGTTAATTGCCAATGACGGGTAGGACGTCCGACTTTGACTTTGACATCGTTAAAATCAACCAGCCCTTCATCTTCTAAGCTTTGTAAGTGTTGACGAATTCCCATGGTAGTAACGGAGAACTTTTCAGCCAATACTTTTGCCGTGACAGGACCTTCATTTTTTAAGTGATAGAGGATTTTCTCGATGGTTTTCATAGCTACCTATATATTCATTTCTCTAGGTATTATGGGATCAGCTCATTAAATAAAGCAATCTCTTTACCATTCTAACGGGTTGCGTTGATTTTGCTTCTTAGGAGTGAGAGGTGGGGAAAAAAGCGTACCGAAGTACGCTTTATTACATGTGAATATCGTAATTAGATGATGTGCGATTTTACAATGTCATCTTTACGATCAAGGTAATGGGTCGACTTAATACGACGAATAGTACGGCATTGACCACGGATCAATAAGGTTTCCGTTGTCGCTATATTACCTTGACGATGAATGCCTTCTAGTAAGTCACCTTTGGTTATACCTGTTCCTGCAAAAATCACGTTATCGCTTTTTGCCATATCTTCAATACGCAATAATGTGTTGGTTTTAATACCCATTTCGTGGCAACGACGAATTTCAATTTCACCGAGTTCGCGGTTTTCTACGGTATCCCCTTTGACCTCATGACGAGGAAGTAAACGCGCCTGCATGTCACCGCCTAATGCACGGATCGCGGCGGCGGAAACAACACCTTCTGGCGCACCACCGATACAGTACATCACGTCGACTTCACTATCTGGCATGCAAGTTAGAATAGACGCCGCCACATCGCCATCAGGCACGGCAAAGACACGAATACCGATTGCTTGCATTTGCTTAATCGTTTCATCGTGGCGAGGCTTGGCAAGGGTGATCACCACTAAATCTTGCAATGATTTACCCAGAGCATTAGCAATAGCCGTCAAGTTATCAACAAGTGGCTTCTCAAGATCAATCACGCCTTTTGCTGCAGGGCCAACCACCAGTTTTTCCATGTACATATCAGGCGCCTTTAGAAAGCTTCCTTTTTCACCCGCGGCTAATACAGCGAGGGCATTATTTTGTCCCATCGCTGTCATGCGTGTTCCTTCAATGGGATCGACTGCAATATCAACAGCATCGCCACCGCAACCCACCTTTTCACCGATGTAGAGCATTGGCGCTTCATCAATTTCGCCTTCACCAATTACGATTTCGCCATTGATTTCAGTTTGATTAAGTAGAATACGCATCACTTCTACCGCAGCATTATCAGCAGCATTTTTATCGCCACGACCAAGCCATTTATGGCCTGCTAGTGCCGCCCCTTCTGTAACCCGTGAGAATGCCATTGCTAAATCGCGTTTCATGATAACTCCAGATATATAAAATCGATTAGATAAATAAACTGAGTCGATTTTAACATAAGGGATGGTGAAACGATTGCGCAAAATAAAGGGCAGTATTGCAATGTTCATAACCCGTATTAATCGCTGTGTATAAATTCTGGTTTTGATGACAAGCCACTATTATATCCTGCATGTGGTCATGCTAATGATTAGCGTTATTTTTAGTGACAGAATATCAATGAATGAATCGTGACAAAAAAGCAATATTGGTGGTATTGGGTCTAAACACTGTGTACAAATTAGGATATAAATAAGAAAGCGTAAGTTAGGTGACAGTTAAGCTTATTCGTTGATGTTTTTTTGACAGGGAAGAGAGCAAATAAAGCTGAGATTCGATTAAAAATGAACTTCGCGCTGTATTTGGTTGTCTCAGTGGGCGAATATTTGATCCACTTTGCAAAAATTATATCAGACTTGTGTGATTTTCATCCGTTTGCCCAAAAGCATTAGAATTGTGGATGTCAGATAGTCGCTGCCTCGTTAGAATAGAGGTGAATGTGAATTTAACTCGCGCGTAGGTGATTGGCTTAATGACTAAGCCAACATACGGGCTAAGATCAGGTAAACAATATGTCTCTAGAAATGTTAGAACAACTAGAAGCCAAAGTTCAGATGGCAATTGATACAATTTCTATTCTACAAATGGAAATTGATGAATTAAAAGAGCAAAACTCTCAACTTTCGATGGAAGCGCAAGAACTACGCTCTGGTCGTGAAAGTCTAAATGAAGAAAATGAAAAACTACGTCAAGATCATAATGCATGGCAGGAGCGCGTACGCAACCTACTAGGCAAAATGGAACACGTAGAATAATACTGATTTCAGTTTATCTGTTTCGGTTTTCGGCTTGGTATGTTGTTTTCAGGAACGACAGCATACCGGGCCGTAATTTTATTGATTGCTCGCAGTATGTCTAATCGATATCAAGAGGCTCAGGCGATAAAATAACCCCTGTATTATCAGCATAGATATGATCTTCTGGTAAGAAGGTCACGCCACCAAAGTTCACAGCAACATCCACTTCACCAATATCACGCTGATCTGCACCAACAGGGATAGAGGCTAAGGCTTGGATACCCAAATCTAACTCATCAAGCTCATCAACATGGCGAACACAGCCATAAATAATCAGCCCTTCCCATTGATTTTCTTGCGCTAAATGAGCTAAATCGATATCAATTAATGCACGTCGTAGTGAACCACCACCGTCAATTAATAACACTCGCCCTACGCCTGATTGTTCTAAGACTTGGCGAATAACACCGTTATCTTCAAAACATTTTATGGTGGTTATTTGACCGCCAAAAGAGCTGCGTCCACCGTAAGAGCTGAACATAGGCTCAACAACATCAACGTGTTCGAGATAGATATCACACAGTTCAGAGGTATTGTATTCCATAAGTGGACTTCTTATTTAGCGAAAGAAAAGAAAGGAAATCAATAAGGCTTATAACGAGGAGATACTCATCGTAAGCCTTGTTGAAATTATAACCAGTTGATCTGTCATTGCAATTCGCAATTATGACAAGATGATCCCAAGAGCAAACAATAAATTCGTCAGTAAAGCACATTTGACCATGGTTGCCATCATTGGGCGGAGTTCTTCACCATTTTTAGAATGATAAACAGCACGACCATGTTTAAATAGTAGTGGCACACTCAATAAAAATAGCCATCCGAATAGCGATTTTGTTTCAAATAGAGAAAAAAGCGTTAAACATACAACACTGGCTGCTAATAAGAAGAGGTGGTATTTACGACCCCATTCAGGTCCCATTCGTACGACCAAAGTTTGCTTACCATAAGCTCGGTCGTTATCAATATCACGTAGGTTATTAATATTAAGAACGCCCACTGCGAGCAAACCACAGGCCGTTGCCGGTAACATTATCACTGAATCAATGTTGCCAGCTTGTAGGTAGTAAGTGCCTGCAACACCCAACCAGCCAAAAAAGATTAATACTGATAAATCACCTAAGCCACGGTAACCGTAGGGCTTATTACCCACGGTATAGGCAATAGATGCAACAATAGCTAGCGCGCCGAGTAGTATAAAGCCAATGATGTCATGGGGATTATGACAGGCAAAAAATATCAATGATAAGCCACTGATTGCTGTCAGAATAATGTTGATAAACATGGCAGTACGCATGGCTTTCGGGGTTACTAATCCTGATTGAATCGCACGTTGAGGTCCTAAACGATCATCATTATCGGTGCCTTTGACAGCGTCACCGTAATCATTAGCAAGGTTAGAAAGAATTTGCAGCAAAAGGGCGGTTAATAAAGCGAGCGCTGCAATTAAAGCAGAAAAACTTCCATGCCATCCTGCCACTGCACTACCGCATACAATTGATGCGATGGCTAGTGGCAAGGTTTTCGGTCTTGCTGCATCTAACCAAATAGCAAGTGATGAAGATGATTTCATAATCTAGGTACTTAAATAATGAGGGAATAGCTATTATGGCGAAAATTTGGATTGGCGCAAATTTATCCCATTAATAGTTGCTAAAATGAAAAAAACGGTGCGCAAGGCACCGTTATTTCTGAAAGGCAATGTTATTACAGGATAAAGCGGCTTAAATCTTCATCTTGTACGAATTCACCAAGACGCTCGCTAACATATGCGGCATCAATCGTGAATTTCTCACCAGACTTTTCGCTTGCATCATAGGAAATTTCTTCCATTAGACGCTCCATAACGGTATGCAGACGACGAGCACCGATATTCTCAGTACGCTCATTCACTTGCCATGCCGCATCCGCTAGGCTGTCGATACCGTCAGCCGTGAATTCGATTTCAACTGATTCTGTTGCCATTAATGCTTTGTATTGCTCTGTTAGCGATGCATTTGGCTCCGTCAGAATTCGTTTAAAGTCGTGACTTGTCAGCGCTTCAAGCTCAACACGAATAGGTAAACGACCTTGCAATTCAGGGATCAAATCTGATGGCTTAGCCACTTGGAAAGCACCTGATGCAACAAACAGGATGTGGTCTGTTTTAACCATACCGTGTTTGGTTGATACTGTGCTGCCTTCGACTAATGGGAGTAAGTCACGCTGCACACCTTCACGAGAAACATCAGGACCGGAAGACTCGCCACGCTTACAAATTTTATCGATTTCATCGATGAACACGATACCATTGTTTTCAACCGAATGAATGGCTTGTTCTTTAAGCTCTTCTTGGTTGACTAACTTCGCCGCTTCTTCTTCGGTTGCAGCTTTTAGCGCGTCTTTGATTTTCATCTTGCGCTTTTTAGTGGTATTGCCAGCAAGATTTTGGAACATGCCCTGTAGCTGGTTGGTCATTTCTTCCATACCAGGAGGCGCCATGATCTCTACACCCATCTGAGGTGCTGCAATGTCCATTTCAATTTCTTTATCGTCAAGCTTGCCTTCACGTAATTTTTTACGGAAAGATTGACGAGTCGACGACTCTGCAGGGGCTTCTTCATTTTGACCCCAAGCATCACGCGCTGGTGGTAGAAGGGCATCTAAAATACGCTCTTCTGCTAATTCTTCAGCACGGAAACGGACTTTCTCAGTCGCCTGTTGATGTGTCATTTTTACTGCTACATCAGTTAGATCGCGAATGATTGTTTCGACTTCTTTACCAACATAACCCACCTCGGTGAATTTTGTTGCTTCTACTTTAATGAAAGGCGCGTTAGCTAGTTTCGCTAAGCGGCGTGCAATCTCGGTTTTACCCACCCCAGTTGGGCCGATCATTAAAATATTTTTTGGCGTTACTTCAACACGCAACTCTTCAGGAAGTTGCATACGACGCCAGCGGTTACGTAGTGCAATCGCAACTGCTCGTTTCGCTTTGTCTTGACCGATAATATGGCGATTAAGTTCATGAACGATTTCGCGAGGAGTCATTTCAGACATTACAACTTCCTTACTTAGTTTCTAATTCTTCAATGGTGTGATTGTGGTTAGTGAACACACAAATATCACCAGCAATATTCAGGGCTTTCTCTGCAATTTCTCGCGCACCTAAATCGGTATTTTCTAGCAATGCTGTGGCTGCGGCTTGGGCGAAATTACCGCCAGAGCCAATCGCAATTAAGTCGTGCTCTGGTTGCACAACGTCACCATTACCAGTGATGATGAGTGAGCCAGTTTCATCGGCAACGGCCAACAAGGCTTCAAGCTTACGCAGAGCGCGATCAGTACGCCAATCTTTGGCAAGTTCTACGGCCGATTTTAGAAGGTGGCCTTGGTGCATCTCAAGCTTACGCTCAAAACGTTCAAATAGAGTGAATGCATCAGCGGTACCGCCAGCAAAACCTGCCAGTACTTTATTGTTATATAGACGGCGAACTTTACGTGCGTTGCCTTTCATTACTGTGTTACCAAGTGATACTTGGCCGTCACCAGCAATGACGACTTTACCGTTTCGACGTACAGATACAATAGTTGTCACGGGGTTAACCTCTCTGGTTCTGCTCCGGCATAGCCGGTAACGTTAATGTGAAAAGATCTGGGGATGAAAGAAAGGCTTTTCAAGTATGAACTGTCAATTGGTCGCTATTATTACGTTTATCTAACATAAAAAAAGGACGTACATAGGTACGTCCTTCTGATTATTTGGCTAACCTTGGAGAGTTATTGCCAATGCCAAATACCACACGGTGAAACACCGCCATTTTGTAGTTTAGCTTTATCTTTTTCAGCACTGCTTTTTTGTGAGTAAGGGCCTAATACGACACGGTACCAGGTTCCTTTTGCATCACTGCTAATTTTAAGTTGGCTATTCATGCCTTGGAATGCAATTTTTGCTTTACGTTCATCGGCTTGTGATTTATTACGGTAAGCACCACACTGCAATACAAAGCGCACACTTGATGTCGCCTCGGACTGATTTTTGGCTGGACTTGGTTTTATGTCTACAGTAACCACAGGCTTAGCTGTTTGAGCGTTCTCTTTCGGTTTAGGTGTGTCTGTTTTTTTAGCTGCAGTTTCTGTTTCCACTGGCTGCATACGTTGGTTTTTCAAGTCGTCTGGCACGATGACTTTTTTATTTTCTAATTCTTGAATGTAACGCCATTTTTCTTCAGGTTTTGGCGGTAGAACTTCTTTATTAGCGGTTTTTTTTACCTCATTAGTGGGTTGAGGTTTTACACTAATTAAAGGTTCATCTTTATGTGCTGGTTTTTCAGGAACATCAGTACCAGATAAGAAGAATAAACCAGTAATAAGTCCAAATACTAAAACAATAGCGGTGACCGCCCACTTGATTGGAAATCCACTAGAGGCGGGGGCTTTTTTTCGACTCGGACTGCTTTTTTTATTTGCCGGTTTCGGCGAGCGTCCGCGTTTTACATAATCTTTAGTAGCCACGATGATAGACAAATATGTTGAGAGAAGGAAAGAGTTCTATGTTACAAAGTTGGAATGATACTGACTAGTTTTTATCACTATTAATGTGTGGGTTAAGGTCAATAGTATGTAAAAACTGTGAACTTATGATTATTTCATAAGCTCACAGTCTTTTTATGACTATCGAGATGGTGGGGCTGCACTTTCACGGATCACCAGTTTCGCATCAAGTAAGCGAGATCCTGCTTGTACTTCCTTGCCTTTAAGTAGTTCAAGTAACATCAACATTGCTTGACGACCAATCTCATAGCGTGGTTGAGAAACGGTGGTTAATGGTGGATCACAATATTCAGCAAATTGAATATCATCAAAGCCAACAATCGAAATATCTTGAGGAACACGAAGACCAAGACGTTTTGCCTGCTGCATTGCGCCAATCGCCATCACATCAGAATGACAGAACAGTGCGGTTGGTGGCTCAGGTAACGACAACAATGCGGTAACTGCGCGTGCGCCAGCAGCAAAGCTAAAATCACCCTTCACCGTATAGGCTGGGTTTAATGTAATCCCACCACGACGCAGTGCTTGTTGATAGCCCTGATTTCGGAATTGAGATAATGGTGCTTGGTCGGGGCCGGTAATTTGCGCAATACGCTTATGACCCATTTGTGTTAGATAATTAACTGCTTCAAATGCCGCGGTGAGATTATCAATATGGATGGTCGGCAACTCTAACTCGGGTGCGTACTCACAAGCCATCACTAAGGGGGGTAGGTTCTTCTGTTCTGGTTTACTGACATCAAAAGGTAAGTCTGTACCCAGTAATAACATACCATCAGCTTGTTTAGTAAAGACTAAATTAACAAATGAGTTTTCACGCTTTTTCTGTTGACCACTGTCGCCCAGCAATACAAGGTAACCGTACTCCATTGCAGCTTCTTCGATACCACGAATAATCTCTGTGAAGTAAGGATCACAAATATCAGGGACGATAGTTACGATCGTTTTTGACTCATTGCGACGTAAATTACGGGCAAGTGAGTTAGGTGAGTAGCCAGCTTCCATGACAGCCTGCTCAACTTTTTTACGAGTTGAAGCCGATACTTTTTCCGGGTTCATTAGCGCACGGGAAACCGTTGCAGTCGAAACTCCGGCTAGCTGGGCAACATCCTTCATTGTCGCCATATTGCTTTCCTCTTTTATCTAAATCTCTCTTATTATGCGGCTGGTGGCTCGAAGTCAAAAGGACTGAGACGGAAACCAGCGAAGCAGTAAATGACTGATATTAGTCAATACTATTGATATTGTAGAGCGTATACACGGGATTAAACATGCCTCAAATAGCATAAATTACATTCACTATGTGAGTTTTGTCGCATTGTTGGTCTTAAGTTAAATCTTGTGGCTCTACATCAATCGACCAACGTACTTTTTTTGCTAACGGCAGTAATTGAATTGCAGGCTTGGCAATACTGAGTATCTGTTGCAAGGTTTTGCGATTAGGGGTTTGTAAAATTAATTGCCAACGATAACGTCCAGCACGACGGGCAAGAGGAGCGGGGTTTGGCCCTAATACACAGCAATCTTGATCATAAACGGGGCTGGATTCAAAAATGCCACGGATTTGCTGTAATAGTTGGCAAACAGTATCACTGTCATTCGCTTCCGCCCGTATTAAGACAAGGTGAGTATAGGGCGGTAACATAGCTTGCTGGCGTTCAATTAAGGCGGTTTGTGAGAAAACGCCATAGCCTTTATGAAGCAATGATTGTAATAGTTGATGCTCTGGGTGGTGAGTTTGCAATAACACTTCGCCCGGTTTACTCGCCCGTCCTGCACGTCCTGCAACTTGAATAAACAATTGTGCTAAACGCTCGGATGCGCGGAAGTCGTTACTAAACAGTGCGCTATCAACATCAATTAATGCGACTAAAGTGACATTCGGGAAATGGTGGCCTTTTGCTAGCATTTGAGTACCAATTAAAATCTGATACTCATTATTTTTAATTGCTTCGAGATAGTTTTCTAAAGCCCCTTTACGACGCGTGCTATCGCGATCAATGCGCACCGTCTTAAATTCAGGAAATAGGGTGGCGAGTTGATTTTCTAATTGCTCTGTACCGACACCGACGGGCAATAATTGCGTCGAACCACATTGCTCACATTGCGGCATGATAGGACGCTGAGTTGCACAATGGTGACAACGCAGTTCTCCAGATTGCTGGTGTAAGGTGTAATAAGCATCACAACGATGACATTCGGCGATCCAACCACATTCATGGCACATCATCGCAGGTGAAAAACCACGACGATTAAGAAATAACATCACCTGATTACCCGCATTTAAGTGTTTACGCATTTCAGCGATAAGTGGTGCAGATAATCCAGAATCAAGATATAGACCTTTAACATCAATCACGCCATGACGCGCCAATTGGGCGTTACCCGCACGTTTAGTTAAGGTTAAATGATGATACTTACCTGTTTTCGCATTATGTAAGGTTTCTAATGCTGGTGTCGCAGAGCCTAAAATAATCGGGATGTTTTCTTTATTGGCGCGCATAACGGCAAGATCGCGAGCATGATAACGTAAGCTATCTTGTTGTTTATAAGACGCGTCATGTTCTTCATCGACAATGATGATGCCAAGGTTTGCAAAGGGGGTGAATAATGCAGAACGCGTCCCAATGATAATCCCTGCTTGATTATCTCGACCTGCAAGCCATGCCGCCATACGCTCGCTGTCGTTTAGCCCTGAGTGAACCGTTTCTAAAGGCACATTAAAACGACGGCGAAAGCGGTTAATCGTTTGAGGGGTTAAGCCAATCTCAGGGACTAAGATGAGTGCTTGTTTACCTGCGGCAAGCACTGGCTCTAGCAGATTAAGATATACCTCTGTTTTGCCTGAGCCTGTTACCCCTTCTAAAAGATAACAGCCAAACTCAGGGTTACTATTCACGGTCGCAATTGCTAACGCTTGTTCTTCATTTAAACGTGGTTTTTCTTCAGTAACAGAAAACTGTTTCTGCCAGTTTTGGCTTTTGGGTTGTTGCTGTTGTTCAATGATCCAGCCTTTATTCGCTAACGTTTTTAAGGTCGTAGAGCTCACTTCTTCGCTCAATAGTGCATCATGACTGACAGCTCCGTTTTGTAGTAGACGCAGTATTTGGGCTTGTTTGGGCGCGCGGGTTAGGCCATTTAGCGGTTGTGATTTTCCCGCTTCAGTTAATGCCCAAAATTTCAGGGTGGTTTGTGAGGCTTCACGTCCTTTTCGCAATAAAGCCGGCATTGCATTAGCCAGTGTATCGCCGAGAGGATATTGATAATATTGACTAGCCCATTTGAGCAAATCAAATAATGGCGGCATCCACAGTGGTGCTTTATCAATGACTTTTTGAATCGCTTTTAGTTGTTCGATTGGAAACTCAGAGCTATCTGTCAGTGCGGTAACGATACCGATTAATCGTTGACGCCCGAAAGGAACCTGAACACGCCCGCCGACAATAGGTAGGTCGTTGGGTTTGATTAAATAATCAAAGGTTTTATCTAAGGGAATAGGGAGAGCGACTCGAGCGATATTCGGGATCATAATTTACTGCAGTCATTGAGCTTGTGTTGAATAATACCAGACCAAGTGAAACTCGATAAGTGCTGTTAAGTCTGATAGGTGAAGAACGCGGTGTGGTACAAAGAAATTACGCGTGAAAAATCGGCATCTGTATTGATCTCCGCCGGATGATTGATTACTATACTCCGCCTGATTTGTCACATAATGTGGCAAGCTATTTTTTAACGACGTGTGGTGCCCGGCTTTGGATCGGGAGAGCGACACGGCCTTTATTTTGAGGTTATCCCATGAAACAAGGTATTCATCCTGAGTACAAAGCAGTAAACGCACGTTGTTCTTGTGGCAACACTTTCGTATTTAACTCTACTATGGGTAAAGACATCAACCTTGATGTATGCGACAAGTGCCACCCATTCTACACTGGTAAACAACGTCAAGTTAGCTCTGGCGGCCGTGTTGACAAATTCAACAAGCGTTTCGGTGCGCTTACTAGCAAGTAATTACTTGCCAGATGAATTTAGAAAAAAGGGATGCGAAAGCATCCTTTTTTTTATGTCTCAATAAAATATGTGAAGAATAACTGTTAGCTATCAGCTGGGAAATTAATACTTAATGGCATATGATTTAATAACAAATACGAATTACACATAGATGTAATTTGCCATTATAAATGTCAGCGTTGAGGCTCAAATATCACTATGACCGAAGATTTTCGTCAACAAGCTCTAGATTACCATTCCCTTCCTACTCCTGGAAAAATAGCCGTTGCACTGACAAAGCCAGCAAATACGGTTGAAGATCTTGCTTTAGCGTATAGCCCAGGTGTTGCTGAGCCCGTAAGGGAAATCGCTCAAGATCCTGATAACGTTTACAAATATACCGCAAAAGGGAATATAGTTGCGGTGATCACCAATGGCACCGCTATTTTAGGTCTTGGTAATTTAGGCCCGTTAGCTTCTAAGCCTGTTATGGAAGGGAAATCATTACTTTTTAAGCGCTTTGCAGGTATTGATTCGATTGATATTGAAGTCAAACATCGCACTATTGATGAGTTCGTTGATACTGTCGCAAATATTGCCGATACTTTTGGTGGTATTAATTTAGAAGATATTAAAGCGCCAGATTGTTTTGAGATCGAACAGCGCTTAATTGAGCGTTGTAATGTTCCGGTGTTTCACGATGATCAGCATGGTACGGCGATTGTTACCGCTGCTGGTATGCTCAATGCCATAGAGTTACAAGGCAAAGATATTAGTGAAGCGGTGATTGTGTGTTTAGGTGCGGGGGCTGCTGCTGTTGCGTGTATGGAGCTCTTGATCAAATGTGGCGCGCAACGTGAAAAAATTTACATGCTCGATCGTAAAGGCGTTATTCATACTCGCCGTGATGATATAAATGAATATAAGCAGCTATTTGCTAACAATACCGATAAGCGCACATTAGAAGATGTGATTGCGGGAGCCGATATTTTCGTTGGTGTATCAGGCCCTGATTTATTACCACCTGAAGCGCTAGCACTAATGGCTGAAAACCCTATTGTATTTGCTTGCTCTAACCCTGATCCTGAAATAAAGCCTGAATTAGCTCATCAAGTTAGAGATGATTTAATTATGGGAACGGGACGATCTGATTATCCTAACCAAGTAAATAACGTTCTGTGTTTCCCGTTTATTTTCCGCGGTGCATTGGATGTGCGTGCAAGTCAAATTAATGATGAAATGAAATTAGCAGCCGTTCATGCAATTAGAGAGTTAGCGAAAGAGCCAGTACCACAAAGTGTGCTTGAGGCTGCGGGTGTATCACAGCTTGAATTTGGCCGAGAATATATTATTCCAAAACCGATGGATCCACGTTTATTACCGCGTGTCGCAAAAGCAGTTGCACAAGCAGCCATTGATTCAGGTGTCGCGCGTATTGAGATGCCAATGGGATATATGGAAGTGTAATCGCGCTATTCTATTGATGACAAAAAAATAAAAACCAGCTGTTAGGCTGGTTTTTTTGTAGACATAGTACTGCAATAATTATTCATTAATGTCTTCGTAGCTAATGCCCATTGCGTCCATTAATGCTTTTGCTTCTGCAGGTAGATCGTCTGGGCGATCTTTACGAATGTCATCATCAGTGGGAAGCGGTTGACCTGTGTAGGCATGCAGAAAGGCTTCACAAAGTAATTCACTATTTGTTGCGTGGCGAAGGTTATTCACCTGACGACGAGTACGTTCATCAGTCAGAATCTTAAGCACCTTTAATGGAATCGAAACAGTAATTTTTTTTACTTGTTCGTTTTTCTTACCGTGTTCCGCGTAAGGGCTAATATATTCGCCATTCCACTTTGCCATGTTTTACCTTCTCAGCGATATTGGGTTAATAATGGTGGTAACAGGAATCAACATTTTCTGTTAGCAACGGGGATTGTAGGGCGGCGATATTACGTGAACATCGCGGTTTTGTCCCGTATTGAACAGAAAAATTACAGTAAGGTTGTTACCATTATTTTGTTATGGCTGAATTTTAGCGGGATTTACTGCCATAAGCAAAGACATATAGACGTCCAGATGTGTTGACGTCTTGTTTTGTAGTGGTTAAAGTTGTTATAAATTTATTATCTTGGGTTAAATCCTGCCCCGACAAGGAATGTTTGTATGAGTGATAAGCGACTGGCGACAATTGCAGTAAGAACCGGTATTGATGTTGACTCTCAATATAATGCTGTTGTTCCTCCTATTTATTTAACGTCGACCTATAGCTTTCCAGCTTTTGGCGAAGTACCGCAATATGATTATTCTCGTTCAGGTAACCCAACTAGAAATACGTTAGCTGACGCGCTTAGTGAGATGGAAGGCGGTGCGGGTGGTGTGGTAACCAGTTGTGGTACAGCTGCGATGAATTTATTGGTTACTGCATTATTAGGTCCTGATGATTTGATTGTTGCGCCGCATGATTGTTATGGCGGTACCTATCGATTATTTAATACTCGTGCCAATAAAGGTGACTTTAAGGTTGAGTTCGTTGACCAATCGGATCAAGAAGCACTTACAGCGGCTTTAGCGAAAAAACCTAAACTAATCTGGGTTGAAACGCCGTCTAACCCATTAGTGCGTGTGATTGATATTGCGGCGCTGTGTCAGCAAGCAAAAGCCGTGGGTTGTCTTGTTGCTGTAGATAACACTTTCTTATCGCCACTATTACAACAACCAATTGAATTAGGTGCCGACTTTGTTGTTCACTCAACAACCAAGTACCTCAATGGTCACTCGGATGTGGTTGGTGGGGTACTGATTTCAAAAGATGCCGAAATGGCAGAAAATATTGCTTGGTGGGCGAACTGTATTGGTGCGACTGGCGCACCATTTGATGCTTACCTAACTCTGCGAGGTCTACGTACATTATCACCGCGTATGAGAATGCATGAAGAGAATGGTACCGCGGTATTAAGTTACCTTCAGCAACAAGCGATGGTGGGTACTATTTATCATCCAAGCCTTGCATCCCATCCTGGTCATGAGATTGCCAAACGTCAGCAAAAAGGTTTTGGCTCTATGATGAGTTTTGAGTTTGCGGGTGATCAAACCCAACTAGAAGTGTTTGTGAAAGAGTTAAAGCTGTTTTCACTGGCAGAATCATTAGGTGGTACTGAGAGCTTAATTGCGCATCCATCAAGTATGACTCACCGTGCAATGTCTGATGAAGCACAGGCAGAAGCGGGGATCACCACCTCATTATTACGTCTTTCGGTTGGTCTTGAAGACCCTAGTGATTTAATAGAAGATCTTGATCAAGCCTTTAAACTCGCGGCGGAGGCTCACTAATGACAAAAGCATTACGCCAATTACATAAATTTGGCGGTAGTAGCTTAGCTGATCCTGAGTGCTATCGCCGAGTAGCGGATATTCTGGCGGAGTATTCAAACAATGAAGATTTAATTGTTGTGTCAGCCGCGGGAAAGACAACAAACCAACTTATATTATGGTTAGCGCAATTAGAAAAAGATGGTCGTCAAGCCCATGAAACCTTGTTATCTGTCCGCAGTTATCAGCAACAATTAATTGAGTCTTTGCTTTATTCGCCGACAGCAGAACGTTTGATTGAATTACTACATGATGATTTATCAACCATTGCTCGCTATGGTGAAAGCCCTATTAGCCCTGCACTTCGAGGCACCATTCAAGGGTATGGTGAAGTATGGTCTGCGCGACTATTAGCGGCATTACTGTGCCAGCGTGACTTACCTGCCACAGATTTGGATTCTCGGTTATTTTTACGCGCCGAACACGCCGCACAGCCAGAAGTCGATAGCCGATCGTCGAAGCCATTATTACAACAGCAGTTTGCACAACATAGCCATCACCGTTTAGTGATCACAGGTTTCATGGCTCAAAATGAGCAAGGGGAAACTGTCTTACTTGGTCGTAATGGTTCAGATTATTCTGCGACAATCATTGGTGCATTAGCAGATGTTTCTCGAGTCACGATTTGGAGTGATGTGGCTGGAGTCTATAGTGCTGATCCACGTAAAGTTAGCGATGCCTGCCTATTACCGTTATTACGATTAGATGAAGCTAATGAGCTTGCTCGCCTTGCTGCCCCTGTTTTGCATAGCCGTACGTTACAACCGGTGGCACAAAGTGCGATAGATTTAACATTGCGTTGTAGTCATCAACCTGAATCAGGCTCTACGCGAGTAGAGCGTGTTCTGGCATCGGGTCGAGGGGCAAAAATTGTCTCTTCGCTTGATGATGTGTGTTTGATTGAAGTTGATGTACCACGAGGTATGGATGTTCAACATGTACGTGAAGACGTTGAGCGTTTATTGTCGCGCCATCAATTAGCACCTTTAGCGCAAAGCCTAGAGCAGAGTAAAGGCCGTATTATGCTGGCTTATACTCGAGAGGTAGTGAATGACGTATTAAATTTACTGCAAGATAGCGGAACACCTGCCGAATTACGGTTGCGAGAAGGCTTCTCAATGGTTGCTGCTGTGGGCGCTGGGGTGATCAATAACCCTATCCACTGTCATGGCTTTTATCAGCAGTTAAAAGGCTTACCGGTTGAGTTTATGACAGAAGCGGATTCGGGATTAAGTTTGGTTGCTGTATTGCGCCATGTCGAAACTGAAAGCTTGGTTAGTGATATTCACCAAGCGCTCTTTCAAGCTCAAAAACGAGTAGGGCTAGTACTTTGTGGTAAAGGCAATATTGGCACCCGTTGGCTTGAATTATTCGACCGAGAGAAATCAGCGTTAGAAAAACGTCATGGTTTAAGTTTTACTTTAATAGGGGTACTCGATAGTCGTCGTTGTTGGATGAACTTTACAGGTATCGATCCTTCGCTAGCACTGACACAATTTGAACAAGAAGCCATAGAGTATCAAGAGGGTGCGCTTTTCTCTCATCTTGCGAGTGCTGATTATGACGATGTGATTGTGCTTGATGTCACTGCAAGTTCCGAGCTGTCAAAGCGTTATGCAGAAATAGCAGAACACGGTTTGCACTTAATTTCAGCCAATAAAGTGGCGGGTTCCGCGAGCAGTAAAGATTATCATGCGGTGATTGATGCGTTTGCGAAAAGTAGCCGTCATTGGTTGTATAACGCGACGGTTGGTGCTGGGCTTCCGGTGAATCATACTGTCCGTGATTTACGAGAGAGTGGCGATCAGATCATCGCTGTTTCTGGTATTTTCTCAGGCACCTTGTCTTGGTTGTTCCAACAGTATGATGGCAGCGTGCCATTTTCTGAGTTAGTAGAACAAGCGTGGCAACAAGGACTCACTGAACCAGATCCTCGCCATGATTTAGATGGCAGTGATGTGATGCGTAAGCTCGTGATATTAGCCCGTGAATCAGGCCTAGAGATTGAGCCTGAACAGGTTAAAGTTGAAAGCTTAGTCCCAAGCGAACTTGCAGCATTATCTGTTGAGCAGTTTTTTGAACAAACTCAAGTGCTCGATGAGATTTTAGCTGAGCGATTAGAAAGTGCGCGAGAGGAAGACAAAGTGCTGCGTTATGTAGCTCGTTTAGATCGCCATGGCAACGCTTATGTTGGTGTTGAAGCCTTACCCCAAGAGCACGCGCTAGCTAATTTGCTTCCGTGCGATAATATCTTTGCCATTGAAAGCCATTGGTACCGTGATAATCCGTTAGTGATTCGAGGACCTGGAGCGGGGCGTGATGTAACTGCTGGTGCATTATTATCAGATATAAATCGTCTGGCCTGCTTACTGTAACGGTTTGATAAAATTTTAAAGCCCGCTTATTGTTAGCGGGCTTTTTATTTTTTTAAAGCAGCGTTGCGATTGGTTTGTGCCGTAAAAAATAAACCGCAGTAAACTGCGGTTTATTTATTTTATGAGAGAGATAAAGAACTATAGCGCAACAGGGCTGCCGTTACTGTCCATATCTTTTAGCTCAATAAGCACTTCTTCAGCCCAGTCAATCCAAGCTTGGCGGTTATGTAAACCACGACGAAGTGTTAATCGATCTAAGCGTTGTTGGCGGTCCATTGACTTATAATCGCTGAAATGAATTTTTTCTAGCTCTTTGTAATGGCCGATCAGTGTTTGAGATTCATCGATCAATGCAGCAAGTTGCTTTTGCATTGGCTCTGAATTGTGAACACCACAAACTAACAGCTTTGCTGAGAACTCATCGCGAGTTGTGGGATTACGTGCAGGTTCTTCAAACCAATTAAAGAGTGCTTGGCGACCGGCATCTGTAATGGCATAGACTTTACGATCAGGTTTACCCTCTTGAGGCTCAAGTCGACATGTTACTTGATCATTAGTCGCCATCTTATTCAGTTCACGATACACCTGTTGGTGACTCGCTTTCCAAAAATAGCCAATACTATGAGAAAACTCTTTAGTTATATCATAACCCGTTGCTTCTCTGTTGCTCAGCACGGTTAAAATTACGTGTGGTAGTGACATCTCTTCTATCCGTTAAATACGTCAAATAAAAATAACAACTGAACTAGATTACATACGCTTCGTAATGGCGTTTTTTATTTATAATCTTAATATCTTATAGTTCGGTTGAGACCGCATACAATATCATTAATTTGCTTAATATCGATACATCAAGATGAAATATCTGATGTACGGGCTTGCAAATTTATTATCTTGTGACCTTACTTCGATAGCGAAAAATCACTCGCACCATTAAAGGCTTAAACAATCTTATACATCATTGCTCATATCGAAGTTATAACTATCATAGCTCTGTTAAGAAACTTTATGCTGTATCAATATTGAGACAAAAAAGATTTTTCTTAACATATCGATAAATAACGGGAAAAAAAAGGGCCATCAAATGACCCTTATTAATTATTGCAATTTGCTATCCAGTATTTCGCATACCTGTTGCAATACCAGCAATAGTAACCATTAAGGCTTCTTCAAGTGCAGGGGGCAACTCTTCCTGTTGTCGAGTTCGATATAACAGTTCTGCTTGTAGCATATTAAGAGGCTCAACATAAATGTTGCGTAATCGAATTGATTCTGCGCCCCAAGGGTCTTGTTCCATTAAGTGATCGCTATTTTCAACCGTTAATACGGCCTTAATATCTTTACCTAATTGATCACGAAGCTTTTGACCTAATGGCCATAGAGATTCATCTGTTAGACGCTCGTCATAGTATTTAGCAATACCTATATTGGTTTTGGTGTAAACCATTTCAAGCATACCTAGACGTGTCGAGAAGAAAGGCCATTCTCGGCACATCTCTTCTAACAATTTCGTGTGGCCGTTGTTGATTGAATACTGAATAGCTTCACCAGCACCCAGCCATGCGGGTAGCAATAGGCGGTTTTGACTCCATGCAAAAATCCATGGGATCGCACGTAAGCTCTCTACACCACCTTGTGGGTTACGTTTCGCTGGACGAGAACCAAGAGGCAGTTTACCTAATTCAAGTTCAGGCGTCGCAGCACGGAAGTAAGGAACAAATTCAGGATCAACACGTACAACATTACGATAAGCTTCACAAGAGACTTCAGACAACACATCCATCAGTTCACGCCATTCTTGTTTAGGCGCTGGAGGCGGAAGCAGATTAGCTTCCAGTGTTGCACTCGCGTAAAGGCTTAAACTATTGATAGCGACTTCTGGTAAACCTAACTTAAAGCGGATCATTTCGCCCTGTTCGGTTACACGTAAGCCACCTTTTAAGCTGCGTGGTGGTTGGGATAACAGTGCAGCGTGAGCTGGTGCACCACCACGACCAATACTACCGCCACGGCCATGGAATAGGGTGATTTCAACGCCAGCTTGTTCGCAAACATCAACCAGTTTTTCCATTGCGCTATATTGCGCCCAACCTGCAGACATTACACCCGCATCTTTAGCTGAATCTGAGTAGCCGATCATGACCATTTGGTGGTTTTGAATAAAGCCACGATACCAGTCAATATTCAGTAGTTGCTCAATCACATCTGCACCATTATTCAAATCATCAAGGGTTTCGAATAATGGACAGACATCCATTCTAAATGGACAGCCCGCTTCTTGCAGTAGTAAGTGAACAGCAAGTACATCAGAGGCCGTTCGCGCCATTGAAATGACGTATGAACCTAATGCTTCACGGGATTGTTCAGCAATAGTTTTACAGGTTTCAATGACCTCTTTAACTTCTGCCGATGGCTCCCAATCACGAGGAAGGAGTGGGCGTTTTGATGATAGTTCACGAACAAGGAAAGCAATTTTATCTTGCTCGCTCCATTGGTCGTAATCACCCAGTCCAAGGTAACGAGTAAGCTCTGAAATTACATCTGAATGACGAGTACTTTCTTGACGAATATCTAAACGGACTAAGTGTACGCCAAAACATTTAACGCGACGTAATGTGTCAAGCAGTAGACCATCAGCAATGATAGCCATGCCACACTCATGCAATGATTGGTAACACGCATACAGTGGATCCCACAGCTCTGCAATATCTTCAATAATAATATCGGAGGCGGGTTTTTGACCATGAATCTTCGCATCAAGATTGTCACGAGTGTGAAGCAGCTTATTACGTAGTTGCTTTAGAATCGCGCGGTAAGGTTCATGCTCTTCGCCTGCAAGCTCACGCACCGTCTCGTTACACTGAGTCATGGATAATTCGTTGATTAACTCTTGAATATCATTGAGGTAAAGATCTGCCGCTTTCCAGCGTGATAAAGCGAGCACTTCACGTGTCACTTTCGAGGTAACAAATGGGTTACCATCTCGGTCTCCACCCATCCAAGATGAGAAGGTGACAGGTGATGCGTCAAGAGGTAGGGCTTCGCCAAGATGTTGCTGTAATTTTTCATCAAATAGGCGAAGAAATTCTGGTACAGCTTGCCATAGTGAATTTTCAATAACGGCATAGCCCCATTTGGCTTCATCAATCGGGGTTGGGCGTTGCTGACGAATAACATCGGAGTGCCATGCTTGGGCAATAAGCTGTTCCAGGCGCTGTTCGATACGCGCGCGTTCAGAGGTTGATAGCTCGCTAAGTTCTAATTGAGATAAACATTTATTAATCTGTACCAATTTGTGAATCATGGTACGTCGGGCGATTTCTGTTGGGTGTGCTGTTAGCACCAAATCAATATTTAGTTCACGAACCGCTTCAATAGAATCAAGCTGATTGACGTCATTATCGGTCAGCTTATTAAATAGCTCATCGAGTGCATTAGGGCTGCATAGTGTGGTTTCACATTGACGAGAGATAGTATGGTATTGCTCTGCAATATTCGTGAGATTTAGGAATTGGCTAAAGGCGCGAGCAACTGGAAGTAATTGATCATCGGGTAAGTTCTGTAGCTCATCGATAAGCTTTGCACGATCTTCTTCACTACCAGAATGTGCTGATTTAGATAGTTTACGAATAGTTTCGACTTTATCTAACAGTTCGTCACCATGTGCCGTTTTAATGGTATTACCAAGCAGGTGGCCTAGCATACTTACGTTACTTTTTAACGTGCTGTATTTCTCATTCATATCGCATCCATCTCGTAATTTAGTTACATCCAATTTAAACTTCTAACAGACAATCTAGCCGTGATCTCACTTTGAGGTCAACTATCATTACATTTATAAGTGTTAAAACCACTCTACTTTGATTTTGGTCATAAATGCGATTGAAGTCTGTAATTTTGTTTCATTATTGCTCGTTTGCTAACAAATAACAGTTAGTAATAATATTGTCTCAAACTGATGTCAAATCGATGAATGATGAAAATGTTACAAAAAGATGAATAAAAAGTTTTGAAAAGGATGGCGAAAGTGAGGTTTTTAAGGCTTTTCTGTTGACAGTACGTTAATTAATCAGTAAACATATAAATGCAACGCAAACGAATAATTTATTGCTTTATTTAGCCGTAACCTGAGCAAGGAATGCCGGGTCTCCATTGTTAATTTAGGATGTTTTAACATGAACCAAGCGAAGCTTTTTACTCATACCTTCCGACGACGCTAAGTCATATTCGCTTGGTGCGTATGCGCCCCTCATATTTGCTGTTTTCAGCACTCCTTGTTACACGTTACTGCTGCGAAAAATAAAGACTCAAGCCAGTTTTGCGCCTAAACGGTAACAACAATCATTAGACTAAAAATGGAATTTGTAATGTTAAAGACTTTA
The DNA here is from genome assembly GCF_003026105.1 of Photobacterium sp. GB-56. Lineage (GTDB taxonomy): Bacteria > Pseudomonadota > Gammaproteobacteria > Enterobacterales > Vibrionaceae > Photobacterium. Next base: position 47,290 of record NZ_PYNW01000010.1, on the reverse strand, counting down.
ATTATCGGTGCAAGTGGCTATACCGGTGCAGAACTTGCGAAAATGGTGGTTAAGCATCCTCATTTAGAACTTGCGGGTTTATTTGTTTCTGAAAATAGCCTTGATGCGGGTAAACCGTTAAGTGATTTGCATGGTCAATTGAAAGGCATTGTTGATTTACCGTTACAACCGTTAATCAGTCCAAGTGATATTGCTAAAAATGCTGATGTTGTCTTACTTGCCACAGCCCACCAAGTCAGCCATGACCTTGCTGCTAGTTTCCTTAACGAAGGGTGTCAGGTTTTTGATTTATCCGGTGCGTTTCGTGTCAAAGGTGATGATTTCTATACCCAGTATTATGGTTTTGAACACCAGTACTCAAATTGGCTTGAACAAGCGGTTTATGGGTTAGCTGAATGGAATCATGATGCCATTGCTAAAGCTCAATTAATTGCCGTTCCGGGCTGTTATCCAACCGCATCACAATTAGCGCTTAAACCATTAATTGAAGCCGGTTTACTTGATACCGAGCAGTGGCCAGTGATCAATGCGGTCAGTGGGGTATCTGGTGCTGGTAGAAAAGCGACCATGACAAATAGCTTCTGTGAAGTAAGTCTCCAAGCTTACGGTTTATTTTCCCACCGTCATCAACCTGAAATCAGTACTCATCTAGGTCGCGACGTTATTTTTACCCCCCATCTTGGCAATTTTAAACGTGGCATTCTTGCAACGATTACAGCGAAGCTAGCACAAGGCGTTACGCTAGAGCAGGTAACGGAAGCATTGAACCTAGCATATGCATCTACAGCAGATAAACATGCGGTACGTCTTTTAGGAACACAAGCGGCACGTTTGCAAAATGTAGTGGGTACTTGTTTCTGTGATATTGGTTGGCAGGTGGATGCTCAACATATCATTTTAACATCAGCGATTGATAACCTTTTAAAAGGGGCTTCTTCGCAAGCGATGCAGTGCATAAATATTCGAAATGGTTTCCCACAATTAACCGCTTTAGTGTAGGAGTTCGATGATGAGTCAGGTTCCATTGGTCATTAAATTAGGTGGTGCAGTACTTTCATGTACAGAAACCTTAGAAAAGTTATTTTCGGCGATTGATCATTATCAAGCTAATTCGCAGCGTCCATTAATGTTAGTGCACGGTGGCGGTTATTTGGTTGATGACTTAATGACAAAACTGCAACTACCGACAGTAAAAAAACAAGGTTTACGCGTAACGCCTAGTGATCAAATTGCTGTTATTGCTGGTGCATTAGCAGGAACTGCGAACAAATTACTTCAAGGACAGGCGATTAAGTCTGGCGTAAAAGCAGTCGGGCTCAGTCTGGCCGATGGGGGTTTATGCCAAGTGACGCAATTAGATCCTGAATTAGGTTCAGTGGGTAACGCTAAGCCGGGTAATGGCGCATTGATCACACAAATCATGGCTTCGGGTTATATGCCGATCATTAGCTCAATTGGTTTAGATGGGCAGGGCGAGCTGATGAATGTTAATGCCGACCAAGCCGCCGTTGCCGTTGCCGCCGCCGTTGATGGTGAATTGGTATTACTCTCAGATGTGAGTGGTGTATTAGATGGTGAAGGGCAGTTAATTGAAGCGTTAACAGAAGCTGAGGCTGAATCGTTAATTGAACAAGCGGTGATCACCGATGGCATGATTGTCAAAGTACGCGCCGCATTTGATGCCGCAAAAGCGCTAGGCCGTCCTATTGAAGTGGCGAGTTGGCGTTCCCCTGAAAAATTAACAGCACTATTTGCTGGCGAGAGCATCGGTACCAAATTTACGTTGTAATTGAAATTAAGTTAACAATATTTAGCACATCGCCTAAACGGAATAACCGCAAGGCTGATAAGGAGAACAGCACATGAGCAAGATTAATAAAGTTGTATTAGCCTATTCTGGCGGTTTAGATACATCGGCTATCATTCCATGGTTGAAAGAAAACTATGACTGTGAAGTTGTCGCATTCGTGGCCGATGTGGGTCAAGGCGAAGAAGAGTTGGTCGGTATTGAAGAAAAAGCATTGGCTTCAGGAGCTTCATCTTGTTATATCGCCGATCTTAAAGAAGAGATGGTGAAAGATTATATCTATCCATCACTAAAAACTGGTGCGGTGTACGAAGGTAAATACCTACTGGGTACTTCAATGGCGCGTCCAATTATTGCTAAAGCACAAGTTGAATGTGCATTAGAAGTGGGTGCTGATGCGTTATGTCACGGTTGTACTGGTAAAGGTAACGATCAGGTACGTTTTGAAGGTGCATTTGCCGCACTAGCACCACAGCTTAAAGTGATTGCTCCTTGGCGTGAATGGGATCTACGTAGTCGTGAAGCACTGTTAGATTACCTTGCTGAGCGTGATATTCCATGTACCGCATCGCTTGAAAAAATTTACTCTCGTGATGCGAATGCTTGGCACGTATCAACAGAAGGTGGGGTGCTAGAAGATACGTGGAATGCACCAAACGATTTGTGTTGGGTTTGGACAAAAGATCCAGAGCAAGCACCAGATCAAGCTGAAACGGTAACACTTAAGATTGAACAAGGTGAAGTGGTTGCGGTTGATGGTGAAGCAATGACGCCATACAACGTGCTAACGTACCTCAATGAAAAAGGTATCGAGCATGGTGTTGGTCGTATCGATATCGTAGAAAACCGCTTAGTAGGTATGAAGTCTCGTGGTTGTTATGAAACACCAGGGGGCACAATTATGATGGAAGCGCTACGTGCGGTTGAGCAGCTCGTACTGGATAAAGAATCGTTCGATTTCCGTCAAACGTTAGGTCTTAAAGCGTCGCACCTTATTTATGATGGTCGTTGGTTTACGCCATTATGCCAGTCATTAATTGCAGCAGCTGATGAGCTAGCAAAAGATGTGAGTGGTGAAGTGGTTGTTAAACTGTACAAAGGTCAAGCAACCGTGATTCAGAAACGCTCAACTAACAGCTTATATTCTGAAGAGTTTGCGACCTTTGGTGAAGATGATGTTTATGATCACAGCCATGCTGGCGGTTTCATTCGTCTTTACTCACTAGCAAGTCGTATTCGTGCTTTAAATAGCCAAAAGAAATAACCAAAACAATCACGGGGCTCCCTACTTAAGCCCCGTTTGATCACGCCATAACAAGATAAGCAAGTCGATACGTAGAGCAAAGGAGAGGTACCATGGCATTATGGGGCGGACGTTTTAGTCAGGCAGCTGACACACGGTTTAAACAATTCAATGATTCACTGCGTTTTGACTATCGTCTAGCAGAACAAGATATTGTTGGCTCAATCGCATGGTCTAAAGCCCTACGTCAGGTCGATGTATTAACTGAGCAAGAGCAGCAAAAGCTTGAGTTAGCATTGAATGAACTAAAGCTCGCTGTGATGGAAGATCCGGAGCAAATTTTATGCTCAGATGCGGAAGATATTCATAGTTGGGTCGAGCAACAGCTGATTGCCAAAGTCGGTGATCTTGGTAAAAAGCTTCATACCGGACGTTCACGTAATGATCAGGTGGCGACCGATTTAAAATTATGGTGTCGTCAGCAAGGTCAGCAATTGCTATTAATGCTAGACCGCTTACAGCAGCAGTTAGTGACAGTCGCCCGTGCTCATCAAGCTACGGTTCTGCCGGGCTATACTCACTTGCAACGTGCTCAACCTGTGACATTTGCCCATTGGTGCTTAGCCTATGTTGAAATGTTTGAGCGTGATTATTCTCGTTTAACTGATGCGCTCGAACGTTTAGACACCTGTCCGTTAGGCTCTGGCGCATTGGCGGGTACTGCCTATCCGATTGATCGTGAAGTGCTGGCGCATAGCTTAGGCTTCCACCGTGCAACACGTAATAGCTTGGATTCAGTCTCTGATCGCGATCATGTGATGGAGCTGCTTTCTACCGCTTCTATTTCTATGCTGCATCTATCACGTATGGCTGAAGACTTGATCTTCTACAACTCAGGTGAATCTAACTTTATTGAGCTGGCAGATACGGTGACATCAGGATCATCTTTGATGCCACAGAAGAAAAACCCAGATGCATTAGAGCTTATTCGTGGTAAATGTGGTCGTGTTTATGGCGCGATGACTGGCATGATGATGACAGTGAAGGCGTTACCGCTTGCGTATAACAAAGATATGCAAGAAGACAAAGAAGGCTTGTTTGATGCCCTCGATAGTTGGCATGACTGTATGGAAATGGCGGCGTTGTGTTTTGATGGCATCAAGGTTAACAAAGACCGTACTTTAGAAGCGGCTATGCAAGGTTACTCGAATGCGACAGAGCTTGCAGATTACTTAGTGGCGAAAGGCATTCCATTCCGTGAAGCACACCATATTGTTGGTGTTGCTGTAGTTGCTGCCATTGCTAAAGGTTGCGCACTAGAAGAGTTATCACTTGAGGAGATGAAGCAATTCTCTGAAGTAATTGATGACGATGTATATCCAATTCTGACTATTGAATCGTGTTTAGATAAGCGTTGTGCACTAGGTGGTGTGGCACCCAATCAAGTGGATTACGCCATTGGTCAGGCTGAAAAAAGGTTAGAGAAACGTTATTCGCCAAGTGTGAAAGTGCGTGGTGCTCGTTTAACGGATCTTGATGCGATTGAAGGTATGGTGGTGTACTGGGCGGGGCTGGGTGAAAACCTACCACGTAACCGAAACGAATTAGTCCGAGATATTGGCTCATTTGCGGTTGCGGAGCATCATGGTGTCGTCACAGGTTGTGCGTCGTTATATGTCTATGATTCAGGGCTTGCGGAAATTCGTTCGCTAGGTGTTGAAGCGGGTTGGCAGCAACAAGGGCAAGGTAAAGCCATTGTTGAGCACTTGCTTGAAAAAGCCGAACAAATGGCAATTAAGAAAGTCTTTGTACTAACACGTGTTCCTGAGTTCTTTATGAAGCGTGGCTTTACCCCGACATCAAAATCATTACTGCCAGAAAAGGTAATGAAAGATTGCGATCGTTGTCCGCGTCAACATGCCTGTGATGAAGTCGCGCTTGAAGTGCGATTGGATCAAGAGCAGCGAATTCCGACGGTTAATGTTGCTTAACGATGACTATGCCAATTATCTAGATCAAAAAAAGCCCTCATCAGAGGGCTTTTTATTTGGAGAGTTGTTGCGGTTTTGTTTTGGCTCACCAATTAAACGGCAGGTTTTAATTGATGAACAATCTGGACCACAATCCAGGCAATACTTGAAAACTTAGCCTAGGTAAGTTTCTAGCTCTTCGCTACCACCGATGTGTTTACCACCGATGAATACCTGAGGAACAGTACTACGACCCGTAATTGCACGTAAAGAAACGGTTGTCGCATCTTTGCCTAGAATAATTTCTTCATACTGTAGACCTTTGTCGATCAAGTTCTGTTTTGCTTTCACACAGAAAGGGCAACCAGGTTTAGAGAATACGGTAATTGATTCTTGTAGCTTTTGTTCTGGTGCGATGTACTTCAGCATAGTGTCTGCGTCAGACACTTTGAATGGGTCGCCTGGCTCTTCGTTTTCAACGAACATTTTTTCAACAACACCATTTTTAACTAGCATGCTGTAACGCCATGAACGCGCACCAAAACCTAGGTCATCTTTCTCAACAAGCATGCCCATGCCTTTCGTGAACTCACCATTACCATCGGGAATGAAAGTGATGTTTTCAGCGTGTTGATCGGCTTTCCATGCATTCATTACGAACGTATCGTTTACCGATACACATAGGATGTCATCCACACCATTCTCAGCAAACACTGGGGCTAACTCGTTGTAACGAGGTAAGTGGCTTGAAGAACATGTTGGTGTAAATGCGCCAGGTAGACTAAATACGACAACGGTCTTATTAGCGAATAAATCTTCAGTTGTTACGTCAACCCACTGATCACCTTTGCGTGTGTGGAAAGTAACTTGTGGTACAGCCTGACCTTCTTTAGATGCGAACATAATGTAATCCCTTAAAAATATAAATGAGTCTGATGTAATCGGAGTGTTTAATCACTTGCTCCGTTTACTGTAGTTATTATGTAACTTTACTCTTGATAGCTCCAATCGTTTACTGCTATGGTTTCAATAGTCAAATCCTATTATAAGACATGCTAATGAATATTCGTGATCTGGAATATCTTGTTGCTCTTTCTGAGCACAAACATTTTCGTAAAGCAGCCGAAGCCTGTTACGTCAGCCAGCCCACATTAAGTGGACAAATTAGAAAACTAGAAGATGAGCTAGGTGTTTCATTATTAGAAAGAACTAGCCGTCGAGTATTGTTCACTGACGCAGGTCTGAGTTTAGTCGCTCAAGCGCAGAAAGTGTTGCTTGAAGTCAAAATACTTACAGAACTTGCTAGTGTGCAAGGAGAAAGTATGTCGGGACCGCTGCATATTGGTTTTATTCCAACGGTTGGTCCGTACCTTCTACCGCAAATTATCCCAAGTTTGAAAGAAGCATTTCCTGAGTTAGAACTTTTTTTACATGAAGCGCAAACTCATCAATTGGTACAACAGTTAGAAGAAGGCAAATTAGACTGCATTATTTTAGCTGCGGTAAAAGAAAGTGAACCGTTCATTGAGTTGCCGCTCTATGATGAGCCGATGATGTTAGCTGTGCCTGAAACACATAAATGGGCGAGTGAAAAAGATATTGATATGTCTTTGTTGCACGGCGAAAGTTTATTGATGCTAGAAGACGGACACTGTTTACGTAATCAAGCTCTTGGTTTTTGTTTTGCAGCAGGCGCGCGTGATGACGGTCGCTTTAAAGCCACCAGTTTAGAAACGTTACGTAACATGGTTGCAGCGGGCAGTGGCATTACGTTACTACCACAATTAGCAAGCCCGAAAGAGCATTGCCGTGATGGGGTGTGTTATATCGCAGCGAAACATCCTCAGCCAACGCGTTTGATCACATTAGCCTATCGTCCAGGCTCGCCACTTAAAGCGCGATATGAAAAGCTAGCTGAAGTGATCAAAGAAAAAATGCCAGAAGTTTTTGCCAAACATACTCAGCCATAATCTCTGTTTACTGAAATAAAAAAAGAGCGCTCAATGAGCGCTCTTTTTATATATGTAACAGCGTTTAGAACAACTCTTCAGCCGTTTCTGTATCAAATTTTTGCTCTGATACCGCTTGCTGTACAGAGCGTGTCGGCTCAGTACCTTTAATGAAATACTCATACATTGAGCTTGCATCATTACGGTTTGAAAGCTGACCTGTTGCACGGTCAATACGCACTTTTACAATATCACTTGGAATTTGCTTTTCTTGTTCAGGGGTATTTTTCAACGCCTGACGCATAAAGTTAATCCATGCCGGTTGTGCAGCATTACCACCGAACTCACCACCGATTGTTTGGTTCTTACCCAGATTATTATTCCAGCTAGTGCGACCTAATTCACGGCGATGATCATCAAAGCCAACCCAAGTCGTTGCCACAATATTTGGGCCATAACCTGTGTACCATGCATCCTTCGCGTTATTGGTTGTACCTGTTTTACCACCAATATCATGACGTTTTAGTACTCTTGCACGCCAGCCTGTCCCATATAGATGCCCTGGCTCACCCCAAATGTTACTGTTGAGCATTTCACGTACAAGGAACGCATTTTGCTCGCTGATCACCTCTGGTGCGTAGCGAACGGGTGGCATAGATATTACTTTTTCAAGATCTGCCGGCGTTGGTTTTTCTGTTTCAGTCGGCGCTGTGGTAGTTACTGTTTTAGTTGCCGTAGTAGTTGCCGTAGTAGATGCTGTGGTATCTGTTGATTGATCGAATTTATGATCTTCAACAGCAGTTGCCATTGCCACTTGCATCTTCGCTTGTGGATTTTTAGCTTGGCATGCATCGTTACAAACAATGGCAGGATCAGCGTAGTAAATTAACTGGTCATCATTGTTATCAACCTTGTTAATTAAGAACGGTTCAACAGCATAACCACCATTAGCAAATACAGAGTAACCTTGTACAAGTTCCAGTGGCGTTAAACTACCAGCACCAAGCGCAATAGGCTCTGCGCGAGGTAAATCTGCACGCTTGAAACCAAAACGAGTAAGATAATCAATGGTGAAATCTAGCCCAGCAATACGTAGTGCACGAATTGCCATTACGTTAATTGAGCGAGCCAAGCCGATACGAGCACGGGTAGGACCACCATATTTACCATCAGCATTTTTAGGGCGCCATGCCGTACCTTGCCATTTATCCCATTTAGTAATTGGCGCATCATTAATGAGAGTTGCGAGGGTTAAGCCTTTCTCTATTGCAGCAGAGTAAATAAATGGCTTAATACCTGAGCCTACCTGACGAATAGATTGCGTTGCACGGTTGAATTTACTTCGGGTGTAGTTAAAACCACCGACCATTGCTAACACGGCACCATTTTCGGGTGACATTGCAACAAAAGACGTATTTGCTGCAGGAACTTGGCTAAGTAGCCATTGATTCGTCGTGACTGTAGCACCGCCTGTTTTATCACTCACAACATTTTGGTTATGTTGAACCCAAATTTGTTGACCTGCAGTAAGAATGTCGCTGGCTTTTTGGGGAGCGGGACCCTGACTTGAGTCAGAAAGGAATTTGCGAGCCCATTTCATACCATTCCAATCGATAGTGGCAATATCACCATTTTTAGTCACGATAGCTGCGGTTTTACCATCAACTTTCGTTACGACAGCAGGGATAAGTTTGCCATAGATAGGCTGATTTTGAAGTTTATTTACAATTTGATTGGCATTTAATGCCGGCTGTCCTGGCTTCCAAAGAACCGCTGTAGGACCACGGTAACCATGGCGTTGGTCATAACTTAGCAGGTTGTTTACTGCGGCTTGCTGGGCATCAAGCTGAAGTTTGCTATTGATGGTCGTATATACCTTCATGCCTTTTTCATACGCAGCCGGACCATAGCGATCCACCATCCATGCACGAGCACGCTCTGCAACATAAGGTGCGTAAAGTTGAATTTCTGCGCCATGATAGTGAGAGACTATAGGTTCAGCGCGCGCAGCATCCATTTGTGCTTTGGTGATGTAGCCCTCTTCAAGCATACGTCCTAAAACAACATTACGACGAGTTGTTGCTCGGTCAATGGAATAAATTGGGTTCATTGTGGATGGCGCTTTTGGCAGGCCCGCAATAACTGCAATTTCAGATAACGTTAGTTGATCAACGGTTTTACCGAAATAGACTTGCGCTGCTGCACCTACACCATAAGCGCGATAGCCGAGGTAAATTTTGTTTAAATAGAGATCAAGAATTTGATCTTTAGTCAGTAGCTTTTCAATATGAATAGCAATGAAAGCTTCTTTGATTTTACGCATGATTGTCTTCTGATTGGATAAGAAGAAATTTCGTGCGAGCTGTTGAGTAATAGTACTGGCCCCTTGACGAGCAGAGCCTGATGTCAAGACGACAAAAGCTGCACGGGCAATACCGATAGGATCGACGCCTGGGTGCTCATAAAAACGACTGTCTTCTGTCGCAATAAAAGCTTCCTGCATGAGAAGAGGAATTTGATCTAATTTAAGAGGTATACGTCGCTTTTCACCAAACTGTGAGATCAGTTTACCATCTTCGCTATACACCTGCATCGGTGTTTGCAGCTCGACATTTTTTAACGTTGCTACATCTGGAAGGTCAGGCTTTACATACAGGTAAAAGCCAAAAATAGTACCAACTCCAAGAATTATGCAAATTAATGCAAGTATTAGTAATCGCTTTATGAACTTCACTTGAGATTTCCCGTTACGCCATCGTGCTAATTGTCATTATCCATTATCTTTTAATTACTAGTATAAAGATAACAAAAAGAAAATTAATGCCGTTGATGGTGTTTATTCGAAATAGTTTGTTTTTTCGCCACATGGGAGCATAACACGGATGTTTCGGAACCCATTAAGTATTGGGGTAGATATTGGTAGCCATAGCATAAAAGCTGTGGCGCTACAGCAGAAAAAAGATCAGTTTGAATTGGCTGCATACGCTGAAGTTGAATTAACCAAATCGGTAATCAATGAACAGCATAATGTAAATGCGACAGCGCTGTTGTCAGCAATACGTCAATTAAAGAAACAACTGCCGTGGCAAGCCAAAAACGTTACTTTAGCCTTACCTGATAGTGCTGTTATCAGCAAAGTTGTTCAACTCGATACCAGTCTCAATGAAGATGAGGCTGAGTTTGCTATCGTCCAAGCATTGGGCGCTGCGTCCCCTTTTCCTGTCGAAGAGTTGTGGTTTGATTACTTCCCTATGGTGAGTGAACGCTTCTCAGAAGCTGCCACTACAGCACCATATCAAGTCTTTGCTTCTCGTAAAGAAACCATCGATAGCCGCGTTACTGTTTTAAAGAAAGTTGGCTTTAAACCAAAAGTCGTTGAATTACAGACCAACGCATTGTTATGGCTAACCGAATATTTAGCTGAGATAGGCAGCCAGTATACGCAGTGGGGACTGGTTGATGTCGGTAAATGCCACACAGAATTTTGCATGAAACCGGAAGGTAGCAATGCTTACCACCGTGAAATTCGCTTTGGTACTAGTCAATTTGAGGATTCACCATATCAACAAGAGGCTGAAGAAGAGAATACTGTTGAGCGTTTTACCGAGCAATTTGCTGAACAATTAAAACGCCAAATCCAGCTTTATAACTCAACACATCCTCGCTGTAGCATTAAAGGGTTATGGCTTGCTGGTGGTTGTCAGTCCTTGATTTCAGATGCGCTATTAAAGCAGTTAGTGGGACTAGAGGTTGTTTGGATCAAACCGTTTGAACATTTTAGCCAGCCGAAGAAAGTGACATTACCGAGTGATATGTCGAGTCAATATGCTGTCGCGACCGGATTAGCGTTACGGGGGATGGCATGATCGATAAATTAAACCTTCTGCCATGGCGTGAAGAACGTCGTAAGCAACATAAACAGCGTTTTATTGGGCTTATGGCTTCTGCGGTGTTGGTTGCGTTTTTAGCGAATTATGGGGTAGTTCAATACCTAGATTTGCAGCAACAACAGCAACAAGCCCGTAATGACCAATTTCAACAGGAAATTGATTTACTCGAAAAACGATTAGCCTTTCTACCTAAGTTAGAAGAGCAGCGTAAAGCGATTCAGCTGAGGCTAAACGTGATTGCTGATATTCAACAATCACGTAATCGCGCAACGCAGTTATTGAATCAATTACCGAATGTTGTACCTGGCGGTGTCTATCTTGAATCATTAAATTTGAACTCACAACGAGTCGGCATTAAAGGGGTGGGGGATTCTAACGGTCACTTAGCCGCATTACTGGGTGGGGCAGAGCAATCTAAATGGTTCATTAATGTTGATATGCATTCATTGGTGACAACCAAAGGTAGTCAGTCTGAACAGCTTTCTCAGTTCAATGCTTCTTTTGATTTAACTGTGCCTTCTTTTGCGCAACCAAAAGTAAATAAAGTCGCAAAAAAAGACATTAATAAGGGGAAGTGATATGGCTGATTGGCAAGAACTTGAATTAGATGAAATCACTGAATGGCCTTTGCTGCCTCAATGTATTGTGGCAACGGTCTTGGCTGTGGCGTTAAGCGCGTTTGGTTATTGGTATTGGGTTAGCCCTAAAAATGATCAGCTTGAGCAAATGAAACAAAAAGAGCAGACCCTTAAGTCCCAGCTAGTCAGTCGAGCTTCACAAGTCGCTGCACTGCCTCGGGTTAAAGAGCAAGTTGCAGAATTAAACCGTCGTTACAATGAAATGATTGAGCAGTTGCCGGAAGAGCAAGAACTTGCGAGTTTGCTCGCGGGAATTAATGATATCGGTGTCAACAATGGTTTGGTGTTTCAATCAATCAAATGGGCACCCAGAGTTGAGCACGAGTTATATTACGAATTACCTATCAATATGCAGTTGACGGGGAATTACGAGCAAATTGGTAAGTTTGCGGAAGCTATTGCGCGCTTGCCTCGTATTGTGAACTTAAACAATGCTGAGTTAAGTCGCGTTAAGCCGTTAGGTCAGCCTGATGAAACCTTGTCTTTGAAAGTCTCTGCAACGACCTATCGTTTCAAGACACCAAGCCAAGAAAAGAACAATAGTGATGAGGGCTAAGCTATGAAAAAAGTAGTGTGGTTATTACCTATTGTTATTGGTTTAGTAGGGTGTCAGGCCAATGATGATTCTGTCGCAGAGTTTATCGCAACGACCCATAACGAAGCAAAGGCGCGAGTTAAGCCTTTGCCTGAGCCTTTTGTCTTTGAGGCTGAAAAGTTTGTAATGACCAGCAAACGAGTACCGTTTGTTAAACCAATTCCAGAGCAGTTGCTGGCCAAGAAAGAGACGGGCGAGTGTTGGCAACCACAACTTGATCGTCAACTCAGTAAACTTGAAAACTTTGCGTTAGAAAAACTCTCAATGAAAGGGGCAATTGGAAACAAAAAGCAACTTTGGGGACTAGTTTTTACACCTGAAGGCGACTTGATGAAAATTAAGCCCGGTCAATATATTGGTCTTAATCGCGGTAAGGTACTTACAGTTAGCGACAAAGTAATTGAAATCGAAGAAACATTACCAGATGGCAAAGGATGTTGGCTTAAACGACCGACTAAACTGGCGCTAGTTCAGCAGTAATCAAGGATAAGTTATGAAAGGGAATGTGTGGATGTTAAGCCGCCAGTATCTAGCAACACTTTGGCTGTTATGCTGTGGGGTATTAGCTTTTCCGAGTGTTGCTGCTATACCTGCAGCTGGAATGATTGATAATCAGATTCAAGCTATTGATTTTCGTCGTGATGGAAAAGGACGAGGGGTATTAACCGTTCGTTTAGATAAGCCGCAGTCGTTAGTTGATTTACGTCGTAATGGTAACAAACTGCAGTTAGATATTTTTGATACTGTACTTAAAGATGACATGATTTATACGCTTGATGTCGTTGATTTTGCAACGGTTGTTAATAGTATAGAAACTATGCGTGTATCGAACGGTGCGCGCTTAATTTTCACTATGAAAGGCAGTTACGATTATGATTACAATCTTCGTGGTAAGCGTCTTGAAGTGATCATTGAAAAGCGTGTGAAAAAAGCGGTAAAAGGCACCAGCTCTAACGCCAAGATCAATTACAAAGGCAAGCCGATTTCAATTAACTTCCAAGATATCCCTGTGCGTAATGTTCTGCAGCTAATTGCTGATTATAACGACTTTAACTTGGTTGTCTCGGATTCGGTTAGTGGTAATGTCACGCTACGTCTTGATGATGTACCTTGGCCGCAAGTGTTAGATATTATTCTGCAATCAAAAGACTTAGATAAGCGAGTGCGTGGTTCTGTGTTATTGGTTGCCCCTAAAGCGGAACTTACAGCAAGCGAACATCAGGTAATGGAAGCGAAGCGTAAGCAACAAGAGTTGTTGAGCCTGCGTTCTGATTTGATTCAAGTGAACTATGCGAAAGCAACGGACATTGCAGAGCTTTTAAGCGGCAGTACTGATGGTGTTGGGATGCTCTCTGAACGTGGTTCATTGCATGTTGATGAGCGTACCAATGCACTTATCATCAAAGATACCCCTGATAATATTCGTAGTATCAAAGATATTGTGTCATCACTTGATATTCCGGTTAAGCAGGTACAAATCGAAGCGCGTATTGTCACCATTAATGAAGGTGATATTGATGAGCTTGGTGTGCGTTGGGGGGTCTCGAAAGTGAATGGCGATACCACTGTTGGCGGTTCAATTGAAGGTAACTTAGCAAGCTCTGGCCTATTGGGTGAAGATGCAAGCGTTGATGATTTTCTTAACGTTAATCTAGGTGCTGGCGCTGGTGCCGCTTCAATAGCGTTCCAGGTTGCAAAGTTAGGTAATATCTTACTTGATTTAGAGCTATCGGCCTTACAGACTGAAAATAAAGCAGAAATTATCTCTAGTCCTCGTTTGATGACCACTAATAAGAAGACGGCGTATATCGAGCAAGGTACAGAAATTCCGTATTTAGAAGCGTCATCCAGTGGTGCAACATCGGTATCGTTTAAAAAAGCAGTACTGAGCTTAATGGTTACACCACAAATTACACCGGATGATAAACTCGTGTTAGATCTTGAAGTGACTCAAGATAACAAGGGTGAAGATGTCCCTACCGGTACGGGCACTGCGATTTCTATTGATACTCAGCGTATTGGTACTCAAGTACTGGTAAATAATGGCGAGACAGTGGTTTTAGGCGGTATTTACCAACACAGTATGACCAACGTGACACGTAAAGTACCGTTATTGGGTGATATTCCAGTATTAGGTGCATTATTCCGTCATAAAATGGAACAAATGGGTAAGCGTGAATTACTTATCTTTGTGACACCTAAAATTGTTATTCAGTAGTCTTTACTGGTAATCAACAAACCTTAAAAATTTAGCTACACTGTTATAGCAGCGGATGGATCCTTATTAAATTAGTTCCATCCGTTGTTTTTTTGGACTATATAATTATTATTTTGCCATATTCATGCTCAGCAATAGCGGAATTACAAGGTTATTACGATTGACCTTAGACCGCTGCTGAGCCATTATGGCGACCTCTTTGGGTAGGACAGGCATAATAAAATACTGATTAGGAGTGACTAGCGCTTGCAATGTAGCTATCAGTCCTGAGATAATTTTCTGTCTTATCACGAATTATATGTGAGGAACTTGGCGCCTCGGGCTTATTAATTAAATAGAGCCTGCGGGTGGTGTCGTTTTATTAACCGCGCGTAAAATTGCTAAAAATGGCTGAAAAACGAAATATTTTCTTGGTCGGCCCAATGGGTGCCGGCAAAAGCACTATTGGTAGACACCTTGCACAGCAGCTGCATATGGAATTCTTTGACTCAGATACAGTTATTGAAGAACGTACAGGTGCTGATATTAGTTGGGTCTTTGATGTGGAAGGTGAAGACGGGTTCCGTGTTCGCGAAGAAGCCGTTATCGACGATCTAACACAAGAGCAAGGCATTGTTCTGGCAACAGGTGGTGGTTCTGTTAAAACTAAAGAGAACCGTAATCGCCTTTCTGCACGTGGTATCGTAGTTTATCTAGAGACGACTATCGAGAAGCAACTTGCTCGAACTCAACGCGATAAAAAGCGTCCTCTACTTCAAACTGATACGCCTCGTGAAGTGCTGGAAGCACTTGCAGAAGAGCGCAATCCATTATATGAAGAAGTCGCTGACTACGTTGTTCGCACTGATGATCAAAGTGCGAAGGTAGTGGCGAACCAAATCATCAAAATGCTAGAAGAGCGTTAATCAACAAAAAGAGAGAAGCTGACCATGGAACGGATCAATGTCAATTTAGATGACAGAAGCTACCCTATTTCAATTGGCGCCGAGTTGTTTTGCAACTCGGCGTTGTTTGCATCTGCGATTCCTGCGGGAAAGCGGGTGGTAGTGGTCAGTAACGAAACTGTTGCCCCGCTGTATGCACAGCAGGTAATGGAAACCATCAGTTCATTAGAGTGCCAAGTGGCATTACTTTCTCTCCCTGATGGTGAACAATACAAAACGTTAGAGACTTTTAATCAAATCATGACTTTCTTACTTGATGGTAATTATGGTCGTGATGTTGTGATTGTAGCGCTCGGTGGCGGCGTCATTGGTGATGTCGTGGGCTTTGCTGCTGCAAGTTATCAACGTGGCGTAGATTTTATTCAAGTACCTACAACATTACTTTCTCAAGTGGACTCATCTGTTGGCGGCAAAACCGCAGTGAATCACCCATTGGGTAAAAATATGATAGGCGCTTTTTATCAGCCCAAAGCGGTAGTGATTGATAATCACTGCTTACAAACCCTACCTGAACGTGAGTTTGCAGCGGGAATGGCTGAAGTGATCAAGTATGGCATTATTGCCGATCACGACTTTTTTGTCTGGTTAGAAGACAACATTGAACGCTTACAAGCACTCGATAACGATGCATTGTGTTATGCCATTGCACGTTGTTGTCAAATTAAGGCAGATGTTGTTGCGGCTGATGAAAAAGAATCAGGTGTACGAGCTTTACTTAATCTCGGTCATACATTTGGTCATGCGATTGAAGCAGAGATGGGCTATGGTAACTGGCTGCACGGCGAAGCGGTGTCGGCAGGCACAGTACTAGCGGCTAAAACTGCGGCAATACAAGGCCTTATTAGTGATGACGATGTAGCGCGAATTATTCGACTGCATGAGCGAGCAAAGCTACCGGTAATCGCACCTGAAACAATGGGCTTCGATGATTTTATTAAGCACATGATGCGCGATAAAAAGGTATTATCAGGCCAGCTACGATTGGTTCTACCGACATCCATTGGCAGTGCTGAAGTCGTGTCTAACGTGACACATGAAGTATTGCGGGATGTGATTAATCACTAAGTCGTGGTTATTCATGCGTAGCACACTAGAGGCAAAAAACTTGGATCTGGATAGCCAGATCCAGTTGCTCTCTCGAGTACAATTTATTACTCGATTTAGCTCTCATCTTATTTTATTGAATGGTACGCAGGGCTCAGGAAAAACATGGCTTGCACATCAATACCTCGAAAACTATGCCCAACATGCTGAACAAGCATTGCTGACGTGCACAGATGATCAAACACTGCTGCAACAACGAACACTGCTACTGCAACAATTTCATTCAACCCCAATGTTTAACGAGCAAGATTCGTTAAGTCAAAGTGCTGAGCATTTACTGCCTGAAAAGATCAACTTCGTTATTATTATTGATAATGCACACTTTTTAGCGCCTGAATTACTTGCTGAATTATGGGCACTGGTTCGTCAAACAGAAATGCATTCTGGTTGGCAAATTAATGTATTGCTCTTTGCTGATCCTAATGCCATCACTCAGCCATTCGGCGATATTGTTCGTACAATAGGGCCGGCCTTACTTGAGTTAGACATTAGTGAGTTAAGCCCTAATGAAATTAGTCAGTTTAGCGAGATGTTACTCAATGATGAGCAACTCGGAAGTCAGCATCGACGAGACATTAAGTCACGATTAGCTAGAGTTGAACCTCGCCCTGGTGCATTACAACAATTACCACAACAGGACGTGACTGCGATGAGTCAAGGATCACGACGTTTACCCCCGGCGCAACTGTTAATAGGGTTGATTGCCATAGTGTGTATCAGCATTGTGGGATGGTTTGGATTTAAGGCATTACAAGGCACAAAGACAACAAAAGTTACGTCTGGTGAGACTTTTCTTGCATCTAAGGCTGAGCCTATTGTGGCCGATACCATCGAGAGTACAGGTAGTGGTATTGTTATTGATGAAACGCCATTACCAACAGAGATCCATAGTGAAGGGCTGACGGTGGGACGTGCTGAAAATGAAGCGCAACGGGTAGTTGTACCATCACCACTGATTGATGCGATACTTGATGAGCAACGTGTTGGTGGTACAGGCGAAAGTGCTGCCAAAGAATTTACCCAAGAGGTGCTAGACGTACCTGCTCAAAGTGAGCCTGTTATATCTGATGGTGTAGCGACACAGACTCGTCAGCAAGCCACTACAGGCAATGCGGTAACACTCGAAGATGAGACTGACGTAAAAGCCCAAAGCACGTCAGCGACTAGTATTAAGTCACATGATTCAAGCGCTTTACCTGCATCTGCTGTTAAGATAACAGAGCCCAAACTAAAGCTCTCTGCAACGACAATGATTGCAAAGTCAGATAGTAAACCGCGACTGCCGAAAAAAGAGGGGGCTGTTCAAACGCCGATTAAGCTTGCTAATACGGCCTCTATACTCGCGATAAATAAAAGGCATTATGCTATTCAATTGTCAGCTTCAATGAGTTGGAATGAAACTAAAGCCTTTGTTGAAAAGAATAAAATCCAGTCTTCTGCTCGTATTTATAAAACACGTCGAGACGACAAAATATGGTTTATTGTAATTTCGGGTGATTACACAACAGCGACTCGGGCACGCTCGGCAATAAAAGCCTTACCGAAGCAATTAAAAGCGTTAAGCCCGTGGCCTAAATCATATCGAAAAATTCAACAAGAAATAGAACGTTGAAAATAAAGCTGTGAGGGCAGTTATTTACGTGAATTGGTATCGGTAGAGGGTAGAAATGAGGTACAATCCGCGACCTTTCGTGACAATATTGCTAGTGTTGGTGGGTTTAGCTTAATGAAAAAGCATCGTGCATTCCTAAAATGGGCTGGGGGTAAATACTCTCTCGTTGAGGATATTAAACGACATCTACCGCCTGCGCGTAAATTGGTTGAGCCTTTTGTTGGGGCGGGGTCGGTTTTTCTTAATACCGATTACGACCATTACTTATTGGCCGATATCAACCCTGATCTGATCAATCTTTATAACATCCTCAAGCATGAGCCTGAACGCTATATTGAAGATGCACGTAAACTTTTCACGCCTGAATACAATAATAAAGAAGCGTATTTGAAAATTCGTGAAGAATTTAATGCGAGTGATGATCCGTATTTACGCTCATTGTATTTCTTATACATGAACCGCCATGGTTTTAACGGCTTATGTCGTTATAACAAAAAAGGTGGCTTCAATGTGCCGTTCGGCTCGTATAAAAAACCTTATTTCCCTGAAGCTGAAATGTATTATTTCTCGGAAAAAGCAAAACGAGCTACGTTTGTCTGTGAAGGTTATCTCCAAACATTTTCACGCGCGAGAAAAGGGTGTGTGGTGTACTGCGATCCGCCTTATGCGCCATTATCTAGCACGGCTAACTTTACCTCTTATTCTGGTAATGGCTTTAGCTTAGATGATCAGGCCACCCTTGCTGACGTTGCAGAAAAAGCGGCAGCAGAGCGAGATATAGCGGTGTTGATTTCTAACCACGATACAGCACTAACGCGTCGTTTATACACAGGAGCAGATCTTTCTGTGGTTAAAGTAAAACGTACCATTAGCCGCAATGGTAGTGGGCGCAATAAGGTCGATGAGCTGTTAGCTTTATTCTCTGTTTCAAGCACAGAGCAGGCGCCCGCGTTTGCTTCTGAAGAAGAATAATTAGATCGCCGTTGCCCATTGCGCAACGGCAATGATTGCCATAATCATTGCGCCAATAACTACAATCCCCGCAACAATAAATGACCATGGGCTTGATTGTTTAAAATCATGCTGCCGATTATTATCTGATTGAACGCCAAATAACGCCGCTAACACACTCACAATAACTTGTAATGGTGTGCTTTTCTTTGACTTAGCTATATTCATCTAGCCTCTTCTTCTTCCCCTTTTTACTGAGTGTAGTGGCTTGTCTCATCATTTTGATCAACTGAAGTAATAAATAAATCCATTGGGACAATATTTCACGGTTCGGGTAGAATTATGGCAATTTATTGAGCTTGGTTTTCCAAGTATCAGGTTTTGTGTATCGAAGAGAGGCAAGTACATGAAGGACTTCTTGATTGCTCCATCTATCTTATCGGCTGATTTTGCACGTTTGGGTGAAGATGTTGACAAGGTGTTAGCTGCGGGTGCAGACGTTATTCACTTTGATGTTATGGATAATCATTACGTGCCTAATTTAACGTTTGGTGCGCCTATCTGTAAGGCTCTTCGTGACTACGGTATTACCGCACCGATTGATGTGCATTTAATGGTAAAACCGGTGGATCGCATTATTCCTGATTTTGCTAAAGCTGGCGCAACGATGATCACGTTTCATGTTGAAGCGTCAGATCATGTTGACCGTACTTTACAACTGATCAAAGAACATGGTTGTAAAGCGGGTGTGGTTTTTAATCCGGCAACGCCACTCCACCACCTTGATTACATTATGGATAAAGTCGATATGATTTTATTGATGTCAGTGAATCCAGGTTTTGGTGGTCAATCTTTTATTCCAGCAACACTTGATAAACTACGTGAAGTTCGTAAACGTATTGATGCATCAGGCCGTGATATTCGTCTTGAAATTGATGGTGGCGTCAAAGTTGATAATATTCGAGAAATTGCAGCTGCTGGCGCAGATATGTTTGTCGCGGGCTCTGCCATTTTTAATGAACCTGATTATAAAGTCGCGATAGACAAAATGCGCGCAGAATTAGCTGAGGCTAAATGCTAATGGTATTTGAAAACATCAAGTTTATAGCGTTTGATTTAGATGGCACATTACTCGATAGCGTACCTGATTTAGCGGATGCTGCTGATAAAACGATGCGTCACCTTGGACGAGAAGGCGTGACCGTAGAGCAAGTTACCACTTGGATCGGTAATGGTGCTGATATTTTAATTGGTCGCGCATTAAGTCGAAGTGTTGATGTCGATCCAACGATTGATCCAGAGCTGCAAAAAGAAGCTCGCCAATTATTTGATCACTACTACGAGCTTGGCGGTCATGTAAAAAGTGCATTGTATGCAGATGTAAAAGCGACACTCGCTGCATTTCATCAAGCGGGTATGTCAATGGCGATTGTAACCAATAAACCGTCGCAATTTGTCCCGCATTTACTTGAAGAGCATGGCATCAGCGAGTATTTTGTTGATGTGATTGGTGGCGATACTTTCCCACTGAAAAAACCAGATCCTTATGCACTGCATTGGTTAATGGAAAAACACAATATTGCCGCGTCTGAGATGTTAATGGTGGGTGATTCTCGCAATGATATCTTGGCAGCAAAGGCTGCAACATGTCATTCGTTGGGTTTAACCTACGGCTATAACTACGGTCAGCCTATTGCAGAGAGTGCACCTGATGTTGTGTGCGATCACTTCAAGCAATTAGCAAATGTGGTTAAACTAGGCGACTAGTACATTCCAGTGTACACTGGCTAACAAAGTAAAAAGCGGGAGTATGCCTCTCGCTTTTCTATGAATAAGAAACTAACAGGATTGTCTGATCATGAGTAAACCCATTGTATTAAGTGGCGTACAGCCTTCTGGTGAATTAAGTATTGGTAACTACCTAGGTGCGCTGCGTCAGTGGGAACAGATGCAAGACGATTACGATTGCCAATACTGTGTGGTTGATTTGCATGCCATTACAGTACGTCAAGATCCTAAAGCGCTGCATGAAGCAACATTAGATGCATTAGCGATTTGTTTAGCGGTGGGTGTTGATCCACAAAAGAGCACGTTATTTGTTCAGTCACATGTGCCGGAGCATGCTCAACTAGGCTGGTTATTAAACTGTTACACCCAAATGGGTGAGCTAAGTCGTATGACGCAGTTTAAAGACAAATCAGCGCGTCATGCGAATGATGTAAACGTGGGCTTATTCGGTTACCCAGTATTGATGGCAGCTGATATTTTATTATATGGCGCACATCAAGTACCTGTAGGTAGCGATCAGAAGCAGCACTTAGAGTTAGCTCGTGATATTGCTACACGTTTTAATAATTTGTATGGCACAGAAGAAAGTCCAATTTTCCAAATTCCTGAGCCGTACATTCCATCGGTTGGTGCGCGTGTCATGAGCCTACAAGACGCGACTAAGAAAATGTCGAAGTCTGATGATAACCGTAAGAACGTGATCACTTTGTTGGAAGATCCAAAATCGATTCTTAAGAAGGTTAACAAAGCACAAACTGATGCAGAAACACCACCACGCATTGCATTTGATACCGAGAACAAAGCAGGGATCTCAAACCTAATGGGTCTGTATTCAGGCGCAACAGGTAAGACGTATGCTGAAATTGAAGCACAATATGCAGGCGTTGAAATGTATGGCCCATTTAAGAAAGATGTTGGTGAAGCATTAGTTGCTATGCTTGAGCCAGTACAAGCAGAATACCATCGTATTCGTGCTGATCGTGCTTACCTTGATAGCGTAATGAAGCAAGGTGCTGAAAAAGCCTCTGCACGTGCGGCTGAAGTACTGAAAAAAGCATACCAAGCGGTAGGCTTTGTTGCTCGCCCTTACTAACGAGTAACGATAGATAGATTAAGCAGGGCATTTGCTCTGCTTTTTTTATGGTTTGCGTTTCTAGTGATGTGTTGCACAATAGGGCGCAGAATAGAAAAGGTCGCTGTAGATATATGCTGTTAATTATTGATAACTATGATTCATTTACTTATAACCTGTATCAATACTTTTGTGAGTTAGGCGCTGAGGTTAAGGTTGTCCGTAATGATGAGATTGATCTCGCAGGTATTGAGTCGCTAGCACCCACCCATTTAGTCATCTCTCCTGGACCTTGTACCCCAAATGAAGCGGGTATATCACTACAAGCCATTGAATACTTCGCAGGTAAATTGCCTATTTTAGGTGTGTGCTTAGGTCATCAATCGTTAGCACAAGCTTTTGGTGGGGATGTGGTACGAGCAAGGCAAGTGATGCATGGTAAAACCTCTCCGATCAAGCATAATAATACCAGTGTGTTTGAAGGGTTAAATAATCCATTAACAGTGACTCGTTATCATTCCTTAGTCGTTAAACAAGATACGCTGCCAGATTGCTTTAACATTACAGCATGGACTGAGCGTGAAGGGGAACTTGATGAAATTATGGGGATCGCTCATAAAACATTGCCGTTAGAAGGGGTGCAATTTCATCCCGAGAGTATTCTAACGGAGCAAGGGCACGCCTTATTAGCCAACTTTCTTAAGCGCTAGATTTCGAATTAAATCGCGATTTTTATTATATTCCTGTCTTAAAATCGCGATATCAACCACACATCTTCTATTTTTATATTTCCAACTCTCATTTGTTGAAATTGCAAAGCTATTCACTAGCATATTTCTCTGTGCTATTCATTTCCTGATAGGAAACACACCTTTTTGTCTTTGTTGGTTAATAAACTTGCCGAGATAACGCATAACTATGTCAGTTTTATTAAAAAAAGCATCGTTGCCAAAGAGCAAAAAAAATATTCTGCTATTGGCAAAGGTTAATAAAATGTAAATACTATGATTATAGCGTTATACACAGAAGGATAATGTGATGACTACAGAGCAAAGAGTAGAACGTAATTTATTTGATGAGGTAATGGTACCTTGTTATTCACCTATGGCTGAGATCCCAGTACGTGGCAGTGGTGCGCGAGTATGGGATCAACATGATCGTGAATATGTCGATTTTGCCGGTGGAATTGCGGTGAGTTGTCTGGGTCATTGCCATCCAATTATGGTTAATGCATTAAAAGATCAAGCCGATAAGTTATGGCATTTAAGTAATGTGTTAACTAATGAACCTGCATTGCGTTTAGCGAAAAAACTCACTGAGTTATGTTTTGCTGACAAAGTCTTTTTTGCTAACTCGGGAGCTGAAGCTAACGAAGCGGCACTGAAATTGGCTCGCCGTTATGCGGTCGATAAGTTTAGTGCTGAAAAAGATCAAATTATTGCCTTTCATCAAGGTTTTCACGGTCGTACTTTTTTCACCGTTACTGTTGGTGGGCAAGAAGCTTACTCAGATGGTTTTGGCCCTAAACCTCAAGCGGTAACGCATATTCCTTATAATGACTTATCAGCTTTAGCTGAGATTATGTCTGAGCGAACTTGTGCGGTGATGATGGAGCCATTGCAAGGTGAAGGTGGTTTGGTTAGCCCGAGCGTTGAGTTTGTTCAGGGCGTGCGTGAGTTATGTGATAAGCACCAAGCCCTATTGATATTTGATGAAGTCCAAACTGGCAATGGTCGTACCGGTGATTTTTATGCCTATCAAGGCTTAGGTGTAACACCTGATATTTTAACGACGGCTAAGTCACTGGGTGGTGGTTTCCCAATTGGCGCAATGCTTACCACAACAGCATTAGCAGAACATTTAAAAGTCGGTACTCATGGTTCAACGTATGGCGGTAATCCGTTAGCATGCGCTGTCGCAGAAGCGGTAATTAATGAAGTGAGTAAACCCGATGTTCTAGCTGGCGTGAAAGAGCGTGAACAGTGGTTCCGTGAAGGGCTGACAGCGATTAATGCTAAATACCCAATTTTTGCTGAGATCCGCGGTAAAGGTTTATTGCTGGGAGCGTCTCTCACAGAAGAGTGGCAAGGTCGTGCACGTGACATTCTTGTTCAAGCTGGCAAAGAAGGCTTAATGATGCTAGTTGCTGGTACGAGTGTTGTGCGCTTTACGCCATCGCTAGTGATTGAAAAAGCCGATGTGGATGAAGGTATGGCTCGTCTAGAACGCGCTATCGCAACACTCTATAACGCCGAGTAATTCTACTTTGCATTGCTGCTGGCAGTTGAGGAATGACTGCCAGTTATCTTATAAGACTTATTGTTATCCATCTAGTTAGTGACAATAGTCACTACCTGCATCAGGAGGGAAGTCGATGCTGGTTATTCGTCCTATCATCGCTGATGATTATTCTGCACTCATGCAGTGCGCTGAAGAATCAGGTCATGGTTTTACTTCATTACCTGTTAACGAAGAAATGCTTCGTAACCGCATTGCTCATTCAGAGCGCAGCTTTGCCAAACATGTCGTTCGCCCAGAGGATGAAGGCTACCTGATGGTCGCTGAAGATACAGATACCGGCGAGATAGCAGGCACTACAGCCATTGAAGCGGCGATTGGCTTAGAAGCCCCTTTTTATAACTATCATCTAAGTACTGTGGTTCATGCCTCGCGTCGATTAGGGGTACACAATACCGTACAGTTACTGACATTAGGTAATCACTACACCGGAGATACCGAGCTTTGCACGTTATTTTTACGTACACCATGGCGTGAAGGTTTAAATGGTCGTCTATTGTCTAAAGCGCGCTTTTTAATGATGGCAGAGCATCGTCATCGTTTCGCCGATGTGGTATTTGCTGAAATGCGCGGTGTTTCCGATGCAGAAGGGAACTCACCTTTTTGGCAATGGCTAAAAGATAACTTTTTCTCGATTGATTTTATTCATGCTGACTATCTAACGGGGATCGGAGCAAAAGGCTTTATTGCGGACTTAATGCCTAAACTTCCGATATACGTCAATTTACTGAGCAAAGAAGCCCAAGCGGTCATAGGTCAAGTTCATGACAACACGCGTCCTGCATTACGTTTGCTAGAAAATGAAGGTTTTTCATGCCGTGGTTATGTCGATATTTTTGATGCAGGCCCGACGGTTGAATGTGATGTACGTAATGTTGAAACGGTTCGCCACTCAAAGCGTTATATCGTTGAAATTAACGATCATCAAAGTGAACAGCAGTGCCTAGTGGCGAATACATCATTTACTGATTTTCGTGCGGTTGCGAGCCCACTGGAAATCAATGATAAAGCGCAAACCGTGGTTATGACGCAAGAGGTCGCTGATACTCTCATGGTTAATACCGGTGAGCCTGTGCGCTTTATTGAGCTGTAAAACTACGAATATAAAGAGGGGAGAAAAGTATGAGTCAATGGATTGCGGGTCAATGGGTTGATGGTTTAGGTGATGAGATGGCATCGCTCAACCCCTTTACTGATGAAGTGATTTGGCAAGGCCGAGCCGCGACAAGTGAGCAAGTCTCGCAAGCGGTGAATGCCGCGCGTGAAGCATTACTTCAATGGCGTCATACTTCCCTTGTTGAGCGCCAAACCATCGTGGAAAAATTTGCTGAGTTGGTGAAAGCCAATAGTGAAAATATTGCCATTACGATAGCAGAAGAAACGGGTAAACCGTTATGGGAGACGCGAACAGAAGCAGGAGCAATGGTGGGGAAAGTGGCGATTTCTTTACGTGCTTATCATGAACGGACAGGCCAACGCGAGAAAGATATCGCAGGTACCACAGCAGTTGTACGTCATCGACCATTAGGGGTGATGGCTGTATTTGGGCCTTATAATTTCCCCGGTCATTTACCCAATGGCCACATCGTACCTGCATTGCTTGCAGGTAATACGGTGGTATTCAAACCTTCTGAATTAACGCCTAAAACGGCTGAAGTTGTAATGAAACTCTGGCAACAAGCCGGATTACCTGATGGGGTTATTAATCTTGTGCAGGGAGCTCGCCCAACTGGAGAGGCACTCGCCGCTTCAAAAGATATTGATGGTTTATTATTTACGGGCAGTGCCAATACTGGGCATATTCTACATCGCCAATTTGCAGGTCAACCGGGCAAGATGCTGGCATTAGAAATGGGGGGGAATAACCCGATGGTAATCTCCAATGCTTATGGTGATCTCAATGCTACCGTTTATACCATTTTACAATCTGCTTTTATCAGCGCAGGACAACGGTGTACTTGTGCTCGCCGACTATACTTACCCTTGGGTAGCGAAGGGGATGCGTTGTTGGCAGCTTTAGTGGAAGCAACCAAAGCGATTGTGGTCGATGGACCATTTGCCGAGCCTGCGCCGTTTATGGGGCCTCAAATCTCCCGTCAAGCCGCAGACAATATTGTGCAAACTCAACGACAATTAGTATCGCTTGGTGGCGAAGTATTGGTAGAGGCAAAGCGCGGACAGGGAGCGGTGGTTACACCTGGGATCGTTGATGTTACGAATATCGAAAATTTACCCGATGAAGAATACTTTGGCCCATTATTGCAGGTAGTGCGTTATCAAGATCTTGCTCAAGCCGTGTGTCTTGCGAACGACACCCGTTATGGCTTATCAGCCGGGCTTGTATCAACCGATGATAGTGAATGGCAATATTTTATTGATCATATTCGCGCGGGGATTGTAAATCGTAATCGCCAGTTAACGGGAGCGAGTGGAGATGCACCGTTTGGTGGCCCAGGAGCATCTGGTAATTTACGCCCAAGTGCTTACTACGCTGCTGATTATTGTGCTTACCCAATGGCATCAATGGAAGGTGAGGCAACATGCTTACCTGAGCAGTTATCTCCGGGGATTTCACTCTGAGACTAATAGGTTCACTGTATTACTTACAGTAAGGATTGTGCAGCATGGAACAATTATTTACCGCGTTATGGCAAGATTATACTCAGCGATTATGCCCTTCAGCGCTGAATATTCGGCAATTACTTACCGAAGATGCGCCACTTAGAAATGATCATATTGCGTTGCGTACTTTTGCACTACCGAAATGTGGTTTAGCAAGATTAGCGGCCCCTTTTATTGCGGTAGGTTATAAACCCAAAGGTCGATATCATTTCAAAGCGAAAAAGTTATATGCAGAGCACTTTGAACATCCCGATCCTGCTGCGCCTAAAGTATTTATTAGTGAACTGCAATTAGGATTATGTTCAACAGAGTTACAAACAGAAGTACGTCAGCTTGTCGATCAAGTTGATGATGCTTATTTTGCTGATCCTGCTTTTCTTTCTCAAGGTAAACCATGGCAATTAAGCCGTGATAGTTATCAGTTTTTAAATGCAGAAAGTGAATATGCAGGGTGGGTGGCAGCGCATGGTTTTGGTGCTAATCATTTTACTGTTGATATTAATCAGCTTGAGCAATTTAATGAAATTTCTGAAGTGAACCATTTTCTCGAATCAAGTGGTTTTGACATTAATCAGGCGGGAGGTGCGGTAAAAGGCGATCCTACTGTGATGTTAGAGCAATCAGCAACCATGGCTGATAAAGTCATGGTCACGTTTTCTGATGGTGAGATGTTGGTCTCTGGCGGATTTTATGAGTTTGCTAAACGTTATTTACAGCCAGATGGTGAGATTTATACCGGGTTTGTAGAAGCTTCGGCAGATAAGATCTTTGAAAGTACTTATAACTCTTGAACAGTGTAAACAATGCAATAAAAAGCAGCCAATTGGCTGCTTTTTTTAATCTGTTAATTATCGAGGGGAGATCCCCAAATACCACTGTCTTCAACAGGACAGCGACGTAAACCTGTTTGCTGTTCTAAATAACAACGACGGTCACTAAAGCCTGTCATCTCAATAGTTGTAGGTTGAGGAGCGATAGCGCCAGGTACCGTGGTGTAGCTATTCGGGGCAAAACGTTCAATATCCATATAAAAACCAAAAAAAGATGAAGTCCATTCATTGCTTGAATTTAGCATTTAATTTGAGCAATACAAGTTAATTAATGGCATTAATGACACACTTTTTAAAGGTATTTATGGGGGGATTATTAATCAATAAGAAATAAAAAAGCCGCAACAGTGTGCGGCTTTTTTCGTACGGTTAAAGACGTTAAAAATTAACGCGTACCGTAAACAACAATCGTCTTACCGTGAGCAGAGATTAGGTTCTGCTCTTCAAGCATTTTCAGAATACGACCCACTGTTTCACGAGAACAGCCAACAATTTGACCGATTTCTTGACGAGTGATCTTAATCTGCATGCCATCAGGGTGCGTCATTGCATCTGGTTGTTTTGCAAGATTTAGCAATGTCTGTGCGATACGACCTGTAACATCTAAGAATGCCAAATCACCTACTTTCTGGCTTGTCACTTGTAGGCGACTTGCCATTTGAGCAGATAAGCGCATCAGAATATCAGGGTTAACCTGAATTAACTGACGGAATTTTTTGAATGAAATTTCTGCTACTTCACAAGGACTTTTCGCACGAACCCAAGCAGTACGCTCTTGATCTTCTTCGAATAAGCCAAGCTCACCAATAAAGTCACCTTGGTTTAGGTAAGAAAGGATCATTTCCTTACCTTCTTCATCCTTGATTAGTACAGCAACAGAACCCTTCACAATGTAGTACAACGTTTCTGCTTTCTCACCTGCGTGGATCAGCGTACTTTTCGATGGGTACTTGTGAATATGACAATGGGAAAGAAACCACTCTAAAGTTGGATCTGTTTGCGGTTTACCTGGAACCATATTACTAACTTCCTCTGCATTTGTTGCCCAACAGCATTGGTTTCTTTTCTAACTTTTATCACGAGAAAAAAAACTGCCTACTGATAGGGTATCCATTCAGCCGCTGGGCTGCAAGCTAACTTGAATAAGTTAGAGTGTATCCTTTTTCTGCGCCTTTTTCTTGATATTGATCTAGTAGATTCGTTCATTTCATATGGATAACTGTGCACAGGATCACAATGCGGCGAGATAATTTTAAGTGGTGCGATAAGTAATGATTATTACGACGATTTTTAGAGAGGAAAAAAGTTGTTATTAAGGCGGAGAATTAGGATTTACATTCATTATTTAATCAATAAGACTAGAGACAATTATTGGGCGTTTGAATAAGGATTAAGCGATGCAGTCCCGAGTAAAATGGGTAGAAGATATGACTTTTTTAGGTCAATCTAGCTCCGGTCATAGTGTAGTCATGGATGGTAATGGAGGGGATAAAGCTCCAAGTCCAATGGAATTGGTATTAATGGCGGCGGGAGGGTGTAGCTCGGTAGATGTTGTCAGTGGTTTACAATCCCAAGCGCAAAATATTGTGGGTTGTGAGGTTCTTATTTCAGCTGAGCGTCGAGAGCAAGCGCCACGTTTATTTACCGCAGCCAATTTGCATTTTATTGTTTCAGGTTTTGATTTAAATGAAACCTTAGTGGCTAACACTATTGCTGATTCTTTAGAGAAATATTGCTCTGTATGCTTGATGATTGCTGAAAAGGTTAAGTTGACTCATTCGTATGAAATCATCACTGCTTAATAATGATTGAGATGAAAAAGGTTGGTGTTTGTGCCAACCTTTTTTCTATTTATTTTCGTTTGTGCAAACTTAACTGATTTTCCCGGTATTAATCAGTTTCTCGATAAGGGGGCGCATGATCAATTCCATTGCAAAACTCATTTTTCCACCAGGGACGACAAGCGTGTTATGACGTGACATAAATGAGCCTTGGATCATGGAAAGTAAATACGGAAAATCGACATTATTTAAACCGCGAAATCGGATCACAACAAAGCTTTCATCTAAGCTTGGGATCCCTTTGGCACTCACCGGGTTTGAGGTATCAACGGTTGGTACACGTTGAAAGTTGATATGTGTGCGTGAAAATTGCGGAGTTAAATAATTTAAGTAATCGTCCATGGAGCGAACGATTGACTCCATCACCGCTTCGCGAGAGTGCCCTCGATCTCTCGTGTCACGAACAATTTTTTGGATCCACTCCAAGTTAACAATGGGTACCATGCCAATAAGAAGATCAACATGCTGTGCGACATGGATCTCGCCATCGACAACCCCACCATGTAAGCCTTCATAAAAGAGTAAATCAGTGTTTTCTGCTAACTGTTGCCACGGAGTAAACGTTCCGGGCATTTGGTTGTAGGGTACGGCTTCGTCAAATGTGTGTAGATAACGGCGAAAGCGGCCAGTGCCATCTTCACCATATTGTTTGAAAAATTGCTCTAATTGGGCAAAGTCATTGGCTTCTGAGCCAAAATAGCTGATATGTCGACCTTGCTCTTTAGCTTTGCGGATCTCAGTGTCCATTTCAGGGCGGGTATAGCGATGGAAGCTATCGCCTTCTAGCCATGCCGCATTAATGTTCATCATATTGAACATCTTTCGGAATGCTTCAGAAGTCGTCGTGGTTCCTGCTCCTGATGAACCAGTAACTGCAATAATAGGATGTTTTGCAGACATGACTAACCTTGTCGTTGTTGATTATCGAAAGATAAATGAGAAAGCAGGCAATAATAAAATTACCTGATCGGGCAACAATGCTACTACAAGTTAACAGGGATGTCGGGATTGAAAAGTGAAACTGCTAGCGGAGGCAAGTTTTGAGTCGTAACTCTCTGGGCACGACTCACATTAATAAAACTTATTGCAACTGATTGCGTAATTTTATGTCGACAGATTCATGCAATTCAGAAAATACAATCACAGCATCACCGGATTTCAGTTGCTGCATCACATAATTCACTTTGTTTTCTAAGCTCATTTCAACTTCACCGTAATCAGTGCCTTCACGTAGCACAAATTGTTCAATCAGGTTAGTCAGTGTTTCTGGGGCGATATCTTGCCAAGGAATGATCATTTTATGTCTCGTCGACTGCGTTACTGATACGGCGCAGTATATGATAAAAATATCACTAGCCCTATTGAGGAGTGGTGAGTTTGGTTTTAAACCATGTTGGAACGCTGTGTTCGAGCCAAAACGTCGGTTTAAAAATAGAACCACTAACGAACCCAACATGGCCACCTTTTTCATATAAGTTGTAGTCGATATTACTCGGCAATGGTTGTGATGGGATCACCGATTCGGTCATGAAAGGATCGTCTTTGGCATGGATAATCCGCAGTGGTGTACTGATCAAGTTGAGCTGTTGAAGGCCACTACAACGTTGATAATAATCGTCAGCATCAATAAAGCCATGGAGAGGTGCGGTAATGTGCTGATCAAATTGCCATACCGTATTTATCGCAGCTAATTGCTGGTGGGTGATAGGCATTTTATCTTGATGAAGTGTTATTCGTTTTGCCATTGTGCGCTTCATCGAGTTGAGTAGATATTGCTGATAGATCTTAGAAAAACCTTGTTGAATACGTGCCGAGCATGAGGCTAAATTTAATGGGGGAGACACCGCTTGAGCGGCAACGAGATCACTGTCGTCACCATATTTTGCCAGGTAGTTAATCAGCATGTTGCCGCCGAGGGATACTCCCACTGCGATAAAAGGCCGTAGGGGGAATTGCTCACGTAACCATGTAATGAAAAAGCGTGCATCACTGACTTCACCTGAGTGATAACCTCTAGGTTGACGGTTTAGCTCACCGCTGCAGCCTCTAAAATGCATCATAACCCCAAGCCAACCTTGTTGTTTTGCAGCATATAATAGTCCATTGGCATACGGACTATGGAAGCTACCTTCTAAACCATGAAACAGGATCATTAATGGTTTGCTATCGTCGGTAGGAGCTTCTGTCCAAGCGAGATCAAGAAAGTCATCATCAGGCGTGGTCAGTCGTTGCGTCACAGGTGTGAATAGTGGCTGGCGACGAACAAATCGCGGTAATAAGGTTTGAATGTGTGGATTTTGTAACCCTGATGCTGGCGTAAATTGAGACATGAATATCCTCTGTTACAGCGAAAAATGGGATAAAGGGGGGTGGCGTAATAACTCGGCAATGGTTTTTAAGCCAAAGATCAATTGCTGTTGGTTTAGCGGTGAGCTAATGGCGAGCCGTACTGCTGGTTGAATATGATTACCTCTAGGAGTAAATAATTCTGCTGATTTAACTATGACTCCACGGGCTGTTGTTGCCGCCATAAAATCACTTAAGCGCCAGTCTTCTGGTAATTGCAGCCAAACATGAAAACTATAAGTCTGGGTTGTAATGGCAAACTCACCAAGGTATTGCTGTACCAATAATTGCCGTTGTTGTATTTCAGTACGAACGGTCGTTAATACCCGATCGGCATCACCTTGAACAATTAATTCACAAGCGATAGCAGAGAGCAGTGGGCTGATCATTAAGCTGTGGTTATAGAGTGCTGCACTTAGATGTTGCTGCCACTGTTTCGGCACTTGGATGTAACCTAAGCGAAGTCCTGGTGCGAGGCATTTTGATAACCCTCCGATGTGGATTACATGTTCAGGTGCTAGGTTGATTAAAGGCGGTGGCGGTGAGGGCGGCAGTAATCCGTTGACGTCATCTTCCGCAATTAACACATTATGCTCACGACACACGCTAATCACTTCTTCACGACGAGAGAGCGGCATTGTTACCGAAGTTGGGTTTTGCTGGGTTGGTGTTAAATATATTAGCCGTGGTTGGTAGAGTTCACAGGCCGATGCGAGACTGGCAGGGATCACCCCATCTTCATCCATCTCAACACTTTTTAGGGTAATACCATGTTGACGAGCAAGGGTTAGAAAGCCGGGGTAGCAAAAGTGTTCGACTAACACGGTATCACCAGCACGACAGAAAATACTCAGCAATAATTCCGCAGCATGTTGTGCGCCTGAGGTGAAATACATCTGCTCTGATGAAACATTAATGCCTTTTTGATTTAACCATTGGCAAACGATATGACGATGATTATCGATCCCTTGTGGTGGCTGATACAACATCATGTCATTTAATTGCGAGGGATTAGCACTAATTTTTGCCATCGCTTTGCTTATCATCTCACTGCGATCAAATCGCGGAGGAATGTTATAGCCGAAATTACATTCTTCAGTCTGTAACTCTTCTAATTGATAGATCCAGTGATGGTTTTTATTGTTATCACAGACATACGTCCCAGCCCCAATACGTGCTTCGACAAGATGACGTCGTTCCGCTTCTGCATAAGCACGTGTCACTGTACCGACGGTAACCTGTAATTGATCGGCAAGTGCGCGGTGTGTGGGGAGTTTCTCCCCAATTGCGATGTCACCTTGCTCGATAGCTCGTGCAATTCCATCTGCAATTTGACGATAAAGTGGTTCTTTAGTTTTAGCGATAAGTTGGATATTTAATAACTTTTTCTCGATTGTCATGGTGACAATAAATCCTTTGATCTTAATAACTTCCCTTGTTAGGTTAAATTGTGCGCACAAAACAACCGTATTGCCAGAGATTTTTTATGTTGTCGCGAAATAACTAAAATTGTATCGGTACAATTTCGTGGGAGATGATCTGGATAGTTTTATTTCTATCGTTTATTAAGGAAAGTGTGTGGAAGGATCAACAATCATCTCAGTTATTTTATTTGCCATATTAATGACAGGCACGCCGGGGCCTAACAATATGATGGTGACCGCCTCTGGAGCAAACTTTGGTTATTGGCGTAGTGTTCCGCATATTACGGGGATCAGTGTGGGTATGGCGAGCATGATCAGTTTACTGGCGGCAGGGCTCGGCATTATTTTTGAACGTTATCCTATGGTTCACGAGGTATTAAAAGTTGTTGGGTGTGCGTACTTATTGTATTTAGCATGGAAAATAGCCACTGCTGGCAGCATGAGTAAAACAGAGCAAACAGTGAAGGCGAAACCGATGAGTGTATTCTCTGCTGCTCTGTTTCAATACGTTAATCCTAAAGCATGGATGATGTCAGCAACGGCAGTAAGCACCTTCGCCGTTAGCGGGGAGCACTATTGGTTATCGATATTAATGATTGTATCGGTATTTTTCGTGGTGGGTTTTGTTTGCGTTTCGCTATGGACTGCAACTGGAGTGGTGATACGTCATTGGCTAACATCAGAACGTCGCACGATTCGGTTTAATCAGACGATGGGAGCACTAACGGCAGCATGCGTGATGATGATTTGGTAGTGGTTGCCCTTTGTTCTAGATAACTGAAAATAACAACGCCAACGAAGTACTCGTTGGCGTTATAGGTGTTAGGCGATATTATTCGGCACTAAATTGAGATTCCATCTCTTCTAATTGCTCTTGTAACTCCATCCAAGCAACTTCTACATCTTCCAAATCCGATTTTGCATCACCTTGCAGTTTTAATTGCTCATTCATACGGACTTTGTTCTCAGCCTCATAAATACTGCTATCACTTAATGCGGTTTCAGCATCGGTGATAATGGCATTAAGCTTGTCCATCTGTTTTTCAAGCTTGGTGATTTCTTTACGAATAGGGGCTGTTTGTTTACGGAACTCTGCCTCTAGACGTTTTTGCTCTTTACGCGATGCCGCGCTGTTATCTTTGTTGGTTTCAGGTTTTGTTGCTTGTTGATCACGGCGCTCATTACGCTGTTGCTCGGTAAGCCATTTGTGATAATCATTTAAATCACCATCAAACGGAACGACTTGGCGATCATGCACTAAATATAAGTCATCGGTTGTTGCACGTAATAAGTAACGGTCGTGACTGACAATAACCATTGCACCTTCATAAGATTGCAGTGCCAACGTTAGTGCTTGGCGCATATCTAAATCAAGGTGGTTGGTTGGCTCATCGAGCAGTAATAGGTTAGGACGTTGCCATACAATCAGTGCTAGCACTAAGCGGGCTTTCTCACCGCCAGAAAACGGACCGACTTTTTCTAGCGCTTTATCACCAATAAACCCAAAGCTACCTAAATAATCACGGAGTTGTTGCTCGGTTGCTTGTGGCGCAATACGTGCCATATGCTGAACTGGGGTATCATCAAGGTACAAGGTTTCTAATTGGTGCTGGGCAAAGTAACCAATTTTAACCCCTTGCGAATACGCCATATCACCGGCTTTCGCTGGTAAATCACCCGATAGCATTTTTATCAGAGTCGATTTACCGGCACCATTTCGACCAAGTAGGCCAATACGACTACCAGGAACAAGATTCAGGCGAATTTTTTCTAAAATCAGTAAGTCGTCATAACCTGCGGCAACTTGATCCATCATTAAGATTGGGTTCGGCAGAGCACTTGGCTCGCGGAATTCAAAACTGAATGGGTTATCAAACTGAGCCGGTAACACTTTTTCCATACGTTCGAGGGCTTTAATACGACTTTGCGCTTGGCGTGCTTTACTGGCCTTGTAACGGAAACGTTCAATGTATGACTGCATGTGCGTCATTTGCTTTTGTTGTTTCTGGTACATCGCTTGTTGTAGCACTAGTTTTTCGGCGCGTTGTACTTCAAACGATGAATAGTTACCGGTGTAACTGTGCATGGTTTGATTTTCAATATGGATAATGCGGTTAACCACAGGATCTAAGAAATCGCGGTCATGGGAAATTAACACCAAGGTACCACGGTAGCTTTGCAGCCATTTTTCCAGCCACATTACTGCATCTAAATCTAAGTGGTTAGTTGGCTCATCGAGTAGTAGCAGATCAGAGCGGCATAATAGCGCTTGAGCAAGGTTAAGGCGCATACGCCAACCACCCGAAAATTGAGTTAGGTTCCATTGCATCTGGTGCTGTGAAAAGCCGAGGCCGTCAAGTAATTCAGCCGCACGAGCATTGATACTATAGCCACCAATGGTGTCCATTTTACCGTGAAGCTCTGCGACTTTAGTACCATCATCAGCTTGTTCTGCGGCAAGGAGTTGGCGTTCAAGTTCACGGTATTCACGGTCGCCATCAATGACATACTCAATAGCTGCGCGCTCTAACGCTGGTGTCTCCTGAGCAACCCATGCCATTT
The DNA here is from genome assembly GCF_003026105.1 of Photobacterium sp. GB-56. GTDB lineage: Bacteria > Pseudomonadota > Gammaproteobacteria > Enterobacterales > Vibrionaceae > Photobacterium. The sequence continues at coordinate 11,586 of NZ_PYNW01000010.1, read as the reverse complement.
CCCAGTTACTCGGAAATTGGCAGTTGCCAGCATCTAAGCTGAGCTCATTTTTCAGTAAAGCGAACAGGGTCGATTTACCACAACCGTTTTTACCGACAAGACCGACTTTGTCGCCCGGGTGGATCGTTGAAGTGGCGTTTTCAAGTAATACTTTGCCACCACGTAGAAGTTGGATATCTGAAAAGATAATCATCAATATTGCCGGGGTCTTGCCCGCTCCACTAAATAAACTGGACTTATGGGCGGAAGTCTAACTCAAACAGCGCAGAGTGGCTAACATCTCTCTATTGCTTTAGGTTACGTTTTGCTGAACAAATGATAAACAAAAGATCATGTTTGTTAACAATTAGGTATGATGGAATAATACTGAGCAAGTCCTTATTGTTGCACATGATGAATATGAACGATTGTCAAAGGATGTTATGACACGACAAAACTTACCATCAATTCTCATTATTTTTGCTCATCCTGATCCTGATGAGTCCGTTGCTAATCGCGCAATGTTGCAAGATATTGAGCTATTAGGTCACGTTACTGTGCATGATTTATATGCCACGTACCCCGATTTCTTTATCGATGTTGTCGCAGAGCATGAGCTGATCGCGAGTCACGACATCATTATTTTCCAGCATCCGCTCTATATGTATTCCTGCCCATCATTGTTGAAAGAGTGGTTTGATAGAGTGTTAAGCAAAGGCTTCGCTCACGGTGACGGTAATGAAACCGTGGGTAAATATTGGCGCTCGGTGATCACGACTGGTGGTGGAGCAGAAGCTTATAGTCCGGATGGTTATAACCGTTATGGTATTGATACCATTTTAAAGCCATTTGAAATTTGTGCTGATCTTTGCCAAATGCATTGGTTACCGCCACTTATCTTGCACTGGGCAAGACGCGTCACGCAGGATGAATTAAACCAACATGCACGCGCATACCAATCATGGTTAGCGAACCCTTTGATTATTGAGCCTCGAATTAGCTTAACGAAGAAGGAGACCAACAATGACCAATGATTTCCTTGTTCTAAGTGTGGTTTTTTTGGCCGCAGCTATTATTGCCGTCCCTTTGGCGCAAAAGCTTGGCTTAGGTTCAGTGTTAGGCTATTTGATTGCGGGTATTGCCATTGGCCCTTGGGGCTTAGGCTTGATCTCCGATGTTGATGCTATCCTCCATTTCTCTGAATTTGGTGTAGTGTTGTTACTGTTTCTGATTGGTTTAGAGCTTAATCCGAAAACACTGTGGCAAATGCGTAAACCCATTTTAGGGTTAGGTGGTGGACAGGTGGTGATCACCAGTGGGGTTATTGCCGTAGTGGTTATGAGCCTTAATGGCTTTTTACCTTCGCTGACGTGGCGTGATTCAGCCGTGATTGGCATGGGGCTGGCGTTATCTTCAACAGCAATTGCACTGCGTGTAATAGAAGAGCAGCAATTATCAGGAAGTGAAACGGGGCAATCGGGTTTTGCGGTACTGCTATTTCAAGATATAGCGGTGATCCCAATGCTTGCTTTACTCCCAGCTCTCGCTGGTGGTAAAGGGGGGAGTTGGAATGATGCATTCTGGATGTTAGGGGGTATCGCCGTACTCCTTGTCGGTGGACATTTTTTACTTCGTCCACTGTTTCGTTATGTGGTGATGAGTGGTGTTCGTGAACTGTTTAATGTTGCGGCATTACTGTTAGTGCTTGGTATTGCATTGATTATGCAGGCGCTTGGATTATCCATGGCGTTAGGGGCATTCTTAGCGGGGGTGCTATTAGCTGAGAGCGAATATCGCCATGAATTAGAAATTGCGATAGAGCCGTTTAAAGGGTTATTACTGGGGCTGTTTTTTATCTCAGTGGGTATGGCGGTAAATATTGGGTTACTGTGGCAATATCCATTACAGATTTTAGCCGCGGTATTAGCATTAATCGCAGTAAAAGGCATCGTGCTCTATCTTTTAGCCCGGATATTTGGCGTAAGAGAAAAGTCACGTAGTCAGATGGCGGCGATTTTAAGTCAGGGTGGTGAGTTTGCGTTTGTCTTGTTTACTGCCGCTCGTGCTGAAGGTTTACTAGATGCGCAATTATTAGCTTTCTTGCTGGTGGTTGTAAGTATATCAATGATGACAACGCCGCTCGTATTAACGCTTCAAAATCGCTGGTTTGTGCGAAGCTTCAAAGCGAGTGAGCAACCTGAGCCAGAATCGGATGTTGTTGATCGTGCCCCCCGTGTCATCATTACGGGTTTTGGACGCTTTGGACAAGTTATAGGACGATTACTGTTTGCTAATAAAATTAAAGTAACCGTACTTGAGCGCGATCCGAGCCAAATCCAATTTTTACGCAAGTTCGGTTATAAAGTTTTTTACGGTGATGCTACTCAGTTAGATTTGCTCCGCGCAGCAGGGGCAGATAATGCGGAAGCAATTATTATCTGTACTGATGCACCGACAGAAGTCATGGAAGTGGTGGCTATGTGTCAGCAACATTTCCCGCACTTAAAAATATTAGCGCGGGCGAGAAGTCGTGTTGAAGCGCACCAATTACTAGGTCAAGGTGTTGAATGTTTCTCACGTGAAACTTTTGCTGGTGCTCTTGATTTAGGTCGCCAAGCCCTCATATCTTTAGGTATGCATCCGTATAAAGCGAAACGTGCTGAGGCACATTTTCGTAAAATAGATACACAAGCCTTACGGGACCTATTGCCGCAGCATAGTGAAGACGTCAATTTAGCATCAAGGCAAAAAGAAGCCCGTAAAGAGTTAGAAGAAATTTTCGATCGTGAAATGCGAGGTGAGGAAGAGCGCCATCATGGTTGGGATTAAGCTAGCGCTTGTGTGATGATCAAGGAAAGAGCAGGATGATAAAAAAACGATTTATCGCAGGGGCTGCATGCCCTAGTTGTCAAACCATCGATACTTTACGCTGGTGGCAACAAGATGATGTTGAATATGTCGAGTGTGTGGCTTGTGATCATGCAGATACACGGGTGCCACAATCGGTACAAGAAAGTGAACAACTTTCGTCAACGACCAAACAACAAGTGATAGGTGTTTTCAAGCCTGACTAATACGGAATTAGCATCATTGCCATATTATCCTGTATGATGTCGCGCAAAACTTATCACCCCAAGCTCAAATTTTGGAGTAAACATGAAAGTCGCTAAAGACACAGTAGTAAGCCTAGCTTACCAAGTGAAAACTGAAGATGGTGTAGTTGTAGATCAATCAACAGTTGAAGCTCCACTTGATTACCTTCACGGTCATAACAATCTAATTCCTGGCCTTGAAGCAGCGCTTGAAGGTCATGTAGCTGGCGACAAGTTCGAAGTAACTGTTGCTCCTGCTGACGCTTACGGCGAGCACATGGACGAAATGGTTCAACGTGTTCCTGCAAACGTATTCCAAGGTGTTGATGAAATTACTGTTGGTATGCGTTTCCTAGCAGATACTGATCAAGGTCCAATCCCTGTTGAAGTAACTGAAGTTGATGGCGATCACGTAGTTGTTGATGGTAACCACATGCTTGCTGGTCAAACGCTAGGTTTTGATGTTGAAGTTGTTGCAGTACGCGCAGCGACTGAAGAAGAAATTGCACACGGTCACCTACATCAAGGTGGTGGTTGTTGTGGCGGCGAAGGCGGTTGTGGCGATCACGGTAACAGTGACGAAGGTTGCTGCGGTGGCGAAGAGAAAGGCGGTTGCTGCTCTCACTAATATCATTTGATGATATCAATAAAAAAGGAAGCTTAGGCTTCCTTTTTTGTTTTCATTTTTTAGTCAAACACGATTAATAGTGTGGCGGCGGAGTTTCTTCCGACTCGCTAGCCATATTTGGTGCTTGCATGCCTTTTACCTTACCCACTAAAAATCTCATCTGAACTTCCATGCGGTCAATCATGAACTGTTGTTTGGTAAGGGCATCATTAAGATCATCAATAGTTTGCTCTTGAAAGGCTTGTTTCATTTCAAGTTCATCAATACGGTGTTGTAATTGTTCAATCTCAGTCATGGTCGTTTTCAATCGGTTGACCAGGCTTGGGCAAATCCAGATGATGATCCAGAGATGACGTTACCTGTTGGGCTAATAGCGACATCATACACCACTGCTGTAGCGGGTCGAGTGTCTTGCTGACGTTCCGCCTTCCAACTACCGATATTTTTCCCATCCGATGTTTGCCATAACTCCACTCGGCGTGAGGGAGTGCCAGTTGCTACCATTGAACCATCATCAGAAAAACGCGCACTCGAAAGGGTTTGTTGGCGAAGGGTAATGTCTAGCTCTGATACTTTCTTGCCGTTGGTTAAATCCCAAATAAAGACGTCATTGGTGCCATCGGCAGTCAGGGCAAATTTTCCATCTCGTTGTAGTGCGACTCGAGTAATGCGACTTTTATGAGGGAAACCATACAAGATTTGTCCTGTTCGGGTATCCCATAAATAGCCATTATGATCATTGCCGCCGGATAGCGCGTAACGGCCATTAGGAGAGAGAGCGACACTATTAACTTTCTCTTGATGAGCTAAAAACTCAAGTCGTCTTCCTGTGCTAATATTGATAAATAAGGCCTTACCATTACTTAGCGCTAATAAGATGTCGTCGCCATTATTGGCAATAGCGACATCTCTAATGGTAGTGTCATCAATCGACCATAAACCTTGTGCTTGGGACCAGCCAAGATCCCAAATAGCAAACTTTTGTGCTGTGGCCGTGATAGCAAAACGTTTATTGTCAGAAATATGGCTACTTATCACCGTACTGTGATGTTGATCTTGAGAACCAAAATCAGCTAACTTTTTGTTTTGATGTAAGTCCCATAGCACGATACCTTGTTCGATTGCAGCAACTATTGCAAAACGACCATCTCGGCTAAGGCTAAAACTGGTTGCACCTTGTGGGGCTAATTGCCAGCGTTGGACTTCTGAGCCAGAAAAGAAACAACCACTCAAGGTCAAAGTGGATAAAAATAAACAAAATGAAAAAAAAGTTTTATACATTAAGCTCTTGTTCCGCTTGCATAGGGTAACTAGTAGAGTAAATTAGTCTGATTAAATAACTGAACTGACATGCTTTTTACAGTTACTTAATCAAATGCTAGTAGTATATTGTTATAACTTTATTTTCATACTCATTCTAAAAAGTACAGTTAAAAAATGAGGCATTGCCTCACTGACTGATGGAGAAATACATGAAACCTGTTCTAAAGATGTCTGTATTGGCAGCAACAATTTTCCTCGCTGTTGGTTGTCAGGATGATAATAAAGCAGACACCAATAAGCCTGCTGAACCTGCGAAAGTAGAGCAGGTTGCTGCTAAGACTCCAGCTGCTGATGCTAAAGTTGAATTTAAAACTGAAAATCAAAAAGCAGCTTATGCAATTGGTGCATCACTGGCGCAATACCTATCAGCCAACCTTGATCAGCAAAAAGAGCTAGGTCTAGACCTAAATCGTCAAGACGTACTTCAAGGTGTTGAAGATGTATTTGCGGGTAAGAGTCGTTTAACGCAAGAGCAAACCCAACAAGCGCTTCAAGAACTTGACCAGCGCGTAGCTAAAATTGTTGAAGAAAAAGCAAAAGCTGAAGCTGAGAAAAACATAAAAGCTGGTGAAGAGTTCCGTACTAAGTTCTCGAAAGAAGCGGGTGTTGTAACAACTAAAACCGGCCTAATGTACAAGATTGAGAAAGAAGGTACAGGTCCAAAACCAACAGCAACCGATACAGTTGAAGTAAATTACAAAGGCATGCTAACTGACGGTACCGTATTTGACAGTTCTTACCAGCGTAATCAACCTGCCACTTTCCCTTTAAATCAAGTAATCCCTGGTTGGACTGAAGGCGTTCAGCTAATGCCTGTAGGTTCAAAGTTTGAGTTTGTTATTCCGCCACAACTTGCTTACGGCGCTCAAGCAAACCCAAGCATTCCAGCTAATTCAACATTGGTATTCCAAGTTGAGCTACTAAGTATTAAAGGTGATAAAACTGCAAAACCTGCAGCGGCACCAGCTGAAAAACCAGCAGCTACAGAGACAAAAACACAATAGTTGAGCAATATTTACCAATAAATATGCTGATAAATATCAAGACCCGACTTATGTCGGGTCTTTTCTTTTTAATTATCTGATAAACTTACTAGCAATATTTTAAATTTTATTGATTCTATTTAATACATAAGTTGAATGTATAAGTCGTATTAATAGTATTGATTGCAACATGGAAGATTGAAAAGTGGTTTCAACTGATAACTTTGGTTCAGAGGTGATGGTCGACAGTGATATCGTCGATAGCCGAATCTTCTCTGAGCATGATTATATTATTCTTCGCTCTTATGAAGCCGTTGTTGATGGTTTAGCAGCGCTAATTGGTCCCTTTTGTGAAATCGTGCTCCATTCATTAGCCGATCTCAACACCTCTGCGATTAAGATTGCTAACGGAGAAAATACCGGCCGTAAAGTTGGCTCGCCAATCACTGATCTTGCATTACGCATGCTACGCGATATTGAAGGTTCTGAGCGCAATTTTTCTCGTGCTTATTTCACCCGTGCTAAAGGTGGTGACTTAATGAAGTCAATCACGATTGCCATTCGTAACGGTGAAAATAATATCATTGGCCTGCTGTGTATAAACGTTAATTTAGATGCCCCTTTCTCTCAAATTCTGCAGTCGTTTATGCCTACTGATGAAGCTAAACAAGCGGCATCAACCGTTAACTTTGCCAGCGATGTTGATGAGCTCGTTGATCAAACGGTAGAACGTACTATCGAAGAAATTAATGCAGATAAAAACGTATCAAATAATGCCAAAAACCGTCAAATCGTGATGGAGTTGTTTGATAAAGGCATTTTCGATATTAAAGATGCAATTAATCGTGTTGCAGATCGTTTAAATATCTCCAAACACACTGTGTATCTGTATATTCGCCAGCGAAAAACCGAGGATGGTGAGAAGTGAGCTTAACTTACGCTATCGTGGTCAATGGTCCTGCATACGGAAACCAAACCTCACGTTCAGCTTATCAATTTGCAAGTGCATTAATTGAAGAAGGACACGTATTACAACGCGTGTTTTTTTATCAAGATGGCGTGTTAAATGGCTCTGCATTAACGGCACCAGCATCCGATGAATTTGATCTTGTGGCGGCATGGCAAGCATTTGCTAAAACGCATAATGTTGAATTGCAAACCTGTGTGGCTGCCGCATTGCGTCGCGGTATTGTCAGTGAACAAGAAGCAGAGCAAAACCAATTATCTGCTGTCAATCTTGCAGATGGCTTTGAACAGGTAGGGCTTGGTGGTCTTGCTGAAGTCTTGTTAACGGCAGATCGCGTCATACAATTTTAGTGGTATAGATATGAATTCACTGGGCTTTATCTTTAGAACTTCACCACATGGCAACAATAGTGGGCGAGAAGGGCTAGATGCTGTATTGGCAAGTTCGGCTTATACTGAAGAGTTGTCACTGTATTTTATTGATGATGGCGTATTTCAGTTATTAAAACAGCAGCAGCCACAAGCAATTTTAAGTCGAGATTATATTGCGACATTTAAAATGCTTGAACTTTATGATGTTGAAAATATTTATGTGAATGCTGAATCACTCCGTGCGCGCGGACTAACAACAGATGATTTGATCATCGATGTGATTGTTTGTGAACAAGCACAATTAATAGAAAAAATGCATCAATGTCGACAACTTCTTACATTTTGAGGTCGTAATGCTTCATACCGTTACTCGCTCACCCTATCAAAGCCAATCTTTGGTCCAATGTTTAGCATATGTTGCCGCTGGTGATGAAATATTGCTGTTAGAAGATGCTGTGATCGCCAGTTTGGCAAAAAATAATTATTTAAATGTAATAAAAAATATTGGCGTAAAAATTTATTTACTTGAGGCTGATCTCATTGCACGTGGATTGCAAGGTAAATGTGATGAGAATCTTAATGTTATTGATTATAAAGGCTTTGTTTCGTTAACCGTTAAGCATGAGCAGCATATGAAATGGGCGTGAATAAGTATGATATTAGCCTTGAAAGTGATAAAAAACGGATTGTTTAAGAAATGATCACTTGATTGATCGTTGGTTAGATCTTGACACCCTAGGGTGCGATGCCTAAAATTTCGCGTCCTCCTGTTGTTGGGAGGCAGATTTTTCACCTTACGAAAGTAATATTCAGGAGCTATTTAATGGCAACTATTAACCAGTTGGTACGTAAGCCACGTGCTAAGCAAGTTGTAAAAAGCAACGTGCCAGCACTAGAAGCGTGCCCACAAAAACGTGGTGTATGTACTCGTGTTTACACTACTACACCTAAAAAACCGAACTCAGCATTACGTAAAGTATGTCGTGTTCGTCTAACAAACGGTTTCGAAGTAACATCATACATCGGCGGTGAAGGTCACAACCTTCAGGAGCACTCAGTTGTTCTTATCCGCGGTGGTCGTGTTAAAGACTTACCGGGTGTTCGTTACCACACTGTTCGTGGTGCACTTGACTGTGCAGGCGTTAATGACCGTAAACAAGGTCGTTCTAAGTACGGTGTGAAGCGTCCTAAGTCTTAATGGATTCCGTTAAGTAAGGCCAAACACTAAAATTATTTAATTTTGAAGAAACTGAAAAGTTTTGGATAACCTGAAGAAGACAACGGAGATAATCCATGCCACGTCGTCGCGTAATCGGTCAGCGTAAGATCCTTCCAGATCCTAAATTCAAATCAGAATTGCTGGCAAAATTCGTTAACATCCTTATGGTTGACGGTAAAAAATCTACTGCAGAAAAAATTGTTTACTCTGCACTAGAAACTATGGCTGAGCGTTCTGGTGAAGAACACCTAGCTGTATTTGAAAAAGCTCTTGAAAATGTACGTCCAGCGGTAGAAGTTAAGTCTCGCCGTGTGGGTGGTTCAACTTACCAGGTGCCTGTAGAAGTACGTCCAGTACGTCGTAATGCACTAGCTATGCGTTGGTTAGTTGAAGCTGCGCGTAAGCGTGGTGAAAAATCTATGGCTCAGCGTCTAGCAGGCGAAATGCTTGATGCGGCTGACAACAAAGGTTCTGCTGTTAAGAAACGTGAAGACGTTCACCGTATGGCAGATGCGAACAAAGCGTTCGCACATTACCGCTGGTAATATAGCTGGTAATACCGCTTGGGCACGGCAGGTTTTCCTGCTGTGCCTAAACCATATTCTAAGGTTCACCTTAGTAAGAGGATACAACCGTGGCACGCAAAACGCCTATCGAGCGCTACCGTAATATTGGTATCTGTGCTCACGTTGACGCCGGTAAAACAACAACGACCGAGCGCATCCTGTTTTATACAGGCCTATCTCACAAGATTGGTGAAGTACACGACGGCGCTGCTACTATGGATTGGATGGAGCAGGAGCAAGAACGTGGCATCACGATCACCTCTGCTGCAACAACCACCTTTTGGCGCGGTATGGACAAGCAGTTCGACGAGCACCGAATCAACATCATTGATACTCCAGGACACGTAGACTTCACCATTGAAGTTGAACGTTCACTACGTGTATTAGATGGTGCTGTTGTTGTGTTCTGTGGTTCTTCAGGTGTAGAGCCTCAGTCAGAGACTGTATGGCGTCAAGCTGATAGATACGAAGTACCACGCATGGTTTTCGTTAACAAGATGGACCGTACTGGTGCCGATTTCCTTCGCGTTATCGAGCAAATTAAAACCCGTCTTGGCGCAAACCCAGTACCTATTCAACTGAATATTGGTGCTGAAGATGAATTTAAAGGTGTAATTGACCTGATCAAAATGAAGGCCATTAACTGGTCAGAAGTTGATCAAGGGACTAGTTTTACCTATGAAGACATTCCTGCTGAGTTATTAGAAGAAGCAGAAGAATGGCGCATGAATTTAGTTGAGTCTGCCGCTGAAGCGAATGATGAACTAATGGATAAATACCTTGAAGAAGGCGAACTGACTGAAGCTGAAATTAAAGTAGGTCTTCGTCAACGTACACTCAACAACGAAATCGTACTCGCGACTTGTGGTTCTGCATTCAAGAACAAAGGTGTTCAGGCAGTACTTGATGCAGTTGTTGATTTCCTTCCTTCACCAACAGAAGTAAAAGCAATTACTGGTGAAGATGAAAACGGTAACCCTGTTGAACGTCACTCAGATGACAATGAACCTTTTGCAGCTCTTGCGTTCAAAATTGCAACAGACCCGTTTGTAGGTACGTTAACATTCATGCGTGTTTATTCTGGTGTTGTAAATTCAGGTGATACTGTCTTTAACAGCATTAAAGATAAACGTGAACGTTTAGGTCGCATTGTTCAAATGCATGCGAATAAGCGTGAAGAGGTCAAAGAAGTGCGTGCTGGCGATATCGCTGCAGCTATTGGCCTTAAATTTGCGACAACAGGTGACACCCTATGTGATCAAAATCATAAAGTGATTCTTGAGCGCATGGACTTCCCTGAACCAGTAATTCAGATCGTTGTTGAGCCTCGTTCAACAGCCGATCAGGATAAGATGGCAATCGCGCTAGAAAAATTAGCGATGGAAGATCCATCTTTCCGAGTAGAAATTGATAATGAATCTGGCCAGACATTAATTTCTGGTATGGGTGAACTTCACCTTGATATCATTGTTGATCGAATGAAACGTGAATTTAGCGTTGACTGTAATGTGGGTAACCCACAAGTTGCTTACCGTGAAAGTATTCGTGGTACAACGGAAGTCGAAGGTAAATTCATTCGCCAAGCTGGTGAAACGGGTGGGCGTAACCAATATGGTCACGTTTGCTTACGATTAGAACCAACTGAGCCTGGTGAAGGTTTCGTATTCGTAGATGAAATCGTGAATGGTAGCGTGCCGAAAGAGTATATCACGGCTGCTGCGATTGGTATCGAAGAACAAATGAAGAGTGGTGTGCTTGCTGGCTACCCAATGGTTGATGTTAAAGCAACGCTGTTCGACGGTTCATTCCACGAAACTGATTCTAACGATATTGCATTTAAAATCGCAGGTTCAATGGCATTAAGACAAGGTGCGCTACAAGCAAACCCTGTATTGCTTGAGCCTATGATGAAAGTTGAAATTACCACGCCTGAAGATTGGATGGGTGATGTTGTTGGCGATCTTAACCGTCGTCGCGGCATGATCGAAGGTATGGACGAAGGCAATGCGGGTATTAAAATTATTCGTGCACAAGTTCCATTATCGGCAATGTTTGGCTATGCAACTGATTTGCGTTCAGCAACACAAGGCCGTGCGTCTTATTCTATGGAGTTTAGCGAGTACGCTGAAATGCCAAAGAATGTTACTGACAAAATTATTGCAGAACGTAACTAATTTCATTATTGCGTCGATGGCTATTGACGCATAAAATACAAACTTCAGAGCCGTCCCCGACCTAGTAGGGGGCGTATCTTAACTAGGAAGGAACACAATTGTGTCTAAAGAAAAATTTGAACGCGTAAAACCGCACGTAAACGTTGGTACTATCGGTCACGTTGACCACGGTAAAACAACTCTAACTGCTGCTATCTGTACTACACTTTCAAAAGTGTACGGTGGTGCTGCTCGTGACTTCGCATCAATCGATAACGCTCCAGAAGAGCGTGAGCGCGGTATCA
>NZ_PYNW01000001.1 GCF_003026105.1 Photobacterium sp. GB-56 | reverse complement strand
TAAGCATTTTTTCTTATTTAAAACGAAGTCTAAGCGTAAAAATTTACGACTTGCATTATAACTGGACAAATAAACAGGTTGCTTCGTTAGCAGAAATCAAAAATATCTCGCCTAAATTGATATAGGAGTAACACAAGTACGAAAAGAAAGAGAATGGAGATAAGAGAGATGGAGATAAAGCAGGGTTCATATCCATGTTTAAGAATTATTGTGGCTTGTAGTCATAATAAGAAACAGCTTCAAGCGATCCAATTTATGTTCATGTTAGCCGGGCAACTGACGTTGCCCTCAAGCAATAATACAGAGCATATAAAAGCCCAACCCTTTTGCCCCAGCTACAAACATGTCATGCAATTAACAGGAATATTTCGCCCCAGATAACCGACGCTCAATAATAAGGATAACGCTCGACTTCTTTTTAGCATCACTCTTCATGATATTTCCAATATTTATATAAGGTGGCTTGGACTTGTCCAACACTTCGGATAGGTCAGCTACGCGACACATATCCTTATCTGTTATAAAGCAGTTTTCATCTGGATCAAAGGCCATTTCTGTCCATTGAACTCTCTAAATTTTGGCTCTTTGTCTACAGTTACAAAACCATAGGATTTGTAGCAATTATAAGCGGTTACATTCTCAGCAAAAACAGCCAAAGTCACAACATTGAACTGTTCGCACTTCCTGACTTCTTCGATGGAAAGTGCGATTAAAGCCCTGCCAAATCCACGCCCTCGATATTTAGGGTTAATGGCGACTCTACACAAACGTATTTCAGTTTCACTGATGTGCTGAAGTTCGATGAAACCAAGCCTGTCATTTCCATCAGATAAAACAAGGAACTCAATTTCTGGAAGCTCACTACGGATTACCATTTCAGCTTCAGAAAGTGGCCAACCGAACATCCAGCCACCCCAATATAGGGATTCCTTTTCAGTTGAAAACCATGAAATGACTTCAAATGCATCTTGAGCTACGAATTTTCTTAAATTCACGAAACTTCCTTATCCCGCTGATTTTGAATCAATTAGATTAAAGCTAAACCACACTAAATGCTCTTACTTTCTAATTTCTAGCGCAGATGCTGATTCTGCTTTATAACAGTATATTAATAAGCATTCTTACTTTTACGCTTTATTAATACAGCAAATATTCAACATTCTAATAAATAAAAACATTTATTTTCATTAACTTAGTCGAAAAAAACCTTTTAATTGATTAATTGCTCTCGATAAAAGTAAGAACTGTTTTTAACCCGTCGTGTTAAAAACACAGCTATGAATATTACATCCTATATATCAATGCCTTATAAATAGAAGCTGAAATAATTAAGCATTTTTTCTTATTTAAAACGAAGTCTAAGCGTAAAAATTTACGACTTGCATTATAACTGGACAAATAAACAGGTTGCTTCGTTAGCAGAAATCAAAAATATCTCGCCTAAATTGATATAGGAATAACACGAGTACTAAAAGAAAGAGAATGGAGATAAAAGAGATGGCGACAAAGCAGGGTTTCATCTCCATGTTTAGGCATTATTGCGGCTTGTGGTGATGATAAGAAACAGCTTCAAGCGCAGTTCTTTAGGTAGAGAAAGGTATGTAATAAAGACAGGAAAGTAGTTTGTCCTGAAGCCTTTGTAGCACTCCATTGGCATCAGTAGTTTCAATACGCTAGATACGAAAAAGCCGCTGATTAATCAGCGGCTTTTCGTTTTAAATATGGCGGAGAGATAGGGATTTGAACCCTAGATACGCTATAAACGTATGCCGGTTTTCAAGACCGGTGCTTTCAACCACTCAGCCATCTCTCCATGGCGCGAATAATAGCGAAGTGAATACCGAGTGTAAATAGTAATAAGTGCTATCTGGACAGTCTTTAATCGAATTTAACGGATTATTATTTAGGAACACCGCAATCTGTTAAAAAACGTTCAAAACCGTAATTTTCTAGCCATTGCAATTGTTCAGTTGAACTCACCAAAAAGCGGCCAATAAAATTCACCCCATGCCCTTTTATTTCGCCAACTTGATTCTTTGTGCGAGGAATAAGCAACATCCAACGTTGTGTTAATAATATATTATACGGGTGACATTCTGTTAAACCATTGATACTCGATGTCATATACAACTGCATTGATTCCATAACCGACAAATAATGCTGGTAAAGATCTGCTGCATTTAAATATTCGAATCTCATCAAGTCATGTTTAAAGGGTAATAGTCCCTGAAGAATTGTCTTTTCTAAAGGCAGTGATGTTCTAATAAGCTGCATATGCCGATGCATTTGACTAGAACCTGCTATCGCACCTGAATTAAAAAAACCTAAGACGCTATCATCCGTTATTCCTTCTATCCAAGCTTCAAAATCCTTTAACACTAATGGCGACGTTTGCGGAATATAATTTTTCGCACAGATAAGTAGATGAGGAACAACAATAGGAAATTTATTTAATAAACAAACGTGTTGCTCTCCAATCGTGTTGATATATGCTGAAGGATTATATGGTGATACAAACGGATCATGAGTGGCTACAGATGGAGAATGTTTAACTTTCATATTCTCTGTCTCAACATTAACAATAAACTCTATCCCATTTTGCACAATGATAAGATCGTTTGTTATTAACGGTAGTAACTCGCCTGACGCTAAACCCTTGTTCGACTTTTCATAACCGATATCCCACAGCATATTCTTTCCTTTACCACTTATTTAATAGTCTTCATCAATCTCAGGAGTACACTCTTCACAGCTTTGTAACGCAATCTCATGTTTAAACATTGCAACACCTTCTGATGTCATATGCTCTGAAATGAGATCATTCACTTCGGTTGAATCTTCTGAGTTAACTTGTCCATGGTTAATTTCATGTTCAGAATAACCATAATAGTTCAGTAGCAAATAATCGCGCGCTTCATCTTCTGAACATATGATACTGACTGAAAAATACTCTTCATAGTCTGTATTTGATTGAGAGATAACGCTTTTTATCTGTTCAAGCACATCGTCTTTCATACTTGGTGTAAACCATCCAAGTTCAGTTTTAGCCATTCGTTTATGACAGATAAAGCAAGGTAAATCTTCGCTGTAATATTTAAAGTTAGTCATTGTGAAACTCCATAAAAGAGATACACGACAAAATATTCCTAATATAAATAAAATAATAGCTATAAAAATGGAATTTTGTGTTGCGTTTTGAGCTTTTATTCTAAAAATAATAACGTTAGCGAGATCATATGTTTTATAAATATAATCTCTTTACTTATTTTATTGACTCGAGATCACAAGTTAACAACTTTGTTATAAATTTTATGTTTTTAATAGCTATTCTTAAATAATCATAAATTGAATGCTTAACAGGATGTAAGATAAGCATTAGCTCTTAAATGGATTAGGAGGTTCAATCGGAGTGCAAAATAATAAAGAAACAAAAAAACAATGGATTATACCAGCAGGGATCAGCTTACTTATGGCTGTTCTCGGAGTAGTTATTCTATCTCCATTTATTAATATTTAATTTAAATGGGGAGTTCCTTCTCCCCATTTACTTGTTACTAAACATTAACTTACAGATTCCATATTGAATGGATAATAATATTTTGGCATCTTCGCAAGCCGATTAATGTTTTGTCGTTCTTCTTCTGTTAATGCTAAATTATCTCTTGCAGTATATAAAGCGGATTGAAATATAAGCCAACTATTTAGAAATAATTTATCTCCTGTTTTAGCTGTATAATCCAATAACTTATATGTAAAATCTTTTTCTTTTTTTATAACACACCGCTGAAGAGCCATATTATTCAATTCATTAAGTATTATCTTTTTTCTTTCTAAAGGTTGGCTACTTAACCATGAGTCATTAATAGGTTTTAATTTTCTATTTTCAAGTAATTGACATTGATGAATTTGGTTCTCATATTCTTGTTTAACTTTTAACAACTGCATTTTCTCTGAAGAGCTATTTATGCTTAATGAAAATGAAGGAAAAGAGATAATTAAAAATATATACAATAACTTATACACTTATAGCTACTCAATAAGAAATAATGCTTCGGTGAGAAACATTAATTAAATGATGTTTTATATCTCGGTCGGCAACCTTACAGCAATAATTAATGCAAAACAATAAAGACATTTATCGATAAAAAACACAAATCACAACCATAAAAATTTCTTTATTAATTTATTAGCTTTTCATTTTAATTTGATTGTTTAAACTCATTTTTTACTACAAAATAATAACGCTGTCTTTTTCACATACACTATGTTTAGGGATAAAATAATGCATTTCGAACAGCAATTAGCCTTAGCACATCAAGAATTAACGCGCTATGGCATTCAGCCATCGAATAGTCATCCTATCAGCTTTCAATTATTGCACTGGTCAGGATTACAAGCACCTCTCCCTCATTATGGCCATTTCAAAACCAACTTTTCCATTTTTACTGCATGGTATAGTCTTATTTTTGCGATTATTTTCATTCTTGCAGAGATAATCAGCGATACGCCTATTGCTCTTTTTTCTGCTATTTTTACCTCTCTATTTGCAGGCATAACCGCAGGTATTTCAATGGCTACGTATTATTACTACAGCGCAAAGCGTTTTAATTTAAGCCCTTGGCATCAGTTAAAATAATATTAATTATAGAGCCAAACACAACCAGAAGCCTTAAAGGAGTATTTCAAAACAAAAGCTTTGATTTATTCACTTAGGTTTCTTGTCTGCGGTTTTCAGGTTATGTTTATCGCGACGCACTTACCAAACTATTTCGCAGATAAAGACTTACCTGCACCAATCGCTGCTATGGCGCAGACCTATGTCGGTATCTTTAATATCCTGGATCTTATTTTTGGGGCATTTGGGGTGACCGATTCGACAAACGCGATGAAATAGCATCACTCTACCTGCAAGAACAGGCGTCATTACTGCGTTTTTACACTGCCTGTAACTGAAAATACTGCGGTTATTTCTGATGGGGCTATCGTTTTTTGTTGACTGGGGACTGTGCCATTAACTTCTGGCCTAGTTCGACAAGCCTCTTTCTCGTTTTACTTGCTCACTACGCAAGTTAAACGCAAAAAAAACCCTACTAATTTTCATTAATAGGGCTTTATTTAACGCTTTCTAGTTGAGAAAGTGTCTTTGTCGATTACTTGTTTAAGTACTCGCCTTGACGAAGTGCTTCAATACGTTTTTCTAGTGGTGGGTGAGTCATGAATAATTCAGATAATGACTTCTTACCATTAATACCAAACGCCATCATTGAACCTTCTAATTGTGGCTCGTGGCTCACTTTTAGACGCTCAAGTGCTGCGATCATCTTCTCACGACCAACAAGCTTTGCAGAACCCGCATCAGCGTAGAATTCACGATGGCGGCTGTACCACATTGTTAGAATACTTGCTAAGAAACCAAATAGAATTTCCATGATGGTCGATACGATAAAGTATGTCATGTAGCTACCGCCACTTTCACCTTCTTCATCGTTATTGTTCACACCACTGATTGCGCCAGCCACTAAACGTGAAACGAAAATAACAAAGGTATTCACAACACCTTGCATTAACGTCATTGTTACCATGTCACCATTCGCCACGTGACTCACTTCGTGAGCAAGTACAGCTTCAGCTTCATCACGTGTCATACTGTGTAATAAACCTGTAGAAACAGCGACAAGTGAATCATCACGTTTCGCACCTGTTGCAAATGCGTTAATATCTGGCGAATCATAAATCGCGACTGTTGGCATACCAATACCCGCCTGTTGTGCTTGGCGAGATACTGTTTCCATCAACCAGTGTTCTGTTTCGTTACGTGGGCTTTCGATAACCACACCACCAACAGAACGAAGGGCCATTGACTTTGACATCATCAAAGAAACCAATGAACCACCAAAACCAAATAGTGCAGCCATAACTAGCAAACCAGAAAGGCTACCGGGTTGCATCCCTGTTACAGCATAAACAATGTTCAATACAACACTGAACACCAGCATTACTGCTAAGTTTGTTAATAAAAACAATGCAATACGCTTCATATTTCTAATATTCTCCACTTAGAAATTATTTCAATTCCTACCGTTATCAGTAGAATCGATGCTATCTCTTAATACTGACTCTATAGTAAACAAAGTCTGTAACTTAACACTATATTCAATGAATATACGTATGATTTAAAGAGTTTAATTGTTACTAATTCTTTATATATGTTCAAAGTGGCAATTTATCAATAGCGAACACAGACAAAGGTTTTGCTTTATTTTTTTAATATCCTCAATCTATGACGTTCTTTAATCCTCTTATCCCTCATTAATATAAAATTAATATCATATTTACCATAATCATTAACTGCATAATATCAATAAGTTACGAACAATAAATGTGCACTATCTTACTTATTAGACTTTAGTCTTATTGCCTCAGAAAACATTCTCTACTATTGTGGCTGTGTTTATATTAGACAAAATGTTGAACCAGGGAGGATTCATGGCTAGTAAAGAGAATTACCAAGTTGCCGTTGATATTTTACGTTGTCACCTTGGCATGTCTTTAGAAGAAGCACATAAAGAGCTGGGTATTGATCAGGTATCAAAATCATCAGCAACAGAAACACAAGAATTACTCATTGGCCTTAACCAAGATAATTAATTGTGTAATACCGCGGTCAGTTATAAAGATAAAGGCACTCAATGAGTGCCTTTATCTTATTCTGTGTATAAAAAAACGATGATTAAACGCTATAACCCAAGCTTTTCTAATTGAATATACGATGATAAATCACGCCTATTAATACCTGGCATATAAGGAATTTCCCCTAATTTCACACCCGGTAAATTAAGCTCTAGCATTTTTATCATTTCTGCGTAATTTTCAACTCCAGGGTTAACCCGATTAGCAACCCAGCCAACCAGCTCTAAACCATCAGCTTCAATAGCTTCAGCCGTAAGCATGGCGTGGCTTAAACACCCTAATTTAATGCCTACCACTAAAATGACAGGTAACTTTTCTTGTTTAACCCATGTAGACAAGAAATCGGTACGTGTAACGGGCACACGCCACCCCCCCGCTCCTTCCACTAATACCACATCAGATTTCGCTTTAAGGTGTGCTAAGCCCTGTGAAAGCACATCAAAATCAATGGTTTTACCTTCTCTTTCTGCAGCCAAATGCGGCGAGACCGGATCTTTAAATGTATAAGGGTTCACTTCTTGATAAGTAAGCTCAACCGGCGATGCTTGTTGTATAAATAAAGCATCTGAATTGCGAAGTCCTTCGGCTGTTTCTTCACTGCCTGAAGCGATAGGCTTGTAACCTGCCATTTGAATATTGTGCTGACTGGCCGCTTGTAAAATAGCGCGACTACTGACTGTTTTACCGACTTCGGTATCCGTCCCAGTAAGGAAAAAAGCATTAGTCATTAATTAAAACTCCAAAACAAACTTGATACGTGGCGGGTAATAAATGGCTTTCATCACGATAGGCATCATAGGCATGCTCTAACGCGTTCAATGTTTTACGACCTAATAACACATTTTTCCTTTTTTGTTGCAAATGTGTAGCGCCAATGCCTTTTAGATCTTTCATTAACCCCAATGCTGATGGGTAATGAACGACTATGGGTGAGAATACTAATTTATCTATCTGTGTTCCTGTTTGCGCCAGCGCAACTTTTATTTCATTTTCTGTTTTAAAATCATTAACATGTTGATATTGATCAACTTGTGCCCACGCATCTTTTAACTCATTTAACGAGCCATCAACCAACGTTGTGAAAAAGATCATACCGCCCGGCCGAACAATACGCTTTAATTCTTGAAGTGGTACAGCTAAGTCATCACACCACTGTAACGCCAAGCTACTAAATGCAATATCATAGCTATTGTCTGCCAATGGCAAATTTTCAGCATCAGCCAATAGATAATCACAATCACTATTACAGCGTTGCTTGGCTTGCGCTAACATTTCTAAAGACAGATCAACTGCCGTCACATTAAAGCCAAGCTTTACCAATTCCGCACTAAAATAGCCCGTACCACAACCTACATCGATCGCTTTTTTATGGCTTCCTACGGCATGAAGATGAGGTAATTCCTCTAATAATAAATGCCCAACTTTACGTTGAAATGCCGCGGCGTTATCGTAATTTTTTGCCGCTTTACCAAAAGCCGATGCAACCGCTTGTTTATTTATTGGCATCGCTGGCTCGGTATTTAACGCCGTATTAAATTTATCCATTATATTGCTCATTAATTACCTCATTTAATGATGCAGCAAGCAGACGAATATCTTTATCATTATGTGTCGCTGTTAATGTGACGCGAAGACGAGCTGTATTTTGAGGAACCGTCGGAGGACGAATTGCACCTACCCATAATCCACGCTGTTTTAACTGCTCAGATATCGCGATAGTTTGTTCACTACTACCAATAACTATCGGTTTTATAGGGGTAATGGTGTACTGCAACGGTATAGAAGCATCGAGGTGCTGGGTGAACAAATCACTTAACGCTGTTAATTTTTCTCGTCGCCAAGGTTGTTGCTGTATCACTTCACATGCTTTACTTAATGCATAGGCTTGAGCTGGCGGCATCGCTGTTGAGTAAATAAAGTGTCGTGCAAACTGAATCAAATATTCAGCAGTGTCGTTATCACATAATATTGCAGCGCCTTGGAGCCCAAACGCTTTGCCGAATGTGATCACTAAAATATCTGCTTTTATTCCGCTCGCAGCACAACTCCCTCTTCCTTCATCGCCAAGTACACCACACCCATGTGCATCATCAACCAATAACCAACTTTTTTGTTTATCACAAACATGACGTATTGCTTTAAGCGGTGAACAATCACCATCCATGCTAAATACGCCTTCTGTAATCACCATTCGTGCTTGGTTAGGTTCAAGGACTTGTTTATCAAGTAATCTATCTAGGGCATCAATATCATTGTGTGGAAAACGCTTCATCATTGCTGGTGATAACATGCCCGCTTCCATCAATGAAGCATGATTCAACTTATCTTGGTACACACTGTCGTGCTTTTGTAATAGCGTAAAAAGCAAAGCTTGATTTGCGCTAAATCCGCTACTGAAAAGTAACGCCCTGTCATAACCGAGCCATTCCGATAATTGCGCTTCTAGATTTGCATGGGGAGAGTGATAACCTGTCACTAAGGGTGATGCGCCACTGCCAGCACCATATAGGCTCAACCCTTGCTGCCATGCTTCGATGATTTCAGATGACTGTGCTAATCCCAAATAATCATTACTTGAAAAGTTAACAAATGATTGTTGATCCGCAGAAATGTGTCCTGATTCATTACCCAGCTTACGAGATAAACAAGTACGGCTACGATAAAGCCTTTGTTTATCTCGTTCTGCTAACGCATGGCGAAAGCGTTGACTAAACAGAGGCATCGTAAAAGATGTCATCTTTAGTCGGGCGAGATGCCACACGTTGTGCCACTTTGCCTAATAATTCATGCTCTTGAACTTCATCAGGTTTCGCTGCTTGTTGCTCACTGTTAATCCCTAACTTAGCAAACAACTGCATGTCTTTATCTTCACCTGGGTTTGGTGTTGTCAGTAATTTGCAACCATAGAACACAGAATTAGCACCCGCCATGAAACAAAGCGCTTGCATCTGCTCATTCATGTCTTCACGACCAGCTGATAAACGTACCGCTGACATTGGCATAATAATACGGGCAACCGCAATAATACGTATAAAGTCAAAAGGATCGACATCATCAACACTTTCTAACGGTGTCCCTTTCACTTTGACCAACATATTAATCGGTACACTTTCAGGGTGAACAGGCAGGTTCGCTAGCTCAACCAATAATCCGGCGCGATCACGCGAGCTTTCACCCATTCCAATGATCCCACCTGAACAAATTTTCATCCCAGCATCACGAACATGAGATAACGTATCAAGTCGATCTTGATAAGTACGTGTGGTGATAATATTGCCGTAGTATTCAGGGGAGGTATCAAGGTTATGGTTGTAATAATCTAAACCAGCATCGGCAAGCGTATCGGCTTGATCACTGGTGATCATACCCAGCGTCATACACGTTTCTAAACCCATTTCTTTTACGCCTTTAACCATATCGAGTAGATACGGCATGTCGCGCTCTTTCGGGTTCTTCCAAGCCGCTCCCATACAGAAACGGGTTGCGCCTGATTGCTTTGCTTTATTTGCAGCGTCTAGGACACGCTCAACTTCCAATAAGCGTTCCTTATCTACATCGGTACGATAATGAGCACTCTGTGGGCAATACTTACAATCTTCAGGACATGCGCCTGTTTTAATCGAAAGCAAAGTACTGACTTGTACTTGATTAGGCTGATGATATTGACGATGTACTTGCTGTGCTTCAAAGACTAAATCCATAAAGGGTTTATCGAATAAAGCTTGGACTTCCTCTACTGTCCAATTATTACGTACTTCCACAGTCTGACCTCAATTATAGTTATCTTACGACTCACAAGGACTTGCTCGATCCTTCATGTTTACCTGATGTTTCACAGCTCTATTTGTTAACGTCTTGTTTCACTTTTACTAAGTAAAAAGCTATTAAATGATAACGCTATGAACTATTACTACTTGGCTAGTCTACTAACAGCACGTAGACTGTCAACTATGGATAATAACAGAGGTTTACATCTGTGCAAAAAACGAACAATGTAGATGTTAATTTTGATAAAGAACACGTTTGGCATCCCTATACATCAACAGTTACTCCCCTACCTTGCTACCCTGTTACATCAGCCCAAGGCGTTTATCTCACCCTTGAAGATGGTACGCAGTTAATCGATGGTATGTCATCATGGTGGTCGACTATTCATGGTTATAATCACCCAGTTTTAACTGAAGCGGCAAAAGCACAGCTTGATAAAATGTCACATGTGATGTTTGGTGGTATCACCCACCAGCCAGCCGTTGATTTGTGTAAAAAACTCATTTCCATCACCCCAGATCCTTTAGACAAAGTGTTTCTTGCCGATTCTGGCTCTGTTGCCGTTGAAGTTGCTCTTAAAATGGCATTGCAATATTGGCACGCACAAAATGAATCTCGCGCAAAATTTTTAACGGTTAGCCATGGCTATCACGGTGATACTTTTGCCGCGATGTCTGTGACTGATCCCACCAATTCCATGCATAGCATTTATAAAGGGTTTTTACCTGAGCATATTTTTGCCAAATCGCCAGAATGTGGATTTGGGGATAATTGGGATGAAACTGACATTGCTGACTTTGAAGAAAAAATACGTCTTCATCATCATGATCTTGCTGCGGTGATTATTGAACCCATTGTTCAAGGTGCAGGTGGCATGCGTTTTTATCATCCAACGTATTTAAAACGTATTCGTGAGCTCTGTGATCAATACAATGTTTTACTTATTGCTGATGAGATTGCTGTCGGATTTGGTCGAACAGGTAAATTATTCGCCTGTGAACACGCAGAAATAAGCCCTGATATTATGTGCTTAGGTAAAGCGTTAACGGGTGGATATATGACCTTGTCAGCCACGCTGACCACCAAGCATGTCGCCGATACCGTATGCAGCGGTGAAGCGCAATGCTTTATGCATGGACCAACATTTATGGGGAATCCCCTTGCTTGTGCCGTCGCAAACGCCAGTTTAGATTTATTAGCAGAAAATAAATGGCAACAACAAGTCAAAAATATAGAGCAGCAATTAGCGCAGGAACTGCCAGTAATTGCAGAACTTGAAAATGTAAAATCTGTCCGTTGGTTAGGTGCCATCGGTGTGGTTGAACTGCATCACCCTGTTGAAATGAAAAGTATTCAAGAGAAGTTTGTTCAACAAGGCGTTTGGGTTCGCCCCTTTGGCAAACTTGTCTATATTATGCCGCCATTCATTATTAGCTCTTCACAGCTAACCCTACTGACGACTGCAATTAAAAAAGTTATAAGTTCAATATAACGGTCATTAATTCTAGCGAAAATATCGCATGATTTATCATAAAGCAGACAAAAATCTTATTTATGTCTGCTTATACTTTAGGTCATGATGCCAGTACTAAAAATAATAATAATTTAAGTACAGTATCGATGAGAGTACGTCAGCTAGGGCTAAGATTATGCAAATACCTCTGTTTCCACTAGATGTTTATCTATTACCAGGCGGGATCAGCAAATTAAGGATCTTTGAACCTCGTTATATCAAACTGGTAAAAATTGCAGCTACAAACAAAAATGGATTCGGTTTGTGCATGTCAATCGATAATACGATCTGCCACTTTGGCACACGCGTAGTTATCACTGATTTTGATTCCTTACCAGACGGTGTATTGAGTATCACAATTCAAGCCGTTGAGTTATTTCTTATTGACGATCATTGGCGTGATGAAGACGATCTTTTCTTTGGCAGGATATCTTCCGTCCCTAATTGGCAAAGTACTGATATTAACTATACCGATGTTGAGATAGCAAACAGCCTTAAAGTACTTTTCCAAGAACATCCAGATCATGCAAGCTATTACCCTGCCCCTAATTTTGAAGACATGACATGGGTATGTCAGCGCTGGCTTGAAATTTTACCCTTAGAAGTCAACCAAAAGCAGTGGTTCATGAGCCGAAACGACCATACTGCCGCCTTATCTTTTCTACACACGGTAATTGATGATAATTTGCAGAAAAATGATCCATAACTAAATTAATGACGTATCACTATGTAACTATTCACTATTTATATCAATACACATTGAGATTATGTCTATTATTACATACCCTAATTCTCAATCTAGTCATCATTATAGGTTGAGAACACCCACAATGAATGAGATCAGTATTGAGCAACAAAAACAATTACTCGTTAGTGTAGCAACAGACCGTGATAAAACGGCCTTTTCCGCTATATTTTCTCATTTTGCGCCAAAAATCCGCTCTTATGGTTTAAAACACCTCAAGCATGATGCGAATGCGATGGAGCTTGTTCAAGAAACAATGCTTACTGTTTGGCGTAAAGCACACCTTTTTCATCCTGAGAAAGGGGCAGTATCAACATGGGTTTACACAATAATGCGTAACCAATGCTTTGATATTCTACGTAAGCGTCAAGCAACAAAAGAAGATAATTACAGTGATGATATCTGGCCTATTTTTGAACAGAGACTCGTCACAACATCTGATGATCCAAGTAACGAACAGCTCAGTGATGAGCTCGTTACATTAATAGCAACATTACCAAAAAATCAACAAGTTGTAGTGAAGGAAATTTATCTCAATCAGCGTTCACATCAAGAACTTGCCGATCAGTTAGGACTCCCAGTGGGGACCGTAAAATCAAGGTTACGCTTAGGCTTGCAAAAGCTGCGTTCGCATTTGGAGAGTGACGATGCCTACTAATAATATATCGTTAATCAAACATCACCCCAATAAACAATTACTCGAGCAACACATAGAAGGTAGATTACCCCTTTCTATGTCGCTGGCTGTGGCAGCACATATTGAACTTTGCCCTCATTGCCAACAGTTAGAATCACAATTAACACCTCAAATTGCCAATGCTTCTTGGGCGCAAGCAAAAGATGCACAACGTGATTTACAGCATGATCTTAAAGTAGATGCATGTTTTTCTGCCATGCTGAGTGACATTACAGAGAGTAGTGATGACAATACGCCATACCATGAGCCAGAGTCCCTTACTATTGAATGTAAAGGTATAACCTATGCATTACCGAGAGCATTCACTAAATTTCATCAGTTAAATTGGCGCAATTTAGGGAAAATTAGTCGTGCTCGATTACCCTTTGAAGAAGGTGAAGTCAGATCCAGCTTATTGCACATAGGCAAAGGCGGTACTATCCCGACTCATACTCATAAAGGCTACGAACTTACGCTGTTGCTTGCTGGGGATTTCGAAGATGAAAACGGGCACTATGTTGCTGGTGATTTTATCTTACTTGATGAGTCACATTCAGGACACAGCCCAAAAACTTCTGAAGGGTGCCTTTGCTACACCGTGTCAAATGCCCCACTTCATTTTACTCAAGGTGTGAGCCAACTGTTTAACAGTATAGGTAAAGCCATATACTAAGACTTACTTACAGCCTCTCGCTAAATTCCTTATAGCTAGAAATACCGTTGAGAGGCTCTATAACCCTATTCATTTATTGACTAATTGCATTTATAATTTTTCACTTCACCTCGACAATATATATTTAACCTGACCATTCATTTACAATTTCAAATATAAGAACAACCTTATTTATAATATAAACAAAATAACGTCGTTTTATATTTCCATTCTTATACAAAAATAAAATCGCACTTGTAGTTTAATTACAACAAATACGATTTCATTTGAAAATAAGTCTTATTTTATTTTTTACTAAACTTATCTATTATTCAAAAAATTAGCATCTTTATTAGGTTGGAATCGCAAAATGTTTGTTTCCAATACTCACCTAATCAATTATTAAACACTCTCTCCAGAAACACACAACTCATTGATTATAAATAAATATAAAAACAACCACTGATACATAATTGTCAACTAGCATCACATTTCTTTTATTTTTCATCACCTTTGGGATTAAAAAATAGATAGTCATCATCTATTTCCAACCTAAAATACTCTTCCCACTGTGGTTATACGTTCAGTTATTACGTGTCACTCAGTAAATAATTAAAAATAACAACAAAACAATTTCGTGAAACAACGAAATAACTTAGGTGGGAAATATGTTAAATCTTGCAATATCGGTTATCCCTATTTTGCTTTTAATTTGGATGATGACAAAAAAGAATGCGTTACCATCACATATCGCATTACCAGTGACGGCACTCATCGTTGGTTTTTTACAACTTGTCTATTTTGGTACAGACAGCCAACTTTTAGCCGCAAACGTCATTTCTGGTGCATTATCCGCGATAACGCCAATATCAATTATTGCAGGTGCTATTTTATTAAATCGTACGTTAAACGTATCTGGTGCTGAAGATGTGATTCGCCAATGGTTAGAAGGCATCAGTAAAAACCAAGTCGGTCAGTTGATGATTATTGGATGGGCATTCGCTTTTATGATTGAAGGCGCATCGGGGTTTGGTACCCCGGCAGCAATTGCAGCGCCGATATTAGTCGGTCTTGGTTTTAATCCATTACGTGTAGCCATGCTAGCACTGGTTATGAATTCTGTTCCAGTCTCTTTTGGTGCAGTGGGTACACCTACATGGTTTGGTTTAGGCAACTTAGGACTTCCCGATGCAGAATTGCTTGATGTCGGTCGCCTATCAGCAATTATGCATACAGCAGCAGCGGTAGTTATTCCCGTCATTGCGCTTAAGTTTGTTGTTAACTGGCAACAAATAAAACGCAACTTTGTGTTTATCCAACTAAGCATTTGGTCATGTACTATACCTTATGTATGTCTAGCCCAGTGGAACTACGAGTTCCCAGCATTGATCGGTGGCGCAATTGGCTTAACGCTGTCGATTATTTTTGCTCGTTACAATATTGGTTTAGAAAAGCAGACAGATGCTGACAACGATGAAAAATTAGCAAGATTACCATTTGGTACTGTTTTTAAAGCAATGGCGCCAACACTATTACTGATTGTTATTTTAATCGTAACCCGTATTAAGCAACTTGGTCTCAAAGGCCTATTAAATGATGCAACGCCGATGTTACATCTAAATGTAGGTTTTGCTGATTTACATCTTAGCCAAGCGTTAATCATTCAGCTTAGTCATATTTTAGGTACAGATACATCTTGGGCATATAAAACACTCTATGTGCCGGCATTAATTCCGTTTTTTGTGGTAGTGCTTATTTCAATTCCTTTCCTAAAAATGAATATGCAGCAAACAAAACAAGTATTTAGTGATACCGCATCACGCATTAAAACACCGTTTATCGCCCTAGTAGGCGCGTTAATTATGGTGAAGTTTATGATGATTGGTGGAGAGCACTCACCCATTATGACAACGGGTAATGCCTTTGCTGATCTAATGGGTAAAAACTGGCAATACTGCGCCGCTTATTTAGGTGCGCTTGGTGCTTTTTTCTCAGGATCAGCAACCGTTTCAAACCTAACCTTTGGCGCAATTCAGCAGAGTATCGCGCACAATGTTGGGTTGCCTGAAACCACTATTTTAGCCATGCAATCTGTTGGTGGTGCGATGGGTAATATGGTGTGTATTAACAATATTATTGCGGTATCGACCATTCTTGGTATTGCAAATAAAGAAGGCTACATCATTAAGCGTACAGTGATCCCTATGATTTTGTACGGTGTGATTGCAGCATGTGTCAGCATTTTTATCTAATTGTCCCTACATAACATTAGATAAATGATTGGCTTGCTTTCGGGTAAGCCAATCTCAAATATGAACAATCAGGCGGTAACCCGCCACTGGAGCAATAAAATGAAGGTAAACTTTTTTGTCACCTGCCTAGGCGATACAGTAAAAGCTGAAGTTGCCAAAAAAACAGTAGGTTTACTAGAACAACTTGGCTGCGATGTGATCTTCCCAGAACGTCAAGGTTGTTGTGGTCAGCCTGCATTAAATAGTGGCTACATTGAAAAAAGTAAGCCGGCAATGAAAAGTATGATCCAAGCTTTTGAGATCAATGACTTCCCTATCGTAACCCCTGCCGGTTCTTGTGCGGCTGCGGTTAAAAAGTACCCTGAGTATTTAGCAGATGAACCAGAATGGGCAGAGCGCGCGAAAAAAGTCGCTGATCGTCTGTTCGAACTAACACAATTTGTTGTACGTCAGCTAGGTGTTGAAAACGTCGGTGCTCGTCTTGAAGGTAAAGGTGTTTACCATCCTTCTTGTAGCTTGATCCGTAAACTTGGCGTACGTGAAGAACCTCTACTTCTTCTAAGCAACGTTGAAGGACTTGAGCTTTTACCTATCGAAAACCAAGAAACATGTTGTGGTTTTGGCGGTACATTCTCTGTGAAAATGTCTGAAATCTCCGGTGAGATGGTGACAGAAAAAGTGCGTCACATTAAAGCAGTAGAGCCTGATTTCTTAATCGGCGCTGATATTAGCTGCTTATTAAATATTGGTGGTCGTATTAGCCGTGAAGGTCAACCAATCAAAGTGATGCACATTGTTGATGTGCTGATGAGTCGTTAAGAGGTCATTATTATGTCAATGAAAACAAGCAACCAAAAATTTAAAGATCGTATTCATGTAAAAATGAAAGACGAGTCTATGCGTGCCGCTGTTGCTAATGCACAAGAACGTATGTTCAAAAATCGCGCTGTTGCTGCGGAGAAACTCGGTAACTGGGAAGAGTGGCGCGAAATGGGTATGGATATCCGTAACCATGTGCTTGAAAACCTAGACTACTACCTACAACAACTTAGCGATAACGTTGAAAAGAACGGTGGTCATGTATTCTTTGCAGCAACAGCTGAAGATGCAACTAACTACATCGAAAAGATTATCCAGCAAAAGAATGCGAAAAAAGTGGTTAAGTCTAAATCCATGGTGACCGAAGAAATCGGTATGAACCAAGTGATTCAGCGTAATAACTGTGAAGTGATTGAAACCGATCTTGGCGAATACATTCTTCAAGTCGATGATTGTGATGCGCCATCACACATCGTTGTACCAGCACTACATAAAAACCGTACTCAAATTCGTGATGTTTTCAACAAGAAACTCGGTTACGAAGGTTCTTCTGATCCAGAAGAAATGACACGTTTTGTTCGTCAACATATTCGTCATGATTTCCTTGAAGCAGAGATCGGTATTACTGGCTGTAACTTTGCTATCGCAGAATCAGGCACCGTCACCCTTGTTACCAATGAAGGTAACGCACGTCTTGCAACCAGCCTACCGAAAACGCATATCGCGGTAATGGGTATGGAGCGTATCGTTCCTACGTTTGAAGAATTCGATATTGTTGCGAGTTTGCTATGTCGAAGTGCAGTAGGTCTACCTCTAACAGGTTATGTGACAGCACTTACAGGTCCTCGTGAAGACGGTAACTGTGATGGTCCTGAAGAGTTCCACTTGGTGATTGTAGATAACGGTCGTTCTAAAATTCTTGGTTCTCAATTCCGCTCTATCCTACGTTGTATCCGTTGTGCAGCGTGTGTTAACACGTGCCCTGCATACCGCCATATCGGTGGTCAATCTTACGGCTCAATCTATTCAGGCCCTATTGGTGCGGTACTTTCGCCACTACTTGGCGGCTATGAAGATTTTAAAGATCTACCCAATGCTTGTAGCTTATGTCGTGCTTGTCATGACGTATGTCCGGTGAAAATCCCATTGTCTGATTTGCTGCTTAAACACCGTCAAATCATGGGTGAAGAGAAAATCACAGATTCCATGGAGCGAGCTTCCGTCAGTGGATTTAGCTTTGTAAATGCTCACCCTGCACTATGGGATAAAACCGTTAAGATCGGTGCTATCGTTGCAGGTAAACTGATTAAAAATGGTCAATTACCATTTAAAGTTGGTCTACTAAACGCATGGACTCAGACGCGTGATTTACCAAACCCATCGGGTGAGTCATTCCGCAGTTGGTTTAAAAACAAAAATAAATAATTAAGGAGCTTTCCGTATGTCATCTCAAAATGAGCAACGCATTTATAATCGCGATAGTTTCCTTAACAACATCGCTAAACAACTTGGTCGTGAGCGTATTACTACCCCAGTAGAGCGTCCGAAACTAAAATATAACTGTCACAAAGACGTATTTGCTGATAAATCACAAGATGAATTAAAAGATATCTTGGTCGAATACACGCAGTCTTCTTTAGGCGCACAAGCTGTTGTGACAACCAAAGCACAGTTAGCAGAAGCACTGCGTAATGTTTGTTTCAAATATTGCAGCGAAGACGAAACAAACATTGATCCTGTTGGTGAAACCATCTTTACCGCAGATACTCGTCTACTTAACATTATTGACCCGAAAGATTTGAGCGCCGATAAGCATGGTGTTTACATTTGGGATCACTCGGCGGGTTACGAAGCAAACATCACAGTAGCTGAACGTGCAAAAGTTGGTGTTGTATTCGCTGAACAAGCGTTAGCAGAATCAGGCACAATGGTACTTTACAGCAACCCAGCACAGGGTCGCGCAGTAAGCCTATTACCAGAAGCTTCTGTATTCGTTGTACCTAAAAGCTCAATCGTTGCTCGTTTAACACAAGCAACTGAGATTCTGCATCAAAAAGCCATGAACGGTGAACGTGTACCTTCATGTGTTAACTTTATTTCAGGTCCGAGCTCGACAGCAGATATCGAGCTGATCAAAGTTGTTGGTGTGCATGGGCCCGTCTTTGCCACCTACATCATTATTGATGATATGTAAGCTTACTTATCACCAATAGTGATAGCAAACTAGTAGGATACTAGTGGTTAAGCACATTACGGGAATACGAATAACGCAGTCTTCGGGCTGCGTTTTTTTATCTAGAATTTAATCTTTTTAAGTATATAATCCTTCGCCTATTAGGCTTTAAGTGGGATAAATAATGCCAGCTATCGATGATCTCGTTTTATTCACTCAAGTTATTGAACATGGCTCATTCAGTAAGGTTGCTGAACTCAATAATGTGACTAAATCCGTTGTTAGCAAGCGTATTAGTAAACTTGAAACCGAATTAGGCTTACAACTTATATATCGCACCACACGAAAGCTAACACTCACAGAACCCGGTGAAGTCCTTTACCATCGTGCTAAAAGTATCAACCATGTTGCTCAAGCTGCTTTTGACTCTGTGAAGGGCTACAGCGAAGCACTCTCTGGTAAAATTCGGATGTCAGTACCGACAATTTCAGGCGAATTAGTATTAGCAAAAGCCGTGTCTGATTTTTGTCAGAAACACCCCGGTCTTTCGGTTGATATGTCGCTAAACAATCACTTTGTCGATCTCGTTGCTGATAACTACGATTTGGTGATCCGTACCGGTTATCTCGAAGATTCAAGCTTAATCGCTCGTCATATTTTTAATTCTCGCTGGGTAATATGTGCCTCACCCGCTTACATTGAACATTATGGCAAGCCAGAAAAACCTAAAGATCTCAATAGCCATAATTGTCTAGGTTATAACCCTCAAAGTACTGGCCCTTTTGACTGGCAATTTATTAAACAAAATAAAATTTACACTCAAAAAGTCAGCGGAAACTTTTCATCCGACAATGCGATAGCGTTGAAAAAAAATGTCCTCGCAGGTAATGGTATCGCTTATCTACCCAATTGCTTAGTTCATGATGAATTAGAGCGCGGTGAGTTAGTTGAATTGCTCTCGGCACATGCGGGTAAAGTGGTGGGGATTTATGCTGTCTATCCGTATACCAGAAAACCTGCTAAACGGATTCAAGCACTGATTGAACATATTCGAGAAAGCTACATGGAAATTAAAGAAAAATTCTAATCTCCATGTAGTATCAATTAGTTATAGCAATCACTTAAATCAAATATAATTAACCGTCGACGAGTTTCATCAATAAATGTCCATCGTACAACGCTTGTTTAACCAAAGCCGCTCCCGGCATCGTCGCTTGAGTGTAAAAACAGCTTTCTTCTATTTCTAAGCCATCGAAATAAACAGGTAAGGTTTGCGAGCTAATACGATCCATAATCGCAGGATAGAGTACCGATTTAGCACGATTAAACTCCCCACCAATCAAAATGCGCTGGGGGTTAAATAGGTTAACCATTATCGCAATGGCTTGCCCTAAATTATGACCTAACTCCACAATAATTTGTCGCGCTAAACTGTCACCTTCTACTGCCGCATCACATACTGATTCAATCGTTAAAGGCATATGATTTAGCATAGATTCATGTCCTGCTTTAAGCTGCGTTTTCACTTGTTCTAAAATGGCCTGTAAACTCGCAACGGTTTCTAAGCAGCCATGATTACCGCAAAAACAACGTTTGCCAAACGGCTTAATTTGAATATGCCCAAGCTCACCCACGTTACCGGTTTTCCCTTGCAGCACATTATCATCAAGGACAATCCCCGCCCCCACACCATGATGAATAGAAATCAAAATGGAGTTTGCAATACCACGAGAATTACCGAACAATTTTTCTGCTAAAGCCCATGAACGCGTGTCATTACCGATAAAAACAGGCAATCCAGTTTCATTGTGAATAATTTCACCCAAGGGTAAATTAGACACATTATAATGTGGCATCTGTAATACCATACCTTCACTGGAATTAACTAACCCTGGTAATGACACTGCAATCGCTGTCATTCTGTCTAGTTCGCTAACATGATTGGCAAAGAAAATGTTTATTTCAGCTAATAACTTTTTAACCACATCTTCTTGATGCAGTTGCTCAATATCTTGACGTTCTTCTACTAGAATTTCGCCGCCAAGTGCATGTAAAGCAATAGTAAGATAACCACGACCTAAACGAATAGATAAAAATTGCCACCCTTCATTGGCAGGAACTAGCCCAATAGCAGGTCGTCCACGGCTGCTCGGTTCTTGAAATTGCGTTTCTTTAATTAAATGCGCATCAATTAATTCACGGGTGATCTTAGTAATACTTGCGGGGGCAAGTTGACTGCGTTTAGACAATTCAATGCGTGAGATCGGCCCATACAAATCAATTAGTTTATATACGCTGCCGGCATTATTTCTTTTTATATGATCGATATGGCCTGGCTGAGCGACGTACATGTCGATACTCCTGAGAAAAATCAGCTTAAAAACCTTCGGAAACTAATTTTTTTACTTTGCGAAGTAATTGTGAAGCCTCTTATCGTCAGTACGTGACAAGTATCACTATCAACGACTAAAGACATTGAGTTTCGCTTCTGCGATAATGAAAAAAAGGCTTTTTTGCCTACTCTTTTTTTTAATTAGCGGATTTATTTCACGCAGTAACTTTTCTAATAATGATCATGTTTCATTGACACTAGAATGGTTATAGACGTGAAAATAAGAGGTTCAACGTGTACAAAATTAACGAAGTATTCGAAACAATTCAGGGTGAAGGTGTATTTACTGGCGTGCCTGCAATTTTTGTTCGATTACAAGTCTGCCCTGTTGGCTGCTCATGGTGTGACACCAAACAAACTTGGACAGCAGAGCCACAAGATTTAGTTAGCTTAGAGCAGATCATGGCTAAAACTGGGGACTCACCACTTTGGACTAATCTTGACGCTAATGGTGTAGTGCAATTATTACAAGATCAAAAATATACGGCTAAACATATTGTTATTACAGGCGGTGAACCTTGTATTTACGATCTTCGTCCTTTAACTCATGCACTAGAAAAAGCTGGCTTTAATTGTCAGATCGAAACCAGTGGCACATCTGAAATTCAAACCAGTGATAATACTTGGGTAACGGTATCACCAAAAATTAACATGAAAGCAAAGTTGCCCGTTTTAGCTTCTTCCCTCGCGCGTGCTAACGAGATCAAGCACCCTGTCGGCACTAGCAAAGACATTGAACAACTTGATGCGCTCATTGATGGCGTGACGCTAAAACCTGATGTCACGATTGCGCTTCAACCTATTAGTCAAAAGCCACGTGCAACAGAACTATGTATTGAAACATGTATTCAACGTAACTGGCGTTTATCGATCCAAACACACAAATATCTAGCCATCGCTTAATCGCTCTGTACTTTGCTTGATTTATAAAACATTTATCAAAAAACCGCTTCGCTTTAATGTTTTACAACGCTAAAGCGAAGCGGTTTCTTGCAAATGACCGATAATTAACCAACTATCACCTCAAATTGCCTATTTCTTTCATCAATTTATCATTTGATTGATATCAATACTTGATGCTTGTCGTAAGAAAGGTAATATTGCTAATACATAAATATCTTTAAGCACGAGATACTTTAATTCCAAAGTCAGTGCCTAAACGGAGAATGATTTAAACATGACTTACGCGCCTGTAACAGACGTATTAAGCGGCAAACTAGCGGTAGACAGTGAAGTTACTGTTCGCGGTTGGGTTCGCTCACGTCGTGATTCCAAAGCTGGGATCTCTTTCCTTGCCATTTATGACGGCTCTTGTTTCGACCCGATTCAGGCCGTGGTCCCTAATGAGTTAAATAATTACCAGGATGAAGTACTTAAGCTTACAACTGGTTGCTCTGTTGAGGTTACCGGTACAATCGTAGCATCTCCTGCTAAAGGTCAAGATTTTGAACTAGCAGCAACCAACGTGAAAGTCGTTGGTTGGGTTGAAGATGCAGATTCTTACCCGATGGCTAAAACTCGTCACTCAATTGAGTACTTACGTGAAGTTGCACATCTTCGTCCACGTACTAACGTGATCGGCGCTGTTGCACGTGTTCGTAACTGTCTATCTCAAGCGATCCACCGTTTCTACCACGAGCAAGGCTTCTTCTGGATGTCTGCACCACTTATCACAGCATCTGACTGTGAAGGTGCCGGTGAAATGTTCCGTGTATCTACGCTAGACATGGCTAACATTCCAATGACTGATAAAGGCGAAGTAGACTTTGACAAAGATTTCTTTGGTAAAGAAACTTTCCTAACAGTCTCTGGTCAGCTAAATGCTGAAGCATATGCGTGTGCACTAAGCAAGGTTTACACTTTCGGCCCAACATTCCGTGCTGAAAACTCAAACACAAGCCGCCACCTAGCTGAGTTCTGGATGGTTGAGCCTGAAGTTGCATTCGCAGAACTTGACGATGTAGCTAAACTTGCTGAAGACATGCTGAAGTACGTATTCAAAGCGGTACTTGAAGAGCGTCGTGACGACCTTGAGTTCTTTGCTCAACGTATCGACAAAGACGCAATTTCTCGCCTAGAGAAGTTCGTAACATCTGACTTTGCACAAGTTGATTACACTGATGCAATTAAGATCCTTCAAGACTCTGGCCGTAAGTTCGAGTTCGATGTTGAGTGGGGCATTGATATGTCTTCTGAGCACGAGCGTTACCTTGCAGAAGAACACTTCCAAGCACCTGTAATTGTTAAGAACTACCCGAAAGACATCAAAGCATTCTACATGCGTTTGAATGACGACGGTAAGACAGTAGCAGCGATGGACGTATTGGCACCTGGCATTGGTGAAATCATCGGTGGTTCTCAACGTGAAGAGCGCCTAGACATTCTAGATGCACGTATGATTGAGATGGGTCTAGATCCTGAGCACATGGGTTGGTACCGCGATCTACGTCGTTACGGTAGTGTTCCACACGCTGGTTTCGGTCTAGGCTTTGAGCGTCTAGTCTCTTACGTAACTGGTATGGGTAACGTACGTGACGTGATCCCATTCCCACGTACTCCACGCTCTGCAAACTTCTAATCGTATTTAGTTTAGAATTGCAAAACGCAAAAAGGCTGCCCTATTGGCAGCCTTTCTTTTATCATCCATTTTGAAGAAATCTGATTAACAATGACATTAAACGACGTTAATCATTAAAGTCTAGGTTGTTAAACGGCACAGGTTTTGAGTAATAATACTCTTAAATCTTCTTATCAAGAGATATAATAGGTTGATAATACGAAATAAATTCATTATTTTTTCACCCTACTCCTAATAACTTTTTAATCCCAGCTGAGAATGAAATAGTCAAAAATACCCGCTGCGATCAAGCACAATAATAAGAAATATATTAACCAGTAATAATAAATATTTCTCTGGTTTAATTTATCTTTTAAATAACGATTAACGACAACCAGTCCATTCAAATGACCTAAATCAGAACACATTATGAACCAACTTGTGGGTGTAAAACTATCATCATATTCAGAATGAAAAGATAAACACTTATTACAAAAATGATTGGAAAGTCAATGAGTCCGTTCGAAGTGCTTAGTTTATCAGCTCCTATTTTTACACCAATATAGCGGATATCATGACTATCATATTCTAACACTCTTAATTGTATTTGAGCGGCTTTACTACACGTTGATATTTTTCGATTTATTGTCTTTCTAACCAATAATCTGTATCTAATTTTTTGCCATAATCTTTTATATCAGAAGCAATAGTCGAATAGGTAATAAGGTAAGATAACCAAGATGCAGTTATCTTTTCGAATCCATAACTCATGAAAATAAGAATAGCAGTCAGCTGTCTTGATATTTTTACAATAGGATTAAAAACACCGCTATGACCTTACTCAAAACCCATAAATGTGCTTTAATTGTATCTAATATGAATAAAAAAAATTCGATAGATTTTACTTCTTGATACAATAAAATATCCTCATCAAAGAGATGGCAAATATGTTTGAATTTATACTTTTAAGATATAAAATCCCATCCTTCATTTCTTGTATTGATATTGCAAATGTTTGGTAAGTTGACAAATAAAAAAAAAAGTTTAATCAGTAGCCTTAAACTTTTCTCTCTTTTATTCATAGGAATATCAGGTGGATATTTCGCTTACAACGCCTATCATTTAGACGAATTTCATGAGCAATATTTTGAAAAAATTAATTCTATTTACTCTGTAAGTCGACGTTTTAGTTCATATTACAACAATACAAGCACCACCTTTATCCCAAAAGGGTTGCACGATTACAATGACGTTGACGTTTGGGTAAAAAAACCTTCAGATGTGAAATTATTATCAACAGGAATAAACCGTCTTCGCTCTCAACTCGATGAGCTTACAGATAATAACATCTGGACGATTGCTGTTTTTGAAAATCCTGCTGACTATGTCCATTTTGATCCCGCTAGACCCCTTTATTTAGAACTTTATAAAAATAATCATGACAACGATATAATAAAGCGAATTATTAAACGAGAGGGTCTTGGTGAAACTTACCGCTATTTTTATGGCTGTAATTTAAAATTGACTGAAAGGTATGTAGAAGAAGGATCTAACCAAAATATCAGATCATTATATTACCCTATCTACAATAATCGTAAGTTAGATGCATTGCTGGCTATTGATATAAAAAGTAACTTACTTCATGAAGCACTTAAAAGTTACAATAACGAATTCAAAACGGTGCTTTATGAAAACCCAGCAAAGCATGGCTATAACATAAAAGAACTATTACCTTGTGCTAGCCAAGATCCCTTTTATGTAGGTGTAAACTTATTGGCTATTTTAAAAGTATCGCTTACGCCTGCATTATTTTTAACCTTCATGATTCAGCTATTACGTTCAAGATTGAAAAGAAGAAAATTTTCGTTACAACGCGATCTTATGACGCATTTCTATCGACGTGATTACTATGAGAAAAAGCTTCTTTCTCAAAAAAGCTTCTATTTGTTAATTATTGATATTGATAACTTTAAGTCTATAAATGATACCTATGGTCATGAAATGGGCGATGAAGTAATACGGACTGTCGCGGAAAGAATTAATCAATGTATCCGCCAAAGTGATATCGCTATACGTTGGGGCGGGGAAGAATTTATTTTAAGCTTCCCGGTTATGACAAAAGAGCAATTAGAGCTGAAGGCAGAAGAAATACGACATATTATTCAGGTATACCCTATCCATGGGATTGATGTCACAATTTCAATTGGGGGTACGGTGTCGGACACATTATCATTTACTGAAGCATATAAAGTTAGTGATGATGCGTTATATCAGTCAAAACATAACGGCCGTAATCAATCAACGATTATTTAATGACGTTATTGCTGACGACTGCTTACTTTTGATACTAAATTAGCAAATAATGACTGTAATATGCCATCCTTGATAGATCACTCATTGTTCAAGGATGGCAACATGATCACTTCATCTTTATCAAATCATATTCTTACGCTCTCTATTGACCGCCCTTCCGCAAAAAATGCACTTAGCCTTGCTATGTATCAAGATCTTGCTCAACAGTTAGAACGAGCAAAAAATGATGATATCTCCGTCGTTATTATTACAGGCAATGCTAATATTTTTTGCAGTGGTAATGATATTGAAGATTTTATTCAGTTAGCACAGGCAGATAGCACTCAAACACAAAAAAATAGAGCGATTATTGAACGCTTTATGTTCGCTATGATTGACTGTCCTGTGCCTATTATTGCTGCGGTTTCTGGTGCTGCTATTGGAATAGGTATGACACTGTTACAACACTGTGACTTTATTTTTGCCACTCCTAATACAATCTTCACTCTTCCCTTTGTAAAGCTCGGATTATGCCCTGAATTTGGTTCAAGCTTATTATTACCGCAATTACTCGGCGAACGAAAAGCCAAAGCAATGTTACTGCTTGGCGAGGAAATGACAGTAGAAGAAGCGCTATCTCTTGGTTTTATCAATCAAATAACCATTCAACCTGAACAACACGCTGTGCACTGTGCTAATGCACTTATCGCTTTACCTAAAGAAGCATTGCAGCACACTAAAAAACTCCTATCTGACCATTCACGCCAACAGCTAATTGATTGTATTGACAAAGAGAATGACCTTATTTTTAAGCTGAT
Source organism: Photobacterium sp. GB-56 (assembly GCF_003026105.1). GTDB lineage: Bacteria > Pseudomonadota > Gammaproteobacteria > Enterobacterales > Vibrionaceae > Photobacterium. Next base: position 587,907 of record NZ_PYNW01000001.1, on the reverse strand, counting down.
TAAACGCTCAGAAGCAACCAGTGCATTGTCTCGATTTAAGGAAAAAAAAAGTCAGACTTAATTCATGAATAAAAATTATGACTAATTTGTTGCATTTTCTTGTAAAGGTTCTATGACAAAGGGTATAAATAGACATTACCATTTATTAACGCCACGGATGACCAAATATGTTTGAGAAAATTACAGCAGCTCCTGCTGACCCAATTTTAGGTTTAACAGAAGAATTCAAAGCAGATACACGCGCAACAAAAATTAATCTAGGCGTTGGTATTTATAAAGATGAAACAGGTAATACGCCTGTCCTTGCCACAGTAAAAAAAGCAGAAGCTATTTTACTTGAAAAAGAAACAACAAAGTCATATTTAAGCATTCCTGGTACGCCTGAATACGGCCTAGCGGTTCAAGAGCTGCTTTTTGGTAACGATGCAACAATCATCACTGAAAAACGCGCACAAACCGCTCAAGCACCTGGTGGTACTGGTGCATTACGTGTTGCCGCTGAATTTATTAAGCGTCAATTGGGTGATGTAAAAGTATGGATCAGTAATCCTACTTGGGCTAACCACCATGGTGTCTTTGGCGCTGCTGGTCTTGAAACACAGCAATACTCTTACTATAACGCTGAAACAAGTGATATTGACTTTGACGCGGCTATTGCTGATTTAAGCCAGGCTAGCGAAGGCGATATTGTTCTTCTGCATGGTTGCTGTCATAACCCAACGGGTATTGATCCAACAACAGAACAATGGCAAGTGTTAGCAAAACTCTGCATTGAGAAAAAACTACTACCAATGTTTGATTTTGCTTATCAAGGCTTTGCACGCGGTGTAGAAGAAGATGCGCAAGGTTTACGCATCTTTGCAGATCAACTGCCAGAATTACTGGTAGCAAGTTCATTCTCTAAGAACTTTGGTTTATACAATGAACGTGTAGGTGCATTTACACTTGTAGGTAAAACTGCAGAGCAAGCAGCCACAGCATTTAGCCAAGTGAAATCTATCGCACGTGTTATTTATTCTAACCCACCAGCTCACGGTGCTGCGATTGTAACAACCATCCTAAACAACGCTGAGCTGCGTGCAGAATGGGAACAAGAAGTTGCTGATATGCGTGATCGTATCCAAGAAATGCGTACGCTATTTGTAGCAACATTAAAAGAGTTAGGTGTCACTAACGACTTTAGCTTCATTGAACGCCAAAACGGTATGTTCTCGTTCTCTGGTTTATCAAAAGACCAAGTTACACAACTTAAAAATGATTTTGCTATTTATATTGTTGGTTCAGGCCGTATTAGTGTTGCGGGTATGACAAAAGATAATATGATGCCTTTATGTAAAGGTATTGCTGCCGTCTTATAATATAAAAGATGAGCAATAAAAGAGGACATTATGTCCTCTTTTTTATTTCCTACCGTAACAGCTATATGTCTTTTTTATGCAAGTTTGACTAATTTAAACAACATAAAATTAGCCAGATTTATTTAATGGTAATACATTACAATATAAATCTCGCTCGTAATTTCTATTTAGTTGTTCCTTCCAAGGCCTTTTTGCAATAGGAACAAGATAGAACATTTCACGTGTAGTATCAGTTACAAAAGCCATATTATGGCGCATCACTTCATAGTGAATATCATGAACAAACCCTAACGAGAAACTTTGTCTACCCGTTAATATATTTATATCTTCCCGCGTTAAAGAAACGCCTTGATTATCTTCAGCAAAACGATCAATCAACCAATCTGAAAATTCTCTCGCACTTATCATTGTCATAGATCATTAACTCCAAATGCTTCGAGCTCCTTGAAATTAACATCCAAATAAACGCTATATAAAACGTAAGCTAATAAATATTAAATGTAATCTAATAAATTATGGATATTAATTCATTATTATATTTATAGCATTAAAATAATTATTATTATAAATAATCGGAACGATGCATAAATAATAAAGTAGAACTTAATATTAGCAGAAGAAAATATTTTAGAAGGGATATAAATAAGAATAAAAACCCCCGCTTCTTAAAAAGAAGCGGGATTGGCTGATTAAAGTGCTTTGTATAAAACTTTGTTGCCAGCCAATTGGATGCGCTCAACTAACCCTTCTTCGGTCAATTTTTTTAACGCACCTGTAGCCCAAGAAGCCGCTTTCGCATCTTCCTGGCCAGCTTCTAAGCCAATGCCTTTAGGGTTTAAACCTTCAGCATTTTTCACAACAATATCTAACACTTGTTGCTGCTTAGGAGTTAATGATACTGCCGTTGTTGCTTTAGCAGGTGTCGGTTTAACTTCTTTTTTTGCTTCTACAGCTTTTGCCGCTGGTGCAGCTTTCACTGTTTCAACACTTGGTGCTTGTTTAGCTGCTTTTTTAGGCGCGGCTTTGGTCGCTAACTCAGCAAAAACAGGCGTCTGTTTTTGAAGTTTTAGCTGTACTTTACGTTTGTGAGAGATTCTCATTAAATTTCCTACTCCGTTGCACTACTTTCAGTCACCACTATGCCAGCGGGAAAAAGTAAGCGCGTTTTATATCAAGTATGTCAGAGAAATGCCAGCAAACGACGACATATCAACCGATAAATATGATTTTAAGCAAAAAATTCCTTCTATATTCTTCATATATACTTAATAAGTACAAAACATGTAGGCATCTATCATGAACATGCCGTTGATGTGCAATATTTTGAGTAATCAAAACGATCGCTACGCATTTCCATAACGTAAGATAAATTGATGATTTGATTTGGAGTAAAACAATGGAAACCTATCATGTAAAGTCAGCCCCTATTACCCCTAATGTAATGCTGTTTGTTTTTTGTTTTACAGCGTCGATTAGTGCTAGCTGCCTTACCTTTTTTATTCCTAATATGACACTGCAAACAACCATTTTTACCACTATTATTATTGGGGTTAGTGCCGTTATCGTTATTCGTTACATCTGTGACTCAAAATATCTGTTCACACTTACATTCATGCATTGCCAATATCATAGTCGTTACGGTGGTTGGTCAACCACTTGGAATAATATATCTCAATTAGGTAAAGCTGAAATAAACCACCAAGGCTGGCAACAGCCTGTTCCTTGGATCGGTATTAAACTCAACGATTATGATGATTTTATTAACAGCATCAGTCCTCGATTGGCCGCACGCATTATTATTGAGCAGCGTATTTTATTAGTTATGGCCATTAAAAATAGTGACGTTGCGAATAACACAATAGAAGATGTGTTATTTGATGATGAACCTTACCAAACGCCAAATGGTCATGTCTTTAAAGGCTTAAGAGCGATGCTAGCACACCGTATGAAATATAATCGTGAGTTCTTAGGCTTTGATTTCTTCATCTCTGAAGACACATTAGATAGGCCAATTAATGATTTTATTGGCCTATTAAGGCGTTATAAAGCGGCCGCTATACGCCAATAGCGTCGCCATGTTGCGCTCTTAAAAATGGTAATAACAATAACCCTATCGCAGCAGCCGCTACAGAAATAACGACAAAGAATCCCATCCAATGGTAATGCTGCATAATTATCGCTAATGGGTAACCCGCAAGTGCTGCGCCCATATAGGCAAATAGCCCTACAAATCCGGTTGCAGCACCGACAGAGTCTTTATGTGAACACTCAGCCGCCGCCATCCCAATAAGCATTTGAGGGCCAAATACAAAAAAGCCAATCGTAAATAAACACACCGCCTGTAACACAAAGCTCGAGATTGGAATTAACCACAGCGCGGCGACAGACAAAAAGATACCGATTGAAAACAATAAGATCATCGGCCCGCGATTGCCTGAGAATATTTTATCCGATCCCCACCCAGCCACCAGCGAGCCTAAAAAACCACCAATTTCAAATAATGACAACGCGCTATTAGCCGTGATCAAGCTATAACCATATTGTTCGGTAAGGTATAAATTACCCCAGTCGTTAATCGCGGTCCGAACGATATAGACCAGAATATAGCTAAGGCTTAATAGCCAAATATATTTATTATTGAGTACATAACGAAACAGGATCTGCTTTTGTGATAACCCCTTGCCTGTATTTTCATGGGCAATTTCTAAGTGATCTTTGCGCCAGTGTCCAATACTCGGTAATCCCATTGACGTCGGTTTATCGCGTAAACGCCAACAAAGAAATAAACCGATAACCACAGCAATGATGCCAGGAATATAGAAACTGTAACGCCAGCCAAAATGGAGCACAGTGAAACCAACAATAATGGGGATCATTGCGCCCCCCATATTATGTGCAGTATTCCAGATAGACCACCACCTGCCACGCTCAGAGCGTGAATACCACGTTGTTAATAACTTGGAACAGGCAGGCCATCCCCAGCCCTGAAACCATGCATTTAATATCCATAATATGCTGAGCGCGACAATCGAACTAGATAAGCCAAATAGAATATTAATTACACCAGTCGCAATCAGCCCAATACCCATAAAGTAACGAGGATTAGAACGATCACTAACAATCCCAGAGATGAATTTCGAGCAGCCGTAAGTCAGATAAAATAATGTGCCCATTAGGCCAATATCGGCTTTATCCCACCCCAAATCAGTAATAATTGCAGGCATGGCATAACTGAAGTTTTTACGGGTTAAATAAAAGGCAGCATAACCAATATACATACTCACCATAATGTGAATACGCCAATAACGATAACGTTGAGCCGTGTCTTGAGTCGCGTCTATATTCATAATTCTATTATCGTCTAAAGGTTCTAAACCTATGAGAGAGAGCTAAGCTGTGGCAGTACAACACGAATGTTAGTCCCAGCTAAAGGCGGATGGTCATAGTACATCTGTAATTCAGCTTTTGGCTGAGTATGACTGGTAATAACACACTGACCGCCTAATGCTTCAATACGCTCTTTCATCCCACGTAAACCAAAGCCTTTCAATGTATCACTGGTTTTAAAACCCACGCCGTTATCTTCTATTTCCATCGTGATATTGTCATCAACCGACAATGTGATCAGCACTTCCGTTGCCTTTGCATATTTTGCAATATTATTAAGTGCTTCTTGTGCGACACGAAACAGCGTGATTTGCAGCATATCTGACATCACATCATCAATACCTTTTGGATAAGACATTGCGACATCAACCTCTTGTGCTTCAAAGTGTAAATCTCTGATCACTTGTTCAATCGCTGCTTTTAAGCCTAAATCATCCAGTGTTTTTGGCCTTAATTGCGACAATAAGCCTTTTGTTGTGTCATAAATATTTAGCGATAATTGCTCTATCGAAGAGGCACAAGATTCACCAGCCTGTGATGTTTCGACACGTTTTAAAATACTGGCTTGAGTGCGTATTGCGGTAATATTTTGTCCAATTTCGTCATGTAATTCTCGCGCGATATTTTGTCTTACAGACTCTTCAGCCGTAACCAACTGACGTGATAAGGAATAATTGCGTTTTAATTGTTTCGACAGTTTTTTATTTAAATCACGCTGATGTTGGATCCCAATCCCCAACAAAATCCCGGTAATACTTTGTGCTGATAACGACAGCAACAAATCAACGGTTTCAATTGAACTCACTTCACTACGAACAGCAATTAAAGCAATACTGTTAAGTAAGGTGCCCAGTAATGCCCCTTCCCAACCATAACGAAACGCTAATACTATAATCGGAATTGCCAAACAAAATGGCGCAAACAAACTCAATTGCTCAGGTAAATGCACCTGCAATAAGATGTTGGCAATGAATAATAGGCAGAAAAAGAACAGATGCTGGCTACGAAATTCAACCGGACGAGAAACCACATCGACAGTTAATGGTATCCACTCCTTTTGAAACAAATAATTCCAAATCAAATAACAGCTCGGTACCAACATTAAGCCGCTCGTCATACTAATAAGGAAAATAAAACCGAGTCGGCGAGTATTGAAAAGGTCAAACAAGTGCACCCCATTCAATACCAGCATATTGATCAGTGCTAACGTTGTTATCGCAATCGCCATAACAGTAAGTAAACGCCACTGCACACCTTTATAGTAACGCTGCGCAAGTAAGGTGACAGGTATCGATAACATACTGGCAATAAATAAAGCCAGCCAACTATATTGCGGCAAAGATATTGCCAGTAATAGTAATCCGCTCCATTCTGCACTATAGATAGCAAGCCAATACTTTTTAGAGCTATGAAGAGTTAAACCAAGCCTAAGTGCAAAAGGAAAAAACACCGTTGCGAGAATAGGATCCATAATGAAGTAATATGAAATACCCCATAAGCAGAACCAACTACAGCAAACAAATAACCAAACACAAAGTGATGTTAGGCTAAAGCTACGCACTAGATAACATCCCCGCTAAAGAACTTAGCAAGCTCAACGTTATTTTTTACGTCCAATTTATCCATCGCATTCGCACGATGAACATGTACCGTTTTATGGCTTAAACCCAATTTTACCGCGACGGCTTTAACATCAAGCCCTGTTGCGAGTAATTCACTAATTTGATGCTCACGTTTCGTCAATGTTCCTAATGCTTGTTTATTACAATTAGGTGAGACTAAATTAATAGCGATATCAGGAGTTAAATAACAACCGCCTTGCGCTGCTGTTCTCACTGCTTGAACTAATTCATCAGGGCTACAACGTTTACTTAAAAAACCTTTAGCGCCGAAACTTAATGCTTTTTCTACTACCGTTGCAGAGTCATGAACACTCAGCATAATACTGGCAATACCTGATGGAAGATCTTCAAGTAACGTTAAACCACTTTCGTTAGGCATAGAAATATCTAAAATACATACCGTAGCATCTAAACCAGGTAAACCTAATCGCGCTTCTGCAGCAGAGCTGAACTGTCCAACAACCTCCATATCAGGCTCTAAAGCTAATAGCTGAGCAAAGCCAGAACGCACAATAACGTGGTCATCAATCAAAGCAATTTTGATCATTACCTGAATACCTATAGAGAAAAACGCCATAAACTACCCTTTCATATTACTGTGAGCAAGTGCTTTACTTGAGATTTATTCCCTATTGGCATTCATAAATACATGGATACAAAAAAGCGCTTTGGTGATCAAAGCGCTTTTCTAAAACATTAGCTGCTAATTAGTTAGTTGCTAATTGCTGGTTTTCTTTCTTTTCACGGTAAATCTTACGCTCTTCAAGGACAGCAACAATTGCCATGATCACACAACAAATGACTGCAGCCGTATCTAGCGCAACGAATGTACCCGCCCAACCTGTTTGACCGAAAATAGGCGTACCATCAGCGATCATACCTAAACCTAATTTCGCAAAGCTATCACCGATTAGGTAAGCAAACGTACCTTTAATACCATCGGCAACCGCGATACCTTGCTTAGGAACAAAGCCAACTGCCGCAACACCAATAAGAAGCTGTGGACCAAAGACTAAGAAACCAAGTGCAAATAATGATGCTCTGTAAGCAAAAATTGTATCCGCATGTTGGTAGAAACCTAATGTTGCAATCACACCAATAAGAGCAATACACGCAACTAAGCCACGACGACCATTGATTAAGTCAGAGAAGAAACCCCATAAACATGTGCCGATCAATGCGCCCGTTTCGAACATGGTGAAACCAGAAATAGCGGTTTCTTTATCAAAGCCAAGTATTTCGTAACCGTATACCGTTGACCACTGGTCGATACCAATGCGTACTACGTAAAGAAATACATTAGCAAAACATAGTAGCCAAATAACCTTGTTGTACAGCACATAGGTTTTGAAGATTTCCAGCTTGCTCATCTGGTTTTCGTTAACCGCTTTATCTTCTTCAGAAATTGGCTCTTCAAATAGCTCCTCAGCGGTACCTAAACCATAAGATTCAGGGCTGTCGTTACCCATGCTAAAACCAATTAACGCAACAACAATTGCAATAATTGACGGTACGATAAACATACCCGCAACATTACCATTAAAGAAGTAGTTTGCACCAAATAGTGCAACACCTGCGGCACCCGCACCACCGATGTTGTGCGAAATATTCCACATACCAAGGAACGTACCGCGGTTCTTTTTACTGGTCCATTTTGAAATAGTGGAGTACGAGTTAGAGCCACCCACACTTTGGAATAAACCCGATAATGCATACAGGCCAATCATCATGTAAAACGAGCCCATTGATGGCCCCATGACTAAACCAAAGCCCAGCATACATAAACCAGACAATAATAAGCCCAATGGCAAAATATTTTTCGAGTTTTTACCATCACACCAGTAGTTTAATGCTGTTTTACCGATGCCATAAGTAATAGAGAAACCAAGACCAATGGTACCTAGTTGCGTCATACTCATACCGTAATCAGAGATCAGGTCGTTTTGCGCAATATTGAAATTCTTACGGATGAAATACATTACCATGTAGCTAACAAATACTACGAGGTATGAACGTAAGAATGGCGCAAGCCACATTTTCTTACGAACAGCTAAAGGTAAATCAAGCGTTGGTTTTCTTACCTGTGTAAGCAGTTTTAACATGTGAAATCCTCAGATAGTCACTGAAAAATCGATGCTATGGATGTTTTTATGATCAATACGCCCAATCGGAGTATTGTTATTACCATTAACATTCACAGTGCAGGGATCACCATCATTCAAAAACGTGTGATTAAATTGGGATATACCAATAAAAATGGATAGATGATCATTGCCAAGGATTTTATCGATGCCTAACCGTTGAGGCATGAGAAGGCGACCTAAAATAACTAGGAATAATTCCTAATTCAGGTGAAATTGACGTAAAAATGTGACGGAGCGCAAACTGAAGATATGTAGCAAATAGAAGAAAGTGAGGCTAGCGCCTCACTTTATAGAATAGAAAATCGCATTAATATAATGGCATTTCATCAGCAACAAATGGGTTTGTTGCTCGCTCATGACCAAATGTCGATAATGGACCATGACCCGGTACAAAAGTCACATCATCACCTAATGGCCACAGCTTAGTTTTAATCGCGTTGATCAATGTTGGATGATCACCACGAGGAAAATCAGTTCGACCAATTCCCCCTTTAAATAGCACATCGCCAACAAATGCAACATTAGCGTCATTACTAAATAAAATCACATGTCCAGGTGTATGTCCTGGGGTATGGAGAACTTGCAAAGTTTGATTACCGACATGAATTTCATCACCATCGTTTAACCATTGCGTTGGCTCAAATGCTTCCGTCATCGGAAAGCCAAACATTTCACTTTGACGCGGTAGGCCTTGTAGCCAAAACTCATCATCTTTATGTGGGCCAATAACCGGCACATTTAAAGACTGAGCTAAAGGCGCTGTACCTCCAACATGATCAAGGTGACCATGGGTTAAAATAAGTTGAGTAACCGTTAACCCTAGTTCGTCAACCACCTTGGTTAATTGTTCAATGTCACCACCAGGATCAACAATCGCCGCTTGGTTTGTTTCATCACACCAAATAATTGAGCAATTTTGCTGAAACGGTGTAACAGGAACAATTTGATACTTAAGACTCATACTCGCTTAACATCCTAGCCATAAACATAAGCCGAAAGAATGCCACGATTATTTATAAAAATATAGCGACGATTTATAGCATCTAATTAACCGCGCCAGTTACGTACCGGACCTGTGTCAATATGCACAAACTGGCTTCCAGGGTAATAACCCACACCACCAATTTTCAGATCCATTGCCGCTTGGCGAACTTTTGATAATGGAACACCTTCAAGGTTAAAATCGATAGCTTGTGCCTTCATGTGATAACTCTTTTTCGCCACGCCACCGCTGCGTTTTGCCAACATTTTGTTGGTTTTTGGCGAACGATAGCCCGAAATAAGTTGAGCATAGCCTTCATGGCCTAAATATGTCTGAATTTGTGAGATTGCATCATATAAACGACGATCAATGCGAGCCACTTCATTTTGCCTAAAATCACGACACAGATGATCAATTTGTCTTACCGCAGAGCCGACATACGTTTTTCCATTAAAATACTTTGTTTCTAACTCTTCACCTGTATGAAGATTACGAATCAATAGATCACGAGGATCGGAAGCTTTAAATGGGCTGGCAATTGCTATATTAGGTAATAAACAAGAACCGACAACCGCTCCGCCGAGAGCAAGGAATTTACGGCGATTAATATTAATTTCTGACATACCAACTCATGATAAAAAACGTGCTATTTATTGGAATAATGCAAGGCGTATACCACCCGCTTTTTCCAGCACGATATCCATCATTAATAAAGTAGTCAAAGAGCCATGTCACATATTTTTAATAGCGAAAGAACTACTATTTATTTTCATGGGGTTATCTAGTTCAGTAATTGTAAGCAGAAATTAACGAACTATTATTTCCTTGATCGCGGTCATACTGATATATGTCACTACGATAATTCACTAAGCCTAACTCATCGACCCACGCAGTCTGATAAATTAAATCTACAGGTACATTTTTACTATCACCTAACACTATCGTGCGCGTTTTTTTACTTTCAGATAAATGATTAAAACGTTCTTCACTACTTCCTGAATATTCTAATAGTATCTTTGCTAAATTTTTTGCCTGTTCAACTCGAATACAACCAGAACTTAATGCACGGTCATGCTTTTCAAATAAAAATCGCGAAGCGGTATCATGTAAATAAATAGCTTGGCTATTCGGGAAATTAAATTTAAATACTCCTAATGCGTTTTTCTTTCCTGGCTTTTGTCTTAAACGATAGGGAAAACGATTCGGTGATAACAAATAATATGGAATTGAATTAATAGCTATTTTTTGTGCATTCTCCCATCCTTTTAGCACTTCATAATTATTGCTAGACAAGTAATTTCGATTTATTCTCACCTTCGGCATAATATCTTTTTTCATAATAGAATGTGGGACATTCCAATAGGGATTAAAGACAACCGATTGAATATCAGAATCAATCATAGGCGTTTGTCTTGATGGGCGTCCAACAATGACTTTACTTCCCAGTACCCTTTCACCGCCAAGCCATAAGTCCATATGATAACTGGGAATATTCACCACAATGCCAGTGTCTGGCTTGACCGACCATAATCGCATACGTTGTGCATTTAGTGCCAATAGCCGAATACGCTCTTTGATATTTAATGCTAACCATTGCTGGGTGTGGGCGCCTATTACGCCATCACTCTTTAAACCGTGTCGCTGTTGAAAACGCTTTACTGCGAGCAAAACAGGGCCTGTTAAATATTTTCTTTTTTGAGTACGTACTTTCTTCGCTTCTAATGCCGTCATATCGCCTAATGTTTCCAGCACAGTGACAACACCCTCAATATTGTTAACATACTGTCCTGGGTGAATATTGCCTTTAAATAAAAAGACAGGCCATCGAGTATCTTTTATCTCGTTAAGTTTATTTAACGCAGTAACAAGCTCTGTATATTCATTATCGAATGGTTTTAACCTAGCAATAAAGTTACGTAAACGTTGTTGTTCATGGCTTGTTAATAATTTGTCTATAAACCCATCAGAAGGTAATGGCAGTATTGTGGGAGGTATATCACCAAATAACCATAAGTTTCCTTTTTTCTGTACCGCTTCAATAAAACCCATATATGCAAATAATGTATCAGTTGCCAGCACATCGTAATAGCGCCAATCATCACTCTTTCGATAACGTTTTAAATTATGATAACGACGGGTTAAATCAGGAGAAACTTTTGTTAATGACAATAAATAAAGTTGATCTTCAAATTCAGCCATAGCAATTTGATCTTGCCACACTTGACTATATCCAATCGTAAAATACAACTCAGCCAATTTATCAAGATACTGAATACCTTGTACATTATTAGCAATATCTGTTACCCAGCCTTTCGCTATTTGATATTGCTGACTAACGGTATGATTATTGCTAAATATTTCTTCACCTGATGAATGTATTAATTCAGACGTAATAATTTGCTTATCTTTTATTTCAAGCGTTTTATTTTCTGTTGTAGAGTGAGATGATAAATCAGATGAAGCTGCAAGATTAATAGAAAATAAGCATAATACAGAGGTGAAATACCAATACTTACAAATAGTCATAGAAGTCCCCAAGCACTACTTCGCTATTACTAATAATAGTATTTAGAGAATTAAATGTAGACGCAATTTAGTTAAAGTTAAATATATCTACAAGAATAGAAAGGAAACGGGGAATTAATAGCAATAATGTTTGCATATTGCAAAAAACAATGCTGTTTCTTAATAATAAGAAGAAACAGCATTTATAATTAAACCGTAGAAAATACCGTGATTAGACAGCAGACAGTGCCCAATGGTTATCCCACATAATCGCACTTTGTTTTGACGTCTTTTTAAAATGGGTATCAATACTGAGTATTTTCCCTGCGCCTGAGCCAACAACCCAATGGTTATCTAGCATTGCAACGCCAGAAGCATCAACCAAAGGCTTCACCTCAACTAACTCTCGCGTTGATTGATCCCAAATACCGTAACAATTCCCTCTTGGTGAGGTTGCTAATAAATAGCCATCAATCGAACCAATACTGGCAATGTAATGATTAAACCTCAACCATTGTTCATCTTCCGCCAATAAAGAATGCAATGCCTGACCCCGTTGATGGGTTGCCACCAGCGGTGCGGCCTGTTCAGGCTCACCACGATACTGTTGACCGCAAGCTATACCGCCATTATCCATTAAGCTAAGGTGGCGAATACTAAGACGCTTATCTGCAAGTTCAGCTTGATCAACAATCTCACCTCGGCGCTTATCTACATACACTAATGCAGGCTGCATTGAATCAAGGTTTAACGGTGTTCTTCCTTGGGTATGCACCCCTCCAACCCCCACCGCTAAGGTATTATTATCAGCCCAAATCACCTCATGAGGACCAATACCAAAATCGCTAAACTCAGCCACTTTAGGTAAACCTTGCCTAACCTCATAGACCCCAATAATACCGCGACTGGTTGCGGATTCTCCTTCCGTTGTATACAAATACTGACCATCATCAGAAAAAACACCGTGGCCGTAAAAGTAACGATTAGGATCTGCTGCTCGTAAACCCCACTCTGTACCTGATTTATGATCAAACACTTGAACATATTGCCCAGGACGGCGAGAAAACACCGCGGTTAATGAGCCATTTCGTTGCAACGCAATACCATGACCTCGTGCAGGTAGCATAATTTTCAACAGCGGATTTCCTGATAAATCAGCCACAACAGCAGCAAATTTCCCCGCTGCGGTTCGACTACAACCAATCAGTTTGGGCTGACTGTGTGATTGTACTGAAACACCATGTCTCGCGCTGGCATCACAGCCTGTTAACGACATAAACGGTAAAGCACTCGCTGATGAAAGCGCATAACGTAATAATTTACGCCTCGATAAATTAGTCGCCATCGGTTGCATTAAACCCCATCACAATACCTAGCTCTGCCGCAACATCATCGTGTAACGCTAACTGAATATATTCCAGCCCATTAAACACATTAATTAATTCACGGTATCCAGCTTTTGTTTTGAGTAATGCTCCCATGCTCTTTTCTTGAGGCCAATCGGCTAACAACAGTTCAAAGCGCTGATTAATACGATTTGCGGTGATCTCATGTCCTTCATTAATCAATAAAGCATGTAGACCTTTACCATTGGCTAAATATAACTGGTGTAATGCTTCAACACTCGCTTTTAAACTCACCATTGATGTTTGTGAACGCCACGCTTCCGCTTGATAGGGTTTTGGCTTACCCGGTTTACCCATTGGACGCGTCAGTTTTTTAAGGGTGTAATCAAGCTGGTTATTGAGTGCGCCTAAATATTCACCCAAGGCTAATGGCGGTGGTAATGTTTGCCATGGGTTATGTTTCCACTCTGAGACTAAAGCTGAAGCGGTTTGTACCATATGCCCTGTTATTGCATCGGCTAACTGACAATAATTAGCCTGAGATAACTGCTTTTGCTCTTGAAATAAAAACCACTCAGCAGCACCTAAACCTTGCACAACCACACTTTGATCAGCAATGTCTTGGCTACTAAATGTTTTTTCTGACTGTAATAACTGTTTAAGCTTTCTACCTGTGGTGTTCTTTTTGTCAGGCCAAAATTGCACTTGCCAGCTTAACGCTAAAGCTTCTTCACTACCTTTTTCTCGGCCTTGTAATGCCATCCAGTTTTGCATGGTTGTTAACCATGCCTCTTGCGCCGCTTTTACAGATGCATCACTGTACTGAGTACAAATATGATTTACGCTATCATGCAGTAAACGGGTCGATTGCTGATACTTTGTTACGGCATCCAATGACAGTTCATAAACAGGCGTAAGATTAAAACCTAACGTCTCCGTAGGTTTTACATTTTCAATCAGTGGCGTTGGTTTGGGCTCTGATTGTGAAACGTCAGTGCTATCATCAGTGCTATCTTCACTACAACCTGTGGTCATAATACTTAACGCCACTGTACAAACGGTAAGAATAATCTGAGATTGGCTTGCATACTTCTTCATTACAATACCGCTCCTTTACAGTGAATTTAAAAACGCGACTAATGCTTGGCGATCAGATAACGGCAGTTGCAACACTTTATCGCGGCTCATTTGTGCTTCACCGCCATGCCATAACACCGCTTCCATAACTGTTCGAGCACGTCCATCATGTAAAAAGTTAGTGTGTCCGTTCACTTCCTCGGTATAACCTAAACCCCATAACGGTGGTGTTCGCCATTCTTGCCCATTCGCTAAAAACTCCGGACGATTATCAGCTAACCCTTCACCCATATCGTGTAATAACAAATCGGTATAAGGGTTGATAGTTTGTTCAGATAACGCTGGAAGATCAGGGACAGTAGCCGTTTTAATATTCGTGCGGTGACAACTTTCACAACCAATATCAGCAAACAGCTTTTCGCCTTTCATAACTTGAGGATCAGTAATATTTCGACGCGCAGGTACCGCTAAATGCTGCGAATAAAATTCAACAAACTTGAGCACTTTGTCTGTGACTTCATGTTTTCCGCCATTAGGCAGTTCTTGGCAAATTGACTGTTTATCGCTACAGTTTTCTTGTTCAAATAACGCACTGGTTAGGCCTAAATCACCATTAAACGCGGCAGCATTTTGTTGCATTAAAGTGGGTTGTCCGGCTTTCCAACCAAAACGTCCAATCACCGTTTTATTTTCTTGCACATCCCACACTTGGTTTAACTTTCCACTTACGCCTGTATTTTCTGCCACTTGCTCTGCAACAAAGCTTTTTAACGTTTGTTCTGGAATATGCTCTAACAAACCTAATCCAATCATTGGTGGCGCAATACGTGCAGACAGCATTACATCATCTGCCATTGGACCATAATTGAGATCCGTAATAGTTAAATTAGGCTTACGTAGGGTTATCACCTCACCGTCAGCAAACGTCACAGGTACATCAGTGTAGGTTAATGCTATTTGCCCTTCAGGTTTCGCTTCAGGCAAGGCAAAATCTTGTAATTGACCGCCATAAGTCGGATCAGGAATAGTGCCACTTTTAATCAACTGTTTTTTCTGGGCATCTGTTAGTGCTGGAATACTTAAACGCACCAGCATAGAGACAGCATTAATATCGCCTTTTTCAGGTGGATGACCGCGCCCATCCTTAATGTGGCAATTCTGACAACCGTTGGTATTAAATAACGGCCCTAAACCATCACGGGCATCGGTTGTTGCAGGGGCTTGTACCCAAGGGTTACGGAAAAAACTGTTACCAACACTGAAATCTAATCGCTTAGACATTGGCAAATTACTTGAAGGCAAAGAAAAGGCATTGGCACCTGTTTTTGGCGTGGTGGTATCACCGCCAGATTTAATTTTTGCCAGTTGCTCTTGGGTATACTTTGGTTTTTTATCAGGAAGAGATGATTCTGCCGACGCGATAACAGGCAGTAACCCTAACGACATCAATATCGTTGCTAAATACTTCATACTCACACTCATAGATTCTTATTATTAAAATACGAATAAAGTCGCCCTAACTGCTGGCGACTTATTCTTTATATTTTTGTTGAGCAGTAAGTCGTTTAGAACTGATGATCTGCTGTATCAGGATTTAGGTTACTTACCCCAATAATACTTGCCGCTTTTTCAATTTCAGCCGTTTGCTGCACTAACGCCATAATAGATTTATTCACCAACGCATGGCCGGCTTTATTATCTGTAGCAATAAGTTGATCAAAGTGTTGGTTATCTTTTTCAGCTGAATCAACCAGTGTTTGGAGTTGAGCGCGAGTTTTATCAAATTCAGCTTTAATTTCAGCCGCGGCTTTCTTATCTTTCGCTGCCACTAGGTCATTAATACTTGGACCTGTTAACACTTCACCATTAGTACGGGTGTAAGTACCCGTGTAAACGTTATAGATACCTTGCTCATTGTAGTAATGCGAGTTATGGGTGTTATCTGAAAAACAATCGTGCTCGTCTTCCGTTGAATTGGCTTCTAATGCCACCTTCATACGCTCACCAGCAAGCTCACCTAATGAAAGAGAGCCCATACCAAATAGCATTTTACGCAAACCGTTATCTGCTGATTCTGCTAGTAGTTCACTACGGTAGTTCTTCGCATCTGTTGCTGACCACTGCTTTTCCATCCATTGCAGATCGTTAATCAACAGTTGAGAAGAAGCCGTTAAATAATCAGCACGGCGATCACAGTTACCGTTAGTACACGCTTCGCCTTTTACAAAATCTGTAAATTTACGATCGCCAGCGCCACTCTTAGTACCGTTAAGATCTTGTCCCCATAATAAGAACTCAATCGCGTGATAACCAGAAGCCACATTTGCTTCAGAACCGCCTAATTCATTTAACCCAGCAATCAATTCAGGCGTGATCTTAGTAACATCAATCTCTTTATTACCCACATTCAGGGTTTTGCTTGCTACGATATTCGCTTTTGCACCTTCATTACCAAGCTCGTGTTGGTAATCATTCGCTACGTAGTCAATTAAACCTTCATCTAACGGCCATGCATTTAATTGTCCTTCCCAATCATCAACAATACCGTTGCCAAAACGGAATACTTCAGATTGTTGGTAAGGAACGCGAGAAGCTTTCCATGCGGTACGTGCTGCTGAAAGTGTTTTTTCAGAAGGATTAGCAACAAGAGCAGCAATCGCTTTATCTAAATCTTTTGCGGTCGTTAATGCATCACTATAAACACTGTGTGCAAGATCAGCATAATGCGTCACCACCTCTTGCTTGGTTGCCGCTAGTGTCACGGTAGGCAACGTAAAAATCGCTGCTGCAATCAGAGTGTGAGTCAATGTTTTGTTCATTAAAGCGCCTTCCTTGTTAGAGCGTTTCTTAATAAATCAAGAATAGAAATCTAATTGATAATTGTTATTATTTACAATAATATCAGATTGGTAACATTTTGAAACACATCAGCCGCATTTAATGATAATAATTTGCATTTAATTTTTTAAAAAAACCATAACTCGAACAGATATAACGATTATCTCGATGTTTTTCACGTATAATCTTTGCTATAGCTAGCGTAATCATACATATTGCAACATTGAGATTTATTACCGCAGTGATAAATCTCAACACGTAATATGCCGCTGTAAGATTTGGAGATTTACATGGACAAGCACGAAGAAGTACTGATTGCTCTTCGACAAATTATTCGCGCTATCGATCTGCATTCAAGAAAATTGAACAAAAACGCAGGATTGACAGGGCCTCAATTAGTTTTGATGCGAGCGATTAAAGCATCAGGTGAAGAAGTAACTATTCGTCAGCTTTCTAATAATACTAATATGAGCCAAGCAACGGCTACGACCATCCTTGATCGACTAGAAAAACGCGGTTTAGTGGTACGTCAGCGTAGCCAATTAGACAAGCGAAAAGTGCATGCTCACCTTACCGAAGATGGCTTAGCGCTACTTGAAAAAGCGCCATTGCCGTTACAAGATAGCTTTATTTCTCAATACCAAGAATTGGACGATTGGGAACAATCACTGTTACTGTCATCAGTACAGCGTATTTCAACCATGATGAATGCCGAGCACCTTGATGTCGCTCCTCTACTTGAAGTAGGTAGCATTACTCAGCAAGAAAAAACCAAAAGCGAATTAGAAGAATAACTCGCAGATATCATATTGATTTAAAATATAAAAACCGATCAACTGATCGGTTTTTTACTTTCTCTTACTTGGATGTTTTTACAGTGTTTGGAAACGTCCACCGTCCATCTATACTATCAGGTTAGCTTGATAGATCCGAACCATGAAAGCGGCATAATCACTCGCTAAATTTTCTCTGTTTAGCTCATAAACCACCACTAGCGAAACATACCGATCCTTCATTTCTAGGAGGGTATCTGTACTCCAGCAACAACATCAGAACACCCGCCATATAAAGTGTCTCTTGATTCATTCTAATCATTGATTGCGGTTCAATCGATGTTGGTGTGTCTTAACTGATACCCATGATTCACGCCTTTTACTCATTTCTGAATATCGATAAATTTTGCTGGATTCAACATTCGTTCTCAATTCTATCGTCATTGACAGTCCTAACCTATCTAAAGCTAAAGAGTGCAATCAGCCAATAATCAAGAAAAAAACATAGAAAGTTAAAACAAACTAACCCCCATCTTTAATGTTTCGATTTGGTAACAAAACTTAAATTAGCAACAAAAAAATGAGATCTTAATCACCCAAGCATTTTGGGTTAGAAAATCATAAAAACATCAGGAACAAAGTGACTCACAAAAATGATCCATATCGTACTTTAAAACATAAAATATTAAGAAAATCATAACCAAAGAGAATGCAAGCAAAATTCTTAAGTTACATAAAAGTCCCTATATTAGTCACTCGAATCATTAAGCTATGTATGTACACATTCATTAAAATTTGAACACAACACCATTGTTTTTTTGTACGAAATCAGTGAAAATTTGCAACGAACATCATCATTTTGCAACAAAATACAACATGTGTTTTACATTGCTTTCTTTTGCCATTAAATTGCAGTCATAAACCTTATGAACAAAAGAAGGAAATCAGACACGGTTAATATCTATAACGCATAACAAATTTCTAAATTTTGTTTACACGTTAAATAATTACAAATCAATAATAAATATTTGACAATTCTTTTAAAGCAGTCTTCTGATTTTCATTACTGGATTAAATGAAAGTAGTACAAGGTCAGGGAGGAAAAATGAAGATAACACGTAGCAGGAAAGTTGGGATAACGATCCTTGCAATATTATCAGTAGCACTTTTAACGTTTCTATTTACTAGCAGTAACATGGTTCTATTCGATTCAAAAGGTTCGATTGGCCAAGCCCAGTCTACACTGATCATTACATCAGTACTTTTGATGGCGATAATTATAGTCCCTGTTTTGCTGATGTCCGTGTATTTCCCTTATAAATACCGTCACAGTAATAAAGATGCGGAATACAAACCAAATTGGGAGCACTCCACAAAAATCGAAGTGATTGTGTGGGCCGTTCCTTGTTTAATCATTCTTGCGCTAGGTTGGATCACTTATCAAACCTCATATTCTCTCGACCCGCGTAAAGAGATTGCGTCTGAAGAAAAACCGTTGACTATCCAAGTTGTTGCAATGAACTGGAAATGGCTGTTTATCTACCCTGAACAGCAAATAGCAACGGTTAATGAAATCGCGCTTCCTGTAAACCGCCCAGTGAGATTCTTAGTTACATCTGATACCACGATGAATTCATTCTTCATCCCACAACTTGGTAGCCAGGTGTACGCGATGGCTGGGATGGAAAATAGACTTCACCTAATGGCAGAAGAAGAAGGCGTTTATCGTGGCATTTCTGCGAACTATAGCGGCTTTGGTTTTACCAACATGAAGTTCAAAGCACACGCTGTAGACAATGCCGACTTTGACCAATGGGTTCAAAAAGTAAAAACATCCGACAAAGTATTGAACGACAGTAGTTACGACGTACTGACAGCCAATGCTAAAGAGCAAATTAAAACAGCTCACCCTGTGACTTATTTTGCTTCTGTCGATCCTCTTCGATTCAAAGATATCATTGAAAAACACGCGGGAGTCCAAAATGGCTTATAAAGGCGATGTCTACGCCGATCCGGATCCTATCTTCGGCAAACTAAATTGGGATGTAATTCCATTTACAGACCCAGTCATATTACCTGTTATGCTAGGCGCTCTTTTGGGTGGACTAGCACTTGTGGCTGCAATCACTTACTACGGTAAGTGGAAGTATTTATGGGAACAGTGGTTTACTTCCGTCGACCATAAGAAAATCGGTATCATGTACATCATTGTTGCGGCAGTGATGCTTTTCCGTGGTTTTGCTGACGCCTTCATGATGCGAACCCAGCAAGCAGCAGCAACCATCAATGGAACGGGTTATTTACCTCCAGAGCACTACGACCAAGTCTTTAGTGCCCATGGTGTAATCATGATTTTCTTCGTTGCCATGCCATTCGTGGTTGGCCTGATGAACATCATCGTTCCACTTCAAATTGGTGCACGTGACGTAGCCTTCCCATTCTTGAACTCTTTGAGCTTCTGGCTATTTGTTGTTGGTGCAATTCTGATTAACATGTCTCTGTTTATCGGTGAATTCGCTGCAACAGGTTGGCTTGCTTACCCACCATTATCTGGTATGGAATACAGTCCTTGGGTAGGTGTCGACTACTGGCTTTGGGCGCTACAGATCTCTGGTATCGGTACCCTACTGACCGGTGTTAACTTCGTTGTAACCATTATTCGCATGCGTGCACCAGGTATGAAACTGATGCAAATGCCTGTGTTTACATGGACATCGCTATGTGCGAACGCACTGATTGTTTTGGCTTTCCCAATTCTGACAG
Organism: Photobacterium sp. GB-56; assembly: GCF_003026105.1. Taxonomy (GTDB): domain Bacteria; phylum Pseudomonadota; class Gammaproteobacteria; order Enterobacterales; family Vibrionaceae; genus Photobacterium. The sequence goes on along the minus strand of NZ_PYNW01000001.1, from coordinate 567,112 downwards.
TAACGTTAACGCTATTAACACTTGACCGTTACATTGGCACCCATTTCTTCACTACAGATATGGGCGGTAACGTAATGATGTACGTTAACCTTATCTGGGCATGGGGTCACCCTGAAGTATACATTCTGATTTTACCTGCTTTTGGTATCTTCTCAGAAATCACAGCGACATTCTCACGTAAGCGTCTATTCGGCTATGTCTCACTTGTGTGGGCAACAGCCGTTATCATGATTCTGTCATTCGTGGTATGGCTACACCACTTCTTCACCATGGGTGCAGGGGCAAGTGTTAACGCCTTCTTCGGTATTGCTACGATGATTATCTCTATTCCAACCGGGGTTAAGATATTCAACTGGCTATTTACCATGTACAAAGGTCGCGTTGAGTTTTCAGCGAGCATGTGGTGGACAATTGCATTCCTGATTACCTTCACAATTGGTGGTATGACAGGTGTAATGCTTGCAGTTCCAGCAGCGAACTTCGTACTGCACAACAGCTTGTTCGTTATCGCTCACTTCCATAACGTAATTATCGGTGGTGCGCTATTCGGTTACTTTGCAGGTTTCACTTACTGGTTCCCGAAAGCAACGGGTTTCAAGCTAGACGAAAAACTAGGCAAGCTTTCTTGTCTTCTTTGGACTATCGGTTTCTTTGTAACCTTCATGCCAATTTACGTTCTAGGTTTCAGCGGTATGACACGTCGTCTAAATGTTGCTGATAATCCAGAATGGGCACCACTACTTTGGATCTCTGCATTTGGTGTATTCATCATTGCATCGGCTATTGCGACTCAGTTCTACCAAGTTTACGTAAGTATTCGTGACCGTAAGCAAAACCTTGATCTTACTGGTGACCCATGGGATGGACGTACGCTTGAGTGGGCAACCTCTTCGCCACCAGCGTTCTACAACTTCGCAGTTCTCCCTAAGATTCACGACCGTGATGAGCACCACTATGCAAAAGAGAACGGTTTAGCGTACAAAGCGCCTGAACGTTACAAGCGCATTCATATGCCGAAGAATACTTGGGCAGGTGTTGTGATCAGCGCATTCGCATTAACACTCGGTTTTGCTTTTGTATGGCACATCTGGTGGATGGTAATCGCTAGCGGTGTTGGTATTTTGGCGTCATGGATTGCATACAGCTTTGAGCGCAACAAAGACTACTACGTTGAAGTTGCTGAAGTTGAAGCAATTGAGCGTGCACATCTAGCACGTGTTTATGGCGAACAAGGTTCGACAAGCGAAGAAAACAAAGACGAAGATCAGGATGAAGATGATTCGTCTGACCTAAAACCTGTTACGGCATAGGGACTGACAGCAATTATGACTACAGAAGTTAAACATACATTTGAACCAAACGTCGCTGCTCAGTCACATGGCGGTCATGATCACGACGATCATGACCATCATGATTACGCAGGCGATACAGTCTTTGGTTTCTGGATTTATATCCTTAGTGACTGTTTATTATTCGGTACGCTTTTCGCAGTGTTTGCCGTTTTCTCAAACAGCTTTGCTGGACAAATTGAGCCAACTGAACTGTTCAACTTAACTTTCGTTGCTGGTGAAACTGCCCTACTTCTTCTAAGTAGTTTCACTTTTGGCATGGCAATGCTTAAGGCGAACAAAGAAGACATGAAAGGTATGCTCAAGTGGTTGGGCATTACCTTTGCGCTTGGTCTGTCTTTCTTAGTAATGGAACTTTATGAGTTCTGGCATTTCAGTAATGAAGGTGCCACTTTCCACAGCAGTGCATACTGGTCATCTTTTTATGCACTTGTTGCAACGCACGGCCTTCACGTCTTTGCTGGCCTGATTTGGATGATTGTTCTATTCGTCCACTTCAAGCGTGATGGTTTTTCTGAAGATAATAAGACGCGTCTAGCTTGCCTGAGCTTATTCTGGCACTTCCTAGATGTTATTTGGATCTGTGTATTCAGCGTTGTTTACTTGATGGGGGTATTGTAATGGCTAATTCATCTGAGCACGGCCAAGGTGGACAGGCTCACGGTAGTGTAAAAGAGTATTTAAATGGCTTGATTCTATCCATCATTTTAACTGTAGTACCTTTTGTTATGGTGATGGCTGGAATCGGTTCTAAGCCGCTAATTATCGGCGTAATCATGGTTTTCGCCGTCGCGCAAATTTTTGTTCAACTTGTTTACTTTTTACATATGAACACCTCATCAAAGCAGATGTGGAATACCTCCTCCGCTGTTTTTGTTGTGGTAATTGTCGCAATTATCCTCATCGGTTCGTTGTGGATTATGGAACACCTAAATCACAACATGCTGATGGGTCACTAATAGGGTTACAGGATGTATAGACCTTATCTAAAAATCACCAAACCCGGTATTATCGGCGGCAACTTAGTTGCCGCCATCGGTGGTGTGCTTCTCGCTTCTCAAGGCAATATCGATTGGCTATTACTACTTGCTGTTTGTATGGGTACTAGCCTAATCGTTGCGTCTGGCTGTGTTTTCAACAACGTGATCGATAAAGATATCGATCGCTTAATGAAACGCACCTGTGAACGAGAGCTCGTTAAAAATGTTATACCAGTATCTCATGCGCTTATCTGGGCTACGGTATTAGGTTTATCTGGCTTTTATATACTAAGTCAATTTACAACAACGGTTGCATTGCAATTTGGTGTGCTCGGGTTCGTTGTTTATGTCGGTTTATATAGCCTTTATTACAAGCGTAAATCCGTTTACGGCACATTGATAGGCGGACTTTCAGGCGCATGTCCTCCGGTTATCGGTTATTGCGCAGTAACAGGTCACTTTGATGCAGGCGCTGCAATCTTATTCATTACTTTCTGTATCTGGCAACTTCCGCATTCTTATGCCATTGCCATTTACCGATTTGATGATTACAAAGCAGCATCTATTCCCGTTCTACCTGTAGAAGTGGGTATCGCACGTGCTCGTTTACACATCATCGCTTACATTATTGCCTTTGCTGTTGCTGCTTTAGCACTTAACTACCTAGGTTATGCGGGTAGCTGGTATGCACTGGGTGTGGGTTTAGTCAGTCTTCACTGGTTATATATTGCCAAAGTGGGCTACCAAAAAGTGCCAGATGCGCAATGGGGCAAACAGATGTTACTTTGCTCAATCGCTAACATCATGGTGTTTTGTTTACTTATTTCTCTCGACTTTTCAGCGGGAGACCTATCAGAAAATTATCAAGCTAGTAATACAGTAGTTTCTACTCTGCTGGAGCGAAGTTAATGACGAAAAACCCTGTAAAAATTGTGCTCCTTCTTGGAGCACTTGCCCTCGCTGGCATTTTCGCGCTTTACATAACTAACAGTACAACCCCAATTGGAGATAGACAGAAAGCACTGAAAGATCTTGGCGGTGAATTTCAATTAAATAGCCGTGATGGCACCGTCAGCCTTGGTCAATTTAAAGGACAAACTGTCGTTCTCTACTTTGGATTCCTAAACTGTGCTGAAGTCTGCCCTTCTTCTATGGGCGTGATGTCGACAGCTTTTTCTATGTTGCCACCTGAAGAATATGCCAACGTACAAGGTATCTTTATCAGTGTCGATCCAGGTCGTGATGATCTTGATTCTCTTGACAAGTTTGCTAAGTATTTTGATAAACGCATTAAAGGGCTAACAGGAACAAAAGAAGAAATAGACGCTTTAACAGAACAGTATGGTGTTTACTTTGATTTAGTTGATATGGCGTCTTCTGAACTTAGCTACACCGTAGACCACGCTTCTCGTTTCTATATTATAAACCCAGAAGGAAAGCTGGTTGATGCAATGAGCCATACAACGACACCTATTGAACTAGCTGCTGGTATTGACCGTGCACATAGCAACGCGCTTGCTAAAAACTAAAATTTATAGGGAAAATAATGAAAAAGACCGTATTATCGATCGCGTTGGCACTGGTTGCATTCCAAGCTTCTGCACACGACCACAGTGCTCATGACACTGCAGTGGCTGACACGAAGACATACCATCAAGTACAAACCGTTAATGACGTCCTTACGATTGAAAATGCTCGTGCTAAAGCCACTATTCCAGGGGTAAAGGTTAGCGCAGGTTATATGAAGATCACCAACGATACCGATGAGCCTATCCGCCTTGTAGAGGCAAACTCATCTATCGCAAAACACACAGAGTTCCATCGTATGTTTATGCGTGATAGTCAGATGGCGATGCGTAAAGTTGATGCTCTTGAGATCCCTGCAAATGGTTCTGTTGAGCTAAAGCCAAAAGATTACCACCTAATGTTTATGGGTGTTAAAGAAGCTTTAAAGCCAGGCCAAGAAATCAAAGTGACTTTAGTTGCTGACAACGGTGAAAAGTTTGACGTGCAACTCACTGTTATGCCGATGACCAAGTATTGATTCGGAGTATAAATATGAAGTTATTTGCTTGTGTGCTAGGTTCGCTGCTCGCGTTACCCAGCTTGTTTAATATCGCTCAAGCGAAAACATCAATGGACAGTATTCTTGAGAGCCAAGCTATCCCCTGCTCTTCTGAGCTAAGGGATTTGGCAACAGTCTCGTTAAAAGATAATCCTCATCGAATGCTGCCTTACGTGAGTAAGTCTGATGATGTGCACCTTTTCAATGCACTGGCGGTAACCACTTATCGTGATCGTCAAAGCCATGTGACTTTTCATGGTGTGAAAAATATCGAAGGTGGATGTGACACTTCAGTCACTGAAAGTTATATTTTGCAAACGTCTTGTGCAGACGCTCGCCATGAAGCTTTTAGCAAATGGGATTTCGAAGGGAAACTGAATGAACATACCTATGTGCTAAAGAGCAAAAAAATCAAAGGCAAACAAGCGTTTCTTACCGAGCAGTTCTCGAACTTTTGCTTAGTAACAACACGACAAGTGATTAGTAACTAACTACAGCCATAATCAATATCAATGCCCTGTTTCTTGATTATTCAAGTACAGGGCATTTTTTTTCGTCACGCTACAAAGCATAAACGTTAGCCGTTATAGCCTTTGTTTGAAGTCAGTTTCGCTAAACCTTTCACCACGCGGAAGATAGACCAAATCCACACAGCAAAAAGCAATAAATAACCAACAACAACTAATGTTAGTATGCCGCAAATAATCGATAAGCCTAACCCCCACCAGAACGTTGTTGTGATATTGCTGTAGTGATCAGCAAAAATAGTCCCTTGCGCATCACCCTTTTTCACCATTGCCCAAATTGCACCAACGAACCAGAAAACCCCTGTAAACAAACCAAGAATCATTAAGCCATAGGCAATTAATGCGTTTGTTTTTGCGGCTTCATCTTTTGCTGTCATGGTTGGATTAACCACTACCTCTTCTTGCATCTCTGACATGTAAAACTCCTAAAGTTGTCAGCTAATCATCCGATCAAATAATGGTGAAAATACTATATAGGTCTTTTTTTACTCGCAACGTAATACCTTGCTATGAAACGAGATACACAATGTTATTCGATGAATATCTAAATTCATTATTAATGGCGCATCAATTCATCAGCATGTTGCCAGCAGGTGAAGCACCACAATATACCGAAGGGCGCGAAGGTTATTACTGGGTAAAAGAAATGACAGGTAACAGTGCTAAAACAGTACTAAAACTTGATATTCGTGATTTCAGCCAGCAAGGCTATCGCGATCGCATGGCATTTTTACAAAACCTTGCTGATAGCTGGAAACATTGTGGGGTGAATCTACCATCTCGATTCAATTAGGTAACCGCTACGAGAATGTCGCAAATAGCCTAGAAGGTGAAGCGAGATTCCCTATCGATATTGCCAAAGAAGCTTACACACGCAATAACATAGAGATGAACGCGATCCCAATGCGAGGCGGCTATGATGGCGCGGTGTTGTCACAAAAAGGCTTACCTTGCCCTAACCTTTTCACTGGGGCACATAACTTCCATTCTATTTATGAATATCTGCCGATTAAATCGCTGCAAGCAGCCAGCTCTGTTGTAACCGAGATAATCAAAATCACCTGCGAGCGATACAGTAAATAAGCTAATAAACTTATTGCTACGCCGTGTAGTCGTATCTGATTAATAAAAAAACCGATCGAAGAATCGGTTTTTCTTATTTAACTACTTAAAGTATAAATTTAGCTGCAACAACCTTAACTTAATTTATACACGAGGGAATTAGACCAAACCCATACCGCGATAGCTAAGAAACACTGCACACGACAAATTTTAGGAACATAAAAATAATAAATAAGCCGAGTCTTCGCCAATAACCCCAAAGTGCCTATAAATAAATCATCATAGAAAACGAAATAGCTAGGTTACTCTTTCAGTTTCATATATTAATTTGATAATTAATCACCATATCTTCTTGCATTTCTTATATGTAAAACTCCTAAAGTTGTCATAAATTAATTATCTCAATACTAGCAGAATTTTAAAGATATCATTATAATCACAACGTAATGCTTTACCATTCAGAAAAATACATAAGGTTATTGCATAGAATTGATATTTGTTAGATTTTCATACACATATTTATTAATAATAAATTTCTAATACCTTTATCAAGGAATTGTTATATAGGAATACAAGTGATAGAAAGCCGATAAAAAAGATCGGCTTTTTAGTTCATGTTAAAAACCTTTGAGGTGCAATAACATACGGTGAAATTTTACCACAAATAAAATCCCATTCATTCTTCATGTAATCATCTACATCAGAGTAATGAAAATCATTATTCTCTAAAAACTCTACAGTTGATTTAAGTAAATCAGTACCCAAGCCATCAGCCAATAAACATTTACAATTATTTAAAGTTGTACAGCTTCGTTGTGTCTTACATATTTTTAATAAATTAGATTCTTCGAAAGAATCTTGCCAAAATTTATTAGTTTTAGGACAAGAAGTATTCAGCATATACTTTTTAATTCCCTTTTTAAAATCAACGTATCTAATCGGCCTTTCATTATCGATGACTATACTTGATAAACTTTTAAACTTTTCCACCTTCATTCTAAAGACTTTATTATTTTTTGATAATTGCTCTAATATCTTTGTTGGAATAATATTTTCAGCCTCTCTTGATTTTAAGATCATAGTTTTAGCATATGGCTGATTAGGTAATACTGAAATAACATCATTAGCAGTCTCACCATACTCCCCCCAAGGAATTTTTAAATCACTATCTAATAAACAGATAGATATACCATTTTGTTGTTTAAAATGCTCAACAACAACATCTTTTGTTGTTGAGCCACCACCATTAACAGGTGTAAATGATAATTCCAAAGAAACAACATTCTTACTTTTTAAATACGATCTAACAACATTAGTGTAAAATGATATATCTGTTAAGTTCTCAGCAATTAAAGATGGTTTATAGTCTATCTTATAAAATAGAAACTTAGATAATGAAATATTTAGAATATTAACACCACCTTCTTCTGTCTCAAAAATATCAACATTATCTTTTATCAATCGTACTCTAAAGTTAAAATTTTTAAGCAAATTAGACCATTTAACCTGATCTGTCATAGCTTTACTATATGTTGATCTCGTAATTCGTGAAAACTCACTAAACTGTGACAATTTTAAGAGATGAGCTTTATTCCCTAATATAAAATTAAATCCTCTCGCCCTTGACGAGGCAAGATTAATAAGAGCCTCTATTTCACTATCGTCAATTAAGTCAAGGCCTTTAATTACTGACTCGTCAATCTCTATAATCATAAATCAAACCCTGGCTCAAAAAAACCCCAAGGCCAATCTTTTAAATTTCCTTCGGAATCATAAGATGAAAATGAAACATCAGTCATTGAGTTAGGCTGTAGTTTATCAAATAAGACTATTGATATATCATTAGATGAAATTGTATTAATGTACTTTTCAGATTTCTTTATTTCTTCATTTATATTTTTATCATGAATTATATTATTATAATCAGTTTCTATTTCTTCACTTCTTATCCTCATTCCTAGTTGATTAATTATTGTTTCACTGTGAGTTTCCATAATAATTTTAATATTACGACCTTTATCATCACTTTTTAATAAATTAACCATTTTAATGAATACATCAATCATTTTAGCTTGAAATCTTGGATGAAGGTGCAATTCAGGCTGCTCAATAACTAAATAACGATTAGAGTGAATAAACTGTTGAACTCCTCTTATAGATTTGTTTTCACTATAACCAGTAAACCATAATTGAGTTATAATAGGCAAAATTTGAGAAAAACCGAACCCCATATCAGTTATATTATAAGATTTAGTATTATCATCATAAGCAATGCGCAAAGTTAAGTGACCACCATCTGATACAGCATCAATGGTAAAACCAAAATTATTTGAAAGCCATGTCTTATATTCTTTTTTCTTGGCATCACTCAAGTTATTAATAAACATTACAAGGTTCTTACCTTGAAAGTCTACTTCATCAACACTTAACTCTTGGTTTCTATAGTAACGTTCAGCCGTAGCCCTCAATGGAGCGATATAGTTTACATTGGAAAACTCACGAGAAAGATATACATTTAAGATAACAAATATCCACGGTATTCTTGAAGCAAACGTAGCTGCATGTAACGGCTCTATTTCTTTCGATTTTTCATTCAAGCATTTTGTACGATTATTCCATGTATTAGTTGAAGAAAGTGATTGAAAGTCTCTCACAAAATCTTTTTTATTTTTGGTTGTAAGCTTTAAAAGTTTATTTTTAATCAATTCTAAATTACTTTTACCATGTGCAAATGATTCAAACAATTTAATTAAGTAATTATCAATATCATTATTTTGATATTCAGTTAAAGCACTTCTATAAGCAGAGCTTCCATTAAAGAAACTCATATGTGGAAATAATGTATTACGTGACTTATCAGGGAAAAGTGTTAAAGATTGAAAATACTCTGTAAACTCGATGTGATTAACTTCAACTTTTTGAACCTTATTATTACGACCAAACTCAATAATTGCATTATTACCATTATAATTAATTGAAACTTTCTGTACACGAGCATGACCAGCTTTTGTATCATTAGACAAAGATAATGATATTTCAAGTGTCCCCTTACCTAAACCCGCATTCGTATAATACGTTCTTGGCGTAACACCTATAATTGACTTAGCTTTTATTTTAAATGAAAAGCTAATCATTTTATCTTCAGAAAAATTGGACAAAGCATCTTCAAATGAACCAAAATCAACATAAGAACCATACCATAGTATTGGACCTCGTGTAGAAGACTCTGTACTTTGTCGAAGTAAAGGAAAAGTCCTTAAAAAAGTACTTTTTCCTGAACTATTCTCACCTAACAGTAATGTTATAGGCTTTATGTCTATGTACCCACTATTTTTAAGACTTCTTAAGCCTTCAATCTTCACACTTTCCATTAAACAACCAACTGCATAATATAATACTTATGCATTATCCAAATAAAATATCCTTTGTAAATAGTAACTTACCTAATGCTAATTCATTTTTTGTTTTATAAACATGTAATCAACAATTAAAGTCATAATTGACACAAATTCATGCATGCAACACTAATAAATGTATAAATTTTCATACACCACAAAGATGGTAACAATATGTAAAACGCAAAGTGTAAAATTTGTTTCTATCACGTATGATTAATTCCTCTCTTTCATCAATGGAATGAACTATGTTACTTGAAGGTATTGAAACCTTATTAGTGTTAGCGGAAGAAGGCACCATGAGCCGTACGGGTAGCCGTTTGTATATCAGCCAATCCGCCGTGAGCAAACGGATAGCCAAGTTAGAGGCTACATTGGGCACTAAGCTGATCATTCCTGCAGGTCGATTAATTAAGCTAACCCCTGACGCCCATGCGCTGATTAACAATGTAGGGCCGAGTTTTAATGAAATTCGAGGGCTGATTTTTGAACATCAGAATTTAGACGATCAAAGCATTATTACGATTGATTGCTCTGAAACCTTAGTCGCGGGTTATTTATCACAGGCGATGGGGCAATATTTCCAGCACGATAAATACATTTCCATTACCACTCACCATACCCCTGTGATTGTCGAAAACGTGCAATCTGGTAAGGCTTCAATTGGCTTTTGTGCAGGGCATCTACCTGCAAACTATAGTTTTATTGCCGAGCATTTAATCGATGAGCCTTTTAAGGTGGTATTTAACCAACCCTTAACGGCATTACCGAAAGCGTTAGTGGTCAATGATTTAAAAAACCCAGCCAATTATTCTCAAGCAGCAATATTGCAAAAAGTCGGGATTGCACCATTAATGGAGATGGATTCTTACACTGCCGCAGCACAGTTAGCCTTGGCAGGTATGGCGCCAGCACTTGTGCCCCTGTCGATTGTGAACACACTACAGATTGAAGATACGTTCTGTTTTGATTTTGAAGCGTTATCTGGCTTAACCCGCCCTATTAATCTGATTTATCGTCAAAATAGTTACAAGCTACCTAGGGTCAAAAAACTGGTTAAGACTATCACTGATGTTGTGATACCAAAAACAATATAACTGATCGCTATCCCGCGAGTAAAAACGCTATTTATTCGCGCTTAACTGCCCTAGCGTGACTTTGTTTTTACCTGTTTTTTTAGATGTATATAGCGCTTCATCAATACACTTCATCACGCTGGTTATTGTGAAATCTGGGGAGGTGAATTCACATAACCCGACAGACGATGTCACTGAAAAGTGAGTATCACCAGAGGTAATACGATGCTGTGACAAGGTGTGAAGAATCCGCGTACAAATTTCTTGGCCATGATGACTGTCGGTATTTTCCATTAACAACACAAACTCTTCACCGCCCCAACGCGCAATGATATCGGTGGAACGTAAGTTCGATAAACAAATGTTGGCAAACGCAACCAGTACATCATCACCAACATCATGCCCATAAGTATCATTAACCTGTTTAAAGTTATCGATATCGAATATCGCAATACTGTAGGTTTGGTTGTTGGTTAATGTTGAAATAGCGTCTAGCTTTTCATTTAACAAGCGCCTATTGGGTAGATGTGTTAACTCATCGGTATATGACGCTTTTTGCAGCATCATATTCATATCAAGGATAGAGTTCTGGCTCCGTTTCAGGTACATCTCGCGCTTATAGACATAAATGCAGATCAAGCAAGAGAGAAAGTAAAGCAAGCACCTTAAATAGAGACTGTTGTCTTGGTAGTTTTTTTGTTGGTTTTGAATAACGAACAACCACTCACCATTCGGCACTTTGACGGTAAAAGAGCTATCGGTTTTTTCGCAACTCTTTTCTATGTTATTAAAAATAGTTAATCGATGGCCATCTGGGTTAAAGCCAAGGATTTTATAATAGCTCTTATTTAGCGCGAGTTTTTCTCGAAATGTATCAAGGTAACTGATCGCATTTACAAACCCTGTAAACTCTTTTTTTTCATTAAATAAGGGTAAGCGTAGAATAAACGCCAGTTTACCGTTTTGAATAAGCTTAACGGGGCCAATTAGGCTCACACTTCGGTTTTCAATGGAAAGTAATACGCCTTTTTTGCGCTCTTTAATATGGTTAAGATCGTGCCCTATCGCGGTATTTTTTGTCTGGTTAGGATAAATATCGGTAATAATACCTAAAGGCGCATATTGAAGTTCTGAAATAACATCGTTATCAGCCATTACTTTTTTAGCTATTACATCAAATGCTTTCGTATTTTTACTATTTTGAATATTTAATGAATAACTTAATGCTTTAAGGCTAACAACCATACTATTAATTTGTTCATTAATTTTGGTTGTAATGGTCTGACTGATATTTGCAGTATCTTTGTTGATCAATAAATCATGTTTCTTTTTGTTATTAAAAAAGAACAACTCGATAACAATTAACAGTAATAATAAAGAAAATAATATAGCAAAGCTAGAATGCGTTATTCTCACTTTAAATTTGTTATCCATAATGAATCGCTGCCAGCATTAGAGTTGAAATATCAATCGCTTAATCGCACAAATATACTTCATTTCGAATGAAATTAATATCGTATGTGCAAAAAACAAAACAATTTCTTACAACGCTAGGATTTATTTAGAATCTTAAAGAGTAAAATATTTAATTATTATGATTTAGCCTTTTTTTATTTGTTATTCCTATCATTTTTCTTATCTCTTCTTTTATGTAGCACATATGCCACGCTAAATATATGTATAGTGTGGCATGCATTTTATTTACTAATTTTAGAAACCAATAAATTGAAACCATTGTGGGTGTTGATCCCAAAGCAACTTAATCGCCATAATCATCGACATGATAATAACCATTGGACGAATAAACTTTTGTCCTTTATTAATCACAATGTGCGCTCCTAATCGCGCACCAATAAAACCACCAGCTGCCATAATTAAACCCAGTTTCCAAAGAGGTAGCCCCGCGATAATAAAAAAGATAAGCGCAGCGATATTAGAAGTGAAGTTTAATATTTTGGTTCTTGCCGTTGCCTCAACTAAGCCAAACTTGGCAATCGCAACGAAACAAATGGTAAATAAAGAGCCGGTTCCTGGGCCAAAGAAACCATCATAAAAACCTATGGATGTACCCACAGCAAAAGCAAACATCGCTTCTGATAGTTTTGGATCGCCCTGCGGTTTACCGATATTAGGGCTAAAAAGAAAATACAGTGATACAAATATTAATAAAAGAGGAATAAGACTGGTTAATATACCTGCATCAATATGTTGAACCAACAACGCGCCAATCGCTGAGCCTGTAAAGGTACAGGCTATAGCTAGGCGCATGTCTTTAAGTTTCACTAATCCATTACGGACAAAATACAGTGAGGCTGAAAAGCTACCAAATGAGCTTTGTAATTTATTGGTAGCAAGTACTTGTGCTGGCGGAATACCCACCGACAATAAGGCAGGAACGGTTAATAACCCACCGCCACCAGCAATAGCATCAATAAAGCCGGCTAATCCTGCGACAAAAAACAGTAGTACGAAGATCTCTAACGTTAATTCCATTGCAACTCACATTGTAAGTTATTCTTTAATATCGTGATATTAACGTTATGAATAAAAATACAATAGAGAAAAACAAGACGACAACCTATTCCAACTTGGAATAGGTTGCCGATATAGAAAATGATTGCTTAGCGATTACTTTCTGTTGCGGCACATTTCGGCGGGGAAGGATAGCTGTACCATGATGTAACGTTTGAAGGTTTCTTCATAAGGTTGGTCGTCTAACGCTTTTTGCATACACAATAGCCAAGCGTCTTTTTCTGCTAAACCAATATCTAAATGACGGTGTGCGCCCGGTATATTGATCGAACCATACATTTCTGCGTAACGAGATGGCCCCCCCATCCAACCGACTAAAAATGTGGTGAGTTTCGCTTTAGATTCCGTTAAATCAGGGCTATGCATAGCACGTACTTTGGCAGCAACGGGCAAGGTATCCATATAGTGATAAAAGGCATCCACTAATTGTTTTACCCCTTGCTCACCTCCCGCCGCTTGTAAGGTGCTGTCGCCCACCCCATATACGGGTGCTTTGGCTTTCTTTACACCTGAAAACTCATCTTGCTCTGGGTATTCTGAACTATCCAATCTCGACTCACTGTCTTTTACTGCTTTTGTTTATTTTATTATATCTAAAAAAAATAAAGAGCCCTGTTACTGGCTCTTTATTGTTTGCTTGATGTCACAGCAATGGTTGATTTACTGCTGCTGTTATTAAGCCTTAAGTCACATAAATAGGCCCACTGAATGACGTCACAGGTGGCACTTCGCCAGTGAATTTTTCAATATCAACAACAACGGTATTGGCACTGGTTGCTTGCGCTAACTGTGAGGTTGGAATATCAATGGTAACGGTATTAGGATCGCCATAAGTATCAATCGCACCAATGTCGTTATTCAACGGCCCAAACCATGCCCCTTCGTAAATTCTTATTACGCCTGTTGGGTAATCTTCCGATAATACCGCCCCTGCTAATAATTGCCCGCGATCATTAAAGACTCGAACAATATCACCGTCTTTAATGCCTTTTTTCTTAGCATCATCGGGATTAATATAAACGGGCTCATGATCTTTTACTGCATAGGTATTACGGTATTTTTCCGAATCACACATTTGTGAGTGTAAACGTTTATTGGGATGGCAAGATTGCAGCCAGAATGGAAATTGCTTCGATTTCGGCCCACCATGTGAACGTTCTTCTTTTTCAAACCACATTGGGTGTCCTTGGCAATGTTCATAGTTATAGCGCGCTATTTTTCGACTATAAATTTCAATGAACCCTGACGGTGTACCCAGTGAATTGATTTCAGGATCTTTTCTGAACGCTTCGTGGCTTACGTAGGTTTGGTCGGTTTTAAATTCGACGATGCCATTTTTCCAAAATTCGTTAAATTCTGGCATTGGGTTACTATTTTTGTTTGCCTCACGACAATCATTATACAGCTGATGTATCCACTGCATTTCTGTCATGCCGCGAGTATATTGCTTACTTTTCCCAAATCGTTCGGTGAGTTCGGTGAAGATCTGAAAATCTGTTTTTGATTGGTATAAGGGATCAATCAATTTATGCATCGCCAATACACCAGAGGTAGAATACGTGCCGTATTGGTCGAGATCATTACGTTCAAACTGCGTACATGCCGGTAATACGATATCAGAGAAACGACACGTTGGCGTCCATGTGTAATCAATATTGACGACGGTTTGTAGCTTTCTAAACGCTTCTTTCATTCGGTTCCGTTGTTGATGGTGATTCCATGGATTACAGCCACTAAACACCATCATTTTAATATCGGGTAATACGACGTTACCGCCGTTAAATTTGATCTTTTTCCCCGGTTCCATAATCGAATCAATCCAACGAGCAACAGGAATAACTGAACTATAACCTTTGAAATCATTGTTATTCCAAACTGGCACTTGCCCTTCATCGACATTTCGTGGAAAACCACCTGGCCCTGCTGCGGTACTAAATGGCAGCCCAACACCACTATAGAAATGAGAATAAGACACCCCACCACCGGGTAAGCCTATTTGCCCAAGCATGGATGCCAACACGGCTCCCATCCAATACGGCTGTTCACCATGTTGCTGGCGCTGTACTGCCCAGCCAAACATTATCATGGTGCGATCTTTCACTAATCGACGAGCAAATTTACGAATGTCGTCGGCTTTAACACCACAAATTTTTTCTGCCCATTCTGGGGTTTTCTCGATTTTATCTTTGCCAGTACCGAGTAAATACGGCAAAAATTCGTTAAACCCTAAGGTATACGTTTCTAAAAATTGTTTATCGTAAAGATTCTCTTTGTATAAGGTATGGGCAATACCTAACATGAAAGGAACATCGGTTTGGGGGTTCACGTATTGGTGTTCACAACCGAAATATTTTTGGCTTTTCGACACCACAGGATCGACGGATATCATGGTGATCTCGCCCTTCGCGACTTTGTCTTTTAATTGGGCGTAATAACCATAAGAGCCGTGCGTTTCACACTGCCAACCAATCTGGCTATTTTTGATCGGATCGTTAGACCACCAAATTAAGGTTTTGGTATCTTTTAAAATGGTTGTCCATGTGGTTGCTTGGGCATAAACCTCAGTTGAACCTAACACGTAAGGCAAAATAACTTGTCCTGCCCCTGTGGAATAATCCCCCACTTTTTTAATGAAGTTACCATGCATCCCCACCGCACGTTGCATGTGTGAGGTACAGCTTTGGAACTGTCCGGTTTCACGCCAGCCTGTTTGCCCCGCATGCAGTGCCCAAGGACCATAATCTTTTTGGATACGTTGTAATTCTTGGTAGAAGAGATCTAACGCTTCATCCCACGTTACTCGAATAAAGCGATTGTTACCTCGTGTTTCACCACTGTATTTGTTTTTCTTAAGCCAGTCTAACCGCACCATGGGATAACGAATTCTTGAAGGACTATAAATTAACCCTTTAATCCCGTTTAGCATATCAGTTGGATGCTTATCTAATTCAAAGGGTTTAATTTCTGCAACTTGACCGTTATAAATACGCGCTCTGAATGCTCCCCAGTGTGAACCTGTCACTTTCCAAATACCGGGCGGCTCTGTTGATTTTGTGACTTCTTCAGCAGCTTTAGCCGCTTGCATCAGCAATCCAGGACCAATAACAGAAGCGGCACTCGTAGTTGCTAAGCCTTGCAAAAATTTACGTCTACTCAGTGACATAAAAAAATTCCTCACGATTAAAACGTAAAAAGGCTGCTGAACATAATGTATGTTTAGCAACCTTTAGTTTGATTAATGTTCAGCTTTAGAAAAGTCTGACGAATGGTTTTGTAAATATTTCAAAACAATAGCTTCGCTATCTGTATCAAAATTCACAAATGCAAGCATACCGTTAAACATGCCAGGCCAAGTATTTGCGTCAAAATGGTTTTCTGCTGGCTGGGTATGACATACGCTACAGTTGGTGTTGTAGGCCGATTTTGCGGCACTCCAAATAGTACTGACATCACTAACAAAGTTCTTTTTCTCAACCCATAATGTTGCGGTTACTTGTTGCCATTCTAGGCCTGTGACGTCATCTTCTTTTTTCTCGAAACCTTTTACAATATCCGCACTTTGCGCAGCATTTTTACTTAAGGCTGCTGTCGGTATATTCATTCCGAAATCTTGATTAATCACCCGACCAAAACCTTTTACTTTTCGCCAACCGTTCAGTTCAATTTGCAGCATGTCGTCTTTAATGGCCAACACTTTCACTGCCGATGCAGGCTCTAAAGAACCCCCGTCTTTGGTTTTGGCTTCATCTTCGTAAAGAGGCAAAAATTGCACGCTGTAGTAGGTATCACCGTCTGAGTAATCGGTACTATGTGATGCCGCAGTCAATTCAGAGACAATCCCACCAGACGAGGCCATATCCGCTGGTAAGTGATGGGCTATACCTTTGTGGCAGTCTATACAACTTTGATCTTTAACCGCAGCTTGTTTCATTTGTGCCTGCGCCCGAGGTGACATTTCATCCCATTTCATGCTGGCATAACTGTGGCAACTCTTACATTCTAGCGAACCGTTCGCTGCAAACCGTTTCCATTCGTGTTGGGCTAATTCCAGCCTTTTTGCCTCAAACTTTGCAGGTGTATCAATGGAGCCAACAATGGCGCCAAAGACTTCTTTACTCGCCTGCATTTTTCGAGCGATTTTATCCGACCAATTATGCGGAACATGGCAATCAGGACAGGTTGCCCTAACCCCTGAATTATTCGACCAATGAACGGTGCCTTTTAATTCAGGATATACGGTGTCTCTCATCGAATGACAACTGATACAAAATTTTTCTGTGTTGGTCATATCAAGGGCAGTATTAAATCCCCCCCAAAATATAACCCCCGCGATAAAACCACCTAATGCGAGTACGCCAAGGCTTATTTTTGTTGCTGGGCGCCACAGCGTTACCCAAGCTTTTTTTAAGGACGACTTCATTATTTACCTACCGTTTTTTATTCAATATTGACGTGTGCCTAACCATGACCCGGAGGCCCGAGGAAAAACACTTGCATCGCCCAAATAAAAAAACCATACCCGCCCACAAAAATGACAGATAAAATAGGAAACAGTAAAACAATGATAAAGAGAAATGTTCGCCATTCATAACGGCCTCTCTCTTTATCATCCATTTCTTCACTTAACATTATTGCTCTCTCACTTATTAGTAAGCCTTATTATTCTTAATAGGCTTTTCCAGTGCTTAAGGTGAATTATAGACAATGCTTTTACATTTAATTTTCAAGCTTGTTAAAAAGCCAATTCGATCACATTTTTTTCTTATCTTTTACAACCTTATTTTTTATCTAACCTTTTGTTTTAGATATAAAAAAAGGCCAGCACTTCTGCTGACCTTTTTTGCGATATTTAACGAAAAGTTAGTCTATCGTGTCGATATCTAAGACTGTTTGGATTGGTTTTTCATGTTTTGGTGTATTACCAAAGCCACGTAAACCTACCACGTGTACGTGTTCACGATCTTTGAAAATCTTACGTACCAGTTTGTAGGTTGTCCCTTTTTCCGGACTGATATTTTCAGGTGCCGCAATCAGTAACTGCATGTCTAAGCGTTCACATAACTCAAACAATGTTGCGATTGATTTACCATCCAGTCGTGCCGCTTCATCCAAGAACAAGAGTCGACAAGGAATGATATCTTTACCACGTAAACGTCGCGATTCTTCTTCCCAGCTCTGAACAACCATTAACAGAATTGCCTGACCTGTACCAATCGCTTCACCCGTAGATAGCGCGCCTGATTCCGCTTGTAGCCAGCCGTCTGTACCACGGTTAACTTCAATGCTTAACTCTAGGTAGTTACGGTAATCTAACAGCTCTTCACCCAAGATTTGCGGTGAACGTTGACCCATATCGATATGTGGATTCAAACGTTGGAACAACTTCGCAATCGCTTCCGAGAAGGATAAACGGTTATTACCGAATAGATCGCTATGCTGATCTTTATTCTCAACAAGTCCTGCAAGTAGCGATTCGTGCGTATCACGTACTTTAACGTTTAGACGCACACCATTTACCTGACCAAAACCAATACTTTGCAAGCCTTGGTTTAGCATACGAATACGGTTTTGCTCACGCTGGATTGTTTTACGAATAATATTCGCAACGGAATCTGAACTGATCGCTAAACGTTGTTCACGCGCCGTTAGCTCTTCGGTTAAACGTCCCAGCTCTGCTTCCATTTCTTCGATAGCTTCTACTGGATCGTCAGTACGAATAATATCGTGACGAATACGCTCACGTAGATGCTGGTACACCGCGATGTAGAACAGAACTTTACGTTCAGGACGCGTCACATCTTCTGACGCGCGTAATGCATCACGTAAATCTTCGTTATCCGCAACCGCAAGACGCAGTGAACCGAGCGCTTTATCCGATAGTGAACGTAGTTCATCTGCCGACATATATGCCATTTCACGACGGTGTAAACGACGTTCAACATCGCTTTCACGTGCTAAACGTAATACCGCGCACCAACCCGCTTTCGCGTTAACCACTAACTTACGGAAGTCTTGGTAATCTTTACCTACTTTACGTAAACGCTTCACTAACGACTTCATTTCAAGTTCGATAGAGGTGGTTGATTTTTCTAACTGGCTACGGCGACTACGTGAACTGTGTAAACGCTCATTGAGTTCATCACGACGAATACGCGCGCGTTCTTCAGCTTCAACATCTGCACGTACACCTAGCTCTTGCAGTTCACGTTCAAATTCTTGAACGGTTTCCATTTTCGCTTGGTGCGAGCTCTTCAATGATGCCATTAGCTGGTTGTACTGGTTTGCTTGTGCGCGCGCTTGTTTTAAGCTTTCACGGCTGCGACCACGGGCTTGTTCTGCGGTTGCAAGTTTCGCTTTAAGCTGCTCGTTTAGCTCTGAGCTCTTGCTTAGTAGCTCTACCGCATCGGCATAGCTAAAGTAGTGACGGCGTTCGGCCAAATCAGCTACCGCAAAGATCAGGGTTTTCAGCTCTTGTAGCTTCTTATCTGCCGCTTCGTAATCAGCTTGTAGCGCATCGAATTGCTCGGGATCAGCGTCCAGCGAAGACACTAATGTTTCAAGCTCGGCTAACGCTTTACCATGACGGTCAAGGTAGTTACGTGCTTCATCCATTTGTGAAAGTTGTTGTTCAACTTCTTCAAAACGTGCGCTTAGGGTGTCATCTTCAAGCAGTGTTACTACTGGGTTTAATTTACCCAATAATGCAAGACCTTCACGTGCTGCCGCTAACTGGCTACGCTGTTGTTGTTCTTGCGCTTGTGATTCTGATAACTGACGTGCAATTTGGTTACGTTGATCACGTGCTTGCTTTAATTCTACTTCTGGATCTGGGTTAAATGCCACAGACATGTGGGTGGCTACAAAGCTATTGAAGCTTTGGTACAAACGCTGAAGTTTTTGCGAATCAAACGATGCTTTTGCGTGATCTTCTACAACTTGATCTTTCTCATCACGTAAGAACTCTAAACGTTGTTCACGTGCTGCACGACCAAATAGTGGCATTTCAGGGAAACGTGAGTAACGCAGTTGGCGATCGTTTAAATGAACACATACTGCATCTTCGAGTTCATCAACATCAAAGCCACTGTCATCAAATGAATCCGCGTCACCTTCGATGATGTAAAGATCATCTGGACAATCATCTAGTGTGACTAATTTTTCTTTAATGCCGCTAAGATCAGGAACAATAATCGCGTGTCGAGCAGGGCCGTACATCGCACTGAAATATGGCGCATCATCAATAGTGATATCATCATAAACTTCAGATAACAGCGTACCGCCAAGGGTATCGGCTAGGCCACGTAAACGTGAGTCATCACTACCGCCAGGCTGTGCTAAACGCTCAATATCAGCGTCAAGTTGCTTCTTACGTGCGGCTAATTCATCACGTTGACGCGAAGCTTCACGCTCGTTATCCAACGTTAGCTGCATTGCATCCATCACCGCTTGGCTACTTGAAAGATCAGCATTGGCTTGCTCTGCTAATTTTTCAAGCGCATCAGAAGCTGCAATCCATGTTGGTGCTTGCGATTCTAATGTCGCGATACGAGAAACTAAACGTTGCTCGTCATGGCGCATGTCGTTGCGTTGCTCAACCAGCGCTGCTTGATCTTGCTCTAGGCTTTCAAGCGTTGCTTCATGGCGCGCTTGTTCTTCAACTAACGCTAATTCGCTATCTAATGTGGTGGCGAATTTCTTGGTATACGTTTCAGCTAATTCAACCGCTTGGCGTTGACTACGCACGCTACGCTCTAAATCACGGTATTGCGCTTTTAGCTGCTCACCACGATCTGAAATCGCACGTAATTGACGACCATGATCAATCAATTCACGGGCTTTGTTACTTGCGTTTGCGCGATCAACGGCACCGGCAATGGTGGTAATGATCGCTAAGCCTTTATCAAACTGTTGCGCCGCCGCTGACGACATATCCAGTTTGTGTTTAAGGGCTAATAATGCTGTTGTTTGGGTATCTTGCTGTTGTTTAAGTTGCGCAAGATACGGTGGCGCTTGATCAGGTAGCATTTGATGATCGCCAGACAAATCACGTGCTTTTTCTAATGCCTGTACCGCTTGTTGGTACTGCAATGCACGGGTTTGCTGCATATCTAATGCTTGCTGGTAATCGGCTAACTGGGTTTTTAAGCTATCAACTTCTTCTTCCGTTAGCTGTGATTGTTCTTCGGCAATCGCAAGTTGCTCTGCTGCTTCTTCAACCACCATGACCTGCTCTTCAAGACGCTCTGTTAGCTCTTCAAGATCTTCTTTGTAACGCTCGATTTTCTCAGCTTGACGGACTGCGGTTTGTACTAGCTGTAGGTGATCTGATGCAGCTTGATGATCTTGCTCTAACGCGCCTTCTTGCTCGGTCAATTCATTCAGCTCTGCGGTCATGTTATTAAACGTAGACTGCTGATCGATTAAGGTTTGACGTGAGCCCATTAGCTCACCACGTAAGCTTAATGTTTGCTCTAGCTTCTTCTGACGCTCGTTAGCATGACGCATATAATCGGCAGCAACATAGTTCGTTGCTTCTGAGATCAAATGCTTAAACAAGTCACGGTCACGCTGAGTCAGTTTGATCGCTTCTAATGTCGAACGGTTTTCACGCAGTGCCGCTTCCATATCTTGGAAGGCTTTTTTAACACCGGTGTTGTGCGGTAATAGGTAATCACGTAATGAACGTGTGATCGCACTTGAAATACCACCGTATAGTGATGCTTCAATTAAGCGGTAGAACTTAGAACGATCTTGGCTGTTACGTAATTTCTTCGGTAACACGCCCATTTCAAACATTTGAACGTGGTAATCAGTTACCGAGTTAAATGCTTTAAATTGCACGCCTTCATATTGTGCAACAATGTCTTTAACATCATTAAGCTGGCGAACACGCGCTTGGTTTTCTGATAGTGTTTCAATTAACACATCAGTGGGTTTGATGTTTGAAGGCAAGCCTTGAATTAAGAAAGGCTTAATATCAACTTTCTTATCACGACCCGCGACTTGCTGTAATTTTACAGCAAAGATAATGCGTTGCTTTTTCGAGTTAACCACATCAAGCGCTGCATAACAGGCCCCCGGCTTCAGTTTACCGTGAAGACCTTTATCGCGTGAGGCATTTGAACTTCCCGCTTCCGTTGTATTTCGGAAGTGAAGCAGGCTTTGATCAGGAATGAGTGTGGTAATGAAAGCAGCCATGGTTGTTGACTTACCCGCACCGTTACCACCTGAAAGCGTTGTCACCAAATTATCAATGTCAAAGGTACGAGCAAAGAAGCCGTTCCAGTTGACCATGGTGAGCGATTGATACTTACCGCGTTCCATTAAATACTACTCTCCTGTTCCACTTGTTGTGCATCTGCATTTTCAAGTGATTCTTGACTGTCTTGTTCGATATCGTCGAGCAAACTTGATTGGCTTGGTTCTTGATGATGCACAACGGCTTCACCGTCACGGATCAAGCGTAGCTGCGCTTCACGCATATCATCACCTGTTCGTACATCGGCACCAAAACGGAATACCGCTTCACTAATACGGAATTTACCGTGATCACCAATTGGAATTAACATCCCTATACGGCGTAAACGACGCAATGATGTTTTCACTTTATCGAACAGTTTTTCACGATCAAGATCGGAACCTGTTGCGCGGTTAGTGACTAATTTCATTAGCTTTTGTTCATCTGCTAATGTCACTAACTCATCAAACAACTCTTGGTTAGTAAAAATACCTTCGTGCGCTAAACGCTCTGGGCTTAGGTAAAGGAAACACAACACTTTACCCACCAGCATGTCGATTTCTGATAATACAGAACGACCAATCAATGAGGTTGAACGTGGACGAAGGTATAAAAAGCCTTCTGGCGCACGGACTAATTCTGCATTGTAACGCTTGTAAAACATGCCGAGTTCTTGTTCAAATTCGATCAAAAAGGCATGGTTATCTAAATCTTCACTAGAAATATGGCGACCTGAACGGAGCGCGTTATCCAGTGCGGGGAAAAGTGGATTAGCAATCGCTTTTGCTAAATTTTCCGGCATGAATTCTTCAATATTTGTCAATGACATGAGCTTGTACCTTGGCTCCGTATTCGTTAATTGCTTCCCAATCCGGCTGAATTGCATTGAAGTCAGCCTCTGAGTATCCCATTCTTACTGCTTGATCAATCACGATTCTTGCCAAATCAAAATGCTGGGCAAATGGGTGTTGAGCCAAATAATCTTTGAGCAGTGAGCTTAGGTTGATGGGTGCGCCTGTCGATTTGTGCGCTTTTAGCATTGCTGCAACTTTTTCAGCCAATATATCATTAACTAAGTCGAGCTCTTCAAATTCCATCTCAGCGGGAACAATACCTGTTACTTCATCGTCACGAAGCACTAATGCTTCATCACGCATGTCTAATAAACGTTCAGCGTCTGCATAGGTCAATAACCATGGCGCATCAAAATAATCAGTAACCGACTGGCGTAAACGCTGACTAAATGCACGGTTCTTGTCCATGTCTATCGCGGTACGAATAAACTTATGGACATGGCGATCGTAGCCAATCCATAAATCAATCGCTTGCTGACCCCAACTGATAATGCGATCCAGTTTTGCTTGTAGGATATACACCATCCCATCAACATAATCTAAATCATCACGACCTTGTGTGGATTCTTGAATCGTCAGTAACTGCGTTTGTAGCTGATCGCCTGCCGCTTGTAGTGTGTCTTGAAGCTCTTTTAACGTCGCAGACGTTTCATCAAGTAACTGCTCACAACTACTGATTGCCGCGCGCCAGTCTTGGTTTAGCAATTCAGCAATATCGACTTTGACTTGCTGCTGTTGCTCATCCATGGTGCGCTGGTTTAAATCGATGCGATCGAATATTTCAGCTACTGAGTATTTCAATACGGCATGAACATTTTGACGCCAGTGTTTTTCATCACCGTCTTCTTGTGCCGCCGTTGCTGCTTTATTGATTTCGTCTGCCACCATTGCTAACTGGATAGATAGCTTGAGTGTTGAAAACTCTCGTTGGCGAACGTAATAATCAGTAATGCCTAACGCTAATGGGCTTAAACGATAAATACTAGCGCCATCAGTTACTTCACTAGTAAAGCGTGAAATTAATCGCTGTCTTACCAATTCATTAATGGCGTTGTTGGCGCGAAATGCCAGGGTTTCTTTGGATTGGCCGAACATATCACTTACGATGCGAAATGCGTCAACCAGTTCTCCTTCCCCTAATTCTTCATCAAAGCGATCACCGCTTAAAACGGCAATGGCTAACAAGAACGCCAGCCGTTCCGTTGGTAGGTTTAAAGCAAAATCGTTTTGCTTTACCCAGTTAACCAACTCGGGAACCGTCTGGGTAACTTCACTCATCCCTTGTCCTTATTGCTGTTATTAGAGTTTGTCGTTGTTGTGTGCGTTTCTTTCGCAAAAGGCTTACGGGCATACACATGAATATAACGCCCCAACGACAAAAACGGCTCTTGACGGCAAAGCTTCTGCTCCATCTCAAGAACCTGTTCAAAACTGTAGTCACCTACACGGAAAGTTTGCATATAATCATGGAAGGTTCTCACCCCTGTTTTACCCATGATTTCAAACCCTGCATCGGTTAGGCACTGATAAACATCTTCTGGTTTTATCCCTTGCTGCGGCTGTAATTTAAAGCGCTTGCGATGTGGCATTCCTTGCTCAATATGAGTCAAGTTACCGCAAATTAAGTTTTTAAACAGTAGACCGTTATAGTTATAAAACATCACGGAAATGGCACCGCCTGGTTTCACATTGTCTAATAGACCAGTAAGTACCTCGATTGGTTCAGCTAACCATTCCATTACTGCATGAAATAAAATTAAATCGACAGGTTCAGATATGAACTCATCAATTTCCTGCACAGGACAATGCACAAAACGATATTGCTCAAGCAAACCGTTTTTAGCAATTTCTTGTTGAGCTAATGTCAACATTTCGCTAGAAAGATCACATAACGTTACTTGATGTCCAAGTGATGCAATTTTTTGTGACAATTGTCCAATACCTCCCCCTGCATCTAATACAGTAAGAGGTGATACACTGCTAAGCGAGGTAAGAATTTGTTCAATATCTTGCCATACGACAGTTTGTCGTATTTGCCCTTTTGCTGTGCCATATATATTTTCAGCGAACTTTTGCGCTAAATCATCAAAATTTCGGTCTTTGATCACGGCTGCTTTACGTTATGATAGCGAATCTAAAAAGTGACTCATTTTCTCACAAGCAGTAAAGGAATAAAGGCTTGTGATGCTTTTTCAAGCTCAACTGCTGAAATTTCGGACTACATTTCATGTTTGAATTAAAAAAATTAATCGCAACACTCCTTATGCCCCTCCCAGCACTGCTGATCATTGGGGTTATTGGATTATTGTTTTTATGGTTTACGCGTAAGAAAAAACTCGCTTCGGGAATTATTGCATTCTCTTTTTTAGGTATTTTTGCCGTCTCTTTTCAGCCTGTTTCTACGAGTTTATTGCGACCATTAGAGCAACAATATCCCGCTTTTGTCGGTTCATCTAAACCTATCGATTTTGTTATGGTGCTTGGTAGTGGTCATGTGATCGATAAAACGTTTCCTATCACCTCAGAACTTTCACGTACTGCGTTAATGCGTTTAGTTGAAGGTATTCGTATTGCGCGAATGTATCCGGGATCTAAAATAATCCTCTCCGGTTACGGTGGTGGAACCAATATCAGTCAAGCTCGTATGATGGCTAAAGTCGCCCTAGCATTGGGAGTGAGTAAATCGGATATTCTGTTGTTGGAAACAGCGAAAGATACCTGGGAAGAAGCGCATCAAGCTGCTTCTGTTGTTGGTGATAAAAGCTTAGTACTTGTTACTTCAGCCAGCCATATGCCGCGAGCCTTGTATGAATTTCATCAAGCTGGACTGTATCCAATTCCAGCACCGACTAACTTTTTAGCGACGAACAAAATTAAACAACCTTGGATACGCTACGCGCCAAGCTCGCAGTTTTTAAACCAAACTGAACGTTATTGGCATGAAAAACTAGGGGGTTTATGGCAACAATTGCGTACATTTCTTGCTAACCATAAAGAACAAAGCACGGATGGAAACAATCATGATAGTGCAGATGCGTTAACAGTTGCTGGCTAAAACCATATAAAATGCCCTTATCGCCCAGTAAATCATTACTGGGCTTTTTTTTGCCTACATCACTTACTTTTCTTTACTTTTCTGAGTAGTCCTCAACGTATTATCACAAACGCATATAACTAAAAGCTATATATGTAAAACAATTAAGCTAAAAAACGTCATAAAAAATGTATCTGAAAAAAGCGTTAGCCACTATGATTCCCCTCCAATGAGAAACAATAATTGCTTAACATTTTAATTTCTAAATTTTACAAGCATCAGTTTATTTAACTGCAAATAATTGCTTTCTCGTTTTTATTATATTGATAATTTAAAGGTTAGCAGTATGTACCAAATTATAAATTTAGCCGTCTTTACGGTACTGATCGCCTTGTTGATTAAGCAGCAACGTACCGATAGCACCCTGTCTAAACGCGTTTTTACCGGATTAATTCTCGGTGTCTTATTTGGCGCTGCTCTACAGTGGTTATATCACCCACAAACTCCTGTCGTTAGTGACACCCTTGAGTACATTAATATTGTTGGGGCTGGGTATATCAGCCTGTTAAAAATGATTGTTATGCCACTCATTATGGTTTCTATCATTGGCGCAATTATTAAGGTTAAGGATTCAAGTGCGCTGGGTAAAATATCATTTCTCACCATAGGTATTTTATTAGCAACAACAGCAATCTCTGCTTTAATCGGCATAATGATCACTAACCTATTTGGTTTGACAGCTGATGGTATTGTTGAAGGTGCGCGTGAAATTGCCCGTGGCGAAGCATTACAAACACGCTTGGGCAGTATTGCGAATGTGTCGTTTGCCGACATGATAATTTCATTTTTCCCTTCTAATCCTTTTGCTGATTTAGCGGGTACGCGTCCTACTTCTACGATTGCCGTTGTGATTTTCTCTGCATTTGTTGGCATGGCGGGATTAACGGTAATTAAAACAAACCCAGAGTTAGGCGCTAGCTTTGAAAAGTTTGTGAATGTTGCCCAAGAAATTGTTCGTACACTCGTACGTATGGTGCTGAGCTTAACACCTTATGGTGTGATGGCATTAATGACGAAAGTGGTTGCTGGCTCTAACTACGACGATATTCTAGGTTTATTGAATTTTGTTATCGCATCGTATGTTGGCCTTGGGTCAATTCTGGTATTACATTTAGTACTCGTTAGCTTTGTTGGGGTCAATCCTCTGCGCTTTTTCAAGAAGATTTTACCCGTACTAACGTTTGCTTTTACCTCGCGTTCAAGTGCTGGCACAATTCCGTTAAACATTGATACTCAAGTAAAATCGCTTGGCAATGGCGATGCGGTTGCTAACTTCTCTGCTTCCTTTGGCGCTACGATGGGACAAAATGGCTGTGCGGGGTTATATCCAGCTATGCTTGCCGTAATGATTGCGCCGACAGTGGGCATTAATCCATTAGATCCCAGCTTTATGATTTCCCTTATTGCCATTGTAACCGTCAGCTCATTTGGTATTGCAGGTATTGGAGGTGGTGCGACATTTGCCGCTCTTATCGTTCTTTCAACATTAGGTATGCCCGTTGCACTTGCAGGCTTGTTAATTTCGATTGAGCCTTTAATTGATATGGGAAGAACTGCAGTAAATGTTAGTGGCTCAATGACGGCAGGAACTATTACTTCTCGTATTTTAGGCTTAAATAAAACGACTGAGATAGATAAAGAGAAACAACCAAACGTTATTGACACACACGCTTAAACATAATTTAGCTATGATTGCTCTTATATTAACAAATAAAAATCTCACTTTTTTTTAGTTTTTCACTTTTCAATCAAAGATTACTTCTTTAGTAAAAAACATAAAATTTACATTTCATTAACACTATTTATTATTTAATTTTAATAAATAGTGTTTTTTTCATTCTTATTCGATAAATACTTTATTTTTCATTATTACCATCACTATAAATTGCTTATTAAGCAATCAAGACCTTCCTCTTTTTAACAAATCCTCTTATGGTAATTAATGTGACATAGATCACGTTAGATAATAATTTTTAGACTAGTCTTATTAAGCATAAACTCCAACACATTATGAGTAACTTATTATGAGCATTAAAATTACAGCACGCGGTTTTGAACTTCCAGACTACCTAGAACAACATATTAAAGAAGCATTCTTTAAGTTTGATAAATTCAAAATTACTTTCCAAAGCAAAGATGTATTTATGAAACTTGAGGAAGGCCGTAAGTTTACTGTTGAAATCGCAACTAAGTCTAACCTAGGTAAAATCGACGCTACTGGTGAAGCTAACGAGCTAATCGATGCATTCAACGAAGCCTTTGACCGTCTAGAGCGTCAAGTCATTAAGCACAAAGAAAAACCACAAGCTCACCTCAGTGAAAAAGCACAAAAAGAGAAAGAAAACTTAATTAAAGAAGAAGACGAAACGTTAGCTAAGTTATAAATCATCTTGCCACTAAAAGCGGTCACTGTTTTACATCATTTATTTCGGTGATCGCTTTTCAATATAGGTAATAGAAATATCTGTATTCCTCATTTCTTACTCCGCCATATACCTCTCTTCGATATTTTTCGTGTTAAAATAGTAAAACACACCAAATAAAAGATCTCTAAATGAAAATTCTAGTTCGTAACCTTTCTCGTAGCACCACTGAAATCCAAATTCGTAAAATTTTTGAAGAGTTTGGCAAAGTAGGAAACTGTAACCTTGTTTTAGATACAATTACAGGTAAGTCAAAAGGCTTTGCTTTTTTAGAAATGGACGATGAGCAACAAGCAGTCCGTGCGATGAAAGCTTTAAATGAAACGATGGTAGACAAAAGTCGTATCCGTGTAAAAACAGCACAGTAAAAAGTCTATCTAACAGGGCAATACATTGCCCTGTTAATCAGCTTTACGCGGACTATTTTTATTATCCTTTACTCTGTAGCTACTATCTTTATAAGTGATATTAATAGCAAAATTGCTTAAAATTAAACCTATAAATATAAAGTTATACATTGCATGTAATATCACCAAGGCTTTCGCATCAT
Organism: Photobacterium sp. GB-56; assembly: GCF_003026105.1. Lineage (GTDB taxonomy): Bacteria > Pseudomonadota > Gammaproteobacteria > Enterobacterales > Vibrionaceae > Photobacterium. Next base: position 537,967 of record NZ_PYNW01000001.1, on the reverse strand, counting down.
GTCCGATTGGTGCCATGTGCCCATACCCTATTGTTGTCGCCGTAATAAAACTAAAATATATCGCATCAAAATTTGAGACTAGATTGCTCACTCCACCTGTCGCTTTATATAAAACAGCAAACCCCAAGCAGACTTCGATATAATTAATAACTAACATTAAAAATGAACGTTTTTTAGATATTGGCGGGCTATAGATATCTGAAAGAAAAATGATACTTAATAAATAAAGCAACGTTTCTAATAGTAAATAAGATATAAATAAAATAGAGAATGGTGATGATTCAAGATTAAAATTAAAGATCAGTATCGGTGTTATTAATTTAAGAATAACATAAACTTCTGAACATATTTTCCTTGCTAATAATCCAAACTTACCAGAGATATGTCGAATATACAGCCCAGGAAAAATATATGATGATAGAACAAGAAAAAGTTTGAATAATCTCTCGATGCCAAATGTATTTTCTTTTTCATCATTCCAGACTTGTTTTACATGATCATTTTGATTTTTTATCGCAGGTTTGACGTAGCGAAAATCAGTGCTCCATTGGCTTAAAAATAACTTCTTAATAAATGCCATGGATTATTTCCTCATCCGTTAAACCAAGTGACGTTATCACTGTAACACTTGTTACTTACGACTTTGTATTTAATAGATATAAAGCCTGATCTCTATTCCATAATCAAGACAAATAAAAAAGCCTAAACTCTGTTTAGGCTTTATCTGTTATTGCATTTTTAACCCACGAACTGACGAACTTTCTCCAGATCTTCTGGCGTATCTACACCCGCAGGTGGTGCATCAATTGCCACATCAACATGGATTTTTTCTCCGTGCCAAAGCACGCGCAATTGCTCTAGAGACTCTATTTGCTCAAGTGCACTTGGTGCCCAATTGATATAGGTTTTAATAAACCCTGCACGGTATGCATAAATACCAATATGACGAAGTAAATTATGATGCACAATTCGTGGCTGCTTGGCAAAATTATCACGATCCCAAGGTATGGCTGCACGGCTAAAATACAATGCATAACCATCTTTATCCGTAACAACTTTTACAGCATTTGGATTAAATACTTCATCATAGTGATCAATTTCTACCGCTAATGTCGCCATAGGTGCGTCTTTATGCGCAATATTATCAGCAACTTGGCGGATAATCGTGTCAGGAATAAGTGGCTCATCCCCTTGCACATTAACAACAATATGATCATCGGCTAATTGATATTTCTCAACTACTTCGGCTAAACGCTCGGTACCAGATTCGTGATCTGTGCGTGTTAAACACACCTCACCACCAAAACCTTTCACCACATCAACAATGCGTTGATCATCCGTTGCAACAATCACTTGATCGGCACCGGACTTTATCGCTTTCTCGTAAACCCACTGCACCATTGGCTTACCTGCAATATCTGCCAACGGTTTACCCGGTAAACGTGTAGATTGATAGCGCGCAGGAATAATAACGGTAAATGTCATTATTTAACCTCGTCAGAGCTTAACGTACGTGCTTCTGGCTCAAGTAAAACTGGAATGCCATCTTTAATAGGATAAGCTAAACGATCAAATTTACATACCAGCTCATTATTTTTTTTATCGTAACTCAACTTGCCTTTACATACAGGACAAGCAACGATTTCAAGCAGACGATGATCCATACGTTTCCTTTACCTCAATGATCTTATTAATAATGTCTGTTGCCTGAGGCTGAGCGATATCTGCATTAACGGGTAAATACCACCAGTTATCTTCAGCAAACGCATAGCACTTCACGGCATCTTTTTCAGTCATTACTAAATGCTGCCCTTGATGGGCTAACTCTAACAATGTTTGTTTTTCAAATGCTTGATGATCAGCAAAAGGCTGACATAAAACAGGGGTTACGCCTAATTGATTTAGGGTAGAAAAAAAACGAGGAGGATGACCAATACCCGCAATAGCTACGATATCTTTTAAGTCACCTATCAAGCAACGCTCACCTGTTTTCACATTAATTAAATCGGTTGGGACTAATGTCATTGATGCTTCATTTGCTTGCGCTGAACCACCATTACAAATCAGAAAATCAACGCTATCTAAACGCTCACAGGTTTCTCGTAATGGCCCCAGTGGCAATAAATGCTCGTTACCAAAACGACGTTGACCATCAATCACAACAATTTCAATATCACGATCCAATGCATAATGCTGAAGACCATCATCAGTGATGATCACATCTACATTGTGATCTAATAGCATCTTCACCGCTTCACTGCGTTTAGGTGCAACAGCAACGGGGGCGTTCGTTCTTCGTTGAATAAGTACGGGTTCATCACCTGCAATATCAGTGCTAGTTGTCGCTTCAACATAATAGGGATAATGCGGCGCTTTACCACCATAACCACGAGAAACCACACCCGGTTTTAAACCTTGCGCTTGTAGTTGTTCCACCAGCCACACGACAACAGGCGTTTTACCATTGCCACCCGCAGTAATATTGCCAACCACAACAACAGGTACAGGCGCGCTATACGCTTGTTTTTTACCAGCAGAATATTGTCGTCTTTTATGTTGGCTAATCACCCCAAATAAAAAACTTAAGGGTTTAAATACAGGCCAAAGCAGAATGTAAAGTAACAGCATCCCCCCTTTAGGCGGATGCTGAAACCACATTTTTTCAATAAGGGATGCCATTAGTCACCAAACTGAATTCGATGAAGTTGTGCATATGCACCATCATGGCTAATTAGCTCTGCGTGAGTACCGCGTTCAACAATTTCACCATCATCTACTACTAGGATTTGATCGGCATTTTCAATCGTAGATAAACGGTGAGCAATTACCAGTACCGTTCTGTCTTTTTGAAGTTCATCTAAGGCACTTTGAATTGCGCGCTCAGATTCAGTATCAAGTGCTGATGTTGCTTCATCAAGAATTAACACAGGCGCATCACGTAACAGCGCACGAGCAATCGCAAGACGTTGACGTTGACCGCCCGATAAACTGACACCGTTTTCGCCGATAATAGTATCTAAGCCTTTATCCATGCCTTTGATAAAGTCCATCGCATAAGCCAGTTCAGCTGCACGTTCAATATCTGCACGACTGTATGCACCTTCACTTGCATAAGCAATATTATTTGCAATAGTGTCGTTAAATAAGTGTACGTTTTGAGAAACAACCGCCACTTGGTTACGAAGATTGGAAAGTTTGTAATCTCGAATTTCAACCGAATCAATGTTTATTTCACCTGACTCAATGTCATAGAAACGCGTCAATAAGTTTGCAATGGTACTCTTACCAGAACCCGAACGACCGACTAGTGCTAATGTTTTACCTGCCGGTATGCTAAAGCTCACATTACGCAATGCTGGAGTGTCCTTTGTCGGATAAGTAAAGGTTACATTCTTAATCTCTACATCGCCCTTCACACGTTTAACTTCAACTTTACCATTGTCTTTTTCGGTTTCTAAATCCATTAATTCAAACAGGGTGTGACAAGCTGCCATACCACGTTGGAACTGAGAAGTAACACTTGTAAGCGCTTTTAATGGGCGCATCAAGCCGAACATCGAACCAAATATAACGGCAAACGTACCTGGTGTTAGTTCCGCTCGTAAAGATGGCGTATTTGCCAAAATTAATACAACGACAAGAGCAAAAGACGCTATAACCTGTATTACGGGGTTTGAAATAGCCTGAGCAGAAACAAGCTTCATGGTCTGGCGACGCATTTGATTGCTCACTTTATCAAAGCGCTCTTTTTCTACTTGCTGACCACCGTAACTTAATACGACTTTGTGACCTTTTAGCATTTGCTCAGCAGATGACGTCACAGACCCCATCGCATCCTGCATATTTCGTGAAATTTTACGAAAACGCTTTGATACAATACGAATACTGATTGCAACAACAGGGGCAATCACAATCAAAATTGCGGATAGTTGCCAACTATTCCAGAACATCAATACCATTAGACCAATAATAGATGCCCCTTCACGTACAATGCTCACTAATGCACTACTGGTAGCTGACGCAACTTGCTCTGAATCGTAAGTAATACGAGATAACAATGCCCCTGAAGATTCTTTATCGAAAAATGAAACAGGCATTTTCATGAAGTGTTGGAATAACTGACGACGTAAGTTCATTACAACATTGCCTGATACCCAAGATAAGCAGTAAGTTGCTACGAAGCCACTTGCACCACGCATTATCATTAAGCCAATTAAATAGATTGGCATCATCGCTAGGAAATTAGAATCAATTTTGTCTAATCCACCAAAGCTTTCATCAAGCAGTGGCTTGATCATTGAAACCAATAAGGTATCACCAATCGCATTGATGATAAGAGCGATCACTGCAACAGCAAGGCCTGCTTTATAAATGCTAATGTAGGGCCATAAACGCTTGTACGTTTCGCTTGATGATTTTTCTGTTAATTGAGTCATGAAAACCAATTTATTACTAATACAGTTTTTATATTCTACCCTTAACTTCCTTCTCTACCAAATTTGTATCTCATCCTTTTGAAAAATTTATCTTTAGCGTAAAAAAAAGCAGCAATAAGTGTTCTTTACCCAAGCGATGAACATCCTAAATTGAAAAAAGGACACTTTTATAACCAACGAGGACGATACCACTGTGTGGCTGAGTGTTGTCGCTCAGTAATAACTTGGTAGTTTCGTCCGTTAATAGTCACGCTTATCTGCCCCGAATTTCCCGTTGATAACCACTCAATCCCTCGATCCTGATACCGTGCTTTGATACTTTTTGCTGGCAAATTCCATGCATTATAATAACTAGTCGAAACAACGGCTAATGAGGGCTTTATCGTGTCAATAAAGGTATGCGTTGATGACGTTTTGCTACCATGGTGAGGAACTAACAAAATATCAGCATCCAGTGTCGGTGCGCTCTTTAACATCATCAACTCAGCAATCGCATCAATATCACCCGTTAATAACACGGATGGGCCTTGAAGCTCACTATTTTGAACATGGATAACGCAAGAATGAGGATTTCGGGTATGATACACGCGCTGTAAAGGCCATTGGACTTTGAATGTCAAACCTTGCCAATGCCATGTTTGGCCTTTCTGGCATGGCAAATATCCCTTTTCAAAATTACTACTGTACTTATATTGCGGTGATAACTTCTCGATAATGATTGTTTTTCCACCCGCATGATCACTGTCATCGTGACTAATAATTAAATAATCTAATTGCTTTATACCTAGCTGTCTCAGAATCGGTAGAATAGTGGTTTCAGCAACGGCTCTATCCTCCCATCGATTGCCAGTATCATATAATACAGCCTTGTTATTTTTAATAATCAGTACCGCTAATCCATGTCCAACATCAAGTACCAACATTTTCCAATCCGACTTTACCGGCTCTTTAATAAACCAACACAATGTAATTACTATCACCGAGCTATATAGCCACTTAAATGACGATAAAGGCAATAACATCAATGCAACAAAAATGATGATAACTCCCCAAAGTAAAGGGGTTAGGTTCACTGATAATGGATACCACGCACCTTCCAACCATTGGATCCCTTCAATGATAGGAATTAAAGACCAGTCAGCACATTGCCAAAACAATGAAGAAACGGGTGGAAACCATAACGTCAGCAGTGCTAATAATACTAAAGGAACCGTGATGATACTGACCAAAGGAACAGCAACTATATTAGCAATAGGAGCTGCTAGCGATACGCCACCGAACCATAACCATTGTATGGGTAACATTAGCACCAATAGCCAAAGCTGAATTTTTGCTAGTTTAAATAAAAACGCTTTGAAGCGATTGCTCGATATCGAGTCATCAAATACGCTTCTTCCTGTAAAATAGCGCTGGCTTAGGGTAACTAAAATTAAAACACCAACGGCATAAAATGATAGCCAGAAAGAAGCACTATAAATGGCAAATGGGTCAATAAATACACTTAATGCTAACGCAGCTAATAATAGTTGCCAATGGCGCCAATACACATCTGTTGTTTTCAAGATCCCGAGAAAGACACACATAATTAATGCACGTATGGTCGGCGTAGTGAAGCCACTTAACCAGGCATAGGAAAATGCGATACATAACCCTGTTATCATCGGTAACCAAATAAAGTAACGCTTCTGCGGCAAGAAAAGCTTACATTTTAGGCCTATTTGCCATCCTAATAACATGGCAAGTGCGATGTGTAACCCTGAAATAGCTAACAAATGAGCCGTTCCACTGTCTCTTAAATAAAGCCAATCTACTTTCGTTAATCCACTTCGGTCACCAAACGCTAATGCTAATAGGTATGCTTTATTCGGCATATTTTCGACATAACCTAACGCCTTATCATAGAGTTGCTGTCGCCAAGTTATTCTTGATGGAAGTAATAATGGCAGCGATGATAATCGATGACGCACCACAGCATTACCATGTACATTTCGACTCACAGCATATCGTTCTGCATCAAAGCCAGCTTGATTTACACGTCCAACAATTCGACTCAACTTAACAGGTAAGTGCCAAATTTGACCTTGCTTTAATGTTGGCGCATCCGGCCAAATCAGAAATAACCTATGAGATGCATCCAAAACAGGATTATCAGGCGATGAATGAAAATAATTATCAACAACCTCTACTTCAATATTTGAAATTGGTATATTTTCATTTATTACAGCACTTATACGAACATTTATGGTAAGATTTGTGCGATTTAGCGGAATGTCTTCAACTTTTTTACGATATTGTTCGGCACATAACACCGCTAGAAAAGCACTTATTGAAAACCAGAAAAGAAAATGGTTTTTACAATAATAAAAAATAACAAGGCTGACTATTATTGCTGTCATATACCACCAGTACGGTGGTAGAAATGATAACCAATGCAGTGAATGAAAACCTATTGCGATACCTAATGATGTTTGTAACATGCTGTTATCGCCATTTTAATAAATACTAATTATGCCTAGACATCTTATAAAAAAGTTCTTACCAAGCCATGAGGTCATTAAGCGCCAAAAAGCACTTAAGATCTTTGGTAATGTACTTTATAACCCGAACTTATGGTGCTTAAACCGTCGTTCTGCGTCAGGTGCATTTGCCGTTGGCTTATTCATGGCTTTCGTACCACTTCCTAGTCAAATGATTATGGCAGCTGGGTTAGCTATTTTATTTGGTGTAAATCTGCCTCTTTCAGTGGCTCTCGTTTGGGTAAGTAACCCTGTGACTATGCCTGTTTTATTCTATGGTGCTTACAAGTTAGGCGCTTGGGTATTGAATAGTCCTAACATCGCGTTTCACTTTGAGCTTTCATGGGATTTTTTACTTAACCAAATGAGCCAAATTGGCCCCCCATTTTTACTTGGCTGCTTTATTTGCAGTGTAGTATCAGCGCTTATCGGCTATTTTGGCATCCGTAGCTTATGGCGTTATTCTGTTGTGAGAAGCTGGAATAAGCGTAAATTCCGAATTGGTAAAACCCACTAGCTTTAATACCTTTAAAATATAAATAAGCAAAAGCCTCTATGACGAGAGGCTTTCTTCTTTTATCTTTATTTTTTAGATCAAAAAAACACATTTAATTACCCGCCTGTTTCATTTTTCACAATTTTCATTGCCAGTTCAATTTTCGTTAATACTCACTATCCATTTTCATCATATGTTTTATTCAAAAACTTAAATTACTGTTTATCAATAGAGGTTTTACTAGCAAATCAAATAATTACGTCTAGTATTAGGAAAACATTTAAATTACACATTTTACTTTTAAGGTACTTATTATGGATAACCCTGTGAGCTCAATGCTTAGCAAAGGCTGGAAATGGTTTATTATTGTTGGAGTTATTGTCGCATTAGCCGGTGTTTTTGCAATTAGCTTACCTATTGCTGCGGGTATGACAATCACAACAATTGTAGGGACCATTTTCCTTGTGATTGGTCTAGTACAGGTCTATCACACCTTTAGTATTCATGATTGGAAAACTAAAATTTGGTACGTTATTAGTGCGCTATTCTATTTAATTGGCGGCTTATTTATTCTAAGCCAACCGTTTATTGGCTTAGTTACTATTACCGTATTAATGATTGCCACAATGATTTTCAACGGTGTTACGCGTATGCTATTTGGTTTTAATAGTCGTAAACACCTTGCAGGTTGGCGCTGGATTGTAATCAGTGGTTTGATTTCTACTGCTATTGGTATCTATTTCTTTACTCTGATGAATAATCCAGAATTCTCTATGTCATTACTGGGTATTTTTGTTGGTGTATCACTACTATTTGAAGGCTTCAGCTTTATTTTCATTGGTACTCAAATGAAAAAAGTGGTTCAAAATAAATAACATAAAAATAGAATCTAAATAAAAAGCCTCAATATTTTTGATATTGAGGCTTTTTTAATTCAGATACCATCGCGTATTTGCAATATTTGTACACAACTAAACGTTTGCTATTTAGTTGTAATTTCAGTACTAATAACGCTGCAGATTACTTTAACTAAGATATAGCAATGCCGTGTATTCAACGATTATACGTTTTCTCATTATTGCTTGGTTGCATTTTCTTTCATCACTGTGCATCTGCAACAGCAAGCGCTATTAATACAAATCAATACCTTAAACAAACGACACCAATAACGTCTGTTGACTCTACTTTTATATCTTCAACGCAGCGCTATCGCGTTTTACTCTCATTACCTAAACTGGTGAGCTCTCCGTTGTCTCATCAACGTGATCATTTGCTTGCTTTGTTACAACAAAAGAGTAGTGTTTCACTCTCTTACATACTGATAGCTATAGAAAATTTTTGTTTAAAACGGAAAAAACTTTTACCTCTAGCCAATTTTCAATTTCGTTTTACACATAGTCGGGAGCAACTGTTTCACTAACGTCAACCGACTTTTATTTTCTACTTTTATTACAAGGACACATAGATGCTTGATTCATTTGTATCTATTTTTTCTGCGCTCTGGCATCAAGATTTTGTTGCATTACAAAACCCAGAAAGCATGGTGATGATTTATGTTTGTGTAACATTTGTCATTTGGTTAGAAAGTGCATTTTTACCTGCAGCTCCCCTACCTTGCGATAGCATTGTTATTCTTGCTGGAACATTAGGTGCAATGGGGATCATCGATTTTAAATTGATTGTCTTCTTACTAATCGTGGCATCAGCCATCGGTAGTTGGCTAGCTTACTTGCAAGGTCGCTGGCTAGATCACCTACCAAAAGTAAAAGGCTGGGTGAATATGGTGCCACCTCATCGAATGAAAACTGTGGATAATTTACTTATTCGTCATGGTATTGTTGCTTTGTTTACCGCACGATTTATTCCTGTTGTCCGCCCTTTATTACCTTTAATGATGGGATTTAGGATTAAAAGTCAGGCTCACTTTTTCCGTTTTGCTTGGTTAAGTGCTACAGCTTGGGTATTACTATTAACAGGGTTAGGTTATTTATTAACGCTTCTTCCAGAAAAAATCGCCAAAGTCGCAACAATGGTATTGATGGTTGCACCATTTGTTACTCTCGCTATTGCTATTGTTAGCTTATCAAGCAATTGGTTACTAAAACGCTTTAAGAAAAACAAAGCCATGTTGTAACAAGCAATATATAACAAAAGTCTGCTGACACACTACACAATAAAAGTGAGTGGATAAGCAGACTTTTTGGTTCTAAGCATACCCTATCAGCTTTTGGAACTTGATTGACTTTGTATCTTAAATAACACGCTTATGCTAATAAATAACAGGGGCTTATTGTGATGGTTTAAACCACTATTTCGCTATTATGGCACCTATTTTAGATACAAAAAAACCCGCTTTAGCGGGTTTTTTATTACATCGTAATACTGTTTATACTTAGAAGTAGAAACGAGTACCGAATACGATATTAGTTAGGCTGTTCTTAGCTTGCTCGCTTGAGTAAGAATCACTAGAGAAGATCTTATCAGTTGCGATGCTGTAGTTAACTTCAGAAGTGATAGCAACGTTAGGATTAATAAAGTATTTAACACCAGCAGAGAACTTAGCATTTGCGCCCCAGTTGCTGTCAGAACCTTGGTTGCTTAGAGATAGACCACCAACTTCAGCAGCAGCACCTACGTAAGGAACCCAGTTAGTAGAGTTCACGAAGTTGTACTCGGTGAATACACCTAGCTGACCACTAAGCTCATCATTAGCGTCTTGAGCACGAACAGTCGCAGTACCACCTACTTCCCAGTTATCTTTAACGAAAGTACCGTAAGTACCGTTAATATCTGCATGCCAGCCACTACCTAGTTTTGCGTTACCTTGTACACCGATCTCTTGAGTACCAGCAGGTAGTTGAACGGCGGCTTGTGCTGCAACAGGAGCTAATACAGATAGTGCCACTAGAAGGCTTAGTGCATTCTTTTTCATTATTTTTCCTAAATGTTTTTATTTTTAAACAAGTTGTCCACTTTAGTGCAATCCCTTTACTTAGTTAGGTTACTTAAATAGAGAAGTAACAATCCGTCTACGACACTTGTATCCATAAATCAGTGGCGACAAAATTAGCATGCAGTTTCATCCCTGTTAAATGAAACAACTTAATTAATTTTAAAATGAACACCATTCACAATTTATAAGAAAAAAGTTTAATTATTCAGTTGAACTCACCCACAAGAGCACAAAAAAACAACCAATCAGGTAAATAAAAAAGCATTGTTAAAAATAAAATAAAAATAAAATTCACAATATTGTGAATATTATTTATTTATCGACCAAATAATGACCACTAAAACTAACGTAAGAATCGTCTACCTTTTATTTATTGTTCTTTATTTTTATCACGTAGAGACTTCATCTATTTTTATTAATTAATGACCTTGAATTTAATCGCATAATGACAGCAACTTTTCTCTATTTATAAGAGAACAAGATCGCTTAAACACATATCAATAATGACAGTCCTTCCGGGTATTATGATTCAACAATCGCAGGTATACGTAATTGAAAATCAAAACGTCAACACTTGAAAAATTCTAAGTAGTTTAATCTATAGATACAAAAACGGAGCCAATGTGGCTCCGTTTGATATCAATAATACAATAAGACTATTTCGCACTTAGTACTCTGGCAGGTTGCAAACTACTTGCCCTACGAGCGGGATACCAAGTAGCAACAAGGCTGAGTATAATTGCTGTTATAGATACAATTAACACATCTTTATAGGCTAACTGAGTGGGTAGGAAATCAATAAAATAAATATCCCCCGATAAGAACCGGTGACCAATGATTTTTTCTATCACTCGAACTATATGAGTTAAGTTAACAGCAACTAAGCTACCAAATATTGACCCCATCACGCTACCTAACACACCAGATAATACGCCATGCCAAATAAAGATGGATTTCACTAAGCGATCACTTGCCCCCATGGTTCTTAAAATCGCGATATCAGAGGCCCGATCTTTTACTGCCATCATTAAGGTTGAAACGATGTTGAAACACGCAACCCCAATAACCAATACCATAACTAAATACATAATCGTACGGACTAACTGAATATCACGGTACATATAGCCGTATTGTTGTGTCCAACTTTTCAGATAAACATAGACAGGAAGCGTATTACCCACTTCTTTTACAATACGCTGCGCTTGTAGTACTTTATCCACTTTAATTTGAATACCTGAGACACCTTGCCCCATATCCATGTATTTTTGTGCATCAGCCATTGGCACTAGCGCCAATTTATGATCAATTTCTCCCCCAAGCGCTAAAATACCCGCTACTTGTAATCGAATTCGATGCGGAGCACGAAGCTGGGTCATTTCAGGATCGGCATCAGGGAGCAATGCGGTTAACCAGTCTCCCACTTTCACATTCAGGCTTTTAGCAACGCCTTGACCTAAAATGACTTCTTTTTTACCGGCAGTAAATTTGCTCCACGCATCATTTAAAACATAGTGCGGTAATTCACTGACTTTAAGTTGCTCTTGAGGGTTAACACCTCGAACACCAACAGCTTTTAACTTTGTGCCTTTTTCAAGTAACGCTGTGAATTCAACATAAGGCGCAGCCGCTGTCACATCCGGGTGTTTTTCTATTTGCTTAACTAGCGGCTGCCAATTATTTAAAGGAGGCTCAACCGCCTGTAACTCACCCTGTGGGATCACAGATAACACGCGGGTTTGTAGTTCACGTTCAAAACCATTCATTGCTGACAGACCAACAATGATCACCGCAACACCAACGGCAATACCTAACATCGATGACATTGAAATAAATGACACCATTCGGTTACGTTTTTTCGAACGATTAAAACGACTACCTATATATAAAGAAAGAGGGCGAAACATTAAGCCTCCACAACGACTTGAGATAACACGCCATCTTGCATATGCATACAACGGTCAAGTTTTGCCGCTAATTCACTATCATGGGTCACGACTAAAAATGCGGTACCTGATTCTGCATTTAATTTACGCATTAAATCATAAATTTCTAATGCCGTTTTATGATCAAGATTCCCCGTAGGTTCGTCAGCTAAAACAATAGAAGGATTGTTAACCAAGGCACGCGCAATGGCAACACGTTGACGTTCACCACCACTCAATTCCGAAGGGCGGTGCTCATAACGATGACTCAACCCCACTAAAGCCAGCATGTCTTGTGCACATGTACGCGCTTGACTGACACTTTTACCACCAATTAACAACGGCATAGCGACATTTTCAACGGCAGTAAAGTCCGCAAGTAAGTGGTGAAACTGGTATACAAAGCCAATTTCTTGATTACGAATTTTCGCTTGTTTGTTCGCACTTAAAATATCTAAGCGCTGCCCTTTAAAGAACACTTCTCCATCAGTGGGTTCATCTAAAGCTCCCAGAATGTGCAACAGTGTACTTTTCCCTGAGCCAGATGATCCCACAATGGCGACCAACTCATTGTCAGCAATCTCTAAATCAACTTGCTTTAAAACTTCTGTCTCAAACTGCCCTTCTTTATAGGTTTTACAAACTTGGTGACAAGATAACAACGCATTATTCATAACGAAGAGCCTCAGCAGGACGGACAGCGGCCGCACGATAAGAAGGAAAAATAGTCGCTAATAAACTCAAGCTTATAGCGCCTAAAATAACAAACATAATTTGCATCGGTTCAATCACGGTGGGTAACGTGCCACCGATCGATGCTAAATCGACACCCAATACAGAAATAATGGCATTAAGATAGTGCGCCACTAACGCGCCGAGTAAGCCACCTAATAAGGCACCGATAACACCACTACTTGCCCCTTGAACAATAAAAATCATCAAGACTTGGCGGTGAGTCATACCTTGGGTTTTTAATATTGCGACTTCTGATTGTTTCTCCATCACCACCATCACTAAAGCAGAAATGATGTTAAAAGCCGCCACACCTATGATCAAGCTAAGCATTAAGCCCATCATATTCTTTTCCATTTTTACTGCCTGGAACAGCTCACCGCGCTGCTCGCGCCAATCAGACCATGTCCAACCATTGGGTAATTTCAATTTAGCTAATTCAGGAACAACGAATGGATCATCAAGGTATAAACGCCAACCTGTCATTTGATCCTGTTTATAGCGTAATAAACGTCCAGCATCTGAAATATTGGTGTATACCAATTGGTTATCAACATCAGAGCCCGTGTCATAAATACCCGAAACTTCAAATTTTCGTTGGCTCGGCATACGACCAATTGGCGTAAATTGGCTTGCACTGGTCACCATCAGACGAATTTTATCGCCCGGTTGAACACCCAGTTCAACGGCCAACGCTTGGCCAATAACCACTTTAAAACTCCCAGGAGTAAGATCACTTAAGCTCCCCACCATCATATGACGAGAGATGGGATCATATTGATTAGGTTCAATACCAATCATCGTACCGGCAGCAATAGAGTTTGCACTTTGTATAATCGCTTCACCACGTGTGATCGCCGTTACACCAGTCACATGTGGCAATTGTTTTAATGCCTCAGGTGCGTTTTCTGATAACGGTACTCGTCCATCTGCACTCGATACGACGGCTTGCGGTAGAACACCTAAAATTCGACCTTTTAGCTGATCTTCAAAGCCGTTCATCACAGACATAACGGTAATTAACGCCATTACACCAATAGTAATACCGGCTGTAGACATATAAGAGACAAAGCGACTAAAGCGATCGCCTGAACGACCACGTAAATAACGTAAGCCAATATAAAAAGACACTGGATGAAACATAGGATTGAGAAACCACTCCTTTATTAGGTTGGTAAAGAATACTCGTTCACACCCTCAATTACCATCCGACATAGTAAATGTAATGTAAATTCAGTGACTAAATGATAAACACTTACGCCGCTTTTCTTGCCCTTGCATGATTGCTAAGTAATAATCAGTCCAATTAAATCAAGCTTTATATGCTGTGGCTGTCAGTTATGGCATCCGCTCCTATTATTAGTTTGAAATAGGATTTATTCACAGTGAGTGCGCTATGACACAACAAGATGAGTATTTTTCAGTCCAGCTAGGGCTTACTATTAACGTTGAACGTTTATCATCTAATGAAAGCGTACCTGATGAACAAGATTTCAATGCCGAAATCCCGCCTTTATTTCGTATTGCCAGCGAGTGTTCGACGTTAGAAGACAATGCCGATCGTTTATTCGCCAGTTTCAACAAAAATGAAACCCAAGCATTGATGGATTATCTTGCAGCACAAAACAGTAAAATTAATCTATTACTGTCTTATGTTTTATCGCAGCAAGATGATCCTACCTATCGTTTTACTACCTTAACTTTTGGCGCAAGTAACCTTAGTTTTACCAGTTCATCTTCCTATCCGGTTGGCACTAATGTTAGAGTGAAACTGTTTTTAGATTACCCAGCCGCTGCTATTTTTTGCTACGCTGAAGTCACCGAAAGTATTGCTAGCGATGAGCAATTTATCATTAAATTGCGTTATACCCGTTTGCTTGAAGATGATCGAGATTTGCTGATCCGCGCCGCTTTATATAGCCAGCAAAAACTTTTACGCCAACGTGCTCAACAACGACAATTAAATAATAACGATGAATAATAAACACTTACTTTCTATACCCTTACCTAGTAAGGCTGGCGATAACCGTTATATCGGTAATATCAAGGGGGCAGCCCTTGCACTGTCTTTTGCAGAAGTGGCCGCATCGCATAAAGGCCCAGTTCTTGCGGTGGTGCCTGATACCCAAACAGCCTTAAAACTTCAGCCAGAAATCACGCAATTTTGCGATGTCGAGGTAAACGTTTTTCCAGATTGGGAAACCTTGCCTTATGATAATTTCTCGCCACACCAAGATATTATTTCAGAACGTTTAGCGCGTTTATACAAAATGCCAAGCCAAAAGTCTGGCATTATTTTGGTGCCGATCAGTACCTTACTTCAGCGTCAAACCCCAAGAGAGTTTATCCACCAGCATGCTTTAATCGTAAAAGCTGGCGATCGAATGTCACTTGAAAAGCTGCGCTTACAGCTTGAAGTATCAGGTTATCGTCATGTTGATCAAGTGATGGAGCATGGCGAGTATGCCAGCCGAGGCTCGCTGCTTGATTTGTTCCCAATGGGGAGTCAATCACCTTACCGTATCGATTTTTTTGACGATGAAGTCGACTCTATTCGTCAATTTGATCCAGATAACCAACGCTCCACCGGTGAAATTGATAGTATCGATTTATTACCCGCGCATGAGTTCCCAACGGATGAAATCGCAGTTGAAAATTTCCGTATGCGCTGGCGTGAACGTTTTGAAGCTCGCCGAGAACCAGAATCTATTTATCAACAAGTCAGCAAACGTACATGGCCTGCAGGTATTGAATACTGGCAACCGCTGTTTTTCGATAAAACAGAAACCTTATTTGATTACTTACCTGATACTTCTTTGCTTATCACACTGGGTGATTTAGAGCCTGCCGTTAATAGCTTTTTAGCCGATGCTGAATACCGTTACGATCAACGCCGTGTTGATCCATTGCGTCCTTTACTTGAACCTAAAGAGCTATGGCTAACAAAAGATGAAATGTTCACAGGCTTTAAGAATCTGCCTCGTGTTCGTATTCAGTCGGAGCCTGTCGATAGCCAAAAAGCAGGCCGTTTTAATCCTGAATTAAAACCCGTACCAAGCATCACGATTAATCATCAACTTAAAGAGCCGTTTGCTGAACTCAGACGCTTTGATGAGCAATTCCAAGGCAAAGTCATTTTCTCTGTAGCCTCTGAAGGCCGCCGAGAAGCGCTGCTCGATCTATTAGCACGGATCAAAGTCCGTCCATTGGTTTGTAAAACCTTAGATGAAGCCCTTGATAACCCCACCAAACATAGCCTTGTTATTGGCTCGGCTGAAAATGGCTTTATTCTTGATGATCCTGCTGTTGCATTCTTGTGTGAAAGTGACTTACTTGGTGAGCGTATTGTTCAACGCCGTCGTCGCGATGATAAAAAAACCACGGTCAATGCCGATACGATTATCCGTAACCTTGCTGAACTGCAAGTGGGGCAACCTGTCGTTCACATTGATCACGGCATAGGCCGTTACCAAGGTTTACAAACCCTTGAAGCTGGCGGTATTAAAACCGAATATGTGACACTTGAATATCAAGGTGGCGCTAAACTCTATGTTCCTGTTGCATCACTGCATTTAATTAGTAGCTACTCAGGTGGTGCTGAAGATACCGCACCTATTCATAAATTAGGTGGCGAAGCATGGTCTAAGGCTCGCCGAAAAGCAGCAGAAAAAGTCCGTGATGTGGCGGCTGAATTACTGGATGTTTACGCTAAACGCGAATTAAAACCAGGCGTTAAATTTACCCTAGATCGTGAAGCATACGCTGAATTTAGCGCAGGTTTCCCTTATGAAGAAACCTACGATCAAGCCTTAGCAATTAACGCAGTTCTGTCTGATATGTGCCAAACCAAGGTCATGGATCGCCTTGTTTGTGGTGATGTGGGCTTTGGTAAAACTGAAGTCGCTATGCGTGCTGCATTTGTGGCTGTTGATAACAACAAACAGGTAACGGTGTTAGTGCCAACTACCCTATTGGCACAACAGCACTTTGAAAACTTCCGTGACCGCTTTGCTAATACGCCAGTGCGTGTCGAAGTGCTATCTCGATTTAAAACAGCGAAAGAGCAAAAACAAATTTTAGCGGATGTCGAAGAAGGTAAAATCGACATCTTAATTGGTACTCATAAGCTACTAAATAGCAGTGTAAACTACCATGATTTAGGCTTATTGATTGTCGATGAAGAGCATCGCTTTGGTGTGCGTCAGAAAGAACAAATCAAAGCGATTCGTGCCAATGTCGATATCTTAACCTTAACGGCAACACCGATCCCTCGTACCTTAAACATGGCAATGAGTGGGATGCGCGATCTTTCGATAATCGCCACACCACCAGCGCGTCGTTTAGCGATCAAAACATTTGTTCGCCAATCCGATGATGCTGTTATTCGTGAAGCTGTGTTACGTGAAATCAGCCGTGGTGGTCAGGTTTACTTCCTGCATAATGAAGTCGATAGCATTGAAAAAACGACCGAAGATTTAGCAAAGTTGATCCCTGAAGCCCGTATCACCTTTGCTCACGGGCAAATGCGTGAGCGTGAACTCGAAAAGATCATGGGCGATTTTTACCACCAGCGCTTCAATGTACTTGTGTGTACTACAATTATTGAAACTGGTATCGATGTCCCTACCGCTAATACCATTATTATGGATCGCGCTGATAATCTTGGCTTGGCTCAGTTACACCAGTTACGTGGTCGTGTTGGTCGTTCTCACCACCAAGCTTATGCTTACCTATTAACACCACATCCAAAGCGTATGACGAAAGATGCGGTGAAACGCCTTGAAGCCATTTCTTCCCTTGAAGATCTTGGTGCTGGCTTTACGTTAGCGACCCATGATTTAGAAATTCGTGGTGCTGGTGAATTACTTGGTGACGAACAGAGTGGTCAAATTCAATCGGTTGGCTTTAGCCTCTTTATGGAGATGTTAGAACAAGCCGTTGAGGCTCTAAAAGAAGGTAAAGAGCCTTCGCTAGATGATCTACTTAAACAACAAACAGAAGTTGAGTTACGTATTCCAGCGCTACTGCCTGATGACTACATCCCTGATATTAATACTCGTTTATCACTTTACAAACGCATCGCAAGTACTAGTGATGACAACGAGCTAAACGAAATTAAAGTTGAGCTAATTGACCGATTCGGCTTATTACCAGAAGCAGCATCGAACTTACTGACGGTAAACAGTGTCAAACTTAAAGCTGCAACGCTTGGCATCAAGAAAATCGAGAACGGTGAAAAAGGCGGCTATTTCGAATTTGATCAAAATGCAGCAATCAATCCAAGCTTCCTTGTTGGTTTACTGCAAACTCAGCCCAATGTTTTCAGAATGGAAGGCCCAACAAAACTGAAAATTATTGCTGAACAAAGTGATCGTAAAAAGCGAATAAAGTTCCTTGAAGATCTTCTTGAACAATTTCGTCAGCACATGGTGTAAGTAAACCATCCTCTAAGAGTACTGACCGAACAAGGTCAGTACTTTATATTTAGATACTCTCCGAATTTCGGCAGGATAGCTATGAAACTTGATTTCGAAATCTCTACGCCTCGGCTTATTCTTCGCCCATTTAAAAATGCTGATCTCAATGATTTTCTCGCAGCCGTACATGACTCAGTTAATGAACTAAGTCCATGGCTTGAATGGTGTGATAATCGCTTTGATCAACATGATGCCCATGAATGGATAAGCGCAAGTCGACTCAGCTGGCAAACCGATTTTAGCTATGAATTTGCCATCTTTAATCGCTTTGATGATGCGTTTATTGGAACGGTTTCTCTTAGTGCGATTATTCCTATGACCAACAGTGCAAATTTAGGCTATTGGATAAAAACAGGTTGTCATCGACAAGGATTTGCGACTGAGGCGAATATTGCAGCCGTACAATTTGCTTTTCAAATGCTAGGGCTAACACGCTTAGAAATCATTACGCATATCAATAATTATGCTAGCCAAAAAACAGCAAAAGCATGCAATGCTAAATTTGAATGTGAAGCGCGTAATCGTATTTATTATCATAATAAACCGCTTGATGGTCTTGTTTATTCGCTAGTACCAAGCGATTTATTCACTTAACCTAAAAAGCTGCATTTAAAATACACTTTATTATCACACATCAACATTTTCTTTGAGTCCTTCACTTATGCTTTATTCGTAAACAATATTGAAGGACAACTCCCCGATGAATACATATCACGCTCACGATATCCTTAATTTACTGATTGAATCTCAACAGCCGTACACAATAGAAACACTGAAAGAAAAAATTGCGAATAGCTACGGTGCTGATGCGACGTTTTACACCTGCAAGTTAAAAGATTTAACGATTGAACAATTGCTAGAATTTTTTGTTACTAAGAATAAAGTGACCATTACAGATGGCATCGTTACGGCTAACATTGCCAATATGTGTCACCATTAAACGATTAAGCACAACATTCTTTACAGTTTCATGCTGTTAGAAAAACGACACAGTGGTAAGATGCAAGAAATTCATTTGTAAGGAAACTATTGTGTCAAAAATTGTTATTGCCGTTATTGTTGCCGTATTACTCGCTTTTTTCCTTTATCGTTCATACAACAATAAGCAAGTTGCTGCTGAAAACATTAAGCAAGGTGAAGCTTTTCTTGCGGAAAATAAATTAAAAGAAGGCGTACAAACGACGCCTTCTGGTCTACAATATCTTGTTTTGCAAAAAGGAACAGGGACTGAACACCCTAAAGCGACAGATAGCGTAACAGTGCATTACCACGGTACTTTAATTAATGGCACCGTGTTTGATAGCTCAGTCGATCGTGGTGAAAAAATTTCTTTTCCACTTAACCGCGTGATCAAAGGTTGGACGGAAGGCTTACAACATATGGTTGTTGGTGAAAAAATGCGTTTCTTTATTCCAGCAAATCTTGCTTATGGTAATAACGGTGCAGGTAGCATTCCACCAGGCTCAGTGCTCATTTTTGATGTTGAGTTATTTAAAATCAACTAATAGAAAACAGATATAAACAAAAACGCCAGCAAAAATGCTGGCGTTTTTTATGTCATTAATTAAACCACTATCACTAACTTAGTGCAGCTTTAAACTTGGACGAAGTACACGGTTAATACGGCTTACTAACATAATAAGTCCTGTTTTAAACATGCCATGTAACGCCATTTGGTGCATACGGTATAGTGAGATATACACCATACGTGCTATGCGCCCTTCTACCATCATCGAACCTTTTGATAGGTTACCCATTAGGCTACCAACGGTTGAGAAACGGCTTAGCGACACTAACGAGCCATGATCGCTATACACATACGGCTTCTGCTCACGATCTGTGATTTTCGCAACGATGTTTGAGAAACAACGGCTTGCCATTTGGTGCGCCGCTTGCGCACGCGGTGGAACAAACGAACCATCTTCCTGCACACAAGACGCTAAATCACCAATCACATAAATATCATCATCACGGGTTGTTTGTAGCGTTGGTTTAACCACTAACTGATTAATACGGTTCGTTTCAAGCCCTGCAATATCTTTCATGAAATCAGGTGCTTTGATACCGGCAGCCCATACCATGATTTGTGCTGGAATATGATCGCCATCTTTTGTGGTTAAGCCTGTTTCATCAGCCTTAGTGACCATCGTACCAGTACGTACGGTTACACCCAATTTCGTTAGCTCACTGTGTGCCGCTTGAGAAATACGCGGTGGCAATGCCGGAAGAATACGATCGCCAGCTTCAACTAGGTTTACATTTAGACGAGAGCTATCTAAGTCACCGAAACCGTAGTTATGTAACTCTTGTACTGCATTGTGAAGCTCTGCTGATAATTCAACACCAGTAGCACCAGCACCAACAATTGCGATATCAACGGTCTTTTGATCTTTGTTTCCATGTAACTTCATGAATTGGTTGTTCATCTCTGTACGGAAACGGTGTGCTTGCTCTGGGCTATCAAGGAAAATACAGTGGTCACGCACACCCGGAGTATTAAAATCATTCGATGTAGAACCAATCGCTAACACAAGAATATCGTATTCTAATGTACGCTCAGGTACTAACAGCTCGTTTTGCTTATCAAATAATGCAGCAAGTGTGATCGTTTTATTTTCACGATCTATCGTTTCTAACGAGCCCATTTGAAAATCAAAGTGATGGTTTTTCGCATGTGCTCGATAACTAATAGCATCTACACCTGCATCTAATGAGCCTGTTGCTACTTCATGAAGTAATGGTTTCCACAAGTGACTTGCACGGCGATCCACTAGAGTAACCTCTGCACGGCCTTTACGACCAAGGGTACGTCCAAGCTTTGTCGCAAGCTCTAAACCACCCGCACCGCCTCCAACAACAATAATTCGAGTCAAAATCACTTCCTCTCTAATTTTATAAATTTTTTAAACTGACAAATACCTTATTGCATAGCAGACTGTTTGTTGTGGTCTGTTTTGCACGCAAAATGCTAGGCAAAAAGAGATCTGAAGCCAGTAAAGCCACATATGTGTAGGTAGACGGATCTATGATCCGTCTAAGGTATAGGAGGTAATATATTTCGTTATTATTGCGCTTTAAACGCTTTTATTGTTTGTAGATGTTGCGAGATCTTTTTAAACTTATGTGTTTCATTTTCGTCCCACACTATATCATAAAATTGATCTAGCTCATCTTTTGTAGCTTGATTATCTAATACTTCGTCATTAGTTGAAAGTATGCAAAGACAATTACCTGCATTTTTTTTACGAAAACCTTCAACGCATTTCGTCATAATGTCAGTATATTCTTCTGGACGATCAATACGTCCTTCCATGTTATTTTCAGGATGAAGGTTTGGGTTAAAAATGACTTGTTTAATACCGCATAAGAAGCCAATTCTTTCAGCCCAATAGCCCCCCAACCCAACCCCACAGATCAGTGGCGTTGTATCTTTATTCTCGTCTACTAACTTATGAACTTCTTTTAGTAAATGCTGCATATCATGCTTTGGATGCAGGGTACTGTAATTTACAAAGCGGATATCAGAATCGATAAACTGTAACTGTAATACCTTTTCATGATTACCAGGGCTTGTTGAATCAAAGCCATGTAGATAAATAATCATATCAATTCCCTCTCGCTTAATTTTAAAATCATCCGTGCCCTTGTATAGGACGCTATAAATCTACCACTTTCTATATGGTTTAACAGGATAATAATGAAAACTATGATCTTCTTTGCAAACTATGAGCATTGATAAAAAGCGTTCAGCACTACTTCTTTTGAATTAATGTCGCGATATCTTTTCTAAGTGATGTGAGTTCACCTTGTAAATGGCGTAACTGCTGTGGGCTTAAACTCTCGTTTAACTGCTTCATGATGACAAAACGCTGGCTTAAATACTCATCGAGTTGAGTTTGATAGACCGCATTTTTAAGAGAAAGAATATTTTTCACTTGTTGTTCGACACGCAATGAAAACTGCGCATTATTACGTTGTTTCAGTATCCTCTTTAATTGTGACAAGTTATCTGTCGCTATATTTTGAAAAATTGTGGATTGCTGTAATTGCAGTTGCGCTAAGCTTAGGATCAACTGCTTTTGTTGCTTCGTTAGACGTCCAATCCACTTTTGGGCTTTATCTTCAAGCTCATCATAGCGATCTTCAAGGCGTTGTTTTGGACTTTTCGATAAACGCTCTTCCCGTCGCTCAATTATCTCTTTTTCAATCGCTTGTAAACTGGCTGCAATTTGTGAAGGGCTCATTGTTTTAACAACATCAATGATAGGTGATACAAAAACCAGAACTGATGCTTCGCCTGCTTGCGTAAAACGCTGATGATAATTGGCGATTTGTTCTGCTGTTAACGGTTTTTTAAGATCTATTTGTAAGGCAGAAATCAACTTATGAAATACGGCTAATTGTTGCTGTCGATGTTGTGCAAGTGCAGTTTCAAGACCTTGCTCTAACTCACCCTGTTGTTGAGAGTCCAAATCAAGATAATCTGATAAGTAATAATCAATCCAGAAATCCAATGAATTGTATACCAATTTAAATGTGCAACCAGATAACACCACACAAATAAAGATTATGCTTATCGTTCTTTTCAACATCAGTACGTCTCCTTGTACAAACGTTTCACACTTACTATAACGTCTCTATGTAACCAATTGTTTTAGCTTGAGCTCTAATTGTTTAGCTTGCTGTAAATAGTCATCATCATGCCAAACTTGATAACCCACCAAATACCACAGTAATGCTAGGTACTCACACCAAGGCTGCCAGTAATTTACCGCCTCTAACCATTCATCAGTAGATACCAAGGTGATATCGGACGCCTCTCTTGCCACACAATAATCTTTCACTGCTTTTTCAGGGCTAAGTGCATTAGCTAATATCGTCATGGTTAAATCAAGAGAAGGATCGCCTGCACTGGCATATTCCCAATCGATAACTTTAGCGTTCATCACATCAACTAACCGGTCACTGTCATTAGGGACAATAATATTGTAACGCCCTAAATCAAAATGACAGCAGGTATCAGGAAAGTAGTGATTAATATTCTGATTATCAAAATAATGATAAATAGATAGTAATTGTTTTGATTTTAAATTAGCAGCAATCGTTTGCCAGTAATGCTCAATACGTTGCTTAATATCTAATCGATGGGTAGGAAGCGGTAAAGCATGAATACGCGCTTGAAGTTGACACAGTTGCTGATTGGTAAATCGTTGATCTGCTTGTTCGCCTTCAAGCCAATCTACAATTAATACTTGTTCATTATTATTTAGATTAATGTCTAACAATGCATAGGGTTTTGGCGCTAATTTAGAACCGTCAATTAAACGTAATAACTGATATTCATGCGTTCGATTAATACCAAAAGCTTGAGCCGTGCTCGTTAATGGTCGCCACACGTAATGGGAAGATTGATTATTTGAAGGATGGTACAGGAATAATTTCCAACAGCGATTGGTTAAACCGCCCGCTAATGGGCTCGCTGTTAGAAATTGTACATCGGGTAACAAAGACAATAATGTGGGATCAAAACTCTCGTTATCTTTCATTATAATTTCAACATTGCTACCCGATTATTTAGGCTAAATTACCAACCTTGAGAATCTGATTCACTCTTAGGCGCTAAACCTGAATCAGCCCACTCAATTGAACCTGAGTTTGTATCCATCAAACGCATGGTCATTTTATAGAAAGGGACATTCTGACCATCTTCACGCTTGCTCGTATTGGTTACATGACCATACAGCATGTATTGCGCACCTGTCATTTTAGCAAATTGAATCGCAGTACCTTGATTAACAAAACGATCATTCTCACTAAAGTTCATTTGTTTACGCACCGCATCAACGCGAGACTTATCGACTAAGTTAAATTTACCTGAACGTGAAATTTTAGACTTAATTGTGTTAGTAAGCGACTTAGTATCAACATGTCCACTGGTATTGTTTTGAATATTATCAACAATCACAATCGGATGCTTACCGCCTGCTGTAATTGAAGATACAGCCGGTGATGACAACATCTTTGTTGTTAAGTCCGATGCCGTGTTATCAAGATCATTAGAGCCAAAATTTACCGATGGAGTTTCAGGTAAATGCGAATTCACATAATCGACAGTTTGGGCACAACCACCTAATAATGAAGATGCCGCTAATAATGCAAGAACGCTTTTTTTCATTGTTTTACCTTAACAATATTTTATATTAAATCAGTATACTGCTCGACGAACGTAAATACGATATTGGGTAGCTTCAACTTTATCAGCAATACCTTGTAATATTACTTTACCGTTGCCAGCCAACGCAACGGAATGCCATGGTGCCGCACTACCACTGATCTCTAAACCTTGGCCATCATACCAATAAATACGGTATTGCAAGTTCAGATCTGTGTTAACTTTGTTTATTGCCTCAACAGAGGCTTGCATTAAACCATTAACTTTCGTTATATGAGCGTCTTTAAAAACTAAGCTACGTGCAAGAAAAGCGTTACCAATAACGACATTTTGATTGCTGTTTTCGATACTAATACCAGCATGATCACTGCTACATCCAGTGATAATTAATGCTAAAAATAATGCCATTACATACTTCATTACATGCCTCTTAATAGCGTGACAATCAAATTTCTAAGTAACATTATAAGAAACTCATTTATGATCGTGCGTTTAGCTATGACCCACAAGTTCTTACTAATAAATCTAATATCGGCATTTACCGTTACATAGCAACGCGTTAGATTTTAATGTTAGTAAGCGACGATTACCAATAAAGTAATAGATAAGCTATCTGATATAATCAATTTATCGCAATAAAAAAGCCTGAATATCACACCACTTATCGTATACCCAACGAGAAGATTAAAGATACTCAAGCTTTGTGTCTATCTGGGGATAATTATTATCCATTACATAACGTTATCAGCACGTCATGACTAGCCAACTAGCATTGGCCCTAAAGGACGCCCACCTAATAGGTGCATGTGAATATGGTAAACTTCTTGTCCACCATAAGGATTACAATTGACGATCAAACGGTAACCGTCTTCTGCCACGCCTTCCTTTTCTGCTAATTTACGCGCAACAGTAAACATACGCCCCATCATCAACTCATCATCGGCTTCCACATCATTGACTGTTGGGATCAATTTATTTGGAATAATTAAGATATGGCTTGGCGCACGAGGATTGATATCACGAAATGCTGTGACTAAGTCATCTTGATACAAAATATCAGTTGGAATTTCTTTACGAATAATTTTACTGAAGATAGTTTCTTCCGCCATTTCTGACTCCATCAACTCATTGTTATTTGTTTAGTTAGTGAGTATGCGTCAGTCAACTCTATTGCGCAATATTGAACGTTGTTTTAAAGATTTAATAGAGAAAAAATTTCACGTTTTCGTGTTTTTTTGATGCAGCGATCAAACAATTGAAGCCTAAACAAATTTATCTATCAAGACTCAAGCAGAACTGACGATAGTATAGGTTAGAGTTAATTTGATAATTCGATTCGCAAATTTAGCATTGATTGCGAAATAAAGGGTTACCCCATTATCAAATTACATTTATGACTAATAGGTCAGCATTATGATGACACTGACCCTTTGCTAAATATAGGGATATTATGAAGAAATCTAGCCAAACTTCGGTCATACGTCGTATGTACTCCGGTTTTGTGGTTATGGTTGCATTGTTTGTTTTAACCATTGTGCTCATGCTTGATGGAACAAACCGTATCCATAATCAGTTAACAACAGTAACAACAGACGCACTTCCTTTAGTCTCTATATCAAATAAAGTCAGTGTTAAACTTCTTGCCGCCGACAAATCTTTTAAAGACTTTCTAACCAGTCAAGATCCTGCTGCAATGAAAACCTATGAAGCCGACTTTCGTAAAGCAACAAGAGAGTTCGCCTCTGCGCGTAAAGAGCTTGTAGCCATTGCCGAAAGTAATCCAGAATTAACGTCTTACATTAAAGCGCTAACCGAATTAGAACAGCGTTACTTCAGCGAAGCTCAAACCGCGATGGGTAATTATCGCGCGCAAATGTTAGCCGGTGATGAGCGCCAACAATCAGCGCGACGCTTTCAGCGTTTGCAAGCTGAACTCAGCATTGGTATGAAAGAATACATTAATGAGCAAGATAATATGGCTGTTAAGATGATGGCTAAAAATTTCTTTGTGAAGTTAAAAGAAACAGAAACCATTACTTCTGATGCCCTTGCCACTGACGATATCAGTAAGATTAAAGCCGCAATAAAAGCGAATAAACGCAGTGTAAACCATCTTGCCAACGCATTTCGTAGCTTAACAACCCTACTTTCAGGCTTAAAAGAAACATTCGGTAAATCCGTTACTCAATACACGTTAGATATCGGTAAAAAAGGCGGTGTGCTTGATCAACACTATGAATTCATTGAAGCGAAAACGCGCCTTTATGACAACATTGCCACGCTAACTAAAGAAGTGAATCAAGCACTATCGATTCTTGAGCAATTTAATCAGCAAGCGACCAATCAAATGGATCAAGCGATTGCAACAGCTGATGACACTTACAATCAAGGCATAACCAAAGCTGTTGGTATTGCGATTGTGGTTATTTTATTAGCCATTTCTATCGGTTGGTATTTAGCGCGAAGTGTTCGTCGTCCACTGGTTTCTATGCTAAAAACGCTTGAATCATTAACTGATGGTGATATGACACAGCGTACAGAAAGCAGCCAATTCATTGAGTTTAATAAATTAAGTCATCACATCAATACGTTAGCTGGCAATCTTCAACAAATTTTAAGTCAATTAAGCAAAGCATCTGAAGATCTCACTCAAGTTGCGGCAGAAAACCAAAGTACAACTGCACAAGCAAAACAGCGACTCAATGAACAACGAGAGCAAACTGTTTCTGTGGCAACAGCAATGACAGAGATGGAACACTCAGTTACTGATGTATCGCAAAGTGCACAGAACACCATGGAACGTGTTCATGAGGTAGAACGTGCATCAGCAACAGGTCGTGAAGTGATGAGTAAAAATATTAATATTGCCCATCAGCTTTCAACTCGTTTAGATGACTCTGTAACAGCCGTTGCTGATCTTCAACAAATGAGCAGTAATATTGGTTCTATTTTGGATGTTATTCGTAATATTGCCGACCAAACTAACCTACTTGCACTCAATGCCGCCATTGAAGCAGCCCGTGCTGGCGATCAAGGACGAGGCTTTGCCGTTGTTGCCGATGAGGTTCGTGTTCTCGCTAAACGTACCACCGACTCTACCTCTGAGATTGAAGCGATGATCCAAAACCTTCAAGGTAGCTCAGGTCAAGCGATGGAAATGATGCAAAGCTGTGTAACAGAAATGGATAACAGTATTAATCAAGCATCAGATGCCAATAGCGCAATGGAAGAGATCCAAGCGATTATCATTGAAATTAGTCAAATGAGTAGTCAAATTGCACAATCAGCGGAAGAGCAGCGGACGACGACTACCGACATTGCCCGTAGTTTAGAGGATATTAGTCATATTGCTGATACGAACTACAATGCAATGGAAGAAATGGCAGAAGCCAGTACCATGTTAGATAGCTTAGCCACTGAACAAAATAAACTCGTTCATAAATTTAAACTGTAATTTAAGCTAAGCAAG
Source organism: Photobacterium sp. GB-56 (assembly GCF_003026105.1). Taxonomy (GTDB): domain Bacteria; phylum Pseudomonadota; class Gammaproteobacteria; order Enterobacterales; family Vibrionaceae; genus Photobacterium. Next base: position 509,794 of record NZ_PYNW01000001.1, on the reverse strand, counting down.
TAAATGAAGCCGATCATCAGATCGGCTTTTTTGTTTTAGCGAAAAATTTACATTTAGGTTTCACTGAAATGAACATAGCGGCCAATACAATCAATCCCGCCCCCACCCATTGAAGCTGTTCAAATCGTTCTCCTAACCACCAATGTGCAAACAAACCACCAAATACAGGCTCTAATCCCAATAAAAAAGAGACTTGGGTTGGGCTTGTATGCTTCACCCCATAGTTTTGAAAGTAAAAAGCAAACAAGGTACAAAAAATAACAAGGTAGCCAATATACAACCAAAACTCTGGCGCGCTAGGTATGATGAATTGTTCTACAGGGACAGTGAAAACCAATAAGCTAATACAAACAACGGTGACCACTGATAATTGGATAAATGTTGCCACCATAGGATCGCAATGTTGTTGATTCATTTTCTTTTTAGTTGTCACCACAAAAGCGGCACGCCCCAGTGCTGCGATCAAAATGAGAATATTACCGATATTAAACGTTACCGCATTCAGGCTATCTCCTACTAATAACCACACACCAGCAATCGCAATGCATCCGGCAAATAAATCTGTAACCGCAAGTTTATGACGATTAAGCAATGCATCAACAGCAGGCGTAAAGATAATAAATAGGCTAATAAGAAAAGCAGCATTTGAAGCCGTCGTGTGTTTTAGACCATAAGTTTCGGCCAAATAAATAATACTTAATATTCCTCCAGTTGGTGCTAATTGCAGCCAAACCTGTTTATTTAGTTTCTTGCTGACTAGGGGAAATATCACTAAAAGTGTGCAACAAAAACGAATCGCCAAAAACATCAAAACACCAGTATAAAGCATAGATTCTTTTGCCACACCAAAACTGGTTCCCCAAAAAACTGCGGCAGCTAGCACACCTATTGTTGCTATTAATGAAGTATTTAAAAATACACTTTTATTCTGCTCGACCTGTTCCATTCACACACATCCTTTCTTACACGGTTTTAGTCACTGTTCTTGTAAGATTGAATGGTATATGTTTGACTTGATGTTGATAATACCGCCAATAAGCAAAGGATTTGTGACTGATGGACAAAAATAAAATTATTCAACTTCTTCCTGATATTGCAGCCTTTGTCACGGTTGTAGAGTCAGAAAGCTTTAGTCATGCCGCGAAAAAATTGGGAATGACACCATCAGGCGTGAGTCGGCAAATAAGCCGCCTAGAAAAAGAGCTTCAAGTACAACTGATCAAACGCAGTACTCGTAGCCAGTCACTTACCATTGCAGGGCAAGAAGCTTACCAATATGGTAAAAATATCCTTCAGCAAGCCCAAGATGTAGTAAATATAGCCAGCAAGCAAAAGCAAGATATTGAAGGGATACTCACCATTGCCTCACCGAAAGCGTTTTGTCGTCAGGTACTTCAACCTCTATTACTGGAATTTGTTGACACTTATCCAAAGCTACAACTAAAAATCCAAGTTACAGACAAACCAATCGATCCGCTCTATCACGACGTAGATGTCGTCTTTAGGTTAACCAACGAGCCTCAAAATAACCTAGTGGCCAAACAGTTAGCCACTAACGATCTGGTATTATGTGCAAGCCCGTATTATCTCGAAAAGAAAGGTACACCAACACACCCTAAGCAATTAGCCCAGCATGATTGTATCTATCTAGGCGAAACAAATACTGACAACCAATGGCGGTTTAAATCTGAAAATGAAGAGCTGAAAGTGACAGTGAATGGGCGTTATATTGTTAACCATACAGAGATGCGTTTAGAAGCCGCATTAAATCACTTTGGTATTGCGGTATTACCTGCATTCGTCGCGCAAAAAGCTTTGCAATCAAAAGCCCTTACTGCGGTACTTAACGATTGGACACTTCTTGATAATTACCAAGGTACTGTGTTCATGCAATACCTGCCTAATATCAATATGCCTTATCGCCAACGTGTGTTTATTGATTTTATTAGCGAAAGGTTTTCGTCTGATTTAAGAAAAAAGCTTACCAATTGCAATTAATTGCTTGTAAGTGTTTTTTATCTCTTGTAAGTTGAGCTTAGCGTTCAATAAACAGGCAACACTATGATTTATTCAACTATTTTCACTTGTTACATTTGGCTCCTCAATTCACTACTGCCATCCGGCCGGTAGAGTTTTGCTATCTGGCTGTGAGTTATGCTCAGCCAGTGACCTTCGCATTTCTCGCAGCTTTATTTTCATTTTTAAGCGAGAAATCACATGACATCATCGAACTCAAACAACAACCCAGTTAACGAAAACGTCAGTTCCCCTCATGCTGAACTCAATAAAGGCATTGTTTATGCCCTTATCGGTACTGCTTTATTTTCTATCAAGCCCGTTTTTATCAAACTGGCTTATCAATATGGTGGAGATGCGGTATCGATTATGTCGTTACGGGCAATAAGTTCTGTGCCAATTTATATTGTTATGATGCTGTGGCTATTAAGAAAAACAGAGCATAGAGATAACCTGAAACGATATGGTTTAGCGGCAAGCGCTATTGGCGTCTTAGGCTACTATGTTGCGTCATATCTTGATATTGCAGCCATGGCACATATCAGTGCGCAGCTAGAGCGACTACTCATTTTTCTATTTCCAAGCTTCGTCGTTTTAATTAGTTGGACTGTCCTAAAACAAAAGCCAGCACAAGGTACATTTAAAGCTATTGCACTTGGCTATATTGGTGTCGCTTTCATTGTTTTTCATGATTTAGGAAGCATGGGAAATAATGTCTTGCTAGGTAGTGGGTTGGCCATTGCGTCCGCATTCGTTTTCGCTTGTTACTTAATCATGAGCAAAAAGTTAATTACCCAAATGGGCAGCCAATTATTTACCTGTATCGGGATGGGATCTGCGGGGATCATTATTCTAATTCAAAGCCAATGGCAAGGCGTCAATGTGATCGAGCTAGATCCAATGCTTATCCTGCTTGGGATCGCGTTAGGGATCTTTTGTACTGTGTTGCCATCGTTTTTTGTTGCAGCCGCGATGCAAAAATTAAATCCATCACAGCTAAGTTTAACCAGCAATGTTGGCCCTGCTATTACTGCAGTTTTTGCTATCACATTACTTAATGAACCTTTTACTTTTTATCATGCAATAGGCATGCTTTTCGTGGTTTATTCAGTAATAAGCATGAAGAAAAGAGGACAATGATACACAGATTCTAGCTAAAGTGCTGTGATCCTATTCTCTTTTGGCAAACGATTGCCTTTTAATTCAACAATCAAACCGATTGTTGAATTAATGACCTTTACTTAGCGCAACGATACTTTTAGAATCGGGCAAATTTTTTGGAAGGGAAACAAAATGACAACATTAACGATTACTCGTCCTGATGATTGGCACACACATTTACGTGATGGCGATGTATTAAAAGATACAGTAAGGGATATTAGCCGTTACATGGGACGCGCGATCATCATGCCTAATTTAATCCCTCCTGTTACTGATACAGAATCTGCTTTAGCTTACCGTGACCGCATTCTTGATGCTCAACCAAGCCCGACTTTCTCACCACTTATGGTTATCTACCTAACAGATAACACATCACCTGAAGAAATTAAGAAAGCCAAAGCATCGGGTCATGTATATGCCGCTAAACTCTACCCTGCTGGCGCAACGACTAACTCAGACTCTGGCGTTACTTCAATTGATAAGATTCGCCCGGCATTACAAGCGATGCAAGAAGTTGGTATGCCACTTCTTATTCATGGTGAAGTCACACATAATCATGTTGATATTTTCGACCGTGAAAAAGCATTCCTTGATACGGTACTTGGTCCTATTGTTGAAGAATTTTCATCACTCAAAATTGTACTTGAACACATCACGACAGCAGATGCTGTAAAGTTTGTTCAAAATGCAGGTGACAATGTCGCTGCAACCATTACAGCTCACCACTTAATGTTTAACCGTAACCATATGCTAGCAGGTGGTATTCGCCCACACTTCTACTGTTTGCCTATCTTAAAACGTAACACTCACCAGCAAGCATTAGTGGATGCAGCAACCAGTGGTAGTAAGAAGTTTTTCTTAGGTACTGATACCGCACCGCATGCAAAAGGCATGAAAGAAGCGGCATGTGGTTGTGCTGGCTCTTACACAGCTCACGCAGCTATCGAGCTCTATGCAGAAGTCTTTGAACAAGCTGGCGCACTAGATAAGTTAGAAGGTTTTGCTAGCTTCAATGGCCCTGATTTTTACGGCCTACCACGTAATACAGATACGATTACGCTTGTAAAAGAGTCGTGGACAGTAGCAGAAGAAATGCAATTTGGTAGCAATACGGTCGTACCTATTAAAGCGGGTGAAACCATTAGCTGGAAAGTGTACGCTTAACCACTGAAGTAAACCAAACGCTAAACAGCTTTATAAAAATAAAGGCTTCCGAATCGGAAGCCTTTTTAATTGCAGTTAATTTAATTCAGCATTAAGCAGTTTCTTTTGTCGGCACTTTCAGCTTATGGAATAAACGATATAGCACCGGAACAACGATTAAGGTTAATACGGTAGCGAAACTTAAACCAAACATAATGGTCACTGCCATTGGTTTAAAGAACACATCTGGTAATAGCGGTAACATACCTAAAACAGTGGTGATAGCAGCCATACACACAGGACGTACACGACTGACAGCCGCATCTAACACAGCTAAATATTTATCTTTACCACTGGCTATCTCAATCTCAATTTGGTCTAACAATACGATACCGTTTTTCACCAACATACCGGATAGACTTAAGAAACCAAGCAATGCCATGAAACCAAATGGCGTATTAAGTAACAACAAACCTAATGTCACACCAATAATTGCCAATGGCACGGTTGCCCAAACGATCAATGCTTCTTTTACCTTATTGAAAAGCAATACAGTAATTAAGAACATCGCCAAATAACCCATCGGCATCGTTTGGAATAACGAGGCTTGCGCGTCTGCTGATGATTCATACTCGCCTCCCCATTCCAAGGTGTACCCCTCTGGCAGTTCAATATCTGCGATTGCAGGCATAATACGTTTTTGTACTGTCGCTGCCGTTTCTTCACCAATAGGATCTGGATCCGCCATTACCGTTAACACACGTTTGCGATTTTTACGCACCACTAATGGATCTTCCCAACGTACATTGACACCAAGCACCACTTGTTGAAGTGGAATATAACCTTGAATGGCAGGGCTCCAGATCTTCATGCCTTCTATGGTGCTAATGTCGACTCGCTCATCTTCAGGCAAACGTGCCACGATTGGCATTAAGTTTGTTCCCTCACGATAGAGACCAATGTTGATCCCTGAAAATGCCATTTGCAGTAACTCATCCACATCTTTTTTAGTAATGCCATAGCGTCTTGCTTGGCTTTCATTAAATATCGGCTCAATTACTTTGGTGCGCTCTCGCCAGTCATGACGAATATTGAATGCGCCAGGATCTGCATTCATCACATCCACCACTTGCGACGCAATACCACGTAGTATGGTTGGATCTGATCCAACAATTCTCGCTTCAATTTTAGCGCCGGATGAAGGGCCTAACATGACTAGTTTGGCTTTGTATTCAATTTCGGGAAATTGTTTATCTAATTGTTCACGGAAATTTTTCATCACCGGAACAACACTATCAAATGAGTCAACACGCACAATTAACTCACCATAAGCGGCGTAACTTTTCTCTGGTGCGTATGTCAACATAAAACGTTGCGAACCTTTACCCGCACTTGAACTAACGTATTCCACGCCCTTTTCCGCTGCAACCACTTTCTCAAGCTGTTTTAGCGTATTATTGGTTGCACGAATATCGGTCCCTTCAGGAAGCCATACATCCACCATGAACATTGGCGTTGTAGATGCCGGAAAGAACGATTGTTTCAATAATGTAAAGCCATATAAGCTAACACCTAACATCAAGATCAAAGTGATCACTGTTAGCCATGCACGACGCATACAAAACTCTAATGACTTACGGTATACGGTGAAGAAAATACCGCCATACGGATCTTTTTGATCGCTATCTTGATCCACCTTGACGTTTTTAAAGAAAAGATCGGCAAAGAATGGCGTTAACGATATCGCTGTAAACCAACTCAGCATCAGTGATATCAGAAGCACCGTAAATAGTGTTCGACAATATTCACCCGTTGAATCTTGCGATAAACCAATTGGCGCAAATGCCATTACTGCAATGACTGTTGCCCCTAGCAGTGGCCACTTGGTTTGAGTCACAATGTCAGAAGCCGCTTGCATTCGCGTTCGCCCCTTCTGCATGCCTATCAATATTCCTTCGACCACCACAATGGCATTATCCACCAGCATACCCAGAGCAATAACGAGGGCACCTAACGAGATACGTTGTAAGTCGATCGCTAACCACTTCATAAACACAAAGGTGCCTAAAACAGTCAGGAGCAAAATTAAACCAATCAGTAAACCTGAACGAAGTCCCATAAAGAACAGCAGCACCACAATAACAATGGCTACTGCCTGACCTAAGCTAACAACGAAACCACTTACGGACTTATCTACTTCAATCGGCTGGCTATATACTGCATCAATATCGATACCCACTGGCTGTTGCTCTTTCAGTTCAGCCAGTCTTTGCATAACCCGTTGGCCTACTTCAACAACATTAACGCCAGCGACAAAAGAAATACCAACGTTCAGCGCTTCTTTGCCGTTAAAGCTAACTAAGTTATCTGGAATTTCCTTAAAACCTTTTTTGATCTCAGCGACATCTCGAAGGTAAATCAGCCCATTAGCGCCTTTATCGGTAATGATTAAATCGCCCAGTTCATCAACATTTTTGAATTCACCAGTAGGATGAACGCGAACATATTCATCGCCAATACGAACTGCGCCCGCACTGGTGACTAAATTTTGTGTCGCTAAAATGTTGTAAATTGTATCTAAAGAAATGCCGAGGCTACTGAGTCGCTGCATTGAGATTTCAATGAATACTTGCTCTTGCTGATTGCCAGTAACACCCACTTTTCCCACGCCATCAACAAGTTCAATTTCTCGGCGTAAGTAATCAACATAATCACTGAGTTCTTTATAGCTATAACCTTCACCCGTTATTGCTAACAAAATGCCGTAAACATCACCGAAATCATCAATAACTTTAGGCTTTGCGACTCCTGGAGGTAAGTTAGAGGATATATCATTAACCTTGCGGCGTAATTCATCCCAAATTTGTGGTAAATCGTCAGGGCCATAATTGTTTTTCATGGTCACTGTGATTTGTGACAACCCTCGACTAGAGATAGAATTTACTTCATCAACATAAGTTAACTGCTGAATCGCTTTTTCTATAGGATAGGTCACTTCTTCTTCAACTTGCTGTGGTGTCGCCCCAGGGTAGGAGGTAACAACCATAGCGTCTTTAATGGTAAATGCCGGATCTTCTAATTGGCCTAAACCAAAGAAAGAAAAGGTGCCACCGACAAGAAATATTAGCGTCAGCATCCAGCTGATCACTTTATTCTTAATAAAATAAGTCGCGATATCTTGCTTCATTATTGTTGTCCCTCCTTAGCCAATACCACCACTTTTTGTCCCTCTCGTAAGCGGTTAACGCCTGTAACAACAACTTGTTCCCCTTGTTTAACACCCGTTTTTAATCGTACCCCTTCAGGCACAACTTTATCTGTTACCACAAGGCGTTTCGACACCGTATTGTCAGGTGTCAGAATCCAAACATATTTCTGATTTGAGGCAATATCATCACCGTCTAAATTAAATAAAGCTTCAAGAGGTACGATTTGCTGCCCAACTTGATAAACTTGTAACTTTTGAGCATCGGCTTCAACTTCAACTGGCATGCCTTCCAAAATGAACTGACCTTTGGGCATCGGCATCGTTAAGGTCACGAGAAATGAACCCGATTCAGGATCAGGTTCAGTGGTAAATTCTTTTAATGTCACCACATATTTTTCATTATTGGGTAAAATGACTTTCGAGGAAGAACCCTGTGCTTTATTAACATCCAAGATACTTTGCTTGGAATAAATCATATCAGGCGCTTGGATCTCGATATCAACAGAATCAGTGCTATGAATATTCATAATCTGCTGACCTACTTTGATATTTTCAAATTGCTCAACGGGAATAGTTGAAATCACACCACTAAATGGGGCTTTTAGCGCAGTAAAACTTAATTTTAATTTGGCTAAATCAAGATTTGCTTTCGCAATACTTCGCTTCGCTTTTAATTCATCAAATTGAGACTGAGGTAAATAGCCATTTTTTAATAATGTTGCGGAACGGCGGTATTGGCTATCAATAACATTGTATTTAGCTTGAGCATCATCCACCTCTAATGTGTAATCACGTGGATCCAATCGCGCTAATACCTGCCCTTTTTTAACGGTGTCTCCTGAACGCACTAATATTTGCGTGATTTCTCCTGCAATACGGAATGATAAAATAGATTTATCAGCTGCTGATGCCACGGCTGGAAACGTTAATTTCGGTGATTGTTTGCCTGACTGTACCTGCTGTACCTTGACTCGCGGTTGCGCTTCGCGCGGCTCAACACTTGGTTTCTCACAACCTTGGAGTAACCATGTTGCACTGATAGCCAATGTCAATAAACGATAACGTTTGATCATAATCCACGCTCCTTGATCCATGAGCGGACCTTCTGACCTGATTGCAATTCAGATACGCCTGATGTCGCTATAACATCACCATCTTCTAAACCTGATATCACACGATTATTGTTATCTAATATGACTTCAGTTCTTACAACTTGCTGATTATCATCAACACGCCATACATAATCTTTATTGTCTTTAGTAATGATCGCACGCAGAGGTATTGCGCCTGCATTTCCTTGTGGCAGAACAATTGTCACGCTACCAGACATTCCCGGCATGATATTACTGCCTTCCGGACGTGCCATTGAGAGTGTCACTTTATAACTGGATGTTTTGCTATCTGGCTCTGTATCAATTTCTTTAAATTGTGCGGGAAAGGTTTGATTAGTTAAGGTATCGAAAGCAACAGTAGGATTAATATTTTCGGCATGACCTTGAAAGCGCGCTAAAAGATAATCAGGAAGCTGAAATGTCATATTGATCAATTTAGCACTTTGAATATGCATTACAGGCTGTTTAGCACTGATATATTCATAGTTTTCAACCATGGATAAAGAAAGGTGCCCGTCATAAGGTGCGATAAGCTTGGCATAACTTAAATTCGATATTGCTTTATCTAATGAAGCTTTTGCCTGTTTTAAGTTAGCTTTAGAGGTATCGTAATCTAACTCTGATACTACATTTTTTTTCCGTAATTCTTTATCGCGCTTAAATTGCACATTCGCTAAATCATATTGCGCTTGTGCCTGCTTCACTAGCAGTGAAAATTCATCGCTATTTAATGTTGCAAGTATCTGTCCTTTCGTCACAAATTGACCGGGGTGAACATCTACGCTAGCAAGTTGACCTGAAACGCGAAAAGCTAAAACGGCTTTATCTCCCGCCTCAACAATCGCAGGAAACGCCCGTTGTGATTCATTATTACCTACTGAAACTGATTGTAATTTAACCGGTCGAGACTCAGGCTCAGCAATCGCTGATTTATCATCCTTGCAGCCAATTAATGCTAAGCATGTAAACAATGCCGCAAAAAAGCGATATCTCATACTACTCTCCATGATGTTTCATACTAAATCTTACTATTGTTAAAAAAATGTATGAAAAAATATATATCTATGAATAGTAGAGGCTTTTAAGTTAACAATCTTGTTTCATATATGAAAATAGAGTCAATATCACAATCCTTTTAAGAGAAAAGAGACAATAAAAAAAGGAGCACAAGGCTCCTTTTCTTAGATATGCTTATATAGCTTACTTTTCCATTTCAGCGATATTTACACGCCATGTATCAGGGCCTGTTTGATGAGCATTAGTACCATTAGAATCAACAGCTACTGTTACTGGCATATCTTCGACTTCAAACTCATAAATCGCTTCCATACCAAGATCTTCAAACGCCACTACACGTGATTTTTTAATAGCTTTGGCAACTAAATAAGCAGCGCCACCCACAGCCATTAAGTAAACAGCTTTATGCTGCTTGATTGACTCGATCGCCGCGGGACCACGCTCAGCCTTACCAATCATTCCGGTTAGACCCGTTTCACCTAACATCATGTCGGTAAATTTATCCATACGCGTTGAGGTTGTAGGACCCGCAGGACCCACGACTTCATCACCCACTGCATCAACAGGACCAACGTAGTAAATAAAACGATTATTGAAATCAACGCCTTCAGGTAAACCTTCACCTTTGGCTAACATTTCTTGAATACGTTTATGCGCAGCATCACGACCAGTTAAAATCTTACCAGACAGTAAAACAGTCTCACCTGATTTCCACTCTTGAACATCTGCTTTCGTAACCGTATCTAAATTTACGCGACGAACGCTATCACCCACTTCCCATGTCACTTCAGGCCAATCTTCTAACTTAGGCGGTGTTAATTCTGCAGGGCCAGTACCATCTAAAGTAAAGTGCACGTGACGTGTTGCGGCACAGTTAGGGATCATACAAACAGGCTTCGATGCCGCATGTGTTGGTGCGGATTTAATTTTTATATCAAGAACTGTTGTTAAACCACCTAAACCTTGCGCACCAATACCAAGCTTGTTGACACGATCGAAGATATCTAAGCGTAATGCTTCTTCTGTTGTTTGTGCTCCGCGCTCTTTCAATTCATGAATATCAATCGATTCCATCAATGATTCTTTCGCAAGCACAGCTGCTTTTTCTGCGGTTCCGCCGATACCAATACCCAACATACCAGGAGGACACCAGCCAGCTCCCATCAGCGGTACTGTTTTTTCAACCCACTCAGCAATATCATCAGATGGGTTCAACATCACCATTTTAGTTTTATTTTCAGAGCCGCCACCTTTAGCTGCTAACTGAATTTCAACCTTATCACCTGGTACCATATCGATATGAACAACAGCAGGCGCATTATCTTTCGTATTAATACGACGACCTGCAGGATCCGCAACAACCGATGCACGTAACGGGTTATCTTGGTTGGTATACCCTTGACGCACACCTTCATCAATCATTTGTTGTACAGTAAGATCGCTATCCCACTGTACGTTCATACCAATCTTCACGAAACAGGTAACAATCCCTGTGTCTTGACAGATTGGACGATGCCCTTCGGCAGACATACGAGAGTTTATTAAAATTTGTGCGATCGCATCTTTTGCGGCTTGGCTTTGCTCTTTGTTATAGGCTTTTTCTAAAGCTTGCACAAAATCCAGTGGGTGGTAGTAAGAAATATATTGTAATGCATCTGCCACACTACTAATTACGTCTTCTTTGCGGATGACAGTCATAGTTGCCCTCGTTGAGTTATATCATTCCATAGCGCCCGAAATTTACTTTCAATTTTGTAGGGACGATGTTCACATTAAGTACATGCACATCTTTGGGCGTCGTTATCTGAATATGATACTCTTGCACTTATTATTGCGCTACGCGCCAATCAAACTCTTGTCACAAAAAAGAAAATGATTTGTAAATCACACCCAAAATTAAGCATTACGTCGCTCGCCTACTCAAAAGATGCGGCATTGACATGGTTTGCACCACTCTCTGGTTTGCCATGGGCAATGCTATTACGCTCGGCAGCAGAAAATCATCCAGATAACCGTTTTGACATTATCGTTGCTGATCCTTTAGCCACTATTGAATCAGAAAATGGGATTAGCAAGGTCTGCTATGCAAATGGTGCAGAAGAAACGTACACCGATGATCCATTTGCATTAGTACAAACATTACAAGCGCAGTTATTACCTGCAGTTAGCCCAATGATGACACTGCCATTTATTGGTGGAGCATTAGGCTACTTTAGTTACGATTTAGGTCGTCAGGTTGAAAATATCTCAACAATTGCTGAACATGACATTCCGCTACCTGATTTAGCATTAGGGATCTATGACTGGGCTTTAATTGTGGATCATCAAGAACAAACGGTAACGCTAGTAGAGCCAAAAGAGACTAAGCGTCAAACATGGCTTGAACAGCAGCTTACGACATTCTCACAACAACAACCCGCAACAGATTTAAACCTTGTTGATAGCTTTTCTTTAACATCTGATTGGTCATCCAATATGACTAAAGAGGATTACTGTAACAAATTTAACAAAATCCAAGATTATCTATTGTCTGGCGATTGTTATCAAATCAACTTGGCGCAACGTTTTTCTGCCAATTATACCGGCGATGAATGGCAAGCATATCTAACTCTTGAAACAGAAAACGGAGCGCCATTCTCTGGTTTTATTCGTTTAAAACAAGGTGCGATTTTATCGGTATCTCCAGAGCGTTTTTTACAACTTCGTGATGGACTGATTGAAACTAAACCGATTAAAGGGACTCGACCACGTAGCAAAAATACCGCTCAAGACAATGCCAATGCTTTCGCTCTTCAAAATGCTGAAAAAGATCGTGCAGAAAACTTAATGATTGTCGATTTACTGCGTAACGATATTGGTCGCGTTGCCACACCCGGTACCGTACGAGTACCGCATCTTTTTAAAATAGAAAGTTTTCCTGCCGTACATCACTTAGTGAGTACCGTCTCAGGCGAATTACCAGCAGATCACAATGCGACAGATCTATTAAAAGCATGTTTCCCCGGTGGTTCAATAACAGGTGCTCCGAAAGTACGAGCCATGGAAATTATTGAAGAGTTAGAACCGCACCGCCGCAGTATTTATTGTGGCAGCATCGGTTATATCAGCCGTTGTGGCACAATGGATACCAGTATTACGATTCGTACATTGGTGGCTAATGAACAAAAAATTCATGCGTGGGCTGGAGGCGGGATTGTTGCTGATAGTGATCCAGATAGCGAATATCAAGAAACACTCGACAAATTGAGTAAGATTCTGCCAACCTTACAATAGGTACAGATAAATACATCATAATGATATTTAAAATAAAAAGTATTTAAGATGAAAGCACTTTCATTTGACTAACGAGGTTTTATGGTTGGACAGCAGCAAATTTTAAGTCGATTTCTTCTTGCACCAAGTCTTCAATATGATCAAAACCATCAAGATCGAATTCGACAGCACTGGGAAGACGCATCCCTATTTAAACAAGCTGCTGTTTTGATCCCTCTCGTTTATCGCGAAAATGGCTTTAATGTCGTATTAACGCGAAGGGCAAAACACCTTAAACACCACCCAGGACAAATTGCTTTCCCTGGTGGACGATTTGAACCGACAGATGAGGATTTAATCGCAACCGCTATTCGTGAAACATTTGAAGAAACGAATATTACTTGTTCTCGCAATGATGTACACGGTTGTCTTTCTACCTTACCGACCATGAGCGGGTATATGGTCACGCCTTTTATCGCCACAATAGATCCAGATTACATCCCTATCGCAGATCCCGATGAAGTCGATTGCATTTTTGAAGCGCCTCTGAACCATTTGCTTAACCCAAACAATATTCGCCAATATAAATTCCTACTTAATGGCAATAATCACAATGTATATAACATCCCGTTTAAGAATTATTCTATATGGGGAGCAACCGCTCAAATGATAAAACTACTTTCAGATCAAATTTGGCATGATGATTTATAGGCTATTAGCTGTTTTTTTAGCTTCTACCAAATTTAAAACTGTGAGCTAAGTCTTCTTTATTTGTACAACAAATAAAGACAGCTTACATAACGCGATCTTTATCATTGTAATCCCGCCATAAATAACGAGAATGCACGTGTTCCTAAAACAACGTTCCGTTCCGTTCCTTTTTTTTGGATGACAAAAAATGCAAAACACATCGACCGCAGTACAAACTGATGTAGCAAAATCACGTTGGACATACAAAGATTTCACATGGGCATTGTCTCTATTCGGCACAGCTGTAGGTGCAGGTGTTCTATTCCTTCCAATTAAAGCAGGTGCGGGCGGTTTCTGGCCGTTAGTTATTTTAGCACTGATTGCAGCACCAATGACTTGGCTTGCACACAAAGGCTTAGCACGTTTTGTTCTTTCAGCTAAAAACCCAAATGCTGACATTACTGATACCGTTGAAGAACACTACGGTAAAACAGGTGCCAACCTTATTACATTCGCTTATTTCTTTGCTATCTACCCTATCGTTCTTATCTATGGTGTAGGTATTACCAACACTGTTGACTCATTCATGGTTAACCAACTAGGTATGGATTCTGTTCCTCGTTGGCTTCTATCAGGCGTCCTTATCTCGCTAATGACTGCTGGCGTTGTATTTGGTAAAGAACTAATGCTTAAGGCAACATCAGCAATGGTTTACCCTCTGGTTATCATTCTGCTTGCTCTGTCTATTTACCTAATTCCTGATTGGAACATGTCAATGGTGTCTGTGGCACCTGATTGGTCATCAATGCCTACTGTTATTTGGCTAGCAATTCCAATCATCGTGTTCTCTTTCAACCACAGCCCAATTATCAGCCAGTTTGCAAAAGAACAACGTCATGTATACGGTGACGATGCAGTAAAGAAAACTGACATGATCACTGGCGGCGCAGCAATGATGCTAATGGGCTTTGTCATGTTCTTTGTATTCTCTGTTGTACTGTCTATGACACCAGAGCAGTTGAACATGGCAAAAGAACAAAATATCTCTGTTCTTTCTTACCTAGCAAACATTAAAGATTCACCAGCAATTTCTTACTTAGGTCCACTGGTTGCATTTGCTGCTATTACTTCAAGCTACTTCGGTCACTTCCTAGGTGCACATGAAGGTCTTGTTGGCCTAACGAAATCTCGTAGCAAAATGCCGGTTGGTAAAATTGAAAAACTATCTCTAGCATTTATTGTTGTGACAACATGGATTGTAGCAATCATCAACCCAAGCATCCTTGGTATGATTGAAACAATGGGCGCACCAATGATTGCAGCAATTCTGTTCCTAATGCCAGTTGTTGCGATGCAGAAAGTACCAGCAATGGCGAAATACAAAACCTCTGTTGCTGCACGTATTTTCACTGCTCTGTGTGGTGTGGCTGCGATTACTTCAGTAATTTACGGCGCTTTTTAATAGCACTTGAACCAGGCGCGATACAAACACAAAAATACTTCTTTTTTGAAGCATAAAGTGCAAGAAAAGGTATAGCGTTCTGGTACAATAAACGCAATCTATACGATAATTAAGAGCAGGATGCTAAGCGCCCTGCTCTTGTTTTTTAAGTACGCTCGCCAAGGAAGGGGCGAGTCATAAAACGCATACAGTCTTGGCCGGAGGCAAGAATCGCTTCCCCCGACTGAGGTAATAAACATGATCAGTGTTTTTGATATTTACAAAATCGGTGTGGGCCCTTCCAGCTCACATACTGTTGGCCCAATGAAAGCAGGTAAAGAGTTCATCGATGATTTACGTGCCATGGGTAAATTACGTGACATAACTAAAATTACCGTTGACGTATACGGCTCTCTTTCTCTTACAGGTAAAGGACACCATACTGATATTGCAATCATTATGGGTCTTGCTGGTAACAGCCCTGAACATGTTGATATCGATAGTATTCCAAGCTTTATTGCCCGTGTTGAAGAAACCGAACGTCTACCTGTTGGTATGCATTGCCACACAGTAGATTTCCCACGTGATGGTGGTATGAATTTCCATACGACTAACCTTTCACTGCACGAAAACGGCATGTCTATTCATGCTTGGATTGGTGATGAGAACGTTTTCTCTAAGACTTACTACTCTATCGGTGGTGGTTTTATTGTTGATGAAGAAAACTTTGGTAAAACGCAAGAATCAAGTGTTGTTATCCCTTACCCTTTCAACTATGCCTCTGAACTTGTTGAACAATGTAAAGAGCACGGTTTATCAATCAGCTCTTTAGTTATGGCTAACGAACGTGCAATGAACGCTGAAGATGAGATTAGTAATTACTTTGCTAACATCTGGAAAACAATGCGTGATTGTATGGAACGTGGTATGAACGAAGAAGGTATCCTACCGGGTCCTCTACGTGTTCCTCGTCGTGCAGCAGCACTTCGTCAACAGCTAATAACATCTGAAAAGCTAAGCAACGATCCAATGACGGTTGTTGACTGGGTTAACATGTTTGCTTTTGCTGTAAACGAAGAAAATGCAGCAGGTGGTCGTGTTGTAACCGCACCGACAAACGGCGCATGTGGCATTATTCCAGCAGTACTTGCTTACTACGATAAGTTTGTTCAGTCAGTTGGCCCTAAAGAATACACCCGCTACTTTGCAGCTTCTGGTGCTGTTGGTGGTCTTTACAAGCGTAATGCTTCTATCTCTGGCGCTGAAGTAGGCTGTCAGGGCGAAGTTGGCGTGGCATGTTCTATGGCTGCTGCTGGTCTTGCAGAACTTATGGGGGGTAGCCCTGAACAAGTATGTATGGCTGCAGAAATTGCAATGGAACATAACCTTGGTCTAACGTGTGATCCTGTTGCTGGCCAAGTTCAGGTTCCATGTATCGAGCGTAACGGCATTGCAGCAGTTAAAGCAATTAATGCTACACGTATGGCACTTCGCCGCTCATCTGATCCCCGTGTTTCACTTGATAAAGTCATTGAGACAATGCTTGAAACAGGTAAAGACATGAATGCTAAATACCGTGAGACATCTCAAGGTGGTCTAGCGATTAAGGTTATTTGCTAATCTTTAAGCGTAAACTTGTTAGAAAAGCTGCTTTCAAAGCAGCTTTTTTTATGCCTTTCATCTATAACAGTAGCGTGATAAATAGCATAATATCCCGTATATAGAGCATAAGACCTAAATTACTTAGATCCACATATCAAGATGTATCCATTTTATATAGATAAACATACTCAATATGATCAATAACAAAAGTTGAGTAGATTTCATCTATTCAACCGTTTCTTTTAGTCCTATACTCACACGCATGTACCTTGGTATCAGCATATTCCAACATAGAATACCGGTACATATAGGACGGCCGCCTAATTATGGTGTGTAATGAAGGATTTATTTCCACTTTTAGAGAAGCAGTACTGGTATGAAATATAAGCGTATCCTCTCTCAGAGCCACGTAGTTCTAAAAGAGTTTTATGTCGACCACCACTTAATTGTAAAATTATCAAATGTTCAAGGTGATGTTCACATCAACGGTCATGCTATTGAATTAAAAAATAATAGTACTTTTGTCGTTCCTAAGTTCAGTCATATCTCTTGTTCTATTAATCAACTTAATAGCCAAGAAAATATTGAATTACAATTGTTGATGATCGATGAAGAATCTATCACTGAAGCATTCAAATATATCAGTGCGTTAAAACAACCCACTTTCCCAACGGCAAGTTGTTCTCCTGTCTACACGATTCCAACCCCTGCAATTGTGGATCAAAACTTCGTTCTATTTAATAAATTACTGCCTTCGATATGTGGCTCTTCCATGGAAAAAACGCTGCTAAGCCAGTGTTTAGTCTTTATTTTAATGGCATTAAATGAAGCAGGTATTGATGTATTCAACGTTTACCGCTTCAACTATGATGAGCCTAAAGAGCGAACTATTGCGCGTTTGATTACCCAAGATCCTCAACGCAAATGGAGTGTCGACGATATGGCGAAAGCGCTCTTTACAACGCAATCTACACTGCGTCGACATTTGGCAAAAGAAGGGGTTTCATTTAGCCAATTATTACTTGATGTTAGAATGGGTTTAGCCTTGAACTACCTTACTTTTTCAAATTATTCTATTTCACAAATAGGTAATCGATCTGGTTTTGGTAGTGCTGCATATTTTTGCGATGCATTTAAACGTAAATATGGCATTACGCCTTCTCAGTTTAGAACAACATCACGTCAAGAAAATGATGTTAGCCCTGAAGGCCACTTTACCTTTAAACCTAACATTCAAATTACTGAATCTTGCATCTAACTATTATTTTTCTCCCATGTGATAACGTTATTTTCATAGATTTCAGATATAAAAAAACCTCGTTAATTAACGAGGTTTTTTTGTCTCAATACTTCGCAAAATTAAGCAGCAGCTTTTAGGCTTACTTGCTCAGTCTTCAGCTCACCAACAGGTAAGATTGTACGACCGTATTCAGCATTTAATACCTGAGCCATTGCAAAGTAAATTGCACTTAGACCACAGAAAATACCTTCTATACCCGCGATGAAACCAATTGTCGTATTCCCCGTAAAATCACGAGCCGCTAATAAGAAGAATAAAATAGTTAGAGAACCAAATACTACTTGTTTAGCACGAGGGTAACGTAAAGAACCGATAAACATAAATGCAGTAAATAGGCCCCAAAGTGTTAGGTACCAAGCCATGAACGGTGCAGGGCTTGCTGCAAACCCCATCTTCGGTAATGCAATAAGACCGACTAGCGTTAACCAAAATAAGCCATAAGAAGTAAACGCTGTTGTTCCAAACGTATCACCACGCTTAAAGCACATCATGCCTACAAGAATTTGACCTAGACCACCATAGAAAATACCCATAGCTAGGATCATTGAATCCAATGGAAAAAACCCAGCATTATGAATGTTTAAAAGAACGGTAGTCATACCAAAACCCATTAAGCCTAAAGGCGCTGGGTTCGCTAATTTCGTAGACATGTATTTCCCCTGCAGGAGTAATTCAACAAAAGTGATAAATTTTAAAATATAGATGCATGCTAAATGCGCCGCGAATTCTAATTGATGGTGCGATCCAGATCAATGGTTAACCACGGAAAAAGGCAATAAAGTGAGAAAAAGTGCGAAAACATTCTATTTTGTAAAGAATTTTAATAATAACATCTAATGAATTTTGTTAGAGAATATGAATTTATGAATAACTATATTCCATAATGGAATAATAATACCTTATGTAAACTCAAGATATTGATTTAATTGAATTAAATAAAGATAAAAAATTAAAAATTTCATTCCAAATAATTCAACAAAACAAGCGCCATATAATTTTCCAATGCCAAACATCATCTATTTGTCATACGAATGATCATATTTAACTAGAAATAGATGACTAAATGGCACTTTCATCACAATTTATGCTTAAAAGCGATATAAATCGCATTATTAAACAATGCTTATATTCAACATCATGATGATCATATTGTTAACTTATTTAATAGTGATGAGTCTCCCCTCTCTTTTACTAAATATTACCTTTAACAAAATACATAGCAGTTCACATAAAACACCTACTCAATTCATTGATATATGTAATAAAAGTAACTTTTTACTTACACATAACTTTAACATTCATGCACTAATCTGCTCTCATTCAAGAGGCAATGAAGCCCAAATAACATTCTTTCTAGGGGATTAGAAAATGAAAAAAGTAGCATTGGCATCGGCAATTTTAGCGTCATTAACAGCAGGAACAGTAAACGCTGCAACTGTTTATCAAGATGATGATAAATCACTTAGTATTGGTGGTCGTGCTGAAGCGCGTTTTAACCTATCTGATGCAAATAAAGGTGCAGATGGCACTGGTAATGCTTTTAAAGATAAGAGCCGTGCCCGTATTAATCTAAAAGGTAAAGCAAAGATTTCTGATCAAGTTATTGCTTTTGGTAAATATGAAGCTGAAATCTCTGATAGTAGTGACTCTACTGTTAAGAGTCGTTACGTATATGCTGGATTTGATACTCAGGCAGGTGCTTTCTCTTATGGTAAGCAAGATTCAGCACAGGTTATGCTGACAGATTACACAGATATTCTTGCTACTTTCGGTGGTGACGGTGTTGATCTTGTTGATGGTAACAAAGATAAGCGTGAAAATAACTTTTTATACGCTGGTGAATTCAATAACTTCACAGTTTCAGCTAACTACATTGCTGAAAACAATAATGCATTAAAAGATTCAGACAGTTATGGTATTGCAGCACAATATGCCTTCCCATTCGGCTTAGCTTTAGGTGCGGGTTATGTACGTGGTCATGACGGTGTTGACGTTGATGCTAACCAATACAACTTAGCAGCAAGCTACGAATTCAATAATTTTTACGCAGCTGGTACTTATGCGAGTGGTAAAAACGGTAATACCGATCTAACTGGCTATGAATTAGCAACGGCTGTTAAAATGGGTAAATTTATTGCTCAAGCAGCATACAACTTTAAGCAATCTAAAGACGGCGGCGTAAAAACTGACAATGTAAATTACTTTGCGTTAGATGGCGTCTATAAGTTCAATAAAAACCTACGTACTTATGCAGGTTACCTATTTAACCGAATTGAAGGTGAAGATAACGAATTACAAGTGGGTATTCGTTACGACTTCTAAGTTAACCTAATCGGTAATACAAGCCAAGCCTCGTGCTTGGCTTTATTCTTTGCCGTCATCACTTCTTGATATATAACCCACCATCGATTTTCTCTATTGCTCTAACAGGCAAATCCCCCTTTCTCTATCAATAAACACACGTTATAGTAACAACATAATTTTGCAGGAGAGATTTTATGTTCGTAGTTATTTTTGGTCGCCCAGGTTGTCCATTCTGTGTACGTGCTAAGGAATTAGCAGAAAAAATTAAAGCAGAGCGCGACGACTTTAACTTCCGTTACGTTGATATTCATGCGGAAGGCATCAGTAAAGCGGATCTGGAAAAAACGGTAGGTAAACCCGTTGAAACAGTACCACAGATCTTTGTTGATCAAGAGCACATTGGTGGCTGTACTGAATTTGAAGCTTACTCTAAAGAACATAATCTACTGTTCCAATAAGAAAAGAATTCAGTTTATGAAAGGTCGATATTGTTCGGCCTTTTTTTATCTCTATTTTTTACTAACTGACAACGTAAATGAACAGTATTTTTAACGTACAGTAATCCGTTATATTTCCACTTTTATCCCTTCAGATAAAGAATACACACTCAGAAGTTATTAATACTAACTTTCAACATTTTTTTAGAATATACGCTATAACAGTCTGCAAAAATCAGCTAGAATTTGACAACTCTTACTTCTCCACTATTGTCGGAAATTCTGTTGTGAACATTGATGTAGCAGCACTTCTACACCATAATGATATTCTATTACTTTTTGTTGTTCTTGCCGTAGGTTTAAGTATTGGCAAAATACGCTTTGGTAAGATGAGCTTAGGTAATTCTATTGGCGTTTTAGTCACAGCACTGCTGTTTGGTAATGCTGGTTTTACTTTCGATACTGACGCTTTAAATATTGGCTTTATGCTGTTTATTTTTTGTGTGGGTATAGAAGCGGGTCCAAACTTTTTCGGCATCTTTTTTCGAGACGGTAAGCACTACCTTTTACTTGCGCTCGTCGTTTTGCTTTCCTCCATCGCGATAACCATGACAATGGCACATTATCTACATATGGATATTGGCCTTGCGACAGGTTTAATGGCGGGGTCATTAACTGCAACCCCAGTATTAGTGGGCGCTAAAGACGCATTAAATACTGGGCTTTCAGGTATTACCGATCCAACAATGATTAAACAGCTTACAGAAAGTTTAAGTGTTGGTTATGCGATGTCCTATTTAGTAGGTCTAGTGAGCTTGATATTCCTCGCGAAGCTCATGCCTACACTACAAAAACAAAATCTAGCTGAATCATCACAACAGATCGCACGTGAACGTGGTATTGGTGAAGTGGCACAGCGAAAAGTATATTTACCCATTATTCGCGCATACCGTGTTGGACCTGAACTGATTAATTGGATTGATGGTCGTAACCTTCGTGAGTTAGGTATCTACCGCCAAACAGGATGCTATATCGAACGCGTTCGTCGTAACGGTATTTTAGCTAACCCTGATGGTGATGCAATTTTACAAGAAGGTGATGAAATTGCGCTAGTGGGTTACCCCGACAGCCACGCTCGTCTTGATCCTAGTTTCCGTAATGGTAAAGAAGTGTTTGATCGTGATTTATTAGATCTTCGCATCATTGAAGAAGAAATCGTGGTAAAGAACGATGGTATTGCCGGTAAACGTTTATCTGAATTGAACCTGTCAGAGTACGGCTGTTTTTTAAACCGTGTGGTTCGTGCTCAAATCGAAATGCCGATGGATCACAACATTCTGTTAAACAAAGGTGATATTCTGCAAGTTAGTGGCGAGAAAAGTCGTGTTCATGGTTTAGCTGAACGTATTGGCTTTATTTCAATCCACAGCCAGATTGCAGATTTATTAGCTTTTTGTTGTTTCTTCATCATAGGTTTACTGCTTGGTTTAATTACCATGAAATTTGGTCATATTGCGTTTGGTTTAGGTAGTGCTGCAGGCCTTTTAATTGCAGGTATTACACTTGGATTTTTACGTGCAAACCACCCAACTTTTGGTTATGTCCCTCAAGGGGCGTTAAATATGGCAAAAGATTTAGGCTTAATGGTCTTTATGGTTGGTATCGGCTTAAGTGCAGGTTCTAACCTTTTTGAATCCATTGCTCATATCGGTTTAACTGTTTTTGTCACCAGTTTAATGGTGAGTGTGATCCCTGTCGTATTAGCCTATCTATTCGGTGCTTATGTACTGAAAATGAACCGTGCACTACTTTTTGGTGCCATCATAGGCGCGCGTACTTGTGCCCCAGCTATGGATATGATCAACGCTCATGCACGTAGTACTATTCCTGCTTTAGGTTATGCAGGTACTTATGCTATCGCCAACGTATTGCTCACTATTGCAGGTACGTTAATTATTATTCTAAAGTAATTATTGGCTTGAATGCTGCTCTTTCTAATAAGGGCTGGCTAATGAGTTCTCTTATGAGTCAGCCCCTATTCAGTCAAGATACCTACACTAAGACCTGTAGCGTTAATTTGTTATTAATCAAACCTTTTATTTAGTTAATAGCACACATAGCAATCTGACTTATAAATACCCATTCTGCTATAACGCTCAAATATTAAGTTTATGGCAATGATAAATAATGCGGATAATTGCAATATTTCGTACCATAGATATTTATAACTATAATCAGCAACCTTGGGTGCTTTAATTTATGCGAATTCTTATTGTCGAAGACGATGCAATCCTTAGCCATCACTTAAAATCTCAACTCAGTGAATTAGGCAACCAAGTTCAGTGTGCAAATACGGCAGAAGAAGGTTTATTCTTTGCTGAAAACTACCCCAATGATATTGCGATTGTTGATATTGGTTTACCCGACCGCGATGGGATTAGTTTAATTAAAGACATGCGTAAAAAGGGGCTTCGTCTTCCCATTCTTATTCTTACTGCGCGTTCAAATTGGCAAGACAAAGTAACAGGCCTTGAAGCTGGTGCTGATGACTACCTCGTTAAGCCATTCCAAAAAGAAGAAATGGTTGCTCGCTTAAGTGCACTCGTTCGCCGAAGCGCTGGTTTTGTAAAGCCGGAAATGACTGCAGGTGATATCCGTGTAGATCTCCTAGCGAAACAAGTTTATGTTCATGAAACATTATTAGAGTTAACCGCTTTTGAATATGACTTACTTGAATATCTCATGCGCCATAGCCGTCAGGTTGTATCAAAACAACGCCTACTCGATGTGTTATATGAAGATCAAGAAGGTGATCCAAATACAATCGAAGTTATGATTAGTCGTTTACGTAAAAAATTCACTAAAACAGGTCAAGATAACCCAATATCAACCATTCGTGGTCAAGGGTATATTTTTGAACTTAATGCCCAATGAATAAACTTATACAGCCGCGTTTAAGACGTCGAGTTTTAATCACCTCTGTCGCTATTATTGCTTTAGTCACATCAGCCTTAGCCGGTGTGATTAATAAGCTTTATTCTCAAAGCTATATGGCTTCATACTCTTCAGAGCTTGTCGCTCAAATGCCAATGGTGGTTGCTCAACTTAATCGTGCTGGCTTAATCAAAGATGTTGATAAGTGGATTGACTCTCTTGACCCATCAGACACCGATTATATTGCCGTCGTGTGTGATCAAGCTGATAACACCACATGGTTATCTCATGAAGCCAATAAAGCGAATTTAAAAAATGTTTGTCGTTATTTGCCTGAAAATATACCGACGCCTACCCTTATAAAAATGGGTGATAACAAAGGCTATATCGCTTATAACCTCAGTCGAGATAAAGAAAATGGCAACATTTATCAACTCGTTGTATTACGTTCAGCAAATGATTATGAAAAATCATTAGAAAAACTCCATCAACGTACCGCATTTTATCTCGGTCTTTTTGTACTTATTGCTGTTGCATTTCTCATTGCCGCCTTTCACTGGGGATTTCAGCCGTTACGCAAGTTAGCCTCTCAACTCGATCAAATGGCGGAAGCGAAACGAGAAAAACTCGATAATGATTACCCAATGGAGCTGCAAGAAGTCACTAAAGCAGTTAACCGATTAAACCGTATAAGTAGTGATCAAAAAGGACGTTACCGCCATGCGATGGATGATCTTGCTCATAGTTTAAAAACCCGTTTAGCGGCAACAAATGCATTATTGGATGATAAAACGTTAGAGCGCCACGAGCTAAATCAACGTATTATGGAGCAAATCAGCCAAATGGATGATCTTGTCCAATATCAGTTAAAACGGGCAATGGTAGGTCAGCAAGGGCTACAAAAAAGTAATTCTCAATTAATGCCGGTTGTGAATAGCCTTAGCTTAATGCTTGGCAAAATTTATGCGGATAAACAAGCTAAACTGCATTATCACTTCAATGAAGATATTATGTTGCCGCTAAATAAAGATGATTTAATGGAATTATTTGGCAATATGCTTGAGAACTCATTCCGTTTTTGTATCAGCCAAGTGCATATTACTGTGATAGAAACCAACACTCACTTTACCATTAAGATTGAAGATGACGGTCCAGGTGTAAAGCTTGATATGAGAGAAGCGATATTTCAACGAGGGGTACGTTCAGATCAGCTAAACCCAGGCCAAGGTATTGGTTTATCGGTATGTAATGAAATTATCGATAGCTATCAAGGAACGATCTATGTTGAAGATTCGCCATTAGAAGGGGCTGCATTTATTATTACACTGCCAAAACTTAATGACTGATAAATATTAGAAATTTATGGTAAACCGAATAATTGAATGTACATTGCTGAAACGCCAAAAATTTGACAGTCATTGGTAGACATTAATTTTATAATATTTAAAACTATCACTAGTAATTTATTAATAGCTAGGAGAGTTAATAAATGCAGTGCGAAAAATGTGCTAGTTTTGATGTGGGAAGAATAAAGCGAAAACTATGGCATAAGTTTTACATTAGAAGAATTTATCTCTGCAACCAATGTGGTTGGATGCATAAACAAAAAAAATAACAAATAGATTAACTTGATGAATCAAAACAATATAATAAAAAAACCGCCTTTCGGCGGTTTTTTTATTTTATTGTGAATTAGATGTCTTTCACATCAAATTCAACAACCGGATTCACATCTGCATCATAATCAACAGTGTCAATACCAAAACCAAATAGCTTTAAAAACTCATCTTTATATTGCTGATAGTCAGCGACATCAAATAAGTTTTCATTGGTTACGTTTGGCCATAAATCACGACAATGTTTCTGGATATCTTCGCGAAGTTCCCAATCATCTAGACGTAGACGGTTTTCGCCATCAACTTCAGGTGCCATGCCATCTGCTTTAAATAAGCGTTGATTGAACATACGTAAAATCTGCTGCATACAACCTTCGTGTACACCTTCTTCACGCATCTTCTTAAATACCATCGCAATATAAAGTGGCATAACAGGAATTGCTGCGCTAGCTTGCGTGACCACACTCTTAAGCACAGCAACATTTGCAGAACCGCCAGTTTTCGCTAGCTTCTCGTTTAGCTCTTTTGCTGCACGATCAAGATCCATCTTCGCTTGACCTAGCGCACCGTGCCAATAGATTGGCCAAGTAATTTCAGTACCAATGTAGCTATAAGCAACCGTCTTACAACCATCGGCTAAAACACCTGCATCAGATAGAGCATCAATCCAAAGTTCCCAATCTTGGCCGCCCATTACCGTTACAGTATCAGCAACTTCTTGCTCTGTAGCTGGCTCAATACTTGCTTCGATTAATACATCTTTATTGGTATCTACTGCTGTTGCTGTGTACGTCTCACCCATTGGTTTTAAGCATGAGCGAATAACTTCACCTGTTTCAGGTAATTTACGTACAGGTGATGCAAGTGAGTAAATCACCATATCAACCTGACCAAGATCTTCTTTGATCAAATCAATGGTTTTTTGTTTTGCTTCGTTAGAGAAAGCATCACCATTCAAGCTTTTTGAATAAAGACCTTCTTCTTTCGCAAACTTGTCAAATGCTGCTGAGTTATACCAACCTGCAGTACCTGGTTTTTTCTCTGTACCTGGTTTTTCAAAGAACACACCAATAGTTGCAGCACCACCACCGAATGCCGCAGCAATACGAGACGATAGGCCATAACCACTTGATGAACCAACGACTAGCACACGCTTAGGTGCGTTCGCAATGGGACCTTGTGCTTTTGTGTAAGCAATTTGCTCTTTTACGTTCTCTTCACAACCCACTGGGTGCGTTGTTGTACAAATAAATCCACGAGTTTTAGGTTTGATGATCATCTTCAACTTCCCTTACATAGTTGTTGATAGGATAAAAGGTTAGCGTCAAAATCGCATTAAATTTATGACAGAAAATGATAAAAAACGTAGTGGTTGGAGGTGTTACAGATATTTCTGGTCAAAAAAAGTGCCACGCTAAGCGTGGCACATGGGAGATTCCAGGTTTATATATCACTAACTAAGCTACCTAAGCTGCTTTTCCTGGTAGTATGCGAGCTTTTTTAAAATGGTCTGCACAAAAATGATCAACTTGAACCGCTTTTTGTCTTAGCTGTTCAGCATTTTCTATTTTTTTCTTCTCTGCTTCTGTGATTATTCCCACATCTAATGCAACTTGTAATTTATTTGTTAATGAAGCTTTGCGCGGGATCTCACCTCTACGTGTTGCTTTCATCAGTTTACGCTCTAAAGGTTTGATCTCGTGCATAGCTAAAAAAGCACGTTCCATAATCGCAACAGGATCATCCTCTTTATTACCAACATAGCAAAGGTGTGTTAATCGCTCACGATGTACACCAGGAGTCATTAATGCTTCTGCAATATCGATAGCGATCACATCTGATGGTGCATGGTAATGAATACCTAACGGAAAATTAATGGTACGTAATAGACGTCCAACTCCTTTACGAGGGAAGTTATTAAACACATCATTGAAAGCAATACCACACTGATGTAAACAATGTTCTACACCATATTTCACCATTGATAAATCTTGCTGTTGACGTCCTTCGTCTTCATAGCGTTTTAATACTGCCGACGCTAAATAAAGATGACTTAAAACATCGCCTAAACGTGCAGAGACTAATTCACGACGTTTTAACTCACCACCAAGGCTTAACATCGCAAAATCCGCACTCACTGCCAATGCCTTAGACATTCTTGCTAACTGACGATAATAAGGTGCAGTTTCACCACTCACTGGTACTCGATTAAAACGAGATCCAGAAAATGCATTCAGTAATGATTTGCTGACATTACCAATAGCAAAGCCTATATGTTTTGATAGCAACTTATCGAAGTCTTTTTCACCTTGCTGTTCATCTGGATTGGCAGCGGCTTCCATTTCACTCAGTACATAAGGGTGACAACGTGTTGCACCTTGACCAAAAATCATTAGGTTTCGAGTTAGAATATTCGCGCCTTCAACTGTGATTGCAACTGGCATACCAAAGTAGTGATGGCCTAAATAGTTCATTGGACCAAGCTGAATAGCACGACCAGCATGCACATCCATTGAATCATTGAGGATCGTTCGGCCCATTTCAGTCATATGGTATTTGGCAATCGCTGTAACTATCCCAGGGGTTTGCCCCATATCTAATGACGTCGTGGTTAAGGTACGAGCCGCTTCTAGCATATAGGTATAACCACCAATTCGACCTAAAGCTTGTGCAACACCTTCAAAATTACCAATTGAAGTACCAAATTGCTTACGAACAACGGAATATGCGCCTGTCGTTTTCGATGTTAAATGGCCAAAGGCAGCCCCTAATGCTGGAAGGGAAATACCACGACCTGCTGATAAACACTCCACCAGCATGCGCCAACCTTTTCCTGCATATTCTTGACCACCTATTAGCCAATCCATTGGAATGAACACATCATTACCACGTGTAGGTCCATTCATAAAAGCCATATTTAATGGGTCATGGCGTTCACCAATTTCAACACCAGGATGATCGGCGGGAATTAATGCACAGGTGATCCCTAATTCTTTTTTATCACCAAGCAGACCATCAGGATCTTTCATTTTGAAAGCCAGACCTAATACTGTTGCAACGGGTGCCAAGGTAATATAACGCTTGTTCCATGTTAGGCGTAAACCTAATACTTGTTCACCTTCATGCTCGCCATAACAAACAATACCTTCATCAGGAATACTACCGGCATCTGAGCCAGCTTCTGGCCCTGTTAATGCAAAACATGGAATATCTTTCCCGTTAGCTAAACGGGGTAACCAATAATTCTTCTGCTCTTCTGTTCCGTAATGAGTCAATAATTCACCCGGCCCTAGGGAATTAGGAACCATGACGCATACCGCAGCACTCAAACTCCGAGTTGCAATTTTGGCAACTATGGTTGAATTCGCATGCGCTGAAAAATTAAGGCCGCCGTATTCTTTACCAATAATTAACGAGAAAAACTTTTCATCACGTAAGTACTGCCACACCTCTGGCGATAAATCTTTATCTTCTTGAACAATCTGATAATCGTTTATCATGGCCAATAAGGTTTCTAGCTTAGTGTCGATAAACACTTGCTCTTCATCAGTAAGTTTTGGCTTAGGGTAGGTTAATAAGGTATTCCAATTAGGTTGCCCACTAAATAACTCACCGTCCCACCATACACTTCCCGCTTCCATTGCCTCGCGTTCTGTTTCAGATAACGGTGGCAACACTTTTTTAAACACCTTAAAGGCGGGATCGCTGAGATATCGTTTTCGCATTACAGATAAAGTGCTCATAGTTCAGATCCTTTTGCTTCGATTATTTTTATAATGACTACGTAGGTATACATTCGTTATTTAGTTTTAGACTTGCTTAACCAGAGAAATATTCGTTTCTATTGGCGCCCCAACCCCTGCTGCGAGATAAGGAACAAGACGATCAATTAAATCTTCAGTTTTCACATGATTCGAAAAATCGTTTTCTGCTATTTCACATAAAGCAGCGCTTGATGCCATCGTGAATACTGATGCACCTAATGTGAAATGTAAGCGCCAGAAAAGAGTTTCTGGATCTAAGGATGGATTAGCACGGCATACGGCAGTGACAAAAAGAGAGAGGACTTTGTCGTAACGGGTAACAATAAACCACCGTAAATGTCCCTGTACGTCAGTATAACCTCGCCCTAGTAATGACATAAAAACCGTCGCACCATTAGTTCGACAATCATTAAGGCTAACTAACGGTGACTTAGTACAGTGAAAGACATCTTCCATCGTAAAATCATCACGGGTTAAGAGTCTTTCTAATTCACTTTGCAACGCTGGCATAAAAATATCAAGGTAACGGCTGAGTACTGCACGTACCAATGTTTTCTTATCACCATAATGGTAATTAACAGAAGCAAGATTGACCCCCGCTTTACTTGTTATGGTCCGCAGCGACGTTTCGTTAAACCCATGCTCGGCAAATAACAGCTCAGCGGCATCTAGAATGCGACTTTTAGTTTCACCTTTTCCAGCCATTTTCATTCACCCGTATTAAACACACGTTTAAATACTACAACTCGTTAACACTTTTAACAAGTTTGCTATCTCATTTTGAGAGGTGAAATTTCAATAGCTCTTAAAGACAGATATAGTAAAAATTAGACATTAAATATCAACAAGTTAAAACAAACCACCATAACCAAGGTTAATAATTAATAAAATAGAATCGAAAAAAGCATATATTCGCGGAACTTAAACACATCGATTGAGTCTGACTACATGCCACTACTTTTTTGTTGAAGATTTTCCTTCATAGCCTACTCCTGTTATTGGAGTAGGTTTTATTTCCTTGCTGACTTTTGCTAAGTTGCCCTCTTATTTTTTAAACTCACCTATTAATATCTAGACACATATCATTTATAAAAGCGACGAAACGACTCACTTTTACATACAACTCCACGATACGAATAATAATAACAATTACTTTAGCTACTTATATAAATAACTATCACTAAAAATAATTAATCAATTAAATTAAAACATAACAGGATATCTAATTATCTTTATTTTTAGTTCTGTTAATTATAATTAAGAATGGTTATAAAATTAGTTTAACGATTAAAATAAACCAACACCCAATTTGTAATACATAATACAAATGGAGGTTTGCTCGCTTTTATTTCCCCGAAAATGAATCAAAAAAATCGTTTTAAATCAACGCTTTAATCGATTTAATATTTAGTTACATTTTAACTTGCCATCATTATTTTTATCGCTAGAATTCCCATACAGTATTAACGGGTAATATTTAATAAATATATATATTACTACGATCTATTTATTTGGTTTTTCACCGTATAAATATCATTAGAGAGAAATTCATGTTTGATAGAGCAAAGCAAATTCTTATTGCTGGTTTTTGTATTAATTTATGTATTGGTATTCTATTTACTTGGAGCGTATTTAAAAAAGCGCTAGTTGTTGATTTAGGATGGACAAACTCAGAAGCATCTCTGCCTTATACTGTTGCTATTATTACCTTCTCTATAACTCTTCTTTTAGCTGGTATTTTACAAGATAAATTTGGCCCTAAACGTGTATTAATAGCAGGTACAATTTGCTCTGGTTTGGGTTTAATCGCATCAGGTTACATCACAAACCCGACTCAACTTATTTTTACCTTTGGTATTCTTGCTGGTGGTGGCATTGGTTTTGGTTATGCTTGTTTAAGCCCTGCTGCAATGAAATGGTTTCATCCTTCGAAGCGCGGGCTTGTAAATGGCCTTATCGCTGCGGGCTTTGGGCTTGCTGGTGTTTATCTTGCTCCATTAATTACATCGTTAATAGGGAGTTACGGTATTAGCTATAGCTTCATTATTTTAGGTATTGCGCTTTTATGTATTGCTACACCATTAGCATTTACCATTACCAATCCACCTTCTCATTACGTACCTATCGCTTCATCTAAACAAACAAATAAGAAAGTAGCGGTGCCACAAAAAGAAATGCGCTGGACTGCTATGCTCAAAACGACTCAGTTTTATAGCATTTGGGTTATGTACCTTTGTGCATCATCAACAGGCTTAATGATCATTGGTAATATAACCTCTATCGCTTCGGCACAAGCAGGTATGACGGATGCTGCTCACCTTGTTGTTATTCTAGCTTTATTTAATACATCAGGCCGTGTGTTTGCTGGCATGCTATGCGACAAAATTGGTGGTCTTAAAACATTATCGTTGTCATTTATGTTATCTATTGCCAATATGATGTTGTTCCCTCATTACACAAGCCATATTGGTCTTATCATCGGTATGGCAACAGCGGGCTTATGTTATGGAACCTTACCTGCAGTATTTCCATCACTAACTGCAGGTTTCTATGGTTTGAAAAACTACGGTACAAACTATGGTGTCGTATACACAGCATGGGGTGTCAGTGGTTTCATTGGCCCCGTTATCGCCGCAGTTGCTGTTGATACCACAGGTAATTACAACCTCGCTTATTTCTACTCGGCAATTATCATGGGAATTGCATTTGTGTTTTCGCTGCTAACAAAGAATCCAGCAGTCAAAGCTGTGGCATCTGTCAAAAAAGAAGACAATGAAATGCTAAACACAAAAGTGACGGCCTAAACAGAACAAAGCAGTGTGGATATTATTTAAAAATCAATACATTAAGTAATCTCGATATTTTAATACTAAAAATATTCGAAAACTTAGGAACCTTTTTTAAAATCCTGAGTCTTAAATAATGTATTCAGATTGATAAAAGATTTCGCAAAACAAACATGTTTCAACAATTTTTATCATTGTAAATGCCACTACTGCTTTAACTCCTAATTGTAATTTTTAGTTTGCCCACTATTTTTGTGGGCTTTTTTTTGTAAAAAAGGTCTTTGACGGCCACCATAAAAAAAGATGACTTTTTTTTCACTTTTATTGAACTAACCTTAATTTCGTTAGTCTTACTAGTATGATTCATAATAAAACCTACTATGCCTTTGGTTTTGAATCAGTATTTTAAAGTTTTTTATTTATGTTAGATGTCCACTACTGCTGAACTTTTTGTAAAATTTACGGAACTTTTTATCCCATTAAAACATTTTTAATGGGATTTTTTTTATCTATTCAGATGACTTAAGTACTCAAAACGGTATTGTTGTGTGTTTTTTTGCCTGAAAACTATTTTTTTAAAAAGTTTTGAACCAAACCTAAAATTCAAAGTCTGAATATATAGAATCCATAATATTGGTGAGAATTGTTTAACTGGCCGTCGAACTTCTTCCAATACTCCTTATTGCCACTGCAATTATCCTTTAATTGCATATTTTTACGCTGAACTGTTGTTCAGCGTTTTTTTTATCTATTTAGACAGCATCAAATCTCTATGTTTAAGAACATAACCTAGATTCGTTAATGTCTTCGCAGCATCAATCACTTTTGCAGTACTACTTTCATCATCAGGTAAAAACTCCGGCAATGGCAATGATAATTGCTTCGCCATCTGAGTATAATACTTACTACGTGTAGGGTGAAAATCAGACGCTAAATGTAAGACAGGCATACTATCTTTGATACCAACCAACCTTACTATCGCTGCAACACAGTCTTCTAGGTGAATAAGATTAACGGGATTACTGCCTCCTTCTAAAGCGTTTCTACCCGCTAAAAATTTGACAGGATGACGGTCTTCACCAATCAGCCCCGATAACCGCACTATCGTTAATTGATCACCCCATTGAGTACGCAAACTATTTTCAATCTTCACATGTGTCAAAGCAGAATCGGTTAATGGCATCACATCATCGTCTTCAGCCACACGGCCTTTACGTCCATCATAAACTGACGTTGTACTAATAAATATAATGCGCTGACATCCTGATTGATAAGCCGCGTTAGAAAGGGATAACACATTCTGATAATGCTGCTCTTTATCAATACTATTGCGACCGGCAGCAATATTAATCACCATCACATCACTTGCTAACATCGTTGCTAAAGATGATACTTGAACATCTTCTGTTAATGGTAACTGCATTGGCACCCCATGTATGCCATATGCACTTAAAGCATTCGCCTCTCTCTCATTTCTTTTTGTACCGTAAACGTTATGGCCTTTTTTATATAATGCCTTTGCTAAGGGCAAACCAAGCCAACCACAACCGCATATAGCAATATTCATTTTTCAGCCTCAAATTACATCAAATCCATATAAGAAAAATAACACCAATGGCTTGAAGCTTTAAGTTTCTAATTAAAAATGATAACAAATTACATCAGTATAATTTTTCACTTTGTAAAATAACGCCTTAAATATGAAAGGAATACACACAAAGTTTCTGTATCCGCTCTTTTTTTGTAATTATTCATCGAATAGAGTTTCAAAACTGAAAGCCAAAAGTCGATCCCTGTCAAAAACTAATAAAATTAGCCTTAAAAAAGCGCTGATTAGCTAGGAGATAGTCAAAATTAAGTAGTATAGTTTCATTAAACAAGCATCTTGATGACAAGTTTGCTACAAATGAAATTCAATAACGAAGTGCATTATTAGCTATGAACACCATAGAAAAAATACAAAATAACTTAGAACACTTCAGTAAATCAGAGCGTAAAGTCGCCGAAGTTATTATTGCCTCCCCACAAACAGCTATCCACTCAAGTATCGCAACACTTGCCAAAATGGCGGATGTTAGTGAACCGACCGTTAACCGCTTTTGCCGTCGCTTAGATACTAAAGGATTCCCTGACTTTAAATTACATTTAGCGCAAAGCCTTGCGAATGGTACGCCTTATGTAAATCGTAATGTTGAAGAAACGGATGGGCCAGATGCCTATACCGCTAAAATTTTCGAATCAACAATGGCGTGTTTAGATGTCGCAAAAAATAGTCTCGATACGATGCAGATTAACCGCGCTGTCGATCTGTTAACACAAGCAAAAAAAATCTCTTTCTTTGGTTTAGGCGCTTCTGCATCCGTCGCTCACGATGCGCAAAATAAGTTTTTCCGTTTCAACATTCCTATTGTCTGTTTTGATGATATTGTGATGCAACGCATGAGCGTGATTAACTGCTCTGATGGCGATGTCGTCGTGGTTATATCTCACACAGGTCGCACTAAAAGTTTGGTTGAAATTGCACAAATGGCGCGTGCTAATGGAGCAACGGTTATTGGTATTACGGCAAAAGATTCACCGTTAGAACGTGAATGCTCCTTATCTATTTGCCTAGACGTACCAGAAGACACTGATATTTACATGCCAATGGCGAGCCGTGTTGTACAAATGACCGTTATTGATGTGTTAGCAACAGGGTTTACTCTTCGTCGTGGTGCAGGGTTTAGAGATAACTTAAAGCGCGTAAAAGAATCGCTTAAAGACTCCCGCTTTTCTAAAGACAGTTCAACGCTGTAACACTTTAAAAGCGAAGCCTTAGCTTCGCTTTTTTATTCGCAACGTTTTCATTACATATTTTTTGTTACAACAAAAATGAATAACAAAAGTGACAGTTCATTGTCTTTTGATATACATCATTAAGCAAAATCTGCGAGATATGGTATCAAAACTATCTCATGTTTTATTGCCGACTTGGTAATCATCACTCTCAAACCAAGTGCTCAATAAAGCTCGTTTCTATAAATTGGAGTTTCACATGACTGAACGCCTAAGACGTACAAAAATTGTAACCACTTTAGGTCCTGCAACTGATCGTGATAATAACCTTGAAAAAATCATCGCGGCAGGTGCCAATGTTGTACGTATGAATTTCTCTCACGGCAGCCCAGAAGATCATATCCAACGCACTAAGCAAGTACGTGAAATTGCAGCTAAGCTTGGTAAAAACGTAGCAATTCTAGGTGATTTACAAGGCCCTAAAATTCGCGTATCTACGTTTAAAGAAGATAAAATCCAGCTTGCTATTGGTGATAAATTTACCCTTGATAGTGATCTACCTAAAGGCGAAGGCGATCAGTTTGCTGTCGGTCTCGACTACAAAGAATTACCTAAAGATGTGACAACAGGTGACATCCTGCTATTAGATGATGGCCGTGTACAATTAAAAGTAACAGCTGTTGAAGGTAATAAAGTACACACTGAAGTGACAGTCGCCGGCCCATTATCAAATAACAAAGGCATTAACAAAAAAGGCGGCGGCCTTTCAGCAGAAGCCCTAACAGATAAAGATAAAGCCGACATTTTAACAGCTGCGGCAATGGGCGTTGATTATCTTGCCGTATCATTCCCACGTAATGGCGAAGACATGAAATATGCGCGCCGATTAGCCACTGAAGCAGGCCTAAATGCAAAATTAGTCGCTAAAGTTGAACGTGCTGAAGCGGTAGCAACAACCGAAGCAATGGACGATATCATCCTTGCATCTGACGTTGTTATGGTTGCTCGTGGTGATCTTGGTGTTGAAATCGGCGATCCTGAACTTGTTGGTGTGCAAAAGAAACTGATTCGCCGTGCTCGTAGCTTAAACCGTACGGTGATTACAGCAACACAAATGATGGAATCCATGATCACTAGCCCAATGCCAACACGTGCAGAAGTTATGGATGTTGCTAACGCTGTACTTGATGGTACCGATGCCGTCATGCTTTCCGCGGAAACGGCTGCGGGACAATTTCCTGAAGAAACTGTAAAAGCAATGGCAAGTGTTTGTTTAGGCGCAGAAAAAGAGCCAAGTATTAACGTGTCTAACCACCGTTTAGATCGATTCTTCTCATCGCCTGAAGAAACGATTGCAATGTCAACCATGTATGCTGCAAACCACATGGAAGGCGTAAAAGCGATGGTTGCAATGACTGAATCGGGTCGTACACCGTTGATGATGTCGCGCATTACCTCCGGTTTACCCATTTTCGCACTATCTCGTAACGAAAATACCTTAAACCAAGCTTCATTATACCGTGGCGTAACACCTGTATTTTTCAATCGTGATAGCGATGCTGGTTTAGAAGCGGCAAAACATGCGTTAGATGTACTTCGTGATGCTGGATTTGTTAAAGTGGGCGATCTTGTGATCATCACTCAAGGTGATGTGATGGATACCATTGGTTCAACTAACAATATGCGTATTCTAACTGTCGAGTAATCTATTTATCTCGTACAAAAACGCACTAAAAGGCAACGTTCGCGTTGCCTTTTTTATTACTTATTTTTAAGGCGCTGACCACGTAACTGGCGCAGTCCACTGCTGATTAATCAATGACGTTAGAACATGATCTTGCCACTTTCCATCAATTAATAAGTACGCTTTTGCTAGCCCTTCTTTTTCGAAACCGACGGAGTGTAGTACGCTGGCACTTCTTTTGTTATGTGGCATGTAGGCGGCCATAATGCGATGAAAACCTTTTACTTCGAACATCCAGTTCACCGTCTCTTTTAATGCCCGACGCATAATAGCTCGCCCTTGGTAGTCTTGATCAAGGGAGTAGCCAACATGACACGCATGAAAAGGAAATTTCACTAAATTACTGTAGTTAATCACGCCAATAATATCGTCAGTGCTTCGGTCTTCAATCACAAAATAAAATGCCATTTCATGACGATGTAAGGTAGCTATTTGTTCGACTCTTTTTTGCCAACCCAGCTCTGAATAAAACAATTCATTACGCATCGGCTCCCAGGCTTTGAGAAAATCACGATTTTTTTGATAATACGTTGTTATCTTTGCCACATCCTGACTAGAAATAAGCCTAATTTTTATATCATCAAGCGCAATTGTGGATGAACGGTTTATAATTGAATGGAACAAACTATTACCTCGACACAAGGATGTTAATAAGAGGTGCTGAGCATTGTCGTAAGATTAGCATAACTAATAAACATATTGTTATATGTTATCAAACTGTTATCTGTTAATCTTAGCTTAGCAATGTTATTAATTACTAACGCATTTAGTGAGTTATGGATGTATTACGATTGTATAGAAACTGAACTAGGCAGCATTATGTTGCTAGCCGACCATCAAGGCTTAAGAAGGTTAACTGTCAATAGTCCTGGCTATTACCCTGATGAGTCATGGCAGCATAACCCCTCTTTTATGAGACCCTTCATTAGGCAACTAAAAGAATATCTCTTAGGCTCACGTAAACGCTTTACCTTCCCTCTCGCTCCTCAAGGAACGATGTTTCAACAGCAAATATGGCATGCTATTGCTGATATTCCCTTCGGTGAAACATCCAGTTACGAACAAATCGCGCTTGATATTGGCAATTCAGCTGCAAGCCAAGCTATAGGCATGGCAAAGAATGTAAATCCTATTCCTATCATTATCCCTTGTCACCGTGTACTTAATAGCAATCAAAATCTTTGCGGCTATCGTTATGGTGCTGAAATGGTAGAGCTATTACTTGCATTAGAGTCAGGTAAAGCCATTCTTATTAAAGAACCACAACATGAAATAGCATAACGCCAATACTAGATTGATTTTCGAGTTCACAAAAAAGAGATAATAAATATTATCTCTTTTTCTTTTATATCCACAGTAATTAGCTACGCTTACTTAAACCATATTCTCGTAATTTATTAGCAACGGCAGTATGTGATACGCCTAACCGTTTCGCTAATTTGCGGGTAGATGGGTAACTTCGATAAAGATTCGATAAAATACCAGATTCATAACGTTTCATGATCTCATCAAGAGAACCATCTAATATTTCATCACTGATAATACTACTTGATTCATTTTCAGGTAACTGTACATCATCTGATGTCATGACCGTATTCTCAAGTTGTGTCATCGCACGGAATAGCACATTACGTAATTGGCGAATATTACCAGGCCATGCATATTGCTTTAAGTATTCTGCCAACTCCTCAGATAGCTGAGGTTTAGGCTGATGTAATTCTTGTGATAACTGAGTTAAAAATAATTCAGCTAACGGTACTATATCTGCCGATCTTTCACGTAATGGTGGAACAACCAAAGCAAGAACATTTAAGCGATAATATAAGTCTTCGCGGAAATCACCTGATGCAACTAAATCTGGTAGCTTTTTCTGGGTAGAGCAGATTACGCGAAGATTAACCTTTTTCTCAGCTTCTTCACCCACGCGTCGGAATGTACCATCTTGTAAAAAGCGTAGTAATTTAATTTGTAGGTGTTTTGACATCTCACCAATTTCATACAAGAAAACAGTACCACCATCCGCTTGCTCAAAAATACCTTTTTTACTTGGCTCGGTTGTACTGCCAGCAAAACCAAATAGCTCAGTTTCGGCGGCGTTATCAGGCATAGATACGCAGTTTACAACTAAAAATGGTTTCTCTCGTCGTATAGAACGTTGGTGACATGCGCGGGCTAACATTTCTTTACCTGTTCCCGTTTCACCTTGGATCAATAACGGTGCATCTAATAAAGCCAACTTTTTCGCTTGAGCTA
The DNA here is from genome assembly GCF_003026105.1 of Photobacterium sp. GB-56. Lineage (GTDB taxonomy): Bacteria > Pseudomonadota > Gammaproteobacteria > Enterobacterales > Vibrionaceae > Photobacterium. The sequence goes on along the minus strand of NZ_PYNW01000001.1, from coordinate 471,239 downwards.
ATAAATGCTTAAAACGCGATGATTGCCCGACTAAATGCTCAAAACCACTGTCGCCATCTAACTGGCGAGTCACAATCGGCATGGTTGCTTCAGACAGTGATTTTAGAAGAATAAGAGCACTGGCAAAAACAGGTATATCGGTTTCATCGTTAATATAAACAGGCATGACTTCCATTTGGTAATCTAAACCTGCAATCACCACCATCTCAGTATGTTTTTCAGCCTGTTTTGTTTCTAACCAACGCTGAACATTAAAGCCAAAGAGCGTATGAACATTTTCGTGATAAAGTGATCCCTGATGATGAGCCAATAACCTTTCAGCGGCTTGATTGGCAAAATCAATTTTTCCGTTTAAATCGATGGAAAAAAAGGGATCAGGCAAGGTTTGAAGTAATGCAGAAAGCTCTGTATGTTCACGTTCACTCGGCATGAAATTTATTTTTCTTACATCTGTTACGCCATCTAACTGCCTTATTTGCGACATTAGATGACTAAACTGTTCAAATTCAATTTCAGGACAATTGAGATAAATGATACCAATGCGATCAATTTCAATCCCTCGAAGATCAATCTCCTGACTAGTCAGAATATCGAGTAGCTCGCGAGTCATTCCAACCCGATCTTCACAAAATACCTGTAGTCTCATTCTTTACGCCTTCTCAATATAAACTTTCCATTGTTAAGTTCGAAACATTCGGCTTATCAGAATAACAACAACAAAAAGCAATGACTTAATTCTTCAATTTCAACTCATACCACAAACAAAAATATAGGTATTAATATGAGTTTACACTTAGGTGTCAACAATTCCTGACACTTTTAACAGTGTGCGACTAACGCTAAATTGAGTCAAGTCTCCTGCTCAGAATCAAGCCATTTATAATTAAAAAATAACGTTATGCTTTTAGTATCTATTGAACTAACAGCGCCTTTATTTTAAGTATGACGGATTAAATCATTCATGATAGGTAGCTCACTTGAGCTAGGAAAAACTATATCGAGTTGCTTAGTTGTTGCCCCTAAATGTGAATGCAATACCGTTTTACATATAGAGCGAATATCCGTCGTTGGAGCTAAATCTCTTCCTTTGTATTGCTGAGATTTCGCTAACCCTGGCCATTTTGTTATCACTTGATTTCCACTCACCGCACCTCCCGCTATCAACATTGCGTTAGCCGTACCGTGATCGGTTCCCTTAGTTCCATTTTCAGCAACTGTTCGGCCAAATTCACTCGCGGCTATAACCACCGTTCGCGACCAAGCCTCACCTAACTGTGATTTTAAAGCTGAAAGTCCCTCATCAAGTTTCTTTAATTGGCTCGCTAAACGACCTTTAACCGCGCCTTCTCCTGCGTGTGTATCCCATCCACCTAACTCTAATACCGCAATATTCGGTCCATTTTCCGACGTTAAAAATTTCCCTGCTTGTTGCGCCAAAGCATGAAATTGTTGGCCGCCTTTTACATGACCTGCCATTTTTTCAATGTCTAATGCATTAATAAAGTTGTCAGATAACGTCTGATCGCTTTGATACATATCCTGCAACAATTCAGCTTGTTGCTGCTTAATCTTCAATTTATGTGGATACCAACTATCAGCTTGGGCATTACCTTGAACAATTAAAGGTAAACCAGAATCTATGGCTATCGTATGCTGCTTGTTATCAACAGATAAAAAGCGATTTAGCCAACCATCTCGATGTAACGGATCCTCAGTTCCATTTTCTAATACTTTCTGCCCATCAAAATGTGAGCGCTGACGATAAGGTGATGCACACGCATGAATAAAAGCCATCTCGCCTTGTTGATACCACTGATAACAACTCTTTAGTGCTGGATGTAAACCAAAGAAATCATCGAGTTTATTAAGCTGATTTTTATGTAATCCAATCGACGGTCTTTGCGGTAAATAGTCTTTATCTCCATAGGGTACAACCACATTTAACCCATCCATTGCACCGCGCAATGTAATCCATACAAAAATATTTGCCGACTGTGTTTTCGCAAAAGCGACAGATGGTAATGCACTGCATACCCCAACCGCAGCTAAAGATTTTAAGAACATACGGCGATCAAATATATTATCCATCACGATCTCGCTATCGATACATAAACTGTAGGCTTAGCCATAATAAAACCAACTTCGTTATCGCACCGTTAGCCTTATTCATTGCAAGCTCTGTATGTTGATCAAGATCTTTTCCATAAAGATTATTGACCACTTGTTTTACCAACTGAAGCGGTTTGACTTTTTTCTTCTTCGCTTCTCTTACCGCAAGTACCGCAAATGTATTTGCTACTTGCCAACGTTGTATCAACGCTGAAGAACTATTGAAATCACTATCTTGATCAGACCAACCCGCCGGAGAACCTGCCATAAATGGCTGTTGTCCCAACAACCTCAATTGTTGAGTAATTTTGTGTTCCGATGGGTTGAGATCAGCACTACGTAAAAGCGCAAATAACCATTCTTGCGGCGTTCTAAACCGAAGAGGCGCAGCCGTATTCACTTCAGGCTCTTGCAATAATCTCTTATAAACAGGCTGTAATTCACCGTTATTTTTTAGATAAACACCGGCTAAATCATCCACTAGCTCCTTCTTGGGCTGGCCAATAAAGTGTTGAGCTAATTTAGTTGCCAAATGCCTTGCGGTTTGTTAATGCAATGCAAGATCTTTTAAGCACGCTTCTCCCTGTCCAATCCCTGTTTGTGCGTAACGCTGACCTAATAACATCACATCACCAGGTTGATGCGCCCAAGCTGCAAATTTAAACCCAGGATTTTGCTTATCAAAACTGACCATCCAGCCTGTTATCGCATGTGCTAATTGGATAACATCTTGCTGACTGTAACCGCCATCAACCCCTAAGGTATGTAACTCCATAATTTCACGAGCGAGATTTTCATTGAGTCCCTTATGGCGTTTCTTACCCAATTTAGAATCAGGCCCTATCGATAGATTATTATCGAGAAACATCAACATTGTTGGGTGCTTAATCGTTGCTTGAAGCATATCGGCAAAATTACCATTCCAGTGTTGGCGTATTACCTCATTCTCAATCCCAGCAATAATCGGTTTTACTTTGCGCGTATCGGCAGAGACTGCAAAATGGTTACTCCAAAATTGAATTAAACGTTCTTGAAAACTATTGGAGGAATGCAATGTTTGTAGATTACGTGCAGATACTTGCTGTTCATAACTCAGATTAAAAAATTGATTAACCTGCTTTTGAACGGCACGCTTTTCATTCGGGGATTTTTTTAATTTTTTACGCTGTTGATTAAATTGACCGATCTGAACCAAAATATTATTCGTCGAAGGTAAAGACTGTAGAGCGGTATCAATATATGGTTTAGTTGAGATCTGCTCTGCCAGCGTTAATACATGCTGATCATTCAGTTTGGGGCCAAAGCCAAATCGTTGCTCAGTGATGATGGCTGCCGTTGGATAATAATTCACCTTGTTGTCCTTATCATTAACCCAAGGATACGATAACGACTCTAACGTAAATAAGCTTCAGAGAATGTAAAGTGTTGTAAAGATGCTATCTTGACGACATAACAAGAAAATAAGTATTTAATTTTCAATCTTCTAACACCCCAACTCTTATTTATGTTTAAGCTGATTCTTTTAACAATAGAGTAAATCATGAATAAACTGAGCATATTACTTCCCTTAGTCATCACTCTATTTGGTTGCGATGCACAAAGCTCAGCCAAGCAAGTCGAGACGACGGCAGAAAATCTATGTGGTAACGGTGAATTTGTTTTATCACTGCCAAAAGACATGGATCAGTACCAACAAAAAATGGCAGATTTTATTCAGGCAGGTGGTACAGATCCTTTTGATAAAACTGCCTTTACTGATACTTGTAAAAAACCTCGTAACGGTAAAATAGACTTAAAATACATTGCAGAACAAGCAGCACTTGCAACGCTCCCCTACCCCGATGCAGCTAAAGTACTTTATTTTAAGCAACAGCAAGGCACACTTTATATTGTGCTATCTGCACAAGAAAACGGATGGGCAGGCGTGTCTACCGCACTCGGAACTTCGATGCCAGTTATAATTCGTAATATTCAACTTAATAGCACCATTAAAAATATTAAATTTGGCTATGCGCCTGGAGATGAAAGTCTCGCTATCGTTAAATAAGATGAACAAAGTGGTCAAAGAGTCGTATTCTCCCTGACCACTTAACCACTTCAATTTACGCTTAATAGTGGAATATCTAGTTAATCTTTTTCTTTGGTACCAAGCTGTTTAAATAGATCGCTTCGTATTTCAGCTAATTTGGGTTGCTCTCCCGGTAACCATGGTAAAGGACGTACTAAGCTGATCGCTTTTAAGCCTAGTCTTCCGGTCAATAAACCAATACTCACCCCTTGCGCAACGCGGGTAGACATACGACCCGCTAAGTCCATTGAGAGCATATCCATCCCCAAATCAGTGATCACTTCAGATGCACCTGCAAATGCCATATTAGCCAATACCAGCTTAAGTAGCTTAATGCGAGACCAGTAACCTAATTCGACACCATAAACTCGAGAAACTTGTTCAATTAAGCGCAAATTACGCCATGCCACCAGCAACATATCAGCCACTGCTAGTGGGCTTAATGCAACCATCACCGCGGCATCTGAGGAATATTTCGCCACTAATTTTCGAGCTAATTTATCTTGCTGGCTGACCACTAAGCGATCATAAAGCTCAAGTATTTCGCGATCATTGTGCGTCGCGTCTAACGAATTCGTCCAGCGATCATAACCATAGTTATCACTACTAATCTGACTATGCTGTGCCAGTTTGGTACAAAAAGCTTTACCATTACCAATGCCATTACCATCAAGTAAGAGTTGGGCTTCATCACGCTCTGTTTGACGTGATTTTAACCGTCGTAACGTCAAAAGCTCCCGCCCCAATGCACCGATACCAACTACGGCAATACTGGCAACCAATGCACTCCAGCCAAGCGATAACCAATTTGCTGTTTGATAAGCTGTCACAACATGGTCAACCGTCTGCCACCCCACCATTGCCGCGCCTGCAACCACTACCCCTTTTAAAAAGCCATAACGACGCTTTGGTTTCGCTGCTAATACTTGTTTGAGATCTTTTTCAATTTCAGTTTCTTGTTGCTCTATTGCTTCAGGTAAAAAATCGGCTTGTTGAGCAAACTCCAATTTCGACGCAATATTGCGTTGTTCTTGGTTAACTGTTGGATCATCAAAAACAATTTTACTTTTTAACGGTTCACTCATTGCAGTTTATCTCCCAACAAATACTCAAGTGCTTTATCCATTCGGATATGCGGCAAAGGCTCGTCACTTTGCTGTAGCAAGGGACGGAAATTAATAAAATCAAAGCTCTGCTGCTGCCAAAAATCAACGTTTGGTAACCGTTTTGGCACTTCTCCGGGAAAGAGAGTTTGTGCATTACCTAACAAATCGGTCCCCCTTAATGCAGGGACTTGCTGCCCTTTGTGAGTCACAAAGCCAGGCTCAGTCGCTTGAATCGATGCCAAACTAACACAATCCATTTTAATGCCTTCAAAGGAAGCGGTTTGCCATGCTTCATTCACTAGCTGCTGTAATAATCCGACTAAATTCGAGTGCTGCTCAGGCGTAATATGATCGGCTTTGGTTGCAGCGAAGAGTACTTTATCAATACGCGGTGAAAATAGACGACGCAGTAACGAGCTACGCCCATATTTAAAACTTTGCATCAGCTGATCCAACGCTTGACGCATATCATTAAACGATTCAGGTCCCGAATTAAGAGGCTGTAAGCAATCAACTAATATGATTTGGCGATCAAATTTTGAAAAATGATCATTATAGAACGCCTTCACAACATGCTGTTGATAATACTTATAGCGATTTCTAAGCATCCCAATATTGGTGCTTTCATCTGCATCAATCAGCTGTTTTTCTGTGTACTTTTTATTCCACAGGAGCGGGAAAAATTGTAAAACAGGTGCACCAGCTAATTCACCAGGCAGAACAAAACGTCCTGGTTGAACCCAATGTAATCCCCCTTCTGCCTTACATTGATGCAAATACTCGGTGAACGCCTTCGATATTTCTTCAATCTGCTTTTCATCTGCGGGTGCAAAAGGATCAAACATCTCGGTTTTAGCAAGCCAATCTTGAGCTAATTCAAGACGTTTACCTTTTAGTACTTGGCTTTGTTGTGCCGACCATTGAGTAAAATCTAAATCAAGTAACGGTAAATCTAATAACCACTCGCCGGGATAATCAATAATATCCAAATACAACGTGGCGGTATCTTGAAATAGTTTCAATGCCCCTTTCTGAGGCTTATAACGAAGTGCTAAACGCGTTTGACTCACATCCCTTGTTGGCTCTGGCCATTCAGGAGGCGTCGACATAATTGATTGCATTCCTTCATCATAGCCAAATTTAGGCACATGCAGATCTAACTGAGGAACACGCTTTGCACCTAATAAATGGCCGTCACGCATCGCACTAAACATAGGTAGGCGAGCATTCGTACTTACATGCAGTAATTGATTAATAAGAGAAGTAATAAAGGCCGTTTTACCCGCTCGAGACAATCCTGTAACGGCAAGTCGAACGTGTCGATCCAAACTTCTATTAACGAGCTTATTCAACTCATTACTGATTCGATTCATGATTAACCCTAGTTGTTTTCATTTTTGTTTTAGGTTTAACAACTTTATTCTAATAATTATCAATAAAGTGATTTAAATATATTACGCCTTTATAACGGAAAAAAGCAGGCCTGACATTGATCAGCACCTGCTTCATTAGGCTAAGCTTTATGGATAATTAAAGCTTATTGAACTCGCGATCCACTTTGAATGCAGAAGATGTAACATACGCTTCCATCTGTTGTACTTTCTTTTCGGCGGTATCAAATTCTGATTCCACTTTTTGTAAAATTTGATGCGCAGAGCGACCCGCCTGCCACGGTTTCTGTTTTACGTTGTGCTCGGTATAAGTATCTTGTTGCTCTTTTCGCTGTGGTGGCATTTTATCTAAAATTAACCATGCGGCGATATAAGCAATCGTGGCAAAAAAGCCCAAGCCAAGTAAGAAGGCTGAAACAGCAAGAATACGTACCAACCAAATTTCAACACCGAAATATTCAGCTAAACCAGCGCACACACCGCCCAATTTTCCTTTTTTAGGATCACGGTATAAGGTCTTACTCATTATTTTTGCCTCCATCTTGGTACTTCTGCATCAAGAATACGCTCTAACGTCACAATACGTTCTTGCATATCTTCTGCGCGTGCCACCAAGGTCTCTAACTTTTTCTGATCTTCACCTGACAGCCCTTCACCGGCTTGACGTTTACTACGATAGTGAAGGATTAACCATAGCGGTGCGACAATAATCATGAACACCACTAATGGAACGCTAATAAAACCCATTGACATTATTTGTTCTCCTTTCGCGCAGAATCAATGAAACAACGACGATAACTTAGTTGTACTTACTCTTTATCCTTGATGTTCGCTTTTAAGCGCTCAAGTTCTTTTTCAATTTCGTCTTGTGCTTGTAAATCAGCAAATTCTGACTCTAAGCTTTTGCCACGACCAAAGCTATAACTATCTGCTTCTGCTTCCATTTCATCGATGCGACGTTCATATTGCTCAAACTTAGACATCGCCTCATCAACTTTACTTGTATCTAGCTGACGACGAACATCGCGGCGAGTGCCTGCGGCTTTATGACGCGTCACTAGCGCTTGTTGACGAGCGCGTGTTTCTTGCAACTTACGCTCAAGTTCAGCGACTTCTAATGACAATTTTTCAATCGTCTCTTCTACTAGTTTGTATTCTTCATTGAGCGTTAATGCGACATCAGCCAGTTTTTGCTTTTCGATCAGTGCTGCACGGGCTAAATCTTCACGACCTTTTTGCAGTGCAAGGCTCGCCTTTTCCTGCCAATCTGTAATTTGTGATTCAATCGCTTGAATACGACGTTGTAACTCTTTTTTATCCGCTAATGCACGCGCTGAAGATGTACGTACCTCAACTAATGTATCTTCCATCTCTTGGATGATAAGACGGATCAATTTTTGTGGATCTTCAGCCTTATCCAGTAACGAGTTCACGTTAGCATTTACGATATCAGCAAAACGAGAAAAAATACCCATCATTAAACTCCTTGATTAAACCCATTTCACAGTAATCACGCTTACAGGTTTATATAGTGATACTAACTTAATGTTCTTGTGTTACCACTTAGATATTTCAAGTACTGTGCCAACTTTTAACGTATTAAATATCAACAACTTAATTTTCAACCCACTTTTAAGCAAGCTATGATATAGTTAATTTAACCAATTAATAGTGAGATTAACCAATGCGTAAAACGGAAAACTTAATCGGTGAATCTGATGCTTTTTTAAGTGTCCTAGACCAAGCATCACGCCTCGCTTCACTCAATCGCCCAATTCTTATTCTTGGTGAACGAGGCACAGGTAAGGAGTTAATCGCCCAACGCGTTCACTATTTATCAAAACGTTGGGATCAACCTTTAGTGACACTGAACTGTGCCGCACTAAGCGAAGGCGTCATTGATTCTGAACTATTTGGCCATGAGGCGGGCTCCTTTACAGGCGCGAAAGGTCGCCACCAAGGGCGCTTTGAACGCGCAGAAAATGGCACGCTTTTTTTAGATGAATTAGCAACCGCCCCGATGGGGGTTCAAGAAAAATTATTACGCGTGATTGAATACGGTGAGTACGAGCGCGTGGGCGGTAATAAACCTTGCCAAGCGAATGTACGCTTAGTTTGTGCAACTAATGAAAATTTACCCGAACTCGTTGCTGAAGGAAAATTTCGAGCAGATTTACTTGATAGACTCGCCTTTGAAATCATCCACCTTCCACCATTACGTGAACGACTAGACGATATTTTACCATTGGCAGAACACTATGCTGTGCGTATGTGTCGCGAATTAGGATATAGCTATTTTGCAGGTTTTTCACAACACGCTAAACAACAACTACTCGACTATCAATGGCCAGGGAATATTCGAGAGTTAAAAAATGTTGTCGAACGGTCTGTATTTCGTCATAGCAATGAAGGTGAAGCTATTGACGAAATTTATACCGACCCTTTCGCTACAGCTTGGCAATCTTGTGAGCCAGCACCATCACAGTCTTTATCCATTGTAGACACCCCAGCAGTCAAACAAGAAAACTCTAGCATTCAACTTCCCGTTGATCTTCGCCACTACTTACAAGATCAAGAAATCATGTTGATCAACAAAGCACTTAAACACGCTCGCTTTAATCAAACAAAAGCCGCCGAACTTTTAAGCTTAAGTTATCACCAGTTAAGAGGACTCATTCGAAAGTATGACATTAACGTTAACGGTGATTAATCAACCAAATTCACGCGATAATTAAAGATATATAACGGTTTTAGACTAATTACTTATAAATAAAGCAGGATAGCTTGGTGACGTTAAAAGAAAAATGTTAAATTTAACGACTTAATTTCATTTAACGCCTATTAAATATGAGCGCTTACAGTCGTCTTTTGATTGCCGGCTTCACTTTACTTGGCCTTTTAGGTTGTAAAGAGCCGTCACATAATACCGCTAAGCAAAGCAATGGCTTTGTTTACTGCGGTCAAGATACTCCGACAACATTAAATCCACAGCTAACGGATGGCGGATTAACAGCAGAAACACTCTCGGCGCAAATTTTCGATCGCCTGCTGTTACTCGATCCTATCAGCCACAAACCTCTTCCTGATCTAGCAAAAAGCTGGACTGTCAGTGACGATGGCTTGGTATATACCTTTAAGCTGCGAGATAACGTTAAATTCCAACATACTGATTGGTTTACTCCAACACGTCCGCTTAATGCCGATGACGTTATTTTTAGCTTTGAGCGTATCATTAATCCACACCACCCTTTTCATAATATTTCTGGTGGTCGTTACCCATGGTTTGAAAGCCTTGGGTTTGCTGATTTAATTGATACCATCAAATCTAAAGACCCTCTCACCGTACAATTTACCTTAAATCGACCAGATAATTCTTTCTTATCTAACTTAGCAACCAGTTATGCGGTGATTTATTCTCAGCAGTATGGTCAGCAACTGTTAAAATCAGGCCGTATCGGTCTTATTGATACACAACCAATCGGTACGGGTCCTTTTTACGTTGATCAATTTATACCCAATGATCTTATTCGCTTAAAACGTAATAAGGATTATTGGCAAGGTGCCGCACCAATGGAGCAAGTGGTATTTGATATCTCAGCCCGTGGCATGGGTAATCTTGCTAAGTTGCTAAGCTCTGAATGTGATGTTCTCTCATCTCCTGTTGCGAGCCAGTTGCCTGTTATTTCAAATAACGATAACTATAAATTACTTGCACAAACGGGGATGAATGTATCCTTTCTGGCATTAAATACGGAACGTCCACCATTAAATAAATTAGAAATCCGTGAAGCTATTAATTATGCAATAAACCGTAAAACACTGCTCAATTCTGTTTATTACGGTACGGCAACAGAGGCAAAAAGCTTGTTACCCCCAATGTCTTGGGCTTATAACCACGACAGCAAAGCACTTTCTTATAATCCTAAATTAGCCAAACAACTGCTTGATGCCGCTGGCTATGATTATAACCAAGTCCTGACGATGTGGGTCCCACTTGAGCCTCGACCTTATAACCCGAGTCCTCGAAAAACAGCGGAATTAATCCAAGCTAATTTGAAAGCCGTTGGTATCAATGTGTCTTTACATCATCAAGAAACGATTGGTCGTGTTGGTTTAACTGATACTACTCAATACGATATGGTTCTTGCTGGTTGGATCGCAGATAACGGCGACCCTGATAATTTCTTAAGACCATTATTGTCATGCAATGCTAAAAAAGCAGGGCTTAATGTCGCTAACTGGTGTGATCTTGGTTTTGATAATTTACTTGAAATTGCACTACGCACAAATAAGCAACAACAACGTCAAGTATATTACCAGCAAGCGCAAAATATTTTGGATCAACAAGTACCTGTGATCCCATTGGCTCATGGTGTCCATTTCCAAGCCCACAGTAAAACGTTAGGGGGGTTACAGATGGACCCATTTGGTTCGCGATCTTTTTCCAGTGTTTATCGAATTGAGTAAAGCATGTTTATTTATACGATACGTCGCCTAAATTTGTTTGTAATTACGCTATTAATACTGACCATAATTGGTTTTAGTATTTTGCGTTTAGATACCCAATTACAGTGGGCGCATCAGAGCTTTTTTAGTGGTTGGATTTTATATTTAGAGAACTTACTTTCAGGTAATCTCGGTATCACTCCCAATGGTACACCTATTAGTAGCGAAATATTAACCGTATTTCCTGCAACGTTAGAGCTGTGCTTTTTTGCTTTTATACTCTCGTTAGTCGTTGGTATTCCGCTTGGCACTATCGCAGGCGTACATCGAGGACAACCCCTTGATACCATCATTTCCTCAATAACCTTACTGGGCTACTCCATCCCCCTATTTTGGTTAGCGATGTTATTAATTCTGTTGTTTTCGCTGAATTTAGGCTGGCTACCTGTTTCTGGTCGTTACAGTTTGTTATATCAATTTGATCATGTCACTGGCTTTGCTCTGATTGATATTTTGCTGTCAAATAAACCATACCGTATGGAAGCATTTCTTAACGCACTACAGCATTTAGTCTTGCCAACCATTGTATTAGCGATGGCACCTACAACGGAAGTGATACGTTTAACCCGTGCCTCAATTTCAGACGTAATGACGAAAAACTACATCAAAGTAGCCCAAACGAAAGGCTTATCTACCTTTGAAATCGTCCGCCGTCATGCGATGAAAAATGCCCTTCCCCCCATTATTCCTAAATTAGGGATGCAGTTTGCAGCAATGATGACCTTTGCCATGCTTACAGAATCTATTTTTAATTGGCCGGGTATTGGTCGTTGGTTACTTAATGCGATTGCAGATCAAAATTATGTTGCCATTCAAGCTGGTGTAATCACAGTAGGTAGTTTCATCTTATTGGCTAACATTTTATCTGATTTAGCTGGTGCTATGGTGAACCCATTAGTAAGGAAAGAATGGTATGCCATCAAATAGTGTTTACCAAGAAGAAACAATCCCAACCCAATGGGAGCGCGCTTGGCAAAACTTCAGGGAAAACTCACTGGCCATGTTTGGCCTATGGTGTTTACTGTTTTTGCTCATTGTCACCCTAACAGCACAATGGCTGGCTCCCTATTCGCCGATAAAACAAGTTGGTGAGCTGCTCATGCCACCATCATGGGACAACTCTGGTCATGTAAACTTTTTCTTTGGTACTGATGATTTAGGTCGTGATATTTTATCTCGCTTGATCATAGGTTCACAGCTAACCTTTGGCTATGCCTTATTAGTCGCCTTTGCATCCAGCGTTATTGGCTTGCTGATCGGTATTCTTGCCGGAATGAGCCAAGGCTTAAAATCGAGCTTTTTAAATCATATTTTAGATACCGTGTTATCTATCCCTTCGCTTTTATTGGCCATCATAGTGGTCGCCTATATGGGGCCGGGAGAAACACATATCTTACTCGCAATTTGGCTAGCTTTGATCCCTCGTTTTATTCGAGCGGTGTACACAGCCGTTCATACTGAAGTTGCTAAAGATTACGTTATTGCAGCACGATTAGATGGTGCTAATAATTTTTACCTCTTATGGAATTCAATCTTACCCAATATTTTATCAACCATCATTACTGAGATGACGCGCGCAATCTCTATTGCTATTTTAGATATTGCTGCATTAGGTTTCCTAGGGTTAGGCGCGCAAACACCACTACCAGAATGGGGGGCTATGCTAGGTGATTCTGTTGAACTGATTTACCTTGCACCATGGACAGTCACATTACCGGGTCTTGCCATTATGTTTAGTGTTCTAGTAATTAATTTAGTCGGTGATGGTCTTCGCCAAGCTCTTAATGCAGGGATTGATTAATATGCCATTACTCGATATACGCAACCTCACTATCGAAATCGACACACCACAAGGCATGGTGAAAGCGGTTGATAGAATGAGCATAACCATTAATGAAAGCGAAATTCGTGGTTTAGTGGGCGAATCAGGTTCAGGTAAAAGCCTTGTCGCGAAAGCTATTGCAGGCGTGTCTAAAGATAATTGGCGCGTCAGTGCCGATCGCATGCGCTTAGGTGATATTGACTTACTCACTCTATCTCATCGTGAGCGACGAAAAATTGTTGGCCGTGAAATGGCAATGATCTTCCAAGAACCATCAACCTGTCTTGATCCCTCTGAGACAGTTGGGGAACAATTGGAAGAAGCCATTCCCTCTTCATCATTTACTGGGCATTTTTGGCAGCGCTTTCACTGGCGTCAAAAACAAGCTATCGCACTTTTGCATAAAGTCGGTATCAAAGAGCACAAACGCGTAATGCGAAGTTACCCTTATGAATTAACCGATGGCGAATGTCAAAAAGTCATGATCGCAATGGCGATTGCAAACCGTCCACGATTATTGATTGCCGATGAGCCCACAAACGACTTAGACCCAATTACCCAAGCTCAAATTTTTCGCTTATTAAGCAGGATGAATCAATTAGGTAACACCACTATTTTATTAGTCAGCCATGATCTTACGACGGTTACCCAGTGGGCTGATAGAATTACGGTCATGTATTGTGGACAATCGGTTGAATCCGGCACCTCTAAGCAGTTATTAGAGTCACCGCATCACCCTTATACCGCTGCGTTAATGCGTGCTATGCCTGATTTTAGCTTAGAAAATATTAGCCATAAGACGAAACTAGAAACGTTACCGGGATCTATTCCTCCACTTCAGCACTTACCGATTGGTTGTCGATTAGGCCCTCGTTGTCCTCATGCCCAGCGTAAATGTGTAGAAGTGCCAAAACGTAGAAAAATTAAAAACCATAAGTTTAGCTGTCACTTCCCGCTAAACATGGAGGAAGACAGTAAATGAGTTCGTTATTGGAAGTAGAAAATCTAAAGAAAGATTACCACTATCGTTCAAGTCTTTTCCGTAGACGCACAATTGAAGCCGTGAAACCGGTCTCTTTTCATCTGGAAGCAGGTGAAACAATTGCATTACTGGGTGAAAATGGGTCAGGTAAATCAACCTTAGCAAAAATGCTATCAGGTGTTGTCGAACCAACCAGTGGCATTATTCGCGTAAATGGTGACACCTTATCAAGCGGTGATTACCAAACGCGCTGTAAGCTGATCCGAATGATTTTCCAAGATCCGAATACGTCGCTTAATCCTCGTATTCAAATTGGTCGTATTCTGGAAGGCCCATTAAAACGTAATACCAATATGACGCCGCAAGCGCGTGAAAAACGTATTATGGATACACTAAAACGAGTTGGCTTACTTCCTGAACATGCCTATTTCTATCCACAAATGCTGGCTACGGGTCAAAAACAGCGTGTTTCATTAGCTCGTGCTCTCATTCTTCAGCCCTGTATTATCGTTGCTGATGAAGCACTAAACGGGCTTGATATGTCCATGCGTTCTCAGATGATAAACCTGTTATTAGAACTGCAAGAAGAAATGGGATTGTCCTATATCTATGTGTCGCAGCACATGGGGGTGATAAAACACTTCAGTGACAAAGTAATGGTGATGCAAGATGGTGAAGTGGTAGAGAAAGGCCGTACCGCGAATGTATTTAACAATCCCAAACATCCATTAACGCAAAAATTATTAGATAGTCACTTTAGCTCACCAAAGAAAGATAAAAGCACACGAATTAATAACTCAACACCCAAAATAAGTACATAACGCAAAATATAAAAATGAAAAAGCCCGCTTTTACGCGGGCTTCTCATTTACATCTATATCGCGGATGCTACACAAGCGATTTGTTTATCTGTGCCAAGACACTTGCAGGATCTTCTGCTTGTGTTATTGGGCGACCTATCACGAGATAATCAGAACCAGCAGAAATTGCCTCTACGGGTGTCATGATTCGACGCTGATCGCCTGCATCACTCCCCGCAGGGCGAATACCTGGTGTTACTAGCTTAAAACCCTGACCTAGACTTTGTTTCAACGTATGAGCTTCATGAGCTGAACAAACCACACCATCTAAACCACTATTCTTTGCCAGTGATGCAAGGTTAAGTACTTGCTGATGAGGCTCGCAGTTAATACCAATACCCGCTAAGTCTGATGCTTCCATACTGGTTAGCACCGTTACACCAATCAATAGCGGGCGGTCTTTACCATACGGCTCTAAAATTTCACGTGAAGCTGTCATCATACGCTCGCCACCACTCGCATGAACGTTAACCATCCATACACCAAGTTCTGCTGCCGCTTTTACCGCCTTTGAACAGGTATTTGGAATATCGTGAAATTTAAGGTCTAAAAATACAGAATGACCCCGATCATGCAGTTGACGCACGAAATCAGGACCAAAAAAAGTGAACATCTCTTTACCGACTTTTAATCGGCAACTTCCCGGCTCAATACGATCGACGAAAGCGAGTGCCTCATTCTGATTATCATAATCAAGGGCTACGATTACTTTAGGGTCTATTACTTTAGCGTCTAGCATTGAGTCTCCTGTGATATCTCATTTTTCCTACTGCAGCAATCCAGCCGCACGCAAATTCTACATCAAACGCAAACGTTTACGAATAAAATTCACGCTTTATTAGGCATAAAAAAACCAGATCACAATGTCTGGTTTCTTTATTTTTTAATGCATTATTCGCCATCTAATCCACGAATTGGCTTAACTTGTCCCCAATTCTTACAAGATGGACATTGCCAATACAATGAGTGGGTAGCAAAACCACACTGGCGACAACGATAACGCGGTTTAATTTTTAATTGCTCACCAACAAGATGACGTAAGCTGGTTAAACTTTCTTTCGCACGGCCTTCTTCCGCTTCATCTAAATGGTAATCCATTAGCTGGTAAAAGCCTCTCATAGTCGGGTTCTTTTGTAGCTGACGAGTCATGAATGCTTGAGCAGACACAGCCCCTTCATTTTTCGCAATTTCGTCTGCTAACATCAGTTCTGCTGAAGCCCCCGCTTTGGCTTCTACACATTGCTGTAGATATTTCAGCCAGCCCGATTCATTATGTAATGCATCGTAACATTCTAATAATAAAGGTAAAGCTTCACCAATAAATTCAGCATCTTGCTCTAGAACACGTTCAAGCGTTTTGGCTGCCTGCTTAAAATCTTTATCTTTAATCTGAATCTTAGCCATAGTGATCGAGGCTCGGACACACTGCTTATCTGCTGAGAGCGCCTTTTTCAAACATTGAATCGCTTTATCCTGATTTTGCGCACTCATTTCAAGCATGGCAAGTTCACACCAATAGTGTGCAATATCATGCTTTAATTTTGTTTTACCTAATTTAACGAGTTGAGAAGCCATATCTATCGCATTTTCCCACTCTCGTGTTTGCTGATAGATAGACAATAACTGTTGTAGCGCAGGCTTTTTATATTCAGGTTCATCCAACAATTGTTCAAAGATACGTTCAGCACGATCTAAAAAACCCGCAACCATATAATCTTTTGCTAACTGCTGAAGCGCCAAATTACGTTGCTCTATCGTCAAGTTAGGACGAGCAATCAAGTTTTGGTGAATACGAATAGCACGATCGACCTCCCCTCGGCTTCGGAATAAGTTACCCAAAGCAAGGTGAGTATCGATAGTTTCGCTATCAACTTGAAGCAGCTCAATAAACAGATCGACGGCTTTATCTGATTGATCAGATAACAGCAAATTAAGACCTGTTACATATTGACGAGATAAGCGGTGAGACTGCTCTTGTCGATTGTTACTTGCGCTCCTGTTACCCATATACCAGCCATAAGCTGCCGCAATAGGTAATAGTAGGAACAACAGTTCAAGCATTAATACTTATTCCTTTACAGGCTGTGCGCGTAGAGAATCTAGTTCTTGTTGCTGTTTTGCCACTTTCTTCGCTAAGCGGTTTTTAGCAAAACGTGCTTTTAGATATAGCGTGCCACAGATTAACCAGCCAATGATAAAGCCAGAACCAAATGCAATACCTAATAGCGTTGATAATTGGAATTCGCCTTGAGCAACTAAATAGTCAAAGTTTACTAAAATTTGGTTTTGCGCACCGAGAGCCAGTGTTATTAAGAATGCAGCAACTAAAACAATAATACCCAAAATTTTCATCGTGAATCCTCTCACTAAATCAACAATATGATAGATTGATTATGCAGTAATTTTACTCATCAGACCATGATCAAAAGACATAAAAAAACGGCATACTGAGAGTATGCCGTTTTTTTGTTCTATTCGCGGTTAAGCAGCAATTGATGCATTAACACGGTCACGTAATTCTTTACCTGGCTTGAAGTGAGGAACGTATTTACCGTCCAACTCAACTTTATCACCAGTTTTAGGGTTACGACCTACGCGAGGAGCACGGTAATGCAATGAGAAGCTACCAAAGCCACGGATCTCAATGCGATCGCCTTCAGCAAGCGTGTTCGCCATATTTTCAAGGATATCCTTGATTGCATCTTCCACTTGTTTAGCTGAAAGATGTGTTTGTTGACTACATAGTCTTTCAATTAACTCAGACTTTGTCATAAACACTCCGTTTTAGTAAGTTTCTCAATAGTATAGCCGTTTAGAGGGAAAAAGCTAAGCCTATTCCCTCTATGCTCAATTATTCGCCTTTAGCAGCTTTGAAAGCGTCAGCCATAGCATTACCGAACGCAGCATCATCTTGCTTGTTCAGAGTAGCCATTGCTTCTTGCTCTTCAGCAACGTCTTTAGCACGTACAGATAGGTTGATTACGCGGTTCTTACGATCAACGCCTGTGAATTTAGCTTCAACAGAATCGCCAACAGAAAGAACTAGAGTTGCGTCTTCAACACGGTCTACAGATGCTTCAGAAGCGCGTAGGTAACCTTCGATGCCTTCGCCTAGCTCAACAGTTGCGCCTTTAGCGTCAACAGCAGTAACTTTACCAGTTACTAGAGCACCTTTCTTAGTATCAGCAACGAAAGAGTTGAATGGGTCTTCTTCTATTTGCTTAACACCTAGAGAGATACGCTCACGCTCAGCGTCTACTGCTAGAACTACTGCAGAGATTTCGTCGCCTTTCTTGAAGTCACGAACTGCGTCTTCACCAGAAACATTCCAAGAAATGTCAGATAGGTGAACTAGACCGTCGATGCCGCCTTCAAGACCGATGAAGATACCGAAATCAGTGATAGACTTGATCTTACCAGTAACTTTGTCGCCCTTAGCTTGCATTTCTGCAAATGACTGCCATGGGTTAGCTTTACACTGCTTAAGACCTAGAGAGATACGACGACGCTCTTCGTCGATATCAAGAACCATAACTTCAACTTCGTCGCCCACGTTAACAACTTTAGATGGGTGGATGTTTTTGTTAGTCCAATCCATTTCAGAAACGTGTACTAGACCTTCAACGCCTTCTTCGATTTCAACGAAGCAGCCGTAGTCAGTTAGGTTAGTTACGCGGCCAGTAAGCTTAGTGCTTTCTGGGTAACGCTTAGCGATTGCAACCCATGGATCTTCGCCAAGTTGCTTAAGACCTAGTGATACGCGAGTACGCTCACGGTCAAACTTAAGAACTTTAACGTTGATTTCATCGCCAACATTAACGATTTCAGAAGGGTGCTTAACACGCTTCCAAGCCATGTCAGTGATGTGTAGAAGACCGTCAACACCGCCAAGATCAACGAATGCGCCGTAGTCAGTAAGGTTCTTAACGATACCTTTAACTTCCATACCTTCTTGTAGAGAAGCAAGTAGTTCATCACGCTCAACGCTGTTCTCAGATTCGATAACTGCGCGACGAGAAACAACAACGTTGTTACGCTTCTGGTCTAGCTTGATTACTTTGAACTCAAGTTCTTTGTTTTCTAGGTGAGCAGTGTCACGAACTGGACGTACGTCTACTAGTGAACCTGGTAGGAACGCACGGATGCCGTTAAGTTCAACTGTGAAGCCGCCCTTAACTTTACCGTTGATGATACCAACAACTGTTTCAGCATCTTCGTAAGCTTTTTCAAGCTGGATCCAAGCTTCGTGGCGCTTAGCTTTCTCACGAGAAAGTTTAGTTTCACCGAAACCGTCTTCGATCGCGTCAAGAGCAACGTCTACCTGAGCACCAACTTCGATTTCTAGTTCGCCAGCAGCGTTCTTGAATTCTTCAGCAGGAATAGATGACTCAGATTTTAGACCAGCGTCAACTAGTACGTAACCGTTTTCGATAGCTACTACAGTACCTTTAACGATTGCACCTGGGCGAGTTTCAACTTGGTTTAGCGACTCTTCAAAGAGTTGAGCAAAAGATTCAGTCATTTAATTAATCTTCAATATGATAAACAACCATGGGTATCCTACCGCATGGGGTTGATAATAAAGTCAGTTATCATCCATGACACTGACGTTATTTAGCTGTTCACACAACTAAATATGGATTCGTTATTTTAGCTTAGCATCAACATATGCTAAGACTTTCTCAAGTACCTGTTCAATCGATAATTCGGTTGAATCCAGTACTAGTGCGTCATCAGCAGGACGTAAAGGCGCTACAGCACGATTGCGATCGCGGTAGTCTCGTTCCTGAATTTCGCTTAAAAGGCTGGCAAAGTTAACATCTAAGCCTTTTTTTTGCAACTGATTCATACGTCGAGTTGCGCGTTCTTCTGCACTTGCATCAAGAAAGATTTTTACTTCTGCGCCTTGAAAAACAACGGTTCCCATATCGCGACCATCTGCCACAAGGCCTGGTTGCTCATTAAAGGCGCGTTGACGACGTAGTAATGCTTCTCGAACGCGAGGTAAAGCAGCCACTTTTGATGCTGTATTACCTACTTCTTCAGTGCGAAGCGTGCCAGAAACATCTTCACCTTCAAGAATAACCTTAACCAACTCACCTTCTGCAATAAACTGAACATCTAAGTGCGCAGCAAGAGGAACTAAAGCGTCTTCTGATTCGATATCAACACCATGATGAATAGCCGCTAATGCTAAAACACGGTAAATTGCACCAGAATCTAATAAATTCCAGCCCAGTTTTTCTGCTAATAGCATACATAGCGTCCCCTTTCCGGCGCCGCTTGGACCATCAACAGTGATGACTGGAGCATGAGTAGACATAGGTTTTCTCCGATGTAGTTTCCGTAACAGATGAAAGACAGAACCAAAGGTTTCTCTGTACCTTCAAACGGTGGCACATTATACGGAAAAAAAATCTCAATTTATAGTGTAATGTCCTAACCTTATGTTTCTTTTTACGCCAATAAAAAAGCCTGATGCAAGAAGATCAGGCTTGTAAAAATGTAATCTCAGTTATCAGAAAAATTTATTACAGTCTTAACAACTCAATCCCTTTAATTTATCAAAATAGTCAGGGAATGTTTTTGAGGTACACTTTGGATCATTAATCGTCACTGGTGTATCGCTCAATGCCACCAGCGAGAAACACATCGCCATTCTATGGTCATCATAAGTATCAATCGCCGCATGCTGTAAGATGGTTGGTGGCACGATAGTGATATAATCCTCACCCTCTTCGACTTCTGCGCCAACTTTACGAAGCTCTGTCGCCATTGCAGCTAAACGATCAGTCTCTTTTACACGCCAGTTATAAACATTACGAATCGATGTTGTACCTTTGGCAAACAATGCAGTTGTTGCAATAGTCATTGCCGCATCAGGAATATGGTTAAAATCCATATCTACTGCGCTTAATTCTCCACAACGAGCAATAACATAATCATCGCCCCACTCGATATCCGCCCCCATCGCAGCAAGCGCATCTGCAAATTGAATATCACCCTGAATACTCTTTTTACCAATACCAGTGACTTTTACTTCGCCACCTTTAATCGCAGCAGCCGCTAAGAAATATGAGGCTGAAGATGCATCGCCTTCAACAAGTAATTCACCAGGTGAAACATAGGTTTGATTACCTCGAACAACGAACTCTTGATAATTACGGTTTTCAACTTCAACACCAAACTGCGCCATAATATGTAGCGTAATATCAATGTAAGGTTTTGATACCAAATCACCCTTAATGCGTATAACAGTGTCTGCTTGTGCTAAAGGTGCAGCCATTAAGAAAGCGGTCAAAAACTGGCTTGAAATAGAGCCATCAATCTCAACCTCGCCACCTTTTAAACCAGTACCCATAATCTTTAGTGGTGGATAGTTTTCATTTTCGAGATAAGTAATGTCCGCGCCAGCACTACGCAACGCGTCAACAAGATGACCAATAGGACGCTCTTTCATTCGCGGCTCACCCGTTAGTACAAATTCACCGCCGCCTAAACACAATGCAGCTGCAAGCGGACGCATCGCTGTACCCGCATTGCCTAAATATAATTCAAGGGGCTCATTAGGTGAAAATGCGCGGCCCAAGCCTTCAACTTCACAAACTGTTTTATCTTCAGATAATTGGTAATTCACACCTAACTGCTTTAATCCGTTAAGCATATGGCGAATATCATCACTATCTAATAAATTAGTGAGGCGTGTAGTACCTGTTGCTAACGCTGCCAATAATAGGGCGCGATTCGAAACACTCTTTGAGCCCGGTAAATTTACTTCACCATTGATCTTAGCTATCGGCTGTAACGTTATACTTTCCATTTGATTATTCATCCAATCCTAATTCTTTAACCTTTAAGAAGATTAACGAATATTGCATCAGTTAGCTAGTACCCGTTCCTTGCTCACTATAACAATCACGATATTTGATTTATTATTTGGTAAAATCAATAGGATGCAACAGCGGATTAAAGGACAGTAGTAATGACGACAACTCCTATGGTCGGGATCGGTATCATCATTGTAAATGAGCAAAACCAGATTTTGATAGGAAAACGAAAAAACAGTCACGCTCCCTACTATTCCATTCCAGGCGGTCATATGGAGGTTGGTGAAACATTTCGTCAATGCGCGATTCGTGAAGTTAAAGAAGAAACAAATTTAACGATTTATGATCCCGAGGTTATAGCTGTAACTAACAACCTAGAAACTTATGATGAATGTGGAAAGCATTATATTAGTGTTACTTTGTTAGCAACATCATTTACAGGTGAAGTCCAACTAAAAGAGCCTGATAAATGTGAGCATTGGTTATGGGTCGATCCTCATCATGTTCCATCACCACAATTTGATGCTAGCGAACAAGCTATTCGCTGCTATTTAGGAAATCGATTTTGTGTCAGTGAATAAACTAAAAGCACCCTTAGGTGCTCTTAGTTATTAAAATGGCTAATTAGTCATCTTCACGCTCAATTTCACGTGCAACTTTCTTACCGTTAATAATGACACCTTCAACCTCAACGTATTGTCCATGTAACGTCTCTAATGTTAAAAAGTCTTCAAACTCGGTATAAGCATCAACATAGAATGTTTCACCAGCCATCCTAAAATGCTCATCCCCTACTGAGGTTACATAGCCTTCACGATCAAATTCACGCCAGTTGCCTGTTTCACCGCCAAAGCCACGTTCAAATTCAATCTCTTTAGCAACACCATTAAACGCTGTAACTTCAACCAGTTCGCCTGCAGCTAAACGTGCTTTAGTTCCGTCTTCAAAGCGCGTTAGTGCATTAACAATAAAGCGCCCACGTGCATTTAATTCAAATTGGGATTTATCACTATTTACCCAAGTGACAATACCTTCAATTTCATGATCGTTATCAAAGTCATCATACGTTTCTACTTCCACTTCAGTTGCATGAAACTCATCATTAATCATGTGGCCTTTAACTTCGACCCACTGACCATTCATCAATTTGGCATTATCTTCGATGACGTAAGGGGTAAAGAAAACTTTTGTAGTCGCGCCTAGTTTAAAGGTTTGCGTGTTTTGATCTAAACCGCTCAAACGACCTTCAATTTCATATTGACCCGCAACATCTTCTTGTTCGATTTTTACAACCGACAATACTTTATATCCAAGACCATCCGCAGTGGCTTGTGGCAGTGAAGACACCATAACCCAATCATGTAATTCAATGTGGCGATCTAATGCAAAAGATAACGTCACACCATTCACTACAAATGTTTTACGATCTGCACTAATTGTTGTGACTACACCCACCATTGTCGGCTCAACAGAAACAACAGCACCGCTTCTGGATAACATTGAAACTTCAACCATCATATCAGGTTTAAGGCTAGTGATAGGTAGCACTTGAGAGCCATACTTAACTTGCTCTACCTTGTAACTATGACCATTCACATTAATAGTGTTGTAATCATAGTCCACACTCTTAATAGTACCTTGTGCTGCTGTAGGCTTAATATCAACAACAGGTGGTGGAGTCGGTTTACTCTCATCACTACCACCGCCGCCGCCGCAACCAGAAAGAGCAACACCAATCACTACCGCTAAGAGCAATTTTTTCATCAACTAACCTTTATAATTATGAATGTTGTTTTATTGAAAACTATATTAATATTACCTCTGTGAAATATTCGTGAAAAACATAAGGCAAAACGTGAAAATACTCATTGCTGATGATAATGACCAAATCGTTGAAACAATCTCTGACTATCTAGAGCTTGAAGGCAATATTGTTGACTGTGCTTACCACGGTGAAAGTGCGCTTAAATTAATTAAAAATAATTATTATGACGTGATTATCATGGATATCATGATGCCTAAATTGGATGGTATTTCGACCGTTGCTAAAATTCGGAATGAGCTCTTTTGTGGCGCGCCAATTCTGTTTCTAACGGCGAAAGATACACTCGACGATAAAATCGCAGCCTTTAAAGCCGGTGGCGATGATTACCTTCTAAAGCCATTTGCGATGGAAGAACTATCTCTTCGAATAATGGCTCTTGCTAATCGAGGTCAGCGTAAAGATATTGGATTGCTAAGTTATGCTGATATTCAAATAAACAACCAAACAGATGAAGTACGTAGAGAAAACCACATAATAAAATTAAACCGTACCCAACTTAAAATATTAAAATTGTTGGTTCAACATGCACCTAATGTTGTTACTAGACAGCAAATAATCGAAACCATTTGGGGAGAAGAATCGCCCTGCAGTGATGCATTACGAAGTCATATTTATGGTTTACGCAACGCCATTGACAAAGGTTTTTCTGAATCACGATTAGAGACAATTCATGGACAAGGCTACCGTATCAAAGCTGCATAAATATCCAAGTCTTTACCAAAAAGTTGGACTTAGCGTCAGTGTCATGGCATTCAGTATGTTCGTGCTCTTTTGGATCGTCATTTATATTGCAGAAAATCGATTAGAAGTAATTAGTCTTCATCACTGGTTAGATAAGGAATCTTCCCAGTACCAAATTGATTATAAGAAAATGGGCGAAAAAGCCCCTCTTCCCAACAATAGTGAATTTAAAAGTTATTGGAGCCAAAATTCGTTACCCGATTGGCTTAAACCATACCGTAGACCCGGATTTTATGAACACCTCCGCGGTACTGAAGATAAACACTTTATTGTCTTTAAACACCCATCAGGAAAAGGCTTGATGTATGTTGTGTACCAAGATGATGCTGATGATTACTTAGATGAGTTTGAAAATAGCTTACACTACTTCACTTTTATTTTCGGCGTATTGTTATCACTATTAATGGGCGGATATAGTTTTTATTTTATTCGTTCGCTATCGCATCCATTTGAACAAATTAAACATAAGATCGGTCAAATGCAGCCAGATCATACTGAGTTTACTATTGATACCCAATACAATGAAACACGCGCAATTGAACAAGCGTTATTAGATAGTAAACGTGAGATCTCACACTATTTTCAGCGAGAGCAAGAATTCAGCCGGTTTGCATCGCATGAGTTACGTACGCCTATTATGATTATTCAGGGCTCGGCAGAGCTGCTTGATAAGGTTCCTAATCAACCTATGATTGCAAAAAAGGCGATCAACCGTTTACACCAAGCCAGTGAGGATATGAAAATTCTCACAGAAACTTTTTTGTTATTAGGAAAGCAGCATATAGAGCCGCAACATTTTGTCGTTTGTGATATAGAAGACGAATTAAGTAAGCAGCTTACGGTTATGAAACCTTTATTTGCTAAACAAGATACCAATTATCAGCTCACGCTTTCATGTAACACCCCGATCAGTGCACCACTCAGTTTCATCACCATTATTATTAATAATCTAATAAAAAATGCATTTAGTTATAGCGTTGGTGACATTATTATTAAGTTAAACAAAAATACGCTAATGATTACTAACCGTCATGATGGTAATGAGATCTATAATCAAGGCTATGGGTGTGGTTTAGTTATTGTGCAACGGATCTGTGAAAGGATGAATTGGCCTTACCATATAACCAATGACAATGTCAGCTTTACCATTAGCGTCATATTTTTACCGCCAAATAATTAAGGAATAATTAATGGCAAAATATATCAAATCGCTAAGTTTTATCATGTTAATCGCAACCATGTTTGGATGCACAACAGGTAAACCCAACAATATTGAAGCAGTAACACCTTTTGTGCTTAATAAATACTTGGGAACGTGGCATGAAATAGCAAGAATGGATCATAGCTTTGAGCGTGATTTAGACTATGTCACTGCAACTTACAGTATGAATGAAGATGGCAGTGTAAAAGTCGTTAATCGTGGTTTTAACACTCACTTAAAAGAATGGAAAGAAGCCATTGGTAAAGCCAAATTTGTAGAAGATGATAATGTTGGCTACCTTAAAGTCTCTTTCTTTGGCCCTTTTTATGGCAGCTATATTATTTTTTATTTAGAGCCAGACTATTCAACCGCGCTGATCAGCAGTTATAACCACGATTACTTCTGGTTATTATCTCGTCACAAGCAAATAAGCCCACAGCAATTAGAACGTTATATCAACATTGCTAAAAAAGCAGGTTTCGATACAGATAAGCTGATATATCCAAAACAATAAACAAAAAGCCACATAATGCTGTGGCTTTTTGTTAAATCCGGATCTTACTGTTAGCCCAAACCTGTGCCTCATCTAATGGCATAGGTTTCGCAAAATAATAGCCTTGGCAAATATCGATACCACACTGTTCAACAAACTGTTTTTCTTGTTCCGTCTCAATGCCTTCTGCAACCAGAACACAGCCCGTTACTTCACTGATCTTAGCTAACAATTGGTAAAGGTTCTTTTCTCGCTCATTTTGCGTATTCAATAACAACGATCTATCAAGTTTTACCTTATCGAAGTTAAATTTAAGTAAATGCGGGAACGACGCGTAACCCGAGCCAAAGTCATCGATAGCAACAGTGATCCCTAATGCTTGCAGTGCATCTATATTTTTAGAAATCTGCTTATCTTCAGTGATAATAGCTTCTTCTGTGATCTCAACTTCTAAATTTTCTGGGTCAATATTATAAAAGCGTAAGCGCTCCATGATCAGATGAATAATTGCAGGATCAGCAATACTCTCAGCTGAAATATTCACCGATACTTTACAGCCATTAGCTAGAGGCATACTTTGCATATCATTTAAAACGAGATCGATAACCATCTGATCCAATTGTTTAATTGCACCAAGCTGATAAAAATCATTAATAAAGATTGGCGGATTTAGTTTACCCGTTTTATCTTTATAACGAACTAGCGCCTCAAAAGATAATTTCGTCGCATTAGTTACGTTTACCTGTGGCTGATAATGCATCAAAAACTCACCGTTATTAAGCATATGATTAACCCGACGGCTTATATCATGCTTACTCACATAACTACCCATCATTTGGTTTATATCACCTAAGAAGGTTTTAAATGTTGAGCTTTCTAATTCTGACTGTCGGCTCATCGTCATGTTATTTTGACGACTTCGCCCAACATAATTCAAATAAAACGGACGATAAATCATCACGCCAAGTGTTATCACCACAAACTGTAGAACAACGCCACCAATACTATTTTGGGTCGCAATATAGCCACTTAACAATGGCGGTGTCATCCAGTCAACAATCGTACCAACATGATTTACCAAGCCTAATGATATCGCGCTATAAACCACAACAAAACTAGCTAACGGTACACACACAAAAGGCACAATTAATATTGGATTAAATATAATAGGCAAACCAAACAGTAATAACTCATTAATATTAAAGATCACTAATGGTATCGCAGATATTGCTAACGTGATGTGGCGACGATCTTTTGAAAACAATAAAATACATAGCAAAAGGCTGATCGTGTTTCCAGAGCCCCCCATTGATAAAAATGCATCATAAAAACCTTGCCCTAAGACATTTAACGGTGCATCTCCAGCTTGCCATGCTGCAATGTTTAATTGTGTGTTTTCAAAAAGTTGCTGCTTTGCGCGAAATAAAAAGTTATGCCCATTAATACCAACAGCACCCAATAACCCCAAGATAAATTGGTATGCAAGACCGCCTAAAAAAGTTAATGGATTTAACGTTATAAATTGGCTCGCACCTGTACTAAAAGCGAGGAAACTTTCCATTAACTTTGCGAGTGCAAGTGTCATCAATAGAAAAGCAAAAAAGTGAGCCACTTGTATATAAAGTGTTTTCACAAAATCTAAACGAGACGGATCAAGTGGAAATAAACGAAACGACACGCAACAGATTGCTGAAATAATAGCCGTCAGTAACGCAATCAGAGGATTATTAGGTAATCCTGTATTTGCCGCAACAAGATCATTAGGCACCGAAATCGCAATGTACATAAGCAATGAATACGGCACAACAACCATAGCATTGACACCATGTTTCGTTGAAATGTAATAGCTTGTGATAATACACAACGTAATAGGATAAATACCTATTAGTAAATCTGAGAAATAGAAAAACGTACTCGCAGCTTGTGTTAATCCTGCAATATTTAAGGAGTGACCAACAAATATGGTTATTGCGTTACAAATCGTTAATGGCAATAACAATAAAAAGACAATCGATATATCTTTAATATAGTTGTTGTAATATGACTTAATTGACGCCATTTTCCACATAACGATAAAAGCTATTCTAGGGGGGATAATCGCGCGATTATATATATGAAATGCTTTTCATCAATAATAAAACTGTTAAGAATAGTAACAGAAATTAGCGTCTCTATTTATATCATTACACTACTATTTTTAAACATTATAAAAATAAAAAAAGCCATAATATCGACTACTATGGCTTTAATTTTATTTGATTTTACGCGTATTCTTTTTCAAATTTAGCCATAAAATCAACTAATGCTTGAACACCTTCTAATGGCATCGCATTGTAGATTGATGCACGCATCCCCCCCACTGCACGATGTCCTTTCAATGCTTTTAAACCAGCCAAATCTGCTTGCTCTAAAAATAAGTTATCCAACTCAGCATTTTGTAATTGAAACGGCACATTCATAATTGAACGATTATCACTGTGTACTTCGTTGATATAAAAGTCAGAGTGATCAACAAAGTCATACAGTAATTTAGCTTTAGCGAGATTACGCTCTTCCATCGCTTCTACCCCACCAACAGCTTTTAGCCATTTAAAGACTTCAGCAGCTAAGTACCATGCAAATGTTGGGGGTGTATTAAACATTGACTCTTTTTCTACCAAAACCGTGTAATCAAGAATACTTGGTAGAATAGATTTAGCTTTACCAAGCAAATCATCACGTACAATAACAATCGTTAAGCCAGCAGGGCCAATGTTCTTTTGCGCACCGGCGTAAATTACACCGTATTTTGATACATCAATCTTACGTGATAAAATTGTTGATGACATATCAGCCACAATGGGTTTATCCGTCTGAGGTAAATCACGGATTTCAATGCCATCAATCGTTTCATTTGGACAAAAATGCACAAATGCCGCATCGTCAGAGAGTGGCCATTGTGAAGCTGGTAATACTGCCTTTTTTCCGTCTTTTTTACAGGTAATATCAATCGCATTTGGCTGGCAATATTTCTTTGCTTCTTCAATCGCACTGTGCGCCCAGAAGCCACCATCCATATAATCAGCAGTTTCTGCATCACCCAATAAATTTAACGGTACAGCGGCAAACTGTCCACGTGCACCACCATGGCAGAACAGCACATGGTAGTTAGCAGGAATATTCAAAAGATCGCGTAAATCTTGTTCTGATTGTGCAGCAACAGCAAGAAATTCTTTACTACGGTGGCTGACTTCCATCACAGAAGTACCTAAACCATTCCAGTTAATCAATTCTTGTTGAGCTTTAGCGAGAACATCTGCGGGGATCATTGCGGGTCCTGCGCAAAAGTTATAAACCTTATCCATAATTTTGACTTTGCTCCTGCTTGGGGAAATAAAATAAATGCCTATTGCTTCATAAAGCTAATAACACCAAACACATAACGTTTTTAGCATTATAAAACAACATAAGAGAAAACATTGCCACGACAGCAAATGTCAATCCTTTGTTTTTACACCTTTATTAAGCAACTTAAAAGTTTTTATTATAAATTGCTAGCTTGATGAATAAACAAAGTACAAAAAGCCTACCAACAAAAAAATGATGCGCAGATGAATATTTGGAATAATTGAATTTTCCTGAAATATTTCGAATACGACAACGTAGATTTATTCAAAAACTCACGTATTGAGCGTTTTAATAACTATATTGATACATTCTTAATAAAAGCAAAATACGAGATAAAAAAATGGCGACTACTCTAGGAGTAATCGCCATCTCATCAACAAGTTAAGATAACTTATTCTTGTTCAGTTGAATCATCAGAGCTGGTATCAGTTGCTGGCAGCTGCTGTGCATTTTCTACAGCTTCGCCTTCAACTAATTCCGCATCTTCAATTAATTCTTCTTCTGGTTCATCAATACGTTGAAGGCCAACAACTTTCTCGCCTTCAGAAGTACGAATAAGCGTTACACCTTGAGTGTTACGACCAACACGACTTACTTCAGAAACACGAGTACGAACTAGCGTACCAGCGTTAGTGATCATCATGAATTCATCGCCGTCTTCTGCTTGAATAGCACCAACAACGCTACCATTACGCTCAGAGACTTTAATCGATACAACACCTTGTGTTGCACGGCTCTTCGCTGGGTATTCAGCCAATTCTGTACGCTTACCGTAACCATTTTCAGTTACTGTTAGTACATCACCATCGTTATGAGGAACAATAAGTGAAATCACTTTATCGCCTTCAGCTAACTTAATACCACGAACACCTGCCGCTGTACGACCCATGCCACGAACACCGCCTTTCGCGTTGCCTTCAGCATCAATCACAGGACTTTCGTAGAAGCGAACAACTTTACCAAATGCAGAGAACAGCATGATATCGCAGTCACCGTCAGTAACATCAACACCGATCAATGAGTCACCTTCACGTAGATTAACGGCAATAATACCGGCACTACGAGGACGACTAAAGTCAGTTAATGGTGTTTTCTTCACTGTACCATCAGCGGTTGCCATGAAGACAAACTTGTCCTCTGTGTATTCACGTACAGGAAGAATCGCGGTAATACGCTCATTTTCTTCAAGAGGTAGAATGTTCACAATTGGCTTACCGCGTGCAGTACGGCTTGCTAATGGTAATTGATATACCTTCAGCCAGTACATACGGCCACGACTAGAGAAACATAAAATCGTATCGTGGGTATTAGCAACTAACAGACGCTCAATGAAGTCTTCTTCCTTCATACGCGTTGCAGCTTTACCTTTACCACCACGACGCTGTGCTTCATAGTCGCTTAAAACTTGATACTTAACGTAACCTTCATGAGATAGCGTTACAACAACATCTTCTTGAGTGATTAAATCTTCTAAATCGATGTCGTGGCTAGCAGCAGTGATCTCAGTACGACGTTCATCGTTAAACTGCTCTTTAACTAGCTCTAGCTCTTCACGGATCACTTCCATCAAGCGCTCAGAGCTTGACAGGATGTACATTAGTTCCGCGATTTCATCAAGCAGTGCTTTGTACTCTTCTAAAATCTTCTCGTGCTCAAGCCCTGTTAGCTTGTGTAGACGAAGATCAAGAATCGCTTGTGCTTGCTGTTCAGTTAAGTAGTACTGATTATCACGAATACCGAATTGCTCTTCCAGCCACTCAGGACGTGCAGCATCTGTACCAGCACGCTCAAGCATTGCTGCTACATTACCAAGATCCCAGCCACGTGCAATTAAACCAGCTTTCGCTTCTGCAGGTGTTGGTGCACGGCGGATAAGCTCAATAATTTCATCAATGTTAGCCAAAGCAAGAGCAAGACCTTCAAGGATGTGTGCACGATCACGCGCTTTACGCAATTCGTAAATAGTACGACGTGTTACCACCTCACGGCGGTGATTCACGAAGCACTTCAGCATTTCTTTTAAGTTAAAGATTTTTGGCTGACCGTTATCCAGTGCAACCATGTTGATGCCGAATGTGGTTTGTAGCTGAGTTTGTGCATAAAGGTTGTTAAGTACAACTTCACCCACAGCATCACGCTTACATTCAATAACAATACGCATACCATCTTTATCAGATTCGTCACGTAGTGCACTAATGCCTTCAACTTTCTTATCTTTAACAAGCTCTGCAATCTTCTCGATTAAGCGAGCCTTGTTAACTTGGTACGGAATTTCGTGAACAACAATGGTTTCTTTACCATTCTTCTCAACTTCAATCTCCGCTTTGGCACGCATGTAAACTTTACCGCGGCCAGTATGATAAGCGTCAATAATCCCTTTACGACCGCTGATCATTGCAGCTGTCGGGAAATCTGGGCCTGGAATATATTCCATTAGCTGATCAATGGTGATGTCTTCATCATTGATGTAAGCCAAACAGCCATTGATCACTTCACCTAGATTGTGTGGCGGAATATTTGTTGCCATACCTACAGCGATACCAGAAGAGCCATTCACCAATAGGTTAGGGATCTTTGTTGGTAATACTGCAGGGATTTGCTCTGTACCATCGTAGTTTGGTACATAATCCACAGTTTCTTTATCTAGATCAGCAAGTAGTTCATGTGCGATTTTAGACATACGAACTTCGGTATAACGCATCGCAGCGGCTGAATCGCCGTCGATTGAACCAAAGTTACCCTGACCATCTACGAGCATGTAACGCAACGAGAATGGTTGGGCCATACGTACAATTGTATCGTACACAGCACTATCACCATGTGGGTGATATTTACCGATAACATCACCTACCACACGGGCAGATTTTTTATATGCTTTATTCCAGTCATTGCCTAGTACATTCATCGCGAATAAAACGCGGCGGTGTACTGGCTTAAGGCCATCACGCACATCAGGAAGAGCACGACCAACGATTACTGACATCGCATAGTCGAGGTAAGAGCTTTTCAGCTCATCTTCAATATTTATGGGCGTGATCTCTTTTGCAAGATCGCTCATGGAGCCAATATCCCTCAGGTAATTTCTGTCGTATTTTTATACGTGCAAGGCGTAAGAATATAGCATATTACAGCCCTAATAGGCACACCTTTCACGACTTATGTTGTGAGTAATTTAGCGGAAATGAAATAAAACAGAAATAAACGATGTCACAATTGTGAATTGAATATATGCACCTGTTTATAAATTACACACTATTGGAAGAACAACTCAAATCATAATGTAACTATTTTAACTTACCGAATATGTAACGATTTGTAAAAACTAGAGTGATAACTTAATTTTTTACTGTATGCGTTGCAATTGATTAATGAATCATAAGATTGAGAGTTGTCGCAACTTTTACGCCCCCAATACCCATTAAAATAGTGCGGTTACTAAGCCAATATACACAATATACAATAGATAGGCAGATTTTAGGTCAAAAATCTTATTATACGCCTACTTAATGGATGTATGAGGATACGCTGATGGGTACAGCAATAAATATAATTGGGCTATCAATAGTCATTGGAAAATACATATTAATGGCAATACTCGCGACACTCACTTTTCTTGGTGGCTCTGTGAGCCCAGAGCTTATTCCTGCCACCTTAACCTCCTTTAATGATTAGTTTTGCTATCAATACATAATCAAATAGCCAAACACATCTCGTTTGGATATTTCTTTTCTGAATCAATCACCCTTTATTTTACCGCTTTGCAACCATTCAATTATTTCGCATAATGCACAGTATCAATTAAGGAAAATGGCATCAATGTAATGAGCAAACCACTAAATGTTGATCCAGCAGAGATCAGTAAATTTGAAGATATGGCCTCTCGCTGGTGGGATCTAGAAGGTGAATTTAAACCTCTCCATCAAATTAATCCCCTTCGTCTAAATTACGTTATTGATCACGCTAATGGTCTCTTTGGCAAAAAGGTACTCGATGTCGGTTGTGGCGGTGGTATCTTAGCTGAAAGTATGGCAATTGAAGGTGCTGAAGTAACTGGTCTCGATATGGGCAAAGAACCATTAACTGTTGCTCGTTTACATGCATTAGAGACAGGGACAAAGTTAGACTACATTCAAGCAACAGCAGAAGAGCATGCTGATGAGCGTCATGGATATTATGATGTTATTACATGCATGGAAATGCTAGAGCATGTTCCTGATCCAGCATCAATAATTGCAGCCTGTGCGAGAATGGTTAAGCCGGGCGGCCACGTTTTCTTTTCAACCTTAAACCGTAATCTCAAATCTTACCTTTTTGCTATTGTTGGTGCTGAGCATGTGATGCGTATCGTTCCCAAGGGAACACATGATCATAATAAGTTCATTCGCCCTTCTGAATTAATAGCAATGATTGATAAAACAGAATTAGAAGAGCGTCATATTATCGGTTTACATTATAATCCTCTAACAAATGCTTATAGTTTAGGCTCCAATGTTGATGTGAACTATATTGTTCACACCCAAAAGCAAAGCTAACCTACATAAATGACGCTTTTAGCTTCAACATTGCGTATTCAATGTTGAAGCTCCGCTCTTGTTATTCCACCTTATGCATTTCAACTCTTCTATCAATAAACATCTCAATAACATTAGACCAATAAACTGTGTACATAGTCACTCAAAAATATCTTGTCATATCAAGGGTTACTTAGTATTTATTGATATCACTCACAACAATTTTTGAACTCCTAAAACCACTAAATTTCAACAAAAAAATATTTTTTTTCTCACTAAAATCTCATCATCCAATATTGCAATTTGCTATCTAATTGATGGCATTAGCGAGTTAAGTAAGTAGGCACTGACTTTTTTATAAAAATCCCCATCTTATCCACAGCTGGTCAAAAAATGTCATCTTGCAAAAAAAAGAAATCACCACTATCTTGTAATCACTTTGACAGCACACCCCAACATATAGTGTTTTTGTCTTACAAGAATTTTTATCAAAGATCACATTCTTTGCTAATCTATTTATAGAAAGTTGCAAAAAAAGCTCATATGCAAGGAAAACTGGGAAACTAACTAAAAATGACTCAACAACTAACAGTTACCAAGCGCGACGGCCGTACTGAAAATATCGATTTAGATAAAATCCACCGCGTAATTGAATGGGCTGCAGAAGGTTTAGAAAACGTTTCTGTATCTCAAGTAGAACTAAAGTCTCATATCCAGTTTTACGATGGTATCCGTACTGATGATATCCATGAAACAATCATCAAAGCTGCGGCGGATTTAATCTCTGAAGAGACTCCTGATTACCAATACCTTGCTGCACGCTTGGCGATTTTCCATCTACGTAAAAAAGCGTACGGTCAATTTGAGCCACCAAAGCTATATGAGCACGTTAAAAACCTTGTAGCTAAAGGTAAATACGACAGCCACTTATTAGAAGATTACACCGCAGAAGAATTCGCAGTGATGGATACTTTTATCGATCACTGGCGCGATATGAACTTTTCATACGCAGCGGTTAAACAGCTTGAAGGTAAATACCTTGTTCAAAACCGTGTATCAGGTGAAATTTTTGAAAGTGCCCAATTCCTATACATCCTGATTGCAGCAGCTTTATTTAATAAGTATCCAAAAGAAACACGTCTTGATTACATTAAGCGTTTCTATGATGCATCATCACTATTTAAAATTTCACTACCAACACCAATTATGTCTGGTGTTCGTACGCCTACACGTCAATTTAGCTCTTGTGTACTGATTGAATGTGATGACAGCCTTGATTCTATCAATGCGACGGCAAGTTCTATTGTTCGTTACGTATCGCAGCGTGCAGGTATTGGTATTAATGCTGGCCGTATTCGTGCACTAGGCTCTGAAATTCGTGGTGGTGAAGCTTTCCATACAGGCTGTATTCCATTTTACAAATACTTCCAGACTGCTGTTAAATGCTGTTCTCAAGGCGGCGTGCGTGGTGGTGCAGCAACACTGTTCTACCCTATTTGGCACCGTGAAGTTGAATCACTGTTAGTGCTTAAAAATAACCGTGGTGTTGAAGAAAACCGTGTTCGTCATATGGATTACGGCGTTCAAATCAACAAACTTATGTACACCCGTTTGATCAAAGGCGAAAATATTTCTCTGTTTTCTCCTTCTGACGTACCAGGAATGTACGATGCATTCTTTGCTGATCAAGACGAGTTCGAGCGTTTATACCTAAAATATGAGCAAGATAGCAGCATTAAGCGTGAAACAATCAAGGCAATTGATTTGTTCTCACTACTGATGCAAGAGCGTGCGTCAACAGGTCGTATTTACATCCAAAACGTTGACCACTGTAATACACACAGCCCATTTGATCCGGCGGTTGCTCCTATTCGTCAATCTAACCTGTGTCTTGAAATCGCACTGCCGACTAAGCCACTGAACAACGTTGAAGATGAAAACGGTGAAATTGCACTGTGTACGCTGTCTGCATTTAACTTAGGTGCTATTGATAGCCTTGATGATTTAGAAGAGCTAGCAGAGCTAACTGTTCGTGCGCTTGATGCGTTATTGGATTACCAAGATTACCCACTTCCAGCAGCGCGTCGTTCAACGATGAACCGTCGTACATTAGGTGTGGGTGTGATTAACTTTGCTTACTACTTAGCGAAAAATGGTGTGCGTTACTCTGACGGCAGCGCAAATAACCTGACACACGAAGCCTTTGAAGCAATTCAATATTACTTATTGAAAGCATCTGTGAGTCTGGCTAAAGAGCAAGGTGCTTGCCCTGCCTTTAATGAGACAACCTATGCACAAGGCATTCTACCTATTGATACCTATAAAAAAGATATCAATAATATTTGTTCTGCTGAATTACGCTACGATTGGGAAACATTACGTGAAGAGATCAAAACACACGGTCTACGTAACTCAACCCTATCGGCATTAATGCCATCAGAAACATCGTCGCAAATTTCTAATGCGACAAATGGTATTGAGCCACCACGAGGTTTCGTTTCAGTTAAAGCGTCAAAAGATGGTATCCTGAAGCAAGTTGTTCCTGATTACGCTAAGTACAAAGATAACTACGAGCTACTATGGAATATCGGCAGTAACGATGGTTACCTACAACTTGTGGGTATCATGCAGAAATTTATCGACCAAGCGATCTCGGCTAACACCAATTATGATCCAAGTAAGCAAGCTGGCGGTAAAGTTCCAATGAAGCTGCTACTTAAGGATCTACTAAATGCTTACAAACTTGGTGTAAAAACCCTTTACTACCATAACACTCGTGATGGTGCCTCTGATAGTCAGGGTGATATGGCAGCGGACGATTGCACCAGTTGTAAAATTTAATTATTAAATGGGAGCCTCATGGCTCCCCTTTGATTTGAGGAAATCATGGCTTACAGTACTTTTTGTCAAACACGTAATGATCAATTAAAAGAGCCTATGTTCTTTGGTCAATCTGTGAATGTTGCTCGCTACGATCAACAAAAATTTGAAATTTTCGAAAAACTTATCGAAAAACAATTATCATTTTTCTGGCGTCCAGAAGAAGTGGACGTTTCTGGCGATCGTATTAATTACAACAACCTGCCAGATCATGAAAAGCATATTTTCATTAGTAATCTAAAATACCAAACATTACTTGATTCGATTCAAGGCCGTAGTCCTAACGTGGCACTATTACCGATTGTTTCTCTTCCTGAATTAGAAACATGGATTGAAACTTGGTCGTTCTCTGAAACAATTCACTCACGTTCTTATACGCATATTATCCGCAATATCGTTAACAACCCTTCAGTGGTTTTTGACGATATCGTCGAGAATGAGCATATTATTAAACGTGCTGGTGATATTTCTAGATACTATGATGATCTAATTACTGCTACGAATGACTACCACCGCTTTGGTGAAGGTAATCATTCTGCTAACGGTGTTCCATTCACAGTTAGCCTTCGTGAACTTAAGAAAAAGCTATACCTATGTCTAATGTCTGTGAACGCACTAGAAGCGATTCGTTTCTACGTAAGCTTCGCATGTTCATTTGCTTTCGCTGAACGCGAACTAATGGAAGGTAATGCAAAAATCATCAAGCTAATTGCACGTGATGAGGCGTTGCACCTAACTGGCACCCAGCACATTCTGAACTTACTACGTAATGGTCATGACGATCCTGAAATGGTCGAAATTGCTGCAGAGTGTGAGCAAGATTGCTTTGATCTTTTCAAAGCAGCAGCAGAACAAGAAAAGGAATGGGCGGACTATCTATTTAAAGATGGTTCAATGATAGGCTTAAATAAGCAAATCTTGTGTCAGTATGTAGAATATATTACCAATTTACGCATGGTTGCTGTGGGTTTACGCCCAGCCTATGAAGGCGCAACACAAAACCCAATTCCATGGATTAATTCTTGGTTATCTTCTGACAACGTACAAGTTGCACCACAAGAAGCTGAGATCAGTTCATACCTTGTGGGTCAAATTGACAACGATGTAAGTGCTGATGATCTTGGTGACTTCGAACTATGAGTCAATTAACCATTAAGGTTAATGGTGTGAAGGTTCATGGAAATACCCATGAGCCTTTACTCAAGCAACTAGAGCAAGCGGGGATTCAACCTGAATACCAGTGTCGAAATGGTATGTGTGGTGCTTGCCGTTGTAAGTTAAAACAAGGTGCTGTTGATCAACATGACGCACTCGCTTTTATTGCACCAAATGAAATATTAACCTGTCGGTCAGTCCCTAAATCAGATGTCGAAATAGAATTTGATTACCAAGTTACAACAAAGCAAGAAACAACAAAAAAGGTAGCTCAATAATATAGAGCTACCTTTTCTTTTAGTGCTTAATCACGTTACTTATTTTTCACACACATTACGTGGTAAACACCGTCTTCAACTTCTGTCCCTTCTGTCTCATGCTCAAAGCCTGGGAATTCTTTGTCCCATACTTCAAGGCTATGAAGGTAACCAATCTGCGGGCTACTATCATCACCAAAGTTCTCACCTGACATCAACATTGGAATACCCGGTGGATATGGGATAACCGCATTGGCCGCAATACGACCTTGTAGCTTATCAGAAGGTACCATTTCAACATTATCATCAACTATCGCTTCAAACGCAGCGCGTGGCGTAATATCAGCCTTAGGTAAGGTTGAATAAGCCGCATTTAGCATTTCCGATGGCGTATGTTGTTTCAAATAGCCAAACATCTTATCACCAAGATCTTTTAAGCCTAAATGCCCATACACATCAGGATGAGCAGCAACAAGATCCGGTAAAGCATTTTTCAGTGGCGTATTATTATCGTAGTGTGTTTTAAAGCTCAATAAGGTATTAACAAGCGTTGCCCACTTACCTTTAGTGATCCCCATTGAGAATAAGAACATAACTTGGAAGTCTGTCGTTCGAGTTGGCACTATGCCAAATCGAGTAAGGTATTGTGTAACCAACGCTGCAGGTACACCTGTATCCAATAACTTACCATCATCTCCCATACCAGGTGCTAAGATGCTGACTTTAATTGGATCGAGCATACACCAATCAGCAGGCATATCTTCAAACCCATGCCATTTATCACCAGGCTTCATCACCCAGAAATCTTGATGCGTTGCTAAAAGCTCTGCCGGCGCATCTTCAAAATCATAGACTTTACCCGTATCAGGATCAGTGATCGTTTCTGCATTCCATGGTTTGAAGAACCACTCACCATCAGCAGCAAATTCTTTATGTAAACGCCCCATCGCCTGACGATAATCAATCGCTTCTTTAATTACTTCATGAGTTAAAGATTGACCTCGAGGACCATCCATTTGTGATACAGCGATATCGTTAGATGCACTAATTGCATATAACGGTGATGTTGTTGCATGCATCATGTAAGACTGATTAAAACGCTCAAAATTAATATGATCTTTACCATAGCGTACATGGATCCATGACGCCTGTGACAATGCGTTTAATAATTTATGCGTTGAGTGTGTCGCGAACACTGTTGGTGCATCAGGATCTTCTATTGGCTCACCACGCATCGCAAAGTGATCGGTATAAATAGGATTAAAACGCGCATAGCCATACCAGGCTTCATCAAAGTGAATACGATTACTACTTTCTGCTAATATATCTTGCGCACGCTTAGCGTTATAACACAAACCATCATAAGTACAGTTTGTCACCACTGCATAAGTTGCTTGTGTTCCGGCTTTAGCTTTCGTGAGTTCGCTACTTTCTGCTGATTTCTTTAAACCTTCTGGCGACATTTGATCTGGATAAATAGGACCAATAATACCGTAACGATTTCGAGTTGGTACCATGTAGACCGGTAATGCACCAGTAAGCATTAATCCCTGCTCAATAGATTTATGACAGTTTCGATCACAGATAGCGAGAGTATTTTCACGCATACAAATTTGCATAATGGTACGGTTTGCACCTGATGTACCAGTGACTAAAGAATAGGATTTATCTGCACCAAAAACTTTTGCCGCGTATTCTTCACTCTCACCAAACGCTCCCGTATGATCCAATAACGAGCCTAAAGAACCTCGCTCGATCCCCATATCAGAGCGGAATAGACCTTCCCCATAATAGTTATAGAATCGTTGACCCGCCGGTGTTTTACGGAAACCGACACCACCTTGGTGTCCAGGTGCGGCCCAAGAATACTCATGAATATCATCATATTTCATCATCGCAGATGCGAGTGGCGGCAGTAATTGCTCTCGATAACGTTCCATCGCCGCTATGGCACGACCAGCAATAAAGTCAGCCGTATCTTCTAATATCCACGCAAACTCATCAACCTGAGACATTAACTCGCGGTTAATAGTCAAGGTCACTTTTTTTCTTTCTGCCAGTAAAAATACGGGAACCCCTTCTTGGCGTTGATTTAATTTTTCAATCAACGAAAAGAACATATCGTTTTCTTCTTGTTGCTGCCCTGTCATACTTGAGGTCAGCATTAAGCAATCAATTGCTAAATTAACATTTAGAATAGAATAACAATCATCATAAGAAGAGGCGCTAAGAACGGTAATCGATTCATTTTTAAATTGTTCGACTAAACGATCAATTGCATTCGCAATAACCCCAGTTTTTTGCGAGTTATCAAAAATTAAAACTCTCTTATGTTTTCCGTAATTAAGCATATTCTGGTCCTGTTATAATAAAATTTATTTCGATAGATCATTTGTGTTTATAAATTAAATGCCAACATTTATGTTTTATTAGGAACTGCATCTCGGCTAGCGATGAACCCATAGAAGAAATAACCAAATAATGTAATAACGGCGCCATAGAATACGGCTTCCTCACCTGTAGAGTACGCACCATAAATACTGTAAATAACAGCAACAGATCCGACTAATATGCCCGTGTTATATTCTTTCTGACTTACATTAGCCTGCTTCATAATTATACCAAGAGCTGTAAGTGATAGAATATATGGCACCATATTGATAAACACGGCTAAATTAACCAAGACGTTAAATTGTTTTAATAAGGTTGGGGAAATAGTCATCACAGCCAGCGATAATTCTAAAGCTAGCATAATCATCATGCCTTTAAACGGCGCATCATGCTTATTTACATCAGAGAAAATCTTTGGAAATAATCGCATATCAGCAGCAACTTTCGAGACTTGGGCATTGGTGAACTGCCAACCAAGCAGTGAACCAACACAGGCCAGAATTGCCATTGCAGTAATAATCTCCCCAACGAATGGGTTAAACATCTGAGCAAAAACAAGACCAAAAGGGGAATCTGATTTAGCTAAAATATCGTTAGGAATAATACCTTGAATAACAGTTGTAGACGCAATATATGTTGCTGCAGAAAAAACGGTGGCGAGCATACAGGCAAGAGGCACATTACGTTTAGGGTTTTCAACAGTACCTGAGTTAGCCCCTGCTGATTCTATTCCTAAGAAAGCCCACAGCGTTAACGCCATACCAGAATAAACAGCACTACCGACCGAGACACCATGCGGGTTCCAAGCTTCCGAGAAAATTTTCGGGTCGAACCAGAACCAACCAATAAGTGATAAACCAAGTACGGGAATTATGATCCCCCATACAGTAACTGTAGATATTCGCCCT
The DNA here is from genome assembly GCF_003026105.1 of Photobacterium sp. GB-56. Lineage (GTDB taxonomy): Bacteria > Pseudomonadota > Gammaproteobacteria > Enterobacterales > Vibrionaceae > Photobacterium. Next base: position 429,819 of record NZ_PYNW01000001.1, on the reverse strand, counting down.
GTTATTCTTGCACCTCTAGCATTGGCAAACATAGTGATAATTAAAATAGCAATAACTCCAAAAAAAGTATGAATTGGAGTCTCTTTTAACCACGGGATAAAATACTCTAAATACCCGACACACGATACAGCAATCGCAACCGCACTAATAACTAAACACACATAGTAAGTATAAGAAGCAATAAAAAAACTGGATTTACCATGTGCTTTTTCAGCATATGCGGACATCCCGCCATCATCCGTACAATACATTCCACACTTTGCAAAAGCATAAGCAATTGCAAGTGCACCTAATGCTGTAACAACCCATGCTAATAGGGCTATACCTCCTGTTACAGCAAGACTTGATGGTAATAATATTATCCCGGATCCCATCATATTAACGGTGACAATGGTTGTTAAACCCATTAACCCCATTTTGTTACTGGTAGAACTCATAAAATAATCAACCTTCTAAGTTATTAATTATATTAAAATTTAAGTTTAAATTATTTATATAATCCTTTAATTAGTAATGAGTAAATTTAAGGTAGTACAAATAAACATAATAATAGAATAGATGTATATTCTTAGAATGCCTAAAAAAAATAATAAGTTTTTATTACAGTCTTATTTAGGATATGTGACGGTGATTTATATCACATAATAAAAAAGCGCGTAAATGTAATTAGTAATTACAATTTACGCGCTCTATCAATCTATTAAGTTTTAATATTTATTATATTAAGTCTTACTTACCATTTTTAAAGGTCGCAACCTGATTTCCTTGCTTATCTTTCACTGTAAGTACATTATCAACAATTACATAGCTTGCAAAACTAGGCATAGTTTCTAAAAATGACTTTTCTAGCTCCATACCATCCATACACATTTTACGTGTTGCAGCTGCAGGCCCCATCGTTAATGTGCCATTAGATGTTTCAAATGAGCCTTGGAAGTTATTACAGCCAGAAAAACCATGAGCCGATTTATTATCCATATCAAATTGGATAAATGCCACATTACCACCAGCACCAGGTTTTACAGTTTCACCTTCAAGCGTCACTAAATCCCATTTATGACCAACTAACGGAGTATTCTCTGTTGTTTCATTTGGCTGATGAGCAACACGGTCTAATTTAATCTCTATAGGCTGTTTTACGTCTGCTGCAAATGGGTCAATGCTTGTTGTTGAAGTCATGACTAGCTTATCACCAACCTTAATGGTTGCACGTAAGCTATAGCGATGATTATTTTGAATTTTCGCAGCGTCATATTGAAGTGCTACAGGGTATGGCGGCGCACCGGCAACGTCCATTGATTCACTTGTAATTGTCGTTGAGGGCGCATCAGCAAGAGACACATCTTCTAATGCAACTTTTAACACAGCACCTGGTGGTAGCATACGGCGATCAAGGTAAATAACATTAACATCTAATGATTTCATCTCAGCTTTCTCTGTTTTAGCCGTTGATTCTGTTTGCTGCTGGTTGTGATTTGCCGCAGTGTCAGCATCATTACAAGCTTGTAGCATGAATGCAGAAAGTACAACTGAAGTGGCTAACGCTAGCTTTTTTAATTTAAAAGTCATTTATCTTCTATCCTTTGCGATTTTCAAATCATAACCATAGCAACGAAATATGTTACTCAGTTAACTTCACTATCAGAAAGATAGGATACTGATTTGCAATTATTTTCTCTTAATACAACCTAATAATACAGCATTCAAAATAAGGCGCAATCTTTATAATCTATGCCAATATTATGCTTGCATTTTACTTGTCAACGCTATGATTCATAAACTGTAATATAGGTTAACCTAGCAGTTATAGACTATGTTTTTTCAATCTTCTATTTAACGATTCATAGTGACCAAAAACGTTAATCCCTTCCAGTTGACGACGAAGCATATCAAGAAGCACTGTGGCAATAATCGCGCGTTGATCGTTATATGTGTATTCACGCTTAAACTGTAATTGTTGGATCCACCGACCTTCCAAAGTGATTATCCCTACAGTAAAACAATCTTCTACTATAGCGCCAGAATATAAGCCAATATCAACCTTTGAGTGGCTATAAATGAGAGACAGTTGCTTATCTATTTCACTCACTAACGTTTCTAAACTGTTCTCTTCTTTCATAGCATTATGGTTGACGGTGGCAGATACAATGTATTCGCTTAACTTACATTTTTGATTAAGCCAATTGACTACAAAACCGCCTGTTGAACACTCCGACAAACCCATTTTTTTCTGCTTTTTTTCAATGAGATATTCAAGGTTATCAAGTAAGCTCAAATTTTTTCCCACAATGTTATCGCCTAGCAATCGTTCCATTTTATTTAATAGTTCTAGTGCATAGCGATCATTTGATGGTGCGAATAGTTTCACCTCAATAAAGGGTAATGAAGAACGGTACCCCAATTCATAACCGTGCGGTAAAACGATATGCTTCAAGGTGTCACTTATTCCGGACTCTGACAAACCATAGGTAAATAATCGATGACAGTGCAACGATTGGATCTGAGGATAGTGTAATTGTAAATATGGCAGTATTTTCTCTTTAACCATAAACTTAAATTCACTGGGAACGCCTGGAGTAAAACATATCCAAGCACGATTTAATTTAATTGAAAAGCCACAGGCAGTGCCAACAGGGTTATCGATTAATTCAGCCCCTTCAGGTAGCATTGCTTGCTTCAAATTAGCCACAGGCATTTCTCGATTTAGCTTTTTATATTTTGCTTTCATCTCCGAAACCCAATGCTCAGATTGCTCCAAGCCAACATCAGCAGCCATTGCCGCCGCGGCAGCACTTAAATCATCACTTGTAGGCCCTAGTCCACCATTAACAATAACAATATCGCTATTAAAACTGCATGACTCAATTTCTTTTGCTATTCGCTCACAATGATCACCAACAGTTATTCGACGTGTCATTGGAAAGCCATGTTGAAAAAAAAGACGAGATAACCACGTTGCATTAGTATCTGTTATATCACCCAGTAAGACCTCTTCACCGGTACTTATCATTGTAATTTCAAGCATCCTATCCCTCTGCATCATCCACCGAATATTGATTGTTATTAGTCTATGCTTTAGATCATTTGTTATACAGCCTTCCTTTCATAAATCACACAATTAATCTCCACACCAATCAGTGTAAATATTTATTTACATTCATTAAACTAATGTTGACAGAAGAGATATCTATCGTTAATGTGACCTTGTAGTGAAATACGCTATTAAAATCAACACATCCACTAGTAAAGAACAGTTAGAGCAAATTTAATGAAGTATACCTCGACAGCACATACCTATCGATAGCCACAGTGGCTATTATCAAGATGTAATCAAAACTTTACACTCATCTCGATACGCCTCTGTGGCCTCTATTTTCATAGTGAGCAACGATAGGTGATCAATAACGACCACCTCCCGATCTAATTATTTACCTCTGGGAGCAACACAAATGGCTTTAAATAAAACACTCGGCAGTATGCTTATTATTGCTGGTACAACTATTGGTGCTGGAATGTTAGCCCTTCCTCTCGCTTCTGCTGGACTTGGGTTTACCACCGCATTAGTTGCCATGTTCGGCATGTGGGCACTAATGACTTACACCGCTTTATTGATGATTGAAGTTCATCAACATTCAGATACCAATGCGACATTAAATACTTTGGCTCAACAACTTCTTGGTCGCAAAGGACAAATCATTGCTAATTTTGCCATGATCTTTCTGCTTTATTCTTTATGTGCAGCCTACATTGCAGGTGGTGGTGGTCAGTTAAGTGAGAAGTTAAGTGGCTGGTTTAATACATCCATTCCGCCACAATTAGGCGCATTATTATTTACACTTTTAATTGCCGCGATAGTTTCTGTTGGCACTCATACTGTTGATTTAGTAAACCGCTTACTTTTTGCTGCAAAAATTATTGCGCTAGCTGTCATGCTGGGGTTATTAGTTCCGCATGTTGAAGGACAACACCTTGTTGAAATGCCAGTACAAAAAGGCTTAATTTTATCAGCATTACCTGTTGTTTTTACCTCTTTTGGTTTCCACGGCAGTATTCCATCGATCGTGCGTTACATAGGCATTGATATAAAAACGTTAAAGAAAGTCATGATTATTGGCTCAGCACTGCCTCTTTTTATCTACGTTTTATGGCAATTAGCAAGTCAAGGTGTAATGAGCCAACCAGAGTTAATGGCAAGCACAACATTGGGCAGTTTTATTGCGAGTTTAAGCGATTTACTCCATAACCCTATGGTGAGCCAATCTGTCTCTATTTTCGCAGATCTTGCATTAGCAACATCTTTTTTAGGTGTGAGTTTAGGGTTATTTGACTTTATGGCTGATAGCTTGAAACGTTCAAGTAATGCCAGTGGTCGTATGCAAACGGGCATGATCACCTTCTTACCTCCCCTTGCTTTTGCTATCTTTTACCCACAAGGCTTTATTATGGCGCTAGGATACGCAGCCATTGCTTTAGTTATTTTGGCGATATTTTTACCTGTCGCAATGGTTAGATCTCAGAGAAAAAAGCATAATATATCTAATGAAATTTCACCTTATAAAGTGAAGGGTGGTAATTTTGGCTTAATTATTGTGACAATGGCGGGTGTTTTAATTATATCTGCGCAGGCCTTACAAATGGTCGGCTTAATTCCAGCTGTTGGATAATCGCTAAATGAACTTGGATAATAAGAAAGTAATGTTGTTACTTTCTTATTCCTTTTCATTTAAAGAATATAATTAAACAGTAAAAACATTTTATTACAATAAGTTAAATCCGCCTAAAAGCGACTTATTTGTTATACAAAAGCTTGCATGCAAAGCATAATTTTGTGGAGTAATATCACGTATTTATAGAAAATTTTATATTCTGTTGTTTGTATGTCAGTTAAAATCACCTCACATAATAATTAAAAAGATATTGGTGATGGATATTTACTCGCCTTTTAATCATCTTCAAAGTCCTATTTGGATTTTTGATTTTGACCACAAACAAATCATTTGGGCTAACGACAAAGCACTTCCTTTATGGGAGTCTTCCTCTCACGACGAACTTCGATCGCGCGATCTTGGCAAAGATATGTCAGCCGCAGTAGAAGCAACATTAGAAGAGTACCGCGAAACATTTAAACAAAATAAAACAATCAAAACCTGGTGGCATTTAGATCCAAGAAAGGTAGGCAAAAACTTGCTTTGCATTTTCTCTGGTATCAATTTGCCTGATAAACGTATTGCAATGCTTGTGGAAGTGGTTGGTGATGAATCAAGTATTCGACGTGAACTTGCTTTTTCTGATTACTCTAATCTAGCGCTGCTATTTAATGAGCAAGGTAATTTGGTGAGTGCCAATACCGTGTTTACCAAAAACTATGGTTCAGATCTCAGTAACTTAGCATCCTTTGTTGGCGACATTGATATTGCCCAACAATGGATATCTGACGCAAAAAATAACCTAAACCTTAAACATAGCCGATTATGTTGGACAGGAAAAAGTCATATTTGGTTTAACATTGAAACTAAATGGCTATCTGATAAATCTCAACTCCTACTTCAAGTTGTTAATATTTCTAAAGAAAAAGAAAATTTACAGCGCGAACGTTATAATGCTGAGCACGATTTTTTAACTGGGCTGATGAATCGACGCGGTATTTCTACGGCACTAAAAGCTAGCCATCATTCTTCATTTCCGTACCATTTATTATTTCTTGATCTCGATAGCTTTAAACTGATTAACGATACTTATGGTCACGCTATTGGTGATAAGTTATTAAGAGCAGTTGCAATTAGGTTATTAGATACAATAAGAGGACGAGGGCTTGTCGCCCGTTTTGGTGGTGATGAATTTATAATCCAAGTTGAAGATCGATATATCCCTAATTTAGTTCAACTAACCCAAGAGATAATTTCGGCACTAAACAGCCCTTTCTATATCAAAAATATTGGTGAAATATCGATTGGATGCAGTATCGGTACTGCGCAATACCCTAAAGATGCCAATAGTTTTGAAACCTTAATTACTCAAGCTGACATGGCAATGCATTGTGCTAAAAAGCATGGTCGCAACTGTAGCTATCATTTCCAGCCTCATTTGGCAGAAACGCTGTATCGTAAAAATGCACTACGCCATCACTTATCTCAAGCACTTGAAATTAAAGACTTTGAATTGTATTATCAACCTATAATTGATCTTAATACAATGTTGTTAAAAGGTTTTGAAGCGCTTATTCGCTGGCATGACGACTCTTTAGGTCATGTCTCTCCTGCTGAATTTATTCCATTGGCAGAAGAAACTGGGCAAATTATCCCTATTGGCTCTTGGGTGCTGAGAAGCGCTTGTAAACAATTGGAAGAGTGGAATCAACAATACGATACCAAGTTAATCATGAGTATTAATTTATCTCGTGCGCAACTAAAAATGTCTCTTTTAGATGAGCTAAAGTTAATTATTGAAGAGTATAATATAGACCCAGCTCAAGTAGCTTTAGAAATAACAGAATCTGCCATGCTGCAAGAATTCAGTGAGGCTATGTCGTGTTTAGAGGCTATTGCTGCACTGGGCTTTGAGCTTTATCTTGATGATTTTGGAACTGGGTACTCATCGTTATCACAATTGCAAAACCTTCCAATCAGTACTGTTAAACTAGATCAAAGTTTTGTTCAAAATGAGCACGACAGTGGGAAAGCAATCGTTGAAGCAACAAAAGCCATTTGTAATAAGCTCAATCTTAAAGTGGTCGCTGAAGGGGTTGAAACGAAAGAGCAGCTAGAATATATCCAAAGCTGTAATTTCAATTATTGCCAAGGCTATTACTTTAATAAGCCCCTCTCTGTTAGCGAATTAGAGAAGGGAATTCTTTCGACTCTACTGACGAAAAAACAAACTCAGCCTCACTAATATCAGTAATACCACCGTGATTTCACGGTGGTATTATATTGCCCATAAAACATTAGCAACGTTCTGCGTGAATCAATAAATTTCTTGGTGTCATTTGTTTTTCGCAGAATGTCCCTAACGATACGTCATAGCCAAATTCTTCAAGATAGCAAACACGATCAAGCACTAACCATAATTCTAATGGTCGACGAAACAATTGACGGACTAGCTCCATCCGCTCTGTTATCGCAAAACGTTGTTCGCCCTGTTGCTGCCAATAATCGAAGTCAATGTTAGCGGGTAATACAATCCCTTTCTGATCTGCAGCCCAACAACAAAAAGATTTAAAACCTTCACCTAATAACGCTTTTTGTACATTAGGGACAGGTAAGTAAGTACTAGATTGATTAATTTTTCGCTGTAATAAATCAAACCCTAACCGAAAACTAACCTCAACAAACCGAAGTTGCTTAACGCGATTTCCAGCCGTTACTGTCTCTTGCAACGGTAAACGTAAGTCATGCTTAGATAACTGTAGCTGGCTCGATTTTGCAACCGTTGATAACGGCTGATAATGTGAATCTTGGATCAAGTGATAGCAACACGGAGATAGGCTCACCGCCTTTCCTTTTTTTGCCACAACTTGTTTTATGAGCGACACATGCAAGTCACCACATGCATGCAGTGCAACAGCATGTTGCTGCTCTTTAATATATTGCTGGCTGCTTACATCAAACGCATCGCCTTGAACAAAATGGATATCTAAGCCCAATTGTTTCGCCGCAGCTTCACCATCTACACATAATTGCGGTTGCCATTCTAAACTAGTGACAGGCTGTTGGTGGGTAATTGATAATACGCGCCCTAGAAAGCCTTTTCCCGCGCACCATTCAAGCCACGGTACATTCAGGCGTGGCAATACATGATTAAATGCGGTGATTTGTTGCCATTTACGCCCAGGAATACCTGTATCAAAATTTTTAGGGTACGCATATTCTGTTTTTAATAACGACGGCGTTTTCGCTAAATCCGCTAAAATTTTGGCATCAGGGATCCAGGGGTCAAACGCTGCTAATAGTGCGTCATGATCTTGATTTAACTGCTGCAAACTTTGATCATCAATAAACTGTAACCATTGACAAAATTCAGGGTGTTGCTGTTGCCATGTAAACCCCTCATCAGCAAAAGGAACAAACTGCCAATATTGTCTATTTTTCGTCAATAACGTATCTAATTGGTGAAAAGTGTTGGCATAGCAAGTCATAAAGTAACAACTTCAAGGTACATAAAAACAAGGGGCGTTAGTGTATACCTAAATACGCCTTCCCATAAACAACAAAACCGCCAAGAGTGGCGGTTTTAAAAATAGATAACAAAAAAGTTATCTTACTGGTAAGTCAAAAGAAGCAAACATTGCTTCAATTTCACCATTAGTCTTTAATGCTATTGCTTGATCAACCACATTACGTGTCAAGTGAGGTGCAAAACGTTCCATAAAGTCATACATATAGGTACGCAAGAATGTACCTTTCTTAAAGCCTATCTTGGTCGTACTCGCTTCAAAAATATGACTGGCATCAATGGCAACTAAATCTTTATCTGTTTCAGGGTCCATTGCCATGCTGGCGATGACACCAACACCAATGCCTAAACGTACGTAAGTTTTAATGACATCCGCATCTGTTGCCGTAAATACAATCTTAGGCGTCAAGCCTGAACGATTAAACGCACTATCAAGCTCTGAGCGTCCAGTAAAACCAAAAACATACGTCACAAGAGAATAAGCGGCTAAATCGTGAATAGTAATATTTGTTTTGGTTGCTAATGGATGATCACTACGAACCACGATTGAACGATTCCAGTGATAACATGGCAACATGATCATATCTTGATATAAATGCAGAGCTTCTGTCGCAATCGCAAAATCTGAACGACCTTTACCAACGGCATCAGCAATTTGAGATGGCGTTCCTTGATGCATATGTAATGATACTTTCGGGTATCGTGCTGTAAAACCTTGAATCACCGATGGCAAAGCATAGCGTGCTTGGGTATGGGTTGTCGCAATGTTTAGCGTTCCCATTTCAGGGTGAGTATGTTCACCGGCTACCGCTTTGATGCTTTCCACTCTTGATAGAATATCACGTGAAATACGAACAATTTCTTCACCAGCAGGTGTTACTTGGGTTAAATGCTTACCACTTCGTTCGAAAATCTGAATGCCAAGTTCATCTTCGAGCAATCGAACTTGTTTACTAATACCGGGCTGAGAAGTATATAAACTCTCAGCCGTCGATGAAACGTTAAGGTTGTGATTAACCACCTCAACAATATAGCGTAGCTGTTGTAATTTCATGGTACCGCCTGCCTACTCAATAATCCGTTACCTTTCACACCACATCCATCAAGCCCTTATGGTATTTAATGAGACAGGTATAAGAATGCAACCATGTAATTAACATTTTATATATTGAAACCAGTTAATTTCATAGCATTTGTTTGTTTTTTAGTTACCTAACTCAATGTTTTGACAATAAATCAAGACCGGTAAAATATCTCAACATTTCAACAAGCACACATAATAAGCAACTTTCGGGAAATTTTGTTACGCCTAAATTTGCCGCACAGCACAAATTACATATCGATTTGAACAAAGCTCCTATTTAATAATCATCTCACTAGGCTGTTTTTTAGAGATAGTGTATCCTGCAATATTCAAGATTAATGCATGGAAGATAGATATATCTTATGAGTATTCCTTTAGTTATAGGCCTTGTTGGTCTGTTACTTGCGCTTATTGTTGGCTACAACGTTATTATTCAATATCGCCAGCGTTTAGAGTCGATCAAGCAACAAGAATTGGCTAAGCATATTGCGATTATTGATGCGACTGAAGAGTTAATCGGTAATGCGCATCATCTGCCTTACAGCAAAGAATTATTGGTCTGCTTAAACCAACGTATTGTTGATGCTTTACAACAAATGTCTGAAGCATCCCCTAATGATCGCTCTTTGACTCACCGTATAAAAAATGTCAGCGAGCAAATTACCCATTTAGAAGCTAACTACAGTAATGCCGACATTACCCCTTTTAAAGTGCCGAATACGGACAAACAAGCGATTGGTATGCTACAGCTTGTCAAACGTTTGAAGACAGTGATCAAAAGTGAGCACAGTAAGGGACGTATGGGTACTCAGGCATTTGTTAATGAGAATGCCCGTTTAGAGTCGATTCAACTGCGTATTAATATTGAAAATGTCGTTAAGCGCGCGAATGAAGCACGAATTAAAGGACAAATTGGTACAGCAAAGCAATTACTTAAAAAAGGCATTGATGTACTTTCAGCTAAAAATGACAACTATGCTAACCAAGCACGAGAAAAACTGCAGCTGATGCTTGATGAAATTGATAACAAGCAATCAATGAACTATGAGCAAGAACGTCAACAACAGCTCGATAAAGACCAAGACGATCTCGATGTCTTATTCCAGCCAAAGCGTAAATGGTGATTTGATTTACTTTGGCTTAAAATAGCTTCATCTACCAAGGTCGCAGTAGCGGCCTTTTTTTACGTCTTATAACAATAAAAAGATACGCCTTATGGATAACACACAACAGATGATCAATGAGCTACTAACGCCCATTAAACAATTTCTTCAATGTGAAACGCCTGATAGCTGGATTGAAGAGGCACGTAAACCAGAAAACCTAACGGCATTGTTAGTCGATCACTGTAACTGTGAACTAAAAGCCAGCCAAACGGCGATGTTCATGGTACGTAAATACGCAGTTGATAAAGCCAGTGGTGAAGTACTACTTGCATGGGCAAAGCCTTATGAAGATTTCGTTTATGGCGGTGCAAATCGCTCTACTGCGCTATTTCATAGCAAAAAAAATGGCTTGTCTGCACCATTGATCGCGCGTCCTGACTTTCCTTATGGTGAAGAACTGATTGAAAAAATGGTGCGCTTAATTAAAGAAGAATTTCACCATTTTGAGCAAGTGTTAGAGATCATGGAAAACCGTGATATTCCCTACTCTAACTTGCATGCGGGGCGTTACGCCAAAGGTTTAATGAAAGCAGTACGTACCCATGAACCAGCAACATTAATCGATAAGCTCATCGTTGGTGCTTACATTGAAGCGCGCTCTTGTGAACGTTTTGCCAAATTAGCGCCTTATTTAGATCCTGAACTCAAAAAGTTTTATATCTCGCTATTACGCTCAGAAGCTCGCCATTATCAAGATTATTTAACGCTTGCTGAAAAAATTGCGGGTCAGGATATCAATGAGCGTGTCAATGCGATTGGCGCAAAAGAAGCAGAGCTCATTCAAGCGCCTGATAACACTTTCCGTTTCCATAGTGGCGTACCTGAATAAGCTTATATTTACACTCATCACCACTATTTGATGTTTTGTTCGCTAAAAACAAAAACGCCATCAGCTTTCACTGATGGCGTTTTTATTAGCGAGAAATAAAGATTACTTTGTCTCTTTTTCTGCTTTCTCTTTCTTTGGTTTTTTACGCTTGTCCGTGATTTCCCACTTACCATCGACGTAAAGTGCAGTCCAACCTGAAGGCTTACCGTCAATCTCAGAACGCACGTAGTTTTCTTTACTCTTACGAGCAAAACGAACCACAGTTGGTAGACCATCTGGATCGGCCACTGGCGCTTCAGTTAGGTAAGTAAACTTAGGCGATAGACGATCTTTAAAGCGTACTAGCTCTTCCACTAACGGCGCACGTGTTTCACGTGATTTAGGGAACGTACTTGCTGCCATAAACAAACCAGACGCACCGTCACGAAGTACAAAGTAAGCATCAGTATCTTGCGTGCAAGGTATTTCTGGAAGATGTACTGGATCTTCTTTCGGTGGCGCAACTTCACCATTTTTCAGGATCTTACGCGTATTCTTACAGCTTTCGTTAGTACAGCCCATGTATTTACCGAAGCGACCGTTTTTCAGTTCCATATCAGAACCACACTTGTCACATTCGATAACAGGACCTTCATAGCCTTTAAGCTTGAACTCACCTTTTTCAACAATGTAACCTTCACAGCTTGGGTTATTACCACAAACGTGTAGTTTACGATCTTTGTCGATCAGGTAGGCGTCCATTGCGGTACTACAAATCGGACAACGTTTTTTGGCACGTAATGCCGCTGTTTCAACGTCTTCTTCAAGAACGTTAACAATGCCGTCTTCGTTACCTAAATTGATCGTTGTTTTACAACGCTCTTTAGGTGGTAGCGCATAACCTGAACAACCAAGGAATACACCCGTTGATGCGGTACGAATACCCATTGGGCGAGAACACGTTGGACATTCAATATCGGTTAATACGATATTGTTAGGCTTCATGCCGCCTTCTGATTCATCAAGCTCAGCTTTTTCAAGCTCAGTGGTGAAATCAGAGAAGAACTCATCAAGCACTTTCTTCCAGTTTTTCTCACCTTCAGCGATTTTATCGAGATTACCTTCCATACGGGCAGTAAAATCGAAATCCATCAAATCAGGGAAACTACCATCTAAGCGATCAGAAACAATCTCACCCATCTTCTCAGCATAAAAACGACGCTGATCAACACGCACATAACCACGATCTTGAATCGTTGAAATAATAGATGCGTAAGTTGATGGTCGACCAATGCCACGCTTTTCTAGCTCTTTAACCAATGCTGCTTCTGTAAAGCGCGCTGGCGGCTTAGTAAAGTGTTGCTTAGGCTCGAGTTGTTCTAGTTTCAATACGTCGCCCACGTTAACCATAGGCAGCGTAGTGTCTTCATTTTTACCCGATGGACGCTGTACTAGTGTCCAACCTGCAAAACGTAACGTACGACCTTTCGCTTTTAAGCTAAAGTCACCCGCTTTTACCGTAATCGTGCTCGAATCGTATTTCGCTGGCACCATCTGACATGATACGAATTGACGCCAAATTAAGTCGTATAACTTAACCGCATCAGCTTCCATACCTTCAAGGTTTTCAGCTTTCATTTCTACATGAGAAGGACGAATCGCTTCGTGCGCTTCTTGGGCATTTTTCTTACTGCCATAAACATTGGCCGCTTTTGGCAAATATTCATCGCCATACTCACTACCAATAAACTCACGTGCTGATTCAACCGCTTCTTTAGAAAGGTTGGTTGAGTCAGTACGCATGTAGGTAATGTGACCCGCTTCATATAAACGTTGCGCTAAGCCCATTGTACGCTTAACACCATAACCTAAGCGCGTACTCGCCGCTTGTTGCAGTGTTGAGGTAATGTATGGCGCTGATGGTTTACTGCTAGTTGGACGATCTTCACGATCAATCACTTCGTACGCTGCTTTTTCAAGTAACGCTTTTGCAGCCATGGTGTCTTTTTCATTAACAGGACGGAATGTTTTACCCGCCTGTTGAGCCACCATTAAACGTAACGCATCTTTACCAACTGTTAGTGTGTCAGCGTGGATATCCCAAAACTCTTCAGGATCAAAAGCATTAATTTCGCGTTCACGTTCAACGATTAATTTCACCGCTACAGACTGAACACGACCTGCAGATAAACCACGAGCGACTTTTTTCCACAATAATGGTGAAACCATAAAGCCAACAACACGGTCTAAGAAACGACGTGCTTGCTGTGCGTTTACACCATCAATATTAAGTTCACCAGGCTCTTCAAAGGCCTGCTGAATTGCATTCTTCGTAATTTCGTTGAACACAACGCGCTTATAGCGTGCATCATCGCCACCGATGATCTCACGAAGGTGCCACGCAATGGCTTCTCCTTCGCGGTCCAAATCGGTTGCGAGATAAACATAGTCAGCATCTGCTGCTAGTTTTTGTAATTCACTAACGACTTTTTCTTTACCCGGAAGCACTTCGTAATGCGCGTTCCAATCATCATAAGGATCAACCCCCATTTTACTGATCAGCGCTTTACGGTCTTTCTTTTGCTTGATGCGTGCTTTTTCTTCAACACTCAACCCTTTGGTCGATGTTGCCGCGGCTTTCTTGCCATTACTACGTGCACCTGTTGGTAAATCACGAACGTGACCAACACTTGACTTAACAATGAAATCCTTACCCAAGTACTTATTAATCGTTTTAGCCTTGGCGGGGGACTCCACGATAACGAGAGATTTACCCATAATGACTCTATTACGTCCTCGTGCTCGCTAAATATAAAAATAAAAAATTGCTACTGTATTACGGAGTAATTCAGCAACATTCAACCAATCTCATTAAGTCACTAATCATAAAAAGATAGGAGCAGTGAATTAATATGATTGCCTATGATCTTTTTCGTAATCAAACATTTTTGCAATGAAAAATTTCATTGCCGCTACGTAAAATTCTATTTACATATTGGGCTAGAATACAAGAAGGTCAACTGCTTTTTAACGAAATCTGTCTGTTTGGTTGCACCTTCCCCAATTGTTAACAAAATGTGTAACGTAAATGCAATGTAACAAACTATCAAATAACAGTTTGATTTAAAACGATATAGTCGAATAATAATGTTGTTTTACAAAAGCAATTCGCTACCACAAAATAAATTGGGTATGAATTTACGCAGATCATTACCATTTATCTAATATCACTGACTAGCGTAAAAAAATTTTTTATGTCTTTGGTCACACAATTAAAGACATTAAAACAAAACAAACCTTAATATTGATTAAATAATAAACACTCTACACTTTTGTTTATTTGTTTTATTCAATTAAGTTAAATAGACTATGCAGGCTATTCGATTGTTTGAGACTTTACTATGAGTGATAAAAAACCAATTTCATCAACTGATTTACTAATGATTGCTAACCAAATCATTCAAGATCAAGAGTCTTATATTGACGGGATGCGTGCAACTTCTGTAGAAGAGCGCGATGGTGTATTAATTTTCAAAGGTGAATATTTCCTTGATAATGAAGGATTACCAACACCAAACACCACTGTTGTTTTCAATATGTTCAAAATGCTCGCACACAAACTCTCTCCTCAGTTTACGCTAGCAAGCTAAAACGGATGAGAATAAAAAAACCCGCATCAAGCGGGTTTTTAATCTACGAGTATAAATACTTACATAAATGGACGCTGACCACGCGCAACCCACTTCATCAGTAAACTATCCGCAGCTTCGCTTGATGCGCCTGCTAGTTTCTCGGTAAGCTTCTTACGACGTACGTATTTTACTTTAAGTACTTCACGGTCTTTACATGCTTCAGTGATCAAATCATCACTGGTTGAGATCTGATCAACCAAGCCTAATTCAAATGCTTGTTGGCCGAACCAATGCTCGCCCGTTGCCACTTTTTCAAGATCGAGATCTGGGCGGTGAGCGGCAATAAAATTCTTAAATAAGCCATGAGTTTCTTCGATTTCCATCTGGAATTTTTCACGTGCTTTATCAGTATTCTCACCAAACATAGTTAATGTACGTTTAAACTCACCAGCTGTGATTTGCTCGTAGTCAATATCGTTCTTTTTCAATACCTTATTAAAGTTAGGTAATTGAGCGATCACGCCAATTGAGCCAACAATTGCAAACGGTGCTGAAACAATTTTATCAGCAACACATGCCATCATATAGCCACCACTTGCTGCTACTTTATCAACTGCAATAGTCAGCTTAATACCTGCCGCTTTTAAACGATCAAGTTGAGATGATGCTAAACCATAACCATGTACCATACCGCCGCCCGTTTCTAAGCGTAATAGCACTTCATCACCTTCGATAGCAACCGCCAGAATTGCCGTGATCTCTTCACGTAATGACGATACTTCACGCGCATCAATACTACCGTGGAAATCAATAACAAATAAACGAGGATCACGTGATGTTTCTAAGCTGCCATTTTTAGCCGCTTGTTTCACTTCTTGTTGGCGTGCTTTATCTTTTTCTTTCTCTAATTTCTTATCCGCTTTATCGCGAGCTTTTAATAACGCTTTATCAAATAAGTGAGATTCAAGTTGGTTTACAGTGTCTTTGTATTGTTCTGTCAGATCGCTCACTTCCAGTTCACCTTTCTGCGAACCATGACGACCATTCAATGCTTTTACTAGTACCAATACACCAACAATCGCAACAACCACTGTCGCGATTTTGGCGAAAAATAGTCCATAATCAAATAAAAATTCCAATATCCAATCCTCTTTGTTGGCAGTAAAAAGTGCCAACCGTTATTGTAACTGTGTTATCACGTTTATCGCTATCTTCTCTTTCAGAAAAAGGTAATGAATCGGTTTATAGATCACGTCTTAAGATGAAAGGAAATTTAATCAGCGAGTAAATTCTGATATGTTTTGTTTAGTAGTAATCTATATTGTTACCAAGCTCAATACTTGGTGGGGTTCTTCGGCGAATAATCAGCCAAAAAACAAGAAAAATCAACATTAGAAGGATGCTAACGTGGAATACCATAATGCTGCTGATTCTCTTAAAGATCGTGTCATTTTAGTAACAGGTGCCGGTGATGGCATTGGACGCGAAGCCGCTATTCAATATGCAGCCCATGGTGCAACGGTTATTTTACTCGGTAGAACAGTCGCAAAACTTGAAGCTGTTTATGATGAAATTGAAACTCTGGGCTACACAAAGCCAGCGATTATCCCTTTAGATTTAATGGGTGCGACTAAACAACACTATCTCGATATGGTGGATACCATCGAGCAACAATTTGGTCGCCTAGATGGTGTATTACATAACGCAGGGATCTTGGGCGTACTTAGCCCACTAGAACAAATTGAAGAATCGACCTTTGATGATGTCATGCAAGTCAATGTGAAAGCACAGTTTTTATTAACTCAAGCTGTTATTCCGCTTATCAAGAAATCGTCCGATGGCAGAATTATTTTCACAACATCAACCGTTGGTCATAGTGGTCGTGCATTTTGGGGCAGTTATGCTATTTCAAAATTTGCAACCGAGGGCATGATGCAAGTCCTTGCTGATGAATTAAGCAACACCAATGTAAAGGTAAATGCGATTAATCCTGGCGGAACAAGAACAGGAATGCGAGCCAAAGCCTTCCCAGCAGAAGATGCAAAGCAGCTTAAAACACCAAAAGATATCATACCGCTATATGTATATCTAATGGGCCCAGAAAGCCGCCATGTTTCTGGTAAATGTATCGATGCTCAGCCTAAGCCAACATCGTCTTACAGTCATTGTGAAGAAGAATAAAGCTGTTCATTGAGATATAAACAAAAAAGCCGACGCAATTGTCGGCTTTTTTACAGCTAAATCTAGTGTTAGTGACTTTGTGTTTTAAGTTGTTTTCGCCACTGCCAAGCAAATAAACAAGACAAGGTCAGTACCACAACCGCTGAGCCTAATAACACATTGTCTGTCGGTGTTTCACCAATGATCAACCATACCAACAACGGACCAAAAAGCACTTCCAGTAACAAGATCAAACTGGTTTCAGCTGCGGGTAAATAACGTGGCCCATGTGCAATCAAATAGAAAGACAATGGGATCACAACACCACCGAGTAAGAACATATAAATAGCATGTTGCATATCCAGTGCGAACGGTTTAGCGCCAACAGAAAGCGAAATAATCGATGTAAATACACCAGCCAGAATTATATAAATCGAGCCTAATTGCCCTTGGGTCTTACGAAGTGCTACAAGATAGACAGCTATCGCAACAGCAGAAACCAAAGCAAGCGAATCGCCTCTCAACTCGTCAACAGTGGGATGATAGCCGAACACTAACCCTATCCCACCCACAGCAATAATGATCGCAAAGATCGTTGCCTTATCTAACTTCTCTTTTAAGAAGAAGAAACCAATCACAGCCGTAAATAAAGGTGCTGTATTGGTAATAACTAACGTACTGGCCACTTGGGTATTATTCAGTGACAACACAAAACAAATGGTCGATGCGCTAAATAGTCCAGCAGTAATTAAAGTTAATAGCGATGGACGCAGTAAATGTTGCGTGATCAGTTTTTTATCTGAAAACCACTGCACAATAAACAACATGGCAGCAGGTAAGAAGCCACGCCAGAAAATTAATGTCCATTCATTACTATCAATTAAACGCACAAGTAGCGTATCAAAACTTAATACCATCACGCCAAAGACCGTGATCAATCGTCCCCGTTGTTGCTCTTTCAATGCATCTAACATTGCTATACTCACTGGCTATTCGTTATATGTTTAGCATCCCTTCACAGAAAAGTGCACCACAGCAATATTCACACTTTTTACTCCGTTGCTCTTTGAGTTATACCACGTCATTTACCGGATACAAAAAAACCGACACTAGGTCGGCTTTTAATTATTCATTTAGTCTAAACCAATTACTTACGAGTACGTGGCTTAGCAGGCTTATTGGCTAAAGGATTACGGCGATTTGCTGCATTTCCTGAAGGCTTACGCTTACCTGATGATTGCGGTTTACCCGATGTTTGTGGGCGACCTGCTGATTGTGGCTTACCGTTATCGCGACTGTCACGATTATCACGACCTTTTGCTGGTTGTGAACGACCATTACCACGATGCTCGTTTGATTGAGCTTCAACTTCAGCATTACGACTAGAGCCAGGGTTACGACGATCGTTACCACGACCACGACGACCGCGAGCACCGCCCGTTTCTACACGCTCTTCGTGACGACGAACAGCACGACGGATCTGACGAATGCCTTTTTTACGCTTTTGACCTTCAACAGTTAATGCTGTTTCAGTCTCAGGCGGAAGCTCAACTGTTGCACGAAGTTCATTCACTTCTTTTAGTTCAAGCTCACTCCAACCACCACGAGGCATATCTTTCGTTAGGTAAACATCACCGTAACGAACACGCTTAAGACGGCTAACAGTAACACCTTGCGAATCCCATAAACGACGAACCTCACGGTTACGACCTTCAGTGATCACTACGTAGAAGGTATGGTTCATACCTTCACCACCAGCGTAAACAACATCTTCAAAACGTGCTAAACCATCTTCTAGTTCAACACCTTTAACAACGTTCTTTACCATTTGCTCAGTCACTTCACCAAATACACGAACCATGTATTCACGTTCAACCGTGCGGCTTGGGTGCATTAAGCGGTTAGCAAGTTCACCGTCTGTTGTGAACAACAATAAACCTGAGGTGTTCGCATCAAGACGGCCTACTGATACCCAGCGACCTGTGTTTAAGCGAGGAAGACGATCAAATACAGTACGGCGGCCTTCAGGGTCGTGACGAGTACATAGCTCACCTTCTGGCTTGTTGTAAGCAAGAATACGGCAAATTTCTTCATCAGAAGAGATCAGCTCAATGTTATGACCATCAATACGAACACTTACTGATAAATCTTCAAGACGATCGCCAAGTTTAGCAACGACACCATCAACACTGACTCGACCGTTTTGGATCATTAATTCGATTTCACGACGTGATCCTTGGCCAGCTCGTGCCAATACCTTCTGTAATTTTTCACTCATTATAGACAAACCTTTGTCGCCTTCACAGGCGTCGAAATACTCATCAAAAGATTCCGGATAATATTTTCCAATTTAAAATCAGACTGTTACTTAACCAAAACCATTTATGCGAATAGCATTAATTTGGATTCTGTGTGAGGCATTAGCAACTCACTTTTTATCAGAATGTGGGCGCGCATTATGTCAAAAAACGGCAAAGTTAGCTATAAAAAGATAGTCGATTGCGAGGTTAGTTACAGGAAAATCAAACCAATAAAATAGGAATAAAAACAAAAAAGCAAACAGCTAGAAACTAACTATTTGCTTTTATTAGATTTACCTAGGTTTAGAACGTTCTAGATCATTCAAACGGTGTCACATCACCTGCACCAACTCGCACAATATTAATTTCACCTTCACTGAAATCAATCACTGTTGTTGGCTGCTCACCTAAGTAACCACCATGCATAATCAAATCAACAGCATGTTCTAACTTATCGCGAATTTCATCGGGATCTGCTTCTGTTGTTTCATTACCCGGTAAAATAAGACTGGTTGACATCAGTGGCTCACCTAGCGCTTCAAGTAACGCCAGTGCTATCGCATTATCAGGTACACGAATACCAATCGTTTTACGCTTAGCATTCATTAAACGGCGAGGTACTTCTTTTGTTCCTTTAAATATAAAGGTGTATGCGCCAGGGGTGTTATTACGTAAAAGACGGAAAGCGATATTATCAACACGGGTGTACAAAGATAGCTCAGATAAATCGCGGCATAACAAAGTGAAGTTGTGTTTTTCGTTTAAACGACGGATCTGACAAATACGCTCTAATGCTTGTTTGTTTTCTAACTGACAACCAAGGGCATAACCAGAATCCGTTGGATAAACGACAACGCCGCCATTTTTAATAATTTCTACCGCTTGTTTAATCAAACGCGTTTGGGGTGTTTCTGGGTGAACATAAAAAAATTGACTCATTATTCCTCCTTTGAGGCAGCAGGCTCAGCCTGAATTTCTACCTCTACTCGCTTTTTCTCAACTTCCCAATCATGCCAAATCGCTGGAACATCTTTAGGAAGCCACAAATTACGTCCTAATTCAGTCCAAGGTGATTGGTAATGAAAATCGGACCCTTGTGAAGCAAGTAAATTAAATTGTATGGCGTAATCCCCTAAGGTACGTCGTTCTTGCGGCCCTTGCTGAGGCTGTGATACTTCCATACCGTCACCACCAGCTTCAATGAAATGCTGGATTAATCGCTTAAGCCATTTTGCCGTCATATTATAACGGCCTGGATGGGCAATAACCGCTTTACCACCGGCGGCATGAATCACATCAATAGCATCGGCGATAGTGCACCAGTTTGGTGGTACGTAACCCGGATTTCCGCGTGTTAAGAATTTCTTAAATACCGCCTGCATGGTTTTCGCATAACCTTGTTCAACAATCCAACGGGCGAAATGTGCACGAGTGATCGATGCATCACCCGCAAGTTTAGCCGCGCCTTCAAATGCTCCTGGCATTCTGTTTTTTTCAAGTCGCGCACCAATTTCTTTAGCACGTTCAAGTCGACGCTCTACTTGCTGTTCAATAAACGTCACTAACGTTGGATTTTGTGGGTCTATATTAAGCCCAACAATATGAATATCAAAGTTTTGCCACACGGTAGAGATTTCAATACCGTTAATTAACGTAATAGGCAAGGCTTCTTGCTCTATCACAGTATGCGCTTCATGTAGGCCAGCAACCGTATCGTGATCAGTAATTGCCAGGATGTCGACCCGCATATCTACGGCTCGTCGAACTAATTCTTGCGGCGTTAAGCGACCGTCAGACGCTGTAGTATGGCTATGTAAATCAAACAACATAAGTTTTATTCTTGACTTTATAATCGTGAACTAGTTTACTAGTACGTAGATACCAAGTATCCAATACTTACTTGAAAGGCATCACGTACATTTAGCTGATAGAAAAAATGTAACTAATACCTAATAGGGCTCTTACATGTTACAGCAAATTCAAAATCAACAATGCGTTTTCTTCAATAATTGGTGGTGGCACTCCTACTTACGGGCGGTGTGAATTGCTGTAACTCAGCAAAATAGCAACGAGCCCGCCATCAATGCGGGCTTTTTTATAACGCCGAATTTAACCAAATAAAAAATAAAACGGGCACTGCACCTAGCCTTCACTGCGACCATTAACAAGGATGACCTCATGATTATTGTCTTAAAACCGCAAGCAACAGAAGCTGATGCCAAAAGCCTACTAGCTCTAATCGACAGTGTCGGATTAAAACCGCTATATATGCCTGGCAGTGAACGCATTGTTTTAGGTGCATTAGGTGATGAACGTGTTTTACAACGCTTAAATATCGAAGCGAACCCTTTAGTTGAAACGGTAAAACCCATTTTAACTAAATACAAATTAGTTAGCCGAGAAGTCCAAGCCCACAACACAGTGGTACGTTTTGGCTCTGCTGCGGTCGGTGGCGATCGTTTTGCTGTTATTGCAGGCCCTTGCTCTGTCGAATCAGAGCAACAATTATTGTCTGTGGCTGAAATGGTGAAGTCTCATGGTGCTATGGCACTACGAGGTGGAGCATATAAACCTCGCACCAGCCCTTATGATTTCCAAGGATTAGGTATTGAAGGGTTAAAATTGTTAAAAAAAGCCAATGACATGCTCGGTATACCTACCGTATCTGAAGTTATGGATGTGAGCCAAGTTGAAAAAATGACTCAATATATTGATTGTTTTCAAATTGGTGCGAGAAATATGCAAAACTATGGCTTGTTAAAAATTATCGTTGAAAGTAAAAAACCGATCTTGCTCAAACGCGGACTTTCAGCCACTATCGAGGAATTGCTGCTCGCTGCTGAATATATATATGATGCCGGTAACCCAAATATCATTTTGTGTGAACGTGGTATTAGAACGTTTGAGACAGCAACCAGAAATACATTGGATCTCAATGCTGTCGCTTATTTAAAGCAACATACCCATTTGCCCGTGCTGGTCGACCCAAGCCATGGAACAGGTATCCGTGAGTTAGTGATCCCACTCTCACGCGCAGCAGCTGCTGTTGGCGCCGATGGCATCATTGTCGAATCACATTTAAATCCATGTGAAGCCTTATCTGATGGTCATCAAGCATTAACCGCACCAATGTTTGAACAATTAATGCAGGAATTAAAACCGTTTGTGGAAGCGGCAGGGAGAACGCTGTGAATACTCACTCAATAGGAAATCATCCACTAGGGCAAAATACATTAGCGGCTAATGAGATCAATCTTCTCAGCCTTGATGTACCTTATGTTGCCGATCCCACTGAACTGTACTTTTCAGTTTGTGGCGATCGCCCGCACAACCTTTTATTAGAATCAGCAGAAGTTGATTCTAAGCAAGATTTAAAGAGCTTAATGCTTGTTGATGCAGCAGTACGTATTGTTTGCCGCGGTAAAGAAGTCACGTTGGAAGCACTAACAAGTAATGGTGTGAATGTCATTACGCATTTACAAAGCCAACTGCCTAACGATATTCATGCAGCACTAGATGGAAAAACATTAACCTTGGTATTTCCATCCCACGCTCATGATATTGATGAGGATAGCCGCTTACGCCAAACTTCATCATTCGATGCTCTACGTTTGATCCAACATGCCTTTGATACCAAGCACCACCCAAAAGAAGCTTTATTCTTAGGTGGTCTATTTGCGTATGACTTAGTCGCTGATTTTGAGCCGCTACCAGAAGTGAAGCAAGACAATAACTGTCCTGACTATATTTTCTATATTGCCGAAACCTTGTTGATTATCGATCACCAACGTCGTAAAGGCACGCTGCAAGCAACTTTATTTGGTGGCGAGCACTACACCAATAGCTATCATGATTTGAGTCGTCGCCTGCAAACGATTAAAGAGATCTGTTTAAACCCTCAGCCTGTGCCACCCGCACAAGTATTAGATAAATGTGAACCAGAGGCGTCTATTAGCGATGAAGATTTCTGCCAAACGGTTAACGATCTTAAACAATACGTTATCAATGGCGATGTGTTCCAAGTAGTGCCGTCACGCCAATTTACTTTGCCATGCCCTTCAACGCTCGCGGCATATAAAGCATTGAAAATTGGTAATCCAAGCCCTTACATGTTCTTTTTGCAAGACGCAGAATTCACCCTGTTTGGCGCCTCTCCTGAAAGTGCACTGAAATATTGTTCAGATTCAAACCAAGTAGAGATATACCCGATTGCTGGTACTCGACCACGAGGCAAAAACAGCGACGGATCAATTAACCTTGATTTAGATGGTCGCATTGAATTAGAGCTACGTTGCGATAAAAAAGAGAATGCTGAACACATGATGTTAGTGGATCTAGCACGTAATGATGTAGCAAGGATCAGTGAAGCGGGTAGCCGCTATGTGGCAGATTTACTGAAAGTTGATCGCTACAGCCATGTGATGCACTTAGTTTCTCGTGTAGTAGGCCAATTGCGAGGCGATCTTGATGCCCTTCATGCGTACCAAGCCTGTATGAACATGGGCACATTGACAGGGGCACCGAAAATCCGAGCTATGCAGCTTATCCGTGATGTTGAACAACGCCGTCGTGGTAGTTATGGCGGTGCTGTCGGTTATCTTACTGGTCACGGTGATATGGATACTTGTATCGTGATCCGCTCAGCTTACGTTGAAAATGGTATTGCAAGTGTTCAAGCTGGTGCTGGCGTGGTTTACGACTCCATTCCACAAGCAGAAGCCGATGAAACGCGTGGCAAAGCGCAAGCAGTCATTAACGCTATTCGCACAGCACATCAAGGTTAAGGAGAACCACAATGACAAACGCAACCCCAGCCCATATTGTGCTACTCGACAACTTTGATTCGTTTACTTACAACCTTGTTGATCAATTTCGTTCTCTCGGTCACCCAGTAACGATTTACCGTAATAACTTAACGGCAGAGCAAGTAGAAAATGCACTTAGTGCTAAAAGCAATCCCGTTTTAGTGTTATCCCCCGGTCCTGGTGTGCCAGCTGATGCGGGATGTATGCCCGAACTGATCCAACGCGTGAAAGGTAAAGTACCAATGATTGGTATTTGCCTCGGACAACAAGCGATTGTTGAAGCTTACGGCGGTAAAGTTTCAGGCGCAGGTGAAATTGTCCATGGGAAAGCTGCAATGATGAGCCACAACCAACATGCAGTGTTTGGCAATTTACCGAATCCTCTCTCTATTGCACGTTACCATTCTTTAGTCGCAACAGAAGTGCCTGATAGCCTAGAGACTATCGCCGATGTTAATGGCTTAGTCATGGCTGTACTGAACGAAGAAGATAAGGTATGTGGCTTTCAATTCCATCCGGAGTCAATCCTAACGACACAAGGGGCGGAGCTTTTAACACAGACCTTAAATTGGGTAACAACATCTAACGGAAAGAATAATTCAAAGCATTAAGGACGATGATTATGGATAACAAAATTTACGATATTGCCAATAAACTCTACGATCAAAAATCTCTGAGCCAACAAGAGAGTCACACCCTATTTGATGCCATTATCAAGGGTGAGGTCGATCCCATCATTCTTTCGGCCGTTTTAACCTCGTTGAAAATTAAAGGTGAAACCCCCCAAGAAATTGCTGGAGCCGCAAGTGCTTTAGTCGCTAATGCCAACGCCTTCCCAAGCCCAGATTATGACTTTGCCGATATCGTAGGAACAGGTGGTGATGGTGCCAATACCATCAATATTTCAACCACTGCGGCATTTGTAGCTGCAGCGTGTGGTATTAAAGTGGCGAAACACGGTAACCGTGGCGTTTCAAGCAAATCTGGCTCTTCAGATCTGCTTGATAAATTTGGTATCAACCTTGCGATGACACCAGAAAACGCGCGTGGCGCATTAGATGAACTTGGCGTGTGTTTCCTATTTGCGCCTGAATATCACGGTGGTGTACGCCACGCTATGCCTGTACGTCAAACATTAAAGACTCGCACCATCTTCAATGTACTTGGGCCTTTAATTAACCCAGCAAAACCTAACATTGAACTTATGGGTGTTTACGACAATAGCCTCGTTCGTCCGATTGCAGAAACCATGGCTACCATGGGCATGAAGCGTGCGGCTGTGGTTCACGGTAGTGGTTTAGATGAAGTGGCAATTCATGGTGAAACCCATGTTGCGGAAATCATTAATGGCGAAATCACCGAATACACTCTCACTCCTGCTGATTTCGGTTTGGATACCTACCCGTTAGAGGCGATTAAAGGCGGCGAACCTGAAGAGAACCGCGCCATTATCACTAACATTTTAACCGGTAAAGGTACACCTGCCCAAGTTGGTGCAGTAGCAGTCAACGTAGCCCTGCTATTACGTTTATTCGGTCAAGAAGATCTTAAACAAAATACGCAACAAGCTATTGAAGTCATGCAATCAGGCAAAGCTTTTGAATTAGTAGAAAAATTGGCAGCACGAGGATAATCATGGAAACAGTATTAGCAAAAATTGTTGCTGACAAAAAAATTTGGGTAGAAGCACGTAAAGCATCACAGCCACTTGATTCATTTATTCATGATCTCGTCCCAAGTGATCGCGACTTCTACCAAGCGTTATCATCCAATACTGATAATGGTGTAGAGCGCCCTGCATTCATTCTTGAATGTAAAAAAGCCTCACCATCAAAAGGCTTGATCCGAGACGATTTTAATCTTGATTACATTGCAAGCGTGTACAACAACTATGCGAGTGCGATTTCAGTTCTAACCGATGAAAAATACTTCCAAGGTAACTTTGAGTTTCTCCCTCAAGTCCGTGGCCAAGTACACCAGCCCGTACTATGTAAAGACTTCATGGTTGATACCTATCAAGTCTATTTAGCTCGTCACTATCAAGCTGATGCTATTTTACTTATGTTGTCAGTCCTCAATGACGAGGAATACCAAACCCTTGCTGATGTTGCCAATCAATTAAATCTTGGCATTTTGACCGAAGTGAGTAACGAAGAAGAGCTTGAACGTGCGATTAACTTAAAAGCGAAAGTTGTCGGTATTAACAACCGTAATTTACGCGACTTAAGTATTGATTTAGACCGCACTAAACAGCTTGCACCGAAATTATCACCAGACACAATTGTGATTTCAGAGTCTGGTATTTACAGCAATCAAGAAATTCGCCAGTTATCTCAATATGCCAATGGCTTTTTAATTGGCAGCTCGTTAATGGCAGAAGATAACCTCGATCTTGCGGTACGCCGTGTGTTACTTGGTGATAACAAGGTCTGCGGATTAACCGAAGCGAAAGACGCCACCATCGCTTACCAAAATGGTGCCGTTTACGGTGGTTTAATTTTTGTTTCTAACTCCCCTCGCTGTGTTGATATCGAGCAAGCACGCCATGTGATGACAGGCGCCCCACTCGATTATGTTGGTGTATTCCAAAATGCAGAGCTTGAAACAATTGTCGATACGGCAAAACAACTTGCACTCAGTGTTGTGCAGCTACATGGCACAGAAACGCAGCAATACATTAATGAGCTAAAAGCACAACTTCCTGCTCAATGTAAAATTTGGAAAGCGCACGGGGTATCAGATGCTTTACCTGATTTATCAGCATACCAAGTTGATAAACACCTTGTTGATAGTAAAGTAGGTAATCAAAGTGGTGGTACAGGGACAAGCTTCGACTGGTCGTTGATCCAAAGCGGCGATCGCAAAGGTATATTACTGGCTGGTGGCTTAAATGCAGACAACGCACAACAAGCGGCAGCATTAGGATTTGATGGCCTTGATTTAAATTCTGGTGTGGAAAGTGCGCCAGGCAAAAAAGACTCGAATAAATTGAGTGCGGCATTCGCGGCAATCAAAAATATTAAGGACGATAAATAATTATGAGTAAATTAGATGCCTTTTTTGGCGAATTTGGTGGTCAGTATGTACCACAAATTTTAGTGCCTGCATTAGACCAATTGGAAGATGCGTTTATTGAAGCGCAGCAAGATCCGAGTTTTCAACAAGAATTTATTACACTACTTAAAGAATACGCTGGTCGTCCAACCGCCCTAACGCTATGTCAGAACTTGACGAAAGGGACGAAAACAAAGCTATACCTGAAACGTGAAGATTTATTACACGGTGGCGCGCACAAAACAAACCAAGTTTTAGGTCAAGCATTACTCGCTAAGCGCATGGGTAAAAATGAGATCATCGCTGAAACTGGTGCCGGTCAACACGGTGTTGCAACTGCGCTTGCTTGTGCACTACTCGGTCTTAAATGTCGTGTTTACATGGGTGCTAAAGATGTTGAACGTCAAAGCCCTAACGTATTTCGCATGAAGTTGATGGGCGCAGAAGTTATTCCTGTCCACTCAGGCTCTGCAACCTTAAAAGATGCTTGTAATGAAGCAATGCGTGATTGGTCTGCAAGTTATGACAAAGCACACTACTTGCTAGGCACAGCGGCGGGTCCTCACCCATTCCCAACGATTGTACGAGAATTCCAGCATATTATTGGTGAAGAAACTAAAGCCCAGATCGTAGAGAAAGAAGGTCGCCTACCTGATGCAGTTATTGCTTGTGTCGGTGGCGGTTCCAACGCAATTGGTATGTTTTCAGATTTCATTGAAGAAACAGATGTGAAACTGATTGGTGTAGAGCCTGCCGGTAAAGGTTTAGATACCGATATGCATGGTGCACCTCTTAAACACGGTACATTAGGTATTTTCTTTGGTATGAAAGCACCACTGATGCAAGATAAACACGGTCAAGTTGAAGAGTCTTACTCTGTATCAGCAGGTCTTGATTTCCCATCTGTCGGTCCACAACATGCTCACTTAAATGCAACAGGTCGTGCTGAATACGGCTCAGTGACTGATGATGAAGCACTAGATGCATTCCAATTGCTCGCACGTAAAGAAGGGATCATTCCTGCGCTTGAGTCTGCTCATGCATTAGCTTATGCCATGAAACTTATTCATGCAGAACCAGAAAAAGAACAATTGCTAGTAGTTAACTTATCAGGTCGTGGTGACAAGGATATCTTTACTGTTCACGATATTTTGCAGGAAAAAGGAGCATTATAATGGATCGTTATCAACAATTATTCAGCACATTAGCTGAGCGCAATGAAGGCGCTTTTGTGCCTTTTGTTACCATTGGCGATCCGACTCCAGAGCAATCAATGAAGATCATTGATACATTGGTTGAATCTGGCGCTGATGCTTTAGAATTAGGTATTCCATTTTCAGATCCTCTCGCTGATGGCCCTACAATCCAAGGCGCAACCATCCGCGCATTAGAATCAGGCACCACACCAACCTTGTGTTTTGAGTTACTAACACAAATTCGTCAAAAATACCCTGACGTGCCAGTCGGGTTATTGATGTACGCCAACCTTGTGTTTGCCGCTGGCATCGATAACTTTTATCAGCAATGTGCAAAAGCTGGAGTTGATTCAGTATTAATTGCAGATGTTCCCGTTAATGCATCACATGAGTTTCGTGATGCGGCAAATAAATACGGTGTTCACCCTATTTTTATTGCGCCACCTAATGCTGATGATGCAACACTACAAGCGGTCTCTGAACTCGGTGGTGGTTACACTTACTTGTTATCACGCGCAGGTGTAACGGGTGCTGAAACTAAAGCAGGAATGCCAATAGATCACTTGTTATCTAGCCTTAAAGCGCATAACGCGCCGCCAGCTATTTTAGGATTTGGTATTTCTTCGCCAGAGCAAGTTAAAGAGGCGATCACTGCAGGTGCTGCAGGCGCAATCTCAGGCTCAGCAGTCGTGAAAATTATCGAGCAAAATCTTGAAAACAACACTGTAATGTTAGAAAAATTATCTGCATTCATTTCATCAATGAAAGCAGCAAGTAAATAACGCATTCTAACGAATGTAATAAGCCCATACATTTCAGCTTACTGATGCTGTTTATGTATGGGCTTTTTTATATAGCTATCGTTAACGAAAAAGAGTGCTTTAAATCTATCACCAATAATAAAGACAGTAACTTTGAAGACATACTTGATGACAATATAAGAGAATTCTCAATACCGTTAATAGCGCGTTATTGACGACCTATACACAACTCACACTAAGCTTAAAAACAAAAGCAAGGAAAAGAAAAAAGTTAACGACAAGGCAAATGTTGAACAACAAACGAATGCGATTAAAGAAACTTGTAATCGTGTAGTACAAGAAAACAAGGCATATCAATGTGTAAGAAATTGATGTCACATGAGACACTTTATTTAAATAACACACGCTTGGTAAATGATTAATAATTGTTATCGTATTGAAAACGATAATAACCAATAACAGAAATGCTTGTCCCAAACAGAGTATCAGACCCATTTTTCCATAGTGTTGAATAAACGCCTTGATTGATAAGTATTTCATTGATGCCTCCAGATTAAGAAATAAGAAACACTATAAAGAAAGGGTTCATTTTAACTTAACCATGCAATAAAAAGCCATCAAACGATAAGCAATTACTCTAATATATGCATATTGCTACCACTCTTTTTCAACGATCAACAGAAAACCTCAATCCTCGTGATTGCGAACAATGATCATTGCATGTAAAGACACACCCAATACACATTCGCGTAACGATTAAAACCAAATAAACACAACTATGCTTACTACACTTTTGCATCAATACTTTAGAGGTCGATACTGTGCAAAATAATGGAAGTTTAATGAAAAATATTGGCGTACAAGTTGTTATTGCCATGTTCGTTGGCGCATTTGTTGGCGCGATGATGGGGCATTCGGCTTCAATGTTTGCGCCGTTGGGCAGTATTTTTATCCACCTAATCAAAATGTTAGTTATTCCATTGGTCGCTGTTGCTATCATTTCAGGTGCCGCAGGATTAGGTAACAGTCAATCTGCTGGTAAAGTTGGAATAGCGACTCTGTTATTTTTTACATTAACATCCGCTATTGCTGTCGTACTTGCATTGGGGATGGGACATATTTTCAAACCCGGTATCGGTATTGATCTTAATGCGGTGTCAGGCCTCTTTGCTAAAACCTATGCCGACAAAGGCGAGCTGCCAACGTTTTGGAATACCGTATTAGGGATGATCCCGACTAACGTATTCCAGTCTTTAACCGAAGCTAATATTTTACAGATATTAGTGTTTTGTCTATTTTTTGGTATCGCTGTTTCTAAACTAGAAAAAGAACGACGTGAGCCATTAATCAACGGTATTAATGCCATCGTTGATGCAATGGTGTGGATGATTAACGTTGTTATGAAAATAGCGCCACTGGGTGTATTTGGTTTAATGGCAGATGCGGTCGGTACCTTTGGTTTTGATGCATTGATGGTGGTTTTTAAACTGTTTATTGTTTACGTTGTCGCCATTGCTATCTTCGGTTTTGTGTTCTATCCCCTGCTAGTAAAAATATTGAGTAAAACCTCTGCAATCAGATTTTTATCCGCCATGAAAAAGCCACAGATTGTAGCCCTTTCAACCGCTTCTTCTATGGCAACATTACCGGTTAACATGGAAACGTGTGAACAAGAATTAAAGGTCAGTAACGCTACCGCATCATTCGTTCTGCCATTAGGGGCGACAATTAATATGAGTGGTAATGCCATTTACTATGGTTTAGTTGCAACTTTCTTTGCTCAAATATTCCAAGTTGATTTAACCATAGGCGCCTATGTCGCCATCATTTTGACATCCACTTTAGGCGCAGTTGGACAAGCTGGTGTCCCTGGCCCATCTTTCCTTGTGGTTGCCGTTTTGCTTTCAGCTGGCATCCCCATTGAAGGTCTACCACTGTTATTTGCACTTGATCGGATCTTTGACATGATAAGAACAGCACTTAATATCACTGGTGATGCTGCTTGTGCGGTGATTGTTGATAGGCTTATCGATCAAGAACCGACTAAGTAATAAAGCACTACTATCCTTTTCTTAGCAACGCCCATCTAACAAAAATAGGCGTCGCTTTTTCTTCGCTCTTTTTCATTCACCATACTAAAAGGGTATACTCTTATTAATTATTAGAAATGAGTTGTTGTAATGAAACAATTATTAGATTTTATCCCCCTTATCATTTTCTTTATTTTATTCAAAACGAGTGGCATTTTTATCGCCACAGGCGCTTTAATTGCAGCAACAGCGGTTCAGGTAGCGTTGACTTGGTTTATCTATAAAAAAGTCGAAAAAATGCAACTGGTTACTTTCGTATTGGTGGCTATTTTTGGTGGCTTAACCATTTTCCTCCATGACGAAAACTTCATAAAGTGGAAAGTCACCATCATATACGCCATTTTTGCTCTAGCATTACTTATCAGTCAATTTATGGGTAAACCACTGATCAAAAGTATGCTTGGGAAAGAAATTACCTTACCTGAATCAATTTGGTTACGTATTAACCTTGCTTGGAGTGTGTTTTTTGTTGTCTGCGCTATAGTAAACATCTATATTGCATTCAATTTCCCGCTAGATATATGGGTAGACTTTAAGGTATTTGGGCTATTAGCATTAACGCTGCTCTTTACCTTCCTCACCGGTGGCTACATTTATCGCCACTTACCGAAAAGTGACAATAACCAGTAAAGTTGTAAATCATGAACACTAAAAATAATATCCCTCGCGGACAGCTTCTGCTTCGCACGCTTGCCATGCCAGCCGACACCAACGCCAATGGTGATATATTTGGTGGTTGGATCATGTCCCAATTGGACTTAGCAGGCGCGATCCTTGCCAAAGAAATTTCTGGCGGGCGTGTTGTGACTGTCTCTGTTGATAAAATAGAGTTTAAAGCCCCTGTTAGTGTTGGTGACGTGGTTTGTTGTTACGGTGAGTGTAAACGCATTGGCAATACATCCATGAGCATAGGTCTTGAAGTTTGGGTAAAACCTGTCGATGTTGAGACTGTCGGTGATCGATACCGTGTATGCGAAGCAACATTTAATTATGTTGCAATTAATAGCGAAGGTCGTCCGCGCCCAATTGTAAAAGCGTAATAAGACAAGGCGCTATTTCGCTAACAAGTACAACATTAACCGACAAAAAAGCACTAACGCCTAGTTAGTGCTTTTTTTATTGGTTACTATGGAGAAATAGAACAACAAGATAGCCAGCAACACCATAGTGCTGTCACTTCTGTACTTTATTAGGGAGAACAATAATGTGGTACGTCATTTTTTCTCAAGATGTTGAAAATAGCTTAGAGCGACGTATGAGCGTTCGTGAAAAACACCTTGCACGTTTACAAGATTTACAAGAACAAGGTCGATTGTTAGTTGCAGGGCCTATGCCTGCTATTGATAGTGAGACCCCAGGTGATGCCGGATTTACAGGCTCTACTGTTATTGCAGAATTTGCTTCTTTAGAACAAGCACAACAATGGGCTGACGCTGACCCTTATATTGATGCAGGCGTATACGCTAATGTGATTGTGAAGCCATTCAAAAAAGTGCTTCCATAATTTATTTAAGGGCGAGATTGTGAAATTAACTATAAGCAAAGCGCTAATCACCGCATCATTAGGTTTATTACTGCTTAGTGGCTGTGCTTCTCATGAAAAGCAACAAATTGCAGAAACATTAGCAAAAAGCCGCGCTGCAGCAATTGATAGTAAAGCACCTTATCCAAAAATTGATGCCTATCAAATAACCCAAGCCTACGCGTCAGGAAATACCGTTAAAATTAATGTTCTTTATGGTGGAAAAAGTCGTGTTTCGCCATCCAATGCTGCCAAAACGGCTGCAAGAAACTACTGTAATAACAAAGAAATACAACCTTTATTTGATAGCGGCGTAAATTACCTAATTACGATCAAAGATATCAGTGGTCGTACAATGGCGCAGCAAGCAGTATCTAAAGACTCTTGTGAAGAACTGAATTAATATTCATTTCCATAGCGATAAAAAGCCCGTACCAATAATCATTTGGCACGGGCTTTTCAATATTGATAGGTATATTTAAATTTGCTCGTCTATCGTTACTTCTGAAGCCGCAATGGCCTCGTTTATTTGTATTTCAAATGCTTTCAAACGCTTATAAATCGACATCAATTCAACAATAGTCTTCCAAGAATGCACCAAATATTGGAATGATTCTTCTACTTTACTGAAAGCATTAGAAATTTGTGTAAAGAGCCCTAAAGTCAGTGCACCGGAAACAATAGCAGGTCCCATCGCAATGAGAGGTATAATCATTGTATATTGAAGATAAGAAAACTTAGCAATATCAAAATACAGATAATGCTTGAACAATGTGAAGTAATTTTTCCTAACGTTTGAATACAGTTCTTTAAGTGTTTCAGGCTGCGCTCGCTCCAGATGATCCTCACCATGTACAAGCTCTTTACGATACGCGGCTTCAACTTTTTGATTATTAAACTCAAGCCCCGGAAGTTTAACTCCTACAATAGCGAGAAGCCCTGTTCCAAAAACAGAAATAATGATGGCTAAATAAACCAGGGAATGCTCAACGGGCCCTATCCAAGGTAGTTCTTTGATATTCTCACTTAACGTCCACAATAGAGGTAAAAAAGCAACAAGCAACATGACTGAACGTAAAAAACTAACCCCTAATGTTTCAAGGATCGCTGCCAACCTCATTGTGTCTTCTTGTACACGCTGTGATGCCCCTTCTATATGACGGATCTTATCCCAATGAGAGGTGTAATAATCATTCATTGCTGTTCGCCATCTGAACACGAAGTGCTTAGTAAAAAACTCTAAGAAAGCGGCAATAATGATATACAAAGACACTATGTTGAAAAATTCTAAGGTTCCCGCAAGTATTTCTTCAAACTTCACTGAGTTTGGCGTTGTCATTGCCTTTTGAAGTAAATTGTAAAAAGATCCATACCATTCATTGACTTCAACTGTAATTTGTACACTATACCAAGTACCATAAAGTATTAATGCGCTTCCCAAAATCGACCATAAAAACCAGCGTCGTTCGAGAAAAAAAGACTTAAACATAATGACTCATCCTTAATCGATGTTTTGTTATGTGGCTACCCTAAACGAACTAACAATCCTACGTTTTTATTTTTATATGCTGTCTTTTCAGTATTTGTCAGCAGCTGAAAAATTGCAACATTACCTTAATTATGAACAAGTTAGTAAGGTTGAATATATGGCTATGTGGCACTTTATCCATTTTTATCACTAGAAGCGTAGCAATTAGATATAAAAAATCCCTTATATTTAAAACATAAGGGATAAGATAATGGTTATCGCTATTTTCTATTTTTCAATTAGTTGCGTTGGAATACCAATGCCTTTAAACCACCTTCTGGCTCAATATCTTTAAACTCGGGTGGATTATCAAGACGTTTTTCAAACACGAGCTCTGGTGCTTCTGCTGCCATACCTTCAATTAAGAAAGTTGAAGTAATACTAGGATCATTCACACACGCTAACACTGTACCGTTTTCGGTTAACAATTCAGGTAAGCGACGTAAGATCTTTTGATAATCTTTCGTGAGCGCAAAGCTACCTTTTTGAAATGATGGTGGATCAATAATAATGAGATCGTATGGGCCATATTTGCGTACCTTACCCCATGATTTAAATAATTCATGGCCTAAGAAACTAACTTTCTTTAAATCATGTTTATTTAAATGGTGATTATCACGACCACGGCTTAATGCCGCTTTTGCCATATCAAGGTTCACAACATGCTCTGCGCCACCAGCAATTGCAGCAACCGAGAAACCACAGGTATAAGCGAATAAATTTAACACGCGTTTACCCGCTGCTTGCTCACGAACCCAATCACGACCAAAGCGCATATCAAGAAATAAGCCGTTATTTTGCTTACGTCCAAGATCCAGCTTGTACACTAAGCCACTTTCAATCACATCTTGATATTCAGACGTATCACCCCACATCACGTCCATCGGAGATCCTTCGCGATCACGATGTTGAAGCAATAGCGATGTCGCACCACTGTTTTGCCATTCTGCTGTTTTAGTCAGTTTATTCAGCAAAGTGGTAAGTTCAGCTAAGAACTCAGGAGATGGCTCTTTAAACAAGGAAACAAGTACTTGACCTTGTAGCCAATCAACCGTTATTTGCTCTAACCCTTGCCAGCAACGTCCACGGCCATGAAAGAGTCGGCGAACTTCATTTGGCGGTGAAGACAAGGCTGTGAGTAGATGAGCTTCTAAAGTGGGTAATGCACTTATTTCCATAATTTCAAACTATATAGTGAATTAAGGGCGCTATTTTAACCACTGGCCACAAGAATACCAGTTTCCATGTCTTATATTACTCAAGCCGCTAATAATAGAGCCGTTGGCAACACTGAAGTAGTGATTTTTTTAGGTAAACAATGCGGTATAAATGCAGGATAATTACGGTAAATTAAATGCGATGATAATTGAAAAATACCATCGTTAGTCTGTTTTAATTCAGGGAGGTAAGGGAAATAAAACGTAGCATACTTTAATTGAAAAAACTGCTGAGCCCGATACCGACAATGTCGAAGTTGGCGTTGATTACGACGTTGTTTTCTATGAGCTCGTGAGCGGACAATACGCATGTTTTTTCTCTTGCTAGGTGATCCTAGACAGCCATTATACGTTAAGCTTATTGATAGTTATAGCACCAAGAATATGTGCTGATGCTAGTTGCTGAGGATTTCTACAGTTCTAAATAAACTGCAGAAAAACACAGCATCCATACAAAGATTTATACACTCGCCTTTTTATAAGCTAATGTTGGCCACTCTAATTGCCATGGCTGATTCCAATCGCTTAACGCCTGTTGTGTCTCAGCGACTTGCCACAATTTACCGTCTGTTGGTGGACAAATAAAACGCTGTGTTTCGCCCTTATAAGGAAAAGACAGTGCATAAGCATGTAAGTAACCACGATCTGACGTTTCAGTGCCATAAATATCATCGCCAGTAATACCAGAACCCACACTACGTAATGCAACACGGATCTGATGCGTTTTTCCTGTATGCGGCTTACAGAGAAATAAACGTCGTCCTTCACCTGCAGCTGTTGAGAAAAACTGAGTAATGGCTGGATTTTCCTTCGTACTTTCTAATTTCCAGCTACTGCGACGTGAGCGAGTCATATCACCAATCACCACACCTTGTTTTTTCTTTGGCTTTTTGGTGCCTATTGCTACATAAAACTTTTCGACCACCCGCTCAGCAAAATTTGAAGATAGGATCGATGCCGCTTCTTTATTACGTCCAAGCAGCAGTAAACCTGATGTCATTTTGTCTAGACGATGGATCAAATACAGCTTTTCATCGCCGGTGTGTTCAGCAACAGCTGCGAGTAACGGCTGATCATTGTCATCTTTATGAACACTGATACCTGGATGCTTATTAATAACTAAAAAATCAGGGTGTTGGTAAATAAGAGTAAACATAGGGCAGCCTTACAACAAAAGAGCGAGCGAGTATACCAGCACAATATCAAAGGAAAAGTCAGGGGGTGAAATTAACACCGGAGAAAAATGGTATATCTCTATCTAATAAATGCTTCTCTTTATAATTTTCAATAATTAATATTTGGTCCAATTTATATATTTAATTAAACAGTTAAAAACTGATATCTCACCCAATTTTTGTTAATAAACACCCTAAATACTAGGTTTTTTTCACTTTTCAATGCACTATATATCTATAACGTATTATTAAAGCAATGAAGTCATTTGATGGAACAATTTTATCAAGTCTTAACGTGGATTGGCGTTTTCGCCTATTGGTTACTCATCGCATCGGTTACTGTTCGCGTCGTATTTAAACGTCGTGTAGTTGGAGTATCACTAGCGTGGATGATGATCATTTACATCGTACCTATCGGTGGGGTAATTGCATATTTATTATTTGGTGAATTAAATCTTGGTAAAAAGCGAGCTGAGCGTGCACGTGAAATGTTTTTGCCTTTTGCTAATTGGTTTAAACAACTCAATGATTGTCCAGGACATCAACCTCAGGAAATGAGCCTTGTTGCTAAACCGATCAGTAATTTATGTGAAAATCGATTAGGTATACCTGGGCTTATTGGTAATGATCTTTCCTTGCAATCATCGCCACAAGAAATTTTACGTTCATTGGTTAAGGACATAAATAATGCACAACACTCAATCCACCTTGAATTTTATATCTGGAACCCTGGTGGGCTTGCTGATGAAGTGGGCGTTGCTTTAATTCAAGCGGCTAAACGTGGTGTTAGAATTCGCTTGTTACTTGATTCTGCGGGCAGTATGCGCTTCTTTCGTTCACATTGGCCTAAGTTAATGCGTGGTGCTGGCATCGAATTAGTTGAGGCCCTAGCAGTATCACCGTTTAGGATGTTCTTCCGTCGTCTTGATTTACGTCTACACCGTAAAATTGTCGTGGTAGATGATCATATTGCTTATACTGGCTCTATGAACTTAGTCGATCCTGCATTCTTTAAAGTCGATGCGGGCGTGGGTCAATGGGTCGATGTCATGGTGCGAATTTCAGGCCCTACCGTCTCGGTTTTAAATTGTATTCAAGCATGGGACTGGGAGGTAGAAACAGGGAAACGCTTTTTACCCCCACTGCCTTCCTGTACCTTTGATACTGCGCACAAAGACACAGTACAAGTCATACCATCAGGGCCAGGTATGCCCGATGATATTATTCACCAAGCGTTGCTACTAAGTATTTACCAAGCACAAAAATCTGTCGTTATCACAACCCCTTACTTCGTGCCGAGTGAACATTTACTGCATGCCATGAAAGGAGCAGCTGATCGTGGTATTGCAGTACATATTGTTATTCCGCGTAAAAATGATTCGATAATGGTGGAATGGGCAAGCCGATCATTCTTTAGTGATTTACTTGAATCTGGAGTACATATCCATCGTTTCCACGGCGGGTTGTTACACACAAAATCAGTAGTTATTGATGATAGCCATTGCTTAATTGGCACTGTAAATCTTGATATGCGAAGCTTATGGCTTAATTTTGAAGTGACAATGGCGGTCGATAATATCGTTTTCACCCAAGAGCTCAGCCAATTACAACAACGTTATATTGCTGATTCCGACGAAATCGATCGTGAACAATGGAGTAAACGTTCCATGAAGAATAAATTTATCGAGCGCTTTTTCTATATGTTTAGCCCACTGCTTTAACGCAATTAAGCTTGTATAAAAGTTAACCATTAAAAAAGGCAATCATCTGATTGCCTTTTTACTATCTCAGTACTTTAGCAATTACATTGCAGCCATAAAGATCTGTGAAATCTCTTCATGGGTTGCCTGTTTAGGGTTAGTGAAACCACAAGCATCTTTCAATGCATTATCAGCCAATAATGCGATATCTTCTTCTTTCACACCCAGTTCTTTTAAACCGAGTGGAATGCCAACATCTTTAGATAGCGCCACAATCGCTTCAAGTGCCGCATTAGCCCCCTGCTCTGCAGTCATACCTTCGACATCAACACCCATAGCCTTAGCAACATCACGTAAACGCTCAGCTGATACTTGTGCGTTATAACGCTGAACATGCGGTAGTAATATCGCATTACATACACCATGAGGAAGATTGTAGTAACCGCCTAACTGGTGCGCCATCGCATGTACATAACCGAGTGATGCATTGTTAAATGCCATACCAGCCATGAACTGCGCATACGCCATTTGCTCACGAGCATTAAGGTTTTGACCTTCTTTCACTGCGGTACGTAGGTTTTGTTGAATTAACTCAATCGCTTTAATCGCCACAGCATCAGTAATTGGTGTCGCGGCTGTTGAAACATACGCTTCGATAGCGTGAGTTAATGCATCCATCCCTGTTGCAGCGGTTAGTGATGCAGGTTTCGCTAACATAAGTTGAGGATCATTGACTGACATTAACGGCGTGGTGTTCTTGTCGACAATCGCCATCTTAATATGACGCTCTTCATCAGTAATGATACAGAAACGGGTCATCTCCGATGCAGTACCCGCTGTGGTGTTAATAGCAACCACAGGTAACTGTGCTTTTGCAGAACGATCAACACCTTCGTAATCACCGATTTGACCACCGTTGGCAGCCAATAGCGCAATACCTTTCGCGCAGTCATGAGGCGAACCACCGCCCAATGAAATTACAAAATCACATTGGTTTTCTTTTAGTAACGCTAAACCTTCATCAACGTTTTTAATGGTTGGGTTGGGTTGGGTGCCATCGTAAACCACAGAGTCAATATCACGCTCAGTGAGCAATACAGCCACTTGAGTAACCACACCAATTTGGTTCAATACTTTATCGGTAACAATGAGTGCTTTTTTAAAGCCGTGAGATTTAATCGCATCAGCCGCTTGAGTTAAACAGCCTGCGCCCATAAAGTTAACAGTAGGAATATAGAATGCACTGCTCATAATATTTACCTTAATTTAAATAATATTAATTACCAAAACACTCTGTTAAAAAATGCTTTCGTAAATAACACAAGAATAATCAAATATCTTTTTACTATTGTTTTACCTACTTAATGATTTATTTA
Organism: Photobacterium sp. GB-56; assembly: GCF_003026105.1. GTDB lineage: Bacteria > Pseudomonadota > Gammaproteobacteria > Enterobacterales > Vibrionaceae > Photobacterium. The sequence goes on along the minus strand of NZ_PYNW01000001.1, from coordinate 390,073 downwards.
TTTGATCTAAAACAAACAAGATCACGTCATAATAAAGATAAATTTTTAAATTGATAAAGGTCTCATTATTTGATTTTTATTATCTATTAGATGAAATTTATATTTTCAATAAAGAAACAAAATAAAAAATAAATGGCAAGACTTTATAATTAATGTGACATATCCCGATGAAAAGTCGAATCAATCATGATATAGCCTTAAAAAGATTAACTTAGTAACAAAAAGAACAATTAAGCCACCTAGTTACAACAAGAAATACCAAAAAGAAATAACATTATTTTTTCATTATGTGCATCGCACTTTTATACTCTTACATTTGCCTGTCATTACTCTTAATTGCACTATTTTTCCTATTGATCATTTTAATTAACTGACAAAAGGAATTATTTAATGAACGTTTCTTCGTTACGTCATCCTAAAGAACATCTTTATAAAATGTTATGCATTATTATTGGTGGATTAATTTGGGTTGGATTATTACTAGGCACATTTTTTAGTATTCTTATTTTTCTTATTCCAGTCGCATTCTTTATTTGGCTATCAAGTAAATTCTTTCAAGCTAGTATTTTTGGTAATGCCGTTCACGTTAATAAAAACCAATATGCAAACTTAAATAATATGGCTGACGAAATAGCCACTGCGCTAGATATGAAAGAAAAGCCTGAAATGTTTATTGTAAATTCTCATGGTTTAACCAATGCATTAGCGGTGAAATTTCTATCTCGTAAATACACGCTACTGTTTAGCGATTTAGTTGATTTATTATGGGAAGAGAAAAAACAAGATCAACTGCGTTTTGTCATTGCTCATGAACTTGCTCACCATGCTGCAGGTCACGTAAATTTCTGGATTAACTTATTAATGAAACCAGCAATGTTTATCCCTTTCTTAGGTTCAGCTTATAGTCGTGCGTGTGAATTAACCTGTGATCGCATTGCTGCTGAAATTATTAATAACAAATCCGCCAGCATTAATGCCCTCATCACGCTGGCATCTGGAAGCCGCGAACTGGTGACTGCGACCAATAACGACAGTTTTGTACAACAAGAGCTGGGTGTGCCTGCCGTGTTTGGCTTTTTACAAGAAATTACATCAAGCCATCCACGTATGACAAAACGTGTTATCGCGATTAATAACTATCAGCTTGGTGATCAGAAATCGACTCTAATCGCTCGTGAAGCCTAACAAAATCGTTGCCATAGCTAAAAGCCGCTTTAAATTGCGGCTTTATTCATTTTATCACTTCGGTATAGCCTGCGATAAATTATCCACTAACCAATCAGCAAACTGTTTTTCTTCACCGACTAAATTTGCTTTATCACTCATCAGAATATAATCACACCCCGACGGCACAAAACCAAATGGCGCGACCAACACACCTCGTTTGATATCATCCATAACAAAAGGATATGACCCCATTGCAGCTCCTAATCCATCAATAGCCGCTTGAATACAAAAATAAAAATGACCAAATGTCTGCTGGGAGTGGTGAGTAAAATCAGTTGCTGTATCGCTCATTTGCTGCCAGTTTTGCCATGCGCTAGCTCGAGTTGCACTATGAATCGTCGTGATACTGCCTAGATCGTGCTTCACTTTTTCCCAATAATCGGGCGAGAAAACGGGCCCCACCCATTCTTCAACTAATGACGTTTTGTAGTAATCACGATGACACTCAAAATCATCACGACGTATCGCAAGCGATAAGCCATTTATCCCTAATTGCACAGCACCACCAGCTGTCGATAAACGCACATCAATACCTGACGATTCATAAAAGCCACTTAATCGAGGCATTAACCAACGCATGGTTAATGTTGGCTCACATGATACCTCTAACGTATGAAGCCTTGACTGTCGCAACGCATTGACAGTGTTTTCCAATACGTTAAATACTTGACGGGTAGACACTTTTAACTTTTCACCTTCCTGCGTTAAAAAGACGTTACGCCCTTTTTTATAAAAAAGCGCAACGCCTAAATACGTTTCTAGCGTCTTGATCTGTTTGCTCACTGCACCATGCGTAATGTTCAATTGCTGTGCCGCTTCACTAAAACTTGAACACGACGCTGCCACATCGAATACATGAAAAGCTTTAAGATGTCTCATCTGTGAATTTTTCTCACATGTTATTTCACTTCTTTTCGATTAAAACATAGCCATCGCACGCATACAATATCGCCATAAAAAACTTGCTGGAGAGACAAATGGAACTGATCAGCTTAGCGATCTTGGGATTATTGATTGTAATAAGTCCCGGTGCTGATTTCGTATTAGTGTTAAAAAACAGCCTCAATCACGGACGTTCCGCGGGGATCTGGACTGCAATCGGTATTAGCCTTGCGATCACCATACACATTTCTTACTCATTATTGGGGATCAGTTACCTTATCTCACAAAATGAAATGCTATTTAATGCCATTCGCTATGCAGGTGCTGCCTATCTAATTTATTTAGGGATAAATGGGATCTTTTTTTCTGACAACAAAACCGATCTACAAGGTGCAACTAAGCCGAGTAAAAGTAGCCAACACTTTCTAGCACAAGGCTTTCTTTGTAACGCGTTAAATCCTAAAACCATGCTGTTTTTCTTAAGCGTGTTTAGCCAAGTAGTATCGACAGACGCAAGCGATAACCACATTGCCTTGTTATATGGTGGTTACATGATTGCGATGCACTGTTTATGGTTTAGCCTTGTTGCGATCCTATTTACATCAAAAGCACTGCAAACACGTTTATTGAATATGAAGAAGCGACTAAACCAACTCTGTGGCGTAGGACTGGTTACCTTCGGTACTGTACTGGCATTAAAATCTTAACGCTTCAAACTCAACGTCGCTGATCATCATTCAGCGACTTTCTCTTTATCGCTTCCAATATTTCGACAAAATCTAACTGACTTAGTGAAAAGTTCTCACTAAACATTCCTTACGAAAATAAATATCGCACAAATAAGTAAAATCTAATTTTTATTCTAATTTTTCGTTGACAGCTTTACCTCATGTCACTAATATCCGCGTCGAAGCAAACGATTACATTTCGTAACTATCTGTTTTTACGTTTTTTTTCTTTTCTTTGAGTCAGCTGATCTTGGTCAGTTGTCTTTCTTTTTTCTATATAAAGAGAGAGACAACATTTTAGAGATCAACATGACAACGATGACTTCTGCAGCACCTACCAGTACTCAAGACACTTCTTGGCAAAACAAAGCAATTTTAAGTGTAGCTTTCCTAATGGCTACGACCTCTGTTGGTCCGGGCTTTTTAACCCAAACTGCTGTTTTTACTAACATCTATAAAATCGACATGGCATTTCCTGTTTTTGCATCCATGTTTATCACCTTCGGTATTGTGATGAACTTGTGGCGCATTGTGGGTGTATCTGGCTTACGTATCCAAGACATTGCGAATCGTGTTACCCCGGGGATGGGCTATGTTGTTGGTATTCTACTTGCGCTTGGTGCAGTGGCGTTTAACTTCGGTAACGTCAGTGGTGCAGCATTAGGTATCAATGTTCTGACAGGTGTCGATACGACATGGGGCGCATTGTTCACAGGTGTTGTCGGTTGTTTACTGTTTGTCGTTCATAATGCCTCAAAACGCATGGATCAAATGGCGCGCTACCTTGGCTTGTTTATGATTGTGCTGATTGCTTATGTGGCAATGACTAGCCTTCCACCTATGGGTGAAACACTAAAAGCGGCAGTGATACCAACAGATATGAGTAACCTATTACTGCCAACGTTAACCATTGTTGGTGGTGCTGTCGGTGGTTACTACACAGGGGCGCAGCGCTTAGTTGATGTTGGCTTGCAAGGTAAAGAAAACGTAAGCGTAATTGAAAAAGCAGCATGGGCTGGCATTTCCATCGCTGTTGTTATTCGTATTCTGCTGTTCTTAGCAGTATTTGGCGTGATTGCAACAGGTGCGGTATTAGAGACCTCAAACCCAGCCGCCGATGCGTTCCGTCAAGGTGCAGGTGACATAGGTTATTTTATCTTTGGTTTGGTGTTATTTGTTGCTTCAATTACCTCGGTGGTTGGTAACTCTTACATGGCAATCTCGCTAATTAAAACCCTATTCCCTGTGGTTGCGCGCAATGAAAAAGCATGGTGTGTGGGTTTTATTATCATCACCAGCCTTGGCACCGTGACCATGAACATGCCTATTCTACTGCTGATGTTAGCCGGTCTTATTAACAGTATTATTCTGCCAGTGGTATTAGCCATGGTACTTGCCGCTACTCGCCGCAAAGACATCGTCGGTGATTACAAGCATCCAATGTATCTAACCGTTACAGGTGTATTGATTGTGGTGGTAATGGCTGCGGCTAGCCTTTCAAATATCAGCAACTTTATGACAAAGTTTATGGGATAAGCCCAATACTGGGTTCAACCCAATAAAGGTCTAGTGATGGCGCTAGACCTTTCTGCTTTTTATGACTCATGATTTGTAATAGACATCTGATTTTTAACTTTATTGTCAGATAGATAAACTAAATCAATTTAGAATAACCAATATATCATTCATTTTTAATCTTTAATCATGTTTAAAAAATATATCATCCCTTCGTTACTATTAAGTTTTTCTAATATGGCCCTTGCCGACGCTCAGCAAATCTCTCTACATAATGGCAGCTATGATATTCCAGCTATCTTCTCGGTACCTGATAAGAAAATAGATGAACAGATACCTGCAGTGATCATGCTCCATGGAACAGGGACACAAAAAGATGAAGTGGGTAATTTATATAAATCTCTCAGTGAAAAATTAGAAGCATTAGGTATTGCATCTATTCGTCTCGATTTTGCAGGCAGTGGTGACAGTAAAACATCTGACTTAGCATACTCTTTATCTTCTGCTGTTCTCGATGGACAGACCGCTTTTAACTACCTTCAAGCTAACCCCAAAATAGATAAGCATCGTATTGGGGTTATCGGCTTTAGCCAAGGCGCATTAATCTCACAATTATTGGTTATCGAAGAGCCCAACATTAAATCACTTGCTGTCTGGTCTCCTGCTGTTGGTAATGGCATTGCACCAATGAAAGCCTTTTTTGAACAATACTATGACGAGGCAAAACAGAACGGCTACGCATTAATTAAATATGATTGGCGTTCACCATTTAAAGTAAACCTAACATGGTTTGAACAATTAAAAGCCCAGCAATCACTCACATTGATAAAGCAATTTACAGGTTCCCTATTAGCGATTTCAGGTACTAACGATACCGTTTTACCGTGGGAAAATGCGAATACACTGATCACCGCATCAGGCAGTAAAGACGCTACAGCTGTCGTCATAAAAGATGGTGATCATATCTTTAATGTCTTTGATCCACAGGCACATCAAAGTAAAGAGCTACTAGAAATAACAGCTAATTGGTTAAATTCGCGCTTATAAATCATCATTTACGCTAAACGCAAAAAAGCCGCTGAGGATTAACTCAGCGGCTTTCTTTAATATTGTTGGGTGACACAAAACCAACGCCATAGGACTCTATAAGCAAACTCAAATATGAGCAGAAATTATTTAAAAACTCGCTCTATTTTTACAAGTAAATATTAGAAAAAGTAACGATAAATTCGACTATAAACATTTACTAGCCAAAATGATTAAAACTACAGAATCACTTCTTTTCTATGAAAAATGCTCTACAAGTAAACGTCCTGTTTATTTTATTTCTAGCTGTTTACTCAGCTTTCGCCAAAGTTACTTCTTGATCTAGTTTGCTGAAATCCCAGTATGTGAAATTTTCTCTCAGTGAAAAACCACCTAAATTCTCTTCCCAAGTAAAGTCTGTGTCACTGTTATTCCATTTTACCGAATACAGTAACCCGTCCCCCTTCTCATTACATTTTAATTTTTTCGGTGTGCCATCTGAAAATTTAGCGGATGTTTCAATTTCCTTATTCGCATTACATGACGTAACAAACAATGCAAACGCACTGAGACTATAATCTTTGTTCTTATAAACATGAATTACGTATCCCTTATTCATATTGACCTTTCTAAGAATACTCTTACCGTCTACCTCACGAATCTGAATACGTTCATATAAGTCATGCCATACCCAGTCTTTATCGGTAGCATAACTTAACTCAACCTCATCTTTCTTTCGCTGCTCATTCTCATTGTAAAAGTAGTAACTCACGCCACTTAATATTGAGATTAAAATAATTACAAGAGTTACTTTTAATAGCGTTCTTATGAACTTCACAATGTATCCTTTATCAAATTACAAATCAGTATTCTTACGCTATAGGCAAAAAAACACTCATAAATTACGCGATAATATTCTATTTAACTCATAGTTATCATTAGGTTGATTGCTATTTTTTGTTTCAAAGTGTTTTTTAAAGATGTAGAAAACAAGAAATGTACTAAATTCTCCTTAGAGAATTTGCCCTGCTTTAACAATACAAATGACCCAACTTAAAAAGGCTGCTGAGTCAAACTCAGCAGCCTTCTTTAATATGATGGAGAAGTTATAGGTATTAGAGGATTTGAATCCTTCTAATATGGGTATAAGTCTAGAAAAATATATTCATTCTTTCAGATGCAAAAAAGCCGCTGAGGATTAACCAGCGGCTTTTTCTAAATATGGCGGAGAGATAGGGATTTGAACCCTAGATACGCTATAAACGTATGCCGGTTTTCAAGACCGGTGCTTTCAACCACTCAGCCATCTCTCCTAAATTGTAATCTCTTATTAAATAAGAGATGGCGGTGAGGGAGGGATTCGAACCCTCGATACGTTGCCGTATACACACTTTCCAGGCGTGCTCCTTCAGCCACTCGGACACCTCACCACATTGTTGCTGAACCGCTATGCGTTTCAACGGCGGCCAATGTAATCACTTATGCGATATCGGTCAAGGTATTTTCCCATTCTCTTATTCATTCGCCGACTTATAGATCAATTAGGTCTATTCTCATACCAATCTATTGTTTTTCATCAATTTCAATTACTGTAACATAACGCTGATATACCTTGCTGTTTATGCATCCGTAGTACTCAATTACAGGTTTTTTATGCGATTTTTCTCATTTTTTTATCTCTTCTTATTCTTTCTCATTTCCACCCCTCTATCTGCTGAAGAGAATGCATCACACCAACACATTATTGCCAACAAGATCAGTCAGCTTGAAGCTCAACAAAAAACGCCTGAAATAATCAAACAGCTTTCTGCCTATCAAACAGCAGAAAACCAGCTTGAGAAAACTAAAAACTTTAATCAAGCAACACGTAGTTATGAAAAGTTAATGAACTCCTATCCAGAAGATAAGGCAAGAGTTCAAGATCAAATAGCGAATTTTAGCGCGACAGAATTTCCAGCATCTAACGACTGGGATCACGACCAGCTTACATTAGAAATTGCAGAGCAAGATACCAAGCTGATCCAACTAGAGATAGCACGCCAGTCATACCGCAATATTTTAATTGAAATTGAGCATGGTATTGACGATTTTTCCTACCAAACCAATAAGTTAAGAACACAAAAACAAAGTATCACTAAAGAGCTATCTCAAGCGCAACGGGGCAATAACACAGAAGCTATCATGCTGCTCCAAATCGCCGAGCAATATACGACTAGTCATTTATTTATGCTGGAAGCTGAACAGCTAAGTGCAGGTAATCGTCGTGCGTTAGCAAAATTAAATCTGCAATATGAAAACTTACAAATTGAAGCACATCAGGCATATCGTAATAACTTACAAAATACACTTAATCGTGTTTTACGCTCTAACGTTTCTGAAAATGATGAGCAAAATGAAGAGCTACAAGCTGATATTCAAAACCAGCCAGAAGTGATTAAACAGCAGTTAACATTAAACAAGCATTTGTCTTCTGAGCTAGCAGCGCTGACGTCTAATATTGAACAAACACAGCAGTCTATTAGTACAACCAATGAGCAAATTACTGAAACCACACAAACAGCAGATGCATTAAGAGTCATGGCTGATTGGCTTAAAATAAGCCCAATTATTAGTGAGAACCTTCGTAACCGATTACAAAGTTTACCGTCAAATCCACCGATTGATAAACTTAATCGTGATGTCGCCCGTAATCAAATTCGCCTTTATGATTATCAACAACAGTCTGATTTACTTAAAAATAACAAAGAAAAGATCAGTACCAGTAATCTATCACCGCAACAAATTGATCGTTTACACGCGCTAATACAAGATAATCTCAAACTATATAGTGATATTAATAAAGCGTCTGAAACGTTAATTTACCAACAAGCCAAGCTTAAAGTTATTTTCGATCGCCTAAATAGCATGCTGATCAAGATTAAAAATGAATCAGCAAAATTACTTTTTTGGGCACCCAATACTAACCCACTCAGCTTTGATGTCATCAAGCAAATGGGTGAAAAAATCAAATGGTTCTTTTCTCCAACACAATGGATAGGTCTTGTTAAAGTCCCGCACTTTATTAGCCCTTACTCATTGTTTGCTAGTATATTTGTCATTGCTTCACTGCTTGCATTTCTATATTTTGCCAAAAAGCATTGGGTACTTTATTTAGAAAAAACCAGCAAACGAATTAACCGTGTCACTGAAGATAAATTCCGTTATAGCTACACCAATGTTGCGATAGCCTTCCTTCTGGCATGGCCAATCCCTCTGATCATATTTGTTGTTGGTTATACTTTAAGCCTTGCTTGGCAGTTACCCTTTATTTTCCATTTAGGCCAAGCCCTATCACTACCCTATGCACTGGTTGTCTTCTTTTTCATTCGAGAGTTATGCCGCAAAGATGGACTTTTCATCAGTCACTTTGGTTGGTCTGAAGAAATTACGAATAAAGCATTAGATAATTATCGACGCTTAATGATGGTGTTTATTCCAGCACTTATCTTGCAGCAATTCACTATGCTAACAAGTGAACTCGATACAACGGCTACCCTTGGACGATTAGCTTTTATTATTTCTAATATCGCTATCAGTTTTTTCCATTGGCGATTGTGGAAACTCAAGATGCCAATGACCTATGGTGATTTGCCTGAAGGAAAAGCCCATATTGGACACCATATCTTTTGGTGGGTACTCATCATTACCCCACAGGTACTCAACTATGCGGCACTCAATGGGTACTTAGCCACATCACAAACCATCATGCTACGTATTCAGCAAGGTGCCGTGATTGGTGTTGTCGTCTTACTGGTGTACTTCTTAATAAAAAGATTGATGTTAATACAAAAACGTCGATTAGCATTTGAACGTGCAAAAGCAAAACGCCAAGAAATCATTGCTCAGCGTCAAGCTGAAATGTTGGAAGAGAAAGACGATCACCACGTTAGTAACGATCTCAGCATTGACATTGAAGAGCCGAAAGTAGACTTAGATAAAATCAGTGCTCAATCACTGCGTTTATTACGCTCGCTATTATCACTGATCTATCTGTTTATTTTAAGTTGGCTGTTTTCCGACTTTTATCAAGCCACATCACTATTAGAAGGTGTCACGCTATGGGATGTAACCAATACCATCAACGGCATTGAAGAGCTACATACTATTACGTTACAAAGTGTTTTGCTGGCAGTATTTGCTTTTGGTTTAACGGTTATTTTGGCACGCGATTTACCCGGTGCGATGGAGCTGCTTATTCTGCAGCATCTTGATTTAAGCCCAGGTACGGGTTATGCGATTACTTCTGTTACTCGTTATTTAGCCATTTTCATCGGGATTATTGTCGGCTCGGCATTAATTGGTTTTGACTGGAGCAAGATGCAATGGCTAGTCGCGGCCCTTGGTGTCGGTATTGGTTTTGGTATGCAGGAGATATTTGCCAACTTCATTTCTGGCTTAATTATCTTGTTTGAAAAACCAATACGTATTGGTGATACAGTGACAATTCGCGATCTCACAGGCGTAGTCGCGAAAATAAAAACCCGCGCAACTACGATTGTGGACTGGGATAGAAAAGAAGTGATCGTGCCTAATAAAGCGTTTGTTACTGAGCAATTTATTAACTGGTCGTTGTCCGATGCAATTACTCGAGTCAATCTTTCAATCAATGTGAAATTTAAAGCCGATCCTGAGCTAGTAACACAATTATTATTTGAAGCGGCAGAGGAATGTGAACTGGTACTCGATAATCCAGCACCTGAAGTGTTCTTCTTAGGTTTAACCGCTAATTGCCAACAATTTGAATTACGTGCTTATGCAGCGGAAACGGGGCATAGGTTAAGCTTAACTCATGACCTCCACTGCCGAATTAAGAACAAGTTCATTAAAAATCATATTGATATAGCATCGCCGCAGTTAGAAGTAACAATGAAAGGCCAGCAATTTCATCCCGCCAGTGGCAAATAACATTTAATCATATCTTCACGTACTGCTATTAAACCGATAGCAGTACGTATATTAAGAACCACTCTCGTTTCACTTCCCTTTTAGAACCCTCTTAATATATCTGTTAAAACAGAACAACATAATAACAATCACATTACCTTTTAGCGAAAAATCATGAACTAAGATCACAAAAAGTAGTTACTGATAAAACTATTATGTTAATTTAATGTTTTTAAGATATTTTTAACTCTAATATAGATATTTGTATCAATAGTTTTTTGATACAAATACTTATCAAAATATTGATTTTACAATAAGAATAAAAAGACAGGGGCCAAGGATGAAGCCAATGATGTATGTTGTTATTGAAGGCATTATCTGGAAAATTACAGAGTCAGGCGAATGGGTTCAAATTCCAGCTTCAGAAATTATTGATCAGTCGATTCCTTTCATCAAAGAAAGAGCCTACATCAATGACATTTTAAAAACACAAACCCACCAAGATGATGCCCCTGTTATCGAGAGCTCTTCGCATCGTACCCAGTTTTTTCTTGATACCAATATTGGCCAAGAGCCGCTATCAAGCAATAGCGCTTCTTTTATTTCTCAGATAAAAGCCACATTAGCTGAAACCTTGCCCAAAGCGGGATTTAGTACACGTTCAATAACATCCGTTCAAAAAGCAGAGAATGAATCTGTTGCAGATGCTATCCCTTCCCTTAAAGCTTCTGCGTTGTTAACCGCCTCCATTATTGATGGTAACGATGGTTATAAAAGCCGATTTGAAACACCTTCTGCGGTACTACTGGGCGACGCTATTGATATTGAAGATGGCAGAATAGTTATCGTTACTGTGACAGATATTAACGGCAAAGTATTCACTGCCAGTGCAGTCGTACAAAATCAAAAATGGATAGTTAATCATCAAGACTTGAGCTCTCTTGCTGAAGGTGAGCTTTCTATTTATGCCTCTGTTACTGACTTCTACGGCAATGTTGTTGATGCCAAAGACACAACAATCAAAGATACCTTTGCTGAAATAAACGCAAAAATTGACGGTAAAGGTGATAATTACTTAAACCTATCTGAAATTACAAATAGTGATTTATTCGGTGAGATAAATTTTGTTGAACATGATCAACCAATATTTATCACCATAACCGATAGCCAAGGTAAAACACTACACTTTGAAACCGCCAATGATGATGCTGCTTGGCAAATAAATAATGCTGATCTTTCTTCTCTTGCTGAAGGTGAACTCACTGTTCTAGCAGAAGCCGTCGATATTGCGGGAAATCCTGCTTCCGCCACCAGCACCATCATCAAAGATACCTTAGCCACTATTACGACTGATTTTGACGGCAACGGTGATCGCTTCCTCAATCAAGCCGAAGTCTCAACGACTGAGCTGTTTGGCAGTATCGCGAATATTGAAGATGGACAAACCGTGACTATTACCGTCACTGACAGCCAAGGCTTAGAGAAAACCTTTGAAAGTACTGTTAGCGCTGGGAAATGGACAGTTAGTAATGCCGACTTAACCGATTTAGCAGACGGTGAACTAACCATTCTCGCTGAAACTACCGATATTGCTGGCAACCCAGCCTCTGCTACCAACACTATTATCAAAGATACTGCGGCAAATATTACGACCAGCGTTGATGGTAAAGGCGATGCGTACATCAACGCCGTTGAAACACCCATAACCGATTTATTTGGCGCTGTTGAAAATATAGAAGACGGACAAACAGTGACTATTGCTATCGCAGATAGCAGCGGTGCCGAGAAAATTTACACCGCCACTGTTAATAATGGTAAATGGACAGTAAATGACGCCGATCTCACAACGCTTGCTGAAGGTCAACTCACCGTTACGACCACAGCCACCGATATTGCAGGTAATATAACATCAGCCACTAACACCATAATCAAAGATACCCTTGCTGAAATTACAGCGAGCTTTGATGCTAATGGCGATAGCTTTTTAAATAAAGCCGAAATCGACGCTAAAACCACTCTGTTTGGTGACATTGATTTTGTTGAAGACAATCAACCAGTCACAGTAAAAGTAACAGATAGCAATGGTAAAACTCTCACCCTGACCACTACAGTCATAAGCGGTGCATGGCAAATTGATGATGTTGATTTATCTGCACTTGCAGAGGGCGAGTTAACCGTTACTGCTGAAGTTATTGATGTTGCAGGCAACCCAGCGTCTACCACCAACACCATTATCAAAGATACCCTTTCTACCATTACGGCTAACTTTGATGGTAAGGGGGATGAGTATCTTAATCGTGATGAAATCTCTGTGACCGATCTTTTTGGCTCGGTATCCAATGTTGAAGATGGTCAAACCGTTGCAATTAAAGTCACCGATAGTAACGGCCTAGAAAAGTCGTTCGAAACCACGGTGATTGATGGCAAATGGACAATAAAAGATGCCGACTTAACCGATTTCGCTGAAGGTGAACTGACAGTCAATGCTGAAACAGTTGATCTTGCTGGTAACACATCGTCTGCTTCCAACACTATTACCAAAGACACATTCACTGGTATTAGCGCCGATTTTGATGGTAAAGGCGATGAGTATCTCAACCGCGTTGAAATTCCAGTTACCAATTTATTGGGTAAGATCGAAAATGTCGAAGATGGTCAGTTCATTACCATTACCATCACCGATAGTAACGGATTAGAAAAAATCTATACCACCACCGTCATTAATGGTAATTGGACAGTTGATAATGCTGACTTAACAGGACTTAGCGAAGGTGAGCTCACTGTCATCGCTGCTACTGTTGATCTTGCAGGTAACCAAGTATCAGCCACAGACACCATCATCAAAGATACCTTAGCGACTATTACGGCGGATTTTGAAGGCAACGGTGATCGCTTCCTTAATCAAGCCGAAATATCAACGACTGAGCTGTTTGGCACTATCGCCAATATTGAAGATGGACAAACCGTGACTATTACCGTCACTGACAGCCAAGGCTTAGAGAAAACCTTTGAAGGTACTGTTAGCGCAGGTAAATGGACAGTTAACAATGCCGACTTAACAAATTTAACAGACGGTGAAATAACCGTTCTCGCTGAAACTACTGATATTGCGGGCAACCCAGCCTCTGCTACCAACACTATCATCAAAGATACTGCGGCAAATATTACGACCAGCGTTGATGGTAAAGGCGATACGTATCTCAACGCCGTTGAAACCCCCATAACCAATTTATTTGGCGCTGTTGAAAATATAGAAGACGGACAAACCGTTTCTATTACCATCACAGATAGCAATGGTACTGAAAAAATTTATACCACGACGGTAAATAACGGAAAGTGGACAGTAAATGACGCCGATCTCACGACACTCGCTGAAGGTCAACTCACCGTTACGACCACAGCGACCGATATTGCAGGTAATACAACCTCGGCCACTGATACCATTACCAAAGATACCCTTGCTGAAATCACGGCGAACTTTGAAGCTAATGGCGATAGCTTTTTAAATAAAGCTGAAATCGATGCTAAAACCACTCTGTTTGGTGACGTTGATTTTGTTGAAGATAATCAACCAGTCACAGTAAAAGTAACGGATAACAATAGTAAAACTCTCACCCTGTCCACTTCGGTTATCAATGGTGCATGGCAAATTGATGATGTTGATTTATCAGCTTTTTCTGAAGGCGAGTTAACCGTTACCACAGAAGTGATTGATATCGCAGGTAATACTAAAGAAACAAGCAATACCATCATCAAAGATACGTCAGTACTTACTATTGATATTGATACAAGCAGTTACCAGCAAGGAGGCTTAAATGTCTCGGCATTAAAAAATGGTCAAGTACCTTACTTGCAAGGTTCAACAACAGGTACCCAAGCTGGCGATAAGATAACCGTTACCTTTAGTGACGGAGTAGATACTGTATCTCTGACAACATCAGTAGATAACTCAGGCAATTGGCGTATAGATAACATTGAATTATATCAATTAGATCCACAGCAAACTTGGCAGATGATCGCCACAGTTACAGACGCTGCAGGTAATACTGCCAGTGACGATATGCCCACATTCGCTAACTCTAGCGATATGACTTTCTCTGAAAAAGCGCTTGAAACGGAATCTTCAATTGAATCAAGCTCAACGATTAATATTGAATTCGCCGAATTTACTTTCGGCGCAGCGCAGAGTGCTTTAGAACAGTTAACTTCTAATGGTAAAGACGTTACCGTTACTATTTCTGCTGACGGCTTAACGCTAACCGTACAAACAGCCACCACAACCGTACTCACTGCGGTTATTGACCCTAGCACTCAAACAGTAAAAACAACATTAAGTGCTGCCATTGATCACTCCCCCGGCAACCCTAATACTGAAACAGTGATCTTCATTGACGGTATTCAAACGGATAATGATGGTACGAGTGAAACTGTCATCATGCCAATCGAGATCAATATTCAAGATGCCGCACCTGAGATTGTCGATGATACGAGTGACGTTATTGAAGGCAACGTTGTTACAGGTAATGTGCTAACCAATGATGTGGATGTCGATGCTTCTCTTTTCGTTAAAAGTATCACTATTAATGGAGAGACAAAGGCACTGAATAACACATCGGTTTCCTTTGATCTTCCTGAAGGAAAGTTCACCATCAATAGTGATGGCGAATGGACATTTACCGCCAATCGCAATCTTAATCATAGCCAAGGTGATATCAACCTTTTCATTGATTACGTCGCTTCAGATAAAGATCAATACGAGAACAATGCAAGCCTTACAATTTCAGTTAAAGATGGTCTTGCCAATGTCATACTCGATGATAATGCAAAGACGGTTGAAAGTGTGATTTCAGCTGGAAGCGCTACCTACAAGGGTGAGTTTACTGTACAAGCTGGAGCAGATAATCCTGATCCAAGTAGCCTAACATTTAATTCCCAGACAATAACGGCACTTGAAGCACTAAATTTGTATTCTGGTATCTCACCATCATCGCTTAGTTACACCGTCAGCATGGATGGTAAAACAATCACCGCCAAAGCGGGTGGCGATACTATTTTTACCTTGAGTTTATCGGCAACCGCCTCAGGCGATAACGCGACGGGTACTGTCACCTTGGTACAACACTTCCCTCTCAATCAACAAGGTTTAGCTGATGCTATCACCCTACCTCTGTTTATTGATGCCGTTGACAGTGATGGTACTGCTACTCCAACAGGGAAATTTGATTGGGTTATCGAAGATGGCGCGAATCCAGTATTAGCCGCATCTGGGCAATTAGAGTTTAAAGAAACGGATCTATCTAATCCGTCAAATCAACCTAATCAACCTAATCAACCATTGCAACAAACAGGCACGATCACCGTCACCATTGGTAGTGATGGTTTAAATGGCACCACAGAGCAAAGTCCACTGTATTTTGATTTAAGCCAACTACCAACCGGTTTAACCAGTGGTGGAAAAGCGATTTCTTATGTGATCTCTAATGATAATCAAACTATTGAAGCAAGAACAAGCTCAGGTAAAGTCTTTGAAATAAGCTTATCTTCTCGCCCAGATGCAGAAGCAAACTCAACCGTTGACTATGTTTTTACCCTGCATCAGGCACTGGATCAAACCAGCGTAAACGATGAATTAACTATTTCTATTCCGGTCTTTATTAAAGACAACGACGGAGATATTAACCAAACGGCTATCGATGTTGTCATTGTTGATGGTAATGCCCCTGTTATTAATACAACGTCAATAGAAATATCAGAAACGCCGATGAGTGCTTCTTCACCAGCAGGTAGTTCAAACCAAGCAGACGCCACAATCACAGTAACCGCAGGGCAAGATCCTATCGTCGATTTAAATCTTGTTTTATCGGGTACGATGAAAAGTAGTGATGGCAATAACATCACCTACCAAGGGCAAACATTAACTTGGCAATTTGATGGCAGTAACACCTATAACGCATCATTGCCTAATGGCACAGTGATCTTTTCTGTCCATTTATCAGATATTGGTGCAGTTCCATCGGGTAGTGCAGCAAATGCAACAATTACAGTGACGCTCAATGAGTCTATCGACCATACCAATGGCAACGATACCGAACTTAATTTATTACTGCCCGTTGAAGCGAAAGACAGTGATGGCAGCTCGAGCACATCAAACGTAACGGTGAGTATTTTAGATGGCTTAGTGCCGAGCATTACCGTCAACAGTAACCTTAACGTTCACGAAAATGACTTACTGGATGATAATTTAGCCGTTGATGCATCAACCACGTCAGCACCAACACTCAGCTTTAACCAAAGTAGTGATGCGCTTGCTTCCGTGCAGCTAGATACTGCGCAGTTTAATGGTCAAAACTATACCAGTGGTGGTGAAAACATCACACTTAGCGCAGCAGATACGAACGGTTGGTATAACGCAACAGCAAACGGTAATGATATTTTCCGTATTAAAGTCAATCTAGATGGTACCGTGCAATTTGAGCTTTTCGAAGCGATCGACCGCCCGTCATCATCAAGTCAAGGTGTGCTTAATTTAGAGTTTGGCGCCATTGCCACAGACGTAGATGGTGATGTGTCAGCCACCACACCTTTTGAAGTGACAGTGACTGACGATATCCCTGTTGCAGGTCCTGATGAACAACTTGCTGTTGTTGAGGGTGTTGATAAGACGCTACGTCTATTATCTAGAGGCGTTACTGGTGCTGATGGTGGTGAGGTCGTCAGTATCAAGTATCGTGGCAAAGAGTACCCAGCAGACGGCAATCCAATTGATTTAATAAATACCCAAACGAATCCACACACTAAATATGGCACTATATCTGTTAATGCAGATGGCACTGTCATTATTAAGACGATTGCCAGTAAGGAAAGTAGTGGCGAAATCAGTGATGATTTCAGCTACACCGTCAAAGACAGCGACGGTGACACTGCAGTAAGAACCAAGAAACTATCATTTGCAGATGATCCTGGTCGTATTGAGGTGAATGCAGAGCAGACACTTGAAGACAGTATGAGTAACCCACTCACTATTCAAGTATTCCTTGGTGATATTGACCAGAATGAATCACTTAGCACTATCACAATCAGTGAAAGCTCATTAGCGGGTGGACAGCTGTATTTAGATGGCAATTTGCTAACGGCAACAAATGGCGTAATTACCCTTACCGACTTTATTAGCGAAGGTGATTTCTACAAGCCAAACGGTGATCTTACTTATAAACCTGCACCTGATACTGCGCTTAATCAACAAGACACGGTTGTGCTTGAAATAACAGCGACGATATCAACCAATAACCAAGATAAAACACTGACCAAAGATCTCACTATCAAGGTGCTACCTGATGCTGATGCCGCGATTTGGGACGAGGCTAAAGATTACGAGTACACCGCAGTCGAAGATGATAGTAATGGCATTCAACTCAATGTTGCGGCGGATCTACAAGACACCGATGGTTCAGAAACCCTTAAATACCGTATTTCAGGGATCCCAGACGGCATTACACTCAAACTGGGTAATACCATCATTAGCGACGGCAAAATCATTAACGCTGATCAAATTAATGATGTGAAGATATTTTCTGAGAAACACTCAGCAGGCACATTTACCTTTACCATTACTGCGCTCAGCACAGAAAAAGGCAATCAGTTCCTTGATAAAAGTACCGATCGAACAGAAGAATCGCAACGTCTTGTCACAGTAAATATTATTCCTGAAGCGGATGCGCCAAAACTCTCGGTTAAAAACCTTAAAGGCCATGAAGATCAGCCTATTGATCTCAGTAAGGCCATTATTGGTAAATTAACTGATAACGATGGTTCTGAAAGCCTAAGTTACCGAATTAAAGTGCAAGATGGTTGGTCAATTCAAGGTGGCGATGCGGTAGAAGAGCCTGCCGGATCTGGCATCTATATTGTGAGTGCAGAATATATTGAAAATGGTCAAGCACAGCTTCATCCAAAAGCTGATATCAGTTCACACACTGAAAAACTCACTATTGAAGTAACGGCTATATCTACTGAAGCCGCTATTAACGGACTCACCTCTGCTACCAGTACAGAGGGTGCGACCAAGACTATTTCTATTAACTTAAAAGGCACCATTGACCGCCCAGACATTACAGACGGCGGTAATGGGCATTGGCAATACATTGCTAGTAGCACAGATAACACCACTGGCTTTAAGGGCACGCTCAAAGGCATTAATGGTTTTGATGAAGATAAGCCATTACCGCTCGATTTTTTAATTACCACCAGTGATAACGATAAATCAGAAGAGATAACCATCTTAATCACCAACTTGCCTGACGGTGTGAAGTTTATCGATTTTCATGGCAAGCCTTTAAACCTTGAAATTGTCGGTAAGGATGCTTCAACGGGGTTGATCTATCGGATCACATCCGATCAATTAACATCGACGTATTTGTCCACCCCTGAAGACATGAGTGGCAACTTAACATTTGATGTTATTGTAATTTCTACCGAGCCCGACGGTGCGAGTGGTGAATTTAACTACAAGGTGGATATTGAAGTCTTGCCTGCTGTTGATGAGAAAAATGAGATAGATAAGGAAGGTCGCCCTATATTGCAAATATTGCAAAACACAGGTTTTGAAGATCAACCTATCTCATTTTTAGTTGAGCCGACCATCAGAAAAGATAGCGACAACAGTGAAACGCTGACAGGTTATAAAATCACCGATTTACCAGATAGGTTAACCCTGTTTATTGATGGTGTAGAAGTTGTTATTCCTGCTAATGGGCTCGATCTTGCTAACTATAAAGGCAACCAATCATGGGCTGAATTTATTAACAGTGGTCGCGTGACCATTCTTGCAGATGAAGATCTCAGTGGCATTTTTGATATCAAGATTAATTATGAAGTAACGGATACGTCAACTTCCGGACAAACAGCGAGTGAAAACATCAATGCAACTATCCAAGTTGATGTTGCTGGGGTCGTTGAAACCGATACACGCTTAGAATCTACAGAAGATCTGCTAAGTAGTAACGATGGTAGCCCTATTGATTTAACCAATGCGGTTCACTTTATCGATGAAGATCTTGATGGCTCAGAATATCTAGATTACATCGTGATCGAAGTACCTGTTGGCATTAATCTCATCATCGATCACCCTAACGGTGCCCATATTGACGGTAGTGGTAACTGGATTATTCCCGCAACGGGCTTAACAAGCGCTAGCATTAAAGAAGCAATGCAAGATCTGTTAGCTGGAGCAACCGTAAGCGCTAGCTTTAATACACAGGTGATTGATCTTGTGGTTAAAGCTCGTGTGGTTAACGGCAACGATTCTCGCTTTTTAGAAGCACCCGTTCAGATCCAGATCACAGGTAAAACAGGAGGTGGAGGTTCATGTCCTCCGACCGAAGCGCCAGATAAAATTCAAGGTGATATGATTATTGCTAAAGAAGGCGAAGATATTAATTCATCAGGTCTACTAAATGGCGATATTGATAATAACCCAGAAATCGCCCTCTCCTTTTTTATTGACGTTAATGACTTACCTGACAATGTTGAAATTATAAGTAACAAAAATACTCCCGACTTTAGCGGTATCATTACCGAATATAACGATGCGGGTGAAATTATTGGTTACACCATCACAGAAAATGGTCTTTCCAATATGACATTCATTGGATTAGATGAAGCTTGGGCTGGATCTTTAGATATTCCGATCACGATCACTCAAACCTCTACCTGTAATGGTACAAAATCCACCACCACACAACATATCAAAATTGACGTTGTTCCGGTTGTTGATAACATCATTACAACAACAGATACCACCAGTATTATAGAAGATACCGCAACCGCAATTAACTTAACGGTGCTGTTAGGCGATAGTGTAAGTAACGGACAAACCATCACGGGTGAAGGTACTTCTGCGACTGGTAAAGAAACCATCAACTGGATGACAATCACCTTAGCACCTGGTGGTGAATTGATTGGCGATCCTGCGATAGTAGCCCAGAACCCCGATGGTAGTTGGCAAGTACTGGATCCAAGTCGTTTAGACGAATTGCTTTTAAAGCCGCCTCATAACTACAGCGGCGATTTAACCATTACTGTTGATACCAACATCACCGATAAATCCGATTCATCATCGCAAACGGATACTCAGACCAAAACCTCTTCTGTGATTATTAACGTTGAGCCTGTGACTGATATCGCCACCATGCCGAATACCATCACCGAGCAAGGTGATGAAGATGGCTACATTCATATCGTTGGATTAGGCGCAATCTTATACGATGATGACGGCTCTGAAACCATTTCACTGAATCTATCCGGCGTTCCTAATGGTGCCGTGATGTTCTATTCACCAGACGGTGGCACGACCTTTATCCAATTGCCTAATACTGGAAAATCATGGAGCTTTGATATTGCGCAAGCCGATAGTATCTATATTCGTCCACCCACAGATTTCAGTGGTGATATCACATTGAAGTTGGATGCGATCACGAATGAAATTGGTACAACGGAAATAATAACATCGACCTCTGAAGTTATTATTGGCGTCAATCCTATTGGTGATGATATTCAATTTATTGGTGTACCAGAGAGCCTATCGGGCGATGAAGGTGAAAGCTTCACGATTCCAGTCGATATTGAAAGTACCGAAACTAATAGTAATGAAACATTATTTTTAGAAGTGATCTTTAGTGCAGCTGAGCAAACTCAGTTAGCAGGCCTAGATAAAATTCAAATCGGTGATCAAGAAATAAGTATCATTAAAAGTGGTGATATATGGATTGCGACTGCAATAGTAAATAGCACTACCTTAGACCAATTAACCCTATTTAGCGGTGATGCTTTTGGCGACATTACTATCACACTCAAAGCCAGCAGTATTGATACCGATACTATTTTAGGCACAGAAATTACGCATTATGGTCAAACTGTTGAGAAGAATATCAGTTTAACTCTTGCACCTATGCCTGATGCGCCAGAGCTTAATCTTCAGTACAACAGCGTTATAGCTAAAACCGAAACGACGATTGCGCTAAATCTTGAGCTATCAATGTTTAATCCTGCGCCTAATGAGCAAGGGAGTATTATTATCACAGGTTACCCTAGTGATTTCGCATTCTCAGCAGGTCAAGCGAAAGGAAATGGTTGGGAAGTTGCATTTGACGATATTGCCGATCTGACGATGACTGCTAATAGTGAGCAAGATTTCTCTCTTTCTATTGAGCCAATTTCAACTCTGGATGGACAAACGGCTGCAGGTGTCACGCAAACCATCGACGTTAGCATCACTGATAAAAATGATAATTCGCTTATCGGCACTGCAAATGATGATGTGATCATTGGTACTGCCAATAACGATAACATGACGGGCGGTAGCGGTAATGATCGCTTTGTATTCAAAGCCGAAGATCAAGGAACCAGCTCTAGTCCGGCACAAGATACCATTGTAGATTTCGATGTCACAGCCAATAGTGACAACATTGATTTACGCGCTATTTTAAATAACGTTACAGATGGGATATCTGCTGATAACTTTATTGATATCACGGAGAATAACGGTTCAGTAACATTACATATTAAAGAAAATGGCGAAGATATTAGCCAAGAGATCACGTTAGAAAACGTAAACAAAGATACACTTTATAGTAACGATGCAAGTACAACAACAGATGCTGAACTATTACAAAAAATGATAGATGATAATAATTTACTCGCTGGATAATGACTCTATTTAGGCGTCTAACTCTATCAATTTAAGACTTTGATACTAGCTCATCTTGCGTACTACTATTCACCCAATAGTAGTACGCAACTTTTGCAATATATCTTTTAGCTCCTATAGATATAAATATCTAAACCCCACTGATTATTAATAAATTTTATTGGTCACAACGCACCCATCTCTATTAACAAATATGTAACCAGCATCACAAAAAATAATGTCTGCACCGTAGGTTTTGTAAAAATAATGTTTTTCAATCCTTTTGCTCTCTAATATTGATTAGCGTGGCGAGATTGTGCATTGGATGAAACAAACACTCGACACACTTTTCCACAATAAATAATAAAACGCAGGGGCCAAGGATGAAGCCAGTAATGTATGTAGTTGTTGAAAACGTTATCTGGAAAATAACAACGGAAGGTGAATGGGTACAAGTTCCGCCATCGGAGATCATTGATAATTCAGTACCTTTCATTGCAGAGCAAGCACAAGTTAACGACATCATAAAAACTCAAAATAATGAAGACGATGTTGTTAACTTGACGCAATCTGATACGGCACCTCGTCACACACAAAACGCCTCAGAATCTAATATCAGTTCAAGTGATGGTATTTCTTTTATTACCCGTATTAAACCTACGCTTGCTGAAACCTTGCCTGAAGCGGGATTTACTACCCGTCCAACAACTTCCCAAGAGAGAAACGAACGAGATGAAATTGGCGATACCATTTTGTCACTTCGTAACTCTGCCGCTTTAACAGTCACAATTGTTGACGGTGGTGATGGTTATGAGAACCGCTTTGAAGTGCCGACGGTCGATCTCTTTGGTGACGCTATTGATGTTGAAAATGGCCGTATTGTGGTTGTGACTATCACGGATATTAATGGCAAAGTGTTCACAACAAATGCGGTCGTTAAAGATCAAAAATGGTTTATTAACGATCAAGACTTAAGTGAACTCGCTGAAGGTCCACTTGATGTTTATGCTTCTGTCACTGATTACTATGGCAATTTTGTTGACGCCACAGATAACACCATCAAAGACACCTTAGCTGAAATTACCGCTGAATTTGATGGCAAGGGTGATAATTATCTCAACCAATTTGAAATCGTTGTTAGTGATTTATTAGGCGATATCACCTTTGTAGAAAATAACCAACCCGTTACGATTACCGTCACCGATAGCCAAGGTAAAACCATTACCTTTGAAACAACTAACACTGATGGTACTTGGAACATTAACGATACAGATCTATCTTCCCTCGCCGAAGGTGAACTCACAGTAGTTGCAGACACGGTCGATATTGCAGGTAATCCAGCCTCTGCCACCAGCACTATTATCAAAGATACCCTTGCAGATATCACCGCAGCCTTTGATAGCGATAACGATGGCGTTGCTAATGATTATCTCAATAACGTAACAGTAAAAAATACCCACCTTTTTGGTAGTGTTAATCACGTAGAAAATGGTCAAACCGTTACCATTACCGTTTCAGGACAAGGCAGTAATAATTTAACGTTTACCACCACTGTAACCAATAGCAGCTGGAATATTGCTAATGTCGATCTAAGTAATTTTAATGATGGCGAAATCACTATCACCGCAGAAACCATGGATATCGCAGGTAACCCAGCGGTATCGAGCAATACAATCATTAAAGATACCACGCCACCAACTATCGATATTGATACCAGCAATTACGATTTGGGCGGATTGAATATCACCGCACTCAAGCTTGGTTATGTCGAGTTTTTAGAAGGTACAACAACGGGCACTGAGGCGGGTGATAAGATCGAAGTCACTTTCAGTGATGGCACTGAAACCGTTATCTTAACCACCACTGTAGATAGTGCGGGAAATTGGCGTATTGAAGATTTCGATCTTAGCCAACTCAATGTACAAAAAACATGGGAAATGTCAGCAACCGTTACCGATATAGCAGGTAATACTGCGACTGATGATATGCCGACATTAAGACATCCTGATTCTTCAGTTTTTTATGAGACGACATTAGATTATCAAGGTTCAGAAACTGCAACGGCTTCTATCAATATCGAGTTTGCTGAGTTTACTTTTAATGCCAATCAAGCATTACTAGAAAAGTTAACCTCTAACGGTAACCCGATTACGGTTACCATCTCACCGGATGGGCTCACACTCACTGCGGTAAGCAACGGCGTCACCGTTTTAACGGCAACGATTCAAACCGTCTCTCAAGACATTAAAATTACGTTATTTGAACCTATTGATACTAAATTTGGTTTCAATAGCACTCAATCAGCGATCTTGATTGATGGTGTCCAAACCGATAGCGATGGCACAACAGAAACGGTTGTTGCGCCCGCGTTAATTTATATCCGAGATTCAGAACCTACGATTATTGATGACTATAGCAATGTGATTGAAGGCAATATTACCTCTGGCAATGTGCTCAACAATGATAGTGATCTTGATTCCCCCCTCTCTGTTGTTCGTGTCACGATTAACGGTGAAACCAAAGATCTAACAGGTTCTTCTGTAACGTTTGATCTTCCTGAAGGTCAACTGACCATGAAAGAAAATGGTCATTGGATTTTTAACGCCAATCGTAATCTCGACCATAGTGCGGGTGATATTGACCTCGTAGTTAACTATATCGCTGGCGATAAAGATAATGACAACGGAAGTGCGGATCTCACCATCACAATTAAAGATGGCGAAGCAAATACCATCATCAATAACAATGATAGTAACGTTGAAGGACTGATTTCTAATCCTACAGATACCTTTACAGGTGACTTTACCATTAAAGCAGGATCAGATAACCCCGCTCCTAATAGCATCACTTTTAACGCCCAAACTATTGCTACTTTAAGTGCTTTAAATCTAACGTCAGGTACTTCCGTTAAATACCTTGAATACACATTAAGTAATGATGGAAAAACCATTACTGCGACATCTGGTGGAGAAACCATCTTTACTTTAACCCTAACTGGTGCTGCCAATAGTGATGATGTAACAGGTACAGTAACCTTGGCTCAACATCGTCCGTTAAATCACACCAATGCCAGTGATGTGATCAAATTACCACTACTGATTGATGCCACCGATTTGGATGGTACAAAAACCCCAACAGGACAATTTGATTGGTATATAGAAGATGGTGCAGATCCTGAATTAATCGTCAACCAAGCACTCGACTTTGATGAAGCTAGCCTTTCTTCAAGCCAACCGATATCCAAAACAGGCACTATCGATGTTGTTGTTGGCAGTGATGGCTTAAATGGCCTTTCACCTCTCAGCCCATTATTTTTTGATCAAACACAGCTACCATCAGGATTAACCAGCGGCGGCGATATCATTACTTACACCGTTACTGGTACAGGTCAAATGATTGAAGCATCGGTCAATGGTGAAAAAGTTTTTGATATTGCCATTACACAAAAACCTGATGCTGAAGGTAACTCGACGGTTGAGTACACTTTCAACCTGTATAAATCTATCGACCAAACAGATCCAAATGGCATTGAAACCATTACCATTCCAGTCTTTATTCGCGATAACGATGGCGACGTTAACCAAGCCAATATCACTGTAACGATTGCCGATGGTGACACGCCAGTCATTACTAATACCACATTAGAAATTACCGAAAACCCAATTGCTGTCGCACCCGATGCGCCACCAGCAGGCACGACAGAAACAGCAAGCTCAACAATTTCTGTTACCGCAGGGCAAGATCCGATTGTTGATTTACAACTGGCTCTAACAGGCGCAGTTCAAACCAGTGATGGTGATGCGATCACTCATAACGGTGAAGCACTGACGTGGCAGTTTGATGGTAACAATACCTATGATGCGGTTTTAGCTAACGGTACGGTGATCTTTTCCATCAACCTTTCCGACATTGGCACTATTGCTGCAGGTGGCAGTGCAGATGCAACCATTACCATTGTGCTGAATGACTTTATCGATCACCTCAATGGTAAAGATACCAAGCTTGATATCACCCTTCCCGTTCAAGCTACTGATAGTGATGGCAGTGTTGGAACATCCAACGTAACGGTCACAATTTGGGATGGTTTGAAGCCAGAAATCATCGTTAATGGCAGCTTAAATGTCCAAGAAAATGATTTATTAGATGATGGTGTAGACAGTGATGCCTCTGATGTAGCAACACCAACACTGAGCTTTAATACAGGCAGTGATAGTGTGGTATCCGTGACCTTAGACACCGCCTTATTTAATGGTAAAAACTACACCAGCGCAGGCGATAACATCACGCTTGGCGCACCTAATGCTGATGGTTGGTATATCGCAACAGCCGCGGGTAAAGAAATATTCCAAATTAAAGTTAACCTTGATGGTACGGTGGAGTTTGATCTCTTTGCCTCTATTGATCATCCAGATGCCACATCACAAGATACGCTTAACCTTGAGTTTGGTGCCATTCTGACTGACAGCGATGGCGACACCTCGCCTGCCACTATCTTTGATGTGAATGTCTTAGATGATGTTCCAAAAGCCGGTACTGCCAGTACATTGTCTTTAGTTGAAGGACAAAGCCAAACCTTACAACTATTAACCGATGAGATCACTGGGGCTGACGGCGGTGAAATTGTTAGCTTCATTTACAACGGAACAACTTACTCTATTGATGGTAATCCGATTGATTTAATCAATACTACGATCTCGCCGTCGAAAAAGTACGGTACCATGGTCGTTAATGCTGACGGTACGGTTGAAATAACAACTGTCTCAACGTCTGAATTTAGTGGACGGATCCTCGATACACTAAAATATACAGTTAAAGATGGCGATGGTGATACCGCGAATCGAACCGCAACAATGGCATTGGGTGATAACCCAGGTCATATCAACGTTGAACTGATGGAAGTATTGGAAGACACGTTGACAGCCCCGTTAACAATCAAAGTCTTCCCAGGCGATAATGACCAAAATGAAACCCTTACCAGTATCACTATTAGTGAAAGCTCATTGGCAGGTGGACAACTTTATTTGAATGGCACGTTACTCACGGCAGTCGGCGGCGTCATCACGATTACCGATTTTATTAAAAACGGTAATTTCTACTCTCCTAACGGTGAACTCACCTATCAACCAGCCCCTGATGTTGCAATTAATCAGCAACGTATGGTGAACCTTGAAGTCACAGCAACCATTTCAAAAGATTCAGGCATTACATCCTTAGATAAGAAGTTACCTATAAAAGTATATCCAAATGCTGATGCGCCTGTATGGGACGCCCCTGAAACTGAATACACAGGCGTTGAAGATGATAACGGCAGCATTAAACTAGACCTTGCTGCCAATCTTACCGATACCGATGATTCCGAAAAATTAACATATCGAATTTCAGGTATTCCAGATGGCATTACATTAAAACTCAATGGCAATGTCGTTAAAGACGGTGATGTATTAAATCAAAATCAACTGAATAAAATCACTATCGTTTCAGATAAAAACCTTGCAGGTAAATTTGAATTTACCGTAACCGCTATAGCGACCGAAAAAGGTAATCAGTTCATTGATAAAAATGAGCATCAAACCGAAGAAACACCACACCAAGTTATTATTAACATCAAGCCAGACGCTGATACACCGACCCTATCGGTGAAAAACATTAAAGGTATTGAAGATCAACCGATTAACTTAAGCCAAGTATTAGTCGGTAAGCTTACCGATACCGATGGTTCTGAAAGTTTAAGCTATCAAATCAAAGTGCAAGATGGTTGGTCTATTCAAGGCGGTGGTGCTATTGAGCAACCAGTAGGATCAGGTATTTATATTGTCAGCGCTGAAGGTATTGAAAATGGTACAGCCCTACTTTATCCAAAAGAAGATATCAGCTCATGGACAGAAACGCTGACCATTGAAGTCACGGCGGTATCGACCGAAACCTCCGTTGATGGACTTGATCCCATTAATATCACTGCGGTTAGTGATACCAAAACCATTACTATTGATTTAAAAGGTGTGATTGATCGCCCTGATGTTGTAGATGGCGGTAATGGTCATTGGGAGTACGTTACAGAAAGCCCAAGCACTGGAAATTCCACGGGCTTTAAAGGCACAATCAAAGGTACATCCGGCTTTAACGAAGATAGTCCATTGCCTTTAGATTTCATGATCACCACCAGTGATGATGATAAATCGGAACAGATCACTATTATGATCACCAACCTTCCTGACGGGGTAATGTTTGTTGATAGTAACGGTGATCCGATCACACTAGAAATCGTAGGTGAAAATGCATCGAATGGCGTGATCTACCAGATCAGCAACGATCAGCTTAAAACCACCTTCTTAAAAACACCGAAAGACTTCAGTGGGCAACTTAATTTTGATGTTAACGTGATTTCAACTGAGCCTGATGGTGACAGCGGCGAATTCAATTACCAAGTAGAAATTGATGTGCTTCCTGTCGTTGATGAAAAAGATGGCGCTATCCTTGAAACAACAACGCTTGAGGATAAATCAGCAAGCTTCTTAAGTGAGCCCATGATTAATCAAGATATCGATCACAGTGAAAGTTTAACCGGTTATAAGATCACTGGATTACCTTCAGGCTTAACACTCTTTATTGATGGTATTGTCGTATCTGTACCTACTGGTGGATTAGATCTTGCTGGCTACAAAACCAGTGGCGAATCGTGGACTGACTTCATTAACAGCGGTCGTGTTACTGTGCTTGCTGATGAAGATTTAAGTGGTTTATTCAATATTTCAATTAGCTATGAAGTCACTGACACCTCACCTACAGGACAAACGGCGACAAAAGACATTAATGCAACCATTCAACTTGATGTGAATGGTATTGTTGAAGGCGATACCCGTTTAGAATCAACATCAGAAGTGCTCACCAGTACCGATGGAAGCCCTATCGATTTAACCAACGCGGTTCACTTTTTTGATGAAGATCTCGATGGCTCAGAGTACCTTGATTACATCATCATCGTCGTACCAAATAGTATTAACTTAATCGTTGAACACCCAAATGGTGCGTCCATTGACGGCAGTGGTAACTGGATTATTCCCGCAACGGGATTAACCAGTGACACAGTAAAAGAATCGATGAAAGATATCTTGGCAGGTGCAACCATTAGCTCTAGCTTTGATACTGACATTATCGATCTACGTGTTGTAGCCCACGTTATTGATGACGAACATTCACGCTATATTGAAGCTCCTCTTCAAGTCCAAATTACAGGTCACAGCGGCGGTGGTTCTTGTCTTCCAATTGACGATCCAGATAGCATTCAAGGTGACGATGCCATTATTGCCAAAGAAGGTGAAGATATTGATTTATCAGGGTTGCTGGATGGCAACATTGACTACAACCCTGAAATAGAAATATCGTTTTTCATTGATATCAAAGATCTACCTCTAGGTGTTGAAATTGAAGGCGATGGTGTTATTCCTGAATACAATGCTGTTGGTGAAATTCTTGGCTATACCATTACACCAAGCGGCTTAGAAAATATGGTCTTTGTTGGACTCGATGAAGATTGGGCTGGCTGTATTAATATTCCGATTGAGATCACTCAAACGTCCACCTGTAACGGTCAATCGTCCAAAACAACGCAGAATATTAAGATTGAAGTTATCCCTGTTGTCGATGATATCATTGTCAATGCAGGACAAACCACGATTCAGGAAGATACCGAATCTGCTATCAACTTAGAATTAATCTTAGGTGATAATATTTTCGCGGGGCAAACCATCAGCGGTGAAGGTGAATCAGCCACAGGTAAAGAAACCATTAACTGGTTGAAAATTACTTTACCTGCCGGGGCAGAACTCAACGGCAATCCCGCCATTTTACAAGACAACGGCGATAACACATGGACAATTAAAGACCCAACCCGTTTAGGTGAATTAACCTTAACACCACCACTTAACTTCAGCGGTGAGTTAATCATTAATGTTGCAGCCAACATTACTGATGAAGCTGATTGCCCAACCCAAACCGATACCCAAACCAAAACGGCATCAGTGGTCATCAATGTTGCACCAGTAACTGATTTTGCTGAAATGCCCGATAAAATCGAAGTTCTAGGTGACGAAGATAGCTACATTAATATCACAGGCCTAGACGCAATTTTATTTGATGATGATGGTTCAGAAACACTATCACTGAGTATTTCAGGGCTACTTGAAGGGGCTGTGCTGTTCTATTCACCTGATGGCGGAAATACATTCGTCCAGTTACCTAACAGCGGTCAATCATGGAGTATCAGTGCTAGCCAAATGGACGGAGTTTATATACGTCCACCGCTAGATTTTAGTGGTGATATGAAGCTCAAACTAGAAGCCATCACCAACGAAATTGGCACCAATGATATTAAAATCTCGACCACTGATTTAGTCGTAGGCGTTAAACCTATTGGCGATGATGTTCAGTTCTTTGATGTCCCAGAAAGTCTTGCTGGAACTGAAGGTGATAGTTTCACTATTCCAGTGAATCTAGAAAGCTATGAAACAAACAGTGATGAAGCATTACGACTCACAGTAACGATCAGTGCGAATGATCCTGCTCAGTTACAAGGGTTAGATAAAATCGTTATTGGCGGACAAGAAGTTACCTTTGGGCAAAAAGGAAATAATTGGTTTGCTACCGTCGTCGTTAATGCCAATACATTGGATGAATTCACACTTTATCCCGGTGATGCTTATGGCGACATGACGATCACATTAGCTGCCAATACTGTTGATACCAATATCGTATTAGGCACTGAGTACACTCATGAAGGTGTTATCGCTACCGAAGAGATCAAATTAACCATTGATGCGCTACCTGATGAGCCTGAATTAACGGCGCAATACAACAGTATTATTGCTGAAACAGATTCAGCGATCGCCTTAAATCTTGATCTCATGATGCAAAATCCAGCACCTAATGAAAAAGGCAGCATTATGATCACAGGCTTCCCAAGTGATTACACTTTCTCTGCTGGAAAAGAAAATAATGGTGGTTGGGAAGTCGAACTTGCTGATATTGCCAGCCTCACCATGACAGGCAACAGCGCACAAGATTTCACTTTATCTATTGAGCCAAGTGCCAGCATCGGCAACCAAACTGCAACGGGCACAGCGCAAACCATCGATTTCAAAGTCGCAGTATCGGGTGATAATACCCTAGTAGGTACAGCCAATGATGATGTGATCATCGGCGGTAAAGGCAACGACATAATGTCAGGTGATAACGGTAATGACAGTTTCGTCTTTAAATCTGATGATCTTGGTTCAATCTCTGCACCAGCACAAGATACTATTTTAGATTTTGATACCACAATTAATACCGACAACATTGACTTAAGCGCTATTTTATCAAATGTCACTGATGGTATTTCAGCCGATAACTATATTGATATTACTGAAAATAACGGTTCCGTCACATTACATGTTAAAGACAATGGTACAGATGTTACACAAGAGATAACTTTAGACAATGTAAGTAAAGATGCGCTTTATGGCGCAGATACGAGCTCTGCAACGGAAGCAGAGGTTCTACAAAAAATGATAGATGATAATAATCTAATTACTGGCTAGGGATGGTATGAGTAGTAAAAATCCGCCGTTAGATAATGACCTCTGGCTAGCTGCTATATTGTGGCTATGCCAGCATTACAGTATTCGCTGTCATCGTCTAAAAGTCACCACAGGTTTACCCTTAGTAGAGGGTAAGCTTGACGATTCTCTGTTTGAACGTGCAGCCAACCAAGCACAGTTGGATGTTGGCTTGCACCCAAAAAATAAGCTACCAGCAGCAAGTTTACCTGCCGTTGGTATTACCGAGGCTGGCTCACCCATCATTATCAGTGAATACACTGATAATGTATTTAAAACCGTCCAGTTTCAAACTAACGACAATCATCCCCCAACTCCCATTGTCTCTCAGCAATCAAGCGACGAGTTAACACATCTGCTCAGCGGCGATGTCTGGCAAGTTTCGCCGATCCAAGTTGCTGACCCGCGCGTGGATGATATTAAACCTAAGCCGAAAAAACATTGGTTACGTGCAGCGATTTCAGAGGTAAAACCTTGGTATCGAGATCTGCTTATTGCCTCTATTTTTATCAACCTACTCGCTCTTGTTGTGCCGTTGTTTACCATGAACGTCTACGATCGCGTGGTACCCAACCAAGCCTTTAATACCTTATGGGTGTTGGCGGCTGGGGTATCCATTGCGTTGATATTTGATTGGTTATTACGCGAAGCACGAAGCGCTATCACCGATATGGCTGGGCATCATATTGATACCAAACTATCAGCCATTTTAATGCAAAAAGTCTTGGGGATGAAACTTGAACATCGCCCCCAATCAGCCGCTGCATTTGCACGTC
This sequence comes from Photobacterium sp. GB-56, assembly GCF_003026105.1. Classification (GTDB taxonomy): domain Bacteria; phylum Pseudomonadota; class Gammaproteobacteria; order Enterobacterales; family Vibrionaceae; genus Photobacterium. The sequence continues at coordinate 357,720 of NZ_PYNW01000001.1, read as the reverse complement.
AAATTCAAGATTTCGACAGTGTGCGAGAGTTTTTCACGTCAGTCACTTTAGTTACCTTGGTTGATTTGCCTTTCACCTTGTTCTTCCTTGCATTAATTGGTTGGCTTGGCGGACCTATGATGTTTGTTCCTATCGCTGTAATGGCGGTGCTATTGCTCCTAAGCACCATTATGAAAGGAAAAATTGGTCAAACATTGGATGAATCCGCTCGCTTATCGACCCAGAAACAAACCCAACTATTAGATAGCTTATATAATCTGTCTGATATCAAACAAAACAATGCTGAAGGCATCATCCAACGCCGTTGGGAGCAAACCGTCTCTGCACTCTCTGATTGGCATATCAAATCACGAAAATACACCAATGTTGTTTCTCATTCGGTAATGAGTAGTCAGCAAATCGTAACCATAGGCTTAATTATCATTGGTGTTTATCGTATTTCAGAAGGCTTGCTTAGCATGGGTGGCTTGATTGCTATTGTTATGCTGAGCGGTCGAGCCGCGAGTTCAATCAACCAGTTATCGATGTTAATGCTGCGCTATCAGCAAAGCCGCTCTGCTATTACAGGACTTGATCAAGTGATGGCATTACCGCAGGAAAGTAATGAGCATCAGGTCATGGATCGCGGTGAGTTTAACGGTAACGTTCAGTTAGATGATGCGAATTTCGCCTATCCTGAGCAGCAATTCAACGCCCTTAGCCATATAAAATTAGCCATCCGCCAAGGTGAGCGTGTTGGAATTATTGGCGCGGCAGGCTCAGGTAAATCCACTCTGTTAGCCCTACTTTCTTATCAATATCGTCCAAGTTCAGGACAATTGTATTTTGAAGGGATTGATGCCCAGTTATGGCCGCCCGCCGCCCTTCGTAACAACATCGGTTGGGTTGGACAGCAGCCAGCTCTTATTTACGGCACTATTTATGAAAATATTCTATTTGGCTGTGATGACGTCGATGAAAAGCGCCTAAGTCATGCCATAACCACGTCGGGCTTAAATAGCTTTATGGATCGCCTTGCCAACGGATTAGAAACCCAAGTCGGTGAAAATGGCCGTAATTTATCAGGCGGTCAACGCCAAGCAGTCGCACTGGCTCGCGCCCTGTATCGCTCACCTAGCCTATTGCTGATGGATGAACCAACGAGCGCTTTAGATCAACAAGCAGAAGAACGTTTTCGTCAAGCCCTGCATCAATTACCGCGTGATATCACCATGGTAATTAGCTCTCACCGCCAGTCTATTTTGGCGCAATGTGATCGAATTATTATGCTAGAGCGTGGGCAAATAGTGGCTGATGGTGATGCAAAAACCATTCTTGCTAAACAAAAACCACAACGTCCAGTTAGCCGTGTTCGATCCGTCAGTATTGTTCAAGGAGGCGGTAATGAGCAGTAATTTAAAATGGGCAAATCAAAAACACGCCTATCGTTCTCGTAAAATCGTTTGGCTTTGTTCACTACTAGTTATCTCTATTATCACTTGGGCTGCTTATTCCAAATTGGAAGAAGTGGTCGTGGGTGATGGCAAAGTTGTACCGACCCTCGCCATTCAAAAAATTCAGAGTTTAGAAGGCGGTATTATTGAACAAGTCTTAGTTAAAGCAGGCGAACAGGTAAAGAAAGGTCAGCCTTTAATTATTTTAGATGACACCCGTTTCCGTACCGCTTTCCAAGAATCTGATGAGCATTACCGTACTTTACAAGCGCAAATCAAACGCCTGAAAGCCGAATTAGACACCGTAAAAGTCGATACCAAGGAAAAAGATTGGAAAAAACAAATCACAATTTCCCATCAAACTATCGCTTTTGATGATTTAAGTAAGCGTGCCCAGCTTAATGCTAAAGCCAACTACAACGAACGTATTGGACAAATTGAGTCACAACTTGAAGAAGCACAGCTTACGATTGAACAGCAAACTGAAGCGTTACGTGATGCGAAAAGTAATACATCCACACTTTATAGCAGTCTTCGTTTAGTCAATAAAGAAGCCAAAATGCTCGAAGGTGCGGTAAAACGTGGCGCAGTTGCGGAAGTTGAATTAATCCAAACACGTCGCGATCAGGTGAAACTACGTGGCGAAATTGCCAGTTCAAAAGTCGCACAACAAAAAGCGTCAGCAGCATTACGTGAAGCCATTGTGATGCGCCGCAATCTTGCGTTGGAATTTAGAACCTCAGTCCAAGCACAACTCAATGAAGTGACCAATCAGTTTGCCCAATTAGAAGATAGCCAAGAAGGATTAGCCGATCAGTTAAAACGCACTGAAATCACCGCCCCAATGGATGGCACTATTAAAGATATTTTAGTGCGCTCATTAGGCGGTGTTGTAAAACCCGGTGAACCCATCATGGAGTTAGTGCCTAATGACAGTAAGTTAATCGTTGAAGCACGAATTTCGCCGCAAGATATTGCTTTTGTACAAACAGGATTAGAAGCCACCATTAAATTTACAGCCTATGATTTTGTGGTTTACGGTGGACGTAAAGGCACGGTGACATATGTCAGTGCTGATGCCCTACAAACAGAAGACGGTACCGCTTATTACCGCGCCCATATTCAGCTCCATGATGATCCCGAAACACGTTTGCAAGCCATTCCTGGCATGCAAGCTATGGTGGATATCTTAACGGGAGAAAAAACCGTTTTGAGCTACTGGTTAAAGCCGTTATTACGCGCCAAAGCAAGTGCATTAAGAGAGCCATAACATTTAGCTAATTAGTCATGCCGTTTTACACAAAACGGCATACAGAATAAGAGATAAAGGAAAAGGAATGCGTTTATCATCATTAATAGCAGCTGCGCTATTTTCATCAAGTGCTGCGCACGCGCTCTCTTTAGAAGAGTCTGTTGCCTCAGCCATTGATTACAGCCCACAAATTGCGGGGCAATATGCCCGTTTTCAATCAGTACTTCGTGAAGTCGATGGCGCACAGGCTGATTACTTGCCACAAGTAAATCTATACGCTGCTGCGGGTTATGAAGAAACCCGTTACAACAGTGGCAATAAAATCCCAAAAGACGATCGCGGCATGAACCGAACTGAAATTGGTTTCAAAGCCTCGCAGTTAATCTTTGATGGCTTTAAAACCTCAGCCAATACTGATCGTCTGAGCTATGAAGCAGAATCTGAGCGGTTAACCTTGTTATCTGATGCAGAAGATATCTCATTAGATACCACACGTTTATACATGGAAGTACTGAAAGCCAAAACCATTCATGAATTAACCCAACGTAACGTTCGTGAACATGAAGCGATTTACCAAGATATTCTGGATAAAAACTCAAAAGGTTTAAGCAGTAATTCTGACTTGGCCCAAATCGCAGCACGTGTTGCGACGGCGCGCTCATCACTCATTGCCGCCGAAAATAACCTCTACGATCTCGATGCCCAATTTATGCGTTTAGTTGGAAAACCGGCAACGGGTTTAGTCGATCCTGTGGTCGATACTGCCCTGCTGCCTAGCAGCAAAGAAATTGCTATTAAACAAGGTATTAAGCAGCATCCTGAAATTCAAGCCGCCATGGCTGATATTCAAGCGGCACGTGAAGAAATTCGCCGTGAAAAAGGCAATTACTTCCCTGAATTTAAGCTAGAAGTACACGCAAATGCCAACGACAACGTGGGGAACACACTGGGTCCGGATCAAGATGCCCGTGTCATGCTAACCATGAATTACGACATCTATAACGGCGGAAAAACCAATGCTGATACAGAAGCCTCTGCATGGCGTCATGAAGAAGCACGTACTATCCGTTTGCGTGCAGAACGTGAAGTGGTTGAAGGGACAACCCTAGCGTGGAATGCCTACAACATGTTAGAGCAACAGAAGAAATTGTTAAAACAGAACGTTGATGCAGCAAAAGCCGCTGAAATGGGTTATGAAGAACAATTTCGTTTAGGCCGTCGTAGCTTACTTGACGTACTTGATGCAAAAGTAGAAGTGTTCCTTGCCCGCAAGAACTACATTAATACCGAATATGACCACACCTTAGCGGCATATCGCATTCTTAATGCTATGGGTAAATTGACCTATGCGTTACGTGTTGAATACCCAGAACAATGGCAGGCGAAGGAGCAATAATCATGAAAAAATCACTACTTTCTCTCATTTTATTGCCTTTGCTTTTAACTGGCTGTGCAGATATGCCTGATACTCAAGTCACTCGCCATCAGATTGATGATCTTCGCGATCATGATAAAGATGGCGTGATCAATCAACGGGATATGTGTGCCGATACGCCTGCTGGTACGCAAGTTGATATTACTGGCTGTGCACCTTGGGAAGTGCAGCCAAAATACGACATCCAGACAGTTTACTTTAACTTTGATGACGACCATATTCGCTTAGATCAAAATGAAACCTTCACTCAACTTTTTGATTTATTAAAGCAAAAGCCACAGGCAAAGGTCATCCTTGTGGGTGATACTAGCCCTGAAGGTACAAACGAATACAACAAAGCATTAGCGCAACGTCGTACAGGTGTGATTAAAGATGCATTGATTGAAAATGGTATTGCACCTGAGCGCATCTCAGAGCAAGAGTTTACGCAGGTGACCGAATTAACCAAGCACCTAAAGAAACGTGAGCGACGCACCATTGCTGTTATAACCAGCAACCAAATGGAGCCTGTAAAAAAATGGACAATTTACAGCTCTGAGCAATCAGCGCAACATGCATCAACAGCACAGTGAGGGAATACTCGTGAATAAATCAACTTTAACTTACATGTTACCACTGGCGCTGTTTGCTTCTTCTGCTTATGCCGATAGCAGTAAAACCATTGCGGTTGAAAATGAACTCAATACCGTTGTCAACGAGCTAATTTCAACAGCTACGTTGAACAATCATTTACTCACCGAACAAAGCAATGATATTCAAAAAGTCATGATTGAAGATGGGGTAAAAATTGGTATTAGCTCTCGTCGTTGGTTAGATAGCGAAGTCGCCGTTTTTAAAGATAAATACGGTTATAAACCAACCGAGCTGTACTTTACATCCGATGCCATCGCCATTTTGGTTAATGAAGATAATCCAATTAAGTCTATTTCAATCAATGCACTGGCTGATATTTTTGGCTGCCAATCATCATTAAAATCAATTCAATGGCAGACAGTAAGTCCTGTACTTGCCAACAATACTGAACTGGCACAAGTACACGCTTATTCAGTCAATGGTGATTTATCAGCACACCGTAATTTCACCAAGATGATCACCTGCTACGATGGCCAAAAAACGGCAACTAAATCGTTAAACAGCCGTAAAGATTTAATCGATACTATTGAATCAAAAGAAAACGCCATTGGTTACACCGTATATCAAAGCCAAGATAAAGATATTAAACGTATTGATATTATTGATAAAAATGGTGAGCGTTTTGGTCTAGATCATGAAACAATTTTATCAGGCCGCTATCCACTTGCTAACGTTTATTACATGTATCTGAATTTAGAGCCAACAAATAGCTCTCTATCGCCGCAGCAAGCAGCCTTTGTCAATTACGTAATGACACCAGAAGCGCAACAGACACTGACTGACAACGGCTTTATCAATTTACCAGCAGCGGCAATTACGCGTAACAAAGTCGTATTAAAGCAGCAGCAACCTGAAATTCAGGGCGGTTATAAATAATTTAACAATTGTTTTAAAACAGCCATGAATTGGTATCTATCGCTATCAAAGCAACAGGGGCCTTTACGCCCCTGTTTTTTATACTATCGCGTATTTTTAATCATACCGCATTCGGTACACGGAACATGCGGCGACACATTTCTAAAAACTGACCATAAACAATCCCCAACGCACCAGAAACCACGATATTACTGGTTACAGCAGTGACAATTTGATCAAAGTTCGCCCCTACAACTAATAATATGCAAGCATAGATCGGTGATTGAAATAACACATAAGCCACCATATCAGAGAAGCCCTTCATCCAACGTTTTGTTGAAAAGCGCATACCTGTTCGGATCATGTAATCTCTAAACATGCCATAAGGCCAAGCAATCGCAATATTAACAGGGATAGATAATGTTCGTGATGCTAACGACTGCTCAAACGACATACCTGAAATAAAGATCTCAATCATCATGCCAGCGGCAAAGCTAAACACAACCATCGCAAAAGTATCTGCTGCGGCATTTCTATACTTTAAAGGAAACTTAATCACAGACATGGCTATCTCTTACCAAACAATAAACTAATTAAAACACTGCTTAGAGTGACCTTCACTGCCTTTAAATTTATAAGCAGTTTATTTGCGTATTAAAACAGAGTTTAACTAAAATAAGACACCATATTTTAATGTTATTTTCATTCTGGTAACTAACTTTCAATATAAAAATAGTGTTTTAAACTGCCTTTATTCAAACTAGCCAGTGTAATCATTTATTTATATAGAGATTAACTATGCTGCGCCCTTTCTCACCTTCATACAGATAATAAAAAATCCGAACACTCATAATAAGTGCTCGGATTTATAGATATTCTTTTCTCAAATTATCCAGTTAGTGATTGACGACTAACTGTGCTTCATTTTCACCGTTAGGTAATTGGATGGTTAATGCAATCACAAAAGAGACAATCAATAATGCGAACATCAAGTAGAACGTTGCAATAAAGCCACCAAAAACGGATGCGACAATTGAACCAATCAAGCTACCAACACCGAAGCCTAGGTAAATAACAATGCACATACAGCCACTAAACAGATCGTCAACGCAATCGCTATTACCTTAGTACGTGCGATTTTATCTGTCAGAATACCAAGTACAAACGTCCACAGATGTTGGACAATAAATATTAATCAAATAACGGTGAATACCAGCAATCATCCATCAACTTTCACTCCCATATAGGTATTTAACACTGCAAAAAGGAGCAGTAAAAGAGACATAATGATAGTTTAAAAGGTCGACAATGTTGTTTTTTAACAATCGACTGAAAGTGCGGGGTTTGTGTTAATCAAAAAAGTGCCATTAATAGTAAAGCAGCACGTTCAAATACTGCTACCAACATCATTAATTGGTCGTTATACACAAGTAACCGACTAATAAGGATATAAACGCAATTATACGAAATATAATTTTAGTCATTGGTTATGAAACAAAAGTTTGCAAAAACGGGTCATAGTTATCGTCACGGGTAATTTATTGATTAAATAATTAAAATCGCATTGCTTATTGCATAATTATAATTACTATCAGCATCGTCTTACGTCTCTTATACCTTAAGACGGCAACCTTTTTTAACCATGAGAACACGGTATGTTACCTGCGTTTTACTTTCTTTTAATTGCCGTGTGTATTTTACCGACATTGCCAGGGCTACTCGGTGTAGTGATCACTGCATTAGGGTATATGCCACCATTAGGGCTAACTCAATTCTCATTCAACGGCTTTAGCCAAGTATTACAATGGCAAGGTGTCGAACACTCCATTGCCTTAACATTTTATACAACGGCAGCTAGCTGTTTTCTTGCTGGTTTATTTACTTTTGCAATCATCCAAACCTGTTGGGGCACCCGCCTGTGGCAGCGAATTGAATCAGCATTAAGCCCTCTTCTCGCTATTCCCCATGTTGCTTTCGCGATTGGCTTTGCCTTTTTATTTGCGCCAACAGGAATGGGCGTTCGTTTATTGTATTCAGTACTTCCAGCCAATCTCAGTACTCATGCTGTCAGTGAAACCGCGTTACTGATCAATGATCCATATGGCTTAGGGCTTATCGTTATGCTCGCCTTAAAAGAGACGCCTTTTTTAGTGCTAATGAGTATTCCGGTTCTCCAACAATTAAATATTGAGCAAACCCAAAAAGTATCAACATCTCTGGGCTATAACCGTGCTCAAACATGGTTAAAGTGTATTTTCCCTCAGTGGTTACCTAAGATGCGTTTTCCTCTATTTGCTATCGTGGCTTATGGTGTCTCTGTCGTCGATGTTGCACAAATTATAGGGCCAACCAATCCACCCACCTTTGCTGTTTTAGTCTGGCAATGGTTTATAGATCCAAACCTACAACTCATGCCGCGAGCTGCCGCTGGGGCAATCATGCTATTTGTTATCGGCACAATATTATTAGGTATTACGGTGGCGATAGAATGGCTACTCACCCAATTTTTTAAACAGTGGCAATGGTCGGGCAGATATGGTTTTGCATTACCAGGAAAATCACTTTTTACCCTATTGCTGACATTAACAGCGTTGATTATCCCAATATTAAGTCTATGGTCAGTCGCACTGCGTTGGCGCTTTCCTGATGTACTTCCAAGTCGTTATAGCTTGCGCTTTTGGCAACTAGAATGGAGTCATATTCTTAGTACAATCAACATCAGTGTGGTGATCGCACTGATCAGTGCATCGCTTGGATTATGTTTTGCCATTGTCGCGCACGAATATCGTATAAAACATAAATGGCATATTCCTCACTACATTATTGCTATTCCGATGCTGATCCCACAGCTATCGTTGCTCTTCGGTTTGCAAGTACTAACTTTATTTTCCTCACTGAATACTTATCTACTATGGGTCTGTTGGGCACATCTCTTTTTTGTTTTCCCTTATGTCTATCTCGCACTTGATGGCCCTTATCGCAGTTATGATCAACGTTTAACTCAAATTGGATTAAGTTTAGGGAAAACACCTTTTCAGGTATGGCTTAAAATAAAGCTGCCGCAATTATCATCGGCATTTATTTTTGCATGGGTTATTGGCATTAGCGTCAGTTTGGCACAATACCTCCCAACATTAATGCTGGGTGCTGGCCGAATAAGTACGTTAACGACAGAAGCCGTAACCCTTGCCAGTGGTTCGGACAGGCGAGTTACCGCTATTTACGCCTTATGCCAAGCGCTGCTCCCGTTCGGCTTTTTTATTTTAGCTCGACGAATAAACCGACGAAAAACAATAAACGTTTAAAAATAGAGTCAACTAATCATGAGTCTACATATCAACAACGTCACAATATCAATGTCTAATGGTGATGCTTTACTGACTTCTTTTTGCTTACAAATCGCAAAAGGAGAAATCGTGACCTTAATGGGAGCGAGTGGCTGTGGAAAATCCACCTTATTAAATTACATAGCAGGCCATTTAAGTGATGCATTTCAGGTACAAGGTAACCTTATATTAAATAATAACGATATCACCGAAGTACCTGCTCACTTACGTCAGATAGGCATGTTATTTCAAGATGATTTGCTCTTTCCTCATCTATTAGTCTGGGAAAACCTTGCGTTTGCACTACCCAATCGCATTAAAGGTAAAGATCGCCACAAGCTGGCTCTTAATGCCCTTGAAGAGTTGCAGCTATCAGCGTTAGCAAATGCTTACCCTCATCAAATTTCAGGTGGGCAACGTGCGCGAATTAGCCTTACTCGACTGTTATTAGCCCAGCCTCAATTAATCTTATTGGATGAGCCATTCAGTAAATTAGACAGTGGCCGCCGTGCACAATTTAGAGATTGGGTTTTTAACCAAATTCAGCAAGCACAAATACCCACTTTAATGGTGACGCATGATAAACAAGACATCCCAAACAATAGCCGTGTGATCAATTGGCAAACGGAGAGCCATTATGCTCGATAATGTAAGTATTAAGCTTATTAAAGCCCCGCTGAATATTATTGCAGCCCGTCTACATCCCTATGGTATTACTGCAAATCAAGTCACCTTTACAGGCTTTCTTATCGGTTGCTTAGCGTTTCCAGCTTTAATGACAGAGCACTATTTCATTGCCCTGTTTTTTATCTTGCTCAATCGTATTTGTGATGGTGTTGACGGGGCTCTTGCACGTATTCAAGGTATTACTGATGCGGGTGGCTTTCTGGATATTAGTTTGGATTTTTTATTCTATTCCTTAATACCTTTCGGCTTTGTACTCGCCAATCCAGAGCAAAATGCCATTGCTGGCGCATTTTTAATCTATGCCTTTATTGGAACGGGCAGCAGTTTTCTTGCTTTTGCTGTTATGGCCAGTAAGCGAGGTATTGAAAACCCCGTATATCGTAATAAATCATTGTATTACATGAGTGGATTGACAGAAGGCACAGAAACAATTGCTTGTTTCATCCTCTTTTGTTTGTTCCCTCAACACTTCGCAGTCATTGCCTATATTTTTGCGTCAGCATGCTGGTTTACCACTTTTACGCGGATATATAGTGGATTTAACACTTTAAAATAAGGAGTTAGAATTATTTTTACCTTCAAACTTCTTTTTAACCTGCTCTAAAAAAACGGTTTCGGCTGTTGGCGATCCTACACGATTCGCCTCTAATAATAATTTTAGTGCTTTAGCAAAATCCCCTTTATTTAAAGACTGAGTGATTAATTGATTATAAATTCTTTCCGTTTCTACAAGCATACGTTCACTTTTCGTTGAAGTTTCTTGTTCAACTAATTTAACAGGCAACTCATCGGTTGAATTGTTTGACCATGAATTTTTATTATTATCAACTGTTTGAAATTTAAATGGATATTCTGCTTTTTTTGCTATCTCTTGATATGCTTTATAAGTTTGAGAATCATCAATAATATTTATATTTTCTTTTAAAGGTGTTGAAGGCACTTTTTTCAAAGGTACAACCAAAGGAGCTGCAGCAACTACTGGTGATGGCGATGGTATTACATTTTTCTTGATATTTAATGGTATTAGCTCAACATCTACCATTTCTGTTATTCTCTTTGTTATAGACACATCATCAAAAGATAAACTCCCCTTGGTATACAAATTGACAAGCTCTTGTCCACTAGGGGTATCGAATATAATCTTAGTACCTTCATGACTTTGAGGTGTGAATATAATCATATAAGGTGTTTTTCTACTTAACCTTATATTTTTAATACTATAGCTTTCGTCTTTTCCATTATTTTCAAAATCAAAAAAATTAACTGATTTAAAAAGTGAAAGTTTATCATCGAAGATCATAACATTAGGTGAAAATACATTATTACTTGTAATTTTGCTTTCAATAGAGAATGTAATATCCTCAATACCATCAGCTAATTTATAAGCTTTATATAAACTTTTTTCACCAGAAAAGTAGCCAATATTTGATTTTTCATTGATATAAAGTTTCTTTTCTTCACCATTTATCACTTGCCAATCTATATATTCAAACGATCTACAACATACAAAAGACTTTGATGTTGGATCATTATCAGACAAACTGAATAAGTGCGATGAGCAACCACTTAATAAAAGCCCTCCTAAAATAATAACATACCAATATTTTATCATAGTTATACCTAACTCAATATGTTTAACTTATTTAAGGTTTATATGAACATATAAGTACTATAGTAAATATAAAAAATTAATCTCTCTGCTATTCGTATTATTTTTAAGAATTAAAACGAGCAACTTGTCTGGTAAGACATAAACTTAAGCTGTATAGGGGTTTATTTCTCGCTATTAATTTTTAAGTAATATAAACTTATCGATCCAAGTAATAGCCAAAATAATCAAAATGAAATACCAAGAAACTAAACCACCGCTGCTATCCGTCGTTACGATTTCTTTCTCAGGTTCAGGTTCTGGTGAAGTTCTTTCTTGAGGGTAATCTGGTATTGATACAAATGGGTCAATATCTATAGTTGGTTTTAAGTTATTATCGTTGAGTGTAAAATCCTGATAACCATGGTGTTTCGTTACACAATCTTCTATCCAGAGTTTGTAAGATGAAACCTGCGTATATTGACCAGTAAGTTGGTTATATTGATTTTCAGGAAAGTTATTTCGATTTATACATATCGCCCCATTACTAGCCAGTCCAATTAGCCTTACTCCCTTATCACTATCTGACATAGTCTGTTCATTCTGCCAAATAAGAGGATTACCCGAGTCACCATTACAAACATCTTTAATGAGTCCGTTAATATTTGAATCAGCGCATACAATATAATCATGATTATCAGTTAAACCTATGCATTGTTCGTCAGGAACCCCAGCTAAGGTGACTACCTGCAAGATTGATGGATAGCCTTTGCTAACAGTATCTCCCCAACCTGACGCAATTGTCGTTGATGATGAATCAATATTTGTTGCCCAAGAATTTCTAAATTGCTCATCTACAATATATTGCTCATTAACTGTAGCGATCTTAATCGCTTGAGACACCTCAAAAAGTGAGCGGTCTACCCTTAATAAAGCGATATCATTTAAGAATGTTAGCGGGTCATAATCTGGATGTGATATTTTATCGACAATATTAAACTTATATCTATCATGTAAAAGAACAAGATTGTCCACATCAACACTATGAGCACCAACAATAGCTACCTTACCTAAATTATCATTATTACAGTGAGCAACAGTTAGCAACCAATGCTCTGCGATGACAACCGCACCACAAATAATGGAATCGTTATTTTTACTTATAAGAGCGGCATTCCATGGTAGTAGAAAAGAATCAAAAAGATCGACGTCAGAGCCATTAAGCACTTTTTTAACAGGCTGGGAAAAAGATTGCGCAGATAAAAATAAAAGTACAATATAAAAGACCATTTTTTGCATGATTTTTACCATCGAAATTCAATATTTATATTCACTCTTAATAATAAACACCTTTGATAATAATTTAAAAATGATTCCATATATTCTTAAAAGTTAAACTATATTATTTATTTTAAACTTAATAGATAACATATATTAAATTGAAATAGTGATTAATAGACATACAGCCTATAACTAAAAGTTAATAATGACTCATACAATAATAAAGATATACGAATAAAGTAACGTCTAGAGCATAATAGAAAATACTTATATATTAGGTATATATACTCAAAACACAAAAAAGCCGCTAACTTTCGCTAGCGGCTTTCTTTAATATGACGGAGCAGCTCTGGGTATTAGAGGATTTGAACCCTTCTAATATAAATATCAGATTAATTTTAAAATATAATCATTCTTCCAGATGCAAAAAAGCCGCTAAGGGTTAACTTAGCGGCTTTCTTTAATATGGCGGAGAGATAGGGATTTGAACCCTAGATACGCTATAAACGTATGCCGGTTTTCAAGACCGGTGCTTTCAACCACTCAGCCATCTCTCCTAAATTGTTATCTCTTAAAAAATAAGAGATGGCGGTGAGGGAGGGATTCGAACCCTCGATACGTTGCCGTATACACACTTTCCAGGCGTGCTCCTTCAGCCACTCGGACACCTCACCACATTGCGTTAATAGGCACTGCTTCTTAACGGACGGCTACTATATTGTGCTAAAGGTATTAGGTCAAGATAAAACTGAAAGCATCGCATTAAGTGTCTACTTTTAAAACAAATCTGATACTTATACGAAAATATCTCATCGTGTCTCTATTTTGACCTAACGAGGCTGTTACAATAAGTAACTAATACTTGATTACTCTTTCGTTGATCGTTTAATAGGTCAAGGAATATCCTAACAATGATTAAATAGAGACTCTTTTATATGTCTTCAAAACTTAGCGTCATTTTGCAAGATCAACAGCTTGCCGAACTACTGCTCAACGAAGCGCAAACACGTGGCTTTGTCACTGCAATGGCTGCAGCACCTAATATTATTGCCCCAACAGAATGGCTAGCTTTTTTATGGGGTGGAGAAGAAACCTCTCCTTTTAGTACCCATGAAGAATTAGAAAACTATGCCAATGCAATCATTGATATTTTAAATGAAGCACGTACAACTCTCTATGACAACACATGGCAATGGCCTGAAGGCTGTGCACTAGACGATAGCCAAATTGTCACCGAAGCAACCAGTAACTTCTGTGAAGGTATGCTTCAGGGTTGGCAACTTGCGCGTGATGATTGGGAAACCATTATGCCACCAGAAAGTGAAGATAATGCCCTACTGGGTGGCGTATTGCTTTCTTTCAGCCTACTGTTTGATCCTGAAACAGCACTTGAAGCATTAAAAGAACAAGATGCTGATGCCTTAGCGCAATTTGAAGAGATCTTTAATGCCATTCCTGTAATGCTCTGTGGCTTAACACAACGTGGCGCAATGTTAGTTCAAGACTAATAATCCACACATTTCCCTAAAACAAAGAAGGCGAACAGAGATGTTCGCCTTCTTTTTTATGCTCGTTTGTTATTCATTGCCGCTGATTTAACAAAAAGCTTAAGCATTACCTTTTACTTTTAACTGCAATTCAGCCGCAAAATCTAGCATTCGGTTTAACGGGATCAGTGATTTTTCACGTAGCGATTCATCAACAAAAATTTCATGCTGCTCACCACCATCATTTAATGCGGTGTAAATCGCTTTCAAACCATTCATTGCCATCCACGGACAATGTGCGCAGCTACGACATGTTGCCCCAGCCCCCGCTGTTGGAGCCTCTACTAATTCTTTCTCTGGCACCATTTGCTGCATCTTAAAGAAAATGCCTTTATCCGTTGCTACAATAAGCTTCTGATTCGGTAGCTCTTTCGCGGCTTTAATAAGCTGGCTTGTTGAACCCACAGCATCAGCTAATGCGACAACACTCGCAGGTGATTCAGGGTGAACAAGAATAGCAGCATCAGGATATAGGTGCTTCATGTCGCGTAGGGCTTTAGCAGAAAACTCGTCGTGAACAATACATTCACCCTGCCACAACAGCATCTCTGCACCTGTTTTCTTCTGAATATAAGAACCTAAGTGACGATCCGGTCCCCAAATGATTTTCTTGTCTTCGCTATCTAAATGCTCAACAATCTCCAGTGCAATACTTGATGTTACAACCCAATCAGCACGTGCTTTTACTGCAGCAGAGGTATTGGCATAGACAACAACAGTATGATCAGGGTGAGCATCGCAAAACTCGCTAAATGCATCAATAGGACAACCTAAATCAAGCGAACATTCAGCCTCTAAGGTTGGCATCAATACATGCTTTTCTGGTGTAAGAATCTTGGCAGATTCACCCATAAAGCGTACACCACAAATAATTAAGGTGGTGGCTGGATGTTGATTACCAAAACGAGCCATTTCTAGTGAATCACCAACAAAACCGCCAGTTTCTTCAGCCAATGCCTGTATTTCAGGATCGGTATAATAATGCGCCACTAATACTGCATCTTTATCCTTTAGCAATTGTTTGATTTGCTGAATATATTGTTGTTTTTCAGTATCAGTTAGTCGGGCAGGTTTTGGTGGAAACGGATATACCATCTCTGATGGATCAAATGTAATACTCATTTTTCACTTGCTCATTAGCATTCCTTTAGTGTCCGAACATTATACGCTGGATTTTCCAAATTTCACCTTTAACCAACACTGCTTCGACTTCGTAGTAACAAAAAAGCCCACAACAGAAATAACCATTTCTTTGTGGGCTTTTAAAATCAAACCGTAACTGCGTTTATTTTAACTTCGTAAGCGCTGTTTTAGCTTGATTAGCAGACGTTGAATTCGGGTATGCTTTGATCACTTCTTGATAATATGTTTTTGCCGTCGCAATATCATTACCACGTTCTGCAATCACACCAAGTTTCAGCAACGCATCAGCGCGCTTACTTGAGTCTTTGGTATCTGCAACCACTTTAAAATTCGTTGTAGCATCTGCTAGCTGATTCTGAGCAAAGAATAATTGCCCTAACCAATAACTAGCATTCGGCTTATAAACCGAATTAGGGTAAGTCGTTAAGAAGCTTTGGAACGCTTTTGTTGCGCCTTTATAATCTTTCTCTTTTAAGATCAGATTAACCGCTTTTTCATAGGCCGTATTTTCATCGGTATTACTTGAAAAAGCTTCACTTGATGCCGCTTCTTTTTTAGCGCCCGTAGGCTCGGCTTTCGCTGGTTGGCGGCTCAAGTTATCAACTTCTCGATAGATGTCGCGTTGACGATCTACCACTTTTTTAATTTCATAACTATTACGTTCAACGTTGCCACGAAGCTCATCAATATCTGATGACATCTGCTCTAAGCGGCGCTGCATTTGTAACTGCACCTGACCTTGCGCTTCAAGCATACGCTCTAAGCTATCTAAATTCGCTGCCGATACAGGCGCGGCGACCACTTGGGTCGCCGCGCTCATCAGCAACACTAATGCAAGTTTTCGCATTACTTTGTTACTGCTCATATTGGGTTTACCTACATTAGATTAGTAAACTAAAACCGCGCGACGGTTTTTCGCATAATCAGCATCAGTGTGACCTAATACTAATGGTTTTTCTTCACCGTAGCTCACAATAGAAAGTTGAGATGCAGGTACACCTAATGCTTGCAGGTACTGTGCTACTGCATTGGCACGACGCTCACCTAACGCAATGTTGTATTCTGGCGTACCACGCTCATCAGCATGACCTTCAACGATGACTTTAATACTTGGGTGGTCACGTAAGTACGCAGCATGTGCTTCTAAAATTGCTTGGTACTCAGGTTGAATCTCTGCGTTATCAAACTTAAAGAAAACGGTTTGTTCTTGACGTAACTGCTGCAATTGTTGCTCAAGCAATTGTTCTTCACTCATGCTTCCTGATGGATCAACCGGAGTCACAATTGTTTGATCAGGCGAAGTGCTGCCGCCATTAGTACCGTTTTGGTTCGCAGCAGAGCTGTCTGCACTATCTGTTGAACTACATGCTGCCAATGTCATCATTGGTAGCGCAATGGCTAAACTTTTCAAAACTTTGTTCAGTTGCATCTAGATTTCCTTTTTAAACTCAATCGTGCCTCAAAAGGCAAATGAGAATTAACTCAAATTATAAAAATGGGCCCCAAGATGGTGCTCGTACACGTTTACTTGTTGATGGTAAGCGTGCTTGGAAACGACCATCGATGGATACCAAAGAAAGTTCGTAAGTACCATTATTTTGCGCTGAGCTATAAATAATCATACTTCCATTAGGAGCAATACTTGGTGACTCGGCAAGGCGTGCTTTTGTTAAAATTTGCATTGCACCTGTTTTAAGATCTTGTTTAGCAATGTTGTAACCACTATCTGAACGGTTTACGACGACAAGATAACGCCCATCAGGTGTAATTTGTGGTCCCATGTTCTGAGAACCTTGCCAAGTTACACGTTGCGTATCACCGGTTGCTAAATCTAAATGGTAAACCTGTGGACGACCGCCACGATCAGAGGTGAAGTAAAGAGATTGACCATCAGGTGCCCATACCGCTTCCGTATTATTAGCACGGCCGTGAGTAATTTGGCGTAATTGATTGGTTTTCAGATCTTTAATGTAGATCTGCAAGCTACCTGTTTTAGAAAGTACCATCGCTAATTTAGTACCATCAGGTGAAAACTGTGGTGAACCATTATGGCGAGGGTAATCCGCCACTACTTCACGCTTACCTGTGTAGATATCTAACACGAAGATCTGTGCTTTACCGCTTTCAAAGCTTACATACGCCAGTTTGCTACCATCTGGCGACCATGCAGGAGACATTAGCGGTTGTTTGGACTTCAATACCACACGTTCGTTGTAACCATCGTAATCAGCAACACGTAATTGATATGGAAACTTCGATGAACGATTATTATCAACGTATGCAATACGCGTTAAGAATGCACCACGTTCACCCGTTAGCTTCTGGTAAATTAAATCAGAAATACGGTGAGCATATTGACGCATGCGGTTGGGCTTTACTGACGCTTGATTATTCAATAGTAAATAATCGCCTTTTGCAGCCCCTTCAGTGCCTGCTGCTAGTTTACCTTTAACAATGTCGACTAACTGATAATTAACGGTGTAATTGCCATCTTGATTCTTAACAATTGTACCTGTTACAACCGCATCAACGCCCATCTTACTCCATGCAGAGTAATCAATTTGGCTTTCATTATGAGGTAACTGTGGCAATTTATTTGTCGGCACTGGGCTGAACTTACCACTTCGTTGTAAATCTGATGCAATTACTGCAGAAATATCAGTGGGTAGTTTACCTTCACCTTCCCATTTGAAAGGAACAACACCAATTGGGCGTGCAGAATCCACACCATCAGTGATCACTAATTCAAGTTCAGCATGTGCAAATTGGCTAACGCTTAATAGAGCTAAACATAAGCCCATTATCCAACGTTTCATCCATCGCTCCTATTTTATGTTGCACCACAAATCATTTACTGTGGCGTGACTGTAAGTTTGATATCTCTTAATTTTTTCGCAATTTCTGGATCATCAGGCATTGGGAATTGGCTAACTTTGACTACCGCAGATTTTGCCGCGCGACATAATGCACCATCACCACCAGATTGAGTGACATCCAGTACTAAACCATCAGCAGACAAACGCATAGTCAAATTACATTCTTGGCCTTTAAAACTTTGATCAACCAATAAATTTTGTTGAATCATTTGTTTATATATTGCGCCATAACGTGCCACTTCATCAGCAATATGTTGCCCTTTCGCACCACCGCGCTGCTCACTTTCCGCTTCAAGACCTGCAAACATATCATTCAATGCTGCTTCTTTTTGCTGCTGGAGTTTCTTCGCTTCAGCTGCTTTGCGTTTCGCTTCTGCTTCGGCTTTTTTCTTAGCTTCTGCTGCCTTACGCTCAGCCTCAATACGTTTTGCTTCTGCTTCTTTACGTTTCGCTTCCGCTTGAGCTGCTTCTTCTTGTGCTTTTTTCTTTGCTGCTACTTGCTTTTGACGCTCAAGTTCAGCTTGTCGACTTGCTTCTTCCGCTTTACGTTGTTCTTCAAGTTTTTGTTGACGAACTTGCTCCGCTTTTTCTGCTGCCTCTTGTTTCGCTTTACGCTCAGCTTCTGCTTTTGCTGCTTGTGCTTTCGCTACTTTTGCCGCTTCATCAGCTTTACGTTTTTCTTCAGCCGCTTGCTTTTGTTGCTCTGCGACTAACTTGCGTTGTTTCTCTGCTTCTCGTGCTTCTTTCTCAGCTTTTAGCTTGTCGGCTTTTAACTGTCTAACACGTTCAGCTTCATCTTTTCTCTGCTTTTCAAGCGCTTCCGTCTGCTCTTCCAGCCTTTTTTTACGCTCTTGTTCAGCACGTTTAGCCGCTTCCCGTTGCTCTCGAATTTGCGTCGCTTGTTGATGAATCATTGCAGGATCGACAACCACAGCTTGAATGGTATTGCCGCCCACATCTGATTTTTTCATCGTAAAATCAGCGCCCCAGAACAATAATCCAATCAACAGCGCATGAATAAATAACGATATAACGGTGGAACCTGTGTAATTGTTATTTTTCATTCTTTAACCTTATTGCTCAAGAGGCTCAGTCATTAAGCCAACAGAGCCGACACCGGCTTGGTTTAAGGCGTCCAATGTTTCGATAATATGTGCATAAGGTGTACGACCATCACCACCTACCATCACTAACGTTTTAGGCTGCGCTGCCATTTGCGCTTTTACACGTGCAAGCACTTCTTGCAACGATAAGCCCCGTTGCATGTCAGCATTGTCGATACTGACACCAAGGTGGCCATCTTTATCGACTTCCACAATAATTGGCGGAATATCGCTATCTTTATTCATCTCTGCAACCGTTTCTGCCGTGGTGGTTTGTGGCAGATCCACATCCACACCTTGGCTAACGAACGGCGCTGTTACCATAAAGATAATAAGCAATACCAACATAACGTCGATATAGGGAACAACGTTAATTTCCGCTGTCATTTTGCGCTTTTTCGGTTGATAAGCCATTGCTTACTTCTCCTGATTAGCGGCAAATGCTTGACGGTGTAAAATACTTGAAAATTCTTCCATAAACGTTGCGTACGTATGTTCTAGCTTTGATACTTTATTGGTTAAACGGTTGTAGAACATTACAGCAGGAATCGCAGCAAATAAGCCCATCGCTGTTGCAATCAATGCTCCTGCGATACCAGGTGCAACGGTTGCTAATGTTGGCTGTTTCATCGCACCAAGAGCAATAAATGCAGTCATGATACCCAGTACCGTACCAAATAAGCCGATATACGGACTAATTGAACCCACCGTCGCTAAAAACGGTAGATTGGTTTCCAATTCATCAACTTCTTTTGACAGTGATACGCGCATAGCTCGACTTGTACCTTCCATCACCGCTTCTGGCACTTTATCGTTGCTGCGGTGTAAACGTGCAAACTCTTTGAAACCTGAATAGAAAATTTGCTCAGATCCCGTTAGGTCATCTTTACGTGCTTGTACTTCTTTATACAACTGAGATAAATCAATACCTGACCAAAAACGATCTTCAAACTGTGCGGCTTTACGGCTAGCCTCTGACAATACTTGAGAACGCTTGATGATCATTGTCCATGATGCAATCGACATGCCTAATAAAATAAGCATAACCATAATTTCAAGCGCACCTGAATTTAGAATAATGTCTAAAACCGTCAACTCTGAGTTCACTTAATTTATCTCCAGCTTTAATTGTTCAGGAAGTGCAATAGGCTTCATCTGTGTCGGATCGACACAAGCAATTTTCACCAATACCTTACACAGCACTTCGTTGTTATTGTTTACTAATTCTTGGCTAAACTCGATTGAAGCTCGTCGTATATTTTGCACCACTGTATTGACCATTAACTGATCATCAAGTTTTGCACCACGAAGAAAATCAATCGTTAGGCTGCGCACAACAAAACTCATATTTAACGAAAATAACTGTTGCTGATTTAGCCCAATTTTTCTCAAGTATTCTGTTCGTGCTCGCTCAAAAAACTTCAAATAGTTAGCGTGGTATACCACCCCACCAACATCGGTATCTTCATAGTAAATGGTTACTGGCCACTTAAAAACATTAAGTTGTGTCATTTTATTACCATTGAGCCGTGGCTATCATTCATATATGCAAAAATACATTGCTGCTACTATACATCAACTTAATATAACGTTGTTACTGAGTGATGCTTTCAAGTCGTTATTTTATATAAAATTAACGCTTACGTATCCATTCTGACAATCAAATCACATTTCTGTTCACATACCATGCGTAACAAGCGAAATGAATGCAATTCCTACCTAATATTTATAAAAAAACGGCTTACTACCACAGTAGTAAGCCGTTTGATTATTCTACAAATCGCCTTCTATTAAAAAAAGTACAATTTAAGAACATAAATTAATATCGGAAGTGCGATGATTGGCGAGAAAAATAACTGCCAATACCAGCGATGAGGCACAAAACTCATACCAAAAACCATGGCACTGCATGTTGCCCAAATCATCAACGGCGCAATTACAGGACCAAAGCCACCAATTGCATCAGCAAACTGGTGTGGTTCCCACATCACTAACCCTGCAACAGTCACTGCCATTGCAATCGCTAATAATTTTAGTGGCAACATCATCAATGGTGCATGTATTGCTTTTATCGCACGATCCATATTACTCACTGTCGTTATCCATGTTTTCGGTCGTTTCAAGCCATAACGCATTGACGATACCAAAAGAACAAGCCAGTAGAACACCTAAAATCCAAGCAAAATACCACATTGTTCGTCTACTCCTTAGTACAGTGAAGTTTTGTTGTCTTCGATATATTTAGTATCTAGACGACCAAACATTTTGTAGTAACACCATGAGGTGTAAGCCAAGATCACTGGAACCATAATAAAGGCAACTACAGTCATGATCTTCAATGTTAACTCAGAGGATGTTGCATCCCAAATAGTCAAGCTGATGTGTGGATCTAGGCTTGAAGGCATAATGAATGGGAATGTTGCAAAACCAAACGTTAATACCACACCTACCATAGTTAGGCTTGAGAATAAGAAAGCAAAACCTGCACGGTTAGCACGTGAACACAGCGCTGTCAGTAACGGCATCACTACCGCAAGGATTGGTGCAATCCATAGTGCTGGGTAGTTCGCATAGTTAATGAACAATGCACCTGTCTGACGCATTACTTCTTTCGTAGTTGGATCTGAAGGTGCATTTTTAATGATTTCAGATGTAATTACGTAACCATTGATGCTTTGAGATACAAAACCTGCAATAACAAACACAACAGCCATTAGGATTGCAGAGCCTGCAGCAACCTTACGAGAACGCTCATGAATAGCATCTGTTGTTTTCATTTGTAGGAATGTTGCACCTTGAGTCACGATCATCAGTAAGCTCACCACACCACACAATAGTGCAAATGGATTTAGCAGACCGAAGAATGAACCTTTGTAGGTTGGGATCATGAACTCATTCAGTTCAAATGGTACACCCTGCATTAGGTTACCGAATGCTACACCGAAGATCACTGGTGGTACAAAACTACCAACGAAGATAGCTTTATCCCAAAGGCTACGCCATTTTGGATCTGTCAGCTTTGAACGGTAGTCGAAACCAAGAGGACGAAGCCAAAGTGCAGCTAACGTCAGGATCATTGCAACGTAAAAACCAGAGAATACAGTTGCGTAAACTAGTGGCCATGCTGCGAACAATGCACCACCAGCGGTGATTAACCATACTTGGTTACCATCCCAGTGAGGTGCAATTGAGTTGATCATTACACGGCGTTCGTTATCCGTTTTACCAATGATATGAGATAGGATACCTACCCCCATATCGAAACCATCCGTGATTGCAAAACCGATGCATAGCACACCGATTAATAACCACCAAATTAGTCGCAAGCTTTCATAATCAAACATTATTTGTTTCTCCCTGCTTACGCTTCAACCTGACGTGAAACCACATCTTGTTTTGTGTCATTTTGTTCGAAATGGTAGCGACCTGTTTTCAAGCTACTTGGACCAAGACGAGCGAATTTAACCATTAGGTAAACTTCAGCAACTAAGAATGCTGTGTATAGCGCTAGAATTGCCGCTAACGAGAACCATAGTTGAGAAGGTTCAAGGTTAGATGCTGCCATATGAACAGGTAAGATTTCACCTACTGCCCATGGTTGACGGCCATATTCTGCAACGAACCAACCAGCTTCAATTGCAATCCAAGGTAGTGGAATACCAAATAGCGCAGCTTTAAGAACAAGCTTGTTACCTGTGATCTTATGACGACAAGACTGGATAAATGCAGCACCAATAATGGCGAACATTAAGAAACCAGCACCCACCATGATACGGAAGCTAAAGAATAGCGGCCATACTTGAGGGATTGAGTCATCTACTGCTTTTTGAATTTGTTCAGGTGTCGCATCAACAACTTTGTCGGTGTAAGGCTTAAGTAGTAAACCGTAACCTAAGTCTTTCTTCACTTCGTCGAAAGCTGCAATGTTTTCTGGTGTCTTATCACCTGCGCGTAATTTCTCTAGCAGGCCGTATGCAACCATACCGTTACGAATACGTACTTCGTGCTCTTTCTTAAGATCACGGATACCCGTTACTTGTGTATCAAAAGAACGTGTTGCAATGATACCCATTAGGTACGGGATCTTAATTGCATAATCGGTTTCCATGGTTTCTTGATTAGGGAAACCAAACACAGTAAATGCCGCAGGTGCTGGCTCTGTGTGCCATTCCGCTTCAATTGCTGCTAATTTAGTTTTCTGAACGTCGCCTAGCTCGTAACCTGACTCATCACCAAGGATCATTACAGAAACGATAGATGCCATACCGAACGCTGCTGCGATTGCAAATGAACGACGCGCAAACGCAATATCACGACCTTTCAGCATGTAGTATGCACTAACACCTAGAATGAACATTGCACCACATACGTAGCCAGATGCTACAGTGTGAACAAACTTCACCTGTGCTACTGGGTTAAGTACTACGTCTGCAAAGCTCACCATTTCCATACGCATTGTTTCAAAGTTGAAATCAGCGCCGACTGGGTTTTGCATCCAACCGTTAGCAATAAGAATCCATAGTGCGGAGAAGTTTGAACCAAGAGCGACTAGCCAAGTGACAGCAAGGTGCTGGCGCTTAGATAGGCGATCCCAACCAAAGAAGAACATGCCGACTAGCGTTGATTCTAAGAAGAATGCCATTAGTGCTTCGATTGCCAATGGCGCACCGAAGATATCACCAACGTAGTGAGAGTAGTATGCCCAGTTTGTACCAAACTGGAACTCCATAGATAGGCCGGTAGCCACACCAAGAGCAAAGTTAATCGCGAAAAGCTTACCCCAGAACTTAGTCATGTCCTTGTAGATTTGCTTTCCGGTCATTACATAAACTGACTCCATAATGGCTAGTAAAAAAGCCATACCTAGAGTCAATGGAACGAACAAAAAGTGATACATCGCTGTTAGAGCGAACTGTAACCGCGATAGTTCGACGACATCAGTTAACATTGATAACTCCTTTATTCACCAGCTGACTGGTGACAGTACTAATATGTACCGATTATTGGGTTTAGCTTTGTATAGAGAACTTATTGCAATTTTGCCGACCTTCCTGATCACTTGCTTATAGTTGCAAGCATCCATGTTGTGTTGCAATATTGTTTAAATAAATTTAAATATACGTAATTCTATAGCTAATTTAGTCGTCGGTAATATTACAGATATTAAATGCAATCTTCAAAGAGTTTATTACGCGTTTTGCTTTGACAAATATCAAGAAAAAATGAGCTTGATAGCCTGTACGCAGATATTTTTGATTTAGATCAATTTACGGAAGATTTTGATAGGAAGAATGAATTAGGAAGGAGTAAACAATGAATTATATTTGATCGTATTCTGAAATATTGTTCCTTTTGCTATTTTTATTAAATCATGACTGTGAAATGAAGTGAGTCATTTTTTTACTTTACCATTATAACAATCTTATAAACCACTGAACAATAAAGAAAATAATCAAAACATCGTCTAAACTTCCATTCGTTGTCTTGTAAGGTATCGTAACCGACACTCAACTATCTAAACATACGAATGTATAAATATCTAAGTTAAACATAACGTCTTTTATTTTTTACTAAATATCAGCCCGTTAATGTATAAAATTAAACCGTCGATACAATAAAAATAAAACGTTTCGCATTTGTGATATTGCCTTGTCTATATTTCCCATTAGCTTTCACCTAATAAAAATGAAAACTATAATCATTTTTTTGACAATAAAAAACAGATAAATATTACTTGAATCATGAGTAAATAGTAAAATTGATTTTTAAATAACTAACGTGATAAATAAACATCAAATCAAAATAACAATAAATTCACAATATAATAAAAATATTAAACAAAAAGCGTGGCTTTCATCGCCACGCTTAATTTTTCTCGAATCGTTAATTTACTTCGTATTTTCAGGGAGGTCTAAACCAAAATGGAGATATGCGCGATGTGTCGCAATTCGGCCTCTTGGTGTCCGTTGTAAATAACCTTGCTGAATCAAATACGGTTCAAGTACATCTTCAATTGTATCTTTCTCTTCACCAATAGCTGCTGCTAAGTTATCTAAACCGACAGGGCCACCCATAAACTTTTCAATAATAGCTAATAGAAGTTTACGGTCCATATAATCAAAACCGCTGCTATCAACATCGAGCATGTCTAATGCTTTATTAGCGATATCAGGACAAATATGTCCGTTACCTTTTACTTCAGCGTAATCTCGCACACGCCGTAACAAACGATTAGCGATACGTGGCGTGCCACGAGCACGCATGGCCATTTCCATCGCGCCGCCTTCTTCCATTGATAGTCCTAAACATTTAGCACTTCGGCCTACAATGTCTTTGAGATCTTCTACTTTGTAATACTCAAGGCGTTGTGTAATACCAAAACGATCACGTAAAGGCGAAGTTAATGAGCCCGCTCGTGTCGTTGCACCTATTAATGTGAATGGGGGTAAATCAATTTTAATCGATCGTGCCGCAGGACCTTCACCAATCATAATATCTAATTGGTAATCTTCCATTGCAGGATACAATACTTCTTCAACTTGAGGGCTTAAGCGATGTATTTCATCAATAAATAATACATCGTTTTCTTCAAGGTTTGTAAGTAGCGCAGCCAAATCACCGGCTTTTTCAAGTACAGGGCCTGAGGTTGTACGAATACTTACCCCCATTTCATTCGCCACTATATTTGCAAGCGTTGTTTTACCCAATCCTGGAGGACCAAAGATCAATAAATGATCTAAGGCTTCATCACGCATCTTTGCCGCTTTAATAAATATTTCCATTTGATCACGAACATGATCCTGTCCTTGATAATCATCAAGTAATTTAGGTCGTATTGCGCGATCAATTATATCGTCTTCACGGGTTGTTTCGAAATTACCAGAAACCAGTCGATCAGCTTCAATCATATTTTAATGCCTATACCCAACTTACAGGGTTATACCATTGAGCGTAGTGCATCACGAATAATCGCTTCACTACTCATCTCTGGTTGTGTGACTTGAGAAACCACTTTCGCGGCAATTTGTGGTTTATAACCCAGTGCAACCAATGCACTCACCGCTTCATCTTCAGCGCGAGCTTGATTTGATGGATCTTGGATCGGAGCATTGGATGCCGCTGTATCAAGTGCTGGCGTAAATAAGTCACCTTCACCCCACCCTTTTAAGCGATCTTTCATTTCAACAACTAAACGTTCTGCTGTTTTCTTGCCGACTCCGGGGATTTTAACTAGCGTAGTCACATCTTCTAATTCAACGCTACGAACAAATTGACTTGCAGTCATAGCTGATAAAATTGCTAAGCCTAATTTAGGCCCAACACCGTTCGCTTTAATTACTTCACGGAATAACTCACGTTCATTTTTATTATTAAAGCCATACAGTAGTTGCGCATCTTCTCGTACCACAAAGTGAGTAAAGATAATGGCTTCTTGGCCGATCTGTGGTAACTCATAAAAACAGCTCATTGGCATCTGCACTTCATAACCAATGCCACCAACTTCAAGTAATACTTCAGGTGGCTGCTTTTCAATTACAATTCCGCGTAGTCGACCAATCAAAACATCATCTCTATAGTGAATTTAAACTGGCACTAGAATAGTAAAGAACTGGATAGACATCCAGTTCTTTATCGATTTTACGAAGAGTGAGAAACAACTTGATCAAGTTGTTGTGTTAAATGACGAACAGCAACCACTTGCTGATTTAATTCTGTACCATGTTGTGCAACTATTGCAGCCACACTTTGTGTATTTACCACACTATTAGCAACTTCACTGCTCGCTTCATCCAGCTCTTTTAATGCGGTTGATTGAGCAGTCATCAAACCCGATAACCCTTGTACATCTTGCGAAATCGTTGTGACTTGCTGAATGATATTATTCATCCGTTCAGTACTGGCGTTAATCACACCTTGACCGTGCCGTACTTCCTGCTCACTACGATCCAATAGATGGCGGATCTCAACGGCAGATTGACTACTTTTCGCCGAAAGCTCCCGTACTTGATCTGCTACAACCGCAAATCCCCTTCCCTGATCTCCAGCACGAGCCGCTTCTATCGAAGCATTTAGCGCAAGCAAATTGGTTTGTTCAGCAACAGAGGTGATTAAGTCCGCCACTTTCATAATCTCATCATGACTATTAATAATTTGGCTGATCGCTTGCGTTGAATCTTCTAAGTGCGCCGAACTTTTTTGCGCCAGCTCATAAACCACGTCGCTTTTTTCACGTAATTCCTCAACAAACTGACTTGAGCTCTCAACTCCAAGGACCATTTGGTGTACTTGATGGCTCATTTGTTCAGCAGCGCTGGCTTGTGATTCACTATTAATATTCAGTTCATTGACTTGGCTATCTAGCTGAGACGATTGATTCGCTAAGCTATAAGATACTTGCTTTAATTGTTCAGAATTATTATTCGCTTGAAGTAATACATCAGATAGACGTAACTCACCTTCAGTTGCTTTACTGGCCTCTGATTCACTTTTTAGCTTAGCTTTCTCGGCACGATTAATTGCTATATCACGTTGTTTCGCCGTAAAAGCTAATGCAATACCAATGACAATCAATGGCAATACGGTTCCAGACCAAACCTCAATTTGCTGTGCTGTATGAGATAAAGAAAGCTGTGGAAATGAAACACCCTGCATATGTTGGTATGTCATGTAAGCCGAAACACAAATGATCAAGCTACTCCAAAGAATAGCCATCGCGCGCGTTGCCGAGAGGAAGAAAGAGACAACTAACAAAGGCACCCAATAAGTCTGCGTTGAATCAACCACACCACCACTTTGATAAATAATATTCAGCGCGTGGATTGCCATACCAATAAAACCTAAATTTAAAGATATTAAAGGCTGCTGAAGCCAACGCAGGCTCGAAATAGCAAGGAGTTCTAATACAATCAATATGACAGAAGTAAAAACAAGATTATCATGACCATGGTTTGACCATTTAATCAAACTATAGATACCAACGAGAAAAGCGATAAAAGTAAATAAGGAAAGGATATCGGCTTGGCGTTGTTGTGCTGTTGTCCATTGAGGTTGGCGCGGCATAAATATACTGCGCCATAAAGTGGCAGGGTTCATGATCACTTCCTTGCTTATTATCGTTAGACCTCTGACCACTATAGATTGTTAACATTTCTATAACAAATATCTTAATAAATATATGCCTTAAGTGTCTCATCTTTAATAATAGTAAGCTTATTAACGATAACGCCCCTTTCGTGCTCCCGTCGCTTTCCCTGCCATTGCCACTAAGGTTTTATAGGTATGCGCGTGACAAATCGCAACAGCTAAAGCATCAGCAGCATCAGCTTGAGGCTTACCTGCTAGCTTTAATACGGAACAAACCATATGTTGTACTTGCGCTTTATCTGCCCCACCGTTTCCGACTACCGCCTGTTTGATCAATCGCGCGGCATATTCACTGACCGGCAAATCTGCATTTACCGCTGCAACAATTGCACTGCCTCGCGCCTGACCTAATTTAATCGCAGAGCTGGCATTTTTGCCCATGAACACTTCTTCAATGGCAAAAAAATCAGGCTGAAATTGCGTGATCACTTCAGACACGCCTGCATAGATTTGCTTTAATCGTCCAGGAATACCAGGCTCTGAGGTGCGAATACAGCCGCTTCCTAAATACTCTAAATTACGTCCAACCTGACGAATTACCCCGTACCCCGTAATACGAGAGCCGGGGTCTATACCTAAAATTATCGACATTTTTCACTACTATTAGTAGCAATTATTCAAGCGTAGCTGCTACTTCATCTGACATGTCACCGTTATGGTAGACTTCTTGAATGTCATCCAAATCTTCTAATGCATCAATCAAGCGTAATAGTTTAGGTGCTGTTGTTGCATCTAACTCAGCCTTCGTTGATGGCACTAAGGTTACTTCTGCATTTTCTGCTGTAAAACCTGCGGCATCTAATGCATCTTTCACGCTACCGAAATCTGCAGGTGTCGTATAAACATCGATTGAACCATCGTCATTAGTTTCAATATCGTCAGCGCCAGACTCTAACGCGACTTCCATAACAGCATCTTCATCTAACCCCGCCGCATAAGAAATCACGCCTTTTTTATCAAAAAGGTAACCTACGCTGCCATCCGTGCCAAGATTCCCCCCCGCTTTAGAGAAAGCATGACGTACGCCAGATACTGTTCGATTACGGTTATCCGTTAAACACTCAACCATTACCGCCGTACCCGCAGGACCGTAACCTTCATAAATGACAGTTTCTACGCCTTCGTCACCTTCACCACCAGCACCACGTGTTACTGCACGGTTGATAGTATCTCGAGTCATGTTATTTGATAGTGCTTTATCAATGGCAGCACGTAATCGAGGATTATTCTCAGGCTCACTGCCACCTTCTTTAGCGGCTACAGTAATCTCACGAATTAACTTAGTAAAAATTTTACCGCGTTTAGCATCTTGAGCTGCTTTACGATGTTTTATATTGGCAAATTTACTGTGTCCAGCCATGTTATCTCCAATCCGGCAATGTTAATTTTTTTGCTTGCATGAAAACATAAACCAAATAAGAGGTTAAAGCGAACAAAACACTTTTACCAAATAAGATGGACAGCAGAAAGGAATCAACAAAAGACAAAAAAGCCGATGTCTTATAGGCGTTCACTAAAAAGTGGCAAATAAGTCATCGGCTTTTATTACAGCAAATTAATCAGATCACTCTGCGTCTTTTGCTTCTTCGTCTTTCTTAGCAATTTTAACGGCAATAGATAATTCTTCTAGCGCTGCTGGGTTTGCTAGGCTTGGCGCGTCAGTTAATAGACATGCTGCTGCCGTTGTTTTAGGGAACGCGATAACATCACGGATATTATCTGTACCACAAAGAAGCATTACAAGACGGTCAAGACCAAACGCAAGACCTGCGTGTGGTGGCGTACCGAATTTCAGAGCGTCAAGTAGGAAACCAAACTTCAAACGTTGCTCATCAGCAGAGATACCTAAGATATCAAATACTGTTGATTGCATAGCAGAGTTATGGATACGTACTGAACCACCGCCCACTTCATAACCATTGATTACCATATCGTACGCATTTGATAGCGCTGCTGCAGGGTTAGCCGCTAGCTCTTCTGGTGTTAGGTTTAATGGTGATGTGAATGGGTGGTGCATTGCAGATAGTGAACCATCTTCGTTCTCTTCGAACATTGGGAAATCAACAACCCAAAGTGGTTTCCATGCTGACTTGTCTGTTAGACCTAGATCTTCACCTAGTTTCAGACGAAGTGCGCCCATCGCTTCTGTTACAACACGTTTGCTGTCTGCACCGAATAGAATGATGTCGCCAGATTCTGCTTGAGTGCGCTCAAGAAGATTAGCAACCACTTCTTCGTTAAGGAACTTCGCAACAGGAGATTGAACACCTTCAAAACCTGCAGCGCGATCGTTAACTTTCATCCATGCTAGGCCTTTCGCGCCATAGATACCCACGAACTTAGTGTATTCGTCGATTTGCTTACGGCTTAGCTCAGCACCACCAGGTACACGGATAACCGCTACACGACCTTTTTCGTCGTTAGCTGGGCCTGAGAATACTTTGAAATCAACATCTTTAACGATGTCTGCAACATCAACTAGCTCAAGTGGGTTACGTAGATCTGGCTTATCAGAACCGAAACGACGCGCGGCTTCTTCGAAAGACATGATTGGGAATGTGCCTAGGTCTACGTTTAGTAGCTCTTTCCACATTTCAGTGATCATCTTTTCAGTTACAGCACGCACTTCTTCAGCTGTCATGAAAGATGTTTCGATATCGATCTGAGTAAATTCAGGTTGACGGTCAGCACGTAAGTCTTCATCACGGAAACACTTAACGATTTGGTAGTAACGATCAAAACCAGACATCATTAGCAGCTGCTTAAATAGCTGTGGTGATTGTGGTAATGCGTAGAAGTTACCTTTGTGAACACGACTTGGTACTAAGTAATCACGCGCGCCTTCTGGCGTTGCTTTTGTTAGTACTGGTGTTTCAATATCAAGGAATGCATTGTCATCTAAGAAACGACGAACGAAGCTTGATGCTTTTGCACGTAGCTTAATACGATCGCTCATTTCTGGGCGACGAAGATCTAAGTAACGGTACTTTAGACGCTGCTCTTCAGAGTTCTTTTGGTTGAAATCAAGCGGTAACGCGTCAGAACGGTTAATGATTTCAAGGCCAGTTGCATAAACCTCAACTTCACCTGTTGCCATGTCTTTATTACATTGGCTTTCAGGACGCTCACGCACTTCACCCGTTAGGCGAATACAAAACTCGTTACGTAATTGGTTTGCTAGTGTGAAGATCTCAGTCATATCAGGATCAATAACAACCTGAACCACACCTTCGCGATCACGCATATCAATAAAGATAAGGCCGCCTAAATCACGACGACGGTTTACCCAGCCGCATAAATCGACTGTTTGTCCTGCAAGGGACTTGTTCAGGTGTCCACAATAATGGGTGCGCATAAGAAATTCCCAATCTATATACTTTACATTCCTGCGTTTAGTGTCGATAACGCTAAACGTCAGGCGAATTCAATCCCGACCGCTTGCTGTCTAATTTATCGTCTAAATTGGATAGCAAGAAGGCCAAGAGGTAAAAATAACGAGGCATTATACCCAAACAGGCTCAATAAGCGAAGTGATCCGACGGTAATTCATCACCAATTCGTTATGACGACTTTAAAGTCTTATTATGACCAAATATCTACGGCAATTTAGACTTTTACAAACAAAATCACGTAAGATAAATCATCACTCTCAACTTAATAAACCCAAGTCTTATTATGTCTTCACCTTCTGATTTATCTTTACCGTTATATCTTGGGTTATCTCAATGGTCACATAATCATTGGCAGCAAAGCATATACGGTAAAGGCTGTAAAAATGGTGACCGTTTAGCTCGCTATGCTGAGGTATTTCATACTGTCGAGGGAAATACCACCTTTTACGCTATTCCGAGCATGACGACGGTAAAAAATTGGAACGGTGCGACACCTGACAGTGGATTTAAATTTACCTTTAAAATTCCCCAAACCATCACACATCAGCAGCAGCTTCGTCATAGTAATCAAAGCTTGGTGGATTTTCTCAATACCATGTCGCCGGTTGAGGAAAAAACGGGCGTATGGATGATTCAGCTACCTGCGAGGTTTAGTCCTCACGATTTACCCTTACTCGATGCCTTTTTAGATCAGTTTCCACGCCACTTTACTACCGGTGTCGAAGTTCGCCATCCTGCGTTCTTTGCCAAAGGCGAAGAGGAAAAAGCACTTAATCGAATGCTGTTAGAAAAAGGCAGTAACCGCATTATTATGGATAGCCGTCCTGTATTTTCAGCCATAGCGAATACAGAAGCGGTGATTGATGCACAAAAGAAGAAACCTCGCGTGCCAGTTCATGCAATCGCAACCGCTGATAACCCTGTGATCCGCTTTATTGGTCATCCTGATGATGCGTGTAACGATCCTTTTTTTAAAAACTGGCTACAACGACTGCCTTTATGGATCAAAGAAGGTAAAACGCCCTATCTCTTTATTCATACCCCAGACAATAACGCTGCGCCTGAATCAGCCCGTCGGCTTTATAATGTGTTACGCGATCACCTTATCAGCGAAAACAACACTCTTTCGCCACTCCCCGAACTTGCTATACCCAGTGCAGCTGAAATAAGTACGCCACAAATCTCTTTGCTATAACGCAAATAATCAATCAAAGAACAAATCAGAAATCATTAAAGACAAATGCTGCTATTTTCTCTACAATACGCGACCTTTCAAAGGTGATGGATCGCCTGAGTATCAGCAAGGTTTGATGCTCAATACGTACAATGGATCCCTGTTCTTTATATATTATGAGGTTCGTGAGAAATGGCAGGCCACGACAATATTTTTGCTGCGCCAATTGAAAAACTCGGTGATTTTACGTTCGATGAGCGTGTTGCTGAAGTCTTCCCTGATATGATCCAACGCTCTGTGCCGGGTTACAGTAATATCATCTCAGCAATTGGCATGTTAGCTGAGCGCTTTGCCAAGCCTCATTCTAAAGTTTTTGATCTTGGTTGCTCTTTAGGGGCAGCCACTCTTTCTATGCGTCGCCATATTCAGCAAGAAGGTTGCGAAATATTAGCAATTGATAATTCTGCTGCTATGGTTGAACGATGCCGATTATTAGTGGACGCATATCGCTCTGACACACCAGTGCAAGTACTTGAAGCTGATATCCGTGATGTTGATATTCATGACGCTTCAGTCGTGGTGTTAAATTTCACTCTCCAATTCCTTGTACCTGAAGATCGCCAAGCATTATTAGAAAAAATCTATGCTGGCTTACGCCCTGGCGGTATTTTAATTTTGTCGGAGAAATATATTTTCGATGACGAACGTGCCAATGAGTTGTTGATTGATTTACACCACGATTTTAAACGAGCGAATGGTTATAGCGAGCTAGAGATCAGCCAAAAACGGAGCGCAATAGAAAATGTGATGCGCCCTGACAGTATTGAAACCCACAAAACACGTTTCAAGAAAATCGGCTTTTCTAGTTCTGAAGTATGGTTCCAGTGCTTCAATTTCGGCTCAATGTTTGCGATTAAATAAGGTTTTTTGTTCCATATGTTTAGTTTTTCTGATTTTTATCAGCTTCTTGCCCAGCATGAAACATTACGTCCATGGCTAAATACTCTACCTAAACAATTAAGTGATTGGGAAAATAGAGAGCACGGTGATATGGCTCGTTGGGTTCGCGCATTGCAAAAGTTCCCAACCGATAAACCCGATATTATTGATTTAAAAAATGAAGTCAGTGTTCGTAATGAAGTCCCGATTGCCGATGGTGAGAAAAAACGTTTAGAAAGTCTATTACGTTTGCTTCACCCTTGGCGTAAAGGCCCATTTACTATGCACGATATTCATATCGATACGGAATGGCGCTCAGATTGGAAATGGGATCGTGTACTGCCTCACATTACACCACTAAAAGGCCGTAGCGTATTAGATGTAGGCTGTGGTAATGGCTATCATATGTGGCGCATGCTGGGTGAAGGTGCAAAGCTTACCGTCGGTATCGACCCATCAAGCTTATTTTTAATTCAATTTGAAGCCATTAAGCGATTAATGGGCAACGATGATCGCGCATTCTTATTACCATTAGGTATTGAAGATCTGCCCGAATTAAAAGCATTTGATACGGTATTTAGTATGGGAGTCCTGTACCACCGTCGTTCACCGCTCGATCACATTATTCAGTTAAAGAATCAGCTGCGTAAAGGCGGTGAAGTCATTCTAGAAACATTGGTGATTGATGGTGATGAAAATGCGGTATTGGTTCCAACTCACCGCTACGCCCAAATGCACAATGTTTATTTCTTCCCATCAGCAAAAGCATTAAAAGTGTGGATGGAAAAATGTGGCTTTGTTGATGTGCGTATTGTTGATGAGAATATAACAACAACAGATGAGCAAAGAACGACAGATTGGATGACAAATAATTCCCTTCCGGAATATTTAGATCCAGAAAATCCGTCAAAAACTATCGAAGGATATCCAGCACCAAAACGTGCGGTTTTAATAGCCCGCAATCCTGACTAGTAACTGACACTGGGATGCTGTTCGCATCCCTTTTTGTAAGGTAAACTACGGTCGACATTAGAAAATAGACGCACATAGGAGATATGATGCTTCGCTTCAGCGTACCATTAATCACAATTGCAATACTGACAGGGTGTTCAAACACGCAGCCTCAAGATCATCAAGAAACCTTGGCAGCGATCAGCAACGTAGAACAGAATATTAATTCTCAATTAGATACTGTTTCTACCCGAATGGATTCACAACAGCAATATATTACCGAACTCGAAAGTAAATTAGCGTCTATATCTAAAGATCTAAAGTTTATTAAGCAAAAAAGCCTAGAAAAGCCTAAAGTTATTGTTGAAAAACAAATTGTTCGAGTGCCTGTTGAGCCAAAAATTGAAGATAATCCAACCCAAGCCAATGGTAAAGCTATCCTTGGTCAGGAAGAGTGGGTTTGGCTTGATTCGGTTAAATCATTCTTTAAAGCACGTGTCGATACAGGTGCAACCACCTCTTCTTTAAATGCTGTTGATGTACAAACTTTTGAACGAGATGGAAAAGAATGGGTACGTTTTAACCTGAGTCATGATTCAGCAGAAGATACACCAGAAGAAAAAGCACAAAACGATAAAGCAACACCTGAAACTATCGAAGCACCTATTCTGCGTTGGGTTCGTATCCGTCAATCAACTTCAGAAGATGCGGTACGTCGCCCTGTAATTGAAGCTTGGATCACGCTTGGCAATTTACATGAAAAAGCGCAATTCACGCTTGCAGATCGAACTAAGATGGATTTCCCTGTTTTATTAGGTCGTGAGTTCTTTAAAGACATTGCACTCGTTGATGTGGGTAAAGAATTTGTTCAAGGAAAAACTGAGCCAAAACCAGAGCCAGTTAGTGCTAATAAATAAATGATGAGGATGTCATGACGTCTAGAGTACCTTTTTATATCCTTATTTCACTGCTTATTATTGCAGGTTTAGGGTTGAGCATGTATCGCCACGATGTCTACGGTGTGCCGTGGACACCAGGCGAAGAGCGTGCAGTGTGGGAAGTTGAAGCACGTGTTCAATTCGATGCTGTTGGTGATCCTGTACAAGTTAAAATGGCCACGCCTGAAACACAGGAAGGCTTTACCTTAATTGATGAAAGTACGTCGTCTCCTCCTGGCTACTCTGTACTTATTCATGATACGAAAGAAGGTCACCAAGCTGACTGGGCTACGCGTACCGCAATGGGTAAGCAAGTGCTTTACTACAAAACTCAGCTTCTTGTTGATGATCAAGCGCAGTACAAAGAGATCCCACCTAAAGGTGAACCTGCAGCGGTTAGTTTAAGTAACCCACAACAAACAGCAGCAACAGCACTGTTAACACAGGCGCGTAATTTATCTGCGAACAACACCACGTTTGCCCGTGAGCTTATTCGCCAATTACAAGATAAACAAAACCAAAACGCATCTGTGTTACTTGATTCTATGAGTCCGCAAGAAGCCATTACGAATTTACTTTCACTTGAAGGTATCCATTCGCGTATTGTTAGCGGTTTAAAACTTGAAGATGGTCGTCGTCGCCAAACAGTGATGCCGATGGTTGAAGTGTGGGATAACAATAGTTGGAAGCTCTTTAATCTGACTACTGGCGAAGAAGGCAAACCTTCGGATGTAATGATTTGGAACCAACAAGGCAGTGCGATGCTAGATGTTGTTGGTGGTCGAAATTCTAATATTAGTTTTTCTATCATTGCTCAAGACATCACACCACAGCGTGCTACGCAAGAGAAGATTAAAGCCGAAGACTTATTAAACTTCTCAATCCACTCATTACCACTCGAAGAACAAGCAATGTTTAAAACCATTATGCTTGTTCCTATTGGTGCCCTGATTGTGGTATTCCTTCGCGTGATTATTGGCTTGAAAACCTCTGGTACTTTCATGCCAGTGTTAATCGCGGTTGCGTTTGTCCAAACACAATTATTAACGGGTATTGTTGGTTTCTTATTGATTGTTGGTACAGGTTTAATTATTCGAAGTTATTTATCGAAATTGAACTTGCTCTTAGTCTCACGAATATCCGCGGTAATTATTACCGTAATATTGATCATTTCAATATTCACGGTTGTTGCCTTTAAGATTGGTCTTATTGAAGGTCTAACAATTACCTTCTTCCCAATGATCATCTTGTCATGGACTATCGAACGTATGTCGATTCTATGGGAAGAAGAAGGGGCGAAAGAAGTCTTCGTACAAGGTGGTGGTTCACTACTCACTGCGATCCTTGTGTACCTTGCAATGACGAACCCTATGATCCGTCACCTAACATTTAACTTCATTGGTGTGCAGTTCATCATTCTAGCTGCCATCCTAATGCTAGGTAACTACACAGGTTATCGTTTAAGTGAACTTCGTCGTTTTAAGCCGCTAACTGAGGATTAATCGATGAATTTACTTGCACGTTTTACTTCACCAAACAAGCTGAAAGAACGTGGCATCATGGGGATGAACAAGCGTAATCATAGCTACATTGGTCGCTATAATGATCGCAGCCTTTATCCTCTTGTTGATGATAAATTAAAAACAAAATTTATCGCCCAACAAGCCGGTGCAACCGTTCCTGATTTGATCGGTGTTATCGATAGCCAAGGCTCAGTAAAAAAAATCCACGATATGGTAAAAGATTGGCCTGGATTTGTGATTAAGCCCGCACAAGGCTCGGGCGGTAAAGGCATTTTAGTTATTGTTAAGCACAAAGACGGTATTTATGTAAAACCGTCTGGTGCAGAAATCAATAAACAAGATGTTGAACGTCATATTACCAATACCCTCGCGGGACTATTCTCGTTGGGTGGTAAAAATGATGTCGCCATGGTCGAAAACTTGATCCAATTTGATAATGTTTTTGATGGCTTTAGTTTTGAAGGTGTACCTGATGTTCGTGTCATCGTATTTAAAGGCTATCCTGTGATGGCGATGATGCGTTGTTCGACCTCTGCGTCCGATGGCAAAGCAAACTTGCACCAAGGTGCTGTCGGTGTCGGGATTGATATCGCGTCAGGTAAAGCGGTACGAGCAGTTCAATTTAATCAGCCAATTGAACACCACCCAGATACTGATCGTTTACTCAGCGAGCTTCAAGTACCTAATTGGAACAAGCTACTAACGCTTGCTGCGAGTGCTTGGGAAATGACAGGCTTAGGCTACATGGGTACAGATATGGTGTTAGACAAAGTGAAAGGCCCTATGGTGCTAGAGCTAAATGCTCGACCAGGATTGGCCATTCAAATTGCAAATGGTTGTGGTTTACTCCCTCGCCTTCGCCATATTGAAAATATCGGTACTTCTGCACATACGCCAACACCTGAAGAGCGTGTCGCTTATGCTGCTCACCAGTTCGGTGTCAAACCTAAGTTTTAATCTTCTCGGTTAATACCTTTTGAAAGCCCTGTCGTGTTATCACGACAGGGCTTTTTTATTTTTATTAATAATATAAAAAATTAAAGCTCTTGGCATTGATGTCGATATAAAGACTATCACTATGATTAAGGCTTACTTTTCCATGCAACACATTTCTTTAGATAATATGCTGATCAATGAGATCCAGCTCGGTACAGGACTCAACCAAGCGGTTGAATCTGGTCGTCGTGCTGATTTCTCATTAATGCTTGCATTGCTATCTTCTGAATTAATGGAAAACACACCG
This sequence comes from Photobacterium sp. GB-56, assembly GCF_003026105.1. GTDB lineage: Bacteria > Pseudomonadota > Gammaproteobacteria > Enterobacterales > Vibrionaceae > Photobacterium. The sequence goes on along the minus strand of NZ_PYNW01000001.1, from coordinate 319,257 downwards.
CAAGATAACGAGCCTGAGCAGATTCAAACAGAGCAACAACTACGTGCTTATTTTGAGCTACCTTTTCCTCAACCGCTGACCACATCAAAACATTGTTACCAACGCTCTGCGGATCAGGCAAAAGCTTTCCATGAATCAGGTATTGCGAGTACCCGTTTACTACACGGCCTGCAACCCACAGCGTTAACGTTCCCAGCAGAGAACACTAAAGGATTACCTGAAGATATCTTTCACAACCTTTCAGTACACGAACGTCGCAAGCTTCCACCAGAAGAGCCTCGTCCTATCTCGGCATCACCAAAAACCTTATATGCTTCGCTTATTCATGCAAAGCGAACTTCTGAGCTTTATCACGCCGCTTAATATTCATATAACTATCTGCCAACCCAGCAATGATACCCAATAGGTATCTTTGTGAGCGCAATCAAACATTGTCACATCCAATTATTCTATTGTGAAAGCGCTAACTAATATGGTTCTTAACTACTTTTGGTCTGATCAGTTAATGCCATATTAACATGATAATTTTGGGATGATACTACTATGCTTATTGATCAATCTGTAATAGTCATCACTGCTGCAGGTACTCTCATCGGTAAAGCCATAGCTCTTCATTTTGCATCATTAGGGGCAAAACTTGCGCTCGTTGATAATGACATCCAAAATTTAGAGGCAACACAGGATGCTTGTTCTCAATTCTCTCGTCATATCAACATCTTTCATTTAAAAAACACCCAACCGCATTCAATTAAACAAGTCTTTACCAATATTCAGCGCCAACTAGGTACATTTAATGTCTTACTCAATACATGGCCAAAATGTACGAATACACCAAGTATTCTTGAGCCCAATGCAATTAATAAATTCAATGATGTAATGTGTAACAACGCAACCACTTTTTTTAGCGTTGGACAAATAGCAGCAACAATGATGCAAGACAACAAACAACCTGCTGTTATTATTAATTTAGCCTTACAACCATCTCACCATCACGCTCACCTTTCCGATACTAGTAAATCAGTAATACAAGGCTTAACTTTTGGCTGGTCTAAAGAATTATCTTCTTTGAATATCCGAGTGGGTGCCATTATTCCAATTACTTCAGATAATCAGACAATGCTCCATACACGATTACAAGTAGAAATAGTCAGTTGCACGGAATACATTATTACTAATGATTCCTTCAATGGCAGGATACTTGAAGCAGAGTGTTTGATATAACCATCTATAAGATATAAAAAAGCCCGCTAAGTTAGCGGGCTTTTTTTCAATCAACGCTAGGTATTAAGCTTTTGCTTTTTTACCTTTAGTGGTTTTCACTGGCTCTGATTTTTTAATCACTGTTGTGCCTTCAAACGCTTCACCTTCAATGAAAGGCTTACCGTAGTAAGATGCCATTAGTACATCTTTAAGCTCAGAGATTAGAGGATAACGAGGGTTTGCACCAGTACACTGGTCATCAAACGCTTCTACCGCTAACTCATCAACTTTCGCAAGGAAATCAGCTTCTGAAACGCCTGCTTCTTGGATTGACATTGGAATCTGAAGATTCACTTTCAATTCGTCTAACCAAGTTAGTAGACGCTCAATTTTCTGTGCAGTACGGTCACCCGCATGTGATAGACCTAAGTGATCAGCAACTTCAGCATAACGACGACGCGCTTGTGGGCTTGCGTACTGTGAGAATGCTGTTTGCTTTGTTGGATTATCATTCGCGTTGTAACGAACAACGTTAGAAATCAACAATGCGTTAGCAAGACCGTGTGGTACGTGGAACTCGGCACCTAGTTTGTGCGCCATTGAGTGACATACACCTAGGAATGCGTTCGCAAATGCGATACCCGCGATAGTTGCCGCATTGTGTACTTTCTCACGTGCGATTGGGTCATTAGCACCATTTGCATAGCTTGATGGTAAGTATTCTTTTAGCATTCTTAGTGCTTGAAGTGCTTGACCATCAGAGTATTCGTTAGCAAGAACTGATACGTAAGCTTCTAGTGCGTGAGTGACGGCATCGTAACCACCAAACGCTGTTAGAGACTTAGGCATGTTCATTACAAGGTTAGCATCAACGATTGCCATGTTAGGCGTTAGTTCGTAGTCAGCTAGTGGGTACTTAGCACCTGTTTTATCGTCAGTTACAACCGCAAATGGTGTTACTTCAGAACCTGTACCAGATGTAGTAGTGATACATACTAGTTCAGCTTTCTTACCCATTTTAGGGAACTTGTAAATACGTTTACGGATGTCCATGAAGCGCATTGCTAGTTCTTCGAAGTGCGTTTCTGGGTGCTCATACATTACCCACATGATCTTCGCAGCATCCATTGGCGAACCACCACCGAGTGCAATAATCACATCAGGTTGGAAGCTCTTCATTGCTTCAGCGCCTTTCTCAACAACAGACAGTGTTGGATCCGCTTCTACATCAAAGAATGTTTGAACTTCGATACCTTGTGCTTTAAGCAAAGATACGATTTCATCTGCGTAACCGTTATTAAATAGGAAACGGTCTGTTACTAAGAACGCACGCTTCTTACCTTCTAAATCGCTAAGTGCAATTGGAAGGCTACCACGACGGAAGTAAATTGATTTAGGTAGTTTATGCCACAACATATTTTCAGCTCGCTTCGCTACTGTCTTCTTGTTGATAAGGTGCTTAGGACCTACGTTCTCAGAGATAGAGTTACCACCCCATGAACCACAACCTAGAGTTAACGAAGGCGCAACGTTAAAGTTGTAAAGATCACCGATACCACCATGAGTTGTTGGGATATTCACAAGAATACGTGCTGTTTTCATTTTGTCGCCGAAGTACTTAATACGGTCAGCGTTAGTGTCTTGATTCGTGTATAAGCCAGATGTATGACCGATACCACCAATCTCTACCATTGTTACTGCTTGATCTACTGCATTTTCAAATGAAGACGCGCGGAACATACCTAATGTAGGAGATAGTTTCTCGTGTGCGAACTCATCGTCGAAAGAAACTTGCTCACCTTCACCAATAAGGATCTTAGTATTAGCAGGAACAGTAACACCCGCCATTTCTGCGATCTTCGTTGCTGGCTGACCTACGATATCTGCATTAAGGTTACCGTTGATAAGCAGAACTTTACGTACTTTCTCTGCCTCATCTTTTGATAAAACGTAGCCATTGTGAGAAGCAAAACGCTCTTTCACTTCATCATAGACTTCGTCCATAACGATTACAGCTTGCTCTGAGGCACAAACAACACCGTTATCAAACGTTTTTGACATAAGTACTGATGCAACAGCACGCTTAATATCAGCTGTTTCATCGATAACAACAGGCACGTTACCCGCACCAACACCGATAGCAGGTTTACCTGAAGAGTAAGCTGCTTTAACCATGCCTGGACCACCAGTCGCAAGGATAAGGTTGATATCATCGTGCTTCATTAGTGCGTTAGATAGTTCAACTGATGGTTGATCAATCCAGCCAATAATATCTTTAGGTGCACCTGCGGCAACAGCGGCATCTAATACTAATTTAGCAGCAGCGTTAGTTGAGTTTTTAGCACGCGGGTGTGGCGAGAAAATAATTGCGTTACGTGTTTTAAGAGAGATTAACGATTTGAAGATAGCTGTAGATGTCGGGTTAGTCGTTGGAACAATACCACAAATAATACCTACAGGCTCAGCAATAGTCATGGTGCCGAACTCATCGTTCTCTTCCAAGATACCGCATGTCTTTTCGTCTTTGTATTTGTTGTAGATAAATTCAGAAGCGAAGTGGTTTTTAATAACCTTGTCTTCGATGATACCCATGCCAGATTCAGCAACAGCTTGCTGAGCGAGAGGAATACGTGCGTTGTTTGCAGCAAGAGAAGCAGCGCGGAAAATTTTATCCACTTGCTCTTGAGAGAAAGTTGCAAATTCTTTTTGTGCCGCTTTAACGCGAGCAACCATTGCATCTAGTTCAGTGATATTTGTAACAGGCATAGTAGACTCCTACCTTAAGATTGAAAACTTTTTAGTAAGGATACGGCTTCATTCTTAATTCTCGAACTAAGAAAATCACACACTTAGTAAATTACTTTCAAAATTGATTATATTTATTCACATTCTAAAAAGATTTGATTTAGATCAGTGTTAGCTCTGATGATTAATTTATACCTAAAAATCATAAAAATGAGTAAAAAACAAACACATACTCTATAGAATCAATCTTTTTACTAATATTTCACATCTTAGCGACAATAACCACTTATTTCACAAGGAGAAATATTACGTAATAAAAATACATTTACTAGCCCTACATTTGTCTACTTGTGACAATTATCACCTTTTCATATACCAATTGGTCAATGTTGAGTCATTACTATTAATAAGCATTTCGTTTCACCATAGTAGTTCATGTTTTCAACAATAAAAGTTTATTTAAAAATAATGGAGAAATCTTTCACTAGAATTTTAAAAGCAGGCTTTTTTTTGTGGTTAGGCTAATAATTTAAGATTAAAATATCATCGAGTGATTAATTAACATTGGTTTTACCTGTCAAAAAATTAGCGTGCATAACCTAATTGTTAAGTTAATAACTACGCCTTATATACGAGGCTTTTTTACTCTGAGATCAACTGTATTGATTAATACTATTCTCATGACTTACACCTAGTGAAATCTAACTGAGAAAATCATGCAAGCCATTGAAATAGGAATATTTTTACACTTTTTTGTCGGGCTTTTTGCAACGGTAAACCCTGTTGGTATTATGCCTGTTTTCGTGTCATTAACTGGTTCAATGACACCTGAAGAGCGTAATAAAACTGCGTTAACAACCAATACAGCTGTTGTTATCATACTGGTAGTGGCTCTTGTTGCTGGCCAACACTTACTGGATCTCTTTAGTATCTCTATTGATTCATTCCGAGTCGCCGGCGGCTTACTGTTGCTGAGTATCGCTTTTTCAATGATGAGCGGTAAGATTGGCGAGGTGAAACAAAATAAAGAAGAGAAATCAGAGTCAGCCATACGTGAACAAGTCGGTGTGGTGCCACTTGCAATGCCTTTAATGGCAGGACCAGGTGCTATCAGTTCAACCATTGTTTATGGTTCCAAGTATCCAACAATGACATCAACGATTGGCATTGCCATTACCATCGTTGTATTTGCTTTTGGCTGTTGGTTACTGTTTCGCTCTGCACCATTAATTGTTCGCTTCCTAGGTCAAACAGGAATTAACGTTATTACTCGTATCATGGGTTTGATCCTTGCCGCACTTGGTATCGAATTTATTATTAATGGATTAAAAGTAATGCTACCAGGCCTAGTTTAAGCGTCACAACATAAACACCTCGCTAATAAAAGATAATAATTAAATATAAAGTCTCGATTTTTTCGGGACTTTTTATTATCAATTATCTACGCTCATCATTTACGCACTTACCTAATACTATTTTTGGTATACTAGTCTGCTGATTGATATGCCATACAAAATAATAACCTACTTCTGCGTAAGCTTACGGCTAACTAACACTTAATTATGATTAAACTGACTCTAAGACAACGTCTTTACCAAATTATTTTTGGTACCTCTACACGCGCTGGACAGCTATTCGATATTGGCTTAATAATCGCTATTGTTAGCTCTGAACTGATCCTAATCATTTCATCTGTTGCCAGTATTGAATCAAAATTCTCTACAGCGCTGTTAGGTGCTGAGTGGCTATTCACGATCTTATTTACCATAGAGTATATTCTGCGCTTGTATTGTTCGCCGCGCCCTCTCGCTTACGCGCGAAGTTTTTATGGCATCATTGATTTAATTGCCATTGTGCCTGCTTACATTTCTTTCTTTGTGCCAGGTTCAAACTATTTACTGATCGTACGTTTAATCCGTGTTTTACGTATTTTCCGTGTTCTAAAACTGGCTAGATTCTTACAAGACTCCAATATTCTTTTACGATCACTTCGCCATGCCCAACGTAAAATTTTTGTTTTCTTTAGTTCTGTATTAATTCTAGTTACCGTATTTGGTTCATTAATGTTCTTGATTGAAGGCCCTGAAAATGGCTTTACCAGTATCCCTAAAAGTATTTACTGGGCAGTCGTGACTATTACAACTGTTGGTTATGGCGATATTGTGCCGCAAACCGTAATGGGTAAGGCGTTAGCTTCATTGACCATGTTACTCGGTTACTCAATTCTTGCCGTTCCGACCGGTATTTTGACCGCAGAACTCAATCAAGAAATGAAAACACACCGAAACCTAAGACGATGCCCTAATTGTGCAACCAGTGGTCATGAAGTGGATGCTGATTACTGCAAAAAGTGTGGAACACAACTCCCTGAAAATATCTAATTATCATTAAAGAAAACCATTAATTTTAATGATTAACCACTTGATCTTTAAGACGTGATCTAATTCTTACTTTTACAAGATAACAATTATTCTCGTCTTATTTGGTCTACCTTTGTCTTCATCATTCAGGAAATATGAAAAATTAATGCGATTAACGATATACTCATTACTCTGTAGTTTCATTCTGATATTCAGTACTTCAGCATCTGCTACGCTAACCCTTTTTGAATCAGAGCAGCCTGAATTAACCCAAGCAGCAACGAGCATAAATACTGCCATTAATCAGCTACCTGATCAGCATTTGTTCACTCATAACGATGTTAAAGAAGTTAATTCCTTACTGTCTAAGACCCTCTCACAACAGAAGAAGCATCAAAAGTTACTGGCAACAGCACTGAATAAATACCAGAAAAGTGATGATAAAGAACAAGCATGGGAAAAACTGTCGTCGGTTTACAATTCACTACTGAGTATTAGCCAAGATAAAGAGCGCCTTCTCAATTTAAGTTCATCAGCTATCCAAGATAAGGTGACAGGATTTGGACCTTTTGGCGTTCAACAATTTAAGTTAGAGCTATCAATCACAGCACTTAACTTACAGTACATGGTCTTATATCAATTACGCAGTTTCCATGATTTGCTAAAAGATATGCTGATTTCGCCAGTCCCCATTCTTGTGGTTGCCTTAAAAGTTTTCGCTATTTTATTTTTACTTTCTTGGTGGCAGCGTAATAGCGCACGTTTGATCGAACATTTTAGAGAAACACAACTCGAACATAACCCGCATCCCAATCTTTTGTTTCGTGCGATTTGGTATATTAGTCGAGCGCACCGTCCAATTGGTTGGTTAATTGCAATCACGCTTTCACTCCGTATTGTTTCTCAATTACCAAGCTTGCACCACTTGATCTACTTGGAAATCTTCACATGGTGGATCCTTGGTGGCTCAATTGCAGTGCGATTTATACTTGAGTTTGCGCGTCGTAATAGCATCAATAATAGCGATGCTGAAGTTGTCGCATTACGTCTTTCAACTATTCGCCAATACGTATGGGGATTTATTGCCGCAGGCGTAATTCTACAAATTTCAGCGCGCACACTGGGGCAAGGCACCATCTATGCGTGGATTTGGTCAATTATCTTCTTTGGTTTTATCTTATTAACCTTAATTACGCTTCGTCGTTGGCGACATATCGTCTTTAAGCGCTTAGAAGGCGCGACACATCTGCCCCTTTCTATTAAATGGGCGCTCAATCATAAAGATAAATTATTACTTTCAATTCCAGCAACAGCACTAGGTGCAGCATGGCTTACCTTACGTCGCTTTCAACATACACTGGTTGCTAACTTATCAAAGTACATTTTCTTTCGTCATGCACTCGCCTATCTATTCCGTATTGAAGTTGCTAAACAAACAGAAACCTCTCGCGAACAACTCAATATGGTTCGTATCAAAGGTGCCGCTACTTATGAATATGTAAAGCCAGGTAGTGAGGATAGCCCAATCATTGAAGACTATGCGTTAGAAGAAATTAAACAGCTTTCAGGCTACTTATTAACTGATAAACCCGCAGTTTGTGTTGTTTCTGGTGAGCGTGGCATTGGGACAACGACACTTCTTCGACGCTTGTTACACAAAGTTAAAAATGCAACACCGATATACATTAACTGTCCTTATGATGGCTACGCAGAATTGCTACAACAGTTCTCTACCGCTCTTGGGCTTGCTAGTGACAGCTCTGAAGATGATATTCTTGAATACTTACGCAATAGTGAAACAACCTATTTAATTGCCATCGATAACGCTCAACGATTGGTGACACCTAAAGTCGGTGGACTAAAAGATCTAATGAGTATCACTAATTTATTGCGTAAAACACGGAAAAGTCATCGTGCGATTATTGCGGTTGAAAAATCATGTTGGCGTTTTGTTGATCGTGCTCGTGGTGAGCGTTTACTGTTTGATTTAGTCACCTTTATGCCACGTTGGAGCGAACAGCAAATTGGCGACTTATTAAAAACCCGTACCTCTTCCGAAGGAGAATTTGCCATTAGTTTTGAAGGCCTAGTGCTGCCTCGCCAGTGGGATGAAGATGACATAACAGAAGAAGAAAGAGCTCAACGAGGCTTTTATCGTATTTTGTGGGATTACTCTGATGGTAACCCTACGGTTGCTGTACGTTTCTTCCGTTTCTCTCTGCAGCGAGATAAAGACACAGATAAAGTACTGGTACGTTTATTTAAAGCACCACAATCTGAAGATTTAGAACAAATGCCAAAGCCGATGTTAGCAGTGCTACGTTCTATTGTGCAGTTAGAGGTCGCATCCCCGCAAGAGCTCTCTGAATGTACTCAGCTCAGCCTTGATGAAGTTATTGGTACGTTACGTTACTTCCAAAGTCGTGGTTTTATTGAATGGTCAGATGATAAAGCGAAAATCTCCGATCACTGGTTCCGTCATATCACTAATGTTCTCCACCGTCAGCACTTATTGGTGAAATAAATGAAGCGTTTATTCTGTCTCTTTAGCCTAATACTTCTTAGTTTTTCACCAGCCGTTTTTGCTGATGACATGCCAAACATTGAGGACTTCCAGCAATTTGCTAACCTTATTCGTTGGAGTGGCGTGCTCTTTTCTGCATTAACGGTTTGTGCCGCTTGGATATTACTGCGATTCATTCAATCGATTGTTGATGGTATCAGTAGCCAATTTGCTCAACGTCGAATGTTGCTACAAAAGTTACAATCTTTCTTCCAATTCTTCATTTATATGTCGACGGGTATTGCCGTCTTTATGATGAGTTTCCGTGTTGATGATCGTATCTTAGCTTTGATTGGCGGTACTATTGCAGTATCTGTTGGTTTTGCCCTTAAAGACTTGGCAGCCTCGTTCATTGCAGGCTTAACCGTGATGATTGATAGACCTTTCCAAGTTGGCGATCGTGTAACATTTGAAGGCAATTATGGTGACATTATTACTATCGGTTTGCGCTCTGTACGTATGCGCACCTTAAATGACGATATTATCACCATACCAAACAACAAATTCTTAAGTGAAGTCACCGTCAGTGGTAACTATGGTGCGCTGGATATGCAAGTGGTGATCCCCTTCTATATTAGTATGGATCAAGATATCCGCTTAGCCCGAGATTTAATCCAAGAAGCTGCGTCATCAAGCCGTTATATTCACCTACCAAAACCTGTAACAGTTTTAGTAAAGCAAACGATCACCGATAACTACCTAGCTATCATGTTGACTTGTAAAGCTTATGTGGTTGATACCAAATATGAAAAGTTATTTGAAACTGATATTACACTGCGTGTAATGGAAGAATTTGCACGTAACGGCATTAGGCCACCAGCAATCGCACTCAAAAGTACCGATGCTTAATTCGTATTTATATTACTGATATAAAAAAACCGAGCACTTAGCTCGGTTTTTTTCTTATGGGGATGTAATTACTTACGACGCCATGTTGTGCCTTGTGCACCATCTTCTAAGATAATGCCCATTGCTAATAACTTATCACGAGCGTCATCTGCTGCAGCCCAATCTTTTGCTGCACGCGCATCGAGACGTTGTTGAATCAATGCTTCAATTTCAGCCACATTATCATCTTCACCAGCACCACCTTGTAGGAAAGCTTCAGGCTCTTGAGATAGAAGACCAAGTACATCAGCAAGCTCACGCATACGTGCACCTAATGCAGAAGCTGTAGCAACATCATCTGTTTTCAAACGGTTAATTTCACGCGCCATATCAAACAATACTGAATAAGCTTCAGGTGTATTAAAGTCATCGTCCATCGCTTCTTTAAAACGAGTAACGAACTCTTCACCGCCAGCCGCTTCAACAGATGTGTCTAAACCACGAAGCGATGTGTATAGACGCTCAAGTGCAGAACGCGCTTGTTTCAAGTTCTCTTCGCTGTAGTTTAGCTGGCTACGGTAGTGACCAGACATTAGAAAGTAACGTACCGTTTCAGGATCGTAGTGGTTTAATACATCACGAATCGTGAAGAAGTTACCTAATGACTTAGACATCTTCTCGCGGTCAACCATTACCATGCCACTGTGCATCCAAGTATTTACATACTGGGTATCATGTGCACAGCAAGATTGCGCGATTTCGTTTTCATGGTGTGGGAACTGAAGATCTGAACCACCACCGTGAATATCAAAGTGATCGCCTAAGATTGCAGAGTTCATTGCTGAACATTCAATGTGCCAACCTGGACGACCTGGGCCCCATGGCGATTCCCACGTAGGTTCACCTGGTTTAGACATTTTCCATAAAACGAAATCTAGCGGGCTACGTTTTGCCATATCGATATCAACACGCGCACCTGCTTGAAGTTGGTCAAGATCTTGCTTAGATAAACGACCGTAATCTTCATACTTGCTCACTTCAAACATGACATCGCCATTAGAAGCAACATAAGCAAAACCACGTTCAATTAATCGCTCACAAAGCGCGATAATTTCTGCGATAAACTGTGTCGCACGTGGTTCAACGTCTGGACGTTTCATACCTAACGCATCAAAATCCGCATGCATTTCACCGATCAAACGCTCAGTTAATGAATCACAACTTTCGCCATTTTCAGCGGCACGCTTAATGATTTTATCGTCTATATCAGTGATATTACGAACAAATGTTAAATCATAACCAGAATAGCGCAGGTAACGAGAAACCACGTCAAAAGATACAAACGTACGACCGTGTCCGATGTGACACAAATCGTAGATCGTTACTCCACAGACGTACATGCCTACTTTACCAGGCTGGATTGGGGTGAATGCCTCTTTCTGTCGTGTGAGCGAGTTATAGATCTTTAACATGTCTCTTCATTACTCATAGTAGTAGGATTACAAATTCGAAGGGTAATTACACCTTTTATGCCTTTTGTTGGCAAGGAAAATCCTTTAATGAATGCTATTTTAACCATTAGCCTCCGATTAATCGGGTAATGTTTGTCTGAGCAGGCTATGGTAAGTTAATATTCAAGACTTAAAGAAAAATACTCCATTAAAGGAAAAGATCATGATTACCCTTCACACAAATTTTGGTGACATCAAAATTAACCTATTCGAAGACAAAGCACCTCAAACGTGTGCAAACTTCCTTCAATACTGCCGTGATGGTTTCTACAACGGTACTATTTTCCACCGTGTTATTGATGGTTTCATGGTTCAAGGTGGCGGCATGCTTCCTGGTATGGAAGAGAAAGAAACTCGCGCTCCAATTCAAAACGAAGCAAACAATGGCCTAAGCAACAAGACAGGCACACTTGCAATGGCGCGTACTAACGCTCCTCACTCTGCTAGCTCTCAGTTCTTCATTAACGTAAAAGACAACAACTTCCTTGATTTTACTGGTGAAAACATGAGCGGTTGGGGCTACTGTGTATTTGCTGCAGTGGTTGAAGGTATGGATGTAGTTAACAAGATTAAGGCTGTGAAAACAGGCCGTCACGGTTACCACTCTGATGTACCAGTTGAAGATGTTGTTATCGAAAGCGTAACTATCGAAGAATAAGTCTTCATTGATATTAAGGGTGGCATTAGCCGCCCTTTTTCTATTATGACAACACTATTTATTTCAGATCTGCACTTAAGTGCTGAGCGTCCCGATATGACAGCATGTTTTTTGCGATTTATGGCAGAAGACACAAAAGATATTGACGCCTTATACGTGCTCGGGGATTTGTTTGAAATGTGGATTGGTGATGATGAAGACTCACCTTTTTTACAACAAATCAAACAGGCCTTTAAAGCCCTCACTGACTCGGGGATTCCTTGCTATTTTATCCATGGTAATCGCGACTTTTTAATTGGTAAACGTTTTAGCCAACAAACGGGGATTCAGTTACTTCCTGAACATTGCATTGTTGAACTTTACGGAAAACCAACCTTAATCCTCCATGGTGACACTTTATGCATAGAAGACGAAGCGTATCAACGTTACCGTAAAAAAGTGCATAACAAGTTTATTCAATGGTTATTCTTCCGCATTCCCCTTTCTCGTCGTATTAAAATTGGTGAGAAGTTTAGAAGTAATAGTAGTAAAAATAATCAGATGAAGAGCCAATCCATCATGGACGTCACACAAAGTGAAGTGGTTCGATTGATGCAAGCTTTCCATGTTGATCAAATGATCCATGGTCACACCCATCGACCAGATATTCATTCACTCACTGTTGATAATAAGCCAGCCTCACGCATTGTCCTCGGTGATTGGTATGAACATGGCTCGATATTAGTCGTTACGCCTGATGGCTATCAGCTAGAAACCCGTAATTTTGATACTAATCAGCAGCAATAAAAAAGGTACGCACTGCGTACCTTCCTTTTTATGCGATCTTTTCTTCAACATTGACTTGCTTGAGCTGTTTTCGATCAGCTGCCCAAGAACGATACATCGTCAAAGAGGTATAGAAGACAACCCCACAAACAAGCCAAGCCAATACCTTCATATCTAGCGATTTCACTAAATAAGCTGCAATCACCACACCGATAGGCCCTGTTATTGCAACCGCCACTGACGCTCGACTATTAATTTTGTCTCGACGTAAGAAACCACCAGCAGAAAAGAAGCCTAAAAATCCACATGAGCACATCATCACAGGGAACGCAGCAAGCGGATTCATACCTAGCATGTAGATCATCGTCATACATGGTGCGTATAAACCAATACCTACCGTCATTAATGCGCCAAATAAGAAGTTACCAGCAATACCGACTGCCAACTTCCACCCTGTTAAGCCTAAACTGGTTCCGCCAAGAGGGAATAGCTTTAACTGACCCGCAAGCATTAAGCCCGCCACCACCAACAAAGCACCACTCATCACAATACGTATAAGTTGGCGATCCCAATTAGAAACTAAACGCGCACCGACGGTTGCCCCTAAACACGCTGAAACAACAAGACTTAATAAGGTAACTGCATCCACATTCACCGCAGTAAGAAAAATAAGTGCTTGTACGACCGTGGCTAACACCGCTTGGCAATTCAATGTTCCGGGAAGAACTTGATCATCAATAAGCTTAAATTGTTTATAACCTGCTGTCATAATAGCGAAACTTCCAACACCAAGAGTGTCACAGAAGTTTGCAAAACCACCAATCAAGGCGACGGGAATAATACGTGTATTTGCTTCCTGCTTTCGGTTTCTTCGCCAAGCTCTAATAAGCATCACAATAAAAACACTACCACCAACAAGCAATCCCGCTTGTATCAAGGCAAATATAGACATAACTAGTACAAATACGATTTGATAGAAAATTTAAAAGGTAGATCAAACAATTCACGACAAGAGTGAATGTTTAAACACTAATATTATGAACTCAAAACAGATCTTACACCATTTTCATTATTTATAATGGTTTTATGTGCTAATATATTTATAAGGTTTGATTATTTTAACCATCTGTAAACGTGATGTGCTTGTCGCTTCAATATTTTATTTAAATAGTGTTAAAAACATCACTTTGTGAAATATATAAATTTGATATGATCTAACTAATAACAACAATACTAAAACGATTTTATTTTTTTGGACTTTTCTGTAGATTTCAATGTTCTCATATATTGCTCGACAACCCATTTTAAACAGAAATAAGCAAACTATTGGCTACGAACTTTTATTTAGGGATGGCCCAGATAACTGCTTTCCAAATATTGGTGATGAGCAAGCTACAAACCGTCTGCTTAACGATAACTTTTTCAGTTCTGCTGGAGAAGCGCAATTAACATCAGGCAAACGCGCATTTGTTAATTTCCCTTATAGTTCAATAATATCAGGTACACCTCTTCTTTTCCCAAAACAAAGTTTCATCATCGAAATTCTTGAAAACTGTGAACCAACTGACGAGCTTTTTGAAGCTATAAAGAAACTTCATCAAAAAGGCTACACACTCGCACTTGATGATTTTATCCCTAATAAACAATGGACTCGCTTTTTTCCCTATATCCATATTATTAAATTCGATATTCGTCTTATCAGTATTGAAAAAGCCGCACGATTTATTCAATTCTATAAAGAAAAAACAAAACTACGTTTCTTAGCCGAAAAAGTAGAAACCCAAGAAGAATACCAACAAGCTTATGATGCGGGCTTTGATCTTTTCCAAGGCTTCTTTTTCAGCAAGCCAGAAATGATCCAACGAAAGTCATTAAAACCCTCATCTTTAACAACATTACGTTTGTTTAAAGAAATTTGTGTTACTGATGTTGATTTTGACAAAATTGAAGAAATTATTGCTACTGATTTAACCTTATCGTACAAATTACTTCGTCACGTCAATGCGCTAACATCAACGCGCTCAAAGCCAGTGACCTCTTTTAAACAAGCGTTAATTTTTCTTGGTGAAGATCAACTACGACGTTTTGTCACATTTGTCGCAACCTCGCATGCGGTTGAAAATAAACCTCAATCTCTTTATAACTTATCACTCCAACGTGCACATTTTTGTGAGCAGTTATATCGGACCCGAGTACCCAAAGATAATGGTAACCAAGCCTTTCTTACTGGGTTATTTTCCTTATTAGACTCTTTGCTTGATCAACCATTAGAAGAGTTGATAGAACTCCTCCCTTTAAGCGAGCAAGTTAAGTTAGCGTTAACTAAACGTGCCGGTCCTTTAGGCGCAATACTAAACTTAACAGATGCTTACGATCAGGCAAATTGGCCACTAGTTAAAAAATACAGCGCGGCATTGAAAATCAATGAATCAAGCATTGCAGACTACTATTTAGAATCAGTAAAATGGTCTACTGAATATGAGCAATCCTCGGCTAAATAAACATGTCTAAACACACATCAATGTGTCCTTGTGGAAGTAATAAGCCCCTTATTGAGTGCTGTAAACCTATCCATCTTGATCATTCAAAAGCAAAACACCCAGAACAACTGATGCGTGCACGTTACAGTGCTCATGTGCTTGGGTTAGTTGATTTTGTCGTTCAAACTTATCACTCTAGTTGTGAAGCAGAACAGCACCGCAATGCCATTGCAGAATCAGTACACTTAACATGGTTAGGGTTAGATGTTCTAAACAGTGAAATCGCTGAAAGTGGCGAAGGTTTTGTTGAATTTAAAGCCATGTACAAAGAAGCAGGCAATGAATATATCCTGCAAGAACGTTCACGTTTTTTACAGCAAGAAAAAGATAATAAGTTATGTTGGTTTTACATTGATGGTGAATACCCAGAACCACCACCAGTAGAGCAAACAGCTCCACCAGCTCCCGTTAAAAGTGAGAAAACTGTCGGTCGTAACGACCCTTGCTTATGCGGAAGCGGTAAGAAATATAAAAAATGTTGTGGTTAATACAGCGTTAACATTCTTCTCACTGAAACCGATCTTAGCGTCGGTTTTCTTATTTAAGTATGCTATTCACACAAAACTATGTACTGAACCAATAACTTACCTTGCTCTTACTTCTTTCGACATAATTAATTTAACCACCTAAAACTCAATAAGTTAGGAAACTTATTCTTACAATTGCGACAACGCCGAAACTATTTTCGAAAAGAAAAATAAATAAGATAAAAGGTTAAAAATAATGTTGCATTATCTAACACTCTTAGTTAGTGTGGGTAACAAGAAAGTAAC
Source organism: Photobacterium sp. GB-56 (assembly GCF_003026105.1). Taxonomy (GTDB): domain Bacteria; phylum Pseudomonadota; class Gammaproteobacteria; order Enterobacterales; family Vibrionaceae; genus Photobacterium. Next base: position 303,314 of record NZ_PYNW01000001.1, on the reverse strand, counting down.
ACTATTATTTATTAACGAGATTTATTATGCGTATCCAAATGACTAACAATCATATTCATCACCATCCTGACTAGTCTTTCGGGAGGATACGCCTCACCCTGGAAGACAACATACTCTTCCAGTGGTCACAAGGAATAATCAAATTCAGACCCTCGGAAGATACAAGCTTCCGAGGGTTTTTTAATACCAGATTTTGAATTAAGTGAATTAGGACAGGGAAATGACTATGCAAACACAACGATTACGCATTGCGATTCAGAAAAAAGGCCGTCTAAGTAAAGAGTGTCAAACACTGCTTAAACGCTGTGGTGTGAAATTTAACATGGTAGGCGAACGTCTTGTTGTTCACGCTGAAAACATGCCTATAGACTTGCTACTTGTTCGTGATGACGACATTCCTGGTCTGATCATGGATGGTGTAGTTGATTTAGGTGTGATTGGTGAAAATGAACTTGAAGAAGTTGGCCTTGAACGTGCTGCTCGCGGTGAACCATCAGATTATATAAAACTACGCCGCCTAGATTTTGGTGGTTGCCGCCTTTCTATCGCAATTGATAAAGATGCTAAGTACAACGGTCCTCAAGATTTAAACGGCAAACGTATTGCGACGACTTATCCGCAATTAGTTAAACGCTATATGGATGAACTGGGCGTTAAATTTAGCACTTGTATGCTAAACGGCTCTGTTGAAGTTGCTCCACGAGCTGGGCTTGCTGACGCCATCTGTGATTTAGTTTCGACTGGTGCGACACTTGAAGCGAATGGTCTTAAAGAAGCAGAAGTGATCCTGCGTTCAAAAGCGGTACTGATCCAATCAACGCAGACACTCGATGCAGAAAAACAAGCATTAATTGAACGCTTACTGACCCGTATGCAAGGTGTGATCCAAGCAAAAGAATCAAAATACATCATGCTACATGCGCCAACTGATCGTCTAGAGCAAATTAAACTGCTACTACCTGGCGCTGAAGATCCAACGGTACTTCCTCTTGCTGAAGACAAATCTCGTGTTGCTATCCATTTAGTGAGTTCTGAAAACCTATTCTGGGAAACAATGGAACAACTAAAAGAATTAGGCGCAAGCTCTATTCTAGTATTGCCAATCGAGAAAATGATGGAGTAATCGATGAAGACAGTTGTATGGCAATCCTTAAGTGAAAGTCAGCGAGAAAATCTTCTTGCTCGACCAGCCGTAAATAATGGCGCTAATATTAGCGCTATTGTTTCTGGCATTATTAGCGATGTCCGTGAACGTGGTGATGAAGCTTTACTGGAACTGACAGAAAAATTTGATGGTATTCGTCCAGCATCCATCAAAGTCAGTGACACAGAAATCGACGATGCATGTGCTCGATTAAGTACAGAGATGAAAGAAGCGCTACAGCAAGCTTTTAACAATATCAGTACCTTCCATAAAGCACAGAAGCAACCGACACTGCGTGTAGAAACACAGCCAGGTATCATCTGTGAGCAAATGACACGCCCTGTTAATTCAGTCGGTTTGTATATTCCAGGAGGCAGTGCACCACTACCATCAACCGTATTAATGCTCGGCGTGCCCGCTAAAATAGCAGGTTGCCAAAAAGTGGTGCTGTGCTCTCCACCGCCTATTGCTGATGAAATCTTATACGTTGCCAAATTATGTGGCATCGATGATGTTTACAACGTCGGTGGTTCACAAGCGGTTGCAGCGATGGCCTACGGCAGCGAAACCGTCACTAAAGTCGATAAGATTTTTGGCCCAGGCAATGCCTTTGTAACAGAAGCTAAACGCCAAGTAAGTAATGATTTTCGCGGTGCTGCTATTGATATGCCAGCAGGCCCTTCTGAAGTATTAGTGATTGCAGATAGCAGTGCAGATCCTGACTTTATCGCAGCAGACCTACTTAGCCAAGCTGAGCATGGTCCTGACTCTCAGGTCATTTTGGTTACGCCTGATCCAGTGATTGCTGATAAAACCGCTGATGCTATTCAACGTCAACTAGCTCAATTATCACGTGCAGATATTGCGAAAGAAGCATTAGGTTCAAGCCTATTAATTGTCGCTGAAACATTACCGCAGTGTATTGCGATTTCTAACAACTATGGGCCTGAGCACTTAATTGTTCAAACCCGTACGCCACGTGATTTAGTGCCATTACTTGACAATGCTGGCTCTATTTTCTTAGGTAACTGGTCACCTGAATCTGTTGGTGATTATGCATCTGGTACTAACCACGTATTACCAACCTATGGTTATACACGGACTTATTCAAGTTTAGGCTTGGCTGACTTTTCTAAGCGTATGACAGTACAAGAGCTGTCTGCGGATGGCCTACTGGGGTTAGCAAAAACAGTAACCACGATTGCCGATGCTGAAGGTCTTGATGCCCACAAACGTGCAGTAACAATCCGTGTTGAAAAATTAACGGCTAAGCGTGAGGGATAAATCATGACGATGGCAAGACTAGCACGTAAAACAGTACGTGAATTAACCCCTTACCAATCAGCCCGTCGATTAGGCGGCAACGGAGATATTTGGTTAAACGCCAACGAATCGCCGTTTGATAACGAGTACAGCATTAGTCTTGCTCGATTAAACCGTTACAGCGAATGTCAGCCACCAGCATTAATCAATGCCTACGCAGACTATGCCAATGTAAAACCCGAGCAAGTGTTAACCTCACGTGGTGCCGATGAAGGTATCGAACTTCTGATCCGCGCTTTTTGTGAGCCAAACCAAGACAGTATTTTATATTGTCCACCGACGTATGGCATGTATGCCATCAGTGCTGAAACTTACGATGTAAATGCGAAAGTTATTCCGCTCACAAGCAAGTGGCAATTAGATTTAGAGGCCATTTCACAAAACCTTGATGGCGTAAAAATAGTTTTCGTTTGTAGCCCGAATAACCCGACAGGTAACTTGTTAGCACGTAAAGACATTGAAGCCCTGCTCGATATGACAGCAAACTCAGCCCTAGTCGTTGTTGATGAAGCCTATATCGATTTCTGCTTAGAAGAAAGCGCCAGCGATTTACTGTCAAGCTACCCTAATTTAGTCATTCTTCGTACGTTATCAAAAGCGTTTGCACTAGCGGGTTTGCGCTGTGGCTTTACCATTGCTAACAGCGATATTATCGATGTTTTGCTTAAAGTGATTGCCCCCTACCCCGTACCTGTACCTGTCACTGAAATTGCAGTCCAAGCCCTATCGGAAGCAGGTCGAGCACGAACAAAATTCCAAGTGCTTGATATCAGTGCTAACCGCGCTTACTTACAAGCGGGTTTAAGCATGTTAGATGGCGTAACCGTATTTGATGGCTACGGTAATTACCTACTGGTTGAATTCCCTAATGCAGATCAACTCTTTAAAGCATTATGGGATAACGGCATTATTTTACGCCGCTCTCCGATTGAAAACTGTATTCGAATCAGTGTAGGTAACCGCGATGAGTGTGAGAAAACTCTCGCCTTTATTCGTAGCCAATTAGAACAACAATAAGGACATTGATTGTGAGCAAGGAAAAGATTTTATTTATTGACCGTGACGGCACCTTAATTGTTGAGCCGCCAGTAGACTTTCAAGTAGACCGTTTAGACAAACTTAAATTTGAACCGAATGTGATTCCTGCCCTACTTGCTTTGCAAAACGCAGGCTACAAACTAGTGATGGTGACAAACCAAGATGGTTTAGGTACAGATAGCTACCCGCAGGCGGATTTTGATGCGCCACATAACATGATGATGGAAATCTTCGAATCACAAGGTGTAGTATTTAGCGATGTGCTGATCTGTCCTCACTTTGATAACGAAGGTTGTAGCTGCCGTAAGCCTAAACTTGGACTGGTCAAAGAGTACCTTCAACAAGGTCGCGTCGACTTTGAAACCTCTGCAGTCATTGGTGATCGGATTACCGATCTACAGCTTGCTGAAAATATGGCAATTCGTGGTATACAGTACAACCCTGAAACCATGAATTGGATGCAGATATTAACGGATTTAACCACCCAACCTCGCATTGCTGAAGTAGTACGAACCACAAAAGAAACTGACATTCGCGTTAAAGTGAATTTAGATCAAACGGGCGGTAATACGATTTCAACTGGCCTTGGCTTTTTTGATCACATGTTAGATCAAATCGCCACGCACGGCGGTTTTCAAATGACCTTAACCGTTGATGGTGATTTACACATCGATGATCACCACAGTGTTGAAGATGCTGCACTTGCGTTAGGCGAAGCGTTGAAAAAAGCCTTAGGTGATAAACGTGGAATTGGCCGCTTTGGCTTTAGCCTACCGATGGATGAGTGTTTAGCACAATGCGCGTTAGATCTCTCTGGTCGTCCGTATTTAAAATTTGAAGCACAATTTAGTCGTGATCAAGTAGGTGATTTATCAACGGAAATGGTGCCGCACTTCTTCCGATCTTTAACTGATACACTCGCTTGTACTCTGCACTTATCATCATCAGGTAATAACGACCACCACATTGTTGAAAGCCTATTTAAAGCTTTCGGGCGCACATTACGCCAAGCGATTAAAGTAGAAGGTAACGAGCTACCAAGCAGTAAAGGAGTATTGTAATGACAACAACCAATACTCAGCAGCGCGTCGTCATTATTGATACCGGCTGTGCCAATGTCTCTTCTGTTCGCTTTGCTATTGAACGTCTTGGCTATCAAGTAGAAGTCAGCAAGGATCCAGCAGTTGTACTTGCTGCCGATAAACTTTTTCTTCCGGGTGTCGGTACCGCCAGTGAAGCAATGCAGAACCTACAACAGCGTGATTTAGTTGGCTTAGTCAAGCAAGTGACTAAGCCATTATTAGGTATCTGTTTAGGTATGCAATTACTGGGTAAAGCGTCGCAAGAGCACGGGCAAAATGGCAGTGAAATTATTCCCTGCTTAGATTTGTGTAATGCTTCTGTAGAGAAAATCCAAGCAGAGGGGTTACCGCTGCCACATATGGGCTGGAACACCATTACACCGGAAGATAATCACCCATTATTTAAAGGTATTCCTGCGGGAAGCTATTTTTATTTCGTTCATAGTTACGCCATGCCTGTATTTGATCATACCGCGCAGCAAGGTGGCAAAACCATCGCCAGCGCGCAATATGGTCAAAGCTTTACCGCAGCAGTGCAAAATGGCAATTACTACGGGGTGCAATTTCACCCAGAGCGTTCAAGTAAAGCTGGCGCGAAACTCATTCAAAACTTCCTCGAACTATAACGATAACAAAAGGACTTGTTATGATTATTCCAGCATTAGATCTGATTGAAGGCCAAGTCGTTCGTCTATTCCAAGGCGACTATGGTCAAGTGACAGAATACAAAGTCGATCCCGCAGAGCAATTTAATCTTTACCACCAAGCTGGCGCTAACTGGCTACATTTGGTTGATTTAACGGGCGCAAAAGATACGCAAGCGCGTCAGTTATCTTTAATTGAAAAACTACTCAAAAGCACACCAGCCAATGTACAAATTGGTGGTGGCGTACGCACCGAGCAAGACGTCGCAGATCTGTTAAACGCTGGTGCTAAACGTGTGGTAATTGGTTCTACCGCCGTTAAACAACCAGAAATGGTAAAAGGTTGGATGGAAAAATACGGTGCTGAACACATCGTATTGGCTCTGGATATCAACATTGATGACAACGGTAACCGCATTGTCGCTGTCTCTGGTTGGCAAGAAGATTCAGGCGTTACTATTGAGGCGCTATTAGAAGATTTCTTAAAAGTGGGTTTAAAGCACGTGCTGTGTACTGACATTTCTCGCGATGGCACATTGGCTGGTTCAAATGTCGAACTGTATGTCGATCTTTGTCGCCAGTACCCGCAAGTACAATTTCAATCATCTGGTGGCATTGGCTCGCTTGATGATATTGCAGCATTAAAAGGCTCAGGTGTGGCTGGCGTTATTGTCGGTCGCGCCCTACTTGATGGTAAGTTTACTGCCGAGCAAGCCTTTACATGCTGGAACAATTAAGGAGACCACAATGTTAGCTAAACGTATTATTCCTTGTTTAGACGTACGTGATGGTCAGGTTGTAAAAGGTGTCCAATTTCGTAACCACGAAATCATTGGCGACATTGTACCACTGGCAAAACGTTACGCTGAAGAAGGCGCAGATGAATTGGTTTTCTACGATATTACCGCATCAAGTGACGGTCGTGTTGTTGATAAAAGCTGGGTATCTCGCGTTGCAGAAGTGATTGATATTCCATTCTGTGTCGCAGGTGGGATTAAATCTGCTGACGATGCGAGCCGTATTCTTCAATTTGGTGCAGATAAAGTCTCTATCAATTCACCAGCGCTGGCAGATCCAACATTAATCACCACATTGGCGGATAAGTTCGGTGTGCAATGTATCGTTGTCGGTATTGATTCCTATTTTGACGCTGAAACAGGTCAATATCAGGTATACCAATTTACTGGTGATGAAAAGCGTACCAAAGCAACCCAATGGCAAACACGTGATTGGGTTGAAGAAGTTCAACGTCGTGGCGCGGGTGAAATCGTACTGAACATGATGAACCAAGATGGCGTACGTAATGGTTACGACTTAGAGCAACTCAACATGGTACGCAGTGTATGTGACGTGCCTTTAATTGCTTCTGGTGGTGCAGGTGAAATGCAGCACTTTAGCGATGCCTTTAAGCTTGCGAATGTAGACGGCGCCTTAGCTGCCTCTGTTTTCCATAAACAAATCATCAACATTGGTGAGTTAAAGCAATTTCTGAAAACGCAAAATGTGGAGATCCGACTATGAGTTTATTAACCAAAATCAATTGGGAAAAAGTAGCCGGACTGATCCCTGCTATTGTTCAAGATAATGCCAGTGGTCAAGTGCTAATGCTTGGCTACATGAACGAAGATGCGCTTCAAAAGACACTTGATACTAAACAAGTCACTTTCTGGTCTCGCACCAAAGAGCGCCTGTGGACGAAAGGTGAAACATCAGGCAATGTACTGCAACTTAAAAGTATTCAGCTTGATTGTGACCAAGACACCTTATTAGTACACGTCGATCCAATTGGTCCAACGTGCCACTTAAACACGACCACCTGTTTTGATTCTGATGAAAGTGATGCTCAGCCACCGTCACTGGTTTTCCTTCATCAACTTGAGCAGCTCTTGGCGAGTCGTAAAGGTGCAGATCCTGAGTCTTCCTACACAGCTAGCCTCTACGCCCGTGGCACCAAGCGTATATCGCAAAAAGTGGGCGAAGAAGGTGTTGAAGTCGCGCTTGCGGCAACGTCGGGTGACAAAGCGGAATTAGTATGTGAATCAGCGGATTTGATCTATCACCTGCTTGTACTACTTCAAGATCAAGGTTTATCACTGTCAGATGTGACGAATAAACTGCAAGAGCGTCATAATAAGAAATAATTCAATCGTCAGTTACGATGAAAAAGCCAGCTAAATAAGCTGGCTTTTTGTTTCGCAATAATTACGTATTACTGGATAAGATAAAAAGGACTATCCCTATTATCATTAAATAATTAACGACCTAATGCCTCTTTATAATGTAATCGACATACTGATACGTAACGTGCGTTGCCACCAATTTCAACTTGTTCACCATCAGCAATAGCACGACCGGTTTCATCTTGACGGATCACCATGTTTGCTTTGCGACCACAGTGACAAATTGTTTTTAATTCAACTAACTTATCCGCCCACGATAATAAGTAACGACTCCCTTCAAAAAGTTCACCTAAGAAGTCTGTACGTAAGCCGTAACATAAAACCGGAATATCGAGTTTATCGACCACTTCCGTTAATTGATACACCTGCGCTTTAGATAAGAACTGGCATTCATCAATTAATACGCAATCAATTTTACCTCTATCTGATAACGCTTTTAATCGTTCGAATAAATCATCTTCTGCATTAAATAACTCAGCCTCTTCTTCTAAACCAATACGAGAGCTGACTTTACCCACACCAAAGCGATCATCAATCGCAGCAGTAAAAATAACGGGGGTCATTCCTCTTTCGCGATAATTAAACGAGGATTGCAATAATGTGGTCGATTTCCCTGCATTCATTGCAGAGTAATAGAAATACATTTGGGCCATGAGGATTCCCTAGTAATACGATTGGTTTAAAAAAACTGCGCCGATGCTACAGAAATTCACTCACAATGAAAAGTGATAGACTTAACAAGTACACATTAGTTACAAAAAAGCCCATACTCTTTTTCATGAAAAGTGTATGGGCTTAAAAGAACAGAGATAAAATCAGCTTTTTACTGTTGGGACATAAGTACGTCGTGATAACCAAGCAAACAACACACAAACCATAATAAAAGTAATTATAGCCGCGATGAAGGCTACGGGTAATGAATCAGTCATACCTAGCACAAGGAAGCCAATAGTAGAAACAAAGGCGACAGAAACTGCGTAAGGAAGTTGCGTTGCGACATGATCAATATGATGGCAACGTGCCCCCGTTGAAGACAATATTGTAGTATCTGAAATCGGTGAACAGTGATCACCAAATACAGAGCCTGCTAATACTCCCGCTAGCATTGGTAACATCAAGGTAATATCGGTTGCCCCAGCTAAATCACCAGCTATAGGTAACATAATGCCAAACGTGCCCCACGACGTACCTGTAGAAAATGCCATCACGCCTGATAATAAAAATAAGATCATCGGTAATAACATAGGGTTAATATTCCCTTGTACAAGGGTTGATAAATATTGACCCGTTTTCATATCACCAATAACGCTACCAATACTCCACGCGAATAATAAAATTAAAATCGCACCAAACATGGATTTAGCACCAATCCATAATGTGCGAATAACTTCATTAAATGCAATACGCTGGCGAATGACTGGAATAATCGCAGCAACTAAGCCAAATAAACCACCAAGACAAAGTGACTTACCGACATCAGTATTTTCAAACGCACCTAGCAGAGCAAAAGATTTACCATCTGCTGCTAATGCTTGATAGCCTGTAAAAACCATAAAAAAGAACGTGGCAAATATTAAAATAACAATCGGCCAAATTAAATCGCCAACTTTACCTTTCGTACTTTCAACAATTTCTAATTCGTCAGTTAAATCTTTTGCTTGTTCATCAACATCACCGCCTTCATCAAAACCACGGCCATGCATTGCTGCCATCTCATGTTTTTTCATTGGTCCAATATCCCATTGGAACCAAGACACAACAAAAACCATAGCTAAAGCAAAAATAGCATAGAAGTTCATTGGCGCTAGCGTTAAAAAGGCACTTAAAGGTGTATATTCTGTTACTCCATGCGTAACTAAAATACCGCCAATTAACGTAATTATATACGCACCCCAACTCGATGCCGGCATTAGAACGCACATTGGAGCGGCTGTTGAATCTAATATATAAGCCAATTTAGAACGCGATACGTAATAGCGATCCGTTACGGGACGAGCGATAGAACCCACCGCTAAACTATTAAAGTAATCATCAACAAAAATAAACACACCTAAAAAAGCAGCAAGCAGTTTCGCGCCCCTTTTTGTTTTAATTTTTGTTTGTGCCCATGCAGCGAATGCACGAGTACCACCAGACAATGTTAACAATGCTGTCGTCATGCCTAATATAATGAGGAATAAAACAATACTCATATTCCAGGTATTAATACCACCATCAGATATGAATAAGTTTTGTATAGTGCCTCCTAAATAAGAAGCTGAATGGTTAAATGAAAAGTCATTTAAGTAAAGTGCTCCTAATACGATACCCGCACCAAGAGAAACTAACACACGCCGAGAAAGTATCGCTAACCCTAACGCAACAATAGGAGGAATAATGGATACTAATGAATGGGAGTAATCTACTAAATTCATGATCTCAAAGACAACCGAATTAGGTTGGAGATCTACTGGATAACATGGCGGTTAACCATATTTGAAGAACGTCTTGGCTCTTCTCTTTTCACAGTAGCGCTCCATAGTGAATATGATTATATACTATGGCAGTGTTGCACTTATTCAATACAACCCCAGAAAAAGGATTTGACGTCACTCTTACTTCGGCATTAGCTCCTTTCATTAACCGTCATTGGTTTCACCCTCTTGTTAATTACTATTAGATAACGCGCCTCTACCTTACATCAAGGTTGCGATTATTCTACGTAATGTTTCATTATTTGCAACAACATCACATGAAACATTTAACAACAGAACAAATAACATTGCATTATAAATATAATCTTATCTAAGTATAGCTTCACCCATTAAATATTATGAACCTACGAGCAGATATGTTTCATTTTGTAACCATTTAAACATCTATTAAGCATAAATCCGATATTCGTATTTTTATAAAAATACGAATATCGCTATTATTAACAATTAACAATAAAGAATGTTTAAAGTGTTTTGACATAATGAATAAAAGCATTACTATTGTAATAAATGATTCGACACTGCTATTATTATTTACAGTTAGTTAAAAATAACAGGAAATATAAAAATGTCTGATGCAATGAAAGCACTTTTAAACCTTCGTAGTCTTCGTGCACTTTCTCGTGAATATACTTTAGAGCAACTAGAAGAAGCTTTAGAGAAATTAACTACCGTTGTTCAAGAACGTGCTGAAGCTGAAGAAGAAGAACAAGCAAAAGAAAATGAGCGTAATGAAAAACTAGCTCAATACCGTGAAATGCTATTAGCTGATGGTATCGACCCTGAAGAATTGTTAGCAAGCCTTTCAAAAGCACCAAAAGCAAAACGTGCTGCACGTCCAGCTAAATATAAATTCATCGATGAAAACGGTGAAGAAAAAACGTGGACAGGCCAAGGCCGTACACCAAGCGCGCTTAAGCAAGCACTTGAAAATGGTAAATCTTTAGAAGAATTTGAAATCTAATTTCATTTCCTACCATATATTTAGAAAGCTCAACTTAGTTGGGCTTTTTTTATACTGTCATGAACCAAGAATTATAGACATCAATCTAAACAACGCTGTTTTCGAATTGCTTAAAGATATGTCTAGGCAAATATTTATTCGCTTTTAAATATAGAAAACACAAATCAAAATAAAAAGCCAGGCAGTAGTGCCTGACTTTCAATACAGATAACCTTTTATTATTGGTTATAGCTATTAGATACGATCAGCAAGATGGCTGACAGCTAAAGCAAAATAATGAGAACGATTCCATTTCATTAATGTTTGGTAATTACCATAAACAAGGTAAGCACGCCCATGTTCGTCATCAGGTTGAATTAACCATGCATCAATGTCTTCTTTGGGTAAATTCCCACCACTCATAGTACGAACACCGAGTGTTTGCCATTGTGCTAGTGTTTTGGTTTTTTCTACACCCGTACCTTTTAAATCGGCCGATAATGATGATGGGATCTTAACTTGACGTCCCCAAGTATATTTATCATTCCAACCTGATTTTTTTAGGTAATTCGCTGCAGATGCAAAAACATCCGCTTTAGTATTCCAAATATCAGCTTTACCATCATTATTACCATCAACCGCAAAGGTTAAATAAGATGTTGGCATAAATTGGCATTGACCCATCGCCCCTGCCCATGATCCTTTCATCTCATCAATCGTAATATGTCCTTCTTGAAGGATTTGTAATGCCGCCATCACTTGTTTACGAAATAATGCTTCACGACGACCTTCATAAGCCAACGTGGTTAATGCTTCAACAACATGGTAATTACCTTGTAATTTACCAAAGTTACTTTCAACCCCCCACAACGCAACAATAAAACGTGGCTGTACGCCGTATTCTTTACCTATCCGATCTAATGTTGTTTTATTCTCTTGATATAAACGACGTGCTTGTTTTACTTTCCAGTCAGGTACAGCGCGTGGAATATATTGATCTAATGTTAACTTTTTCTCAGGTTGGTTTTTATCTGCCTTTACTGCACGATGAGTAAATGTAATGCCTTTAAAAGCTGAATCGAGAATAGGCTCAGAAATACCATTACTACGCGCTTCTGCTTTTAATTTATTTATATATGCGTTAAACCCTTCATCAGCAGCAAAAGCTGTTGAGGAAATCCCTAGTCCTAAGGCCACAACGGCCGATATAAAACGCTTATGCATAATAACCTTAATTAGCTCTGCCGGCTTTCTCGGCTTTATATTGATCCAATAAATTTGTTACTGGCGGTGGAACTTGAAGATAGAAACCAACGGTCTTTAATGCTTCTTTTACTTTTTCAACATCGGCCAAGGCTAACTTTCTCCCTTCTAACTTTATCACCATAACAAATTGCGGTTTACCAAATGTATTCATTAATACTTCAGGCACATCGGAGAAATCATCTTTCTTATTTACATATAAATATGTGTTATCTTTTTTTAAGCTTTTATAGATTGCACACAACATTTCAATTCACCTATTTGTTAAAGCTTATTCTTTCAGACAGCTATTTTAACGTATCATTCCCCGTTGGTTTATTTTTCCCCTACAGGATGAGACTTTTGTCTGAATTTCCCATGTCAAAGCAAGGATAACTTGCCCCTAACTGCTCGGGAATATACCATGCTAGTACCTTTGTGATAATCAACAAGAATGGTTAATTTAAACATTAACCATAATAAATACCATGACCAAGACGACTGAACTTAAAGGGAGCTCATTTACGCTCTCTGCGCTTCATTTAATTGATGGTGATATCAAAAAAGCGACCGATCACCTAAAAGAAAAAATTGAACTCGCACCTAATTTCTTTGCATCAGCTCCCGTTGTTATCGATATCTCTAATGCAGGCAAAGATATTAATTTTGAGCAATTAAAACGAGCAATTGTCGACGCGGGCATGATCCCTGTAGGTATCAGCGGTTGTAAAGAACAAGCGTTACAAAATCAAGCAAAATCTGCTGGATTTGCTATTATGAATGCCGCACGCACGGTGAAAGAAAAAACAACAGTAGAATCTACTGAAGCTGAGCCATCTTCTCAGCCAGTTCAAGGCCGAGAGTCTGCACTTATCATTCGCACTCCTGTTCGTTCTGGTCAACAGATTTATGCTAAAAATCGTGACCTTGTCATTCTCAACCATGTGAGTGCGGGCGCTGAAATTATTGCTGATGGTTGCATTCATATTTACGGTACGTTACGTGGTCGAGCATTAGCTGGAGCCAACGGAGACCTAGAAGCGACAATTTTCTGTCAGAACTTGCAATCTGAACTAATTTCAGTTGCAGGAAACTACTGGCTAAGTGATAACATTCAGGATGAGTTCTGGGGCAAGGGTGTTGTAATTTCAATTACTGATAATACGCTTAGCATCGAGCACCTTGCTTTATAAAAGTTTTAATAAGGAATTTAGTAAATGGCACGAATTATCGTTGTTACTTCAGGTAAAGGCGGCGTTGGTAAAACAACCTCAAGCGCAGCCATTGCATCTGGTCTAGCATTATGCGGTAAAAAAACGGCGGTTATCGATTTTGATATTGGTTTACGTAACCTTGATCTCATTATGGGTTGTGAGCGACGTGTCGTTTATGACTTTGTAAACGTTATCAACGGCGAAGCAAATCTGAACCAAGCATTAATTAAAGATAAGCGTGTTGATAACCTTTTTGTTTTACCAGCATCTCAGACTCGTGATAAAGACGCACTCTCTCGTGAAGGTGTTGAGCGTGTTTTAAATGACTTGGATAAAATGAATTTTGATTTCATTATCTGTGATTCTCCAGCAGGTATTGAAACTGGTGCTTTAATGGCACTTTACTTTGCTGATGAAGCGATTGTAACAACGAATCCTGAAGTCTCTTCTGTTCGCGACTCTGATCGTATTTTAGGTATTCTAGATTCTAAGTCTCGCCGAGCAGAAGATGGTAAAGACGCAGTTAAACAACACTTACTACTAACACGCTATAACCCGACACGTGTAACGCAAGGTGAAATGCTAAGCGTTCAAGATGTTGAAGAAATTTTACACATCCCTCTTTTAGGTGTTATTCCTGAAAGCCAAGCTGTGCTAAACGCATCTAACAAGGGTGAGCCCGTTATTTTCGATAAAGAATCTGATGCTGGCATTGCTTATGAAGATACAGTAGCACGCTTATTGGGTGAGGAACGCCCATTTAAATTCTTAGAGGAAGAGAAGAAAGGCTTCCTAAAACGCTTATTTGGAGGCTAACTTTATATGGCACTGCTCGAGTTTTTCCGCCCGAAAAAGACGAAAACAGCGAATGTAGCAAAGGAAAGGTTACAGATTATTGTCGCTGAACGTCGTAGTGCTGGACAACCGGCTCCAGCCTACCTACCCCAGCTAAAACAAGATATTTTAGATGTGATCAGTAAGTACGTTCAAATCGACCCAAATCAAGTGTCTGTGAACCTTGATCATAAAGAGGAAGATTTATCCGTACTCGAACTTAACGTGACGTTACCTGACGAAGAACGTTAATACAGAAAAACCCGCAGATGGCGGGTTTTTTCTTTTAGGACGTAGTAATCAATTAGGCTTTTTCGTCTAATAACTTTAATACACGTTGCTCAAATAAATCACGACGCCAGTTTTTCAACATTTCAGGACGTTTTTCATCTTGACGCTGATACTTCCATGCCCAAGATAATACTTGGTGGATCTGCTTTTTAGAAGCTAAGAACTCAGGCGCTAAACCGGTCTCTTTTTCAACATCTGTTACTACGTCTTTGATGGATTTTACCATCTGCTTATAATGTGGGAAATCAACCAAACGCTCTATTTTCGCGGGATAATCTTGCGCTGCAATACGATCGCAATCATGCACCATTTTCAATAAACGGTTACCGTGACGTTGGATCTCCATTGGCTCAAAATCTGCTTTCTCAAGCTCAGATCGTGATTTAATATTAAAACGCGCTAATTTCCATAAATGTAATTCTTTGACAATGAAGTTTAATGCGATATCCCGTTTCTGCGCTTCACGTACTCGCCAAGCTGCAACTTTTTGCAAAACAGCAAGTTGCTGTGGGTTTAACTGCCATGCGTTTTTAATATCAAGATACGCTTTTTCTGGATCAACGGGCTTAATACGGCGGTGTATTACAGATAGGCATTCTTGCTGTAATGCTTCCATATAGCCCCGTTCTTCAACCTTAGCTAATAAACTTTCAAACAACGGTTTTAAGTAATAAACATCGGCAGCGGCATAATCGAGTTGTTTTGCCGTTAATGGACGTGCAAGCCAATTGGTACGCGCTTCGCCTTTATCAAGCTCAACACCAACGTATTCTTTCACTAATGCACCAAAGCCCGTTGAAATACCTTGTCCAAGGAAAGCTGCCATTAACTGAGTATCAAACATTGGTGTTGGTAAACAACCGGCATGATGCTGAAATACTTCTAGATCTTCACCACAGGCGTGAAGCACTTTCATCACCGATTGATCACGTAACAATGCCCACAATGGCTCCATGTCTTCCACTTCTAATGGATCAATTAACGATAACTGCTCACCATCGAATAATTGAATCAAACCTAAACGCGGGTATAGCGTACGAGTACGGACAAATTCCGTATCAAGCATAACGGCAGTGTGCGTTCTGGCTGAGTCACAACGCTGTTGTAATTGCTCGGTTGTTGTAATTATCTCGAAGTTCACATGATACCTTTTCGGTGCGGGGCTAAATCATTAACCTTTTTGTAAATTATATTAAGAAAAATGCCGACGTAATGTCGGCATCTATAATATCGCGCAATAGTATGTAATAACACTTTTCAGCAAAAACTGATGGGCTTTTTTACATATTTATTATCGCAAACACTTATTGTTGTGCTTTTTTATCAGACTCTTCACGCAATACGCGACGTAGAATCTTACCTACATTGGTTTTTGGCAAGTCATCCATAAATTCAACAATTTTAGGTATCTTATAACCTGTTAAATGTTGACGACAATGCGCTATCAATTCATCTTTTGTGAGGCTCTGATCGCGTTTCACCACACATATCTTAACCACTTCTCCAGACACTTCATGAGCCTGGCCGATCGCTGCGACTTCAAGCACTTTGTCATGTAGCGCTACAACATCTTCGATTTCATTAGGATAAACGTTAAAACCTGACACTAAGATCATATCTTTCTTACGATCGACAATATGCAAAAAGCCTTCATCATCAAATTTAACGATATCACCCGTCGATAGCCAACCATCTTCTGTTAATACTTCTTTAGTGGCTTCAGGACGCTGCCAGTAACCTTTCATGACTTGAGGACCACGAACTTGTAATTCACCGACTTCGTCGATACCCACAATATTACCTTCATCATCAACCATACGCACTTCAGTTGAAGGGACAGGCAGGCCAATTGAACCGTTATATTGCGTCAAATCATAAGGGTATGCTGCAACCAGTGGTGAACACTCGGTTAAACCGTACCCTTCTAATAAGTAATTACCGGTGATTTTCTGCCACTTTTCAGCAACAGCACGTTGCACCGCCATACCGCCGCCAACAGAAAGACGTAGATTACTAAAATCGAGCTCTTGGAAATCTTCATTGTTGATCAGCGCATTAAATAAGGTGTTCACACCTGTAATTGCTGTAAATTGATAACGTTGAAGCTCTTTGACAAAAGTGGGAATATCACGTGGATTCGTGATCAGTAAGTTCTGACCGCCCATTTCCATTAATAATAAGCAGTTTACTGTCAATGCAAATACATGATAAAGCGGTAAAGCGGTAACAATGAGCTCACGCCCCTCTGTTAGCACAGGACCATATGCACCTTTCGCCTGCATGACATTAGACACCATATTATGATGCGTTAATATTGCACCCTTAGCGACGCCTGTTGTACCACCTGTATATTGAAGAAATGCCATGTCATCGCCAGTAATAAATGGCTTAACATACTGCATACGACGGCCTTTACGCAGTGCGATACGCATTGAAGTCGCATGCGGCAAATGGTACTTAGGCACCATTTTCTTAATGTACTTAACAACAAAGTTAACCAAAGTACCTTTTGGACGAGACAATTGGTCGCCAAGGCTGGTTAAAATTACATTTTTAACACCTGTATTTTTAACAACAGCTTCAAGGGTATGAGCAAAGTTAGACACGATAACAATGGCTTTTGCACCAGAGTCATTTAATTGGTGCTCTAACTCACGTGGGGTGTATAACGGGTTGACGTTAACCACAACACAACCTGCACGTAAAATACCGAATAGCGCGATAGGATATTGCAGTAAGTTTGGCATCATTACAGCAACACGGTCACCTTTTTGTAGCTTCAATTCATTTTGAAGGTAAGCTGCAAAGGCACGGCTACGCTCTTCCAATTTACGGAAGGTCATAACTTGTCCCATGTTAATGAAAGCAGTTTGATCAGCATATTTACGTACTGATTGTTCAAACATATCAACTAATGATGAATATGCATCCGGATTAATTTCTGCCGGTACATCATTCGGATAGCGGCTAAGCCAAACCTTATCCACTCGCATTCTCCTTATTATTAGACTGCTTTAATACCTATACAGGAATACAGGTAAATACTGTACGTATAAATCAAACATGCGTTTACATTCAAGTACAGTATACTTAACTTATAATTAACATCTTGCCAAATTAACTGAGTAGAAACTTTGAAGCTACTCATTGAAAAGCGAAGATTAATCTCTCTCGAGGGAAATAAAAGCCCTAATACAATTCGATACTGTATCTGGCTGTTCTAAATGGCAATGATGCCCCCCGTCAATCACTACCTGTGAAAACTGTTGAAGCTTGTATTTATCCTGCGGATCATCACGCAGTTGAGGAAATCCATGACTTCCGACAATCGAATAAATGGGTGCTTCTATTGACGACATAATTGCTTGTGCTTGTTGTTGTGTCATCCGGTAGAGTGATTCACAACGCAGGCGATGGTCATGTCGCCAGTACCACAGCCCATTACGCTTAACCGTTGCCCGCTTCACAACAGGCTCTAAACATGCCATGGGTAAATCATTAACGTTGGCACGTAATTGTAAAGCTTCAGTAAAAGAGCTCATTGCTCTTGCTTTACGACGTTCACTACTTTTACGGTATTGCTGTCGACTTTTAATCCCACACTTTAACCGCTCAACCGTTTGTTCGGCCTCTTCCACTAATGGCGATAAGCCTTCAATTAATACCAACTTATCTATTGATTGAGGATAAGCTGCGCTATAACAACTGGCAATAATCGCCCCTAATGAGTGGCCAACAAGACACACGCGAGTGGTGGGGAGCTGTGTAATGACTTGGTGTAAATCATCAATATAATCGAAAAAGTGATAATAGTTATCCCCACTTCGAGATTGTGATAAACCATGTCCAGGCAAATCAATGGCAACAAGATTAAAATCGTCCTCTAGTCGTGACCAAAGTGATGAAAACGTCGCAGCATTATCTTGCCAACCATGAATAAATAACAACACGGGTTTGTTATTCTCTAACGGCGACGATAATGAGAAATTGGTCAGTCCCGCTAATTCTAATTCAGCCAGCTTAAATGTTGTTACTTCCATGACTTACATTATCACTCTATCAACCACGCGCCCTTGAATGCCAAACGGTGGCATAAAGTAATCATCGCCCCAAAATCCACAGTTAATGCCAATACAACGATTAAATCGCATTGGTGTTTCCATTTGAATTTGCTGCTGTACTTGCCAAATTTGCTCACCTGAAGCATTTACCACAGGAAAAGTATAATCGTACTCTCCAACTTTACCTTTTTGCATTTCAGTATATTGCCCGACAACTGTCAGTAAACGTCCTTTGGCATACTCGATAGGATCAAGAAAGCCAGGTACATTCGCAATAAATCTACCTTGGGGTTTACTGTTCAATATTGGTCTACCGTCAGAGGTTAACGGCAATGCGACTATTTCAACGCGTGTTTGCTTTGCTTCATTTTTAATTGAAGCAATAATGCCACCTAACCTTACTTCCTGATGTTGCATTACAGTAGGATGCTCGGTGATAACGCGTAAATCCGTGATAGGATTTTTCGTTTTGGTCTGCAAGCTGGCTGGAACACTGGCGCAGCCTACCATAAAGATTAATATCAGCCCAAGAAATAGCGTGCGAAACATATAAAACCTCAACATAACTGTTCAATATTACAGCAAAAGTAATTATTTAGGCATAGTCTACGGACACGTTAAATTAACGTGATAACGATGAGAATAATAAGGAAAGTATTCGTTGGTTTAAACAACCATATTGATACCGATCAGATCGGAAAGTTGTTCTTTTCTATCATGCAGCATGACATCCATATACATAGATAATGCTTTCTGATGTTTACCATCAGGGCGATCATACTGTAATTGACGATATTCTTGACTCGCCCACTCTGCGTGTTGTGTTTTCGATAACGATGATAAAACAGACGTTGATGAAACCGTATCACTTGAAGTGCTCGCTTTCGTACTAGAGGTCTGTGAGGTTGAACTAAATGGTTTTGATGGTAATGATATAACACCATGATTGATAGTAACCATAATCTCCTCTCATCATCCATTTAAAAAATTAGGATAAAGAAAAAGTAGCAGCACCCGCCACTACTCTTTATTTAATTATTCGCGACCTGGCAGTTTTTTCCATGTCACAGTATCACGTAAATACACAGGACTAGCCACTTCTGCGCTAACACTTTCACCACGAGCAAAAGCAAACTTCGCTAGGTGAACCATGTCTTGTGAATCAGGATATAACACCGAGCCCTGCTGCATTTCAAAAGGTAACTTAGCTAGAGTATCAGCATACACTTCCCACGCTGTACCCGCTGTTAACCAAATACCCGTTTCGGTCTGAACAGATTCAACTAAAGCATCAGGTACAATCACCTGCTCTGCACCGATAATTTGCCAGTCACCATCTATTTTACGCTGATACTGACCCCAATAGATTTCGCCCATACGAGCATCAATAGCAGATAATACATTGTCAGCTTGATGGACACGGTAAGTACCTTGCGCCATTGCAGCTAATGTTGACACGCCCACCATAGGTAAATCGGCACCAAACGCTAAACCTTGCGCAATACCAATGCCGATACGAACACCAGTAAAGCTACCAGGGCCTTGGCCGTAAGCCAATGCATCGAGTTGGTTTAGCTTGATACCAGCTTCAGCCAGAACTGTATCTACCATAGGCAAAATTTTTGTTGTGTGCTCACGTGGTGCATATTCACAACGAGAGATAACTTCGTCACCCATTAATAGGGCAACAGAACAATTTTCAGTTGCAGTATCAACTGCCAAAATTTTGGTGCTCATTCAAGCCTCTGAATGTTGGTTGTCATCTTCAATAACGTTATTGTTATTAATAGTAGACAAAAAGTCACTAACCCCTTCAACACTACGTGTACGAGGGATCGGTGGTAAACTTCGTAAAAATACAGCGCCATAATGCCTTGTTACTAATCGGTTATCACAAATGATCAATGCGCCTTTGTCTTTAGTATCACGGATCAAACGCCCAACCCCCTGCTTTAAGGTGATCACCGCATCAGGTACTTGGACATCGGCAAAAGGATCACCACCACGCATACGACAATCTTCAATACGTGCTTTTAATAATGGATCATCTGGTGCTGTAAACGGTAATTTATCAATGATAACACAGCTAAGGGCTTGCCCTCTAACATCAATCCCTTCCCAGAACGCCCCCGTTGCCACTAATAATGCATTACCATGAGCCAAATACTCATTAAGTAGCTTTTGTTTCGTTGTTTCACCTTGCGCTAACACGGGTAAGCTCAGCTTCTCACGAAACCCTTCTGCAAGATCGCGTACCATTTGATGAGAAGTACACAAGAAAAAACAACGACCATTATTCGCTTCAATCACAGGCGCTAACATATCAACCAATTTGTTAGCGAGACCATAACTATTAGGCTCAGGTAAATGGCGAGGTACACATAATAACGCCTGCTCGTTGTAATCAAACGGACTTTCAAGCGAGAATTGTTGCTTTGGCTCTAACCCTAAGCGATGACTAAAGTGGGTGAAGTTCTCATCAACGGCTAAGGTTGCTGAAGTGAAGATCCATGCCCCTTTTTGCTCAGCCATTTGCTCTTTAAATTTATCCGCAACAGAGAGCGGCGTGATATTTAAACTAAACTGGCGCGGTGTACATTCATACCAATAGGAATAGCCTGTAATTGCAGTATCTGATACTCGTTTTAGTTTGGCTTTTAGCGTTGCTGCACGTTCAAAGGCAGTATCTAGTAACTGGCTTCGACCTAACGCCAGCTTAAGTACATCGTAGGTAAGATCTAATGCATCTGACAGTCGAGTCAATTCCCGTTGAACAGCAGGGGTTTGTGATGCTTCTCGCCAATTTCCTCGAAACCCGGGATCACCTAAAATAATCCGCATTTCAAACGCAGCTTGCTGTAACCTGTCTGCCGTTTTTTGCAGTTGGCGCATATCACGCGCTTCTGTGCGATAACCAATATCAATATCTTTCGCGAGTTCAATTAATTGGCGACTGGTTAGGCTCTGGCCAAAGTACTGACTGGCAATATCAGGCATTTGGTGGGCTTCATCAAAGATAAATACTTCAGCTTCAGGAATTAATTCACCAAAGCCGGTTTCTTTAATGGCTAAATCTGCCAAGAATAAATGGTGATTAACAACAACTACATCAGCTTCCATTGCTTTGCGACGTGCTTTAACGACAAAACAATCATCATACGAGGGGCATTCACGGCCTAAACAGTTATCATTGGTCGAAGTAATCAATGGAATGACTGGGCTATCTTCTGCAACATCTTCACATTCACCAAAATCGCCGCTTTTCGATGATGAAGACCATTGTCGAATTTTAACCAACTGTGTTAATAACGTAGGATCAGATTCCACATCATGGCTTTCTATCACTTGGCGATTTAGGCGATCAATACATAGATAATTTGAGCGCCCTTTTAATAACGCGACACGCCCCGTAAAGCCAATAGCATCAGCCATTAATGGCAAATCACGGTGAAATAATTGCTCTTGAAGGTTTTTAGAGCCTGTACTGATAATAGTTTTCTTACCACTAAGCAAAGCGGGGATCACATAAGCAAAGGTTTTACCTGTCCCCGTTCCCGCTTCAACCACCAGCTGAGATTCACTCTTGATCGCATCAGCCACAGCATTCGCCATATCAATTTGAGGTTGGCGAGCCTGAAAACCAGGGATGGCTTTATCTAATGCGCCACCAGAGGCAAAAAACTTCGTTATCATTTACTTCGCACTATTGGTTATATATACAGTATTCATTATGCCAATTATCCAACTACTCGACTAGTCTTCTATCCATCGATTACAAAAATTAACGACATCACTTTCTTATTAATAACATCACCTAACAAATAAATACTTTGACCATAAGGTTAAATCTAGGTAATAGTTAATTAAGATCTTTGTAACACGCAATGTATTATATGCGTGAATCGCAGTCAGGAAACGACATGGAAAAGAAAACACTCCTCACGGAATGCCCAGATGAAATGGGACTAATCGCCAAAATAACCAACATTTGTCATAAGCACCAACTAAATATTATCAACAATAAGGAATATGTTGATAACACCCATAATCAATTTTTCATGCGTACTGAGCTTGAAGGCTATTTTAATGATACAACCTTCCTCGCAGATATTGATCATGCTTTACCCAAAGGCAGCAAACGCCGTTTAATCAGTTCTGATCGCAAAAAAATCGTCATCATGGTGACAAAAGAAGCGCACTGTCTAGGTGATATTCTAGTTAAAGCCTTCGATGGATCATTAGATATCGACATTGCTGCGGTTGTCGGTAATTACGACACCCTACAAGGGCTAACGGAAAAATTTGATATTCCATTCCATCATGTTTGCCATGAAGGATTAAGCCGTGAAGAGCACGAGCAAAAACTATTAGAAGCGGTACAACAGTATCAACCAAATTACGTGGTACTGGCGAAATATATGCGTATTTTAACGCCTAATTTTGTTGCACAATTCCCTAATAAAATCATTAATATTCATCACAGTTTCTTACCTGCATTTATTGGCGCTAAGCCTTACCAACAAGCATTTGAACGTGGTGTAAAAATCATTGGTGCAACCGCACACTTTGTAACTAACGATCTTGATGAAGGGCCAATCATAACCCAAAACGTCATCCCTGTTGATCATAGTTTCAGTGCAGTTGAAATGGCAAAGTCTGGTCGTGATGTAGAAAAATCTGTGCTCAGTAAAGCATTAGGCCTTGCGGTAGACGATCGTATTTTTGTCTATGGTAACCGGACGGTTATTTTATAATCAGAAAAAGACAATATTGACCAAGCGAGCGTAGTAATCTTTGGGGATTACTACGCTTTTTATTATTCGTATTTACAGCAACTAGGCTTGTTCACTTTCTAATACTGCTTTTAACGAGTGTCCGTGTAATTTAATACATACCCCATCACGTTTAAACGCAAAAGTAGGATTAGCTAAACGCTCATCTTCACCGGATGGTGAACTGGCTTTTACTTTGATCCCCTTCGCATCTAACCCATCCCAATCTAATTGTGGTAATTGTTCTAGTAAATCTGCTTTTAATTCTTCAATCGTTTGTGCACTGGATGGCACCACAAACTCAATATGCTCCCACCCTTGCTTCAGATAAACTTTATCACTCGGATAAGGCAACTCTAACGCTTCGATTGTCCATCCATCTACGGCTAATGACTGTTCAAACCCAATGATCACAATGGGACGACCATTGATCATATTGTTAGACCATTCTTGGCCATAACTCAGCCAGGCTTGATGTAACTGTTGCGCCACATCTTGATCATTGACACGTAATGCAATGTGATCGGCTTGGTAATCAGCCAGTGAAATCCCTAAATCATCAATCAATGCATTAATCGCTTTCATAAACTCCGGTAACTGCGCAAGCATCTGCGTTGGATGAAGATTATATTGTTCAAGCTTGTGCATAAATTTATCCTATTATTGACAGCTATTACTATAATGAGACGAAGTGAATAATTATCCATTTTTCGTGATTTAATGAAACATGAATTTAACGCACTCTCTTTTCAATACAATAGCGTGTTACACATTATTTACTCATAACAAAAAAAGTTAAAAAAAAACGTAAACAATAGGTTTTTCCGGTTGCCAAAGTACCTCCATCTGTGGGTATTATTAGGACAATACCTACTGCGTATTCAAGACTTCGGTGCATATTTAGATATTCGCGACCCCGTCAAAAATACTCACGTTAAACACTTGATTTATTTATGTTATCATTTTGTTTTATTTCGTGATTATTTTTGACGGTGATCTTGTAATACGTAGACATTTTTGCCTCTTATTAGTAATTGGCGTTACAAATGATTTAAGGATCAGCGTGTGAACATTCAAGCACTTATTAATGATAAAGTATCTCAGGCTTTAGAAGCCGCTGGCGCACCTGCAGGCAGCCCTGCCGCAGTTCGCCAATCAGCTAAAGCGCAGTTTGGTGATTACCAAGCGAACGGTGTTATGGGCGTAGCAAAGAAGCTAGGTACTAATCCACGCGAATTCGCACAAAAAGTTATCGACTGCTTAGAACTAGATGGTATTGCTGAGAAAGTTGAAATTGCCGGCCCAGGCTTTATTAACATTTTCTTAAACAAAGCATGGTTAGCTGAGCGTGGTGAAGAAGCACTAAAAGATGAGCGTCTAGCCGTTAATACTGAAACAGCACAAAACATTGTTGTTGACTACTCTGCACCAAACGTTGCAAAAGAAATGCACGTAGGTCACTTACGTTCAACTATCATCGGTGATGCAGTTGTACGTACTCTTGAATTTTTAGGCCACAATGTTATCCGAGCTAACCACCTTGGTGACTGGGGTACACAATTCGGTATGCTTATCGCTAACATGCAGCGTAAAGAGCAAGAAGGTACTGATGTTTCTATGGACATCAGCGATCTTGAAGGTTTCTACCGTGAATCTAAAGTACTTTATGATGAAGACGAAGAATTCGGTAAAACAGCACGTAACTTTGTTGTTCGTCTACAAAGCGGTGATGAGTACTGCCTTGAGAAATGGAAGCAACTTGTTGCTATTACACTTAAGCAAAATCAACGCAACTACGATCGTCTAAGCGTGTCACTGACTGATGACAACGTAATGGGCGAATCTATGTACAACGACATGCTACCTGGCGTTGTTGCAGATCTTAAAGAAAAAGGTCTAGCTGTAGAAAGTGATGGCGCAATTGTTGTTTACCTAGACGAATACAAAAACAAAGACGGCGAGCCTATGGGTGTGATCATCCAGAAGCGTGATGGCGGTTACCTATACACAACCACTGATATCGCTTGTGCTAAATACCGTTACGAGCAACTTCATGCTGATCGCGTACTTTACTTCATCGACTCACGTCAGCACCAACACCTAATGATGGCTTGGGAAATCGTACGTAAAGCGGGTTATGTGCCAGAGAGTGTATCTCTTGAGCACCACGCATTTGGTATGATGCTAGGGAAAGATGGTCGTCCATTTAAGACTCGTGCTGGCGGTACTGTTCGTCTTGCTGATCTTCTGGATGAAGCTGTTGAGCGTGCTAACAAGCTAATTGAAGAAAAGAACCCAGAACTAAGTGCTGAAGAAAAAGCAAACATTGCACAAACTGTTGCAATGGCTGCGGTTAAGTACTCTGATCTTTCTAAGCACCGTACGACAGATTACATCTTCGACTGGGACAACATGCTAGCATTCGAAGGTAACACTGCACCATACATGCAGTACGCATACACACGTGTAGCATCTATCTTTAAGCGCGCGAATGTTGAGCTTGCAGATCTTACTCACCCAATCGTTATCACTGACGAAAAAGAGCAAGTACTGCTATCTAAACTTCTTCAATTTGAAGAAGCGGTACAATCTGTAGCACGTGAAGGTCAACCACACTTAATGTGTACTTACCTATTCGAACTTGCAGGTATGTTCTCTAGCTTCTACGAAGCATGTCCAATTCTTAATGCTGAAGAAGATGTTAAGCAAAGCCGCTTGAAGCTTGCATTGCTAACATCAAAAACTATCAAGCAAGGTCTAGACCTACTTGGTATCGAAACACTAGAGCGTATGTAATCTACATCCCTCTTAATATTAAAAAGCCTTCCATTTGGAAGGCTTTTTATTTTCTGTTTATCGCACTCTGAAATATGTTTATAAATTAGGCTCTGTAAATAAAAACATAACCAAAGATTCAATAGTTAGATCCCTTTATTGACCAAATCGCTGACCACCTTGGTTCAACCACATCAATTCACCTTGCGTAGAAAGTCGCCCCAGCACCGCATTACGATATGGAAAACGTCCAAATTGCTTAATCACATCATAATGGCTTCTCGCATAATTATAAAAGCCATCAAATAGTTCACGATTATTCAAGGAAGTTGATTCTCTTAAGTGTTGAAAGCGAAACACACTCTCTTCTTGATCTTCCAAATCTTCTGCATGTTCTAAAGGTAAATAGAAAAATACGCGTTCAATTGGCGATAAATCTACATCTTGATTCAATGCTAAACCACGTTTACACAATGCTAAGGCTAATGAGTCATAACGAAATGCCGCACTTAATCCACGGTAGATGTTGCGGCTAAATTGATCGAGTAAAATTATCAGGGCCAAGCGACCTTGGGCCGTTTCACACCAGTGATTTAACTCCCCTTTGCCAGCCTTACTCACCCAAGATTGAAAATGGGTTTTAATGTAAGCATCAATTTCTTCACCACCTAGAAACCAAAGCGCATGTTTATTTTCTTTGGTTACTTCACCCTCTAACTCGCCAAACCAATAATCGAGTATAAACTGATATTCGCTTGCCATAAGTTGCCTCACAATAATTAGAACTCTTAACCAAATGTTAGAGAATACGTTAAGGATAATACCAATCGTTTTAAATTAGGCATACTATGATAAATAATGCTCTGGCTTGTGAGCCATAATGTACTGTGAAGGAATAATTACATGCGTTTCACTCTTCATCCTCGCCTACAATCTGATACCACTGTACTCGGTGATTTTCCGCTTTCTCGTGTTTTATTATCTAAAGAAGCGCTGGGACCATGGATTATCTTAGTCCCTCGTATTGACGAGTTACGTGAGATCCACCACCTACCTGAACAAGACCAATACCAACTAATGCGTGAATCAAGTGCCGTAGCCACATTATTAGAAAACGACTATCAAGCAGAAAAGATTAACGTTGGTGCATTAGGTAACCTTGTACCACAACTTCATTTACACCACATTGCACGCTTTAGTCATGACATAGCATGGCCTGGACCAATTTGGGGGAATACAGATGGTACTCAACGCAGTGAAGCGCTACAAGCAGCACTGGCTGATGAGCTGCGCGAAGAGTTAAGTCAGGTTAAAGGCTTTACAGCTATCTCTCATTAGCATTAAAAAAGGCAGCTTAATTAAGCTGCCTTTTGATTTTACTACCTTCTATCGCATTACCGTTATCGATAATTCGTTAACGGATAAACAACGATACCAAATCTCTTTCGCAGGTTGGCAGCAGTCTGAACTTTCACAGCCAACCAATTCTTTTCCAATCGAACCCTTACGTATCCATACATCAAGCATTGCTTCAACCCCGTCTTCCGACATTCCGAAGTGATCAGAGAGTTGCTTGCGACTGACACGTCCATGCTGTTCAATATATTGTTTTAACTGCTGTAGGATCATTCTACTAACAAGCCTTCAAGGTTAGTTTGTTTTTTTCCTTCTCGTTTCAATAACAAGAAGATACCGCCATTAATCAATACGAAGAAGCTAATCCAGAATGCACTCGTTACAGGATGATCAACAAAGTGAGCAATTTGGTAGAACCAAGTGGCAAACGAGTAAGCCATTAACATCGTCCAACCTGCAATAAACAGAGCAAACTTCTGACCAAACTCACGTACGTAAGCACCCATTGCAGCCGCACATGGTGTGTACAACAGAATGAAAATCAAGTACGCCATTGCAGCTGCACCACTTACGAAGTGCGCTTGAATGTTACCGTATACAGATTCGTTAACACCCTGCTCTTCAGCAACGGCTTGTTTGTTTTCTAAATCACCCACTTCGATACCCAGTGGATCACTAAAGCTTAATGCTGCTAGGTTATCACCAACTGATTCAACTGCTTCTTTTAAGCTAGCAACAAGGTTGTATTCTTCATTGCTATCATCTGTTGCTGGTGCATATAAGCTGTTTAGCGTACCCACAACGGCTTCTTTTGCGAAAATACCCGTAATGATACCGACGGTTGCAGGCCAGTTATCGGCTTTCACACCAATAGGTTCTAATACTGGCGTTACAACTTGTGCGGCTTTTGAAAGTACAGATTTAGACGTATCTTCGTTACCGAATGAACCATCAGTACCTAATGAGTTAAAGAAGCTTAATACTGCCACAACGACAACGATGGTTTTACCCGCACCAAATACAAAGCGCTTTAGCTTTTGCCATGTTTTTATCACCACATTGCGAATAGTTGGTAATTCGTAGTTTGGCATTTCCATGATAAAGCTATCACTAGAGCCAGGATAAAGCGTTGAACGTAAAATAAGCCCCGTCATCACAGCTGCCACAATACCTAATAGGTACAGTGCAAATACCACGTTCTGACCATTTTCAGGGAAAAAAGCTGCTGCAAACAGTGCATATACCGGTAAACGCGCGCCACATGACATAAAGGGTGCCATTGCGGCTGCGAGTTTACGCTCACGTTCTTGTTCAAGAGTACGAGTTGCCATGATCGCAGGTACATTACAACCAAAGCCAAGCACTAGAGGAACAAATGCTTTACCCGGTAAACCTACTTTTTGCATCACTTTATCAAGAACAAATGCGGCGCGTGCCATATAGCCCGAGCTTTCTAATACCGCAAGGAACAGGTACAAACACGCAATCACTGGAATAAAGGTTGCAACCGTTTGAATACCACCACCGATGCCGTTCGCAATAATTGTTACTAACCATACTGGCAAGTGATCATCTAAAAGATGATGACCACCATCGACTAATAGTGCGCCAAAGCTAATATCAAAGAAATCGATAAATGCACTACCAATGTTTATCGCAAACATAAACATCACGTACATTACTAAGAAGAAAAATGGGATACCAAAAAAGCGGTTCAGTAATACACGATCTATTTTATCCGTTAGGCTGTTACTTAAACGGCCTTCTTGACGACGGACTTTTTGACACAGCTGATGCAAGAAGGTGTAACGCACATCAGCGACTTGAATATCAGGATCAACCGTACTTAATAAATCTGCACGTAAACCACATGCTGTTGTTTTATCTTCATCAGATAGCGTGTTGATCACTAAAGTATCGTTTTCTAATACACGGATACCTTGTGCACGAGCATTTAGCTTATCGTTATGTTTGAATAACGGTGCTAATTGACTCACTGCTCGCTCGAAATCTTGACCATAATCAAGCTCAAACTCGTTAACGACAACACCTTGTGTTAACATCTTGTGTAACTTGGTTTTAAATTCAGCAATACGCTCCATATTATTAGCAGATAACGCTAATACAGGACACCCTAATGCTTTTTCTAACGCTTTAATATCCAATACCTGACGCTGGCGCTTCAATACATCCATCTTGTTAAGCACAACCACCATCGGGCGGCCTAGCTCACGCAGCTGTAGCGTCATGTATAAACTACGCTCCAAGCTCGATGCATCAACAACGTTGATTATCACGTCAGCAGGCGTTGTTAAAATTGCACGTGACGCGATTGCTTCATCAAGGCTATTCGCATCGTTTGCACTATCAAGGTTATAAATACCAGGTAGATCTGTCAGCGAAAAATCATCACCATTGTGTTGGTAGCGACCTGTTTTTTTCTCAACCGTTACACCAGCCCAGTTACCGACTTGCTGCTTAGCGCCAGTTAAGCCATTAAACAACGTTGTTTTACCACTGTTCGGGTTACCAACAGTAAGAATATTATATTGCATTACAGTGCCTCAACCTCGATGTTTTCTGCAATTTGCTTACGTAAAGCGATATCAACACCACGTACACGAACTTGAAGCGGATCACCTAACGGCGCCACACGAACAACGGTAATTTCTGTACGAGGTAGTAACCCCATAACCATCAACTTTTTTCGCGTCGCTGAGGGTAACGCAGACATATTAATGACGGTCCCACAGTTTCCGCATGACATCTCTGACAACTTCATAGTAAATCGTTACCTTAATAAGAATTATTAGCATTTCTGGTTTGAATTTTACATATTGATACATTTCATGTCTTGTCATAAATCAAAAAAACATTTTTTTTTTTGCCATTACATTGCTTAAAAACGACATGGAATCACCAAAAAGGAACAGAAATACAAATACTTAATTCTCTATAGATATAAGTGATAAGTGTTGGGTTAATTTAAAAAACGTCTTTGATTAGTTAAATTCAGTGATAAAAACCATAAAAAAAGCGCACAATATGTGCGCTTTTTTACGATTAAACAACTTAGCTCGATATTACATCGTTAAACTTATCCTTATAAAAGCTAACTTGTTTCATTAAATTTTTGCGTTCTTTACCATAGAGTGGATCGGCTTGTGGCAAAGATACTTTCATTGCGTCAACAGGACGACCATTTTTTATCAACTCAAAATGTAAGTGTGGGCCTGTTGAGCGCCCAGTATTACCACTTTTAGCAATACGTTGTCCCATTTTCACTTTATCGCCCACCTTCACCTCACGTTTACTTAGGTGTAAATAACGTGTCATATATTCTCGGCCATGCTTAACGACAATATAGTTACCTGCTAATGGGTGGTAACGTGATTTTACAACGACGCCATCACCAGCAGCCAAAACAGATGTACCAATCGGAACCGCAAAATCGGTACCATTATGTGGTGATCGGCGTCCAGTGACAGGGTGGAGACGATTTGGATTAAAAGATGAGCTGATACGATAACGTTTCGATGTGGGAATACGTCTAAATGCTCGGTTTAAACTGTGTCCACTACTATCATAGAACTGATCATCATCACCTCTAATAATAAAGGTTGAATCCTTACCATTCGCTGATTTGTAGTAAAAAGCATTAACCTCACCTTTACCCACCGCCTTACCATCAATAAATTCTCGATCAATACCTACAGCAAAACGATCCCCTTTATGCGCTTCGCGTCCAAGGTTAAATTTCCATTGTAAGGCTTTTACTAATGTTTGGATCTGAGTCGGTGTTAGGCCTGCTGCTCGAGCTGAATTATAAAAACTGCCATTTACACGTCCGATGATAGTAACGGGTTTCATCTCACCTTTTTTAACTATCTTTTTATATACATAACCTTTTTTCGATAGTGTAAAGGCATCCGTCTCTTTTTTACTGCGGATAATTTTAAGTTCTGTTAATTTCCCATCATCATTGACTTCCCACTCAAGTGTTTGTCCAACACGCAAATTCTGTACTGACTTATTTGCATCAATTAAGCGGTACATATCTGAAATAGGCAAACCATACTGTGAAAAGATAATCCCTAACGTTTCACCCGATGCCACTCGATGTTTATGCTCAACTTCAACTTTAGCATCATCAAGTTGTTGCTCTATTTCATCTTTTGGTGCTTGGAATTCAGGATCATTTTGATCAAGAGACACACCTAATGGCTCACTATCTTGTTCAGATAATAAATCTAATTTAGATGGCAATGTGACATCAATACGCTTATTTACGCTTGATGATGGAAAAGTTACTTGTGGTTTTGATGGCTGCCACATTATGGCAGCCATCATAAGCACAGAGGTGGAAACTAACGCAATTTTGTGCTGACGCGGCAGCTCTTTAATAGAAGTTGCTGCCGCTTGATATAATTTCATTTTCTATTTTAAACACTTGGTAAAGCTCTGTCCGAGTTCCTTAATAAAACGGACGTATCCTCCCTTGCCCACTTCGACATTTGTCGCCATTGGATCAAGGGTTCCTATGTTTACCCCTGTGCCTTTAGTTACACTATCAACAACTGCTGGTGAAAACTGCGGCTCACTGAATACACAATAAGCTTGCTTATCTTTTAATGATTCACGAATTGCGATTAGAGTTTTAGCACCAGGCTTACGATCAGGCTCAACAGTAAAGTGCCCTAAGTTATTCAGACCAAACTGATGTTCGAAATACCCATAGCCATCATGAAAAACAAAATAGCCATTATTTGAAACAGGTTTTAATTCCGCATTAAGTTCACTTACAGCTTGATTAACTTCAGTGGTAAACGTTGAAAGATTATCGAGATAAACAGTTTTATGCAATGGATCATGTTTAATCAATGCTTCCGTGATCACATTTGCGGCTTCAATTGTCTGTTTTGGTCCCATCCAGAAATGCGGATTAAGCCCAGAGTGGTGATGACCTGCATGATCACCATGGTCATCATGAGCATCGTGACCTTCATGATCGCCATGGTCATTGTGATCATCGTGGCCGGCATGATCGCCATGGTCATCGTGATCGTCGTGACCGGCATGGTCATCACTCGGTTTAGCACCATAATTTAGAAAATCGATACCAGCTTGTTTTGTCAAAGCGAAGCTATTTGGGTTTGTAGCCATAAGTTTTGTTAAAAAAGTTTCTAGTTGAGGCCCAACCCAAATTACCAGATCTGCATCATTCAATTTTTTTACATCTGATGGACGTAATGCATAATCATGTGGAGAAGCTCCTGGTGGTAAGATTGCATCTGACGTTGCTGCACCTTGAACTAACTCACTAACAATCAGGTTTAATGGTTTAATGGTTGTAACAACTTTAAAGTCATCTGCCATTGCTGAACCTGATAAAGCCAGAGCTGCTGCACAAAACAATGATGATATACGCTGCATTATTTTATTATCCTAAAAAATAAGTGTTGCACTTTTATACTGCTAATTATTTATATGATGAGCAATATATTCCCTAACGAACATGATAATGTTACAATATAACACATCAGTAATGTTATATTATAACATTACCTTTTATTTCTAAAGCCTATTAAGACAACTTCCTTTATGTCAACCCTAATCGAACTACAATCAGTCACTGTCTCATTTGGTGAACGTGATGTTTTGGATAATATTACGCTTAAGCTTGAACGCGGTGAAATTACCACCTTAATCGGTCCTAATGGTGCAGGTAAATCAACCTTAGTAAAAGTCATAACAGGACTGAGCAAAGCCACAAAAGGAAAAGTGGTTCGTAAAAAAGGAATTCGTATTGGTTATGTACCTCAAAAGCTACGCCTAAATAATACCCTGCCTCTTTCTGTCGATCGTTTTATGCGTCTTGCTGGACGTTATAATCAAGAACAACGTATCGAAGCTTTAAACATGGTTAATGGTAGCCACCTACTTAACAGTGATATGCATGGGCTATCTGGCGGTGAGATGCAACGTGTCTTACTTGCGCGCGCCTTATTGCAAAAACCCGATTTACTAGTACTTGATGAGCCAGTACAGGGGGTTGATGTAAACGGCCAATTAGAACTTTATCGCCTGATCCAACAATTACGTGATTTACTTAACTGTGCCATCTTGATGGTTTCTCACGACTTACACCTTGTAATGGCGAAAACTGATAATGTGATTTGTTTGCAACATCACATCTGTTGCTCTGGTAGTCCACTAACTGTGACGAGCCACCCTAAATACATTGCATTATTCGGCCAAACATCGACAGAGCAGCTTGCTGTCTATGAACATAAACATAACCACCAGCATGACGATTCAAATAAAACTCATAAATGCTGTAATAACCATGAGGAATCAAAAGCATGATTGAGTTTCTTCTGCCGGCCTTGATCGCTGGTATTGGTATTGCAATACTCG
The DNA here is from genome assembly GCF_003026105.1 of Photobacterium sp. GB-56. Classification (GTDB taxonomy): domain Bacteria; phylum Pseudomonadota; class Gammaproteobacteria; order Enterobacterales; family Vibrionaceae; genus Photobacterium. The sequence goes on along the minus strand of NZ_PYNW01000001.1, from coordinate 269,524 downwards.
CCGGTCCACTGGGCTCATTTGTTGTTTGGCGAAAAATGGCTTATTTCGGCGATACATTATCTCATGCCTCTCTACTCGGTATTGCGCTAGGTTTTCTTTTTAATATCAACTTAAATCTGGCGTTAGTTATCTGTTGTTTAGTGCTTGCCGTTGTACTTGTTACGCTACAAAAACAACGTTATGTAGCCACAGATACTTTACTGGGTATCTTAGCCCATAGCGCTTTATCGCTAGGTCTGGTTGCAGTGAGCTTCCTCGACAATGTTCGTATCGATTTAATGTCATATCTATTTGGTGATTTATTGGCTGTAACCACTAACGATCTATTATGGATATATTGCGGTGGTGCTGTCGTTTTAGCTTTATTGATTTATCTATGGCGACCACTACTTTCGATGACTATTAGTGAAGAAATGGCTCAAGTAGAAGGCGTGAATGTCGATTTAATGCGCCTATTACTGATGTTAATGGTGGGTATGGTAATCGCTGTTGCGATGAAATTTGTTGGGGCATTGATCATTACATCATTACTTATCATTCCTGCCGCGACCGCTCGACGTTTTTCACACAGTCCAGAATCAATGGCAGTATTTGCGTCAATTATTGGCGCGATAGCTGTGGTTCTTGGTCTTGCAATGTCATGGCATTACGACACGCCAGCAGGCCCTTCTGTTGTTGTATCTGCCGCTGCAATGTTTATGCTTAGCCAACTAAAACGCACTGCGCGTTAACCTTATCTTCATTACTTGGGTAGCTGACAATATTATTAAATATAAATGTCACAATAATAGACAAATTCTGTCACTACCCATTCTTACTATCTTTCCTGTTCAACTTATTAAATAAATAATAAACACAGGAAAGCAAAGCAATGAGTAAGGAAACGTTCGATCCTACCCGCTATAACACCAGTAATAACAAAGCATTTGAAGATGTACTTCAAGCTAACTTGCAACGCCGAAGCATCCTCAAGGGTGGCTTAGGTATGAGTGCAATGTCAGCTCTTGGTGCATTAGGTCTTGCTGGTTGTAACTCTTCAGGTTCAACTGAAGCAACGGCTAAGGTAGCAGATCGTTCTCAAGCTGTTTTAAATTTCGATTCTATCCCTGGTTCGTTAACTGATGCCGTTTCTATTCCTTCTGGTTACACCGCACAAGTATTAGTCCCTTGGGGTACACCATTAAATGCGACTGCAAATGCATGGAAAAATGATGGTACAAATAACAGTACTGATCAGTTAAATGCATTAGGTATGCACCATGACGGTATGCACTTTTTCCCATTAAACGAACAATCTACTGATGGATTACTTTGTATTAACCACGAGTACATTGATCAGCAAGCACTGCACTCAAACTGGGACAAAGATGCCGAAAGAGCAAAAGAAGTACGTACTGATATAGACGAAATCCGCAAAGAGATAAACGCTCATGGTATTTCTGTTGTTCGTATCCAACTTGAAAATAACCAATGGAAGTTAATCGACAGCGACCCACTTAACCGTCGCTACACCGGTGCAACTGTAATGGATTTATCCGGCCCTCTCGCACATTCTGAGTTAACCGTCACTCGCTTCTCACCTGACGGTAGTCAAGCACGGGGAACACTCAACAACTGTGGTAACGGCTATACTCCGTGGGGAACTTACCTCACCTGTGAAGAAAACTGGCCGGGCTATTTTACTAATACTGGTACACGCACTAAAGAGCAAGATCGTATTGGTATTTCGGGCACAGGTAAGTATTTACAAGGTCGCTATAAGTGGGAAACGTTAGCAGGCCATAATGAAGAACGTCTTGATGAATTTGCTCGTTTTAATTTGGCACCGACAGGTACTTCATCACTTGACGATTATCGAAATGAAGCCAATGGTCATGGCTACATTGTTGAAATTGATCCATATACAAAAAACTCTCGAGCTAAAAAACGTACCGCGTTAGGGCGTTTCCGCCACGAAGGCTGTACCTTTGGCAAACTAGAAGAAGGTAAGCCTGTTGTGTTTTATTCAGGCCATGACTCACGCTTTGAGTACCTATACAAATTTGAGTCAGCAGCATTATGGGATCCCGCTGATGCTTCACCTTCAAACCGCTTATTAACCGGTGATAAGTATATGGATGAAGGCACACTATATGTTGCTCGATTTAATGAAGACAGTACCGGAACTTGGCTGCCGTTAACCCTTGATAGCCTCACAACTTCAGGTGATACACTGGCTTCACACTTTAACTCATTGGCTGAGATCATCATTAATACTGCAGGTGCCGCTGATTTAGTTGGAGCAACACCAATGGATCGTCCTGAATGGGCAGCAGTGGATCCATTTACGGGTTCTGTTTACCTCACCCTAACCAATAACACTAAACGTAAAGACAGCACTAACCCTGCCAACCCTCGCCTAAATAATAAATTTGGTCATATCATTCGCTGGGATGAAGGTGAAAATCCAACAGAGTTTAACTGGGATATTTTCGTTTTTGGCTCACCAAGTAATGGTGATGAAGAGACAAACCGCTCAGGTTTAACAGATCTAAATCAGTTTGCTAGCCCTGATGGATTAGCGTTTGATCAACGAGGTATTATGTGGATTCAAACCGATAATGGTGCTGATGAAGTTGAAGAGTACACCAATGATCAAATGCTTGCGGTAGTGCCATCTCAGTTACTGAATGAAGATGATAGTCAAACAGTTATTGCTAGCTCAAATCAGGCAGAGCTAAAACGCTTCTTTGTTGGTCCAAATGGTTGTGAGGTCACAGGTTTCACCATTAGCCCTGACTACAAATCTCTGTTTGTTAATATTCAACATCCGGGCAATTGGCCATATAGTGATAATGCCGCCGAAGCAGCACCTAGCGGTACAGAAGTTCGACCACGTTCATCAACGGTCGTTATTCGCCGTGAAGATGGTGGTGAGATTGGTGTTTAACGCTCTGTATTACTAATCAATAAAAAAGCCCTGCAAATGCAGGGCTTTCATTTTCAATGGGTAGGTAGAGATTACCAGTTAGTTACTTCACGTAACGCTTTACCGATATCTGCTAAACTTTTTACTGTCTTAACGCCAGCTTCTTCAAGTGCAGCAAATTTATCTTCAGCCGTACCTTTACCGCCAGAAATAATAGCACCTGCGTGACCCATACGCTTACCAGGAGGTGCGGTAACACCCGCAATGTAAGAAACAACAGGTTTTGTCACGTTCTCTTTAATGTAAGCTGCTGCTTCTTCTTCAGCAGTACCACCGATTTCACCAATCATTACAATCGCTTCTGTCGCTGGATCTTTTTCAAACATTTCAAGGATATCAATGAAGTTTGAACCTGGGATTGGATCACCACCGATACCTACACATGTAGATTGACCAAAGCCTTCATCTGTTGTTTGCTTAACCGCTTCGTAAGTCAATGTACCTGAACGCGATACGATACCTACTTTACCAGCCTTATGGATATGACCCGGCATGATACCAATCTTACACTCATCTGGTGTAATAACACCCGGACAGTTAGGACCAATCATACGAACGCCAGCTTCATCAAGGCGAACTTTAACATCTAGCATATCCAGTGTTGGAATGCCTTCTGTAATCGTTACGATAAGCTCGATGCCAGCATCAATTGCTTCTAAGATTGCATCTTTACAAAACGGCGCGGGTACATAGATAACTGTCGCTGTTGCACCAGTCACTTCAACTGCTTCACGTACCGTATTAAATACAGGTAGACCTAGGTGTGTTGTTCCGCCTTTACCTGGAGAAACACCACCCACCATTTGTGTTCCGTACTCAATCGCTTGCTCTGAGTGGAATGTACCTTGTCCGCCAGTAAAGCCCTGACAAATTACTTTGGTATCTTTATTAATTAAAACTGACATTATTTACCCTCCGCTGCAGCAACAACTTTTTCCGCCGCTTCTGTTAACGAAGTCGCAGCAATAATATTAAGACCACTATCTGCAAGTTTCGCTGCACCTACTTCTGCGTTGTTACCTTCAAGGCGAACAACAACTGGTACTTTAACGCCAACTTCTGCAATAGCGCCGATGATGCCATCAGCAATCAAATCACAACGTACAATACCACCGAAGATATTAACCAATACGGCTTTTACGTTGCTATCAGAGAGGATAATTTTAAATGCTTCAGTAACACGCTCTTTGGTTGCACCGCCACCTACATCAAGGAAGTTAGCCGGCTGTCCACCGTGCAGGTTAACGATATCCATCGTACCCATTGCAAGGCCTGCACCATTAACCATACAGCCAATGTTTCCGTCGAGTGCAACGTAATTTAATTCCCACTGTGCAGCATGTGCTTCACGCTCATCTTCTTGCGATGGATCATGCATTTCACGGAGTTTAGGCTGGCGATACATTGCGTTAGAATCGATATTAATCTTACCGTCTAGGCACAATAGGTTATTATCACCCGTGATAACTAGTGGGTTAATTTCAAGCAATGCAAGGTCATATTCAGCGAACATATTTGCTAAGCCCATAAAGATCTTAGTAAATTGTTTAATCTGATCGCCTTTAAGACCCAGTTTGAATGCAAGCTCACGTCCTTGGTATGGCTGAGGCCCAACCAATGGATCAATTGCTGCTTTATGAATAAGTTCAGGTGTCTCTTCTGCTACTTTTTCAATTTCCACACCACCTTCAGTTGACGCCATGAAAACGATACGGCGAGAGCCACGATCAACCACTGCACCTAAGTACAACTCATTGGCAATATTAGATGCTTCTTCAACTAATATTTTGGTTACTGGCTGACCATTAGCATCTGTTTGGTAAGTTACTAGATTTTTACCTAGCCAGTTTTGAGCAAACTGTTTAATACCATCTTTGGTTTCATGTAATTCCACACCGCCCGCTTTACCGCGACCACCAGCGTGAACCTGACATTTAACTACCCACTTACTACCACCAATTTTACCTGCCGCTTCTGCCGCCTGTTGTGGCGTATCGCAAGCGTAACCTTCTGGTACAGGTAAACCATATTCAGCGAATAGCTGTTTTGCCTGATATTCGTGCAAATTCATGATGTTCTATCCGTTTTCTTATCCCTTTGGGACTTGTTATATCCATACGAGGTACTCTTGGGAACCTCTTCGTGATTAGATTTGGCAATTTGACTAACTGTCATTAACAGGCTGAATAATGAGCATTTATCCAGCCTATTTACCAAATTATACGTCTAGTAGTAGACGCGTTGGATCTTCAAGTAACTCTTTAATCGTTACTAAGTAACCCACTGATTCACGACCATCAACTAAACGGTGATCGTAAGATAACGCAAGGTACATCATAGGCAAGATTTCAACTTGTCCATTCACCGCCATAGGGCGATCTTGGATTTTATGCATACCTAAAATCGCAGCTTGTGGTGGATTAATGATCGGCGTCGACATCAATGAGCCAAACACACCACCATTAGTGATCGTAAAGTTACCACCTGTTAAATCTTCAACGGTTAACTTGCCGTCACGACCTTTAATTGCAAGTTCACGAATACCCTTCTCAATTTCAGCAAGGCTTAGCTTATCGCAATCACGTAGAACAGGAGTTACCAGACCACGAGGTGTTGATACTGCAATGCTTACATCAAAGAAGTTGTGATAAACAATATCATCACCATCAATAGATGCATTTACTTCTGGGTAACGCTTTAGTGCTTCAACCACAGCTTTTACATAGAAAGACATAAAGCCAAGACGAATACCATGACGCTCTTCGAAGATATCTTTGTATTGCTTACGAAGATCCATGATTGGTTTCATGTTCACTTCGTTAAACGTTGTTAACATCGCCGTACTATTTTTAGCTTCAAGCAGGCGCTCAGCTACACGCTTACGTAAACGTGTCATAGGCACACGTTTTTCGCTGCGGTGCGCTAGTGGCGTATCAACAACAGGTGCTTTTGTCACAGCTGATGCTGATTGATTCTTTAAGTATGCTTCTACATCTTCTCGAGTAATGCGACCACCAACACCAGAGCCTTTAACAGCACCTGCATCAATACCATGCTCACTTAACAAACGACGAACGGCTGGGCTTAATGCTTCACTTGTTTCTTCTGTTAAAGAGGCGGTGTTACGCTTATTCGGTGACGCTTCAGCTTCTGTTGGTACATCTTTTGTTGGTTCACCAGCAACTGCGCCAACTTTGATTTTACCAATCAACTGTTTAGTAAGAACAGTCGTACCTTCACCTTCAAAAATAGCTTCTAACACGCCATCTTCAGGAGCTGGAACTTCAAGTACTACTTTATCTGTTTCAATATCAACCAATACCTCATCACGAGATACGGCATCGCCAGGTTGTTTGTGCCAAGTGGCAACGGTTGCGTCAGCCACAGATTCCGGGAGGTCGGGAACCAGAATTTCGATTGTCATATCGGTTTTGTCCTTTTTGTTCCAGTTCTAATTATTATTTTGCTCTTGAGGAGCAATTGTTAAAGCGTCTTCTATAAGTGCTTTTTGTTGTTTCAAATGCACCGACATGTAACCTACCGCCGGTGAGGCTGATGCTGGACGTCCGGCATAACTTAAACGCGCACCTGCTGGTAACGCAGAATAGAAGTTATGTTGACTTGAATACCACGCGCCTTGGTTTTGCGGCTCTTCTTGACACCAAACAAAATCAGTTACGTGCTTATATTCAGCAATTGCAGCTTCAACGTCTTCTTTCGGGAATGGGTACAGTTGCTCGATACGAACAATCGCCACATCCTCTTGTTCATTCTTGCGGCGTTGCTCCAGTAAATCGTAATAAACTTTACCTGAACAGAAAACCACACGTTTCACTTTATTTGGTGCTAAATCATCAACTTCAGCAATCGCAGGTAAGAAAGTACCGTTAGCTAAATCGTCTAACGTAGATGTACATAACGGATGGCGCAGCAATGATTTTGGCGACATTACAATTAATGGTCGACGCATTGGACGAACCACTTGACGACGGATCATGTGGTAAACCTGTGCAGGTGTTGATGGAACAACAACTTGCATATTTTGCTCTGCACACAATTGTAAGTAACGCTCTAAACGTGCCGATGAGTGCTCTGGGCCTTGACCTTCATAACCATGTGGTAGCAGCATGGTTAAACCACACATACGCCCCCATTTTTGCTCACCAGAACTGATGAATTGGTCAATCACAACTTGAGCACCATTAGCAAAATCACCAAATTGCGCTTCCCATACCGTCAAACCACTAGGCTCAGCCGTTGCGTAACCATATTCAAAGGCTAATACCGCTTCTTCAGATAACACTGAGTCGATCACTTCAAACGGACCTTGTCCATTGTGAAGATTAGCTAACGGCACATAAGTACTAGCATCTTCTTGGTTATGCAGTACAGCATGACGATGGAAGAAGGTACCACGACCAGAATCTTGGCCTGTAATACGAATACGATTACCTTCGTCAACTAATGTGGCATAAGCCAATGTTTCAGCCATACCCCAATCAAACGCTTTTTCACCCGCAATCATAGCGACGCGATCGTTATATAGCTTTTGAACACGGCTCTGTAAAACATGACTATCTGGATATTGGCAAAGGCGAGCACCTAACTCTTTTAAACGCTCAACAGGCACTTTGTTATTCCAATCAACTGTCCAGTCATGGCCTAAGTACGGTGACCAATCAACTGTATGAAGATGCATTGGACGCCATTCTTTTACCACACACTCGCCACGATCTAACGCATCACGATATTCATTGACTAAGCTTGTTGCCGTATCTAAACCAAACACGCCAGTGTCGGTTAAGTAATCGGCATAAATCTTACGAGGCGTAGGATGCTTTTTGATCTTTTGGTACATAAGAGGCTGAGTTGCATTCGGCTCATCCGCTTCATTGTGACCATGACGACGGTAACAAACCAAATCAATAACAACATCACGCTTAAATTCATTACGGAAATCAAACGCAAGTCGAGTTACAAAAGCAACCGCTTCAGGATCATCAGCATTAACGTGGAAAATAGGTGACTGCACCATCTTAGCGATATCAGTACAGTATTCTGTCGAGCGGGTATCATTTGGATTAGAGGTCGTAAAACCAACTTGGTTATTGACGACAATACGAATAGTACCGCCAACACCATAACCACGTGCTTGAGACATATTGAACGTCTCAGCAACAACACCCTGTCCAGCAATCGCTGAATCACCATGGAGTGTAATAGGTAATACTTTAGAACCCGTATCATCACCTAAGCGATCTTGACGAGCGCGGACAGAACCCACAACAACTGGGTTTACAATTTCAAGGTGAGATGGGTTAAAGGCAAGAGCAAGGTGAACATCGCCACCTGGTGTAGCAAAATCTGCAGAAAAGCCTTGGTGATATTTTACATCACCCGTACCCCAGCTTTCGCCGTGCTTACCTGCAAACTCATCAAATAAGTCTTGTGGCTTTTTACCTAATACATTAACTAACATGTTTAGGCGACCACGGTGGGCCATGCCAATAACAACTTCGCGTACACCTTGAGAACCAGCGTGACGGATCAACTCTTTCATCATTGGAATAAGTGCATCACCACCTTCTAATGAGAATCGCTTAGCTCCAGGGAATTTCGCGCCTAAATAACGCTCAAGACCTTCAGCTGCGGTCAATTCATCAAGAAATGAAAGTTGCTCTTCTTGTGAGAAGGAACCGTGCCCCATTACCGATTCAAGACGTTGTTGGATCCAACGCTTTTCCTCAGTATCTGTAATGTGCATGTATTCTGCACCAATAGAGCCACAGTATGTTTTCTTTAACGCAGCATAAATTTCAGAAAGCTTCATGGTCTCTTGACCAACAGCAAACGAGCCTACATTAAATGTTTCATTAAAATCTTCATCAGTAAGATTATGGAATGCTGGATCAAGATCTGGAACTAAATCACGCTGCCATAATCCTAATGGATCAAGTTTTGCATTTTGATGCCCACGGAAGCGGTACGCATTAATAAGTTGCAATACCTTTACTTGTTTCGCATCTACATCTGGATCACTGACGGTAGCACTTAAAAAGTTGGTTTCTTTCGCTAAACGTCGGAAATAATCACGAACACGTGAGTGAGGTTGTTCTACAGCAGTCTCATTGACTACCGGTAATTCAACAAAAATATCACGCCATTGCTCGTCAACTAATTCTGGGTCGCTAAGATACAACTCGTAGAGATCTTCTACGTAAGTCGCATTGGCGCCAGCTAAATGTGAAGACTCAAGCCATGCCTTCATAACGCCGTTCTGCATTATTTTCCCTTAACCACTAGTTATCGCCGTTTACACCGATTGTTTAATCAGAGCATTAAGGCCGGATCAATTACTCATTCATTGAATTAACGTCACCGGCATATCGATATTATTTTTTTATACTGCTCGTTTAAGCAGCATTGATTTAATGTGACCAATCGCTTTTGTTGGATTTAGTCCTTTAGGACAAACATTTACACAGTTCATTATGCCATGGCAACGAAAAACACTAAATGCATCATCAAGATTTGATAATCGTTCATCTGTTGCTGTATCACGGCTATCAATTAACCATCGATATGCTGCCAATAAGCCTGCAGGTCCAATAAATTTATCAGGATTCCACCAAAATGATGGGCATGATGTCGAGCAACATGCACACATAATACATTCGTACAAACCATCTAACTGCGCGCGATCTTCAGGCGCTTGGAGGTTTTCACGAGCCGGTGGAACTGCTCCATCATCAATTAAGAAAGGTTTTACTTTTGCATAATTGGTGTAGAACTGTTCCATGTCGATAATCAGATCACGAACAACTGGTAATCCCGGTAAAGGGCGGATAACAATCGTGCTCTTATCCATTAAAGCTGATAATGGTGTAATACACGCTAAACCATTTTTACCGTTCATATTAATGCCATCAGAACCACACACACCCTCACGACATGAACGACGGAAAGACAGCGTAGAATCTTGCTCTTTTAACAGAATAAGTGCATCAAGCACCATCATATCTGAGCCTTCTGGCACTTCTAAGGTATACCCTTTCATGTGTGGCGCATTATCCACATCAGGGTTATAGCGATATATTGAGAAGTTGAGTTTCATCTTATCTATCCTCCCTTAGTAAGTACGTGCTTTCGGCGGGAAAGCTTCACGATGAACTGGCGACATGTTTACATCACGCTTAGACATAGCTTCTGTCTCAGGGTTGTAAATAGAGTGGCATAACCAATTAGCATCATCACGTTCAGGGAAGTCGAAACGAGCATGAGCACCACGACTTTCAGTACGGTAGTTAGCCGCGACTGCCGTTGCCATTGCTGTTTCCATTAAGTTTTCAAGCTCTAAGCATTCAATACGTTGTGTATTAAACTCAGAAGAAGTGTCATCTAAACGCGCATGCTTTAAACGTTCACGAATTTCTTTTAGCTCTGTAAGACCCGTTGCCATCGCATCACCTTCACGGAAAACCGAGAAGTTGTTTTGCATACAACTTTGAAGATCTTTACGAATTTGAACAGGATCTTCACCTTTTTGCGTAGTGTTCCAACGGTTAACACGGGCTAAAGAGGCTTCTATATCAGAATCTGTGGCAGGACGAGCTTCTGTTTGTGCAGCCAACGTTTCACCTAGATGTAAACCCGTTGCACGACCGAAGACGACCAGATCAAGTAATGAGTTGCCACCTAAACGGTTAGCACCATGCACAGATACAGATGCGATCTCACCACAAGCGAAAAGACCTTGTACTTCTTGATCAACACCAGATGCTGTTTGTTTAAGGGCTTGGCCTGATACCTGAGTCGGTACCCCACCCATCATGTAATGACAAGTAGGAATAACTGGAATCGGCTCTTTAACAGGATCAATATGGGCAAAGGTACGCGATAATTCACAAATACCCGGTAGACGCGATTCAAGAACATCTTTACCTAAATGATCAAGTTTCAATTTAATGTGAGGTCCCCATGGGCCATCGCAACCACGACCTTCACGGATCTCAACCATCATTGAACGTGCAACCACATCACGACCAGCCAAATCTTTAGCATTAGGTGCATAACGCTCCATGAAGCGTTCACCATCTTTATTTAAAAGATAACCACCTTCACCACGACAACCTTCAGTTACCAGTACACCCGCGCCAGCAATACCCGTTGGGTGGAATTGCCACATTTCCATATCTTGCATTGGCACGCCAGCACGAAGCGCCATACCAACACCGTCACCAGTGTTAATGTGCGCATTTGTTGTCGAAGCGTAAATACGGCCAGCGCCGCCTGTTGCAAGGATAGTAGCTTTAGATTTGAAGTAACAAATCTCGCCAGTTTCCATACACAAAGCAGTACAACCTAAAATTGCACCATCTTGGTTTTTTACTAAATCTAACGCATACCACTCAGAAAAAATCGTCGTTTGATGCTTAATATTTTGCTGATAAAGCGTATGAAGTAACGCGTGACCAGTACGGTCAGCAGCAGCGGCTGTACGCGCAGCTTGCTCACCACCAAACTCTTTAGACTGACCACCAAATGGGCGTTGATAGATAGTACCGTTGTCAAAACGCGAAAACGGTAGCCCCATTTTTTCTAATTCAATAACTGACTTAGGGCCATTTTGACACATGTATTCAATAGCATTCTGATCACCAATGTAATCAGAGCCTTTTACTGTGTCATACATATGCCATTGCCAATTATCTGGGTGTGAATTACCCAGCGCAACAGTAATACCGCCCTGCGCAGATACAGTATGAGAGCGCGTAGGGAACACTTTTGATAGCAAGGCACATTTTAGTCCTTGCTCTGAAATTTGTAATGCGGCACGCATACCCGCACCACCAGCACCGATAACAACGGCATCAAACTCACGAACTGCAATGCTCACTTACACACCCCACACAATAAAGAAACCCGCAAATAGGTAAACAAAAAGAATTGCTACAACAACAAACTGCAATCCCACTCTTAAAACGGCAGGTTTAATGTAGTCTGTTAACACTTGCCACAAACCAATCCAAGCATGTACAAGAATGGAAACCAAAGCCAGCATAGTAAAAACTTTGGTACTGATTTGATTGAAGAATGCACTCCAAGTTTCAAACGTTAGCTCAGGGCCAAACGCAAAGAAACCAACCATATATACGGTGTAAAGGGTCAAAATGATCGCTGTAGCGCGGATCAGAATAAAATCGTGTATACCATTACGGCCGACGGAAGATACGTTATTTACCATACTAAGCCTCCTGCAAATACTGCTAGTACAGCGACAATTGCAAAACTAACTTTGGTACTTGCAATGCCTGTGTCCATTTCTTCGAAATAACCTAAATCCATCAACAAATGACGGACACCTAAAACAATGTGATAAAACAATGCGGTCAATACTCCCCACAGGATAAATTTCACAAAAAAGCTATCAGTAACACTAACAGCGGATGTAAAACCTTCAGGAGAAGATAAAGATAGGTTTAGCAGCCACAGCAAGATGGCAAGGGATACGAATGTAATCACACCTGAAACGCGGTGTAGGATTGACGCTATCGCAGTAAGCGGAAAGCGAATCGTTTGTAGGTCGAGATTGACAGGTCTTGGCTTTTTTACTTTCACGGTTTGCCCACTCAGCTCCATTGAAGCAATTTATTTTTTTATTAAATTCTCTGAGATATACGTACAAGCCAACAAACAAGTGCAACAAAAATTCAATATTAGGTTATTATTATGTTGAGCAGACGTTGTAAACGTCATTACCTAACTCTTAAAAATAAATGACACATGTTTGTAAAATCCTGGCGGGTAGTATAACCAGAGACCTTGCCTCACTATACGCCCCGTAACATTCAAAAACAATTCCAGTTACATGATGTCAAACACGATTCTCATAAATTAATACTTTTTGATTTAAAGTTATTAACAAGCGCACACAAAGAAGCACAATAATTGACAAAAGTTGCGCCTGACGGTACAACAAATGCACATCCGCATCGGATTAGGATTATAAAAATAGCAAAGGAGATTGTTATGGCAGATAAGAAAGCTACTCTTCATGTTGAAGGGAAAGCACCTATCGAACTGCCGATTATCGGGGGCTCTGAGGGCCAAGATGTAATTGATGTGCGTAAACTTGGTGCAAACGGCTTTTTTACATTTGACCCAGGTTTTCTAGCAACAGCCTCGTGTGAATCTCAAATTACATACATTGATGGCGAAGAAGGAATCTTGCTTCACAGAGGTTTCCCGATTGATCAATTAGCCAATAACGCAGACTATTTAGAAGTTTGTTTTGTCTTGTTATACGGTGAGGTCCCTACCCGAGCTGAATACGAGCAGTTTAGAACAACAGTTACACGCCATACCATGGTGCATGAACAAATCGCGAGCTTTTTCCATGGCTTCCGTCGTGATGCACACCCAATGGCTATAATGTGTGGTGTTGTTGGTGCTTTATCTGCGTTTTATCATGACTCTCTTGATATTAACAACGATACACACCGTGAGATTGCAGCATTTAGATTGTTATCTAAGATGCCGACATTAGCGGCAATGTGTCATAAGTACACCATCGGACAACCATTTATTTATCCTCGTAATGATCTTGATTACGCGGAAAATTTCCTTCACATGATGTTTGCAACACCTTGTGAAGAATATGAAGTAAGCCCTGTCGTTGCGCGTGCTATGGATAAGATCTTTACCCTACACGCAGATCACGAGCAGAATGCTTCAACGTCAACGGTTCGTCTTGCGGGCTCTTCTGGTGCTAACCCATTTGCTTGTATTGCGGCAGGTATTGCATCTCTTTGGGGGCCTGCGCATGGTGGTGCTAATGAAGCTTGTCTTAAGATGCTTGAAGAAATCGGAACTGTAGAAAACATTCCTGAGTTCATTGAGCGTGCAAAAGATAAAGATGACCCATTCCGCCTAATGGGCTTTGGTCACCGTGTTTACAAAAACTACGACCCTCGTGCAACCGTGATGCGTGAAGCTTGTCATGAAGTGCTTGAAGAGCTGAAGATTGAAGATCCATTACTAGATGTTGCAATGGAACTTGAGCGTATTGCGCTTTCTGATGAGTACTTTGTCAGTAAGAAATTATACCCTAACGTAGATTTCTACTCTGGTATTATTTTAAAAGCGATTGGTATTCCAGTATCAATGTTTACGGTGATCTTTGCGATGTCTCGTACCATTGGTTGGATTGCTCACTGGAACGAAATGCACAGTGATCCAACAAATCGTATTGGTCGACCTCGTCAGCTTTATACTGGTGAATCATTTAGAGAATTTAAGCCTCTTCATGAGCGCGAATAAATTTTCTTGAAAGTGATGATAAATAAAAAGGTTGAGTTTAAATACTCAACCTTTTTTATTTCATCTATCAAAAGACTAGCTAGCCTATACTGGGTTATCGATGTCGATAAACGCCACATCAAAGTTATATTCTTGTGCTAACCATTCACCTAATGCTTTTACACCATAACGCTCTGTGGCGTGATGACCCGCAGCAAAATAATGAATACCTAATTCGCGTGCAATATGCGTGGTTCTTTCAGATACTTCACCCGAAATAAAGGCGTCACAGCCTTGCTGAACGGCTAATTCAATATAATCTTGCCCGCCACCAGTACACCACCCCACTTTTTTTATTAAATGAGATGAACTCGGTGCGATATGTAATGGTTCGCGTTGAAGTGCCATCGCAATTCTTGCCGCAAAATCCTCACCACAGATCGCTTGATCTAACTCACCATAAATCGCAACTGAACGAGGATTGCCTAACTCTAAACCACCAGTGATGTCTAAATCTAAACGTTGGGCTAACTGTACATTATTGCCAACTTGCGTATGTACATCTAATGGCAAATGATAAGCATATAAATTAATCCCATTTTCAATCAACGCTTTAATACGTCGATATTTCATACCACGAATTTCAGCAGGCTCACCTTTCCAAAAAAAGCCATGGTGGACAACAATTGCATCGGCTTTCTCTTCAATAGCTCTATCAATCAGTGCCTGACAAGCCGTTACGCCAGTAATAATTTTTTTAACGTCGGGTTTGCCTTCAACTTGTAACCCATTAGGACAATAATCTTTGATCAAGTGAGGAGAAAGAAACTCATTAAGTACGGTTTCTAAAGCAAAATTATTCATCTAATGTTGTCCTTAATCTTATAACTAAAATCTTTTTTAATACTACGATATTAGTTTACTAAAGCTATCTTTATATTAAGAGTTTTCTCTGTATTAACAGTAAATAAATGGTATAAAAAAAGCTGCCAATGGCAGCTTTTCATATTACATGGAAATTATTTTAAGCCTTGCTCAATTTTTTTAAGCCATACAGGCTGAGCGCTAGTTTGCACCCAGTAGCGATGTAAGAAACTACCCATACGCGTACGTTTATTGACAGGTAATAAAAGTAAAACAGGTAATGAAAGCAGTCCTGCTAGTACAACAAAAACGCGACGAAAAGTAATATTGAACTTTGAATACTGAGTGTACATAACAGAATCTCTTTATGACTAAATCTGTCACCACTTTAATCGAGTTTATGAAATATTACTACAGATTTTCGTGTAACTTTTCGTCAATATTGTGTCATACGCCTATATACAAGCGAGTTATGTAAGAATGTTACAAAAAGAAATAGATAAACAATTAACGAAGGATTATCTCGCTGCACTCAATATGCCAAATTTAATCTCATCATACGACTATGTCTGTGACGACACTTGGTTTGAGGTATTTAATCGCGACGCACAACTTCCCTGCATAGCGCCCTATACTGGAAATCGCCGCTTAGGGTTTTACTATCAATGGCTATGGCAGCAATTAATTATTTCTCACCCTCATTACGAATTGATGGAAGAAGAAGTCCAACTTCATTGGCATAAACAGACTGTTGGCTCTATTGATTTTCTGGTTAAAAACTTACGGACTGATGAAATTGAACATTGGGAAGTCGCCATCAAATTTTATCTCGCCTATAACAATAGCTGGCCAGGACCAAATGCTAAAGACAATCTCGATAAGAAAACCAATCGAATGATTGAACATCAACTCAGACTGAGTGAGCATGATGCATTTAAAACTACCTTTGATGAACAGCCAACCAAACGTCGACTCATCATGCAGGGGCGATTATTTCACGCTTGGCCTGAACCTCAGCAAGGCTCAACTATTATTATCAACCCAAAGGCTAACACAGGATTATGGTGTTATCAGTCTGATGCTGCACATCTAGTTTTGAAAGTATTGACGAAAAAACAGTGGATCGCGCCACCAGCTTTCGCTGAACTTGATAAATATCTCGACCCAAATCAAATTACCGTACCAACACAGGCTGTTGATAAAAAAGATAGAGTATGGTTTATCGTTCCGAATCACTGGCCAAAGCATAATAGTGAATTGAGAACATAAGCTTCATATATAAAAAAACGCCCATTGTGGGCGTTTTCTTTATCCATATAACAGGTTATAAACCTGCGTCGGCAAAGACTTTACTGACAATTTCCTGTGCTTCTTGCTCAAGAAGCACTAGATGTTCTTTGCCCTTAAAGCTTTCACAATAGATTTTGTAAATATCTTCTGTACCCGATGGACGAGCAGCAAACCAACCATTTTCAGTCGTCACTTTTAAACCACCAATCGCAGCACCATTACCTGGCGCATGAGTTAGACGTGCGGTGATTGGTTCACCAGCTAGTGTTTCAGCTGAAACCATTTCGGGAGAAAGCTTACTTAATACCGCTTTCTGCTCTTTATTCGCGACAGCTTGCAAACGAGAATATTCTGAACGTCCAAACTTATCTGCTAACTCTTCGTAATATTCTTGCGGTGTTTTACCGGTTACAGCAGTGATCTCTGCAGCTAATAAACACAGTAAAATACCGTCTTTATCTGTTGACCAAGGCGTGCCGTCTTTACGTAAGAAAGATGCGCCCGCACTTTCTTCACCGCCAAAACCTAACTTACCGCTAAATAAGCCATCAACAAACCATTTAAAACCGACTGGAACTTCAACAAGTTCACGGCCTAATGCTGCAACAACACGATCAATCAACGCACTAGATACTAGTGTTTTACCCACTGCAACTTGCTTAGCCCAATCGTTACGATGACGGAATAAGTAATCAATACATACGGCAAGATAATGGTTAGGATTCATTAAACCTGCAGGTGTTACGATGCCATGACGGTCGTAATCAGGATCGTTACCAAACGCTAGATCGTAATTATCTTTGTACGCCAGTAACCCAGCCATTGCATATGGTGATGAACAGTCCATACGCACTACGCCATCTTTATCTAATGACATAAAACGAAATGATGGGTCAATAGATTCATTAACAAGTGTTAGATCTAGCGCATAATATGCGGCAATTTGACGCCAGTATTCAATACCAGAACCACCAAGAGGATCTACACCCAACTTCAGCTCTGATTTTTGAATCGCGTCCATATTTATAACATTTACAAGATCTGCGACATACGGTGCAACTAAATCTTGCTCAACAACAAGTTGTGAAGCTAAAGCGTCGACAATAGATACACGCTTAACATCTACCAAACCGTTTGCAATGATTTCATTAGCACGGCGTTCAATAGCTGTTGTTAATTCACTTTCAGCGGGTCCACCATGGACAGGATTATATTTAATACCGCCATCTTGAGGTGGATTATGCGATGGCGTGATAACAATACCATCAGCTTTATCATCATGTGCTTTGTTGTAACAAAGGATAGAGTGAGAAATGCCAGGTGTCGGGGTATATCCCTTACCTTGTTGAATAACAACTTGAACATTATTAGCAACAAGTACTTCTAATGTTGAAGTAAAAGCAGGCTCTGATAATGCATGGGTATCTTTTCCTAAAAAAAGTGGCCCCATCACTCCATTTTCAGCACGCACTTCAGCAATGGCTTGTGCAATGGCCCAAATATGATGCTGATTAAATGTGCCTTTATCTGCTGTTCCTCGATGACCTGAAGTACCAAACTCTACTTGCTGAGATGCATCTTGAGCACTTGGCTCTATAAGAAAATAATTAGCGATAAGTGCTGGAATGTTATGCATATCTTCTTGCTGAGCTCGTTGCCCAGCACGAGGATGAATAGCCATAGTTTTATCCTTGTTATTTGACCTCAATATCTGACAATTAGATTTCGCCACATACCTTATCAATAATGTCTGAACCAAATCCCATCTTAGTCATCAGCTGGTCAATCATTTGACGCTTACGCTCAGTATTTGTATTTGTAATCACCCAGAATGGTGTTGATGGAATCGACTTAGGTTTCGTCGTTTTACCACTTGCTAGTAACGTTTCTTCATCATGAGCAAAGTAAACGCGGGTACGACCTTTAATTGCAGCAGCTTCAGCAAAGCCTTCTGCATCAATGCTATACAAAGAAGACAAGATCATCATAAAACGACCAATTGCTTTTTCTTGTGCGGCAAATTCATCAGAGATCAATACTGTTCGCATTTCTTTAACACGATCCATCGTTGGTACATTGCCAGCATCTTTACTAACAACGATCCCTTTCGGACGAACAGGCATTACCACAGCAGGCTGCTGTAGTAGTTGCTCTTCAGGTACCATAAGCAAGCGACGCAAAATATCAGAAGCACTTTCACCAATATGTTGAGTTTGGCTAGCAATATAACGATATAGTTCTTCGTCTACTTCAATAGTCTTCATCGTATTATTCATTATCGTTCCGTTAAAAAATCTGGCTACGATTATAGCTTGATCCGAGGTTATACTCTACGGTAAATACCACAACTAATTAGAGAAAATAGTCAGTGAATCTTCATTATCAAGTTGAAGGCGATGGAAAAACGATCATTTTGATCCATGGCTTATTCGGCAGTGCTGCTAATCTAGGGCTTTTAGCCAGATATTTGAAAAATAACTATAAAGTAATTAGCGTTGATCTTCGTAACCATGGATTGTCCCCACACAGTGATCATTTTACCTATCAGGATATGGCACAAGATGTGCTGAATGTGATCAACCAATTAGATATTGATCAATTTTCGGTAATTGGTCATTCAATGGGTGGAAAAGTAGCCATGGCATTGGCTGCATTAGCACCAAATCACTTAGAACATTTGGTTGTATTGGATATGGCTCCGGTTAGCTATCAAACACATCGGCATCAAAATGTGTTTAATGGTTTACAAGAAGTGAATAAACATACCATTACCAAGCGTAGTGAGGCCGAACAGTTTCTTGCTCAATATGTTGAAGACGCCAGTGTTAGACAATTTTTACTTAAATCTCTCGCCAAACAGGGTGAACATTACCAATGGCGATTTAATGTTGATGGGATTATTGCCAACTACAGCACCATTATGGGCTGGCAGCCTGCTGTAGAGCCATTCAAAGGCAAGACATTATTTATTAAAGGCCAAGAATCTGACTATATCATGCCAGAATATCGGGATGAAATTATGCGCCAATTCCCTCACGCCAAAGCACATATGGTGGCAAATACTGGACATTGGCTCCATGCCGAAAAACCTGAAACGGTGACCCGTATCATCACAAACTTCCTTGATAAATAAATAACATGGCTTATCTCGTTGTTAGCATGCTCACTAGCAACGAGATATTGCATAACCACAGTGTTAAATACCTTTTTTAACTATGCTATAGTCTCACTAGATTGATATACCTGAATGACTTTAAATACCAAGTATTTTGAGGTTACTTGGGTATATATCAAAAGGATTTGTTATGCTTTATGGATACATAGACTTAATTAAATCTATTGGGCTGGATCTTGTTTTTACCACTATTTTTTCTTTCTCGGTATGGCAATAAAAGATTTCTTAAAACAAGGTAATGTCCCTCCTTTTAGACAAAAAGTTGTTCGGCTAGTCTAATTTCTGGCTGTGCTGGATTTATAACCAAAGGCATTATTCAGCTAAGATGGGAAGGTACTGGGATTTAATTATTAGCGTTAATTGTGTAACTTATGATGATTATATCAACACCTAAACACTTAGTTCTTGCGGGTAATGCTACCGTTTAGACGAAAAAATATACAAAACGTCAGTAAACAGTAATTATCATTGCACCGTTTCTACTGATTTCTGTAAACTGCGATGCAGCAGTTAACTATTTATATACGGGTAATCTCTACTATGGCAAGCGTTGGACTCTTCTTTGGTAGCGACACAGGTAATACCGAAGCTGTCGCTAAAATGATTCAAAAGCAACTTGGTGACAAGCTAGTTGAAGTAAAAGATATCGCAAAAAGCAGCAAAGAAGATATCGACAACTTTGATCTATTGCTACTTGGTATTCCTACTTGGTACTACGGTGAACCACAGTGTGATTGGGATGACTTTTTCCCAGAGCTTGAGCAAGTTGATTTTTCAACTAAACTTGTGGCTATCTTCGGTTGTGGTGACCAAGAAGATTACGCAGAATATTTCTGTGATGCGATGGGTACTGTGCGTGACATCGTTGAAGGTCGCGGTGCAACTGTTGTGGGTAACTTCTCAACAGAAGGCTTTGAGTTTGAAGCTTCAAAAGCACTTGTTGATGACAACCACTTCGTAGGTTTATGTATTGATGAAGATCGCCAACCAGAGCTTACAGCACAGCGTGTTAAGCAATGGGTTGAGCAAATTTATGATGAAATGTGCTTAGCAGAACTTGCTGATTAATCGCATTGAGATCATCAAAAAAACGCGCTTATCAAGCGCGTTTTTTTATACATCTTTTTAGCGATATTTTCACTCAAGATATCGCATTCGATTCCGTTCGATATTCTGGTTTTTTCCTTACATATAAGGTTCGCTCAACTTGAGAAACTAACTCCCCTCGACTATTTAATACATTGACCGTAAAAGAGGGAAAATACTTATCACCAGATTTTGTTACTTGCTTTATCTCTTCAATACACTGTTCAGAAATCACAAAATCAGCGGTTAAATCACTATCGCCCGGTTGAATAAAGTTGATATTTGCTTGTTTATCCCAGACAAAATACTCACGTCCAAGTATGCCCATTAACATCAAAGAATAAACAGGATCTGTAAGTGAAAAAATACTTCCACCATACTGTGTACGGTTTGCATTCTTATTCCACCAGCGCAGCTTCAATTTTATACGAACATATCGAAAATCATCACTGATCGTCATAATCTTAATACCCGCCCCCCAAAAGGGTGGCCATAGATTCAGCGCACATTTCACAACACTTGGCTTATAAACGTTAAACAATATGAAAGCCCCCATCTGGTACGATGAGTTTATATTTACATAAATTTTACATACATTCAAACACTAGAAATTATACATATCTCCTAGTTTCCTCTGCTTTTAAGGTTTATTGTTATCGTTGCGTCACTTATAATAGTTAGAAATGAAAAAGACTACTGCAACACCTTTGCGGATAGCCAATAGGAAATTTTGATGTCAGATAATAATCATGCGCTAAAACAAGCAGGCTTAAAAGTTACTCTTCCACGCCTTAAAATTTTGGAAGTACTGCAAGAACCTGATTGCCAACACATCAGTGCTGAAGACTTGTACAAAAAACTTATCGATATTGGCGAAGAAATTGGCCTAGCTACAGTCTATCGCGTACTCAACCAGTTTGATGATGCAGGCATTGTCACACGACATCATTTTGAAGGTGGTAAATCTGTTTTCGAACTATCAACTCAACACCACCATGATCATCTAGTTTGTTTAGATTGTGGTAAAGTTATCGAGTTTTCAGATGACATCATCGAAGATCGTCAAAAACAAATTGCAGAAAGCTTCAATGTTCGCTTAACAAATCATAGCCTATATCTATATGGTCATTGCATGAAAGGCAATTGCGCCGAAGATGAAACTCTTCACGACCCAAAGTAATACTTTAAAAGAGCCAGTGTATTTCCACTGGCTTTTTTATTTGATACTTAGTTCACCTTTCAAACATTGTTACAAATAACCACATTACAAAATGGTGTTTTTTACTATATATCTATGCCAACTATTTTATATGGATGTTATAGATGAAAGTAAAACCATTAGTACTCGCATTAATCACCACCCTATCTCTTTCAAGCCTAATATCTAACGCGAATGCTTGTACTCGTATCCTTTGGCAAACAGAAGATCATGGTGTCTTTGTTTCTCGTACTATGGATTGGTCTGAATCCACAAACCCTTACTTAGCAAACTTTCCTCAAGGTTCAGAATACACAACGCACCTAAGTAATAAGAACCTTGTTACATCCAAATTTGCTGTCACGGGGATCACTGCTTACGGTGTTCTAATGGATGGTATTAACTCACAAGGGCTCAGTGGTAATATTCTTTATGATGGTGGAATGGATCTCGGCAAAGGGAATAATAAACAAACCGATGGCGCAATTACCTACCTTCGCCATATGTTGTCGCAACATAAAACAGTGAATGATGTTGTAAAAGCAGCCACCGCACTTGCCCCTAACGAAGAATTTATTGAAGGAATTCCTGTTCGCATTGCTCTGCATTTATCTTTCCAAGATCCAACGGGCGACAGCGCTATTATTGAATGGCGTGAGGGCAAACCTCAAATTTGGCATGGAAAACAATATACCGTCATGACAAATCAGCCTGGTTATGCCCAACACCTTGCGAATATTAAACGTTCTGCACGTGGATGGGGCGAACAAGATCAACAATGGAGCCAAACAAATTTAGGCACTGGCGGTAACACTAATCCTGAAGATCGTTTCGTTCATGCCACCTATTTTTCAGAGCACTTAAAAGAACCAACGAGCATCATCAATGGCATTTTAAAGCTCGAGTCAACGATGTTTCGTATTCCTCATGATGCGCCAAACCGCCCTATTAACGGTAAAATGACAGGTTACGCAACAGAGTATTCGGTAAATAGGCATTTACAATCAGGTGAGACTTTCGTTCGCTATCAATGGGGAGATATATTTAGTCAATTTAAATACAACACCCAAGATATTCAAAAATCAGGCAAAATGATTTTCTTCAAATTAAGCAATGCTGAGCTTGCGGGGAATATTACGGAGCAAGTCATTAACTCTGGACATTAATAGCCATGTTATATCATCGATTTAGATAGCTATTAATAAAAAACCGCATCACAAGAGCGATGCGGTTTTTATTAGCTGAAATCAGAGACTGAATTAGTCGCCAATTTTCGCCCAAGTATCACGAAGGCCGACTGTGCGGTTGAAGACTAAATGCTCAGGGCTTGAGTCTTTGTTATCTGCACAGAAGTAACCCATACGCTCAAATTGGTAAGCTTTTTCAGCTTCAGCAGCAACCAATGATGGTTCAACGAAACCGTTAACTACTGTTAGAGAGTCAGGGTTGATCACTGATACAAAATCATCTGCCGCACCAGGGTTTGGTACTGTAAATAGGCGATCGTATAAACGAATTTCTGCTGGAATACCCGCTTCTGCTGATACCCAGTGAATAACACCTTTTACTTTACGACCATCTGCTGGGTTCTTACCTAATGTATCTTTATCGTAAGAACAGAAAATTGTGGTGATATTACCTTCCGCATCCTTTTCGATGCGATCCGCTTGAATCACATAAGCGCCACGTAAGCGAACTTCTTTACCTAACACTAAACGCTTGTATTTCTTATTCGCTTCTTCGCGGAAATCTTCACGCTCAATGTATAGCTCGCGGCTAAATGGCACTTCACGCGAACCCATTTCAGGTTGATTCGGATGATTAGCGACAGTAAGCATTTCTGTCTCACCATCAAAGTTTTCAATCACAACTTTAACAGGATCAAGAACCGCCATTGCACGTGGTGCGTTTTCGTTTAGATCGTCACGAATACAAGATTCTAGTGAGCTGATCTCGATAGTGTTGTCTTGCTTAGTCACACCGATACGCTTACAGAACTCACGCATAGATGCCGGTGTGAAACCACGGCGACGCAGACCAGAAATAGTTGGCATACGTGGATCATCCCAACCATTAACCAATTTATCAGTCACAAGTTGGTTCAGCTTACGCTTCGACATCACAGTGTATTCAAGGTTTAGACGGCTAAACTCATACTGATGCGGTGTACAATCGATAGTGATGTTTTCAAGAACCCAATCGTATAGACGACGGTTGTCCATGAACTCAAGGGTACAAATAGAGTGCGTAATGCCCTCTAGCGCATCAGAAATACAGTGTGTGAAGTCGTACATTGGGTAAATGCACCACTTATCACCCGTTTGATGATGAGTCGCAAAACGTACACGGTAGATCACTGGATCGCGCATAACCATAAATGGTGATGCCATGTCGATCTTCGCACGAAGACACATTTTGCCTTCTTCAACTTCACCGTTCTTCATTTTGTCGAATAGAGCTAAGTTTTCTTCAACGCTACGATCGCGGTATGGGCTATGCTTACCTGGCTCAGTTAATGTGCCACGGTACTCACGCATCTGCTCTGGACTTAGCTCATCAACGTACGCTAAGCCTTTATTAATTAATTCAATTGCGAACCCGTATAGCTTATCGAAGTAGTTTGATGAATAACAAATCTCACCGCTCCACTCAAAGCCCAACCAGTTAACATCGTTCTTAATAGACTCAACGTATTCGATGTCTTCTTTCTCAGGGTTAGTATCATCAAAACGAAGATTACATTGACCCTGATAGTCCTGAGCAATACCGAAGTTCAAACAAATAGATTTAGCATGGCCGATATGCAGGTAACCATTCGGCTCCGGCGGGAATCGGGTATGTACGCTTGTATGTTTGCCACTTGCTAAATCCGCATCAATAATTTGGCGGATAAAGTTAGTTGGACGAGCTTCAGATTCACTCATCAATTACACCTCGTGTGCTTACAGGATTGAGAACTGTATATGATCCATAAATATGGCTCATGACTCAACAAATAGTATGCATTGTTTGTCGATATGGATAAAAAAGCCCCGTAATAACGGAGTTTGTATCCTACCACTATACATTAATGCCCTAATTAGGCGCATTAAAAACATGACCATTAATTTGATAGCCATGATTTTTACCTAACTTAATAAAAAAAGCCGATGAAGGTTTCCCTTCACCGGCTGATATTTTAACAGTTAAAGCGTGTTTACATCGTAACTTATAGTGATGTTACACGGCTGAAACGTTTACCGTCTGCGCTTACTGCACGGATTTCAACTTTACCCGTTACACTTGGTTGTGCTTTCGCATTGTAAGTGTTCCACGTTTTGCCTTCGTCCGTTGAGTATTGTAGTGCTAAGCCAGGCATACTTACGTTCATTGCAAGTTTACCATTTTCAATTTTTGCACCAGGTACTGGTACACGGTACTGAATACCTGCCGCATCAAGTTTAGCTAGTTCACGTTGACCAAGAACGTTAGCAAAACGCTCCCACTCGTTGTGAAGGGCTTTCTTGTCCACAAGGTTTGAGTCTTGTGAGTATTCAACACCTGCTTGGTACTCATTTTCCCACTCACCTTTGTGCCATGCACGCTCAGCTGCTGCTAGTACGCGAGGGAATACCATGTACTCGTATTGATCATCGTTACCTACAGTTTCACTCCAAAGCTGAGCAGACAGACCGTGGAAGCCTTTCGATTCAACCGTACCTTTACTTGCAAAGCCATTGCCATCACGATCGAGTGATGTTTCTGCGTTCTGAGGTAAGTTTGCAGGTGCAAAACCAAACATCTTACGTGTATCTGTTGCACGTGTTGCCCAGTAGTAACCGCGCTCTGATGGATCTACTTCATATGGCATATCCATGTATACGTAATCTGGGTTTGATACTACAACATCATAGCCTTTGTTAGCCCACTCGTATGCAGATGCACCACCGCCCCAGTATAGAACATCCCAGAAGTTCACACGTACGTTATCTGTGTCAAATGCTTTCGCATCTTTCGAGTACTTCAAGCCATCTTGCCATGCTTGGAAATTCTCAATACCCTTGCTATTAACCACAGCACTTACACGCTCAGCAAAGTAGCTTGGTAGACGATCGTAATCACTTACCACACCTTCTGCGATCAATTTCTGACACATTGGTGATTTTTGGTATGGCTTATCTTGCTTAGATTGATCAATTGAACCCGTCCAAGCTGTTTGCTCTGCAGCGTTAATATCTTGGAAGCCTGCATTTAACTTGATGTTCTTCGCTTCATCACCACCGAAATGCCATGTATTTAGCGGCATACCCGCGTCTTTATGCATTGCTTGAATTTCAGTAATGACTTTATCAACAAACTTTGCTGACGAATCCATACATGGGTTAATAAAACTACGCTTATCGTAGAACTGTACTGTCGTTACGTTTGACGTATCTTGTGGATCCATCAAGCGATATTCATTCGCTTCATCCATCTTGCCTTCAGCAGCTAGACGCTTGTAACGCGCTTCCATTGCTACCACCGCTGCACGCGCGTGAGCTGGCATATCAATTTCAGGGATCACTTCGATACCACGTGCTTTCGCATATTTTAGAATATCTAAGTAATCTTGCTTGCTGTAGAAACCTGAACCATCGTTCTCAGATGTTGGGCCTGAGCCTAGTTGAGGAAGAAGACAGCTTGTTTCTGATAAATCATGACAACGCTTACCACCGATTTCTGTCAATTCAGGAAGACCCGGAATTTCGATACGCCAACCTTCATCATCAGATAGGTGGAAGTGGAATTTGTTCATCTTGTACGCTGCCATTTGATCTAGCGTACGTAGGATCGCTTCTTTAGAGTGGAAGTTACGACCCACATCAACCATTACACCACGATAATCAAAACGTGGTGCGTCCAATACATTTAATGTTGGAATGCTGTTATCTGCACCGGTAGACATCAGTGAGATCAGAGACTGCATACCGTAGAACGCACCTTGGTTATCAAAACCAGTAACGGTGGCGCCCTTCTTAGTTACGTCTAGCTTATAAGCACCAACAATTTGCTGATCCTTCTTAAACGAACCCGGTAAAATTGTTACTTTTACTGGGTATTCACCCTGCGCGTTCACACCAAGCTGTGCTAAACGAGCCTCTACTGCAGCCATCATGTCAGCAGGTAGCGTTAGGTTGTCGATCTTAATACCGTTAGCTAGAGAAACAGTATCGCCAGTTAATTTAGTACTTAGCGGTGTAGGTAAAATAGTGCCAGCTACTTCTTCAGAAGCCACTAAGTTTACATCGCTGTTTTTCTCAAAACGTGTTTCTGGTGTCGCTAATACGTTATTATCCGCTTTAACACGCTTAAATTGATCGCCTTTTAATGGCGTTAAGTAATCTGCAGGGTTAGCTGTATCTGTGCTAACAATTGTTTTTGGTTCTGCATTACCTGCTGTTACATATGCACGAGGCATGTAATCATTTTCAAATAAAGTCCAATATTCACCGATGTAAGGGATAACAACCTTTTCACCTTCAGCAAAACCATCGAACTTATCTGTTGGCTCTAGTGTGTGTAGATCACCTGTTACATGAGTAACTTTGAATTGATCATTCTGCACTTCTAGGATTTGACGAATACTGCTGAAGTAAATTTTCCAATCTTTATTCGTCACCGCTGGACCTTTATTTTCCAGCGTTAAATTAATCAAATCACATGATGCCCATTCCGCACCCAGTGTTTTACATGGCAAGCCTTCTTCTGCACCGTGCTGAATAGCGACTTCGTAGTTAAGATCTAGGTTTGACGCTAGGTTATTTACTACAGTTTGATCATTGTTTCCTTTACTTGCACAACCCGTCACCGCTAATGCAATAAAAGATGCTAACGCCGTAAGTTTAATAGTCATGATATATTCCTTTCTCCCGATATCTCTTCTAAAAAAGTGAAGAGAAAATCAATACGAGCCCAAACGTTGGGTACTCAAAATGCCGGCCCTATCATTCCATGTTTGAAAATAATAAGGCCGGTTTTATTAAAGGTCTTGCGGTATTACTTAATTACTGAAGAATTCAGGTAATTATGGAAGTTTTACAGAAGATAGATCTTCTGACGCTGGGATTTTCTTCATTTCGCCAGCAACAATTTCAGCTAGAGGGCCAAGGATAACCTGAAGGTTATTTGAACCTAGTTTAACTACACCCATCGCACCTAGTGCTTTTAACGTTTTCTCGTTAGCAAGACTGCTGTCTTTTAGCGTTAGGCGTAGACGTGTAATACAAGCATCAATGTTCTCTAGGTTACCGTGACCACCCAGTGCTTTTAAGTACTGCTTCGCTAGCTCGCTAGTTTCTGCAGAACCTGCAACTGATGAAGTCTCTTCTTCGTCGTCTTCACGGCCAGGCGTTTTAAGGTTGAACTTAACAATCGCGAAGCGGAATACAAAGTAGTAGATGAAGAAGAATGCAATACCTTGAACAATCAGCATATACCACTGAACAGCTAGTGGGTTGCGTGATGACAAGAACATATCAACTAGACCTGCAGAGAAACCGAAACCTGCAATCCACTGCATAGATGCTGCGATGTATACAGATAGACCCGCTAGTGCTGCGTGAATTACGTACAGTACTGGTGCTAGGAACATGAATGCAAATTCTAGCGGCTCAGTAACACCTGTGAAGAATGATGCAAAACCAGCAGCTAGTAGTAGAGATGCTACGCGCTCTTTATTCTTCGCTTTCGCAGTGTGGTACATCGCAAGTGCCGCACCTGGTAGACCAAACATCATGATTGGGAAGAAACCAGCTTGGTACATACCAGTGACACCTGGAGTTGCTGTACCTTCAGCGATTGATTTCGCGCCGCCTAGGAAGTTAGGAATATCGTTAATACCTGCTACGTCAAACCAGAATACTGAGTTTAGTGCGTGGTGAAGACCTACAGGAATCAATAGACGGTTGAAGAATGCATATAGACCCGCACCTACAGAACCCATACCTTGGATGCTTTCACCAAAATGTACTAGACCGCCGTAAATTGATGGCCAAACAACCATCAAGATACCTGCAATAACGATACCAGCAATAGATGTTAGAATTGGTACTAAACGCTTACCACTAAAGAACGCTAGTGCTTTGTGTAGTTCTACGTTTGAGAAACGGTTGTACAACTCAGCTGATACGATACCGACTAAGATACCTACGAATTGGTTATTGATTTTACCAAATGCAGCTGGAACTGCGCTTGGGTCAATACCTTGGATTTGCGCGACTGCACCCGGTGCAAGAAGCGTTGTTACCACAAGGAAACCTACAAAACCAGAAAGTGCTGCTGCACCATCTTTATCTTTAGACATGCCGTATGCAACACCCACTGCAAACAGTACAGACATGTTATCAATAATTGCCGCACCAGCCTTGATCAAGAAAGCAGCTAATGCAGAGTTTGCACCCCAGCCGTTCGGATCAATCCAGTAACCGATACCCATTAAGATTGCCGCTGCAGGAAGTACTGCAACTGGCACCATTAATGCCTTACCTACTTTTTGAAAATATCCAAGAATATTCACCCTTAGTTCCCCCTATGGTTTTCTTAGATGTAATTAAATAACTGTTTATAAGCTATCCGTATTAAGTTATCCGCAGTTTAAGAAATTAATTTCGCCCCGCAAATTAAAAGCTCATCATTTGTGATCTCAATCACCGACGGAGGTTAGAACTGAGTGATTTTGCTAGCTCGATCATAAAACTTATTTTATCATTCGAAACAAAGGCGCTATGTCGCTAAGATTTTTCCTGTTTTAACTTTCTTCAACGAGGTATCAACGTGAGACTAATCCCGCTAAATAACGCTAAAGATGTTGGTTTATGGTCAGCTCGCTACATCGCAGATCGTATCAATAAATTCGAACCATCAGCTGAGCGTCCATTTGTATTGGGTCTACCAACTGGTGGTACACCACTTGCAACTTACAAACGTCTTATCGAGCTATACCAAGCTGGTGAAGTAAGCTTTAAACATGTTGTTACTTTCAACATGGATGAGTACGTAGGCATGCCTGCAGATCACCCAGAATCATACCGTAACTTCATGTACAACAACTTCTTCAACCACGTTGACATCCAAGAAGAGAACATTAACCTTCTTGATGGTAACGCAGAAGATCACGTTGCTGAATGCCAACGTTACGAAGATAAGATCAAATCTTACGGTAAAATCAACCTATTCATGGGCGGTGTAGGCAACGACGGCCACATTGCTTTCAATGAGCCAGCATCATCATTAGCATCTCGTACACGAATCAAAACACTAACGCACGAAACGCGTATTGCTAACTCTCGCTTCTTCGATGGCGATATCAACCAAGTACCTAAGTACTCGCTAACTATCGGTGTTGGTACATTACTAGATTCTGAAGAAGTCATGATCCTTATCACTGGCCACAACAAAGCACAGGCACTACAAGCTGCGGTTGAAGGCAGTGTCAATCACCTATGGACAGTATCTGCACTGCAGCTACATCCTAAATCAATGATTGTTTGTGATGAGCCATCAACTCAAGAGCTAAAAGTGAAGACCGTTAAGTACTTCCAAGAACTAGAAGCGGAAAATATTAACCACCTTTAATCCTATTAAGGAATATTCATGTACGCGCTTACCAACTGTAATATTTTTACCGGTAGCGAAGTGCTGAATAACCACGCCGTCATTATTGACGGCGTGAACATTCATGCAATCTGCCCGATTAATCATTTACTCGATGGCATCGACACTATCGATCTTCATGGTGCAAACCTCTCTCCTGGCTTTATTGACTTACAATTAAATGGTTGTGGAGGGGTGATGTTCAACAATGAAACCACCGCCGAAGCCATTGATATTATGCACCAAGCCAACCTAAAATCAGGTTGTACTAGCTTTCTCCCTACGCTTATCACCTCCCCCGACGAAGACATGAAACGTGCAGTTTCAGCTATTCGTGACTATCAAGCAAAATACCACAATCAAGCATTAGGCCTACACCTAGAAGGCCCTTATATTAATGTTGTAAAGAAAGGGGTTCACCGCCCGGATTTCATTCGTCCAGCGAGTGACGATATGATTGCGTTCTTGTGTGATAATGCTGATGTTATTACTAAAGTCACTCTCGCACCTGAACTGAATTCACCTGAGCATATTCAGAAACTGATTGATTCAGGTATTGTCGTATCGGCAGGACACAGTAATGCGACATACGAAGAAGCAAGACAAGGCTTCGATCTCGGTATTAGTTTTACTACGCATTTATTCAATGCGATGAGTCCAGTAGAAGGTCGTTCGCCAGGTCTAGTTGGCGCTATTTACGATAGCAGTGAAATCTATACAGGCGTTATTGCTGACGGTTTCCATGTTGACTATGCCAATATCCGCATGGCTCATAAAATGAAGAATACGCGTTTAGTTTTAGTGACCGATGCCACAGCTCCAGCAGGTGCAAACATCGATAGCTTTCTTTTTACTGGGACAAAGGTATATTACCGAAACGGCATGTGTGTAACTGAAGAAGGCACACTTGGTGGTTCAGCACTGACAATGATTGAAGCAATTCAAAATAGTGTTGAACATGTAGGTATCGCCTTGGACGAAGCGATTCGTATGGCCACACTTTATCCTGCTCGCGCTATTGGTGTAGACAAGAAACTTGGGGCTATAAGAAAAGGCATGGTAGCAAATCTTACTGTGTTTGATCGCGATTATCATGTTCAGGCGACAATTGTTAATGGTGAATACAAACAGAGCTAATTATGACAGGCGGACAAATTGGTAATGTTGATCTCGTAAAACAGCTAAACAGTGCAGCTGTTTATCGCTTGATTGACTTGCAGGGCCCTATTTCACGTATTCAGGTGGCTGATGTTAGTCAGCTTGCTCCTGCCAGTGTTACTAAAATAACCCGCCAACTACTTGAGCGCGGCCTAATCAAAGAGGTCGCGCAACAAGCATCAACCGGCGGTAGACGGGCAATATCGCTGACAACTGAATCAGCAGCATTTCATTCTATTGCGGTGCGTATTGGTCGAAATTACATTGAAATAACCCTTTATGATTTAAGTGGTAACCATATAACAGGTACCGCTCACCCATTTTCTTATACCAGCCAACAAGCCTTAATTGATGGTTTACTTGAGCATATCCAAAATTTCATCAGTAATAACCAAAATGTAATGAAAGAATTGGTTGCATTTGGTATTACGCTCCCCGGCTTAGTGAACCCTGAGCATGGTATTGTGGAATATATGCCACATATTGAAATTGATGACTTTCCATTAGCTGACATTATTAAAAAACAATTCGGTGTTATTTGTTTTGTCGGTAATGATATTCGAGGCCTAGCGCTAGCTGAACATTACTTCGGTGCAAGCCGCGATTGTAAAGACTCAATTCTAGTCAGTGTTCACAACGGTACAGGTGCCGGTATTATTGTTAATGGTCAAGTATTCTTGGGCTTTAACCGTAACGTGGGCGAGATCGGCCATATTCAAATCGATCCTTTAGGCGATAAATGCCAATGCGGTAATTTTGGTTGTTTAGAAACAGTCGCAGCCGATCCCGCAATAGTTAAAAATGTTCAACATTTGCTCGACCAAGGCTATCCAAGTTCATTACAAGCGCTTGAAGATATAACAATGCTTGCGATTTGTAATGCGGCAAATGATGGTGATGAGTTAGCAACCCAAGCGTTGATAAAAGTTGGAAATCAATTGGGCAAAGCTCTTGCGATGACCATCAATTTGTTCAACCCTCAAAAAATCATTCTTGCGGGTAACATTACTCATGCCCAAGAGATTGTTTTTCCAGCGATTCGACGTTGTGTTGAAACACAATCACTCTCAAGATTTCATCATGACTTACCGGTTGTTGCATCTGAGCTTTATAACCAGCCGACCATAGGTGCATTTTCAATGATCAAACGCGCCATGTTAAACGGTGTATTATTACAGCTTCTATTAGAAGACTAATCACAGCACCATATAAATTCAGAGCAAAGGGGCGTATTGATTTAATACGCCCCTAATCTCATCAGCTTCACACTATTTCTCCAGATTGTTATCTTGCAAGGATGTTGTACAAGATATGGAATTTATCTACATACTTACCGCTTTTATCATTGGTTTTATTGCTCTACGTTGCAAACTCCCCCCTCTTGTGGGTTTTCTTGTTGCAGGCTTTAGTCTTAACAGTTTTGGCTTTACTTCTACACCTACTTTAGAAACCTTAGCTAACTTAGGGGTAACACTGCTTCTTTTTACCATTGGTTTAAAGCTGGATGTGAAGTCCTTACTTAAAAAAGAAGTTTGGGGTGGTGCTACCTTACATAATCTCTTATCAACAACCTTATTTACCCTCTGTTTATTGGTATTAAAACAGCTTGGTTTAACCATGTTCAGCGACATGGCGTTAAGCCAATTAATTCTTATCGGGTTTGCGCTGTCTTTTTCCAGTACAGTATTTGCCATTAAGCTGTTACAAGAAAAAGGCGAGTTAAATGCAAAGTACGGTACCGTCTCTATCGGTATTCTGGTCATGCAAGATATCTTCGCCGTTATATTCTTGACTATCTCAAGTGGAAAAATGCCAGAAGTGTATGCGCTTGGACTTTTCGCCCTACCGTTAATTCGCCCTATCCTATACAAGATCTTAGACAAAGCAGGTCACGGTGAAGTACTGGTACTCTATGCCATTACTCTTGCGCTAGTGCTCGGTGCAGGGTTATTTAAACTGGTTGGTATGAAGCCTGATTTGGGTGCGCTATTGATCGGGATGCTAATGGCAGGACACAGTAAGTCTTCTGAAATGGCAAAATCACTCTTTAACTTTAAAGAGCTGTTACTTGTTTGCTTTTTCTTAAATATTGGCCTGTCAGAAACCCCGACGCTTAATGGGTTACTGATGGCATTTGTTTTACTACTCTTATTACCGCTTAAAGGCATGTTGTACTACGGCATATTCCATTTGTGTCGTTACCGTGTCCGTACCTCAATGCTCGCGACGTTAACACTATTTAATTACAGCGAGTTTGGTTTAATTGTCGGTGGTGTGGCTTATAAGCTAGGACTATTACCGGGTACTTTTTTAGTGGCTATCGCTATTGCCGTTTCTTTTTCATTTTTGCTCGCAGCCCCTCTCAACAGCGTGAGCCATAAACTTTATACAGAAGCATCAAAATGGCTAAAAGAATTTGAACCAGAAAAACTCAACGCCGATGACAAACTGATCGATCTTGGACAATCAAAAGTGTTAATTCTTGGTATGGGTCGAATAGGCACGGGGGCATATGATGAGTTACAAGCACGTTACGGCAAGCAAATCATAGGCGTTGAAACCCGAGAGGAATCCGCAGAGAAGCAACGCAAAGAAGGACGTAATGTTATTCAAGGCGATGCGACTGATCCTGATTTTTGGGCGCGGGTGATCAGCAAAGAACGTATAACTCTTATTTTATTAGCAATGCCTCATAGTCAGGCGAATGTTTATGCCTTGGAGCAAATTAAAGCTCGTCATTTCCAAGGTAAAATAGCAGCAATTGCTCAGTACAATGATGATGAAGAGTTACTGTATGAACAAGGTATTGATGCCGTCTTCAACATCTTCAATGAGGCTGGCAGTGGTTTTGCTCGTAATGTATGTGATCACTTAAAGCCAGACATAACAGCAATCAAATCATAATCCTATAAGTACGCCCCCTTATTTCGCAGCAAAAAATAAACAGTGGTAACAACTACTGTTTATTTTTTTTAAACAAAAAGCCAAACAAATTAGATTTAATTCAGTTAAAGGCGATTTTAATGAATGATATTTACCTAAGGCGTTTTATTTTAATGGATTGAAGATTTTTTATTGCAATTTACTTCAGAATACGCAATTTTAACAATCAAAGAGAAACGCACATAAATAAAAAGTTTTATTTTCATTATATAAACCTTTCGGTTACATCTGTGTTTCTAAGATTTATGGATATAAAAAGATAACGTTGGAGTGGTATTACTATGTGTTCTGTATTTGGGATCCTAGACATTAAAAGCGACGCAGCAGCATTGCGTCCTATCGCATTAGAAATGTCGAAAAAGCTTCGTCACCGCGGCCCAGACTGGTCAGGTATTTATGCATCAGAACATGCCATTCTTGCGCATGAGCGTCTAGCGATTGTTGGCTTAAACAGTGGTGCACAACCGCTATATAGCCCAGATAAAAAATTAATTCTTGCGGTTAACGGTGAAATCTACAACCACAAAGAAATCCGTGCTCGCTATGAAGGTAAATACGATTTCCAAACAGATTCAGATTGTGAAGTTATTCTTGCGCTATACCAAGATATGGGCGAAGAGTTACTTGAAGAGCTTAACGGTATTTTCGCCTTTGTACTGTACGATGAAGAAAAAGATACTTACCTTGTAGGTCGTGATCACATTGGTATTATTCCGTTGTACCAAGGCTTTGACGAAAACGGTAACTACTATGTTGCATCAGAAATGAAAGCGCTGGTACCTGTGTGTAAAACAGTGAGTGAATTCCCTCCTGGTTGTTACTACGGTAGTGCTGATGCCGAGCCACAACGGTATTACACCCGTGATTGGAATGAATACGCAGCCGTACAAGGTAACTCAACCAGCAAAGAAGAATTAACTGAAGCATTAGAAGCCGCTATTAAGCGTCAGTTAATGACAGATGTACCTTACGGTGTACTACTATCAGGTGGTTTAGATTCATCAATTACATCAGCTGTGGCAAAACGCTTTGCTGCAATGCGTATTGAGGATAATGACCAATCTGAAGCATGGTGGCCTCAACTTCACTCTTTTGCCGTGGGTCTTGAAGGTGCCCCTGATTTAAAAGCAGCGCGTGAAGTTGCAGATAAAATTGGTACCGTTCACCATGAAATGACTTACACGATTCAAGAAGGTCTAGATGCTATCCGTGATGTGATTTATCACATTGAAACTTACGATGTGACAACCATTCGTGCTTCTACCCCAATGTTCCTAATGGGTCGTAAAATCAAGGCAATGGGTATCAAGATGGTACTTTCTGGTGAAGGTGCAGATGAAATCTTTGGTGGCTACTTATACTTCCATAAAGCACCGAACGCGAAAGAGTTCCATGAAGAAACTGTACGTAAATTGCTTGCTCTGAACATGTTTGACTGTGCACGAGCAAACAAATCGTTAGCGGCATGGGGTGTTGAAGGCCGAGTACCATTCCTAGATAAAGAATTTATCGATGTGGCAATGCGTCTGAACCCTGAAGATAAAATGTGTGGTAACGGTAAGATGGAAAAACACATCTTACGTGAGTGTTTTGAGCACTACTTACCAGAATCTATCGCATGGCGTCAAAAAGAGCAGTTCTCTGATGGTGTAGGTTACAGCTGGATTGATACGCTAAAAGAAGTGGCTGAAGAAAAAGTAACGGATCAACAGCTTGAAACAGCGGCTTACCGCTTCCCTTACAACACACCAACAACCAAAGAAGGTTACGCATACCGTGAGATCTTTGAAGAGTTGTTCCCGCTAGAAAGTGCGGCAAAATGTGTACCGGGTGGTCCATCGATTGCTTGTTCAAGTGCAAAAGCGATTGAATGGGATGAGAGCTTTAAGAACGCAGCAGACCCATCAGGTCGTGCAGTAGCAGCTGTACATAACGAAGCTTATAAAAAATAAGTTTGCTCTAAACTGCAGCTAATAAAAAACCGCCAAGCACTAAAATGTGTTGGCGGTTTTTTTATATCTATATGAAACTTAACGTTCCCAGTATGCTTCTTCCAAACTATCTTCACGCTCTGGCAGACCACGAGATAAACGTGGAGAATACTGAGCCAAGACTTCGTAGCTTACACGGTTTGAATATAAACAAACCTGTGAGAACGATGAATAAGTTAGGAAAGAATGTTGGTGCTTACTCGAGTTCGGCACGTTTTCTTTATGGTAGCGGTTTGCAGACATATCATGCAGTAATGCTGAAAGTGCACCATCACCAGCACCGTTAGTATTCTTAATACGCTCAGGACCGCCCATATAAGGAGCAATATGTGAATACGCCTTAATTGGATTCTCACACGCCGTTTTAAGCATTGGTCGGCTAAATTCATAGCGGTTAAACTCAGCAATATCACCTGGAAGTAACGGTAAACTTGTTTCACGCTTAGCGTTATCATCAGTGTAACCTGCGGTATATAAACCTACAGGGCCTGCAGTACAAAGAACAAGATCAACCCATTCTAATGCTTTATCAGCTGCTACAAGCGGATCAGACTCACCAGTTAACGCTTCACCTTCATCTTCATTCATTGCAACAACTGTTACATGATCACGAAGGAAGTCGCGCCACCATTGTGGATCGTCTTGAATAACGAACTTTGTACCTAATGTTAATACCACGGGTACATCGTATTTTTTCGCATATTCAATGGCGCGCATTGTTGCCGCTGGCATAGGATCGCCAGGCTTACAACGCACTAAATACGCCGTTAACACAAGTGCAGACGCATTTTCAAACACATGTTCAGGAATGCTATCAGGTTCAAGTTGGTTCATCTTACCTTCGTTGATAGCGAAGGTACGTTCACCGTCTTTTGAAATAAGAGCAAAACAACGACCAATAGGACCGTCAACAGGTTGAAGGTAGTTCATATCCATGCGGCTTGATGTATTACAAAGGTAACGGTACGCGTAGCTACCGATCTCAATGTCTTTACTCATCACGCCTAAAAGAACAGATTTATCATCCGCTAACACAGAATAGTTGTGTAGCGTATTACCAATCGTGCCACCAGCAAACTCGTGAGTAACAAGGTTGTTCTCTTTTAGCTCTTGATATAGCGCTTCTGCTTTTTCATCAGTAATAACCAAAGAATGGCCTTTACTTAACTCATAGCGTTCCAGGAATTCATCATCCACATAAGCTTCAATATCTACCAATGTTTGGTCAATACCTACAACATGAGTACGTGCTAGACGCTTCTCTTGTTTCGTTTGACTTAAAAGTGGATCGCGAGCATGTACCGGAAAGTAATGCTTAGATTTTCGTTGGCCTGGAAATTTCATGTCTATGCGCTATCAAGTTGTAAATTTTGCGAATTCTATCACAGAATATAGAACATAAAAGCAAAAGCTCTCATTGGTTTTGAGATATATCAACACAAATGAGAGCGTAAACGTTATCGTCAATGTAAGTTACAGAATAAAAACTGACTATTCCCAACCTTGAACATGTTGTTTCACCAAGTTTTCCATCATTGTAATATGTGCCTGGCTATCATTAAGGCAAGGGATCAAATTAAATTCTACCCCACCCGCTTCAATGAACACTTCTTTGCACTGCTCTGCAATTTCTTCAAGGGTTTCTAAACAATCAACAGAGAACGCAGGACACATAACATCAAGGCGTTTTACGCCTTTCTCAGCCAATGATTTTATCGTGCCTTCCGTATACGGTTTTAACCATTCTTCTCGTCCAAAAATAGACTGATAGCTCATGCTCATTTTTTCACGCGGCATCTCAAGCATCTTCGCTAATAGCTCCGTTGTACCATTACAATGATCGGGATACGGATCGCCATTATCAGCATAACGTTTAGGAATACCGTGATATGAACATAATAAGTAATCAGGCTCGCCTTTTTCTGCCCACACCGTTTTAGCCGTCTCGGCTAACGCTGAAATATAATCAGGGTGATCGTAATAATGATTAATAAAGCGCAACTCTGGGATATACGATATGGACTTTAAGTCTTTCGCAATACGATCAAATACAGCAGCTGTGGTAGTACCTGAATACTGAGGATATAACGGTAAAACTAAAACCTTATCACAACCTTGCTGCTTTAGACGCTCCAAACCAGCCTGAGTACTCGGGTTACCATAAGTCATACCCAGTTCAACTGGGGCTTGAAGTATCTCTGTTAATGCTTTTTGTTGGCGTTTTGAATACACCATCAATGGTGAGCCATCTTCCATCCAAACAGATTGATATAATTTAGCAACTTTCGGTGAGCGAATCGGCAAAATTACGCCGTGTAAAATGGGGCACCATAACCAGCGAGTCATATCGACGACACGGTGATCGTGTAAAAATTGAGATAGAAATTGTTTCACCCCAGCCGCCGTCGGTGCATCAGGCGTACCTAAGTTAACTAACAATACACCGTATTTTTTATTGTCTTTATTCATCGGTTTTCGCTCTTATCTGTCCTAAACCAAGCTTTCTGATCAAAAAATATTAATCATGCAACCGAAGCTAAACGAAGGCTGATCGCTTTTAGATCACTTTGATCAGAAAAAGACGTATCCCGCCTTTATTAACCCCTATTTAAACCATAAAAAAACGGACTATACCAATAGGTAAGCCCGTTTTTTTTCATTGTTACAAGCTATCTAAAACAGCCTATATCAATATTAAGCTAATGCTTTTTCTAGCTCAGCGCTCACTTCAGCAACAGGAAGTGTACCATCAAACTTAAGGTATTTCGTGTTACCCGCTGCCGCTTCTTTACCATAGTACTCGATAAGAGGTGCAGTTTGTGTGTGGTAAACATTTAGACGTGCACGAACTGTTTCTTCTTTGTCGTCTTCACGGATAACAAGATCTTCACCTGTTACGTCATCTTTACCTTCAACCTTTGGTGGGTTGTAAACAGCGTGGTAAGTACGACCAGAAGGAAGGTGAGCACGACGACCCGCCATACGCTCAACGATCACATCGTCAGCCACATCAAACTCGATAACGTAATCAACGTTAACACCGTTTTCTTTTAGACCATCAGCTTGAGGAATTGTGCGTGGGAAACCATCTAGTAGGAAGCCTTTTGCGCAATCATCTGCCGCAATACGCTCTTTTACAAGACCAAGAATGATATCGTCAGATACCAATTGACCTGCATCGATCACTGATTTCGCTTGCTTGCCTAGTTCAGTACCCGCTTTGATAGCTGCACGTAGCATGTCACCAGTTGAAATTTGAGGAATACCAAACTTTTCCATGATGAATTGAGCTTGAGTACCTTTACCTGCACCTGGAGCGCCCAGAAGAATGATGCGCATTGTGATCCCCTTTAATAGAGTGGAATTTTTGCAAAAAAGTGAAAATACACTGAATAAGCGAGACTCGCAAGCCCAGTACAATGACTGGGCTTGGTTTACATGCTTTATCAGAATAGTATTTGATACAAGCAAGTTATTTGGTTATTTAATCAGCAACTTGTTAATTGCAGCAAGGAACTGAGAAGGATCTTCCATCGTACCGCGTTCAGCTAACATCGCTTCACCGAGCAAGAATTCAACCCAACGACCAAACACTTCTTCATCTGCTTCATCTGCCATTTTCTTAACCAATGCATGCTCAGGGTTTAATTCAAAAATGTATTGAACCTCTGGCGCATCATGACCCGCTGCTGCTAGCAGTTTCGCCATTTGGGTACCCATTTCGTTTTCATCTGTCACAACAACTGCTGGTGTGTCATGAAGTTTGAACGTTGCACGTACATCTTTTACACGTGTGCCTAAGTAACCTTTTGTTCGCTCAGTCACTGAAG
The DNA here is from genome assembly GCF_003026105.1 of Photobacterium sp. GB-56. Taxonomy (GTDB): domain Bacteria; phylum Pseudomonadota; class Gammaproteobacteria; order Enterobacterales; family Vibrionaceae; genus Photobacterium. The sequence goes on along the minus strand of NZ_PYNW01000001.1, from coordinate 229,113 downwards.
CAAACTCTTTTTCCGTCTCTTTTTGCTTCTCTTTCACTGCTTCATCGTCAAAGCTTGAAAGATCAAGATCAGATTTAGTAATCGCTTGGAACTGCTTGCCTTCAAATTCTGGCAAGTGCCCCATTAGGTACTCATCAATACGATCGTACATCAAAATCACTTCCAACCCTTTAGCACGGAATTGCTCAAGGTGTGGGCTATGTTTCGCTGCATTAAAATTATCTGCGGTTAGATAATAAATCTTATCTTGGTTTTCTTTCATGCGGCTCACGTAATCGGCAAGCGATACTGTTTGCTCTTGTGAGTCATTTTCTGTTGAGCTAAAGCGTAGCAAGTTGGCAATTTTGTCACGATTCGCAAAATCTTCAGCTAACCCTTCTTTTAATACCTGACCAAACGCTTTCCAGAACGTCTGATACTTCTCAGCATCATTTTTCGCCATACGCTCAAGCATTTGCAACACACGCTTGGTACACGCTTTACGTAGCGCTTGAGTTACCTTGTTATCTTGTAGAATTTCGCGCGATACGTTCAGTGGCAGATCGTTTGAATCAATTAAGCCGCGCACGAAGCGAAGGTATGTCGGCATAAACTGCTGTGCATCATCCATAATAAATACACGTTGTACATACAGTTTTAAACCATGCTGACCATCACGATTATTCAGATCCCAAGGTGCCGTCGACGGGATGTAAAGCAGACTAGTGTAATCTTGCTTACCTTCAACGCGGTTATGTGACCATACCAAAGGCTCTGCGTAATCATGCGCAACGTGATTGTAGAATTCTTTATATTCTTCCTCACTGATGTCGGACTTATTACGTGTCCACAATGCTTGGGCCTTATTTATCTGATCCCACTTTGTTCCTGTTACTTTACCTTCTTCGTCTTTTTCTTCGGTTTGAATAAGAACAGGAATACCAATATGGTCTGAATACTTACCCACGATTTCACGTAAGCGATACTCATTTAAAAACTCTTTATCATCTTCACGTAGATGCAAGATAATATCAGTACCACGATTCGCTTTAGTGATAGTTTCAATACTGTAATCACCTTCACCAGCAGACTGCCAACTTACCGCTTCATCAGCCGCAACATCAGCTGCACGTGTATTAACCGTTACCGAATCTGCCACAATGAATGCTGAGTAAAAACCCACACCAAACTGACCAATTAATTGCGAATCTTTACTTTCATCTTCTTTTAGCTGAGAGAAGAATTCTTTCGTACCTGATTTAGCAATTGTGCCTAAATGCTCAATCGCCTGCTCACGAGTCATACCAATACCATTATCACTAATAGTTAATGTACCCGCTTGCTCATTGATTGATAACTTAACGCATAGGTTAGAATCGTCACCATACAAATCAGACTGTGATAAGGCTTTAAAACGTAGCTTATCTGCCGCATCAGACGCATTTGAGATCAATTCACGTAAGAAAATCTCTTTATTCGAGTAAAGTGAATGGATCATTAGGTGAAGTAATTGTTTTACTTCCGACTGAAAACCACGAGTTTCCTTATTTTTATCAACTACTTGCTCGCTCATCTCTACTCCATTGGAAATTGTTAGGTGTTATTTTTAAGATAAATATGGTCAAACGGTATAATTTCAACCTAAAATAACACGATTTTTATTTTTTATATTTTTTCAGATTCCGTTTTATATTTTTAGATTAAGAAACCATTCAGCAAACTTATAGAACAATGAATAATTAGAAGATCATTGCTAAGGTTAAAAAATGCCCACACACGCAAAAAAGTTTTTAATCGGACAACGATTCATTTTTGATCCAAACGATAACAGTTTAATTGATAAACTAGAAAATAATGAGTTAATTCGTTTAGGCAGTAATGAAAGCCGCGCCTTGAGTCTTCTAATCGAAGATCCAAGCCTCATTATTACTCGCCAGCGTATTCACGATTATGTTTGGCGCGAACAAGGCTTTGAAGTCGATGACTCAAGTTTAACACAAGCTATTTCAACGTTGCGTAAAGCACTAAAAGACTCAACTAAGTCGCCTGCATTTGTAAAAACTGTGCCCAAACGTGGTTACCAAATCATTGCCACTGTCGATCCCTATGTCGATGAAGAAGGCATGGATTCTAATGTTGCAGCCCAAGAAACTTTACCGCATCCAGAACATATTTCCCCTCTTGATACACCAAGTGTTGATGTTACAGATAGCGAGATCGTTGAACAAATAACAGAGGCTGAATCATCGATACCACCCTCGATAGAAACCAAACCGAAGATAACATGGCTTGGTTGGATAGCACTGGCGATCGCTTTAATATTACCGGTTGTTGTTAATTTAAGTATGCCCCCAAAATCGGCTGCTTTTCGTCCACTTCTTCAAGTTGAGGGCGTAAAAATTTATACGCCAATTAGTAATCCAGTGATGAAAGATTGGAACAATATGATCAGTAGTTGCGTCAGTGATTATTTGAAAAATCATCAGGATGAAGGTAAACCAACCGAAGTCATCGTCACTGGTGGACAAAATAATCAACTGTATTTGAATTACTTACATAGCAGCAGTGTACCAATGGAAAACATCACCTTACGTTTACTGACTAGCCATGAGGATAATGTGAAATTATGCCAGTAAATTCTCCTATTACCTTCTCGCATATTATTCGTAAGTATTGGCCTTTTGGGATCCTTGCTATTTCTATCACTGTTTGTAGTTGGGTTTATTTTTCAACAGATTACAAACAAGAGCAGCTACTAATGTCGCGAGAATGGCAAAGTACGACATTTAGTCGCATTGAGCCAACACAACTCGATAATTTAGGCACACTACGTAAAGTAAAACAAAGCAGTAATATGGTGTATTTGCCTAACCATACCTATTCACGTATTACGACGTTAGAGCTGTATAGTGAGAAAGCAACGCCCGTAACGATTCATATTTCTGAATCCGGTCAATGGGATGTCAGTGGTGGCTATCTGCTTACTGAGCCCACAGAGTTTAAAGACGTAACATCTGGTACAAATATTGATTTTGATGATAAGCAACTTAATGTTGTAAAAGATATTTTCAGAATGAATGCGCAAGAAAGCCGTCGGATTGATGTGATAAACAAAAATTCACTGTTATTAACCAGTTTGACCTACGGCTCTAATATTCTTTACTCGCTGTAAAAAATACAGGCTTTAAATAACACATAAAAAAACCGCGCTATATGAGCGCGGTTTTTATTTATTCTCGCCAGACTATAAACGCTGACGCCCTGCTAATGAGTGCGATAGCGTTGTACCATCAACAAGCTCTAACTCACCACCGACAGGAACACCATGAGCAATACGGCTCGCCGGTACATCATATTCATGACATAACTCAGCAATGTAATGCGCTGTGGCCTCCCCTTCAACCGTAGGGTTAGTTGCAAGAATTACTTCACTGATATTTTCATGCTGTAATCGATTTTCAAGACGATCAAGACCAATATCAGAAGGTCCAATACCATCAAGTGGTGACAAGTGCCCCATCAATACAAAATAACGGCCAGAAAATTGTCCTGTTGCTTCTACTGCGACAATATCCGCAGGACTTTCAACAACACAAATTAATCCGTTTTCTTGGCGGCGAGGATTTTCACAAATGGCACAAACATCATCTTCAGTAAATGTTCGACAATCACGGCAATGTCCAATTTCAGTCATAGCCTGACTCAGTGCATCTGCAAGTTGTAAACCACCTTGGCGATTACGCTGTAGCAAACTAAAAGCCATACGCTGTGCTGACTTAGGACCAACCCCCGGTAGACAGCGTAAAGCTTCCATTAAATGCTCCAGTAAGTGACTGGTACGCATTAATTAGAATGGCAGTTTAAAGCCAGCAGGTAGGTTCATACCGCCAGTAACTGAAGCCATTTTTTCTTTTTGTGCTTCTTCGATACGACGAGAAGCATCGTTAAATGCTGCTGCGATAAGATCTTCTAGCATGTCTTTGTCGTCTTCCATTAGACTTTCATCAATTTCAACACGACGAACACTGTGGCTACCAGTGATAGTAACTTTAACAAGGCCAGCACCTGATTCACCAGTTACTTCCATGTTTGCTACTTCTTCTTGCATCTTCTGCATACGCTCTTGCATCTGTTGCGCCTGCTTCATCATGTTACCCATGCCACCTTTACCAAACATATCTTTTCTCTCTCTATCTTGGTCTGGTTAAAAACCTTTAAATTGGTCGAACACTGTCTTCATCCAGTTGAGCGGCAAAACGCTGACAAATAAACATCACATTTTGATCGTTATCTAAGCTCTGTTTTGCTTGTAACAGCTTTTGTTGATACAGCTCTTCACGTAATTCTAACGGTGTTTTTCCTTCTTCACCCAGTACGATATTCAACATGACTGAGTGTCCTAATACGGAACTTAATGCACTACATAATTGTTCTTTCGCACGCTCACCATTTAAATGCTGTTGCGCTGCGCGTAAATGCAATGTGATTTGATCACCTTGCTGCTCAAAAGAAGAGTTCAAGGCTAGCTGTTGGATTAATTTACCCACATCCAACTGCGTCACTAAGTTTGCCCAACTATCCTGATTTGCTGCTTCATTGACAAGTATTTTTGTCATTTCAGGTGTTTTTTCGTGCTCTAGTGCTTTCTTTAAAACACGTGGAGCAACATCGACTTTTTTAGCCTCTTCAGCATCCGGTTTTGCTGTCGGTTTCCAGCGGTATTCTTGATCTTCTTTCTCTTGTAGCTGTTGTGCTGGGAGATTCGACGTCGGCATCGCACGTGAAACACTCGTAGGTATCGCTTTTTGCTTATTCGCAACACGATCTAATACGGAAGTAGCGACTTTTTTAGCTGACGTCGTTGGCGTCTTTTTTACCGATGAAACCTGTGCATCATCATGACCACGCTGTTTCTGGCTGCGTAACCTATTACGTGCCGCCAATAACCCACTAGCTGGCGAGCCTGAACGTGATGTTTCAGCAGGTGCCGCTGGCATTTCAGGCGCACTCATCGGTTGCGATGCCTGTGATACTGGCTCCTGAGAACGTTGTGGCGCAGCAGGTTGTGATTGAGCACTTGACTGAGCTGGTCCCACTTGAGGTTCTGGCATCACAGAATGAGGTGGCATTGGCGCCATATTAATCTCTGGATTAATAGCAACATTAGATTGTTGTATTTGATGCGGTGCGACTGGAGATACAGGCTCCGTATGCGTGGCTTGCATCTGCGCTTTTAACGCTTGTACGCGTGAAACACCTTGTTGCCCAGTAGGGTTTGGATTCGCCGCTGGTACTGCCGCGACTGGCTGAGTGCTAGGAACATTGATCGCTTGTGGCTGGATCCCTGATGAAACAACAGGTCTAAATGCCAACATACGCAATAGCACCATTTCAAGTCCAGTTCGACCATCAGGGGCATAGCCTAAATCTTGTCGACCTTGCACCGCAATTTGATAGCATAGCTGCACATCTTGTGGCGTCATCAATTGGCTTAACAAACTGATACGCTCAGCGTCAGGCAAGGCTTCATCTAAACTCGCAGGTAAAGCTTGATACATGGCTACACGGTGCAATTGACAGGCTAATTCACGCAGTAAGCTGTCCCATTCAACGCCAATATTCGCCAGTTCTTGTAAACTGTTCATCGCAATATTTGCATTTGCTTGCGCAACAGCTTCAAGTAAAAATAACGCTTGATCTGTGTCTAATGTGCCAAGCATTGTCGCGACATTATCAATGCCAACTTGGCCGTTTCCCAAAGCAATCGCTTGATCCGTTAAACTTAACGCATCACGCATACTGCCTTCTGCAGCGCGCGCTAATAAACTCAATGCTTTAGCTTCATACTCTACTTTTTCTTCTGTGAGTACTGTTTCTAATTGCGTTTGAATTTGTTGATGATCAAGGTGCTTTAAATGAAACTGCAAACAACGAGATAAAATCGTAACCGGCAACTTTTGAGGATCCGTTGTCGCTAAAATAAATTTAACGTACTCCGGTGGCTCTTCTAACGTTTTGAGTAAAGCATTAAAACTGTGGCGAGATAACATATGTACTTCATCAATCAAGTACACTTTAAAGCGTCCACGAGCAGGCTTATACTGAACATTATCGAGTAATTCACGAGTATCTTCTACTTTGGTACGAGACGCGGCATCTATCTCTAATAGATCAACAAAACGTCCTTCGTCAATTTCACGACACGTTGTACATTTACCACAGGGGGTTGCAGTGATCCCTTCTTCACAGTTTAGTCCTTTGGCGAAAATGCGCGCGATGGTTGTTTTACCCACACCACGAGTGCCACTGAACAAGTAAGCATGATGAAGGCGATTTTGCGTTAACGCATTGCCTAAGGCTGTCAACACATGTGACTGACCAACCACATCAGAAAACTGAGATGGACGCCATTTACGGGCCAGAACCTGATAACTCATTAATAACTACCTTACTCTATCTAGACAGCGTCTTATGAATACACTCGCTTCTATTTCTATTATTCTCTAAACCTTATTTTAGATACCCATAAAACAAATAGTTCGTAGAAAATAAGAGAAATACTAAGACATGGTGTATTGATGGTGAAACCTGCGCTAATGCTAGCATATTGCGTATTTTGGAGCGAGAGAAGAGATAATTGAGAGCGCAATCATTAAGCAAATAAACAGTAAGTAAACATCTGGCTTACTTACTGTTCAATATTCTATTTATACTTAGTGGCCGGGGAAGTCACAAATAGCATATACATTTAAGCCTAAGCCTTGCAGGCGTGCTTCACCGCCGATATCTGGCAAGTTAATAACAAATGCAGCATCATCTACAATACCACCTAAACGACGCACTAAATTCGTTGTCGCTTCAATGGTGCCACCTGTTGCCAATAAATCGTCTACAAGCAATACGCGATCACCAGGTTTAATTGCATCTTTGTGAATTTCTAATGTGTCTTTGCCGTATTCTAACTCGTAACTTTCAGCAATCACTTCACGCGGTAATTTACCTGGCTTACGAACAGGCACAAAACCAACGCCAAGTTCTAATGCTAATGGCGCACCAAACAGAAATCCGCGCGCTTCAGTACCGATAATTTTGGTAATACCTTGATCTTTATACTTTTCAGCTAAAATAGCAATCGTTGCACGGTAAGCTTCAGGCTGCTCCATCAAACTCGTCACATCACGGAATAAGATCCCCGGTTTTGGGTAATCTTGAATTGATTGAATACTATTTTTAATCAAGTTAAGTGTTTCTTGGTTCATAATCGTTTCCGTGCTTTCACAATGCTGATAAGTATCAAGCGAGAAATAAAATGCCTACTCAATCGCAGGCAATATCATCAACTCCGGCAGATAAATATCAAAATTATCTGTCATGAATTATTGTTGCAGTTTATTGGTTTTCCTGCTTGTCAGCAACTAGCTCTGCAGCCATAGTTTTATCAATTACTGTCAACCTATTAAAGAAAAAGAGCAATGTCATCGCCATCACCAACAACATCAATTTATGCCACCATAACGGCACAAGAAAAATAGACAGTGCAAAACTGCACACTATCATGATGTTACCACGACGTTTTACGGTAGAAGAGACAGCACGATGCTGGTACCAATTATCTAAAATCGGTCCAAAGGTAGGATGATGACGTAGCCAATGATTTAAACGTGGTGAACCTCGCATAAAACACGCACTGGCTAGCAGTAAAAATGGGGTTGTTGGCAACAGTGGTAAAAAAATCCCTATCACCCCTAAGACAACACAGGTGGCTCCTGTAACCACATATAAAGATGAGACAACTCTTGTTTTTAAATTGGCATTCTGTCGCATTATCATGCTATTCCTTGTGTCCATTGCTACCTCCATATTGAAGCAAGATATAAGGTTAGTATAGCGATGATTAAAACTTATAAATCAAATAATAAGTAACAAAACAAATTAATCATATGACTAACCTAGTTTAATATAATCCCAAGAGAAGTGAGGTTCGCAGGCAAAGTCGGTAGAGCAATTAATAACAACAGACCACAGAAATACTTCACGCTAAACGGGCCTTCAAATTCATGATCCATCTCTACTTCTTTATATAAGATAATTGACAGTGCTGTGACGAAGATACTGAACTTGTTTTTTTTCTTTATATTTGTTAAAAAAAAATTCTATCTGATAATTTTTTTAGCAAAAACCGAAAGAAAATAGGGTTATTGATATAAATTTACACTAAGACTTGATTCAAATCACAACTCAAAAATGAATATCACCTAAACTAAAAATGAACTTGGGAGGATTCGTTAATATGTAAAATTTCTCGCAACTCTCTTGTTTCATATCAATCCCCATAATTAATGACAGTGATGTTTAATTTTCTCTATTGAATCAATCATTACGGCAATGGTAGACATGAATTATCAACAATTTCAGAGCCCGCTAAATACAGAATTTTTAACCCTAGCGGAAGAATTAAAAAATAAAATACAGCTCAATAGCCTAGTTACTGATCCTGCAAAGATTAATGATGCAGAACTTAACGACCTGATTGCGATGGCGAAAGCATCATTCATTCCTGCTCTTTTTGATACTGCAATTCGTCTTGAAAAAGTAGATGCCGCAGTCTGTTCATTTAAACTAGGTATGTATGGTTTATGTACTGATTGTGAAGAAGAAATTGAATACCGTGATTTAGAGCAAGATCCAGCACAACCTCGCTGTAAAGCATGTCGTGAGCATAGCCGTTATCACCACGACTGATCTTCATTAATAAATGACATATATAGAAAAAGGCAGCGATAGTCGCTGCCTTTTGCTTTTTACAATGTAGCGTAAGTCTTAATTAAAATCGTGCTCTGCCATCCAAATTTTAAACGCTTTTTTATCGTCTTTAGATGCCTTGCTATACCATAACTTTAATTGCGTTAACGCATCACCCGTGATCTGAACTTTTCCTGTTTTATCATCAACTTCTACCACTGTTTTTTGTAAATCAACAGGGTTACCGTTTTCAATAATGATACCGTTGTTTTTATTATATTCAGCCACAAGTGCCGGCATGTCACTATACGCTCCAAAACCTTCACCAATAAGTTCAACCGCATCTAACGATAATTTCTCACCACCTTCTGTCTCTAATATCCATTTTGGATCGCGGTCAAAATATGCTTTTGCTTGTGATTCTGTGGTTAAACGTGGCAAGGTTATTTCCGCATCTTGCGAAGTCATATTAATATCAAATAGATATGGACGCGTTGTATAAATTGTTGTTTTTGAGCCACGCTTCACTTCACCATCAAAACGTACCACTACTTGGTGCTTGCCTTCAGATAATTCAATACTTTCAGCATGAGAGAAGCGGCCTGATTTTACTTCCTTACCATCTACAACCAACAACTCAAGATTATTACCTACCGATAAGGTTGCCGCATTAACAGCACCAGAAAATAATGCGACTAGCAATAAGATTTTTTTCATTTTACATCCCTTATATACAGCATTGGATCATCAAACTCTTTCTATAGCAATTTATATCAACAGCTATAGAAAAAATGTAATAAAAAAGCCGCCAAAATGGCGGCTTATTGGTAGTAAACTCTATAATTAGAATTTAACTTCTAGACCAGCAACGTAACCGAACTCTTCAACTTCGTTGAAGATCTTGTCGTTATCAGCGTAACCAACTTCAGCGTATGCTTTAACATTGCTGTGTAGTTGTTGCGTTACGTTAGCGTATACGTTGTCATGAGAAACATCTTCGTGACGGTCTTTAGCGTGAACATAACCTAGAGCGAACGTTGTTTTGTCTAATGTGTAAGAACCGTTAACTTCGTATAGATCTAAGTCTTTCTGAACTTTCTTAGTATCAGAGTGTTTGTATTTAATTTGACCGAAAGAAGCAGCTAGGTTTACAGCACCGAATGCGTATTCCGCTTCTAGGTTGTAACCACGAACATCATCGCCAGCTTTACCAGGCTTAACAACTGGCTTACCGTCAACTTCACCAAAATTTTCTAGACCTTTGTAGCCAACACGCTCAGCATCGTAACCGTATACACGCACGTCAAGACCAGCAGTACGGAAACCTAAACGACCATCAGTGATCTCTGTTTTGTTATCAGAACCTAAGTTATGAGAAGCAGCAGCGTAGAAAGTACCGTTGTCGTAAACGTACTTAATTGCACGGTCGCCTTCAGTTTGAGCAAAGCTTACTTGCTCTAGACCCATTTCGTAGTCTTTACCAATACCTGAATCATCTGAAACAAGTAATTGACGACCAAATGTTAGCGTACCGAAATCACCTGAGAAACCAGCCCATAGTTCATCATTTTTTACTTCTTTACTTTCGTATTTAAACGCAGTACCAGAAACAACATTTAGATTATCGCTAACTGCAACAGATGCATTTAGAGATAAATCACCGTCATCCAGACGGATTGTTGTATCTTCGTTTTTTGCATAACCGTCATAAACTTGAACTTCAACAGCACCAGATAGGTCAACTTTAACACCGTTTGCGTCATATAGGTTGATGCCTGCATTTGCAGAACCAGCTGTTAGTACAGCAAGAGCTAAAAGAGTTTTTTTCATGATAAGTCCACTGCCTTTCTTTATCTTATTTATGGAGAACCATTCCCGGCACTCCTGTTTATTTTCTCCTTGTTATGCAACAGTTCTAAAAATAAAAAACTAAAATAACAAGGAGTTGGTGTTCGTGGCTCGCATCCTGACAGAAGTTCAATATTTTTGTCAAATTTCATAAAATAAATATAAAAAAATATAAAACGATCATAATTTTCAATCAGTTACAGCAAAGAAATACAAATAACAAACACTATCAAATGGCGCTTTTCCTTTTATTTAAACCATTAAAAAGTGTAAATAAACAGAATAAAAAACTAAAAACAAAACATAAAAATAGGCATTTTAGCTATTTAAACTTTAAAAAACATTTTGAATGGACGATCGTTTCCAGTCGTCATTTATGGTATTTAATATTACAGTTTTCTATTCGCAATCGTGATCCAAAGCACAATACAACTATTATTTTGTCTCCGTATATCGCTCCTATCACTCAAATCAATTCCTTATAAACACCTTTCCTGTCATTCCACCTTTAATACTTGATGAGATTGTTATCTTTGTTTCTTAAATGTCAGTACTAAAACAAACACATCACTTATTATGCACCGTTCAACGCTCTGAATTTCACCTCACTCCACGTTATTCACTTTGAACACCGATACTTCATGCTACAATGCCGTCCCCTGCCATTATGAAATTTCAGCCATGTTACACAGCCAAGTAAAAACCGATATCAAGCAGTGCTATGAGAATTTAGGAAAACAGCTAGATAACTTTATTCCGCGTCGCGCACAAAACTATTTGGTGTCAGAAATAGCAAAAACGCTGGCTGGGGAATACCACAAAAAAAATCGAATGTTAGTGGCTGAGGCTGGTACAGGGATCGGTAAATCTTTAGCCTATTTACTCGGTGGGATCCCTTTCGCGTTATTCAATAATAAAAAGCTATTGATCTCGACAGCAACCGTTGCGCTGCAAGAACAGCTAATCAACAAAGATCTCCCGTTGTTTAATCAAATTTTCCCAAAGGAATTCAGTTTTATTCTCGCCAAAGGGCGTCAACGCTATTGCTGTAACCATAAGTTAGAAGCATGCTGTTCACCTGATGGTGATCCTCAACTCGCCATGTGGGAAGAAAAACCTAAAAAATCTGATCTCGATCTGCTAAAACGAATGCTAAAGGCAACCGAGCAAAAGAAATGGGATGGCGACAGAGACAGTTGGCCAACAACAATTCCTGATCGTGTTTGGATGCAAATTATGGCAGATAAACATAGCTGTCATGCTGGTATGCCTAAACATCGTACATGCCCTTTTGCTAAAGCACGTGAGCACTTAGATAAAGCGGATGTTATTGTGGCTAACCATGCTTTGTTAATGGCTGATATTGAACTAGGTGGTGGGGTTATCTTACCTGAGCCAGAGCAAACCATTTATGTGATTGATGAGGCCCACCACCTGCCACAAGTCGCACGTGACTTCTCATCTGCCGCTGCGAGTTTGAAAGGCGCAGCAAGTTGGCTTGAAAAACTCAATCAAAATGTAAGTAAATACGCAGAGCTCGCTGACTATCAAAAAGCTAATCGCTTTCAAAATGCAATACAAGATAACATCCAGCACTTAATTCCAACATTGAGTCAGATTGCCAATAATATTGATCCCGCTATTTTTAATAAAGATGGCGTGTATCGTTTTGAACATGGTGAATTACCACAATGGTTAGAAGAAGAAGCGAAAGGCTGTAAAGAAGCCAGTAAAAAAGTCATGCAATCATTGGGTAAGATCCAAGATTTAATCTCCGAGCGTACGAAAGAAAACGAAATTATTCCTCGATTAGGTGAGCAAGCACTTACTGAAATCGGTTTTTATCTTCAGCGCGTGGAAAACCTTGAAAAAGTCTGGACACTGATGGCGCAACCAAACAATAAAAAAGGTGCTCCGTTAGCTCGTTGGATAGAAAAAAGTCCTGAACGGGAAAATGACTACATTATTGAAGTGTCACCACTTGAAGTCGGCTATCGTTTAGATCAGTTACTTTGGAGTCGCGCAGCAGGATCTATTTTAGTTTCAGCAACCTTGCGTGCTTTAAACCAATTTAACTTTTTCTGCCGTCAAGCTGGTGTTTCAGAAACGGATGGAACACGCTTTTTAGCACTGGCATCTCCATTTGATTATCAAAATAATGCGCGATTAGTGATCCCCTCTTTAAAAATGGAACCACAAGCCGAAGCATTTACTGACTTATTAATTGAAATATTACCTGAATACCTTGAAGGTGAAACTGCAAGTTTGGTGTTGTTCTCTTCCTATTGGCAAATGAATAAAGTCGCCGATGCATTACGCCCACTAGCGAAAAAGAATAAATGGGAATTATTGGTACAAGGCGAAGAGTCACGTAATGAAACCCTAAAAAAACATAAAGAAAACTGTAAAAGCGGTAAAGCTAGCATCTTATTTGGTACCGGAAGTTTTTCTGAAGGTCTTGATTTACCTGGTGATTTACTAACGAATTTAATTATTACCAAGATTCCATTTGCTGTACCCACATCACCAGTAGAAGAAGCCCACGCTGAATATATTGAAAGCAGAGGCGGAAATCCCTTCTTACAAATATCAGTACCAGAAGCCAGTAAAAAGCTTATTCAATCCGTCGGTCGCTTACTGCGAAAAGAGCAGGACTCTGGTAGAGTAGTGATTCTTGACCGTCGAATTATTACCCGTCGATATGGAAAATCATTATTAGACTCTCTGCCTCCTTTTAAACGGGTTATTGAATATAACTAAATGAATAAAAAAGAATAATTAATGATTGAAATGATAGAACCGAGTACCTTACTGATACTCGGTATTATTGCCCTTGCCGCTGGCTTTATTGATGCGGTTGCAGGCGGTGGCGGAATGCTCACTGTCCCTGCCTTGCTATCACTAGGGTTACCGCCACATATTGCTTTAGGTACCAATAAACTTGCTGCAAGCTTTGCCTCTGCAACAGCGGCTTGGACTTATTATAAAAAAAACCTATTCTCACCACGTTTTTGGCTTGCTTCCTTTATCGCTACATTTATTGGCGCAATAACAGGTACCTTAATTGTTAATCTAGTTAGTAGTGAGTGGCTAGAAAAAGGCTTACCTCTGCTTATCTTTGCCGTGGCTATCTATACTATTTGGCATCCCCAGCCAAAAGAAGAGCAATACGTATTACCATCAGTCACCCCTATGCTAAAACTTAAGCAATGGCTTCAAGGAACAAGTATCGGCTTTTATGATGGCATTGCAGGCCCTGGCACAGGCGCTTTTTGGACAGTTTCTAGCATGATTTTATATCGGTTAGACATGCTCCGTGCTTGCGGCCTTGCAAAAGCGATGAATTTCACCAGTAACATTACTTCATTAGTTACTTTCATTGTCTTAGGGCAAGTCAATTTTGCACTAGGTTTAACAATGGGGATATGTTTAATGCTAGGTGCTTACATTGGTGCTCATTCTGCAATACGCTTTGGCGCAAAGTTTATTCGACCTGTTTTTGTCACTGTTGTTTTAATTTTAGCAATTAAATTAGCTTGGCAAGCTTGGTTCTAACTTAGCTTGTAATACAAGGTTTCTCTATGATTGACTTATCTCGTCTTATTTCACTGATTGAACAATTAAAACAACAAACAGCTGACGTTGACCGTAAACGTGGCGAATCCTTTAAGCCTCTGTTTGACGAAACGCTATTTAAAACACGTAGTAAGTTGCTTACCCCTTGCGTCAATGAAGTCCATAATGAGCTCCAGTTATTACAAAAAGAGCAACAAGCCGGACGTTTATTACCCGCAAGAACACAGCATCTCTGTGAAAAAATTGTGAGCCAAATTCAAGCTATCCAACGTGAACTAGCCACACAAAACATTCGTAAAAAAGAGCCGAAAAATCAAGCTGTCTGGCGCAGACCAATTAATGAAATATATCAAGATCTTAATCAACATAAAGATTGGGAACGCCGTTTAAAAGCCATGCTTCGTGATAAAGAGTTATTAATTAGTAGTTGTGCTTCACAATTTGAGCAGCAACAGCTTCAAAAAGAAATTCTAGCCCTTGAAGGTAGGATAAGCCGCTGCCAAGCTGCTTTGATAAAAATTGAAACTGACATCAGTAACAGAGAGAGAAAAGGCTAACAATGCTTCCTCTGATTTACCATTCTCAATACTCGGCTCTAACCTTGCCAGAAAAGCATCGTTATCCTATTAATAAATACCGACTGCTGTTTGAGGCTATTTTTCACTCAGAATTAAGTAACAAGGTAAGTATTCACCAACCTAATAGGGCTGATATTGCCAAAATTAAGGCCATTCATAATAGTGAATATGTTGATGACTTACTCTTTAATAGATTGCCAGCAGCAAAAATGCGCCGTATCGGGTTCCCTTGGAGTAATGAATTAATCACTCGAACCCTACTCTCAACAGGTGGCACTCAATTAACGGTTGATTTAGCACTTGAGCACGGTATAGCCATTCATTTAAGTGGTGGTTATCATCACGCCCATCATGATTTTGGTAGTGGTTTTTGTCTATTTAATGACTTAGCCATCGCAGCTAAGCATGCTTTATCTTATTCTCATATCGACAAAGTCATGATTATTGATTGTGATGTACATCATGGTGACGGCACAGCAACACTACTTACCAATGATCCCAACATCATTACTTTTTCTGTTCATTGTGATAAAAATTTCCCAGCTCGTAAGCCTGATTCAGATGTAGACCTTGCTTTAGAAAGAAACACTTCAACAGATGATTACCTCACGGCATTGCAAGGTGTTCTCCCTCTTCTGCTTGCTCAGCACCAACCCGATTTGGTCATATACGATGCCGGCGTTGATATCCACCAGCATGATGAACTGGGATATTTTGATGTTTCTAAACAAGGTCTATACCTACGAGATCATTATATTTTAACCCAATCTAAAGCGCAGAATATTCCTGTTGCCGCAGTCATCGGTGGTGGATATAGAACAAATCATCAAGATTTAGTCGAGCTACACTTACAACTTATTTATGCAGCATTATTCGTACACAACAAATAGCGATAAAGAGAAATTATGCCTGATAACCAAATAACAACAAATACATTAGAAAATGCACCGGAAGAAATAAAGCTCGCGGTAGATTTAATTTATTTATTAGAGAGTAATGACATTGCCCCAGAGATCGTACTTTCCGCTTTAGAAATTGTTCGCAAAGACTTTGAAAATAAAGCATAGACGCCATATTTTTAAAAAATTAGCTCAATTCTCACCAAAAGATAAAAGATACAACTTTTCACCATTAGTATCTTTTATCGACTCAACCAAATATTTAAAATGGCAATAATATACTATAAAGGTATACTTTTAATTGGCGTTATTTAACAGTATGAAACAAACTTCATTATGTCATTTACAGTAAAAAAAATGTTTCAACTAGCTTTGTTAGCTCTTTTAATTGCTACGCCTATTACCTTTACATACTTAAATATTCGGTGTAGTAATTTAAGTAAAGATATTGCGAGCGCATTAAATAAAACGTTAAATAAACGTATTTCTAGCGTTTTAGATCTACCAGAGAACCAACCAGACGCTAAAAGTATGCATGATTTGGTGACATTGGTTCTTTCTTCTCGCTCTCTACGAAGTGTTGCCTACTTTCAAAACAATCATTACATCTATTCAGATCGTAATGCCTCTTTGCATACTCCAATTTCACCTAGCCTGATTGAACGATTAAAAAAGGATAAATTACCACTACTTTATCGCAAACGTAGCTCACTTGATCAGATCGATGAATTACATCTTGTCGTTAAAGGTAAAAAGGGCTTTTATCAGTTATTTATAAACGCACCTTATATGGATGACTGGTTAACTAATGCGGATGAGTATTTACGAGGTTATGTCGTTACCAATAGCGGGAATATATTAATTAATCATAAGAGAAACTATTTATTCCATAAGTCATACCATTCAACTCAATTTCCTTTTAAAGTGATTGTTGGTGCTAAACCTTCTCAGGTGTTATTGAGTATAGCTGCATTGTCTGCTTTTATTTTTATTTTGTGCATGTTCATTATCCTTATTATTAATTACATTCAAACTAATAACTTCTCATTTAAAAAGGATATAGACAGAGCAATAAAAAATAATGAGTTTATTCCTTATTATCAACCTATTGTGTGTAATAAAACTCACCAGATCATTGGAGCCGAATTACTCTGTCGCTGGCTATATCGTCATGCCAAATTGATCACCCCAAACCAATTTATTACAAAAGTAGAATCGAATGGGCAAATAAAACCGATAACGTTACAATTATTAAAACAGCTTTCAATTGATAAGCCTTTAATAGCTCATTCAAATAAAGATTTTTACGTTTCGATAAACGTTACTCTATCTATGCTCAACGATCCCAAATTTGTTGATGATGTCATATTGTTAATTAAGCAGAACCCGTCATTACAACAAGGCTTAGTCTTTGAAATGACAGAAAGAGAAAACACAACCAATGCATTTATCAAATTAGATAACATCATGCAGCGTTTTCGTAGCTTAGGTGTTCGTTGGGCTCTTGATGATTTTGGAACGGGTTTTTCCAGCCTATCAAGCTTAAAAGAGCTCAATTTTGATATTATTAAAATTGATAAACTGTTTGTAAATTCTGCTGATACAGATGCAGTCACAAGCTCAATTTTGAATAACATCGCTTCACTCGGAAAAGAGTTAGAATGTAAGTTAGTCGCAGAGGGTGTAGAGACAGAGACGCAGTTAAATACCCTAAAATCGTTGCTGATTGACTATACACAAGGCTTTTACTTTAGTGCTCCAACTAGCCGTTGTGGTTTTATCGCGTTTAAAATAGAGCATAATGAACTGATTCTAAAAACAATGGATAAATGCACAAAGCGTTGCGTTACATTGAACTATCATAGCCCTTCTATTGATATTTGACCCGTTAAAAATTTATCGTACTGCGTCACAATAAAAAAAGGGCTGATAATAATCAGCCCTTCGTATATATATTAAGTATCAATTAGATACCAGCACGCTTTAACAAGCCAGCCATTAATGCTGAGCTTGATTTCACTTGCTTAGACTTATTTTTAAACTCTTTAGCCAATGACACATCTTTAATTTCATTAGCAATATAAATCATAGAGTTGTACATATCTTTTGGCGTTTTTACACGATCTTTATCATTCAAAGGCTTCAACAACGTCACAACGTCTGCACCTTTCATTTTATTTTCAGTCGTGTATGCAAGCATTGATTCTAGTAGCTTATCCATATCTACCATAAACTCAGAGTTTTCAATGCCCTGCTTTTTCATTTCTTTCAGGTTTTTCTTACGTACCTGCTTAATCACAAATGCAGGTTGGTTAATTTTCTTATAACCATAAATACCGGCAATGATTAATAAAACCACGCCACCTGCTACATAACCCCACACTGAACCTGAAGACTCAGCAACTGGCTGAGCGACAGCAGCAATATTTGCAACAGACTCTGGTACATCAGACATATTTGTAACCTTTTTACTTTAGGAATTCGGAATGCGGCGAGACATTATCACCAACTCGGTAAACAACAATGTGTTTTATGAAAATTCAATTCAAATAGAGTGACCGAGTTCAAATGTGAGGCCATTCTGCCGTTTTCACTGACAAAAATAAAGCATTAATTGCACACTTTTTAACCACATTTTGTTAACTAGTTGTCTCACCACAAAAAGTTCGCACTATTATCTCATGCTATTTGTTATTTGCTATGAATAATTACCATGAAATATAAATTACCAATACAAATCGTGATCTTATCAACATTACTTTCAAAAATGCTCTGTCGGTGTGTGTTGCACAATTTATATAGCACATAAGTTATATATCATTGATAGTCAAAAAATCTCTTTTTAAATTCCCCGATCCGATCCTGATATACCCTCTGCCACTCATTATCAGATAACGTTCTATATTCATTATTACGCATACTTTCCAAACTCTTTTTTAACTCAAAAAGCTGTTTCTGGTATGTTTCAACTTCTTTCCTTTGATTTTTTATTTGCAGATCCCTTCTGTAAAAATCGGTTGTTTCTTGTTCATTTAAATAAAGCAAAGAAAGCTCTCTTACGAGCAATGCTCGCTCTTCCTCACTGTATGTATTAGGTATATTCCTTAGAGCATAATCAAATGTGGCACTTTTTGATTGAAAAAACATATCAAGGTTTGTCGCTGCCTGTTGTTCAAATATCCGGTTTAATTGTTCTATATATTCAGAAGGCGGGACTTGTTGCAATATCCTGCTTTCGGATCTAAAACGATAATATTTAAACTCTTCCTCAAATAAAAGATCAGTATATTCCCCCCAGACAGTCTCGTATTGTTGTCTAACTTGATTGACTTTTTCGTTAAAGGGAATTTCCATCGGAATACTTAGAGAAGCTAACAACCACTCATCTCTAAGTGATTCAAAGTCACTCAACAGCTTAAATAACGAGTAAGGTAATTGTTTTTCTAATTCTATTAATTGCCCATCGCATGTATGGGTCGACTTGCATTCAACCCAAAAATTGGTCATTTTATTTAATAACGCATTTCCCTTTAGTGATTGCAATTCGTCGCTGAGTACATGTATGCGCATAATCTTTTCATCAGTGCTCTCTTCAACCTTCTTCAATTCAAAATTATTGTGCTCATTTAAGGCTATTTCAGGTTCTATCAATTCGTTTACGTGGCTTTTTATAAGCCTGTCTGCTTTAACCGTTTTTGGCTCTATAACTTTTGCAGGAGTGATCAGCGTCATATAAACGACGCTGATAAGAAAAATTACGAAAACAAGCGCGAGCCATCTCATTGTGCAATTGTCGCCACAACAGGAAAGTGATCTGATAAATCCCAGTGATACCACAAACCAGAGGACGTAGAACGTGGAATATCAACCCTATTTGTATTTGATTCAACCTGACCATATTCAGTACTTACGACTACGTAGTCTAAATATTCAGAACTTGAGCTCGCATAGCTATTTATTGTCGGATCATAGGTTGCAGATGTATATCCGGTATAAGTAGGCTCATTTGCTCTCAATAGCATATGCATCCACTGGTAATCTTGTGTAAAGAATTTATTTTTATTTACATTAAAATCACCACTATAGATAACGACTTCATTATTTGGAATATTTTGCTTTCTAGCAAAACTATTAATTTCAGAGAATTGATAAATACGATCAACTCTAGCATCAATAGAATCAGTTGAAGCTGCATGAGTCGCAAATACATGATATGACTTACTACCTTTAACTACTTCAGCATAAACAGCACCTTTATCTGCTAAGCAATCTGTTCCGCTACAACGCGAGAATATATGGTAATCTGTTGCAACAATTGGATATCGGCTAACAATAATCACTCCTCCATCCATCGCATTAAATCCTGGAGCATCTAATACTTCGGTTTGATAAGGGTACTCTGATGATAACTCTTGCAAGAAAGAATATCTTTCTCCAGAAAAAACTTCTTGGAAAGCAATAACATCATAATCTGATAAAAATTCTGGTAAGGCGTCTAATCTATCTGAAATATGAGAAGCAATAAATGGTAGAGCCCATATATTATAAGTCATCAACTTGAGGGAAGAGTCATCAGTAATTAGAGGTTCAGAGTGTTTAACTGGCGTTATAGTGTAATAAATATCGTCATAACCCGATGTTCTCTTAGCACGAAAAGCTAATTCAGCCGATAAGTCACTATAATCATGAGATGTAAATCTATGAATTGAATAACCAGATTTGTAAGAAGTATTTACATCAGCAGCACTTAGTTTGTATTTGAGAGAAGATCCCCACCAACTGCCTCGCATATATTGCTGTAAATTTACTTGTTTACCACTTTCGGAAGTGACTGATGTTGTAAAATAATATTTCTTTTTATTCTTAACGCCCCAGTTTCGATTAAAGCTTAATACTTTTTTCGTTTCCCATGGCATCAATGTTTGTGCATCCTGAGTCCATTCACTTCCTTCTCTTAATGTATCTCCTTTACCACTGTGACTGACATTTATGCTAAGAGTTTCAGAGGAGTTATTAGTAATATATATATAGGTATCTGAATAGCAATAGCTTGAAAACATTGCAAGTAAGGTAAATAAATAGGATTTAATGTTCATTGTTAACATCTCGTAGATGAAGACGGAATGTTATTTAATTATAGTTCATTTAAAAAAATGACAATTAATCATATTAAAAAAACAAGTGTTATAAACATCTAATTTTATTAAATAAAAAAATAAATTTATTTTTTGAAATTATAAATCGAATAACACGGTCTTATTTAAGATATCCTAAAAAGGTTAGAAACAATGAAATTTTTAATTGTCTTATCAATGCTTCTTACTATTTCAACATCTCATTCAATTATTCTCTCTGAAAGCAAGTTTCAAGAAATTGGTGGAAATATTCATAATATCCCAGAAAGTATCAAAGTAGACAATGAAATACTTAGAGAAATGAGTTTACACCCTGAATATTTAACTGTAGGAAGTATAAGTTCTAAAAAAGGTCGATGTACTGCAACGTTATTAGGACAAGACAATAATGGATTTTCATATATTTTCACTGCTGCACATTGTATGAAATATAATAAAAACAAACAACAATCAGATATTAATGCAACATTTACATCTTGGAATAAAAGAACAATTGCAAAGGGGAAAGGTAAAATTTTTGTACCTAAACCACTAATTAGAAAACCATTATCACACAAAAATGATCACATCTATTATGATATGGCAATATTGAAACTACCGACTGTTGACATTTTATTAGATCAATTTGGTTTTCCTGTACCCTCTCCAATACTTAACGATAATTTTCTGAAGAAGAATGCTAAAGTGAGCTTTGTCGGTTACGGTTTATGGGGGGTTGGGAATGACATATCAAACGATTACAAACCTGCATATGGACAACAACGTCGTTTATATGGTGAAAATATTGTAACGCATATCATATCTCAACATGCCTTTCTGATATGGCTAGTAAACAACAATAGTAACAAATGGGCCCTGCCAACCGCAGGTGATAGTGGTTCCGCTTGGTGGTATAAACATAAAGGCTTAAATGTTATGGTAGCCATTACGACTAAAGGCAAAGATAATCTTGCCTTGGGATCCAGTCTATCAAAGAAGATTGATTGGATTAAGAGTGTTTATAGCGATGTAAAACTTTTAAGTAGAACATTTCTGACCATAAAAAAAGACAATAATGCAGGAGAAGTTGGAGATTATTACCAGGTGAAAAAACAAGATGGTTGTTATAACTATTATGAACTATCTAAAATAACGAATGATAGCTATCGTAATCTGCCTGACTCCCATAATGACAATTCAAATTGGCAATTCAGAGGCCCATTTTTTGAACATAATAAACAAGACTTAGTTATGGGAGATATTTTCCTTTACGACAACTCTGAAAGTGGTGAACTAGAACTATTTAAACTCATTTCTCCCAATATTAACAATATAACAGAAACCATCCCAAAAGATCGTAGCGATAACAATTCTTGGATCTACATGAAAAAAGCGGATATAGAGTATAGCCAGTTAATTAACTGTTCTACATACAAAGATACTGTCTACAAAGAACCAACGTTAGAAGAAACATTAGCTGCCTTATCTGAGCTTCAAGAACTATTCAGTAATATTGTTTTTTTAGAGCAATTAGCGAATATGTACGATAATAACTAATAGGTATTATGAGTCTCTCAATGTATAAATATTGCTCAAAGCCACCTTTATAATATTCATGAGTAGGCTAGCCTTTAAATAACTTCTATTTTTTAAGGATATTTATGAAATTGGTTTATATTTATTTATTTCTCTTTTCTGCTACTTCATTTTCAAAAGATACGATAAAAAAGACCTTTAACTTTAAAGAAAACAGAAGTGATATTATAGAAGAGTGCTTTAAAGCGCATACTAATGACGTTCTGCATTTTGAATTCAACAGCTTAGAAGATATTGATTTTAATATTCATTGGCATAAAAATGACGATATTTACTTTTTAGAAAAAATTTCTTCAATCAAGACGAACCTGAATAATTTTACAATACCTGAAGACGACTCTTACTGTATTATGTTCAAGAAACGAGTAGAAGCGAATAACGAAATTCTATTGCAGTACTACATCGAGCCGTATAAAGCATAAATATTGATATTCATTCATCATTTTTAAACGTAAATATAGTATAAACCTTCTGGCTGCGCCTCTATAAAAGAAATATCTGGCGAGCATTCAAGATGGAAACAAGTATCAAACTCTAATCTTGATTCAACAGTTAAGACCTTATTCATCTTAGAGCTAACAAATTTGAAGATGTTTTTAACGCGGGAATGTCTTAGATTTCGCCTGTACATAACAACGCTCTTTTTTGTAGCTAAACTACAACAAAAATAGGTTATGCAGAGGTATGGTGCAAGTTATGCAGTGAGAAAGTAGAATTATGCAGAGGTATGGTGCAAACAACAGGAATAGCAGATGGGTGGAAGCCCCCACCAGCCACATCCCGGCACACACATCGCCTGCTGCGGTTGCTCCCTTCCGGGCCTGGCCGAGTTCACAAGTTAGTGTTGCGGGAGGACCAATGGGGGCCTCCATAGATTCTTTGTCTCTTGCGAGAACGGAGAAGATTATCTATTAAGCGCATCGATATTGCAAGTTGTTATATAGCAACAATCGTTCAAGTGTGTGTTATTTATCCAAACACTAAGATATTGAAAATAAAACCATCGCCTTGCTTCATTTAACTTACTCTTCTTCCTCAGGATCGTCTAATAAAGATTCACCAAGTAGCCCACCACCCAGTACCAGTAGCCAAGACACTAATATCGGATTAGCAACATCAAATTGCGGCATGATGACTAGCGTGGCAAAACCAACAGCAGGTAATACACAAGCCAATTTAGGGATCCATTCATCAAGATGTAATTTATTTAAAGACTGAAGTGCCGCAATAATACCGGTAACACTTAAAGCCAATAATGCAGCATGCTCCATGCCACCAACCCATAAGGGAACCACAAGTAAAAGCGGCCACCATGTATTGCCTTCAACAGGCCGCCAACTTCTAGCAGCAAACCAAATAATGGCAATACCAATAATTTGAATAATAGTCGCACCAATAGAGCCCGGCAGTTTACCCTCCGCTTGTAATGCCATTAAACCTGCATTCATGGCTAATACAATGGAGATCATCAATGAACCTAACTGCCAACATCCCTTAGGCGATGTGCAAATCATCAAAATCGGTAACATCATAAATAAGCTGACAGACAACGCGACAGGTTGTTCTGGCAATACATAACCAAATACACCTAGTCCAAACAATAATAGCCATGCCGCAACACCGCCCTGAGGTAGCAGCCATAATGCTGGGATCGCAAGGGCAAGAATAGGTAACTCTCCCTGACTATGCGCCAAGGCATTAACCCCTAATACGGTCAATAATAAAGTGACAATGATTAGTAATGTTTTATACAACATGGCAACACCTCCTTGCGTTATCCTGTTGTTTAAGAAAAGATGGTTTTTTTTTATCTCTAATTATAAATATGGACGATTTTTCTCAGCAAATCTACAGCCAAGTGCATCAAATACCTATTGGTAAAATATCGACTTATGGCGATATTGCAAAATTTTCAGGATTTCCTGGCTATGCACGTCAAGTAGGCCGCTTACTCTCGAACCTTCCCCAAGGTTCAGCGTTGCCTTGGCACCGTGTTATTAATAGCCAAGGAAAGATCTCAATATGTGATAACGGTAGAGCTCGCCAAATAGCAGCATTGCGTAATGAAGGGATTATTGTGACGGAACAAGGACGAGTAAGCCTTAAAACATACCGTTGGGATGGGTACCCTGAATAGCAAAATGCCCGACTATCTTATTCAATCATAATAAATAGAATAAATCGGGCATTACTAATATTGTATAAAACGATTGGATTACACTTTCACCAATGGAATATCTAGGTGTGTGGTTTTTAACGGTTCAATGCTTAAATCTACTGTTGATTGATTACTGAACAATACTTCATCATTGATTTCAATCTTAGCAATAACACGATATGAGGTATCTGGCTTTAATTTACTTTTCACATAATTCAACGTGAAAGAAACAGGTGGCTGTTCACCTTCAGCTAAAAATGAATGTTGGCTGATAACTTTACTCGCACTATGATCAGCTTGAGTAGACTGTTCAACCAATGACACTATAATGCGTGCATTATTCGGTAACACTACACGCTCACGATAACTTACTGTTCCACTTAATGTTCCAACATCATTATCGGTCGGCATGAGGTTAGTACAAGCCGTGATCACTAATGCCGCAATCAAAACCCCAAACCATGCAAAAGAATTTTTCATATTCTTCTCTATTAATCCCTAATCTATATTGCTATAAAGCTCAAATATAATAAAACCAATCCAATCTCTATTTGAACTTGATTTCCCTAAATCGTACTGATAGTAACATAATTAATGGTGCTTAGATGAGTAAAGAACTGAATGAACTTCTCAATCTTCTACAATTAGAACAACTTGAGCTTGATCTTTTCAGAGGTCAAAGTGAAAACCTTGGCCTACCGCAAGTATATGGTGGACAAGTGATTGGGCAGTCCTTATCCGCAGCTAAGCAAACGGTTGAAAAAGAACGCTACTTACACTCCTTTCATAGCTACTTTTTACGCCCTGGTAATTCTGAAAAGCCAATTATATATGATGTAGAAAAACTACGTGATGGTAAAAGCTTTAGTACTCGTCGTGTAAAAGCAATTCAGAATGGTGAGCCTATTTTTTTCTTAACGGCTTCATACCAAGCCAATGAAGAAGGGTTTAACCACCAATCAACAATGCCCAATGTAGTAGGGCCTGAAGGTTTAGCATCTGAAACTCAACTTGTTGATGCCATTGCGCAATATCTACCACCTAAAATAGTGGAAAACTTTGGTAAGAAACGCCCAGTTGAAGTGCGTCCAGTAACTATTATTAATCCATTAAAGCCAACCATTGCTGAGCCTAAACAATATTTATGGATTAAAGCCAATGGCACAATGCCTGAAGATCTTAATATCCATCACTACCTATTGGCGTATGCATCTGATTGGGGATTTCTTGTCACATCAATGCATCCACATGGTGTGACGTTATTTAGCCCGAATATGCAAGTTGCAACCATTGACCATTCAATGTGGTTTCACCGTCCATTTAAGATGGATGAATGGCTGCTTTATGCTATTGATAGCCCATCAGCAAGTGGCTCTCGCGGTATTGTTCGTGGTGAGATTTATAACCAAAAAGGCGAACTTGTTGCATCGGCAGTACAAGAAGGCTTGATCCGTCAACGATAAACTTATCGGCTGAAGGTTAACGCAATCAAGGCAGCCACTAGTAATAAATAGTGGCTGCCTTGATTATATAACCTATACAGGTAATGCCGTGGTGTACTTAAGGGGTTCCATTGCAAATGTCGATGTTACATTCGTTAGTCCCTCAATGCTGTTCACCAATTTCTTATAAAACAGATCAAAAGCCTGCATATCTGCCACTTGTACTTTCATCATGTAATCATAATCCCCCGCCATACGGTAAAATTCCATGACTTCTGGGAACTCTTCAACCGTATGAACAAAACCGTTATACCACTCTTTAGAATGATTACTGGTTTTAATCTGTACAAATGCTATAAAAGATAATCCTAGTTTTGCCGCATCTAATAGCGCAACACGTTGACGTAATATGCCATCTTCTTCTAAACGCTTTAGCCTTTTCCAGCATGGCGTGGTCGTTAAATTAACAGCTTCTGCTAATTCAGATAACGCTAGCGTTGCGTCTTGTTGCAACAAACGCAGTAATGTTCTATCTACAGCATCCAAACTTGACATCCCATACCACCAATAAGCAATTAAGTAGAAATATTTTCTAAATTTTATCGTTTTTTTGCAAAACAAAGCAAAGACTTTTCTCTGTAACTTGGTAATATAATTGTTAAGCAATCAACATAAATACAACAACAATAATAAAATCAATACAGTGGAGTCACGCTATGACACAACAACTAAACAATCAATGGGTTAATAACGCTATTCGTAAAATTGATGCTGATTATCAACGCTCAGCAGACACCCACTTAATTAAATTAGAGTTACCTAGCCTAGACGGTATTGATATTTATCTTAAAGATGAAAGCACGCATCCAACCGGAAGCTTAAAGCACCGTCTTGCTCGTTCGTTATTCCTATATGCTTTATGTAACGGTTGGATTAAAGAAGGTACACCGATCATTGAATCATCATCAGGTAGTACCGCCGTTTCTGAAGCATATTTTGCACGTTTACTTGGGTTACCATTTATTGCTGTCGTGCCACGTAAAACAGCGTGTAAAAAAATAGAACAAATTAAATTTTATGGGGGTAGCGCCCATTTTGTTGACTCTCCTGCTGCAATTTATGACGAATCTCGCCGTTTAGCAAAAGAGTTAAATGGTCATTACATGGATCAATTTACCTATGCTGAACGTGCCACCGACTGGCGTGGTAATAACAACATCGCTAACAGTATTTTTGATCAAATGAAGTTAGAGCGCTTCCCTATCCCAAGCTGGATTGTAATGAGCCCTGGTACTGGTGGGACATCAGCAACAATTGGTCGTTATATTCGTTACCAAATGCAACCAACACAACTGTGTGTGGTTGACCCAGAGAACTCAGTATTCCACGACTACTTTATGCAGCGTGATAATACGATTACTGGCAACACAGGCAGCCGTATTGAAGGTATTGGACGTCCTCGAGTTGAGCCAAGCTTTATTCCTGATGTGATTAATGAAATGCGTAAGATCCCAGATGCGGCAAGTGTTGCCACTGTTCACTGGTTAGAAAAAATTATTGGTCGTAAAGCCGGTGCATCAACAGGTACAAACCTATTTGGTGTATTGCAAATCGCGGCTGAAATGAAACAACGAGGCGAAACAGGCTCTATCGTTACGCTATTGTGTGATAGTGGCGAGCGTTACCTCGACACCTACTACAACCCTGAATGGATCAGCGAAAATATTGGCGATTTATCAGCATATACCGAACAGTTAGAACAATTGGAAAAATTCGGTCAATGGTAAGTATCACGCTTCAATGAACAACCCCTTGGGGAGGTTAGCCACAGCGCCTCCCCCCTCTATTAAACTTTGTGTCTGTGTACGTTGAACGTTGATAAACCAAGTACTGCCTTAACTTGGATAATCTTTAAACGCGATACGTTATTTTGCCGTACTTTATGTACGGCTTTTTTTCGTCTATTACATCTAAAACTTTGCAGCGGACAACAGCTGAGTTAGCATAGATAGACGTTCTAAAGAATGTCTATCTACCGACTGTTTCTCGGTAATTTTTCAAAAAAGGAACACCTATATGTCAAAAGCAGTTGTTGTTTTCAGTGGCGGTCAAGATTCGACTACGTGCCTTATTCAAGCTCTGGCGCATTACGATGAAGTGCACTGTATTACATTTGATTATGGCCAACGCCATAAATTAGAGATTGAAGTGGCAGAAGCTATTGCCAAAGATCTTGGCGTAACAGCACATAAAGTAATGGATGTCGGCCTATTAAATGAATTAGCCATTAGTTCACTAACACGTGACAATATTGCTGTCTCTCATGAACTACAAGAAAACGGATTACCGAACTCCTTTGTTCCTGGTCGTAATATTCTATTTTTAACCTTGGCTGGTATTTACGCCTACCAAATTGGTGCTGAAACCGTTATCACCGGTGTATGTGAAACTGACTTTTCTGGCTACCCTGATTGCCGTGATGAATTTGTTAAATCATTAAACCAATCATTAGTACTCGGGATGGATCGCCCATTAACGATTGCAACACCATTAATGTGGCTAAATAAAGCAGAAACATGGGCGCTAGCAGATCAATACCAAAAACTAGACTATGTTCGTGAAAAAACACTGACTTGCTATAACGGTATTATTGGTGACGGTTGTGGTGATTGCCCATCTTGTGATTTACGTCGTGCAGGACTTACTGATTACTTAGATCATAAAACCACTGTGATGAATGCTCTGAAAGCAAAGCAAGCGCAGCAAGCATAATAACCACTGAGTGACCTATAAAAACGGCATGATGGTACAGAGAAAGTAACCATCATGCCGTTTTTCTTAATCGTGTTTAACTGCGCTTTAATTAGTCGCGAAAAGCCGCAAAATCATCTGCACAATCAACAAGCTGATCACGTGTTAACAAAAACACACCATGACCACCATTTTCAAACTCTAACCAGGTGAATGGAATATGCGGATATTGATCTTCCATGTGGATCATGGAGTTACCCACTTCACAGATCAAGAAGCCATCATCTTTTAGGTAATCGGGTGCATTGGCTAAAATACGACGCACTAAATCTAAACCATCAAACCCTGCCGCAAGACCGAGTTCAGGCTCGTGACGGAATTCATCTGGTAGACTATCCATATCTTCTTGATCCACATACGGTGGATTAGACACGATAAAGTCATACTTATCTTTTGGTACATCACGAAGCAAATCAGAACGAAGTGGGATCACTTGTTGCTCTAAGCCGTGATCAGCGATATTCTGCTCAGCAACAGCCAGTGCCTCAGGTGAAATATCAACGATATCCACTTCTGCTTCTGGGAACATGTGCGCACACGCAATACCAATACAACCACTACCCGTACATAAGTCCATAATACGTGTAGGCTCTTGGTTTAAAAGTGGCTCAAAACGGTTTTCAATCAATTCGCCAATCGGAGAACGTGGAATAAGAACACGCTCATCAACGAAGAATTCCATACCACAGAAATAAGCAATATTTGTTAGGTATGATACGGGTGTACGATCGTCGATACGGCGAATAACGCGCTCAACAATACTCTGACGCTCACTACGAGTTAAACGAGAATCTCGAACTTCAGGTGGAACATCTAACGGTAAATACAATGTAGGAAGAACAAGCTGAACCGCTTCATCCCACGCATTATCGGTACCGTGACCATAAAATAGACCTGCGGCATTGAAACGACTTACCGTCCAACGTAACATGTCTTGCAATGTATGAAGTTCGTTGACAGCTTCGTCGACAAAAATCTTATCCAAAATAGCCTCCGAAAAACGCGACATTACCGCTATATAGTTGTTGGAATTTCATTATGAGTAAAAAAGATCCAAACCTTGATGAAGAGATGGCTCTCTTCAAAGATGCGATAAAAGGCGTAAAAAAGTTTTCGCATGATACCATAATCACGCCACGCAAACAGACTACAAAAGCTGATAAAGCAAAAGTCATGGGCAAAGAAAGTCAAAACCATGAATTTTATTTCTCAGATGAATTTGAGCCTCATCTTAATGAAAATGGTCCTGTGCAATATGCACGCGACGGCGTTTCTAAGTATGAAGTAAAAAAGTTACGTCGGGGTGTTTACGTACCTGACATTTATTTAGATATGCACGGCATGACGCAACAAGAAGCCAAGCGAGAACTCGCCGCTATGATTGCAGCCTGTATAAAAGAGAATGTGTCTTGTGCCTGTGTAATGCACGGTATTGGAAAGCATATTTTGAAACAAAAAGCGCCGATGTGGTTGGCACAACATCCAGATGTACTCGCTTTTCACCAAGCTCCCCTTGAATTTGGTGGGAATGGCGCACTACTCGTGCTTATCGAAATACCTGAAAGATAAAAGAACATCGAGTAAGCAAAACGCGCATCGCAATATCACTTACTCGGTTGTCCTATTTTAATAGCTTGGTTTTACTATATGTCCAACCTTCACTACTTTACCGTGATTAAATAGCGTCACTTCTCCAGTGGCGCATATTTTTAAACGTCGTTTAATCACGGTTTCATCGTAAAAGTATTCACAGTCATCATTTCGTGCACTATCAATACGCGCAAAAATACGAATAGGCCCTTCACCGATCGCATTGGAATAATTAGCAAAGGTTAATGTGCTTCCCGTACTCGATACATGCATGCCTTCTTTTCGTCCATCTGACCACTTGATCATACCATTTGCTGAAATACGAACAGGCTCAGCGGTAGAAGCGCAGCCCATTAGCAATATCGAAGTGAGAAAAGAAATTAACGATACTCTTACCATAACCAGCACTTACCTATTGTCCGTCATCAAAGCCATATTATTGTGGTACGTTTTGCCAAACCAATTCTGCATTATCCATGTCAGGATCGTAATCAATAGCAGCAATGGCCGAAGTACTAAACATAGGGGGCTGTATGCCTGCCACCAACTCTGAGGTTAAATATCCCACCAGAGGTAGATGTGAAACTAATAGAACCGATTGTGGCTTTTCAACCCCAATCATTGCTTTTAAATAATCGACTACCGTTACAGCATCACCATAAGGGGTGATCTCATCACTCACTTGAACATTTGCAACACCCGGTAATACACTTTCCATACATTGCCATGTTTGTTGCGCGCGTAAATACGTACTCACCAGTACAGTGTCTAATGGTTGATTTAATTGCTGGGCTAGCATTTCCGCCATCTGTTTTGATTGGCGTGAACCGCGCTCTGTCAACGGGCGCTCTGCATCACTCGCCGCAAAATTTTCAGCTTCACCGTGACGCATAATATAAATTCGCATAAGTTTCCGTTTCTCTTCGTTAAACAGGTCGTTCAATGAGTTGTGATAATGAGGCTTATTTTATTACTAATTGACATGCTAATGCATTTTTTTCAACGTATCTCTCTATCATGCTAGCAACTCCCTTTCATATCGCATACTCCTTACGCAAATTTGATAACGAATCCGTGACAAGGTTAGCCAACCTGAACAAATCATTTATTAAAATAGGATTAAGCCTTGACGTTGGGTTTTCATATCACGCTCATAACTACGTAAATAAAGTTAACTATCAGTTTGCCAGTCTGTGTATTGGAGGTCATAATTGATCCAATTCTCCTTTAAAAATAGGCTCTTCCTGTGCATATAAGCCCAAATGATCACAAGCAGTATCGCTATCTTACTTTAGCGAATGAACTACGCGTATTGCTGGTTCATGATGCTGAAGCGCCTCGCTCCGCTGCTGCCTTATCCGTCGAAATTGGTCATTTTGACGATCCTCTTGATCGTCAAGGTATGGCGCACTTTCTCGAACATATGCTGTTTTTAGGTACTGAAAAATATCCACGTGTTGGGGAATTTCAAACCTTTATCAATCGCAGTGGCGGCAGTAACAATGCATGGACTGGAACAGAAAACACGACGTTTTTCTTTGAAGTCAGCCCCCATGCTTTTAAAGAAGGATTAGATCGTTTTGGGCAGTTTTTCACTGCACCATTATTTAATGAAGAAGCCGTTGATAAAGAAAGACAAGCTGTTGATTCTGAATATAAATTAAAAATAAAAGATGATGTCCGCCGCCTTTATCAAGTACAAAAAGAAACCATTAACCCAGAGCACCCTTTTGCTAAGTTTTCAGTCGGTGATCTTACGACACTAGACGATCGTGATGGCAAATCTGTACGGGATGATTTAATAGCTTTTTACCATCAACATTATTCAGCGGATGCGATGGGTCTCGTCTTATTAGGCCCCCAACCATTAGATGAATTAGAACAATTCACGAATGACTTTTTTAGCCATATTCCAAAAACAGATGTAGTAAAAACACCGCTTACTACGCCGTTTGTGACCGAAAAACAACAACAACAATTTATTCAAATTGAACCAATTAAAGAACTACGAAAGTTAACGCTGTCATTTTCTTTGCCGTGTGTAGATGAGTTTTATACCGCGAAACCCTTATCTTATATTGCCCATTTACTAGGCAATGAAGGTCAAGGTAGTTTGATGTCAGTTCTCAAAAAACGGGGGTTTATTAATACCTTAACCGCCGGTGGCGGCGTTAGCGGCAGTAATTTCAGAGAATTTACCGTAGGTTTGAATTTAACGCCGAAAGGTCAAGATCACATTGACGAGATAGTCACTAGCGTTTTTCAGTGCCTTAAACTCATTAAGCTACATGGCTTAGCTCAATGGCGACAACAAGAGAAGAAAGCTGTACTTGAAATGGCTTTCCGCTATCAAGAAAAAAGCCGTCCATTAGATACTGTCAGTTATTTGGTTTTAAACCTGTTGCATTATAAACCGGAAGATATCATCTACGGTGATTATATGATGGAGCAATACGATCATACCTTAATCGAGCAGATCTTAGATTACCTTGAGCCGACCAATATGCGATTAACCTTGGTTGCTCAAGGTGGCCATTATGATCGCACAGCACAATGGTATGACACGCCTTACTCAGTAACACCATTTACCGCGGAACAAAAAGCGTTATGGCAAGATATTGAACTGGATCCTGAGTTAACACTACCCGAGCGCAATATATATCTTTGTGATAATTTTGAGCCTTTACCACTTGAACCTGGCTCAGAATTACCTCCTCAGTTAATTCAAGATTTACCTGGATTTCGTTTATGGCATAAACAAGAACATGATTTCCGCGTTCCTAAAGGTATAGTTTATGTTGCCATTGATAGCCCGCATGCGGTGAGTTCACCACGTAATATCGTAAAAACTCGCCTATGTGTTGAAATGCTATTAGAAGCGATAAATGAGACCGCTTATCCCGCTGAGATTGCAGGTATGTCGTATAATCTTTATGCTCACCAAGGGGGAGTGACGCTTCAGCTATCAGGCTTTAGTGAAAAACAACCTTTGCTTATGAAGCTGATACTTGAGCGCTTTGCTGGACGAAAATTTGATCACGATCGTTTCACCAATATCAAAGCACAAATGCTACGTAATTGGCGTAACGCAGCTGAAGATAAACCGATTTCACAATTATTTAATCAGCTAACAGGATTACTACAACCCAATAATCCACCCTATCCTGTCATGATTGAAGCGTTAGAATCAATCGAGTTAGATGAGCTACCAAGCTTTGTTGATGAAATGTTCGCAGAGCTTCATATTGATACTTTTGTATATGGCAACTGGCTTAAAAAAGATGCGTTAGCATTAGCTGAAATATTAAAAGATGCATTCCGAGTGACTGACCAACTTTATGGTGAATCACAACGTCCGCTGGTACATTTAGACAATGCGGGTACATTAACGTATGAGTTAGATTGTAATCATGAAGATTCAGCAATCTTAATGTATTACCAATCTCAGGAAACCACACCTGAGCAAATTGCGATTTATACGTTAGCTAATCATTTAATGTCGACCACGTTCTTCCATGAGTTACGCACGAAACAACAACTGGGTTATATGGTAGGAACGGCCAATCTACCGCTTAATCGTCATCCAGGGTTGATCTTATATATTCAATCACCTGTTGCCGATCCAAGTTACTTATCAGAGGCAATTGATGATTTTACCAATGCTTTTGCACTTGTATTGCTCGAATTGAATGAAGCGCAATGGCAAGACAGTAAGCAAGGTTTAATTGCTCAAATTTCAGAGCCAGATACTAATTTACGATCTCGCGCTCAACGTTTTTGGGTAAGTATCGGCAATAAAGATGAAACGTTCCAACAACGTCAGCGTGTTGTTAATGCACTTAAACAGTTAGATCGTGTAGATATGATCAAATTTGTTGTTGATACCATTAAACCAAGAACAGCGAATAGATTAGTCATGTATTACAAAGGTAAAGCGCATAGTGATTACGCACCTTTAGAGATAGGTCAGCCAATTGAATCAGTCACAGAATTTCAAGATAATGCTTATTAAGCTGGCATGACTCGTCTAACAATTAAGACGACCGTCTACATAACGAGCCATATTTACAAATAAGTGTTAAATATGGCTTTTTGTCTATTGTCATTCGTTGTGTATAACATTTATTAAGAGAATTAAGGCTTTATTGAATAGCAAAAAAACCGATGGCCTAAGCTCATCGGTTTTTTTCATTAATCTATTGGCTAATAGAACGTTTTCTCTTCTTTGGCCATATCAAGTAATCGCTCGCACGGTTTAAAACGATCACCATACTTATCTGTGTACTCGTTTAGCATATCAACAACACGCGTTATCCCAATATGATCCATATAACGGAATGGCCCGCCTAGGAACGGTGGGAAGCCGATACCGAAAATAGCGCCAATATCGCCATCTCTTGCCGAACGGATCACACCTTCATCTAAACACCTTGCTGCTTCATTCAGCATCATTAAACTACAACGAACCGCGATTTCAGTTTCAGATTCTTTAATCTTTGGTTCCAACTCAAGAAGCTTATAAACCGACTTATCGACTTCTTTTTTCTTGGTATTATAACGATAAAAACCTTTACCGCTTTTACGTCCCTTGCGATTATCCTTCAGCAATAAATCAAACACATCTGGTGCTTCAAATCGTTCACCGAGTTCAGCTAACAGAATAGGACTTATCTTCGCGCCGATATCAACACCAACTTCATCCAATAATGTGATTGGCCCAACAGGGAAACCAAAGTTAAGTAAAGCTGTATCTATATGTTCAATCGGCTCACCACTAAGAAGTACGCGTGCCGCTTCATTCATATAAGGCGCTAGTATACGATTAACATAGAAGCCTGCTTTATCACCGACCACTATCGGGGTTTTACCTTGTTTTTTCGCCAAGGCTACAACCGTTGCAATCGTCTCTTCTGACGTTGCACTCCCTGTTTCCGTGCCTTGATGTGGAATGACCTCAACCAATGGCATTTTTTCTACAGGACTAAAATAGTGAAGACCAACAACATTCTCAGGATGCTCTGCCGCTTGTGCTATTTGATTGATCGGCAATGAGGATGTATTCGTGGCAAAAATTGTGGTTGGTTTTGCATGCTCTTCAACATCTTTTACCATTTGATGTTTGAGCGCTAAATCTTCAAATACCGCTTCAATCACGACATCGGCCTGATTAAAGCCAGTAAAATCAGTCCCACCTGTTATCGTTAGCATTTGTTTTTGTAATGTGGCTTTCGAGATAATTTTACGCTTACGTTTTTTCTCAAGTAGCTTGAAATTGTACGCTAGCGCATTTTGGATACCATCATTACTAATATCTTTGATCCGTACCGGATAACCTGCTTTCGTTGCTGTAACATGACTAATACCGCCGCCC
Source organism: Photobacterium sp. GB-56 (assembly GCF_003026105.1). Lineage (GTDB taxonomy): Bacteria > Pseudomonadota > Gammaproteobacteria > Enterobacterales > Vibrionaceae > Photobacterium. The sequence continues at coordinate 193,409 of NZ_PYNW01000001.1, read as the reverse complement.
ATTAAACCGCCACCCAATACAGCGACTCGTTCGACAGTTAATGGCTCTGCCTCTGAACCCGTTTCTTTTTTCATTGCTGTTGTGGCAAAAAAGATACTACGAAGCGCGGCGGATTCCGGTGACATCACCAATTCACCAAATACTTTAGCCTCTTGTTCTAACCCTTTTTCCATCCCATGCTGTAAACCATATTTCACAACTTCTAAAATGGCATCAACAGCAGGATAATTCCCACGTGTTTTCTCATGTGCTTTTTTCGCCGCTTGATCAAACACTACTGAGCGACCTAATGGATTTCCGCCCAATGCCCAATTTTGCATGGATGATTTGCGGCTAGGTTTTGGCGATAAAGCCATTTGCTCGGCAACATTTAATAAAATACTTTCAGGGACAACTTGATCAATCACCCCCAATTTCACCGCTTTTTTCGCGCGTAATTGCTTACCCGATAAAATCATGTCAAGCGCATTAGCTACGCCAATCAAACGAGGTAAACGCTGAGTACCGCCAGAGCCCGGGAGTAATCCCAACTGTACTTCTGGTAAACCTAATCGGGTTTTATCACCATCACTACAAACTCGGCTATGGCAAGCAAGAGCAAGCTCTAAGCCGCCCCCTAAACATGGGCCGTGAATCGCTGCAACCACATGAAAAGGCAGTTGCTCTAACTGTGAAAATAAAACCTGTCCTTTTACAGCTAAGGCTTGTGCCTCTTGTGCTGTTTCACAGGCTGACAACATGCGAATATCAGCGCCAGCGACAAAGTTATCAGGCTTACCTGAATAGACAACAAGCCCTTTAATATCAGAACGTGCTTTAAGCTCTGCGAGCACTGATGTTATTTGCTCTGAAAATTCAGCTTGTAAGGTGTTCATTTTCTCGTTTGGCACATCTATTTTTAGCCAAGCAACACCATTATCTTTGTACGATAAACTAAATGCAGATTGCGTCATTATTCAGCCTCCAAAATCATTGCCGCACCTAAACCACCAGCTGCACATGCCGTATTCAATGCAAAGCCACCACCACGACGTTTTAACTCACGCAAAGTTTGGGTGATCATACGTGCGCCTGTTGCTGCAAATGGATGCCCGTAAGCCAATGAGCCACCTAACACATTGAATTTATCCATATCAACTTCACCAATCGCATCAATACGGCCTAACTTTTCACGCGCAAACTTAGTAGAAGCAAACATTTTTAAATTTGCTAATGTTTGGGCAGCAAAAGCCTCATGCATGTCAATCAAGGTAAGATCAGATAAATTTAAACCTGCACGTTCCAGTGCAACAGGTGTCGCGTAAGAAGGTCCCATCAGCATATCGCTTTCAACCCCTATTGCGGAAAACGCGTAGGAACGAATATATCCTAATGGTGTTAATCCTAATTCCTTAGCTCGCCCTTCTCGCATCATCAGTATTGCGGCTGCGCCATCCGTTAATGGGGTCGCATTTGCTGCTGTGACTGAGCCATATTTACGATCAAAGGCTGGTCGTAATTTGGCATAAGATTCAAGAGTCGATTCTTCACGAATGTTGTTATCTTTATCTATCCACTGGCGATAAGGTTGTGGGAATGCCGTCATCACTTCATCACGGATCAATCCATCTCGCCATGCTTGTGCCGCTAATGTGTGTGAACGGTGAGCCAATGCATCTTGCTCTTCACGACTAATACCATGTGTTTTTGCCATCTGCTCTGCGGTTTGTCCCATGCTCAATCCTGTTGAATATTCAGCAACGGCAGGCGGCACAGGCATTAAATCTTTCATGTTAAGCGAACTTAATAACTTAAGCCGTTTTGACATGGTTTTCGCCTTGCTAAGTGCAAGTAATGTAGCAGCCATTTTTTTACTTACGCCAATGGGTAATACCGATGATGAATCAGCACCACCTGCGATACCAATATCGATCGTGCCTGAAATAATACTTTCGGCAACATTCGCAGCGGCTTGAAAACTAGTGGCACAGGCACGGGTAACACTGTAAGCATCAGTATGAATGTTCATACCAGTACCCAATACAATCTCACGCGCGATATTTGGCGCTTCTGGCATTTGTACCACTTGCCCAAACACCACTTGATCAATAAGCATCGGATCAAAGTCAAGCGTTTGTAGCATATCATTGACAACCAGCTTTCCGAGATCCAAAGCAGGAACACCATCGAAAGCGGTAGATTGACGAGCAAATGGAGTACGTAAACCGCTAACAACGGCAATACGTTCCCCTTGACGAGTAGTAAGATTTTGGAGACGTGTCATCGCAACTCCTTTTGATAATTTGGCTTACAGTAAGCCGTTTGGCACACCGTGCAATAGAGGTCAGACCTCACAATTGTAAGCCAAATGTTACCAAATTCAATCAAGTGTTTAAATTTAACGGAAGAAGTGTCAAAGATTGTGATCTATCCTCTCAGTTTTAAAACGATATTAAGCGGAAAAATGCAGATAATTAGAGAGAGAATTAGAAAAGATGTAAAAATAGAGGTCAACAAAGATAAAAAGGCAAAAAAAAACCATACCTTATAAGGTATGGTCATAATTCACGCGGAAAGCAATCTGCGTAATGAATAAGTCAATCAACATAAAGCTAATTGCAAATCAGGAAAACCTGATAGGAGAAAGTAAAGTCAGCCTTCAAAAGGAAGTTGTCATCTTGCTCAACAGATAGCATTACAATAGCCGGTTTTGCAACCCACCATCTCGCTATCAGATGACGCAGTCACTATAACGCGCTGCTGGAATCAAATTTTGAACCAGATCAATTTTAGTGTGAATTATCAGCTTAATTATAAAAAAGAAAGGTAAACACCTTATAGCTTTCTTTATTCATAAGATTTTTCGTAAGGACAACGACGGATATTGCCATGTTCAAAAATTTTTTTGGTAAGAAAAAACACGATCCCTCGGTCTCTTTAGATATGGACAAACAAAGAAAATACGAGGCCCTTGTTAGGGCTTGGCATCGGGATCTCTACCGTTACGCATATTGGTTGTGCCACGACCAGCATATTGCTGAAGACTTGGTACAAGAAACATGCTTACGCGCATGGCGTTCCCTTGATAGCCTACAGGATGATAAAGCTGCTAAGGCATGGTTAATTACCATACTTAGGCGTGAAAACGCACGTCGGTTTGAAAGAAAACGATTTGATTTGGTTGATATTGATGACCATGCAATTGCTGATTCCACACCCAGTGTTGAAATGAATACTGAGCAACATATGCTTCAACGTTTAATCATGAATTTGGCACCGGAGTATAGAGAACCACTCATTTTACAGGTCATGGCTGGTTTTAATGGTGATGAAATTGCAGAGATCCTTGAACTTAACCGAAACACTGTGATGACTCGCTTATTTCGAGCCCGTAACCAATTAAAAGAGCAACTTGAAAATAAAGAGTCAAAAAGGGGGAATCAGAATGGATGAACTAGAATTTAGACGGAGATTATTAGCTGATCCACATGATAATGATCCCACTGTAACGGCATGTAAACATCAATCGATCGCAAATAAAAAGTTTTCCGATGAATTACAACAGCTTGATATCCAATTAGAGCAAGCGCTTAAAGTCGATGTACCCGATGATCTGGCGGATAAAATTTTATTTCAACAAGCTGGAGAAGAAACCAACAAGAAAGGCATTAATCGCTATTGGTCTTATGGCCTCGCCGCCTCTGTTGCTTTTGCTATTGGTCTCTTTGTTGGGCAAATGAATTTGCTACCAAGCCAACAGTTACCAATCAATAGCCTTGCCAATGTCGCACTTGAACATGTTTCTTATGAAGCAAAATTTGTCGATAACATCGATGAAAAAGCAACGTTGCAACAAGTGAATGCAAAGCTGCAACCTTTTGGTTCGGAAATGAAAGATTTACCAGGGCACATTTATTATGTGAACTATTGTGGCTTTGATGGCAAACGCTCATTACATATGGTGATGGATACACCACAAGGTAAAGTCACGGTATTTGTTGTTCCAACCCCAAGCCATGCTATTTCTAACTCAACAGACAATAACAATGAAAGTTTAGTCGTACCGATCAGAGAGGCAAGTTTGATTATTGTTGGCGATAAGGGTCAAAACTTAATGCCAGTTGCGAGTAAAATCAAAAACGACCTTAGCTGGGAAATCTAATTTTCCTACTGATTTTTAGTCCTTCTTAATAACGGCAACACACGCTATGTTGCCGTTTTTCGCATCTGATATTTGTCGTTAAAACAACCTAAAACATCGACATTTGATACCAAAATCACTATAAGTTTCGTTAAAAAGTATTTTTACTTAGACATAACACTGGTCAGATTTGATTAAGTCAGTACACCCCCTACAATCATCGAAAATTAGCCAACATAGGCTAATAAAAAACAATAATATATATAATTAGGAATTATTCTAAGCATGAATAAGAAGCAAATTTTTACACGCTCAGTGATTACTGCTGCTATCGCCTTAGCTTCATCACAATCTATGGCAGCGGGCTTTCAGCTGAATGCACAATCTGCAACTGGTCTTGGCCGTGCATTTTCAGGTGACGGTGTTATTGCTGACAACGCATCAACAATGGCAAAAAACGCTGCATCAATGACATTATTTGATGCACCTGCACTGTCTCTTGGTATTATCGCCATTGATACTGACGTTAAAGTAAAAGATGCAACATACAATGGTTATCAGATCCCTGGTGATCAAATTGGTGGTACTAGTTACGCGCCAAACATCTACTACATTCAACCTATCAACGATAAATTCGCTGTAGGTGCATCACTTTACTCAAACTTCGGTACTAAAACTGAGTTTAGTGATAACTACGCTGCAAATGTATTTGGTGGTTTAACTGATGTAAAAAGTGTGAACTTAGGTTTAAGTGCTGCTTACCGCATTAACCAGCAACTAAGCATTGGTGGTGGTTTAGACGTAATTTACGGCAGTGGTAAACTAAATCGCTATATACCTGCAGGAAAAATTCCAACACCTAATGGTACGATCAATACACCAAAAATTGATTTACTTGATGTTGATGCCGATGGTGTAGCACTTGGCTTTAACCTAGGTACTATCTACGAACTCGATCAAAACAACCGTTTTGGCTTATCTTACCGCTATAGCCCAACATTAGAAGCTAAAGGTGATATGCACTATGCGGGCAACGACCTTAGCGATCAGAAGCTAAAAATGCCATTACCAGATATGGCAGAATTTTCTGGTTTCAATAAGCTAAATGATAAATTTGCGGTTCACTACAGCATTCAATGGATCCGCTGGAGCGAGTTTGACGTTCTAGAAACAACTGGTGGCGTTAAATTAAATGATTACCAATGGCAAGATGGATGGCACTACTCTATCGGTGGTACTTACTACCTAAACGATCAGTGGACACTTCGTGCCGGTTACATGCATGACACTAGCGCACAGGATTCAAAAACGTCTATTTCTGTACCTGATTCAGATCGTAACTGGTTATCTGGCGGCTTTAGCTACCACCTAGACAGCAAGTCTACCATCGACTTTGGCTTAACTTACCTTATTGGTAAAGATGTTAAAGCAGATGAAACCAATCCGCTCGGTATGTCGGTTGACGCAACTACTCGTGCAAATGCATGGTTGTACGGTCTACAATACAGCCGTTCATTCTAATTTCAGCGTACACTTGAACGCTAAAATGATTAAAAGGAGCCATTTGGCTCCTTTTTTAATCTTTTCACTACCACTTCCACCTCACTTTCCTTTCATTAATTCACTCGACACGTTCAAAATTTGTATAAATAACAATCAGAACAATACAACAACTGGTACATGTGTACGCTGAAAACAGATCAGATCAGAACAGCACGAACAAAAAGTAACGGATATAAATCCAAAATAAACAAATTAAAGGAATATTACTTCAATAAGTGAAATTTATAGCGATAAATCGTCACGTTATTAATTGTTAAGGGTATTATTCGCGACTTAGTTTCAGCGAACAATTAGCGATTAATATTAAAATGATGAATAAAAATAAAATTACATTATCTTTAACGGCTGCATTAGCATTAGGCATGAGCTCTAACGCCCTAGCAGCAGGATTCCAATTGGCTGAATATTCAGCAACAGGTTTAGGCCGCGCATTTGCTGGTGAAGCAGCAATGGCTGACAATGCCAGCGCCCAATTCCGTAACCCTGCAATGCTGACATACCTTGAAGGTACGCAAATATCAGTAGGTGCAATTTACGTTGACCCAAACATTGATGTTAAAGGGAATCTACAACTTAATGATCAAACCATAGATCAAACTGAATCTCGTGATATCGCTAATAGTGCCGTTATTCCCAATTTTTATATTTCTCGTCAATTGAACGATAAAGCAACATTAGGCCTAGCATTTGGTACAAACTTTGGTATGCGTACCGAACTTGGCACCCAGTTCACTGCCTCTCTTTTCGGTAATCAAGCGGAAGTGCACACCGTTGAAATCAACCCTAACCTTGGTTACAAAATTAATGACCAATTTAGCGTCGGTGCCGGTGTACGTTATATTATGGCAAAAGGCCACTTCGGCGCGGCACTGCCAAGCGCACTACCAGCGGCTGTTTCTGGAATGTTGTCACCACAACAAAAATATATTTATGATCAAGGCTTAGCAGGTAAAAATCTTAAATATATGGAAGGCGAAGATAATGCATGGGGTTGGCAAGCAGGTGCTGCATGGCAAATTAACCCAGCAAACCGTATTGGCGTAAGCTATCGCTCAGCTGTTGACCTAAACCTTAGCGGTCACGCTAGCGGCCTTGCATACAACAACCAAACTTTACCCGGTTCATTGCCGCTTGAGCTTCCAGCATCTGCAGAGATTGCAACCTTCCACCAGCTAACCGATCAATGGGCTATTCATACCAGCATCAACTGGACAGATTGGAGCAGCTTTGAAAAATTAGAAGCGAATATTCCGGCTCTTGGTTCACACAGTAACGATCTAATTAAAGAAGAAAACTGGAAAGACAACTACCGTTTTGCTATCGGTACCACTTACCAAGTAAACAGTAAACTCGCACTTCGCTCTGGTATTGCCTATGACATGGCTGCAGTTGATGAAGCCCACCGAACTCAAACGATCCCTGAAACTGATCGTACTTGGTTAAGTCTTGGTGCGGGTTACCAGTGGTCTAAGAATTTAACATTAGATGCAGGCCTGACCTACGTTTATGCGAAGAAAGCGCACCTAAACGAAACAGATAAGAGTATTAATGGCCTGGCTAGCGGCCTACTTCAACAACCAACTAAACTCTCTTTCGCTGGTACAACATCTGGTGATGTGTGGTTAGCGGGTGTACAAGCAAGCTACCGTTTCTAAGTAAAATAAAATTTATTTAGAAAAACAAGCTCGCTACAAACTATACCACATATAAAAAGACCTCCTTATTGGAGGTCTTTTTTAGTTAAGTAATATTACTGATCATCAATTTCATCAAGATAACTATCATCAAAACTATCTGCTTGTTGCTCTTGGTCAACTTTACCGTCACTGGCGACAAAGTCTTTATATTGAATATATGCATCACGAGTAAATACATATGGATCGGGTGAGTTTTCTAGCATCGCTTCTTGTTGTGCTAATGCAGCACGATCTTCCATCCCCTGAAAAAGCCATTTACCTAGCCCTTCCCAAATATTTAATAAGCTGAACATTGGGTAGAGTTCATCAGCCGCATCACCAAAACCTCGGAACGTCACTGGGCCATAAACTGGTAACATCAAATAAGGACCATTTGGTACACCATAATAACCTAACGTGTCACCAAATCGTCGATCCGCAGGTTTATTTATGTCAGCCGCAGATGCGATATCGATTAAACCACCCAATCCAAAAATTGTATTAATCCAAAAACGGTTAAAATGGGTGACCGCAGCTTTGCCATTTAACGACAGTAGGCTATTAACCATACTTGCAGGCTCATCTAAATTTGATAAAAAATTCATGATGCCTTTACGAACAGGGGTTGGCGTGTAATTAACATATGCCATTGAAACTGGACGGGCTACGTACGGGTCTAAATAGTTAAAATTAAAATCCCACATAGCACGGTTAAACCCCTCAAATGGGTCATAAACGCCATTACTATCACTGTCAGCATCAATATGATCAGTAATATTGTTAGAGGTAATTTGTTTTGACGGTTCATCTGGTGTTTGCGCACAACCGACTAGCCCCAGAGAAAGCCAAATTATTAGTAAGAAAATTCTATTCAAAACATATATCCAATAGAAAGCAGGCTGGACAATAATATCCAGCCTGCTCTATTTGTTCCAGTATTGAATCAATATTGTTTATTAATTAATACTTTTGTATCACCACCAAGCATCACTTTCTGGCTTTCACCATACCAATCACCTTGTTTCGTCATGACGTTACCATCACTATCAATACGAGCACGGACAATCATTTCAGATAATGACGATAGCTTGCGCTGCGGCATCATGCTGTCTTTATCCGTTAACGTAATGGTTAATGGGAAAGACGTTGTCAGTGGTAGCTTTACAGCTGCAATTGGCATTGGTGCGCCATCAGCGCTATGAACAGAGACAATAATATCGCCCTGCTTTGGCATCACGACGTTTGGCGCTAATGAAATTGTCGCCACTATCTGCTGTTTTGCTTGTTCAGCACTGACTTTTGGCGCAGTTTCTGCCGCAGCTGCAGCAGAACCATTGACTAATGCCTTCGCTTTGTCATCAGCATTTAAACGTGCTTGTGCGCGTTCAATACTTCGATCAAGCATCGGTGCACGGGAATCATCCGGTCCGATAAGCTTTTTCATCATCGTCCAGTAAGCGATCGCTTGTTCAAACTTGTTTTGCTCAAACGCATCGAAAGCGAGCAGCGATAATGCTTGCACGTTAGTATGATCTTTCTTAATGACATTGCGTAATAAGTTACGTGCCATGTCACTTGCGCCCGGCTTACCACTTAGCATTAATGACTGTGCATAACCTAACTGAATATCCTCATCAACAGGGTTTAAGTCATAGGCTTTTTTCATTGCCATTTCAGCGGTTTCACCATCACGGTTTGCCATTGCGATACGGCCTAACAATAACCATCCCATAGGATCATCACCGTCATCGTGCAATTTAGTACGTAATGCTAAAGTCAAATCAGACATATCTTGATCAGACAGCGGCTCATTAGCGGCATTATCACCCAGTAAGCGTTGAGAAAGTTGAGGCAGACGGTTTACCGCATCATGCCACGCTTCTACTTTCTGAATACCGCCCACAGAGGCGTACATGCCATAGCTCACACCAACAATTAAGATAATGCCAGGTAGCAACATCCCAGCACTAACATGAGTAGATTTCTTCTCTTTACTTTCAGGTATATCATCTAGCAATGACTGTTGAAGCTCAGAAACTAATTCTTGGCGATTCTCAACCAAGCCTTCTTCTGATTCGTGCTCCAGTTCATGAATACGATCTTTAAAGAATGCTTTGTTTAATTCATCTCGGCTTGCTACATCATCGTATTCTTTACCATACAACATAGGTACAGCAAAAAATGCTATTGCAATAAGCACTAAGACAGCAGTTATAATCCAAAACAGCGTCATTTGTTTACCTTTGATTGAGTATCAACACTTTTAGCATCTTGCTGTTCCATCTCTGCAAGCAGTGCTTTTAATCGTTTAGCTTCTTCCTCATCTAATTGAGCCTGCTCAACTTTTTCACCGTTTTTACGCGTACGATAAACCAGAACAGTAAAGCCAATAACGATAAACAGAATAGGACCAACCCATAAAATTGCAGTCGAAGCTGTCATCGGTGGATTGTACGTAACAAAGTTACCGTAACGCGCAATCATGTAATCAATAATTTGCTGACTGGTTTTGCCTTCTTGAAGAAGCTCAAATGTTTTCTGTCGCATATCTTGCGCTAAGGTTGCATTTGAATCAGCAATATTATTGTTCTGACACTTAGGGCAACGTAATGTTGCCGTTAGCTCTTGAAACTGCTTTTCTTGTTCCGCATTTTTAAAGTCATAGACATCAATCGATGCAAATGCTGGTAACGCCGCGGTTAGCGCAATCGTTGCAGCTATAACAAGGGCAAATAAACGTTTCATTAACCTTTTGCCTCCGCTTTTAGCTTGTTGTACAACGGCTCAAGCGTTTTTTTCCAATTTTCAGGATTAACGTCACCCACATGGCGATAACGAATAATGCCGTTAGCATCAATAATGAATGTTTCAGGTGCGCCATACACACCTAAATCCATACCTAACATACCGTTACCATCATAAAGTGTATGCAAATAAGGATTACCCAATTCAGTTAACCAACCAATCGCTTTCTCACGTTGATCTTTGTAGTTCAGACCAATGATCTTAACGCCTTGTTTCGCTAACGTATTTAAGTATTGGTGTTCTGCATAACATGTCGGACACCATGTCGCCCACACGTTAAGCAATAATGGTTCACCTTTGAAAATCGTTTGTTGATACTCTTTTCCTGGTTGGAATAGATCTTCTAATTTAAAGGTCGGTACAGGTTTACCTACCAATACCGATTCTAATTTTGTTGGATCATCACCATCAGCATTGCGGGTTAACTGCACCATAAACATAATAACCAGTGCAATGAACAAGACTAACGGAATAAAGAGGAACTTCTTATTCATGGGTTAATTTTTCCTCTGACGATTTATTACTCAGTTTTGCAGGAGTGCGGAATCGGTAACGTTTATCGCTGATCGCCAATGCACCACCTAACGCCATTAAAAATGCACCCGCCCACATCCAGTTCACAAATGGTTTGTAATAAATACGAACAGCCCATGCACCATCACCAAGCTTCTCACCCATAGCAACATATAAGTCACGAGTAATCCCGCTATCAATTGCCGCTTCTGTCATCATAGAGCCAGCCACACTGTAGAAACGTTTTTCAGCATGTAGTGTTGTTACATTAATACCACGACGGCTAATATTGAAATCAGCTATATATCCATCATAGTTAGGACCATCTGCATCACGTAATCCAGCAAAGTGGAAATCATAGCCTTTCACATTAACAGATTGACCCGGCGCTAAACGTAAATCACGTTCGATATCGTAGTTAGAGACTAGCGTGATACCAATGATAGATATCGCTAAACCAATATGGCCTAACACCATCGCCCAATGGCTACGACCTAATTTACCTAAGCCATCAACAAAAGTATGACGGTGTGTCGCACGCTCGAATAACTCAAAACCATGCATCACAATGATCCACACCGCCATCATCATCCCTAACACCGCAAGCGGTTCAACCACACTTGCCGTAAAGTAAATAACAAGGTATGAAAATGGAATCGTGATCAGTGCTGAGATAATCATTGGCTTGCGAACATGTTTGAAATTATCGCGTTTCCAACGAACAAGAGGACCAACACCCATAATAAAAGCAAACGGGATCATCAACCATGTAAATAGCATGTTGAAGAAAGGTACACCGATAGAAACAGAACCTAAACCAATTTGCTTATGTACCAATGGTAATAATGTACCAATAAGTACAACTACTAAGCCTGCAACAAGTAAAATGTTGTTTGCTAGTAACAGGTTTTCACGTGAGAACAAGCTGTAGTTACCACGAGAACGAATTTGACCACCACGTAATGCATACAGCAGTAAAGAACCACCGATAACAACCACAAGGAAACCAAGAATGAACATACCGCGAGCCGGATCTGACGCAAATGCATGCACAGAAACCAATACGCCAGAACGCACTAAGAACGTACCTAATAAACTTAATGAGAAGGCAGAGATCGCAAGCAGTACAGTCCATGCTTTAAATGTGCCACGCTTTTCTGTTACTGATAGCGAGTGCATTAACGCCGTACCTGCAAGCCATGGCATAAATGATGCGTTTTCTACTGGATCCCAGAACCACCAGCCACCCCAGCCAAGTTCGTAGTAAGCCCACCATGACCCTAGTGCGATACCTACCGTTAGGAATGACCATGCCGCGATTGTCCATGGACGAGACCAACGTGCCCAAGCGGTATCTAAACGACCAGTCATCAAGGATGCAATGGCAAAAGAGAACGCAACAGAGAAGCCAACGTAGCCCATGTAAAGCATTGGCGGGTGAATAATTAGACCCGGATCTTGCAATAATGGGTTTAGATCACGACCTTCGACAGGGAATACCGGTAGCGTACGTAAAAATGGGTTAGAAGTAATGATAATAAACAGTAAGAAACCCACTGCAATCATCCCCATTACCGATAAGACACGAGAAACAGATTCAAGTGGCATATCACGGCTAAAACGCGCCACAGCAGCAGCCCAACCGGCTTGGATAAGTACCCAAAGCAGCAATGAACCTTCGTGCGCGCCCCATACCGCTGTAATACGGTAATACCACGGTAATAAACTTGTCGAGTTACTGGCTACATACGCAACAGTAAAATCATTGTTATAGAATGACCAACATAAAATAACAAAAGATAACGATATAAAAGCAAAAATACCGTATGCCAATGGTCGTGCCATACGCATCATTGCTTGGTTACCGACTGCAGCACCATATAGCGGATAAATACTGGCCAGTACCGATAAGGCGAGGGCAGTAATAAGGGCAAAATGGCCTATTTCAGGGATCATTGAGCACTACCTTGTAGTTGTTCTTCAGTATATTGAAGTTTTGAGTGATTTTTCTTCATCGCATCAGCGACTTCAGCCGGCATGTAATTTTCATCATGCTTAGCCAGTACTTCATGTGCTTTTACTGTTGTTGGGCCAACGAGTACACCTTGCGCGACAATACCCTGCCCTTCACGGAAGAGATCAGGCAAAATACCATCATAAGTGACAGTTACTGAAGGGCCGACATCAGCAACTTTAAAACTCACTTCTAAAGATTGAGGATCACGCTTCACAGAGCCTTTCACCACCATGCCACCAATACGTAAACGTTGACCAACTTCTGGTTTGGTGCCATCAGGCTTACCATTAACCAGTTCTGTTGGTGTGTAGAATAAATCCATATTTTGATTTAACGCATAAAGCACTAAACCAATGGTAGCACCAAGGCCTAAAACGAGCGCTAACACTAAGGCGAGACGCTTCTTACGTCTTGGGGTCATAGCGTATTCTCCATCTTTTTCGCATCTTTAATGCGTTGTTCACGTGCGATTTTATTTTTAATGTCACCTAATACGCGACGATGGGTGGCCATACTAGAAAAGAGGATCCATAGCATCGCCAAAAATGAGATGCCAAACGCACTCCATACATAAGCAGCATAACCACCCATGGCAAAAAAGTCGCTCATAGAATCAAAATGCATACCAACCTCACTTCACTAGCTCACGCACCCAAGGGCGGTGACTTTCGCGGATAAGAATTTCATTACGTAGACGGATCATAGTCACCGCACCGAAGAAAAAAGCAAAACCCACAATACCAATCAGCAACGGCCATAACATATCTGTTGACATAGAAGGCTTGGCAAATTTAGTAATGGTTGCACCTTGGTGAAGGGTATTCCACCACTCGACAGAGAAGTGAATAATAGGAATATTGATCACACCAACAATCGCTAAAATACCCGCCGCTTTGGCTGCTGTCTTTTGATCATCAAAAGCATTATACAATGCAATAACACCAAGATATAAAAATAGAAGAATGAGTTCAGATGTTAAACGCGCATCCCACACCCACCATGTGCCCCACATTGGCTTACCCCAAATAGCACCAGTGATCAATGCAATAAAGGTAAACACTGCACCAACCGGCGCCATCGCAGCAGCGGCCATATCCGATAATCGAATCTGCCACACTAAACCAATGAATGCGGCAATAGCCATTGATACATAAGCACCCATCGACCAGATTGCAGCGGGAACATGCAAGTAAATAATTCTAAAGCTGTCACCCTGTTGATAATCCGCTGGCGCAAACATTAAGCCCCAAATAGAACTGACAACAATGGCAATTAAGCTAATCATGGAAAACCAAGGCAGTAACTTACCGCACAAGCGATAGGTATTCTCGGCTTTAGCGTAGGGATGTAACCACTTCCACATAATGCTCTCTACTCGTTATATAGTTATAAATACGTCATTAAAACCAAGTTCAGTCACAAAATAATAGGATTTTGTGTCATCCCTTAACCTTATAAATCTCTACCGGTTGGATAAATAAACAAAATGGAAGACATCATCGCTCCCACTCTTGATTTAATTCACACTGATCCTTAGCGATGCCGCAACCGCAAACGGTGCTAACGTTAAAGAGGCCACCAACATTGCCGCCATTAATGCTAATTGCCCGTTATATGCCATCCCTAGGCCTGCAGCTTCTATTGCAGAGGTTGCGAATATAAGCACAGGTATATATAACGGTAATATGAGCAAGCTCAATAAAACGCCACCTTTTCGTAATCCAACCGTTAAAGCGACACCAATTGCCCCTAAAAAGCTTAATGTTGGCGTACCTACTAGCAATGTGAGTACAACGGCTACCCATGTATCCCAATTTAAGGATAATAAAATCGCTAATAAGGGACTAATTAATATCAGCGGTAGACCTGTCAACAACCAATGTGCAAGCATTTTAGCAAAGGCAGATACCGCTAATGGTGTCGGCATTAATAACATTTGCTCCAGCGAGCCATCGGCATAATCATCACGAAAAAGGCGTTCCATTGATAATAACGCTGCTAACAATGCCGCCACCCAAATGATCCCAGGAGCAATACGTGCAAGCAATTTAGGCTCAGGACCAATACTTAATGGAAATAAGGTGATCACAATAATAAAGAACCACAATGGGTTCATCACATCTGCACGTCGACGAAAAGCAATTAACAATTCACGACGAATAATTTGAATAATAGAATTAAACACCGTGCTCACTACCCTAACTTAATTTTTCGTAAATGATTACTATCCGTAAACATATCTTGGTGCGTGGTTAATAACACCATGCCACCACGTTCAACATGAGATAAAAACAAGTTTTCAAGCACCTTGACACCTTGCTTATCAATCGCCGTTAATGGCTCATCAAGCACCCATAATTTATGATTACTTAACCATAGACGCGCTAATGCAACACGGCGTTGCTGACCTGCAGATAGTTGCCCTGCTGGTACATCTTCACGCCCCGCTAACCCAACATGCGCCAATGCTTGCCATAATGCGTCCTCACCCATAACTTGTGGTGAACCCTTGAGATCTGAGCCTTGATTGCATTTATGCATGGCTTGAAAAAAAGCCAAGTTCTCAAAGGCGGTAAGTTCACGCTTTACGCCAGTTTGATGACCAAGAAACAACAGCTCTTGATGGTAATCTTCTCGTGCAACCTGAATATCTTCTTGATTCCAAAGAACGTGCCCACTATCCGCGCGGCCTAACCCAGCAATAATACGTAACAGTGTGGTTTTACCCGCACCATTATGGCCTTCAATTTGCACTAACTCGCCACTTGATATAGTGAAACTGAGTTCGTCAAACAATAAACGTTCATCACGAACGCAGCTTAAGTCTGCTACTGACAACATATAAATGATGTATCCTAGGTGTCACAAATCAGTCCGCATGATACCACAATGGCTAATAATTTAGCTAAACTACGGACATATTCATCGTTAACTAACGTAAGTAAATGTGAAATATATGCGCATCAATTTAACGCCATCTCACCCCCCTAGCGCAGCAAACACTGCTCAAATTGAAAAACCTTTATCGGATAATCGAAAGAGCCAGGCGCCATTATTTACTCGCTCAGGAGAAAAAGAGCAAAACCTCATTTCTCAATTACCGCAATTATTGTTATCCATAAACAGCTTGCAACGTTTAGTTACACTTTTATCTAACCCGTTAAACTCTGGTACAGCTAAATTAGCCACATCGCCCTCTAACAACCTAAATACTATTTTCCAGCAGCTCTTTGCACCACAAAATCAAACCAGCTTAATCACTTGGTTACAACAAGGTGGAGAACGAAAACCTTTAGCTCAGTTATTACAGCAACTATCTCAACCACAAAGCCAGTTAAACCAATGGTTAAAAACGTTAAGCCCTGAGCAACAGCAAGATATTCCCGCTCTATTAAGGCTTGCCGCTGAGCAACGAGGACCAGAAACACAACGTACACAAGATACCAATAGCATTTATCTGCAATGGCCGATGAATAACAACCAATCTATTGATATTAAAATAAAAAATGAAAATGAGGATTCAGACTCAAATGCCGACAAGAGTATCAATTCCTGTTGGACGGTCAAATTGGCATTACCTATTGGTGCAATCGATATACTTAATGTTACAGCCCAATGGAAAAACAGCACATTAACAACGGTATTTGAAACCGTTAATCCATTGTTACTACATAAAATAGAGCAGGTCTCGCCGCTACTTTTTTCTCGTATGGCACAGTTAGGTATTAACTGTGAATCTCCTAAATTTCTGCAAGCTCAAGATAAAGAGTCTAATGACCCTCTAGCCTCTTCTAATGGCTTATTGATTAAGGTCTAAGTGATGACTACAGATAATAAAACAACCTCGCATGCAGTTGCACTTAAATATGATGGTGACAAGTCTCCTTATATTACAGCCAAAGGCCACCAGCAATTAGCTGAACATATTATTGAACAAGTGAAACTGCAAGGTGGCTTAATACATCAAGATCCCGTTCTGGCACAATATCTAAATAGCTTTGATGTCGGTGATGAAATCCCACAGGAGTTATACTTGATTATTGCCGAACTGATTGCCTTTTCATGGTATTTAAACGGAAAAACCCCTCCGGGATGGGAGGGGCTTAAAGATATTAATATATCAGTATAACGATTAACGTCGACGGTGTTTTTGCATCGTCTGCTGTAAGCGAAGCAGAAGTTCAGCTTCAGCTTTAGGTAAATCACACTCATTCATCAATTCATGTACATCTGCGCCCAACTCTACCATTTTACTGGCACGGCTATATAAACGCCCTTCGGGATCGTTCATCATGATCTCTGTTTGACGATCTTCAACCACTTCTAACTGATGTGACATATCCGCCAGTTTGTGACTCATACCCATTGTTCCTGCCCGCAATTCATTGAACTCTTTATTCAAGCGTTCATTTTGTAAGCGGGCATTTTTCAATACAGTTTCAATAGCGGCAAATTTTGTTTCTAAACTCCGTCGCGCTTTACGCTCGCGAAGCAATAACACAGTAAAGATTAAAACCGCCAATACACTAATAACAGTAGGTATCCACTGGAGCAGAATAGTATTCATTACAAGTACGCCATCTCATCCCACTCTTCATCAGATAGCAGCTTATTAAGATCAACTAAGATAAGTAATTGTCCTTCGCGGTTACTTACACCTTGAATAAACTTCGCACTCTCTTCGGTACCCACACTTGGCGTGCTATCAATTTCAGAACTACGTAGATAAACCACTTCAGCAACACTATCGACAAGAATACCAATCACTTGTTTTTCTGCTTCAATGATAACAATACGTGTATTGTCAGAAATCTCACCCGGAGCTAAGCCAAAACGAGAGCGAGTATCGATAACAGTAACGACATTGCCGCGAAGATTAATAATACCGAGCACATAATCAGGCGCACCTGGCACTGGTGCAATTTCTGAATAGCGCAAAACCTCACGGACTTGCATAACATTTATACCGTAAGTCTCATCTTCTAGCTGAAATGTCACCCATTGCAGAACCTGATCATTCGCTCCGTCTTTTTGGATCTCAGCGATATTTACCTGTGACATGCTATTCCCTCTTAAGGTCCTGTATTACTCAATACTATTTACATCCAATCCATTGTTTAGCATTGCGATCAACGCATCGACATGGATAAGTGCACACATTTTATCTTTTACCATACCCGCAAGCCAAGGGCGTTTTCCAGCCTTCTCTCGCCAGCGAATATCATTGCCATTCAGCATTTTGGTGCCATGCAGTTTATCGCTAGCTAGCCCCCATTGGCTATCGCCAAGCATCACAATATAACGATAATTATCACGATACTCATCACCAACTAGCTTCTCTGGCATTACCCAACGTGCAGTATCAACTACATCTAACTTTTGCTCGCGTGTTGACTGTAGACCCAAATACCAATTAGGACGCCCAAGTAAACGGTTAAGCTCGCCAAGTTGATGAATACCACCCAATTGCGTGAGCGCAACAGCAAATGTCACACCATTAACTTCAAAAAATAGCGCTTGAAACGCTTGTTCCATCCCATGATGTGTCCACTGCTCTGGCGGAATTAACCCTGCATCTTCAGCAATTTCAGCGGTTTTGATAACCTCCGTTTCAACGGTATCTTCCGCTATATTTTCAGTACTCGTACACCTAGGTTCAGCTTCTTTAATAGAAGTTAGTTGCTCTGGTATGACGTATTCTGTTTCTGAAAAAATTTGTTGTGGATTTGCAGTTTGTATAACATTTTCTTGAATATCATCAACATAATTTTCATCAACTTGACTCAATAGTCGTGCTATATCTTGTCGATTTGACGGCTCTGCATAATCAACAGCAACATAAGGCTGTGGCTTTAATACATTTAACTTAGGTTGAAGTAACGTAGACGCGACTTCAACATTTTCAATACTTGGTTTATCGACATCTAAAATGGGATCTTTAATCTCCGCAGGTACAGCAACTTCATTTGATTCTTCTAATAAATCAAAAAAATAATCATCTAGGGCTTGATCACTTGAAAGTGGCTTACTTTGCATGATTGTCTAACCGTTCTACATATTTTAATAACGTTTTGTAAGCAAACACACCACGACAGTTTCGGGCATATAATGATGGTGGCATATGTTTAATACTGGCATCACGGAACTTTGTATCAATAGGTACCGCAGACGCCCAAACTTGTTCAGGGAAACGAGCCTTGAGTTCTTGCAACGTTTGGAGTGATGCGCGTGTTCGTTTATCGTACATAGTTGGAACAATCGTGACATTAAAACCAGACGGCTTAGAACGCTGCATAATTTGTAACGTCCTCATCATTCTTTCCAAGCCTTTCATGGCTAAAAACTCGGTTTGTACTGGTATAAGAATGCGATCGCTCGCCGCCAATGCATTGACCATCATCACCCCCAAAATCGGTGGGCAATCTATCAGTACGTAATCATAGTCATCAACTAAACTATGCAGCGCTTTTTTTAACACTAACCCCATACCACTGCGATTTCCCATTACACGATCAAGTGTTGCCAGTGACATATGGGCAGGAATAATATCAATATTATTAAATGCTGTTTTAAGAATAAGTGGTTTTACACTGACTTTATTCACTACGGGTAATTGAAACAAATCAAATAAACTCGCGGGTACTTGCTCTGAATCAAAGTTTAAATACGTTGTTAACGATGCGTGTGGGTCGGTATCAACTAATAAAACACGTTTATTTTGCTCACTCAGCAATCCGGCTAATGTAATTGTGGTTGTGGTTTTCCCCACCCCACCTTTTTGATTAGCAATACTCCAAACAATCACCCCTTGATCCTCACTGTAAACCTAGTTCTATTAACATACATTCAGCAATACGATCTAAAGGTAAGTCGTGGCTTGATATACCCGCTTTAGCAACGGCTTGAGGCATACCGTATACCACACAACTGTCTTCATCCTGCGCCCAAATAGTTGAACCACTATTTTTTAGCATTCTTGCGCCATCTCGACCATCAGCGCCCATACCGGTTAATACCATTGATAGGACTTTGTCTTGATAAACTTTAGCCGCAGAACCAAATGTTACATCAACACATGGTTTATAATTCATGCGCTCACCGCTATCAATAATACGTAATCTTGATGCGCCAGGTCGACCATCAAGCATCATTTGTTTACCGCCTGGAGCAAGATACGCCATACCCGCTTTCAACATATCCCCATTTTCCGCTTCTTTCACTCCAATTTTGCACAGCTGATCTAATCGTGCAGCAAAAGCGGCGGTAAATGTCGCAGGCATGTGCTGAATAAGCACTATCGGATAGGGAAAATTAGCAGGTAGCTGAGTCAATATTTTTTGTAATGCGACAGGGCCACCCGTGGATGTGCCAATTGCAACAATCTGGTATTTTTTTCCTGACGCTTTAAAACGTAATGCGGGTTTGACAACAGATGCACGCGCAGCTCTTGAAGATGAAACAGATGAAGGTTCAGCCTGCAAGCGTGACGTTAGCGTTGGTTTCGTCGTCGATGTATGAGTGCTTGTTAATGGCGAAGAAGGAAGAGATGTTGAACGCGTCGTCGCACTTCGGCGCATAAAAATACGTTTACGTGCAAGCTCTGCAACACGTTTTTGAAGCAGTTCAACGGCTTCATCACGATTACGCGCAATATCTTCAAATTTCTTTGGCAAGAAATCTAATGCACCAGCATCAAGGGCATCAAGCGTCGCCTTGGCACCATCATGAGTTAACGAAGAAAACATTAAGATCGGAGTTGGTGACACTTTCATGATCTCGCGAACGGCTGTAATACCATCCATTACGGGCATTTCGATGTCCATTGTGATCACGTCAGGTTGCAGTTTTTGGGTTAACTCTACCGCTTCTTTGCCATTAACGGCATTGCCAACAACTTCCAACCGACTATCAGCATTAATTATTTCACTTACTCTTCGACGGAAAAAACTTGAGTCATCAACTACTAATACTTTAACTGCCATGTTACTTTCATCCCGTTGAAACGCTTAAACAAAGGGGGTCATCGCCCCCCTCTTTTATTATTATTTGTCGTGCTAATTAATGACCAGCGTAGTGTTTTAATAAGCTTGGCACATCAAGAATTAATGCAATATGACCATCACTGGTAATAGTTGCACCTGCCATACCTGGCGTACCTTGAAGTAAGCTATCTAGTGGTTTTATCACGACTTCTTCTTGACCAATTAAGGTATCAACCACAAAACCAATTCGCTGATGGCCAATTTGAACAATAACGACATGACCATGGCCACGATCTTTATTCGTACCGCCAGTCATATTTGACAACCAATCTTGTAGATAAAACAGGGGTATCGCTTTATCACGAACAATAATTGTTAACTGACCATCAACAGTATTGGTTTTATTCAAATCAAGGTGGAATATTTCATTCACACTCGCTAATGGCAATGCAAATGGTTGTTCACCAACACCTACCATTAATGTCGGTAAAATAGCCAACGTTAACGGTACTTTAATGTCAATTCGAGTGCCTTTACCTAGCACTGAATCAATATGAATTGAACCATTAAGCTGATTAATCCCTGTTTTTACAACATCCATTCCTACACCACGACCAGAAATATCAGAGATTTCTTTTTTGGTCGAGAAGCCAGGGGCAAAAATGAGATTATACGCTTCATTGTCAGTGATACGAGAAGCGGCATCTGCATCCATCACACCGCGTTCAACAGCAATGCTGCGGAGCTTTTCTGCATCCATACCGCCACCATCATCTTCGATGGTAAGTAGAATATGATCGCCTTCTTGTGATGCTGATAATAAGACAGTTCCCGTACGAGGCTTACCTACCTGCTCACGAACATCCGGCATTTCAATACCATGATCTACAGAATTTCGTACTAAGTGAACCAGAGGATCAGCAAGAGCTTCCACTAAGTTTTTATCTAAATCTGTTTCCTCACCGCGCATTTCCAGTACGATTTCTTTCTTTAAGCTACGCGCTAAATCACGTACAACACGAGGAAAACGACCAAATACTTTCTTGATTGGTTGCATGCGAGTTTTCATCACAGCGCCTTGAAGATCTGCCGTTACAACATCAAGATTTGAGACCGCTTTCGACATTTCTTCATCATTGGTGTTTAAACCAAGACTAACTAAACGATTTCGTACTAAAACCAACTCTCCGACCATATTCATAATGGTATCAAGGGTTGAAGTATCAACACGCACTGTCGCATCCGCTTGTGGTTTTGACTTCTCTTTGACCGCAACAGGTTTCGCTGAGCGCTCTACTGGCGGTTGATGTGCCGCAGAAGCAGGTGGAGTGACCATTGCTGTTGATTGAGTCGAACTAACAGCAGCTTCAACTTCGGTTAAATCATTCGCTGTAGATTGTGCAGCAGACGCTTGTTCTTCTAAAGATGGGCTTTTACCTGCACCATGTAATTCATCAAGCAGACGTTCAAATTCATCATCTGTCATCAAGTCATCACTATCACCGGCACCAGTATCTTCTGGCACGGTAGATGATAGGGTTACTGACGATGATGGTGTTGTAACACTTGCCGCAGGCGTATCACTATTTCCCGGCCCTTTGCCAGAACCGTGTAGTTCGTCTAACAAACGTTCGAATTCATCATCAGTAATATCACCGCTATCAAAATTTAATTGTGCTTCTACATTATTTTGCGCAGTTGGCTCTGGTGCCGTTGGCTTGGATGGGCTTTGTCCAGTACCATGAAGTTCATCAAGTAAACGATCAAACTCATCTTGAGTCATGTCATCAACACTGTCACCAGTGGTAACATTCTCACTACTTGACGTACTCGCGGGTTCTGGTGTCACCTCTGCAATAACATCAACCGATGGCGCTTCAACGGGCTTAGAAATAGGAGCGAGTTCATCTGCTGTTGCAGGCTGGCTGTAATAATGTAAGGCATCTAATAAACGTTGATCAGCACGATCAAGAGGCTGATGTTCTTTCACTTGTTCAAACATCACATTAATACAGTCAAGCGCTTCTAAAATCACATCCATCAACTCAGATGTTACGCTACGCTTGCCTGTTCGCAGCAAGTCAAAAACGTTTTCTGCACCGTGACAAGCATCAACCAGTTCGGTTAAAGAAAGAAATCCTGCGCCACCTTTTACCGTATGAAAACCACGGAAAATAGCATTCAATAACTCAGAATCATCGGGGCTTCGTTCAAGCTCTACCAATTGTTCAGAAAGCAATTCAAGAATTTCGCCTGCTTCTATTAAAAAGTCCTGCAGGATATCTTCGTCTAAATCAAAGCTCATAAATTTCCCCTAAAATCCAAGACTCGAAAGTAAATCATCAACATCATCTTGTGATTCAACAACATCATTACGTTGCTCTGGATTGATGATTGGCCCTTCAGGCTTTAAGGCGTCTTTTTTATCATCAATCACAGTATTCGCGTCTTGTTCCATGCCAAAAGCTTTAAGAATTTCAACTAACCTATCTTCAACTTCATGAACTAACTCAATGACACGTCGAATGATTTGTCCAGTGAGATCTTGGTAGTCCTGAGCCATAAGGATATCGGTAAGGTGGGTACGCAGTGTGCTGCTATCACCTTCAATTTGAACAAGCAATAAATCAATATCGTGACACAATGTTTTAAATTCAGTAAGACCAATCTTACCTGCCATTAAACGCTGCCACTGAGGATGCACTTGCAATAACGTGTTATGCAGTTTATCCGCAATAGGTAGCGTGCTTTCAACTGCGTCCATCGTTTTATTTGCGGCTTGCTCCGTTTTATCGATAACATAAAGCAATCGTTCACGAGCATCAGGAATATCAGTTTTCGCTAAATCATTAACCCGAGGGTCAAGGCGAAAATTAATTAAAGAATCATGCAACTGGCGAGTAATTTTACCCACCTCTGCAAACATTGGTTCATGGCTATCGGCAACTAATGTTTGTACAAGCGAATTGGCTTCAGCTTGTTGTCCATTTTCTAGCAAGCTGACAAGCTGTTTTGCCTGTTCAAGTGAAATCATGCTTCTTTATCGTCCTTATGCACTACTGATGGTTATTGTTAGTAATCGTTACTGCAAACGTTCGAAAATTTTATCCAATTTTTCTTTCAACGTTGCTGCGGTAAATGGTTTAACGATATAACCATTAACACCTGCTTGTGCCGCTTCAATGATCTGCTCACGCTTTGCTTCAGCAGTGATCATCAATACAGGCAAGTGCTTCAATTGTTCATCAGAACGAATATGACGAAGTAAATCAATACCTTGCATTCCTGGCATATTCCAATCCGTTACAACGAAGTCGAAATCACCCTTTTTAAGCATTGGTAAAGCGGTTAATCCATCATCTGCTTCTAAGGTGTTGTTAAAACCCAAATCACGAAGCAGGTTTTTAACAATACGGCGCATTGTTGAGAAGTCATCAACAATGAGAATTTTCATGTTTTTATTCAAGTTTGCCTCCACTGAGAGCCAGTGTTCTTCTAGTTCTAAAAATAAATAATTATTAAGCAGTCCATGCTGTTAATTTTGCACGTAATCGCTGCATTGCTTGGCTGTGTATCTGACAAATTCGTGATTCACTAACACCGATTACCGCACCAATTTCTTTTAAATTAAGCTCTTCGTCGTAATAAAGTGATAACACTAACGCCTCTCGTTCTGGGAGGGTTTTTATCGCTTCAGCCAATGACGCACGAAAGTTATCATCAACAACACCTTGAAAGGGTGTGTTTTCACCGATACTTTCTTCATTAGCGACGGTATCTTCTGCCACTCCAAGATCACTAATACCGACTAAGCGTCCACAATTAACATCATTTAGTGCTTGATGGTACTGTTCTAACGGCATATCGAGATATTGCGCAATTTCTTGGTCATTAGGATCGCGTCCTAATTCATTTTCAAGGTGAGATATTGCTTCACTTATCTTTCGGCTATTTTTATATACTGAACGAGGGACCCAATCACCACGACGAATATCATCAAGCATTGCCCCACGAATACGAATTCCAGCAAACGTTTCAAAGCTTGCCCCTTTCGTAGGATCATAATTTTGTTGCGCTTCAAGTAAACCTATCATGCCTGCTTGAATTAAATCTTCCACTAAGACACTCGGCGGTAAACGAACCATTAAGTGATGAGCAATGCGTTTAACTAACGATGAGTATCGTTCGATAAATGCTTGTGGACTCTGCTGATATTGACCATAAGCCATCGCTTTATTCACTGTATGGCACCTCCATGGCCTGAGAACGTTTGATCAATAAACGCTCAACAAAAAACTCAAGATGTCCACCTGGGTTATGCGGAATAGGCCAAGTCATTGCTTTGGTTGATAATGAATTCAACGCCAATGCAGCAGGGCTACGAGGGAAAGCTTCGACCACTATCTTCTGACGTTTAACGGCTTGGCGAACATTATCATCAAGCGGAATACATGCCACGAGCTCTAAATTAGCATCTAAGAATCGTTCCGTAACACGCGTCAATTTGGTAAACAGATCGCGTCCTTCACGGTAACTACGCACCATATTGGCAACAATTTTAAAGCGTTGAACATCATATTCACGACTTAAGATTTTAATCAATGCATAAGCATCTGTAATTGATGTTGGTTCATCACAGACAACAACCAGCACATCTTGCGCAGCGCGAGCAAAACTAAGCACCATGTCTGAAATACCTGCAGCGGTATCTACCAGTAGAAAATCAAGATCGTCTTGTAAATTACCAAAAGCACGAATTAACCCAGCATGCTGCGCTGGTGTTAACTCTGCCATATTTTGAGTACCCGAGGCAGCAGGAATAATTTTTAACCCGTATGGGCCTTCAATAATGATATCTTCCAGCTCACAGATACCCGCTAAAACGTGAGATAAGTTACGCCCTGCACGAAGTCCTAGCATCACATCAACGTTCGCAAGGCCTAGATCAGCATCCAATACCATGACCCGCTTACCTTGACGTGCCATCGACATCGCCATATTTAGCGTAACATTGGTTTTACCGACACCACCTTTACCACCGGTTACAGTAATCACTTTGGTTGAGGTTAACTGAGTCATTCGACGTAAACCGCTTGCTTGATCGTACATTCTGCTCTCAATCATAATAATCTGCCGCCTTATTATCTGAACTATCACTAGACCAGAAATGTGATTGCTGGCTTATCTCTATCTCCAATAATTCATTAGCACGTGACACTAGGTAGTTCCCCGATGCTATTTTGATATCTTCTGGTACACGCTGGCCATCCGCTAAATAAGCGATAGGTAATGCATTTTGAATCGCCACGCAGATGATCTCTCCTAAACTTAATGACTCATCAAGCTTTGTTAATACGCAACCAGAAAGTGGAATACGACGAAAATGTTCAATCGTTTCCTGCAGCACTCGACGCTGTGATGTCGCTGGCATCACTAAGTAGCTTCGAATATGCGCTCCGCTGTTTTTCATTAAAGTGTCTAGCTGTTCAGATAACCGAATATCACGCTGCCCCATCCCTGCGGTATCAAGCAATACCAATCGGCGATGTCGCAACTGATGTAAGATATCGGCAAGTTCTTCAGCATCTTTAGCAACTCTTACCGGACAGCCCATAATTCGACCATAAGTCGCTAATTGCTCATGAGCACCAATACGATATGTATCTGTCGTCACTAGAGCAATTTGATCTGGACCAAACTCCATTGCCGCGCGAGCAGCTAACTTGGCAATTGTCGTGGTTTTACCTACACCTGTTGGGCCTAATAAAGCCACCACACCGCCCGTATCTAAAATACAATCGTCGGTAGTAATAATTTGATCCGATAACAAATCAAGTAATGCCGGCCATGCTTCATTGGGTTGAATATCTTCAGGGATATAACACGCTAATTGATCGGCTAATTGCTCTGATAATCCCATTTTTTCAAGACGTTTGATCATCATGGCGCGCATTGGTTCGCGGCGTTCAACTTCTTGCCACATTAAGCCAGATAGCTGATGTTCTAATAAGCGACGTATCGAGATCATTTCAGATCGCACTTGATCCAGTTCATCTTTACTCGGTTGGGCTTTAGATTCGTAACGAGAAGGATCTAATCGTGGCTTTTGCGGTGAATGCTCACGTCCATTCATACCATGATCATGCTGAGGGCTATCAAATAACCCACGACCAACGGATAAATCACGTTCATATTGTTTTGATGATGGACGACGGTAATCGCCGATATCTAAATCATGCTTATTGGTTTCAGGTTGACGACGCTGAAATAGTGGTGATGTTGATGATGAACGGTTATCACGTGATGAAGGAGTATCTGCATAATGTTGGTCAGAATAACGAGAGTAACCACTAGCCTTTTGTTGCGATGCGCGTTCATTTTGCGGACTGTATGCTGGCTTGTGGTCATGTCGAAATGCATTCGCTTCTGAATATAAGCTGTGACTATCCCCTTGCTCGCGCAATTTAGATTGGCGATCAAGTAATGCACTAAGTGAATCAACCTCGTTAGGTTGCTCATTTTGCTCTTGGGTTGAGGCATAGTTTTGTAATACGCTAGCAAATTTCTGCGCCGTGGATTGGTTCAACTGCACCTTGTCATCAGCAAGTTTACGTCTTGCTTGATTTAACCCTTGAGTAACTTCGTCACGAGAGCGAGGCTGAGTATTTGGAGCTGCTGGAGGCGTTGTATCGACATCCACCGCTGCCACAATCTCAACACCACCAGAAACTTTCTTATTCGACATAATGACGGCATCAGGCCCAAGCTCTTCTTTGACTTCGCTAAGTGCCGTTCTCATATCCTTGGCAAAAAATCGTTTAATTTTCAAAATATCGTCCTATATCAGAAAGGGCTTAGGCGCATCTACAACCACTAACATTAATTACCTACCGCATTCACAATTCGAATTTGTTTTTCATCAGGCACTTCCTGATATGACAATACCCGTAAACTTGGGATCGTATTTTTAACAAATTTAGCTAATGTTGAACGCAACACACCTGAGGTCAATAATACCGCAGGCTCACCTTTCAATTCTTGCTGCTGAGTCGCTTCTGTTAATGAACGTTGTAAACGTTCCGCTAATCCAGGCTCAATACCTGAAGATTCACCACCAGCAGATTGCATAGTTTGATGCAATATTTGTTCCAATTCAGGGACTAGGGTAATCACTGGCAACTCAACTTCTATTCCATTGATTTCTTGACAAATTAATCGTTTCAGACCGATACGAACAGCGGCGGTTAATATGTCAGGATCTTGACTCTTACTGGAATACTCCGACAAAGTTTGGACAATGGTTCGAATATCACGCAGTGGAATAGCTTCATTTAATAAGTTCTGCATTACTTTCACCACAACCCCTAGAGGTAATTGATCAGGAACAAAACCATCAACCAATTTAGGTGTCGTTTGACCTAACATTTCTAATAGGTTTTGTACCTCTTCATGACCCAGTAACTGCGATGCATGATTTGTCAGTAATTGGCTTAAATGAGTCGCCAGTACTGTTGCTGAATCAACCACGGTATAACCTAATGCTTGCGCATGTTCACGTTGTGAGTCTTGTACCCAGACCGCTTCAAGACCAAACGCAGGATCGGTTGTCATTTCACCATCAATAGAACCGAAAACTTGGCCAGGGTTAATCGCCAGATCCATTTTGGGGTGAATATTTGCTTCGCCACAGGCGACGCCCATCAAACTAATGCGGTAACTATTCGGTGGCAGCTCTAAGTTATCGCGAATATGAACCGGTGGGATAAGAAAACCAAAGTCTTGTGATAACTTTTTACGAACACCTTTCACGCGCTCTAGCAACTCACCACCTTGATCTTTATCGACCATTGAAATTAAACGGTAACCCACTTCTAAACCAATGGTATCAACAGGCTGTACATCATCCCACGATAGTTCTTTTAGCGGTTGGGTCGGTGCTAACTCTGTCGGCGGCGCTTGCTTTTCAACAAGTGCTTCTGCTTTCTCTTTCTTTATTCGCCAATAAGCGACACCACCAATAATGGCGGCAAGCAATAAGAAAGGAATATGAGGCATACCAGGAACAATACCCATAACAAATAGAATCATACCGGTGATGATCAGCGCTTGAGGATTGTTAAACATCTGAAAATACATTTGCTGCCCCATGTCCTCGTCAGTATTTTGACGAGTTACCATCATTGCCGCACCGATGGATAACAGTAGCGATGGGATTTGAGCAACAAGACCATCACCAATGGTCAATAAACTGTAAATTTCGAGGGCTTCACCAAATGTCAGACCATGCTGACCCATACCAATGATTAAACCACCAATGATATTGATAAAGAGGATCAAGATACCGGCAATGGCATCACCTTTAACAAACTTAGACGCACCATCCATAGAACCATAGAAGTCGGCTTCTTTTGTTACTTCAAAACGACGAGTACGCGCTTGCTCTTGATCAATAAGCCCTGCGTTTAAATCAGCATCAATAGCCATTTGCTTACCCGGTAAGGCATCAAGGGTGAAGCGAGCACTAACTTCTGAAATACGACCTGCACCTTTGGTTACTACCATAAAGTTAATGATCATCAAAATAAGGAAGACCACTAAACCCACCGCATAGTTGCCACCAATAACAACCGAGCCAAATGCATCAATAACTTGTCCTGCCGCATCAGGCCCTTCATGACCGTGCAATAAAACAACACGAGTCGATGCAACGTTTAGTGCTAAACGTAATAGCGTGGCAATAAGTAGTACGGTAGGAAAAGCAGCAAAATCAAGCGGACGACGGGTATATACCGTCACCAATAACACCACCAGTGAAAGCGCGATATTAAAGGTAAACGTCATATCCAATAGCAACGGCGGCATTGGTAAAATGATCATTGCTAACATTGCCAATACCATTATAGGCGCACCTATTGATGGCATAGACTTGATACTGGCTAACGGCAATCTATCTGCAAAGGGAATTGAAAGCTTCATTCTGTCTAGTGATCTATTCTTTTATTATTGGTATCAATGTTCGTTTTATAAACAAAAGAAGATAATTAAATAGTCCGTTATTTAATAAAGACGATGAACCATGAATGCATAAAATAAGGTAAAGCAATTATCATGCCTTACATATTAGTCATTTTTTTGACAGTGCGAAAAGACTATCAAATTAATAACAGAAAGCTAAAGATAAACGCTATATTTGTGACTTCCTGTCTAATATAAACATTTAATTAAATAACGCCCCTAATAGACTTTATTCCAAAAAAGAATTAATGATTAATATATAAACAATAAATTTTTAGCCACAATATACTTAATTATCATTTCAATAATCATGTACCTAAACATTAATGGCGTAATTCTTCAGGTATATCCATTGCAGCTTTAGATAGTGTTGGTTTTTTGCCTTTACCTTTGCGGTATTCTTTTAACTGAAACACATAAGCTAATATTTGAGCAACGGCAACAAATAAACCATCTGGAATTTGCTGTTCTAATTCAGTCGTATAATAAATAGCACGAGCTAATGGCGCGGCAGGTACAATATCAATATTATGTTTATTGGCTATCTCTCTGATCTTAAGCGCTAAATGATCGCCTCCTTTCGCAATAACAACGGGCGCAGAGTCCAACTTAGGATCGTAGCGAAGTGCGACAGAGAAGTGCTCAGGGTTAGTAATTACCACGTCAGCTTGCGGCACATCTGCCATCATACGTCGCTGAGCCATTTCACGTTGCAGCATTCTAATACGCCCTTTTACTTCAGGCTTACCTTCCGAATCTTTGTATTCATCTTTAATTTCTTGTTTGGTCATTTTTAATTGCTGATTAAAATTCCAAATTTGAAATGGCACATCAATGGCAACAACAATAAGCAGTGAGCAACAAATTAAAAGAACAAAGTTTAGTAATATATCGATAGCATGAAAGTAATTGGCAGGAAAAACCTCATTACTGAGTTGGAAAAAGTCTTCTAAACTCGAAAATATCAAGTAGCAAGCAATACTCCCCACCAGCCCAACTTTTAAAATAGACTTAATTAACTCAACCCAACTTTGCATACCAAACATCCGCTTTATTCCACTGAGCGGATTCATTTTTGATAACTTAGGCATTGCAGCTTGAGTGGAAAAGCGAACACCACCGACACCAGCAGCTCCAATAAAAGCAGCAACAAACAAAAAAATGAGTACTAAAAATAAAGGCGCGAGAATATAAACAATCGCATCTAAAATAATAACGAATAAACGATCAAGATCGAATATATCGTCGCGCGTTAAGCTAAACATTGCTGTCATGATATGACTCAGTGCTTTACTTAACCCTTCTCCAAACCACATTAACCCAACAGCACCAGACACTAATACCGCAACAGACGCTAATTCTCTTGAGCGCGGAACTTGACCTTTCTCTCGCGCCTGCTCAAGCCGTCTGGGCGTGGCGTCTTCGGTACGTTCTTGACCATCTGAATCAGACATACTGATTTACTCCCAGTCTTAACTTAACAATCAATTCGGATCAAACTACACACTTGATCTAAGCCAACTTGCCATATCGCTTCATATTGCGGCACGATACCGAGTACAATAAACCAGCTAATTGCCAGACCGAGTAATAACGCAAATGAGAAACCTAACGAGAAAATATTTAGCTGTGGTGCTGCTCGAGTCATTACGCCAAACGACAAATTCACCGTTAGCAAAGCAATCACCCCTGCTAACGCCATATTCACGCCCGCTTTAAACATATGCCCAAACCAACCTGCAAGCTGATAGTAATCTTTTTGCTGTAGCATAGCCTCACCTATCGGCAAGGTTTTAAAGCTCACAACAACAGCATTTAACATCTCTAAATGCCCATCTGTTGCTAAGAACAATAAAATGGCCAAAAACATATAAAACTGTCCCAATACGGGCGTATTCTGACCATTCGCAGGATCAACCATTGAAGCAAAACCTAAACTCGATTGCATACCTAATATTTGCCCAAGTAAGACAAATATTTGAGTAATAAACTGTGTCACTAATCCCATTGCTACACCAATGATTAGTTGCTGAGTAGTAACAATAAATCCAGCTAAAGAAAGTAACTCAATATCTTGTGGGACTTTAGGTAAAACAGGCAAGACCGCAAATGTGATCGCTAAGGCTAAATATAAGCGAATTTTAGGTGAAACAAAGCGCGCCCCAAAAAACGTCATCGCCATCATCATTGATGAGATACGTGTAAAAGGCCAAAAATAATTCGCTATCCAATCAAGTAAAAGATTTGCGGTGTAATGCATAATCGACGGCTGCTCGTTTGCTAATAAAGCAACTGTGGGATTTGATCAATAATGCGATAGAAATAATCCATCAGCATTTGCGTCATCATATGACCAAAAAACATCAACGCGAGTAACGTCACCACTAAACGGGGTAAGAAACTCAATGTTTGCTCATTGATTGAGGTGGCCGCTTGAAATACCGCAACAACTAAACCAATTAACAGCCCTGGAATGACAATCGCGCACACCATGATAAGTACCATGTATAGCGCTTCTTGAAATATCTCAACAAAAGCTTCTGGCGTCATAAAAGCATCCTTTTTATCCGATGTTTATTCACATTAGGTGCCAAAACTACCTGCCAGTGTGGATAAGATCAGGTTCCAACCATCAACTAAAACAAACAACATTAATTTAAACGGTAACGATACAATCATAGGTGAAAGCATCATCATACCCATCGCCATTAAGATCGATGCAACGACCAAATCAATAATCAAAAATGGTAAAAACAGCATAAAGCCGATTTGAAACGCCGTTTTTAGCTCTGAAGTAATAAACGCAGGGATCAATACCGTTAACGGCACCGTCTGCGGATCATCAGCCGTTGAGCCAGACATATTCACAAACGTTTCTAAATCTTTTACCCGGGTTTGTTTTAGCATAAATTGGCGCATCGGATCTTCCGCTTTTGCCAACGCTTCTTTCGCCGTGATTTGCTCATTAATATAAGGCTGAACGGCATCTGCATTGATCTTATCAATCACCGGAGACATCACAAAAAACGTTAAGAACAGCGCTATGCCGATAATCACTTGGTTAGAAGGTGTTTGCTGTAAACCCATCGCTTGACGCAGGATCGACATTACCACCACGATACGGGTGAAAGAGGTCATTAAAATAACCATCGCAGGCAAAAAGCCCAACGCGGTCATTAACGCTAAAATTTGCAGGGTGACAGAATAATCTTCACTACCATCAGGGTTTACTGTCACCGATAATGCCGGTATTCCCCCACCATTACGGGCTGCTTGCATGTGACCTGAGGTTGTTTCTGCACTCATTGCTGTCGCCGTCGTACTATTAGCCACGTTCGCTTCAACCGCATGCGCTATATTGATTGACGATAACAACACAGAGATAGCAAGAAAAGCCATCCAAGTGATAAGGGTGAATTTATTTTTTAACATTATTTTTCATTAGCTTGCTAAGCTGAGAAGCGAAATCTCTGCTTGGCGATTCGTCCATGTTTAAAGGCTTATCCAATTTACTTAGCAAAGAAATATTATGTTGAGTAATACCCACCAACATTTGCTCTTCACCGACTTGCAATAGCACGACTCTTTCTCGTTGCCCGACTGCCAGCTGTGTAATTACTTTTAAACCCGAATCATTACCACTGATCCCAGCCACCCGCATACGTTTTAATAACCAAGCTAAGAAAACAATAATCGCAATCACAAGCAGTAAAGAAGCCAGAGTGGTTGCGATATTTAAGTCAGGTGCTTGTCTTAATGGCGGCGGCGCTTTTTCAATCGTTTTCTCAACCGCTGTTTGTGCGAAACAGGACAGTGTGAAAAATAATAGCGATAATACTGTAACTATCTGGCCTATAATCCTTTTCATGGCCAGCCTTAACGTAACTTTTTAATACGCTCAGTTTGGCTGATCACATCAGTCAAACGAATACCAAATTTGTCATTGACCACAACCACTTCACCATGTGCAATAAGGGTCCCATTAACCATCACATCTAATGATTCACCCGCAATACGATCAAGCTCAACCACTGAACCTTGGTTTAATTGCAGTAGGTTACGAATACTGATTTGCGTACGTCCGACTTCCATCGAAATGGTAACCGGAATATCCATAATAGTATCAAGCTTACGACGTTCATCATCGGTGATCGGTACCGTTTCATCAGTCAGCTCTTCTAGTGGTGCTGGTTGTACATCATCAATTTGCTCTGCTAATGCTGCAGCCCAATCATCTGCCATTTGTTGGTCATTATTATTTGACATTGTCATCGTCCTTTTCTTATTCGTTACTATCGCGATTAATATTAAGTAATGCCGTGCCTAGCTCATCACGGTCGAGAAACGCCAAATCCGTTTTAACCATATCGGGACGTTGTAGTTTCTCACTAATTTTCAATGCTACATTGTCACCAGAGCGACCCATTTTGGCGTGATAAGTCGGTAAATCTTCCACAAAAATGGTCGCTTGCTCAGGCATATCAATAGGGATCACATCGCCAACTTGTAGCTCCATCAAATCACGTAACGATAAATCCACATCCAGTAATTTGGCGCGAAGATTAACGGGTACATCCATGATTTCATCACGCAATGCTTTACTCCAACGCACGTCGGTGTCCATCTTGTCACTTTGTACACCCGCATCGAGTAATTCACGGATTGGCTCAACCATCGAATATGGCATGACGACATGAAAATCACCGCCGCCACCATCAACTTCAATATGAAATGAGCTCACCACTATCACTTCTGTTGGGCTCACAATATTTGCCATGGTCGGGTTCACTTCTGAGTCTAAATATTCAAACTCAACCCCCATCACCGGAGACCATGCTTCGCGGTAATCTTCAAACACAAGTTTGAGTAGCATTTGAACAATACGGCGTTCGGTAGGAGTAAATTCACGACCTTCAATTTTGGCGTGAAAGCGACCATCGCCACCAAAAAAGTTTTCAACCAGAATAAAGACGAGACGCGCTTCCATCGTAATAAGCGCGGTACCTTTTAATGGACGAAAGCGCACCATATTTAAGCTTGTTGGTACATACAGTGTATTTTGGTACTCACCAAATTTAATCATCTGTACGCCATTAATAGACACTTCCGCCGTTTTACGCAGCATATTAAACAGGCTGATACGCATATGGCGCGCAAAACGCTCATTGATAAGCTCAAGTGTCGGCATTCGACCACGAACAATGCGGTCTTGTGATGAAAAATCAAAGGTAGCAACATCACTCGCGACCTCGTGATCATGAAGTTCATCTTCTGGCTCATCGACACCATGAAGTAGCGCATCAATTTCATCTTGGGTTAATAAATCACTCACTGTAAACCTACTGCATTACAAAACCAGTAAAAAGAACCCGCTCAACTGCAGGTGTTCCAGCCACTTTAACCATTGCCGCTTTCACAGCTTCAAGCGCTTGTTGGCGTAACTGATCACGGCCATTAGGGCTACGTAATTGCTCAACGGTTGCGACCCCGAATGCTTGAAGAAGAGTACTTTCAATTAACGGTATGTGCTGTTTCGCCAAGGCTTCATTTTTATCGCCACGTACCATTAATTGCACTTTAATTTGAACCACTCTATCTCGTGTATCACCCGTAACATTGAAAGTAAAAGGCTGAGGTAATACAACATAGTAAGCAGACATTACAGATGCTGGTGACGTTGTACTTTCTTGAACCGTTGCAGCCACTTGTGGCGACTCTTTAGCGTCATCGCCATTTAGCAACCAAAAGCCAATGCCTGCCGCCAATATTACAATGACGGCTACTGCACTTATTAACATCAGCTTTTTCTTGCCCATCGCCATTTTTATTCCTTTTTGTCTTTATTTTCATTAATTAAATTATTAGCAATTGTTAATTACGCATAGTAATCAACCCGATCTTTATTGTTTGTTACAAACATCTCAATCGCATCAAGATGTTTATCTGAATTAGTCTCATTAGTGCCTGCAAAAGATTCATCATGGGCAGCACCTGATGATTGCTCCCCTGAATGCTGCTGTGAGAACTGCTGCGCAAATTGATTTGAACTGTCTTGCTGCACAGAGCCTTGCGCTAACTGCAAGCCTTGTTGCTGCATCATCTCACGTAGCCTTGGCATTGCTTGTTCAACCATATCCCGTGTTTGGCTATTATTAACGGTAAATTGCACTGAAGCTTGATCTTGATTCAAGGCTAATTTGATTTGAATTTTGCCAAGCTCTGGCGGATCTAATCGGATATCAATTTGCTTTAAATTCTTAGCCATCATCATATTAATCCGCTCAGAAACTTGCTCTCCCGCCTGCTCTTTTGTCAGCAGTAATGGCGACTGAACCTGTGTATTTGCATGTTGTAAGTCCATTTTCATCGCATTGGTTTGCTGGTTACTCATTAGTGCCGATAATGGTTGTGAAGAGATAGTGTCTTGCTCTTGTTCCTGACCATCAACCAATGTTTTTCTAACAGCTTCCATCATTCCATTGGTTGCGATCAGTTCAGAATTTTTTTCACCAGAAAGAAACGCATTCACGATACCATGTTCAGCTTTTACACCAGATAGTGTTGATTTTAATTCAGGATCGATTGTGGGTTGAGAAAGCAGTGTCGCTTCATCACTTTTTTCCGCTTTCACTGCAGCGGTTGCAGCGTGCCAGCCCAGTTTTAACTCACTCGGTTTGACATCCGCTTGTAGTACTTTCTCTTTTTCAGTTAGCTCATTTTGCTTGATTGAAGTGATTTCAGAGCTATCTAATACAAATTTGTCACTAGAGAGCTCTGGTTTCACATCTAAAGACGCATCTGATGATGGCATTTGCTCTGACTGTGGCGGCAAAGCTTTGCCCCCACCTGAAGATTGTTGACTAAGCTGCTGATTTGATTGGTTCAAACGTTGAAGGAAATCCGCACCTTCAAACATCATTTTTTCGACATCAGCAATACTTTCGCCATCATCAACATTATCAACACTGGTGATATCCTCACTATCATCAATAGATACAACGCCACTATCAACAACAGATACCATCTCATCTGAAACAACCTCATCAGAGACTACCTCAGCGTTAGATTCAGTGTCGATAACTAAATCATCAGAGACAATAACAGCATTATTGTTCGCTTCTTCACCAGCTTCAACATCTGTCGATTTTTGTGTTTTTTGTTCTATTTTTAAATCGCTTACCGATGTTTTCTCTGTTGATGCTGCTTGTAACTGAGAATCAAACGAAGCATCTTTGTCACCTTCATTTGTTTCTACCGTTTTAGTATTTGAAGATCCCGCAGGTGTGGCTTTTACGTGCGGTGTTGATAAGGGATTTAATAGATTCATAGCCAATTCAAACCTAGTACTGGGCGTGGAGAAAACAAAACGTAACCATTTGATCTTCCGACGACAAAAAGAGATAAGCTGGAGTAATGCAAAAACTAAACCAGTTACTCATCAATAAGGTTATTGTTGTAACCTTCGCGCAAATTGCAATGTAACAAATTCATCCATCATTTTTTGCTCTTGCTTATCAAGCCACTGTTTATGCTCACGTTCGCGTTTTTCCACCAGCCATTCAACCGAACGTCTTTTTTGTTGCATTTCTTGCCAGTGCTGGGAGCACTTTTGAATTTGTTCTTCAAAGTACCCTCCCGCTTGCTTTTGCTTTTCTAATGTTTGATCCAGTTGCGTTAAGAATTTCTGTAAATGACTATATTGACTTGCGGTTAAACCTTGTTGGCCTCTAACAGATAACTGATTGAGATAATCCAATCGATATTTTTCAATCTGCGCTAACTGTTGTAAGTAGTTTTGTTGCTCAATACGGGCTTGGTTTAACGCTAAACTGGCTTGATGCTCTTGCTCTTTCGCTTGCTCGATGATTAATCCTAGCGCGTTAGACATACTTAATTTCCTTATCCATGATCACCTGCAATTAACCACCTAATGTTGAGCGCAACATATTGACGCACATCTCATAGGGCACTGACTCTTTCATTTCTTGTTGCAGATAAGCGTCTAATTTCGGTTTAAAACTAAAAGCTTGATCAATCGTATTATCCGTTCCGGGTTTATAAGCACCAATGGAGACTAAATCTTGATTTTTACGGCATATAGAAAGAATTTGACGTACCGCTTTTGACATCAACATATGCTCTTCGCTCACAATCGCAGGCATAACACGACTCACCGAACGTTCGACATCGATCGCAGGATAATGTCCAGCGTCTGCCATCTCACGAGATAACACAATGTGACCATCTAAAATCGCACGAGAGGCATCTGCAATAGGATCTTGCAAGTCATCACCTTCACTAAGAACGGTAAAGAAAGCCGTTATAGAACCTTGATTTTCATTACCATTACCCGCGCGTTCCACCAGCGCAGGTAACTTTGCAAATACCGAAGGTGGATAACCTTTGGTTGCTGGCGGCTCACCAACAGACAATGCGATTTCACGTTGTGCTTGTGCAAAACGGGTCAGAGAATCCATCAGCAGTAATACATCAAAGCCCTGATCGCGGAAATACTCAGCAATCGTCAATGAGGTTTGACAACCTTTTAAGCGCATTAATGGTGAAGCATCAGCAGGTGCCGCCACCACCACAGATCGCGCACGGCCTTCTGGCCCTAAGCTTTCTTCAATAAACTCTTTAACTTCACGACCACGCTCACCAATAAGGCCAACCACAACAATCTGGGCACTGGTGCCACGAGTCATCATGCCTAAAGTCACAGACTTACCAACACCCGAGCCTGCAAAAAGACCAATACGCTGGCCTTTGCCTACCGTCAAACAGCCATTGATCGCTTTAATACCCACATCGAGCGGCTCTTTGATTGGTTTACGGGCGAGAGGATTGATAGGAGTGGCATTAAATGAAGCTCGATGCTCGGTAAAAATAGGCCCTAAGCCATCGAGCGGATTACCCACCCCATCAATAACCCGACCTAATAATTCAGGACCAACGGGTAGACCACTATTGTGCAGAATTGGCGTGACTTTAGCGCCTGGCATCACCCCAAGCAGCTGTTCACTCGGCATGAGAAACAAGGTTTCACCTGAAAAGCCAACCACTTCAGCTTCAAGTTCACCATTTAATGTTTCTACTTTACATAAGCTACCAACAGGAGCACGGCAACCTATTGCTTCAAGTGTTAAACCAACAACTCGCACTAAACGTCCAGAAGCAACAGGCTTACACCCCGTCCCTTCCGTTTTATATTGACTTAACCGTTCGGCTAGTGAGGCTGTCATTTAGATTGATCTCGAATACTACTATTAACCGCTTCAAAGCTACTTAAAGAGTGACGAATACGATCTTCGATAAAATAATCAACCGAAGTATCATGGCTATTTAATTGCAGATCACCTCGATTTAAACTTGGCTCAGCAATAAGTTTCCATTTTCGCTCTAACAAGTCATCATCACTAAAATTTTGTTTTACTAAGGCTACATCTTCAGGATGCAGATTCATCGTAATATCACGATTGGCAACCGGTAACGTCGCCACCACTTCACGAATCGTATTTAAAATCACTTGTGGGTTCGTTTTCACTTCCACTCGGATCAACTCTTTCGCTAAACCTAAAGCAAGTTGCATCACCTGCTCTTCAACCTCACGATCAACTTGTGTAATTGGCGCTAATAGCTTTTCAGCCACTGACGCCAAATGATTCACTTGTTCTGTTATTTGTTGTTGGGCTTGCTCTAACCCCTGTTGTAACCCTTGCTCTTTGCCTTCAACAAGACCAGATTCAAGCCCTTCAGCGTGACCGGTTTTAAACCCTTCACTGTGTCCAGCTTGTCGTCCTTGCTCTATTCCTTCGTCATACGCCGATTGCTGCATCGCTTCTAAATCAGCAGCCGTTAATGGCGGAGGCCCCGCTTCTTCTTCAGGCTCGAATTCTTCAATAACAGGACGAGGCTGATAATTAAAAGCGTTGTCACTTTGTTCTTGACGCTGTTCTGAATAATCAGGGTATGCCCAACGTTCTAATTCTTGTGCTTGGTGGTCTGAAACTCGAAAAAAGCCGCGACGACGTTCATCACTCATGACGACCACCTGCTAATTCAACAATAGGGATAATTTTATAGGTACTCATCTGCACCGCCACCGCCGCCGCCCAGCATAATTTCACCTGCATCAGAAAGACGACGAGCAATGGTTAGAATTTCTTTTTGCGCCGCTTCTACATCAGCAACACGAATCGGCCCCATCGCTTCTAATTCTTCACGTAGCATCTCAGAAGCACGCTTGGACATATTGGCGAAGAATTTATCACGCAGCATATCATCCGCACCTTTTAGTGCTTTTTGTAAGAGATCTTGTGGTATATCACGGAGCAAGGTCTGAATACCGCGATCATCGACTTCTGTTAGGTTATCAAATACAAACATTAAGTCTTGGATCTGGGTCGCCGTATCTTCATCCGTTTCACGGATCTGATCCATCAACAAGCCTTCAACATTATTATCGAGGTAGTTCATGATCTCAGCCGCAGCTTTCAAGCCGCCAATTTTAGCCGCTTGCGCACCAGCTTGACCTGCAAACTGTTTCTCCATGATATCGTTCAATTCATGCAGTGCCGCTGGTTGTACTTCTTCTAAGTTCGCAATACGCATCATCAGATCTAAACGTACACGCTCAGGAAATTGCGCTAAGATTTCCGCAGATTGTTCCGGCTCTAAGTATGATAAAACAATGGTTTGGATCTGCGGGTGCTCATTGAGAATAATGCTCGCTACTTGACGAGGATCCATCCATTTCAGCGAATCCAAGCCACGAGAGCCACTGCCCATCAGGATTTGATCAACAAGGTTATTCGCTTTATCTTCACCTAACGCAGCAACTAATGTGTTACGTACGAAATCTTCGCTACCCATGCCAATGCTAGTGTATTTTTGAATATCTTCGAGAAACAATCGGTGTACAC
Organism: Photobacterium sp. GB-56; assembly: GCF_003026105.1. GTDB lineage: Bacteria > Pseudomonadota > Gammaproteobacteria > Enterobacterales > Vibrionaceae > Photobacterium. The sequence goes on along the minus strand of NZ_PYNW01000001.1, from coordinate 152,796 downwards.
CGGAGACTTTCTCTTGGCTAAGATCTGTCATACTCGCCATCGCACCACCCACACGTTGCACCTGCTTAGGTTCAAGGTGACGAATAATACTGGCAGCATCTTGCTCACTAAGGCTAAGCAGTAAAATGGCGGCTTTTTCTGTCCCACTTAGCGTATTTGGATCAAATTTATTTTCACTTATAGCAACATCATTAGCCATCTTCATTCACCCAACTTTTAACCACTTGTGCTGCGAGATCAGGTTCATTATCCACCAATGCTCGAACGGCTTTCAGTAAATCTTCATCTTTATGTAAATTTGGTAAATCTAAGCTACTAGAGCTCAATTCAAACCCTTCACCGCCATCCAATTCTGCGCCAATAAGCCCAACAGCATCCGCTGAGTTTGCCATAACTGGCATACCATTTTCGTCTAATGGCGTACCATCTGGTGCTTGGTTTGGATACAACAGCTTACGCATTGCTGGACGTACTAATACCATAATCACCACAATAATAACGAGCGCCGCTGCAATCCAACGTACCCAGCTACTAAAGTTCGGATTTTCCCAGATAGGGAGATCGGCAGCTAATTGAGATTCTGGTAACGCAAAAGGAACGGAAAGCACTTCAAGTAAATCCCCTCGCGCTTCTGAAAAACCAATCCCCCCCATTAGCAGGCGGCGAATTTTAGCAATTTCTGCTTCTGAAACAGGTACGCGAGTCACATCCCCCGTTTTAGGATCTGTGATGGTCTTATAATCCACCGCAACAGATACCGTTTGACGGTCAATAACCCCCGTTTGTGCACGCTTATGGCTAATCGTGGTATCTAATTCATAGTTACGGGTAGATTCTCTATGTACCGAGCCATCACTGCCGTTTGTACCCGACTGCATGTCTTTCACATTTTGAGGGATTGCCGATTCAACCGGCGGCTGATTACTTAATGCACCAGGAATACCTGCAACTTGGTTACCACCATTAATATCTTCCAGCGTAAATTCACTGCGCGTTGCCGCTGTTGATGGATCATAGCGCTTACGCGTTTCTTCTAATGCCGAGAAATCCATAGCAACGTCAACTTGCGAAGTATAATTACCCAGACCTAAAACAGGCATTAAGATAGCATCAATTTTTTCGCGTAATGCTTGTTCCTGTTTTCGCTCTAATTCGTATTCTTTACGTTTCGCTGTTGTACTAGGATCTTCAGTACCAGAGCTCAATAAACGACCATGTTGATCGGTTACCGTGACTCGTGTTGGACGAAGCCCAGGTACCGCTGTTGCCACCATATCAACAATGGAATCTACTTCTTGTTGGCCTAATGAACCACCAGAAGATAAGGTTAAAAAGACTGTTGCCGTCGCTTCTTGATTATGACGAACAAACACACTTTGTTTTGGTGTCGCCAATAAAACCTGCGCTTTACGTACTTGGCTAATTTGTTCGATAGCACGGGCTAATTGACGTTCACGACTGAGCTTTAAACGCTCACTTTCCATTCGTTGTGATACACCAAATCCCATGTCTTGCAATAAAATATCATCGCCTTCTGCCGTTTGGGCATTTAGTCCAGTACGGGTTAAATCTAACTTGATCGCACTGTATTCATCAGCAGGAACGCGGATCGTATTGCCATCTAATTGATATTCAATTTTCTTTTGATCAAAGTGATCGAGGATTGGAATTAATTCTTCGGTATCATAAGTGCCTAATGGGCGCATCTCAGGCTCTTTGATCCACATTGTTACCAACACGATTAGCGCGACACAAATTGCCACCGATAGCACTAGAATAACTTGACGTAATAAATCCAAGTTACCCAAAATACTATCAGTCGAAGAGGCTTTCTTCTCTGAAATATCAGCACCTTGATCTGCGCCCATATCATCATGTAATACAGGAGCGGCGCCATTGCCCGATACCGCCAAAGGTTGATTAATGTTTTCTTCTGCCACGACTTTTACCCATAAACTGCAAGAATAACGGTGTTACTTTCCATACTTTAAAAAGTCAGGCTTATACCGGCATATTCATTAATTCTTTGTACGCTTGTACCATTTTATTGCGAACTTGTACGGTTGCTTCAAACGCCACACTAGACTTATTTCTTGCAATCATGACATCTGCTAATGAAACGCTACGATCACCTTGATCAAAACGCGTTGCTAACTCACTGGATTGCCCTTGTATCTGATTCACAGATTGCAATGCATCACTCAAAAGATTGCCAAAATCAGAGCTCACTTGTTGGGCTGTTGCAGGGGAAGTGGTATTTTGAGCATCCAGTCTCATTGCTTGCATTTCTGCTTGTAATCCGTTTACTTTCATTCCGTGATTCTCTCTATCAATGTATTTATTTTAACCGCTCACTACGCAGGAATTTCAATCCCTGCATCACGCATTTTCGCCAATTTATAGCGCAAAGTTCGAGGACTGATCCCTAACTGCTCTGCCACATCTTTACGGCTGCCTTCACAGGCGATTAAAGTATCTAAAATAATACTAAACTCTTGTTCACGTAACTCACTACCCAGCCCTTCTCCCGTTGCCGCCGGTTTAGGACGAGCAGCCACAACGCAAGGTTCAGGCTCTGGCACACTTTGAGGCATTTCCGTATCTAGCCAATCAAAATGTTCTAATAAAATATCTTGCTGTTGAATGTGGTTGTTATCGCAAAGAATTAACGCGCGTTGAATAACGTTATCTAATTCTCGCACATTCCCAGGCCACGGGTATTGCACTAATTTATCTTGTGCCGCTTGGCTTATACTTGGTACCACATTTCCTTGTTTGATACTGTGTCGCTCTGCAAATAATGCCGCTAAAGGCAGAATATCACCCTGACGTTCAGCTAAAGCAGGCCAAGCAATTGGGAAGACATTAAGTCGGTAGTACAAATCTTCACGAAAATGCCCTTCTGCCACATAAGTTTTAAGTTCACGGTTACTGGTCGCAAGAATACGTACATCTAACTTAATGCTTTTGCGGCCACCTAGACGTTCAACTTCACGTTCTTGCAATACACGCAATAATTTTGCCTGTAAGCCTAAATCCATTTCACTGATTTCATCAAGCAATAAGGTACCACCTTGCGCTTGCTCAAATTTACCCGGACAGGCTTGAATCGCCCCCGTAAATGCACCTTTTTCATAGCCAAATAAGGTCGCTTCAAGCATATTTTCAGGAATGGCAGCGCAGTTAATGGCAATAAAGGGCCCATCTTTACGCTCGGAGTTATCATGGATATAACGAGACAGTACTTCCTTTCCTGAGCCACTCGGCCCTAGCACCATCACATTCGCCTCCGTTTTTGCGACCTTATCAGCAAGTGCTAATAACTTGATACTTTTCGGATCAGCAACAACGGTTTTACTGCTTTGTTTTTTTATCGGCGCATAACGCCCGACCATGTTTAACAGCACTTCAGGGGCAAAGGGTTTTGCCATATAATCAATCGCACCTTCACGCATTGCCGCGACTGCATCTTCAATATTGGCGTAAGCCGTCATTAATAGTACTGGGATTTTAGGCCAATTTAATTTAATACTGCGAAGTAATGCTAATCCATCCATCCCTGCCATTTGTACATCAGAGACAACGATATCAACCGCTTCCGACTTCATGATCACTAAAGCATGCTCTGCGCTTTCCGCTTCAATCCATTGATAGCCAGCTAACGCTAACGTATCAACCAATGCTTCACGTAATCCTTCATCATCTTCGACTACTAAGACTCTCGTTTGATTCATCTCTTCTCTCCATGAGTAAGCTCTGGCACTTTAATGCTCACGATGCGGCTAACTGTGATTGCATATTCTGCTGTGAGGCAATGGGAAGGGTTAAAGTAAAGCATGCCCCTTTACCTAACTCTGATATTAAAGACAACTTGCCACGATGCGCGAGTGCCACCATTTGAACAACGGCTAATCCCAACCCTGTACCTTGTTTTCGAGTGGTAAAGAAAGGCTCTAAGACCTTGCTTTGGAGCTCTGTCGCAATACCGGGGCCATTATCAGTGACTGATAACAAAATTTCGTCACCTACGGCATAACAAGACACAGCAACAGTACAGCCTTTACCTGACATTTGGATAGCGTTTGTAATTAGGTTACTGATAGCGCTCGCCAGTGCATTTTCATTGCCTAAAATAGCCAGTGATTCATCATCACAGTCAATACTAAAATCAACATTTTGGCTCATCACCAAGGCTTCAACCATGTTTTCCATACTATTAAGTAAACTTTCTAATGAAAAACAATTAACCACTTTATTATCACCACCTTTGGCGAACAGCAGCATATCATTAACTTGTTTTTCAAGATCTTGAAGACGATCGACAAGTTTACTTTGGAAGCGTTCACGGGTTGTTACTGGCAAGTTAGGGGCAGATAAATTAGCGGCGTATAACATCGCACTCGATAATGGTGTTCTGACTTGATGCGCCAAGGATGCCACCATTTTTCCTAAGGACGACAGTCGCTGCATTTCACTTAATCGTGATTGTAATCGGCGCGTTTCTGTCATGTCTGTAATGACAATTAACTGTCCAGCCGAAGAGGCTGAAATAGCTAATTTTACCTTAGCGCCAGAGCGCAGTGAAATTTCGTGTCCATCATCTTCCTGAGGCTGAAAACAGCGCTGGATAATATCTACCCAACGTTCACCTTCAAGGGGCTCGCCGAGCAAACGTAATGCTTCATTATTGGTTTCACAAATAATGCCTTTAGGATCGAGTAAAATGACACCAACAGGCATCACTTCCAGCACTTGTTGATAACGTTCAACTTGTTGTTCTAATGCCCCAATCACAACCGCTTTATCATCCATGCATGAAACCTAATAACAAAAAATCCAATCTAATTCATAAAAAAGCAATTTACATGCCATGTATTATTCTTTTAAATCATGCAATTACAAAATAGTCATGACAAAAAAACAATGTCAAAAAAATGACAATATATTAGAGTTTTATGGAATTGGCTAAAAAAATACAGATTGGCAGCAGTTTTTTGAGAGGTTATTGCTAAAAATAAATTAAAAGAAAGTGATTGTTAGCCCGCTCTGTTGAAAGTGATGTATTAACAACCTGCTATTTCGATTGCTATGAGGAATAAAAAAGCCGATGTCAAATTAATGGCATCGGCTTTGTATAAATTCATGACGCTCTATAAGCCTTCTTTATTCAGACCATATTTACGCATTTTTTCTACTAACGTAGTGCGTCGCATACCAAGCATATCAGCCGCCCTTGCAACAACACCTGACTGAGCATCTAACGCTTGCTTGATCATATCAACTTCAAGATCAGCTAACATTTCTTTTAAATTTAGCCCTTCAGGAGGAAGCTCGCTATTTACACCTGTTTGCTCATCTTCATATGATGAAAACATACTTGCTAATGCTTCTTGCTCTAATTCCTCAACACTTGGTTGAGAACTTTCTGGCGTAAAGTCAGGAAGTTGGCCGTAGCGATACTTAATCGGCAAATGATTAGTATCGACCATTTCACCGGGGTACAGAATACATAAACGCTCAACAAGGTTTGCAAGTTCACGTACGTTACCCGGCCAGTTATGCTCCATTAATGAATTAATCGCACGCGGTGTGAAGTGAATGCGTTTCGCACCTTCAGCTTCCATTCGAGTAAGCAACTCTTGAAGTAATAAAGGCAAATCCTCAATACGTTCACGCAATGCGGGCATATCAATAGGAAAAACATTAAGGCGATAGTACAAATCTTCACGGAATAAATTCTCATGGATCATTTTGTCTAAATCGCGGTGTGTTGCTGCAACAATACGTACGTTGGTTTTAATGGTTTGACTACCACCAACACGTTCAAAGCTTCGTTCTTGCAAAACGCGTAGGAGCTTAACTTGCATCGACATCGGCATATCACCGATTTCATCAAGAAATAACGTACCACCTTCAGCTAATTCAAAACGGCCTTTACGTGCAGAAATCGCACCAGTAAATGCCCCTTTTTCATGACCAAACAATTCACTTTCCAGTAAATCTGGCGGAATAGCACCACAGTTAACAGGAACAAACGGACCTTTACCACGCGCAGAGTGATAATGAACGTTACGTGCCACGACTTCTTTGCCTGTACCAGATTCACCTAAAATCAGCACACTGGCATCACAAGCAGCCACTTGCTCCATAAGGTGACGGATCTGACTAATTGTAGAGCTACTACCAACCATGCTACGGAATAAGGTATTTTTACGCCCTAGCTGAGGAACTTGGTAAGCACGTTTACCCATGTATTCTTGGCAATGACGGAAAGCATCAACGAGTTGGTTATAATGCAAAGGTAACTCTAGATCGCCAACATAATTCGCTAAACCAGAAAGATGAGCACGGTGATTTCCAAGCGATACAACAGGAATATGGGCATGAATTTTTAATGCATCTACGATATGAGATAAATGTTTATTTACTTCAATATTGCCCAGTAAACATGCGCCCCATGACTGCTGCCATAATGATGCATCAATACTCTGTGACGAGATAATTTCACACTGCTCACCAACAAACCCCAGAATTACACTGAGATCATGACGTTGCTGTTGATCGTCCTCAATAACGAGTGTCTTTGCTAAACCTTGCATAGAATGGATATAGCCTGCCTTCATAAAATGATGTAATTATTGGCTTATTTAATAGAAATGCGAACCACTGCCAATATTATTGGTATCTATTGTAATTAAACCATAGGAGAAGGCAATATTTGATAACGGAAAGGTGTGATACCAATACAAGGATAGATAAAACAATAGGACGAATATTGCGCATTTACAGCTATTCATCCTATATTTGAAGAGTTATTACCATTTTTTATAGTGTTATCCTGCCTATATGCATTTTAACACTTAACTTTATTAATTAACTCGCTTCACTTAAATGATGATACTCAGTTGGGATTTGATCCCACGCTGATTTGATCTCACGTAGCATACCAATCACATCATCAATGGGCTTAGTTTGGTTTTCGGCATTTGCTCGGCTGATCTCTGCAGCCATAAACTCATATAGGGCATCAAGGTTCTTGGAAATATCACCACCGTCTTCCATTGATAAGCAATCACGCAGACTTAGTACAATATCTAATGCTTTGCTTAAACGCTCGCATTTAACCGCAACATCGCCTTGCTCCATTGCCGCTTTTCCTTGAATTAAACGCTCAATCGCCCCTGCATACAGCATTTGAATAATACGGTGAGGAGAAGCACTGGCTAATTGTGCGTTTACTGAAACTTTTTTATATGCCTGAAGAGAACCACGCATGATGTAATCCCTTATTTAATAAGTGAAATCAAAATCAACAAAACCAAGAAGGCTATAAACCGTTTTGTTGAATATTGCTATACAGTGATAACGATTGTTTGCTCTTTTTAGAACGCACTAATCGCTCGCCAATAATGTCTTTGTGTTTTTGAATTAAGCTTTTTAATGCTTTCGTTCGTGCAACCACATCATCAAACACGACACGCGTTAAATCCGGTTGCCCTAAGATGTTTTCTACTTCTTGATGACGCAGAGCAACCAAATTTTCCAATTGTTGAGGAAAATCATCAGGATAATCTTGCTGCTGCAAAAGCTGTTCAATCTGCTGTTCGAGTTGAGTTAATTTTTCCATTTTTCATTCACTTTAAAATGTCATTAGGCTCATCATGGTATTCAGCTGATTATTCATTTTTCCAATAGCTGCATCCATCGCGGTAAACTGTTGATAGGTTCGTTCTTCATAAGCTTTCATTCGCTCATTTAAATCATCCATATCATCGTTTAATCTGTCTTGCTGCTCTTTTAAACTTTTCTCTTTATTGGTTAGAGAGCCGTCCGTTGAACTGGTGTAACCTTTAAAAATAGCTTCAGCCTTATCAAGAAAGCCTTTTTCATCGGTATGGAAGAAAGAATTAAATGCATTAAAATTATCTTTTAAAGACTCATCTAACTTTTCATCATCAATCTCGATTTTTCCATAACGGTCAGTGGTAATACCAAAGTCACTTAAGCTATAAGTTCTACCATCAACTTCGATACCCGCATTCATCATATTTCGCATTTGACTGATAATTGAACGGGTTAAACTATCACCGTTTAATGGCCCACTAGATTTAGACTCTGTATCGTATTTACTTAAACTATCAGCGGTATCGATAAACTCATTGTACTTTTCAACAAAGTCTTCAATTGAAGACTTTGCCGTTGAAGTGTCGTTGGTGATATCAATCGTTGCGAACTTAACATCGTCAGTATTGGTGAGTTTTTTAATATCAAGCGTCACACCTTCAATGGCATCTTCGATTTTATTACTACTACTAGTGATCTCGGTGAAGTTATCAATTTTTATTTTGGCATCAACACCGTTTTGCATCTCAACCATATCGGCATTGGCTGTTGGATTGGCAGGATCAAAGCTTAATTTGGCTAGCTCGCCCGTCATCCCTGAAGCATCAATAGAAATTTCATTGGCAACACCGGTATCAGTGCTTGAAAAAACAATTTTCGAACCATTGGCATCATTAATAACTGTTGCCGTTACACCAGGGTTATCTGCAGAATTGTTAATTGCATTCAGTACATCTTTTAAGCTGCTTTTATCTTGATCAATGGTGACAGACATGGTTTTACCATCAACGGTAATTTCCAAATCGCCCGATCCCAGTTGTGCTTTAGGATCGGCATCAAAAGCACTGTTAGTGACCACTTTATGAGATTTGGCAATTTCTAACACTTCAACGGTATAACTACCATTTTTTGCTTTATCTGATGCTTCAACAGAGACAAAATCTTTCTCAGATGATTTAGCTGATTGACCTGCAAATACTTTATCTTCAGCAAATTTTTTCACCATATCTTCTAAACCAGATACCGCCGATTTAATTTGCCCGTAGCCACTTAACTGTACTTCCAGTTTTTGTTGCTGCTCTTTAATGCGTTGCTCTTTTGGCGTACGCTCGGCGGCAACCAATTGTTGCGTCATGCCCGCCACATCTAAGCCAGAAGCTAAACCACCTGCACTTAACCCCATGAGTTTTCCTTTTACACTTTATGACTTAACGAGCCTAAACCGTACTTGGCCAAATTTTTGTTTAAATCTAGCAATTCTTGTGCCGGAACTTGGCGAATAACTTCACCCGTTTTGTTATCAACTATGGTGGCAATTGGTTTACCTGACTCATCATCTTGATGGAAACGTAACGAACGATTGGCAGATTGTAATGCCATTTCAATCTGCTTAATTCTCTCTTGTTCCGACTTTTGCTCTAGCAAAGATGAATTAAGGGGATCGTCAATGTCACTGGAATCAATAGGATTAACAGCCTTTATCGATGATAGGGAAGATTCAGAGCTAACAGTTTGTTGCTCTACACCTTGAGGGGAAGTGTGACGAACTTTCTTATCGCCTTCCATATCCTGATTAGAGGTTAAAGACGATGAAAAGATAGTTATCGGATTGATCGCCATAGCCAGTCCTTAGCGATATCGCTGTAAGTAAAAAGCCCTGTATTGAATATACAGGGCTTCATTTGAATGATTAACCCAGTAGGCTAAGTGCCGCTTGTGGGATCTGCTTAGCTTGCGCAAGAATTGAAGTACTTGCTTGTTGCAGAATTTGGTTCTTCGTCATGTTAGTGGTTTCAGCTGCGAAATCGACATCTTTAATACGGCTGTTTGATGCATTTACGTTTTCATTGATGTTCGCAAGGTTATTTAACGTGTGGTTAAAACGGTTTTGTACCGCACCCAAATCTGCTCGTTGTGAGTCAATCCCAGCAATAGCTGCGTCAATAACGTCTAGTGCGCCTTGAGCACCACTCTGACTTGTAATATCGATATCTTTAACAGTACTTAAAGATGAGTTACCAGCTGCAGTAGTAATGGCTGTAGCAGTACCAGTTACCGTAAACTTATCACTAGAACTAAAAGTTAATTCAGAATTAACTACAGCACCACCAACATTAACAGTAGCAGCTGTACCAGCAACTCCCGTTGAAGGATCAACTGCCGCCATAGTTAATGTACCGCCTGCAGGACCTACAGCTTTAATACCTGCAACATCTTCAGCTTCGATCTGCAATTTACCTGTAGACTTATCATAAGTAGCATTATAACCATCTTTACCGATATCACTTGCAAGCTCAGACATATCACCATTATAAGAGCTTAAGTCATAACTTGTTGTACCAATCTCCAGTGTACCAGTATCGGAAGCAGTCAAATTATCCAACTCAACACGAGCCGTAGCCTTAGCTTCAACACCAGTACCCAATGCACTCAAGGCATCAGCTGCTGCTTTAGCATCCATTGTTGAAATATCAGTAGTAGCTGAAACACCATTTGGACCTGATAAAACTATATCACTTGCGCCTGTTGCTAAACCGTATGCTGTGCCTGCTGCTGCTGCTGCGCCAAATACAGTACCAGCACCTGATTTCTGGTGTTGACCAATATCGCCAGAAGCAACACTTGATAATGAAACATCAATAGTCTCATTCGCATTTGAGCCAACTTGGAAGGATTTCGTACCGAAAGTACCATCTAATAACTGTTGACCACCAAACGTTGTAGTATCTGCAATACGGGTCATTTCTGTTTGTAAGGCACTTACTTCTTTTTGAAGTGCTTCACGGTCTTCAGCTGAGTTTGAGCCATTCGCTGCTTGAAGAGACAAATCACGCATACGTTGAAGCATGTTTGTTGTTTCTGACATCGCGCCTTCAGCGGTTTGCGCCATTGAGATACCGTCGTTGGCATTACGCATTGCTACGTTTAGACCGTTTGTTTGGCTGGTTAAACGGTTTGAGATTTGAAGACCTGCAGCATCATCTTTTGCAGAGTTAATGCGAAGACCAGAAGAAAGTTTTTCCATGCTATTAGCAACGCCGTTGCTTGCACCGTTTAGGTAACGCTGGGCGGTCATTGCAGAGACGTTAGTATTAACTGTAACAGCCATAATTGTAGCTCCTTGATTTGATACCCAGCGATTCCCGGGCTAACTAAGTATTTCCTGTTGTGATTTCTTTAACGGCACGGCGAGAAAATGCTTTAATGTTTTTTTTATTTTTTTCTTATCAAGGGTTAACTTTATTTTTTTACAGTAAGTTAGACAAAAAAAAGCGGCAACTTATTGCCGCTTAATTCTATGACAGATAGCTATAAATAATTAAATAATGTGAGTTCTTTTGTCTTATTAAACGCAGCCTGTGATGCTTGCAGTGCCATCGATTGTTCATTCATATCAATGATCGCTTTGCTGTAATCAAGATCTTCTAAGCCGCTTTGTGCTTTATTCAAGGTTAATTCAAAATCTTTGTGTTGTTCGCCCTGTCTATCAAGGGTTTGTAACACACTACCAACCTGCGAGCGCTGCTGGTTCATGTGAATGAATGCGCCATTTAAATCATCAATAACACGTTGTAAATTGGCATTACCTTCTGCTGATGACGTTGGCTGCTCTGCGTTGTTAATCGCATCTTTAAGAGAATCTAAAACGTTAAAGGTTTTACTCGGGGTTAACGCGACACTATCACCCAGTTTGATTTCACCATCAAATTGAAAGTCTAACGTCCCCGCACCACCAGCAGCTGCGAGATCAAAGTTTACCCCCACTTTAGGATCATAAGTATTTTGATCTAATAGTACCCCCGTTGTTGGGTCCCCTTGATAAAGTTGATATTCCATTACACCAGCATTATCGACAAACTTAACACTGTAATTATTGCTGTCATTCGGATTGCTATTTGTTGCCGTTAAAATATGTAGCTGCGAGTCTGGTTGTAAACCAGAAAAGTCAGGCCGGTAATCACCGTAAGGGTTGGGTATCGCCATGAAGACATCATTACCCGTTAAGCTGGTCTTCACCTCTAAGTTTTTATCTATTTGGCTATGACGCGCTTGATCATCCCCTTGATAAACAATGGTTGGCGGCGTTTGCCCATTTTGCATAAAAGGTTTGGTGGCTGATTGTGTACCTGCAAAAATATAGTTACCCGATTCATCTTGTGTATTTGCCAGCCCCAATAACTCATCATAAAGGCTCTGCAATTCATCTTTAAAGGCACTGCGATCTTCTGCAGCCATAGCACCATTGATCATGCGAATGACTTTTTGTTTCGTCACATCAAGATTGTTCTCTACACCCGTTAACGTTGATTCCGTCACATTCATGCGGTTGGTCGCTAATGTTATCGCATCTTGATATTGCGTGATGAGTGTCTGCTCTTGACGATAATTCTGAATCATTACTGATGAAACAGGATCGTCACCGGCGGTTAATACGCGTCGACCCGTCGCTAAATGTTCATTACTGGTATTTAGTTCACCCTGCTTACGCATTAAATTCGAGGTTAAACTTTGATACTGGCTAGCAGTAGAAACTCGGTTAATCATGATTTACTCCTACTACACGGTACGCATTAAGGTATCAAAGGTTTCTTTAGCCACTGACATGATCCGAGATGATGCCATGTAAGATTGCTGGAACTTCATAAGATTAGCGGCTTCTTCATCAAGATTAACACCCGATAAGTTCGATACTCGCTCGGACGCGGCATCAAAATCCAATTGATTGACTTCTGCAGTTTTATCCGCATTATTCTTTAACATACCAATGTCTGTTGCTAACCCTTCAAACAAATCAATCACACTCGATTTGCCCTCATTCATGGTTTTGCCATGCTGAATTTGCTGCATTGCTAAGAAGTTACTGTTGCCACCTACCGCATTAGTCCTGCCTAAAGTCACCGTGAAGTTATCTCCAACTTGACCATTATCCGTCAGTGACAATGTCGGGGCTGTTTGGCCTGCAAAGGTAATTTCTTTACTCACGTTAGTTAATGGATAAGCCAGTGATTGGACGGTATTACCCGCATCATCTTTTAAATCCATTAGGGTGTTCGTTTGAGTATTCGTTACTGTTAACTTGTCAGAAGCGGTGATGGCTAACGTAAACGTATCACCAATCGCTGCACCTGAAGTTAAACTTGCTACGCTGATTTGATCACCATTGCTAGCAACCATGGTTAATACATTGCCCGTTGTTGTCAGTGGATAGTCTAGCTCGTTAACAACAGCACCCGTAGCATCCACTAAATTAATCGGATTATTTGCAGCATCTACCATGCTAAGTTTATCGCCCGCACCATTTAAGCTAAGGGTATACGTGCCTTGTGCCACTGTGGCACCAGCAGCTTGAATAGCCGTCAGCGTCGCTGTACCAGTGTTACTTGCATTATTGGTCGCTGTTAAATCAGCGCTGTTAATAATGTCGACTCTGTAGGTGCCCGCTAATTGGTCAGGCACTAACCCGCCAGCTTTATTGAGCTCTGCTGTTCCAACGTTATTTGGGTTAGCTTCAATACTGGATATTTTATTCCCTGCAAGGCCACGAGGATCTGACATCTCCACGCTAATGTTAGCCGCACCACGACGCATCGGCTGAATGATGACGGTCTCACTTTGTCCTGCCGCAGGGGGATTGCCCATCACAGTATTCATGGTTAACGTTAAACCATCGACACTGACTGATAAAGGCATTGTCGCCGTTGGAGATATAAGTGGATTGCCGTTTGACTGTTTCATCTCATTGCCAGTGGGATCGATTAAGCGAAAACTATAATCAGTACCATCAAATTCAGTTGTAAGCTGGTATTCTCCCGTTTTTAACGCATTTACATCATCAATTTTGACATCAATGTCAGTTTGGCTACCTAATGGCTTTAATACTCGCTCTTTCATTAAGTTAGGGTTGTTAACATCATAAAAAATAGCACCTCCAACCGCACCTGAGAGATCGGTACCCGATTGCTGCAAATCGTTTATTTGCTTTGAAAAGCCAATCGCCATTCGCCCCATTTCATCGAGGCTTTTATCTATTACATCATCACGGATCGACAACATGGCACCTAATCCGCCGCCAATGTGATCACTTTTAATGGCTTTGGCTTGATTCCCATTAATTAATGCCATCTGTTTGTCTTCCAAATCAGGATCACCATTAACCATTTTTAATTGTGATGATTCAACGCCAGAAACCAAGGTATCACCGCTACCAATAATGACTTTATCGGCAAGGCTGCCTTTATCCGCCAATACTGTCACTTTGGTATATTTGGCTAATTCATTAATTAAGCCTCGTTGTTTATCCAGCAAGTCATGGTTTTTATCGCCATCAGGCATGCCTTGTAAACTGGTATTAATAGCGGCAAGTTCTTGCCCTAATGCATTCACACGCTCAAGTGTTACATCCAGTTGCTCATTCACATCTCGACGAATATTGGTTAACGTCTCATAAGAATTATTAAAACTTCTTGCCGCTTGTTCGGCATGCTCTAACACGGTTTGACGAGAGCCAAGATCGTTAGGGTGATCTGACAATGAACGTACCGAGTTATAAAAATTATTCATGCTATTAACGGTGTTAACAGCACTTTTTGAGGTGAAATCATCCAGCATCATCATGTGCTGTTGACGAACATTTGAAGCTTCAAGCTGGGTGGTAGAGAGGGTTAATTCACGGGCAGCAAACTGATCATAAGCACGATTAACGCTATCAATGTACGCACCACTGCCGTAATAGTTACCGCCGCTCCATTGTGCATCGGCCGCTTTTTGATCGACCACCTGACGGCTATAACCTGCGGTATGCACGTTACTAATATTATGGCTGGTTACATCAAGTTGCTTTTGCGATGTACGCAAACCACTGATACCAAGCTGCATTAAATCCGACGCCATATTAATTCCCTAACTCATTAACAACGTGATGTTTTATATCAATCTTAATGACGCTTATTCATATAAGGCGTGCATTACGATAGCTTCTTTGCAAAAATCGAACCAATTAAAAATAATAAAAGTTTTTTTAATTAAACGATTATTTTTGAGTATTTAAAGATGGTAATAAATCGCTATTTGTTTATAATTTAAAAGCTCAACCCAAATTAAAATAAAACATAAAGGATAATGATTATGAACTTATTAGTATCAGGATTAATTGGTTACGCATTAAAAGAAGTTGTTGTGCCACTCGTTAATGATCATTTTGACGATAAAAAAACAGAAGAAAAGCAAGTACCTGAAAAAGAAGTAGAAAATGCTTTATTTGAAAGTAACGATCTAATTAAAATGGTATCGAACATTATTGACATTGTTGTATAACCCTATATTTCAGATACTAAAAGCCTTCCATCAAATATTATTTGATAGAATATAAATGTTTTATTTTAATTCGCTTTTTTTATATATCCCTTCTTTTTACATTAATGTTTTCACCTTTTTCATTACTGCTAATACTTTATTACTGTAATTAGGATCGGTGGCATACCCTGCTTTATGTATTTCTCGAATAAATTGATTCGGCTCACCACTATGTTTTAACGCAGTTGAATAACGTGGGTTCTGTTGTAAGAACTTCACAAAATCTTGAAAGCTATCTTGATAAGAGCCATAAGAGCGAAACGCCGCATTTTCTTGTACAGCAACACCGTTATGATATTCCAATGTACGCGTGGCAACCTTTTGCCCACTCCAACGTGGATCGGCTTTAATATTAAATAAGTTGTTACTCGTTCCTGCCGCATTTTTGATCACTTTTTTACCCCAACCGGTTTCTAACGCCGCTTGCGCTATCAACATTGCTGGATCGGTGCCCAACGCACGTGCCGCTTTCGTTGCATACGGTGCCATATGATCAACAAATGCTTGTGGCGTTTCAAAACGATCAGGTTCTGGTTGTCGTAATGGCGGCTGAACATCAGCGTTTTGTAATCGCTGCTTATATTTTTCTAATACCTGTTGTGCCGCAACACTGTTTTGATCTTCTCGTTGCGGTAGTGTTAATGGCTGGGATTTATTATCGATTGGGCGAATCTGCAATGGATCCGTATTGTCTTTTTTCGGGAATAAATCTGTCGTTGGAGTATGCGGCTTTTGTTCGTTATCTTCGCCACCCAATTGCTTAACAATCATATCAGCCAAGCCCAAACTTCCAGTGGTGCTTAGCTGAGATGACATCTGCTCATCATGCATTTGCTGATAAAACTTACTGTTATTGCTACTCATTAAATCAGATTCAAACGCTTCGTTCGCTTCGCGCATTGACTTAAATAGCATCTGAGTAAAGATAGACTCAAACTGATTAGCCGCCTGACGCAATGATCCCTTTGAATCTTCGCCAATACCCGCACGTAGACGGTCTAGGTTACTAATATCATGGACAAAACCGGGATCAATTTGCTTCATATTATAATCCTTGTTGATTACTTTTTAGTTAAATCATCAGGGTTAAATGATGATTAACTGCCCTTCAATGGCACCCGCTTGTTTCAGCGCTTGTAAAATTGCCATTAGATCTGATGGTGCGGCGCCCACTTGATTCACCGCTCGAACAAGCTCATCTAACGACACACCGGGCTCAAACTTAAACATGCGTGCATCAGATTGCTGTACGTTGATATTACTGTTCTCCACAACGGTTGTTTCACCACCAGCAAAGGCATTGGGTTGACTCACCTGTGGATTTTCTTTAATGGAAACTGTCATACCACCATGGGTGATTGCCGCAGGTTTTAACTTCACATGCTGGCCAATAACAATGGTACCAGTACGTGAGTTTACGATAATTTTCGCGGAGCCTTCTGCCGGATCAAACTCTAAGTTTTCAACTGTTGATAGGAACGCAACTCGCTGGCTAACATCGCGTGGTGCTCGCACTTTTATTGATGTTGCATCAACAGCTGATGCCATTTGAGGCCCTAAAAACTGATTAATAGAATCTGCCATACGTTGTGCCGTGGTAAAATCTGAATCATGCAGGTTAAAGGTTAAGTAATCACCGCGTCCAAATGGGTTCGGTACTTCTTGTTCAACCATTGCACCGTTAGAGATTCGACCTACCGTTGGCGTATTACCGATAACTTTAGAGCCATCTGCCCCTTCTGCACTAAAACCACCAACCACCAATGTACCTTGAGCTATTGCATAAACCTTGCCATCTAAACCTTTTAAGAAAGTTTGCAATAACGTACCACCTCGTAAACTCTTGGCGGAACCAATTGAAGAGACGGTAACATCAATGCTTTGACCTTGTTTGGTAAAAGGAGGCAAAGTGGCATTAACGGCAACAGCGGCAACGTTTTTGATCTTTGGCTTTGTACCTACCGGCAATTGAATGCCGAAATTTTGCAACATGGCATTAAAGCTTTGATCGGTGAAAGGCGTTGTCTCGCCAGTACCAGGCAAACCAACGACTAAACCATAACCGACGAGTTGGTTACTACGAACGCCTGCAACAGAAGCGACATCTTTAATACGTGCCGCATCCACAGTGCCAGATAATAAAATTAATCCAGTAATAATAATTGCGCGAAAATTCAATGGATTCTCCTGTCCCTAACGCTATGTTTTGACAAAATTGGCTGATTAGAAAGCAACGTTAAAGAAACGTGATAACCAATTTTGCTCTTGAATATCTTGGCGATCACCGGTACCTGAGTATTGGATCCGCGCATTAGAAATACGTGTTGATGCAATGGTGTTATCTTGGCTAATATCGTCAGGTCTAATATGTCCGCTAACCCGAATATATTCTTCGCCAGTGTTAAGCATTAGCCATTTTTCACCACGTACAACCAAGTTACCGTTATTTAAAACCTCAACCACTTCAACTGAAATAGAACCTTTAATACTGTTACTTTGATCGGCAGAAGTAGAGCCTGCAAATGTGTTGTTGTTCGACATACCATAAGACAAGCTGTAATCACGAATGGTGACGGGTTTCCCCCCTAGCTCTATTGGCTTCATATTTAAATCGGTAGATTTATCTAAATCTGAACTTGCACTCTTTTTCGCTGCGGTTTTTTCTTCGAGTAAAATTGTGACGATATCACCAATACCACGGGGCTTAGTGTCGTCATACAGATCTTGCACTTGTGATTGATTAAACAAAGAGCCTGTGGCAGTTGCGTAATGCTCAGGTTTATCTTGTGGACGAACAGGATTCCAAGCGGGATCGCCCGCTTCTGGATCTTCACGTTTACGGATCCGATCAATCAGCCCTTTCGACTCTTTCTCTTTACCTTCTACCGCATCAACATTGGTGGTGGCTTTTTCAATATCACTGCCAGCAACATCAGGTGGTGTAGATACACAGCCTGTTAATGCCAAACTTAATAGAAGTAATGATTTTTTCATCCACTGACGATTCATTTTATTTACCTGAGCGCAATTCATTCATTACCACCAATCATTACAACTGCTGGTTAACGTAACTCAACATCTGATCGACAGTTGAAATCACCTTCGAGTTCATCTCATAAACACGTTGTGCTTCAATCATATTCACAAGCTCTTCCGTCACGTTTACGTTGGACGTTTCAAGCATAGATTGGCGAATAGAACCATATCCTTCTAAGCCTGGCGTTCCTTCTTGAGGATCACCACTCGCGCCTGTTGGTAAGAATAAGTTCTGACCGATAGGCTCCATACCACCTGGGTTAATAAAGTCGACAGTCGTAATTTGCCCCAAGGCTTGGTTTTCTTGCTCTCCACGAATACGGGCAGAAACTTCACCATCAGTACCGACGGTGATGCCTACCGCATCTTCAGGTACCACAATCTCAGGCTGGACAGGATAGCCACTACCACTGGTAACCAATTGACCTTCAGAGTTAATCGTGAACTGACCATTACGGGTATAACCTATGTTGCCATCTGGTAATAGCACTTGGAAAAAGCCATCACCTTCGATCATCATGTCCATGGCGTTATTGGTGGTTTGAGTATTACCTTGAGTAAAGACTTTTTGTGTCGCAACCACTTTTGAACCCGCCCCCAACATTAAACCTGTTGGTAATGTGGTATCTTGAGTTGACTGACCGCCCGGTTGGTTAATATTTTGATAAAAGAGATCTTCAAAAACCGCGCGACCTTTTTTAAAACCAACGGTTGATGCGTTAGCCAAGTTGTTAGAAATAGTCGAGATATTTGTCTGCTGCGCGTCAAGACCGGTTTTACTTACCCATAGTGCTGGATGCATTGTTCTGTCCTTTTAATTAGCCAATACGCATAAGAGAAGAAGAGGCTTTATCCATTTCTTCTGCGGTTTTCATCAGTTTTACTTGCATTTCAAAGTGGCGCTGAAGATCTATCATGCTGGTCATTTCAGAAACCGCATTCACGTTACTGCCTTCAAGCATACCTTTCGCCAGTGTTACACTGGCATCTGCATCAAGCGGAATACGCTCGCCGATGGATTTAAATAAACCATCAGTATCTTTAAATAACGCTTGATTATCAGGTTTAACCAATTTGATGCGATCAACGACTGCGATTGCATCAGGCGGCGCACCTTGTGGTAAAACCGACACTGTACCGTCTTTACCAATTTCAATTTTACTGATCGGAAGTGGGATAAAAATAGGACTGTCGTTTTGGCCTAATACCAATTGACCATTACTGTTTTGTAGCATGCCTGTTTGATCAATTTTCAAATGCCCAGCACGGGTGTAAGCTTCTTGGCCTTTGACATCCATTACAGCAAGCCAACCATCACCTTCAATAGCAACGTCTAAATCACGCCCTGTATTGATCACTGAACCTTGTGCAAAATCATTACCCGGGCGCTCAGTCATTGAAAACACTCGGCTAGGTAGACCTTCACCATAGGCTTGCATACTGCGCGCCTGTTGTAAGTCGGCACGAAAACCTGTTGTACTGACATTTGCCAAGTTATTGGCATGAACTTGCATACCATACATATCTTGTTTTGCGCCACTCATGGCAAGATACAGAGCACGATCCATTTTTTGACACTCCTATTATCTAACAGCATCAATAAAGCAAAAACTAAGCCAATTATATTTATTGTTTAATAACAGTGAATTGAGAGCAAAAGAGCAAGAAGGTAAAGCAGGAGGGAAAAAAATTGCCGCTTCAACGAAAAGGTAAAACGGCAATAGGACTGGAAAGGATAAAGCTTAACGAATTTGTAGAATATTCTGTTGTAGCTGATTATTCACATCTAGTGCACGAGAGCTGGCTTGGAAGTTACGTTGCGCGGTTATCAAATCCACCAGCTCTTGAGTCATATCGATATTTGATTGTTCAAGCGTTCCGCTTTTAACAGAGCCAAATGAACCTTGTGATGCATCGCCCCAAATCGCCTGACCTGATTCTTGGGTGGTATTCCAAAGCGTGCCACCTAACTGTGCTAACCCTTGTTCATTAGAAACACGGGCTAAGGCAACACGTCCTACAACGATATCTTTACCATTTGAATAAGACGCCAAAATATTGCCTTCAGGATCAATATCAACTTTCGATAAATAACCTGTTGTCGCGCCGTCTACATCTTGAAATTTGCGCACTTCAAACGCTGAAGCATATTGCGTCGGATCATCATAATTCATAGTTAACGATTGCGTAGGATCAGCACCACCGACATCAATACCAGCAGAAGCGAATGTCTCCATTTGGATATTTAATGGCATTGGTGGAGTTGCTGGAACGGCAGGTGGATTACCAGGGTCTCCAGGATATGGCTGACCATTTTGATCAAATCGCATCCGATAGCCTGTCACTACAGGGGCTGCAGGGTTTGTATTATCAATAACTTGATAAGCTGCAGGGATGCTTGCTGGATCTGGCTTTAATAACCGCTCTTGACCACTGTTATTGGTAACAGTTTGATGCACTTCCCATGTATTAGCATTGGTTGGAACGGCATTAGGATCATATTTAGCGACATAATAAGTCGTCATTTTATACGGTTTACCTAATGAATCATAAATCGTTGATGACGTTGATTTATTGAAAGAATCAGGATCTTTAAAGTCAAATGGACTATTTTTAGGCGTTGTTTCTTTATTAGGTAAATTTAAAGACACTTTGATTGTGCCTGATTTTGTTGGCTGACCAAATACATCATCAATTTTCATCGATTTTGCTTCATAAGAAGCCACGGTATTTGAATCTTTATTGACAGGGTAACCCAGTAGAAACTTACCTTCAGAGTTCACTAACTCATTTTCGTTATTTAGATGAAATGCACCATTGCGAGTAAGATTATTATTCGAAGGTTCATTCTTATTATCTGCCACAGCAAAAAAACCCGAACCAGATACACGTAAATCTAATGGGTTATTGGTATAAATACTAGAACCTTCATGGAACTGTTGTGCAACCGTTGAGGTTTGTACGCCCCCACCCGTTGTCGTTTTACCATTAGAGAAAATCGAATTAGAATAGACATCACCAAATTCAGCACGTGATTCTTTAAAACCAAAGGTGTTGGCATTGGCTATGTTATTACTGGTGGTATTTAGATCTTTTTGAGCTGCACCTAGACCGCTCAACGCAATGTTCATACTCATATTCGATTATCCTTTTTGTGTTGCTTTGCCAATTTGTAGAACATCAGCCAACTGAACTGGCTTATCGAAACCAGCAAGGTTTAACATCACCTGACCGTCGTTATTCCCTAATAAAACGCTATTCACGTTTGCGTGTGTAAGCACTTCAAAATTCTGGCTTTCGCCTTTTACATTGCCTGACACAGAAAACTTATACATACCTTGCGGCATAATATTGCCATCATCATCTTTACCATCCCATGTAAAGGGATGTTCACCGGCTGATTTAGCACCAAGACTCATGGTTTTAACCAATTCACCTTGTTCATTTTCAACGCGCAACATTGCGTTATCAATGCTTTGCGTTAAACGCGTCATGCCAGACATTTCGCCTTCGCTACTGCGCATTGCGGTTGAATTAGGAATAAGTACATCTTGTCCAACAAGAGAAGAAGCTTGTAGTGCTTGATTTGACGTCATCGCACTATTTAATGAGCCAAACTGCTCATTCATTTTGTTAATGCCATCAACGGTAGCGAATGATGCCATTTGCGCGATCATTTGATCATTACTCACAGGTTTAAACGGATCTTGCTGTGCTAACTGCTTGGTTAGTAATGACAAGAAATCATCTTGCTTTAGCTGATTTTTTCCTGTGACTTCTTGCTCTTGTTCGACTTTCTTATCTTGCATGCTTTTTAGCTGGTCAAGGTAAGAAAGATTGCTGGTTCCTGCACCATTAACTGTGATCATAATGACAACTCCTTACCTTATTTGCCCATCTGCAAGGTTTTCATTAGCATCTGCTTACTTGCATCGGCTACCTGAACATTATTTTGATATGAACGAGATGCTGAAATCATATTCGCCATCTCTTCCATCACATTAACGTTGGGCTTATAAATAAAACCTTCAGCATTTGCCATCGGGTGCTCTGGATTGTATTCAGCTGATAGCGGCTTATCACTTTCAACAATACCTTTAACTTGCACAGGTACGCTGCTGCTTTGATGATAAGACGCAGAATTTAATGCGGCGGCAAAAATAGGATGACGGGCTTTATAAGTTTCTTCTGCTGAGCTACTGACACTGTTGGCGTTAGCAAGGTTACTTGATGTGGTATTTAAACGTACAGATTCAGCACTCATTGCCGATCCCGTTACATTAAAAACATTAAATAAACTCATTATTATTCCCCTTTCAATGCCTTGCTCAGGTTCTTAAATTTAGAACCTAAAAAATCCAACGATGCTTGATATTCAATACTATTTTGCATAAACAAGTTTTGCTCTAGTTGGGCATCCACCGTGTTGCCATCCCCTGTATCCGGCTGTGTTGGCACGCGATATTTTTGCTCGCCACTGACTTGTGTAGAGGCATTAATGTGCCGCCCATTTGTTCGGCTTAGGCCAATATCTGCCCCAGATGTTGCCGCTTTAAGCGCACGACTGAAGTCTAAATCTTTTGCTTTATAGCCAGGAGTGTTGGCATTAGAGATATTACTCGCTAGGGTTTCGGCACGTTTTTCACGTACGCCAACAGTATACTGATGAACCCCTAATGCTTTATCGAACGAAATGGACATATCTTGCCTCCACAATTACTTAGCAGTAATAAAGCAAAGACAGTGCCAATTTTAAGAATTGAGAAATTAAGAAGATGGTTGGTAACTAGAGAGGAGAATAATTAACTAAAAAGCGCTACACGCAATATTAACAAGCGGCAGCGCTTCTTCAATTAACGGAGTTTATAAATGATGCCAGGGTTACAACGGATCATTTCAAATTTTTCAGTTAACCCTGTTAGTGACTCTGATGCACCTAAGAACAAATAGCCACCAGGATTTAAGCTGGCCGCTAATTGATTTAAAACTTTCGATTTCATCTCTGGAGAAAAATATATCAAAACATTTCGACAGAAAATAATGTCAAACTTCCCCAGCAATGCATAGCTATCTTTAAGGTTCTGCGGCCTAAAATTAACCATTTGTTTAACTTTATTGTTAACCCGCATACGGCCATCACCATTGTCTTCAAAAAACATACGGCGACGCTCCGGCGATAACCCTCGGCTTAAAGCAAGATTGTCATACACACCTGCTCGGCATGTTTCTAACATCGTCTGTGAGATATCAGTGGCTGTAATTTGAATAGATGGCAGTAAACCAGGACGCTTAGCTTGGGTTTCCAAAACCGTCATCGCCATAGAATACGGTTCTTGGCCTGATGAACTCGCCGCAGACCAAATTTTGATCGGTTTTTTATTTGCTGCAAGTTCAGGCAAAATTTTGTCTGATAATACGGTAAAAGGATAACCATCACGAAACCATAATGTTTCATTGGTTGTCATCGCATCAACGGCGGCAATACGTAATTCACGATTACGACCTGATAATACATTCTGCAACAAGTCTGAAAGCGACGATAAAGAAAAACGATTCACTAACGGGCTTAAACGACTGCGTACTAAATATTGCTTGCTATCGCCTAATACGATGCCACATTGTGACTCAAGAAAACGGCAAAATTCACGATATTCTTGGTCATTTACAGTTACTGCTGTCATTTACAACTCTTCTTTGTCAGTACGTTCAGCATTAAATGCTCAATAATTTATTATAATTTTTAACGGTTACGCCGATTCGATTGCTCTATCAGGCATTGCCCCTTTTACAGCTCGACCCAATTCGTCTGGGTTAAATTTAGGAATAAAGGCGTTTGCTCCTACACGTTCAACCATGGCTTGGTTAAACACACCACTTAATGATGTATGTAAAATAACATGTAAGTCTTTTAATTTAGGATCATTTCGTATTTCAGCGGTTAATGTGTACCCGTCCATCTCTGGCATTTCAATATCAGAAATAATCAATGCTAGTTGATCATAAATAGAGCCTTGGGCAGCCATTTCACGCAATTTAATAATGGCTTCTTTACCATCTTTTACGAGTACACATTCACAACCAATCGCTTCTATCGCTCGTTGTACCTGCTTACGTGCCACAGTTGAATCATCGGCAACAAGAACACGACGCACTACAGGACCATTTTCAACCAACTCTTCGAGCACAGTTCCTGTGATATTGGTATTAACTGGGGAGATCTCATCGAGAATTTTTTCAACATCTAAAATCTCAACTAATTCACCGTCTATTTCCGTCACAGCTGTCAAATAGTTACTTCGACCAGCCCCTTGAGGAGGAGGAAGAATCGATTCCCAATTCATGTTAATAATGCGTTCAACAGAAGACACAAGGAAGCCTTGAATAGAGCGATTAAATTCCGAAATAATAATAAAGCAGTTAGTTAAATCGGTTATCGGACGCCCACCGGTAGCTAAGCTCATATCAATAACAGAAATTGTTTGTCCTCGAATATGAGCAACACCTTTAATCAATGGATGTAAATTCGGCATTGATGTTAACTGGGGACATTGCAGAACTTCTTTAACTTTAAAAACGTTAATACCATAACGTTGACGTCGATTAAGACGGAATGTCAGCAGCTCTAAACGGTTTTGCCCGACTAATTGTGTCCGCTGGTTAACTGAATCTAAAATACCTGTCATTGGATAAACTCCCTGTCGTGTTATAAATCGCGCTCGCGAACACACTTTATCCACTCACGATCACATCTGATAAATAATCAAGATATTAGAATATCTAGCTATAACTTGGAATGTTATAGTAATTCTAACCATGACCAAAGAGCATTTACCGTGACAAGCCACAGAGATCAAAAACTCTTGCCAATTTTTATCGGCCTTTTGCTATTTTTCTTTAGTACAAATATCTTCGCTTCCGATTATAACGTGCTAGATTCCGTGGAAAAAGCCGCTGAAAACCTAATAAAACAGCAAGTTACCTTACCAGAAAAAGGGAAATTAAAAGTTACAGCAGCAGAGCTTGATAACCGTCTTCGCTTTTCTACTTGTTCGGCACCACTTGAAGCCACTCTCCCCGGCAAACAAAACTTAAGTGGTAATGTTACTGTACTTGTTAAATGCCCTACCGAAAACTGGCAGCTTTATGTCCCTGTAAACGTGCAATTAACACTACCTAAAGTTGTTGCTAGTGTTGCTCTTGGTCGAGGCATGGTTATTACTCGAGATAAACTTTCCGTTCAAATGGTTGAAAGTCGTTTTCAACGAGGCAATAGCTTTGAAGATCCTAATGAAATCGTAGGATCAAAAGTTAAACGCTCAGTAAAATTAGGAGAAATGATCCAAGCCCGTGATATTTGTTTAGTATGCCGTAACGACACTGTCATTATCCGTGCCGGAACAGGCGGACTAAATATAGTAACAGAAGGTAAAGCGCTGTCTGACGGGGCTATCGGTGAAGAGATCCGAGTTCAGAATAGAACATCAAGACGCATGATTGATGCTATTATTACCGCAGTTGGTGAAGTAACCGTAAAGTATTAGTCAGAAAAGTTGATTGCGCATGACGATAAATAAATCATTTTATCTTCATAATATTTACTAAAGTCTGTTCACACTTTGCCGATAGCTAGGTATCACAGTTAATTATCAAGGTAAAAGATTATGGCAAGTATTGATCACCTACGTGGTGGACAACCTGTAAATACCACACGTGTTGGCCAACAAAAAACAACCACAACGGAAGAGCAAACTACCACGTCAAACATTGCTAAAGAGCAACATGACGAAGTCTCTTTAAGCTCTCAAGGTAAAGCTGTGGGACAAATTCATCAACAATTAGCAACAGAGCCAAGCTTTGATGCTGGAAAAGTGGCAGAGATCAAACAAGCAATTGCAAATGGCTCATATACTATTGATGCCGATAAACTTGCATCAAATATGTTAAAGTTCGAAGACGAGCTTAATGGGCTTTAAGATAACATTTGCATACTAAAATTGAGATCAGCGTAATGAAACAGACACTTGGTCAACTGCTTGAAGTTCAACAAACCACCTTATTGTCTTTAATCGATCTTCTCAAACAAGAAAGAGTGGCAATCACTCGCCGCAAGGCATTAGAAATTGAACAGATTGCCAAAGAGAAGTTAGATCTGATCTACAAAGTCCAACAACACGATTATTTATTGTCTTCCCATGAAGAGCGCGACCAGTTAACGCAGATCGACGAATACCAAACACAAGTGAATACGATTCAAGATCTAGTTAAAGAATGCCAACAATTTAATGATATCAATGGCGAAGTATTACAGCGCGCTCACCTCAGCTTTCATAAGCTAAATAATTTATTCCAGCAAAGTCGTGGGCGGCACCAAATGACCTACAATTGTGATGGTATCGCACAAAATGTTCGTTCATTAGGCACCAACCTAAAAGCGTAATCGTTAAAACATAACTTCTTGTTTATTTGGTACATGAAACACTTCTCCGTGTTGCTTCATTCGTTCCATCAAACCAATATTTAACTCCATTTCAGTGACATAGCTGTCACCGACAGGATAGCTGCGAATAATTTTTGCCCCACGAATAACGCCATCTACTGCACCATCTGTACTTTCATATCCTAACTGCTGATCATCAAGCGATGTGGTTGCACTAATGCGTAATCCATAAATTTGCTCTGATAATTCGCGGTAAGCATCTAACTTAGAAGCGCGCATTGCACGAATACTTTTTTCTTCTTTGGTTCGCCCTTTTTGCTCACTAATTGAAGCATACCCTACCGCTTGGATCACATCTTTACTTTTAGTTAAGTCTGGGCCCGGAACCGTTGCACTGCCTGATGTTGTATTAGTACAACCTGACAGTAATAACATCGCAGCAGCTAAAGCCACATAATATTTCATTGTTACTTCCTTACGGCTTTAAAATTACATTATTATCAGGACGGTTACGCACATCTGTACGCATAATTACCCCATTTCGTAACTGAATTTTATTCATAAAATCCAAGTCTCGACCAATACGCTCTGCCGGTAGAAAACCCTGTGCTGTAGCAATAACCACATTTGAGCGCATACCGATAATTCGAGCATTAATGAGCACACCACCACTTTGACGCAGCATTGTACCTGTTAGCACGTAATCAACAGGTTGCTGTGACGCTAATTCTTTCCAGTTACGACTAATACTAAAATCGCCACTACGCGTCACTTTAATTACCCCTGTTGACTTATAGTCAACCACTGTAAAACCACGCTGCTGCATTTGGTACATGAAGTTTTCACTCACTACATTACCTAACCAGTTGGTTTCTGTCATATCTTGTAAATCAACAAACGAGGTAACAGCTAATGGCGTACTCGCCGTTAAATATTGGTTCGACGTTACCAATTGATTCGCTAATCCTTCAATAAAATAATCAACGGTATGTCTTGGCGTGTCTGATAAAGAATAGGCGCCTGATGAATATTTCTCTTTACCGTTATAAACCGGAGGTGCGGCACAAGCAGTCATCGCTAACGACAACACAATTACAATCCACTTATTCATTACACTTACCCGCCCTCAAATATTGTTTTCTTTATATCGTATGAACATTTAAATTCTTTAATACAAGAGCCTAATTGGGAACACTCTTTGCATTCACTTTTTCATCGAACTATTAAAAAGCAAAAAACATACCTAAATGGGCTTTTATGAATAAAAATTTTTTACGCAGCTTAAGTGCACTTTGTTTGTTTTTTTCATGCTATAGCTCAGCCCAATGGGTTGAAGTAACAGGTGAAGCTGTCATTTTAGAAAGTGAAGAAACAGCACGTGTTAATGCACTAGAAGATGCGGTATATCAAGCAATGAAACATGCAGGCGGTGAAATAGCGACACTTCCGTCATTAAAACCTTATTTCGCAGAGCCTAAACAGCAATACCGTTTTAGTGGTAATGAAATCCGTAACGTAACGGTTCTTGAACAAAAAAAAGCAGGCGGCAAAATGTATGTCACCAGCCGTGTCGATATTTACCCATCGGCAAAAAGTTGCCACAAGACCCAGTATAAAAAAGGCATTCTATTAGGCAGTTTTTCAATTGCTGAGCCACAACAAGCAGCCATGGGTAGCGTTTATAAAATAGGCACTGATTTCGCTTCAATACTCGGAAAGCAAATTCAAAAACGTTCACAAAGCTTTATTGTTACTGGTAAAACAACCGTCCCTTTCAGTGCAACTCAAGCATCAGCAATGACGATGCTGGCTGAAGATCACGATGCGCAATATTTAATTGGTGGTGAAATAACAGATTTGACCGCTACCCTTGATGAAAAATTAGTTAAGAAAGATCAAGTCAATCGCCAGTTTGCGGTTTCACTGGAAATAATGGACGGTAAAACAGGAGAGATCATCTACCAAAATAGCTACCGTGAAATTGGGTTATGGCCGTTTTCTCGCTCAAGCCATGTAGATACCAAATCAGCACGTTTTTGGGTTTCACCTTATGGACAGAGTATTCAACGGATCAGCCAAAATATGATGCTCGATATTGAAAGTGCGCTCTCTTGCCGAGCCAGCCTCCCAGAAGTCATCAACATCCATAATAATGTTGCGCAAATGAACGTTGGTCGTGTTCATGGTGTAAAACAAGGTGATAAATTAAAACTATGGCATAGTGCAGGATTTATTGACCAAAAAGGTATACCGCGGAATCGGATGGTTGATACAAAAATTAGCTTAACCGTTGGTCGCGTTTATGAAAAGTCAGCAGAACTTATTGTTAATCAACCAGAATTAGCAGCAAGCATCCAACCTGGTGATTTACTAACCAAGCAAACGCGACGTTAAGAGTATTCCCTTATATTTTTGAAAATATACCGTATAATACTCAAATGCTTCCTTAGCTCAGATGGATAGAGCGTCCCCCTCCTAAGGGGAAGGCCACTGGTTCGACTCCAGTAGGGAGCGCCATATTTTTCAAAGGCTTAGCGATTTTTTATTGCTAAGCCTTTTTTATTTCCACACAATGTAGTGTCGTAACAATACTATATAGATTCAGTCTTTATCACTTCGGGTCGCATGATTTAATCTGCTCTTCTTTGAACAATCTGCTTTATAACGTGTTATTATCCTTATTTTTGTGGCTAATAAACGGCTACAACTATTATTATCAAAAATATTTTTACTGTTTTAAATCAATAAAATGGATTTATTTAGCTCATTACTTGAAACATAACGTTACAATATTTGAACGTTGTTTTTTATTGTTTAGTGTTTATACTGCCAGCACTTCATAACTCTCATGTTATGAGTTTGTATAGGACATTATGAAAATGAAATTAGCATCTCTTATTGTATCTGCCGCTCTTCTTGCCCCTGCAGCAGCTATGGCTAACACACCAGTTCAGCTTTCAGTACCCGGCGTAAACCTACCAGCAGGTAACGTTACAGGGGTTCGCTTAAATGCTTTATATGGGCATACCGCTTCTGTAACAGGTGTAAACTTCTCATTATTAGGTCTTTCAGATATTGATACATTCAAAGGTCTAAACTTTGGCCTAGCATTTGGTGTGAACCGTACTCGTTCGATGATGACGGGGCTTGAATTTGGTCTTGCAAACTTGAACGACGGTAATGCGAAAGGGGCTGATTTTGGTGCCGTAAACTATACTGCTGGCAACTTTACAGGTGCGCAGTTCGGTACATTTAACTACGCAGGAACACTAAATGGCCTACAGTTTGGCTTAGTGAACGCAACCGATCATATTAATAAAGGTATTCAGATCGGCCTGATTAACTATGATAAGTCTGGTACTTTCGTCAGTAACAGCTTACCTGTATTCCCTATTGTAAATGCGCGATTCTAAGATTTCGCTATAGCAATAAAGAGCCTCGCCACTATGCGGGGCTTTGTTTTAAATGGATAAATTTAGACATAAAAAACCTCGCACAAGGCGAGGTTTAGAATTTGGTGGAGCTAAGCGGGATCGAACCGCTGACCTCTTCGCTGCCAGCGAAGCGCTCTCCCAGCTGAGCTATAGCCCCAAAACAAGAATACAATAAAATCTCACTGCATCAGTGTCAACATAACTACAAAGATATAAGCATATTTGTGAATTAACTCAAAAATATAACCCTAACAAACATAAAATAATCACGCCTATATCATTTACTTACCATTGACACCTCTAGTAATAAAGTGCGGTTAAATATCTTTAATGGTGACGACTAACCTTAAGGATTATTTTCATGAAGCTTCAACTGACCTCTCTTTTACTCGCAACGGCAATTTGTGCTCCATCCGTTTACGCTGATTCTCCAGTACAACTTTCTGTTCCAACAATTAACTTGCCTGCAGGTGATGTATCAGGTGTTCGAGTAAGTGCACTTTATGGTCGAAGCCACAATGTGAAAGGGTTAAATTTTTCCGTTCTTGGTCTTTCTGATATTGATAACTTTACAGGAATTAACCTTGGTTTGTTCTATGGTGCAAACCGTACCCGTACAAGTATGAAAGGGTTTGAATTAGGTTTAGCAAACTTTAATGGCGGAACAGCAAAAGGGGCTGATGTCGGCCTAGTAAACTACACAGCAAGTAATTTCACAGGTGCGCAATTGGGACTCTTTAATTATGCAGGTAGTTTAAATGGACTCCAATTTGGCTTTATGAACGCAACAAATCATATTAATAAAGGTATTCAAATAGGTTTAATCAACTTCGACCGTTCGGGTACTTTCGTTAGCAAAGATCTTCCTGTTTTCCCTCTTGTGAACGCAAGATTCTAATTAGCAAATATAAAAAACGGAGCATTAATGCTCCGTTTTTTTATTTTATATTTAACAAGCTTATGCGTTAGCTTCACGCTCTGCAATAAATGCTAACGCCATTTTGATACGAGCGACAACACGCTCTTTACCAATAAGCTGCATCACAGCATCAACAGAAGGCGACTGACCTTGACCTGTAACAGCTACACGTAAAGGCATACCCACTTTACCCATACCTAGCTCAAGTTCTTCACACACTTGTGCAATAACGGCATGAAGATTTTCTGTTGTCCACTCTTCAAGTGCTTCAACTTTAGCCAATGCAAGCGCTAACGCTTCTTTTGCAACAGGACGTAAATGCTTTTTCGCCGCGCCAGCTTCAAATTCGTTAAAGTCTTGGTAGAAGTAACGAGATTGTTCAGCAAGTTCGATCAATGTATTACAACGCTCACCCACTAGCGTGATCACATCTGTAATAGCAGGGCCATTTTCAATAGAAATTTCTTTCTTATCTAAGTGCCATTGTAGGTATTTCGCAACATACTCAGGTTCAGCTGTTTTGATGTAATGGTTATTTAGCCATAATAGCTTATCAGTATTAAATGCAGATGCTGATTTACTTACTGATTCTAGGCTAAATAGATCAATCATCTCTTGTCGTGAGAAAATCTCTTGATCGCCATGAGACCAACCTAGGCGTACTAAGTAGTTCAGTAATGATTGTGGCAGGTAACCATCATCACGGTATTGCATTACACCTACAGCGCCATGACGCTTAGATAATTTTGCGCCATCATCACCTAGAATCATTGCGCAGTGTGCAAACTCAGGTACTGGTGCACCTAGCGCTTTATAGATATTAATTTGACGAGGCGTATTGTTGATGTGGTCTTCACCGCGAACAACTTGAGTAATACCCATATCCCAGTCATCGATAACCACACAGAAATTGTACGTTGGGCTACCATCTGTACGACGAATGATAAGATCATCAAGCTCACTGTTCGCAATTTCGATGTGACCACGGATTTTATCATCAAAAATGACAGTCCCTTCTTTAGGGTTACGGAAGCGAATACAGAATGGTGAATCTTCTGTTGCTGCGGCATTAGCTGCAATAATTTTAGGGTGGTTTGCATCGTAGCGAGGTTTAATACCAGCTGCCATTTGCTCTTCACGGATTTCGTCAAGAAGCTCTTTCGGACAGTAACACTTGTACGCTTTGTCTTCTGCTAGAAGTTGATCAACCACTTCGTTATAACGATCAAAACGCTTAGTTTGGTAGTAAGGGCCTTCATCCCAGTTAAGCTCTAACCACTCCATCCCTTCCATAATCGCGTCGATAGCTTCTTGAGTTGAACGCTCTAGATCCGTATCTTCAATACGAAGTACAAACTCGCCGCCCATATGTTTAGCGTATAACCATGAGTAAAGTGCAGTACGAGCACCACCTACGTGCAAAAAGCCAGTTGGACTTGGTGCAAAACGAGTTTTAACCGTCATTGGAATTACCTTATGAATGAAGGACTACACAGTAAGGGCTACTGTGTCTTATCTAATAACGAGTATTTTAGCACTGTGAGGTAAATCTACAATAATCAGTAGACAATGATTATTTAGAATAAATAATTTTAACAGGAGTTAAGAGAATCGATTCTCTTTTTTAATTAAAAATCATTTGTTATGTCACTTTTGTTCTTACAAGCAAACCAAAGCGCAAAAAATGAGATCACTATTTGGTAAACACATGCGATTTGACCATAACTACCCGCCCCACTCATTCCGTTATGCCCATTCGTTCCACAAGCATAAACAGTCGATGATGCTATCTCCAATAAAACATTAACTATCTTATTTTTAATACAAACAAAAAGACCCACTAAAAGTGGGTCTTTAAAACATTCTTTAACTTTCAGTTATATTAGAAAGTGTAAGGAATGATAACTTGGAAACGTAGATCTGTTTCATCTGCAGAATTTGCACCTTCAAACTCGTCACGCTCTAGCACTGTACCGTGTAGACGAACGGTTGAACCTTTAAGTGCGCCAGTTTGAACAGAGTAAGAGATTGTACCATTAACTGCGTACTCGCTCTTGTAATCCCAATCGCCTAAAGCACCTTCAGCTGCTGACTTACCGCCAGAACCGTAACCGAAGCCTAGGTAGTAGTTCCAACCATTACCTTGGTCAAATGATAGACGGTTGTAGATAGAAACTTCACCAGATTTGTTCCAATCAGATAGTGCATCCCACCATAGTGAGTAAGTACCGTTAGTCATACCGTATGTGTAAATCATACGTGGGTTAACATCACGGTCGTTATCACTCTTAGCGTAGTTAAGATTAGTCATCCAAGAGAACTGACCAAAGCTTGCGTTAAATGCTAAACCAGTGGTGTAACCAAGACCATCATACTGAACATCATCATTTACGCCGTAGAAGTCGTATGCAACAGACATTGTGTCGTTGATATTGTATTTAGCGTAAACTTTGTAACCCGTTGTATCAACTGGATCGTGGTAACCTGTTACAACACCGTTAGCCCAGTCAACACCGTTTTGGTATTTAACATCTGTAACTTGACCTAGACCAAACTGTAGGAATAAATCATCAGTTGCATTACCTTGTAAACCTAGAGAGTGTGCAATACCCCAAGTTGTATCAGCCCAAAGAGCAGGAGCGTAATCATTTTTGCTTAGTAGCCAAGGAGCTGTAAACTGATCTGCAATGAAGTAAGTTGCTTTGAAGTTACCAATGTTTGCGTTAAGTTCAGCACCACGGTATGTACCTGGTACGAAAGACCAAACGTTACCTAAAACACCGTTACCATTCGCTTGAGTGAAACCAAAACGACCGTCTACGTTTTCGCCAGCTTTAAACTTAAGCGCTGCTTTTGTAACTTTAACAGGACCGCCTTCACCAGCACCCCAGTCTAAGTTATTACAAGTAGAAATTTCGTTACATAGGTACTCACCAGTACCACCGTTCATTGCACTATCATTGTATAGGTCACCAGAAAGGTAACCAGCAATGTCAGCGCCTAACCAACCATTGTGGTAGCCAGAAGTGAAGTCTAAAATAAGGTTGTAAGAAGAGTAGTTTAAACGACTCCATACATCGCCATCTTCACCGCCAGGAGCACCAGTTGAACGAGTACGTGAACGTGTATCAACAACAGCAACACCAGCTAGTGTTGAACCTTCAAGGAACTCATTAACTTGTTCTACATATTCAGGGCCAGCTGCACTGTCTTCCGTTGCCATTGCTGGCATTGCTACTGCACCTAACATTGCTGCTGTTAAAGCAGAAACTTTAAAAAACTTTGATTCCATGGAATAACTCCTAAAAGATATAAGCTGTTTACCTGTAACCTGAAAGGTTGGCCGCCGAAGGTTACAAGTAAATTTCCCATATGTTAGCCGAATCATTTCGACCAATTCATATTTTTTTCGTTCAAAATTGAACTTTGTGTAACTTCGCTATTAAGACTACTTTCGCA
Source organism: Photobacterium sp. GB-56 (assembly GCF_003026105.1). Classification (GTDB taxonomy): domain Bacteria; phylum Pseudomonadota; class Gammaproteobacteria; order Enterobacterales; family Vibrionaceae; genus Photobacterium. The sequence goes on along the minus strand of NZ_PYNW01000001.1, from coordinate 118,316 downwards.
GCGCAAAACATCAATAAGAACTTACTTTCTTGTGTTAAAAATTTGATTCAGTGCAAAGTTTCCAGCCTATAGTGATCCAGTTCAAATGTTTTCACCAATAAATAAAATCACAATAAAAACAATAACCTACAAACATAACGGCATATATATGTGACCCTGATCGTATTTTCATTTTTATTGACATACCTGATTTTTTTTAAAAACAAATTATTAACACAATGATTTATTGTTGATAATGAAACATCTATTACACGTATTGATCACACAGTTATATACACTGTTTCATTTAATTCATAAAAAAAAGCCGCCCAAAATTGAGCGACTTTTTTTGTAACAAGGTTTATCAACCTTATAAAAAGGTATTAAGCCATCAGATCAACGAGTTTTTGTTCGTCCCAGATCTCAATACCTAGCTCTTGTGCTTTCGTTAATTTAGAGCCAGCCGCTTCACCTGCCACTAATAAATCAGTTTTCTTCGAAACACTGCCTGTGACTTTTGCACCTAATTTTTGTAATGCAGCTTTCGCATCAGAGCGAGTTAATTGAGATAGAGATCCTGTTAGTACAACCACTTTTCCATCAAGCGGTAATTCGACATCCTCATCAATTTTTTCAATTTCAGGCCAATGTATCCCAACTTCTTTTAACTCGTTCACAACGACCATATTGTGCTCTTCACGAAAGAAATTAAAGATATGCGCAGCAACAATACCGCCCACATCCGGCACTTCAATTAACTGCTCTTTCGTTGCTTGGCTAATTGCTTCTAATGTCTCAAAGTAATTCGCTAGGTTTGCAGCCGTTGCTTCACCTACCTCACGAATACCTAGAGAATAAATAAAACGAGGTAATGTTGTCAGTTTTGAAGCATTCAGCGCATCAACCAGTTTTTGAGCTGATTTAGGTCCCATACGCTCAAGTACCGTCACTTCTCCTGCACTGAATTTAAACAAATCAGCAGGTGTGGTTACCATTTCACGATCAACCAGTTGCTCTATCACTTTTTCGCCACAACCATCAACGTCTAATGCTTTACGTGATACGAAGTGTTTTAACGCTTCTTTTCTCTGGGCTTGACAGAAGAGGCCACCGGTACAACGTGCGACGGCTTCGCCCTCAATACGTTCAACCTTTGACTGACAAACAGGGCACTCTGTTGGAAATACAATCGCTTGCGCATTTTCTGGGCGACGAGACTCAACCACTGAAGCGATTTGTGGAATGACATCACCAGCACGACGAATAATAACGGTATCGCCAATCATCACGCCTAAACGCGCCACTTCATCAGCATTATGCAGTGTTGCATTACTGACTGTTACACCGCCCACAAACACAGGTTCAAGCTTAGCAACGGGTGTAATTGCACCTGTACGCCCAACCTGAAACTCGACATTGTTTAGAATTGTCATCTCTTCTTGGGCTGGGAATTTATAAGCAATTGCCCAACGAGGTGCTCGAGCAACAAAGCCAAGCTGTTGTTGTGTATCAACATCATCAACTTTAATCACCACACCATCAATTTCATAGCCTAGTGATTGGCGCTTTTCACCAATACTCTGATGATAAGCAATAACTTCTTCAATACTGTCAACTTTGCGAATTTCTGGGCACATTGGAAGCCCCCATGCTTTTAACTGGCACAGGCGTTCATATTGCGTATTGGCAAGTTCACGTCCATCGACAACACCGACAGCATAGGCATAAAAACTTAACGGCCGCGTCGCGGTAATTTTAGGATCTAGCTGACGTAAGCTACCAGCTGCTGCATTTCGAGGGTTTGCAAATGCCTTATCACCTTTTTTAAGCGCCTTGATATTTAACGCTTCAAAGCCTTTTTTAGGCATAAAGACTTCGCCGCGAACTTCTAATCGCTCAGGCCAGTCGTCGCCTTGAAGCTTTAAGGGAATAGCGCGAATAGTACGCACATTATGAGTGATATTTTCACCTGTTGCGCCATCACCTCGGGTTGCTGCTTGTACTAACACCCCCTTTTCATACATTAGGCTCACAGCAAGACCATCTAATTTAGGCTCACAGCAGTAACTAAGTGTTGCTCCTGAACGCAAACGATCTTGTAAACGTTTTTGAAATGCACGTAAATCATCATCATTAAACGCATTGTCTAACGAAAGCATCGCGATCTCATGTTTAACTTGAGTAAACCCCTCTAACGCAGCACCACCAACACGTTGGCTTGGCGAATCAACCGTTATCCATTCTGGATGCTCAGCTTCGATCTTTAGTAATTGCTGCATCATCCGGTCATATTCAGCATCAGGAATTTCTGGGTTATCTTCAACGTAATAACGATGACCGTGGTAATCGAGTTGCTGTCGTAGCGTTAATAATTGTTGCTGAAGGTCAATACTCATTTTTTCTACCTGACAAATCTTGATAGTTTCTGCCAAAACAACGCCCTATCGATAATAAAACGATTAAGACTATTGCCTAAATTTAAATAAAAAAACAGGCCCCTTAAAGGAGCCTGCTCATTAATGACTTCATCTTTTTAAAGATTAAGCATCATTATATTTCACTGATTTTTCTCGATATTGCGTAATACGATTTGGCGTGATCATTACACGATCTTGATCGAGAACATCTGCATTTAACTCATCAGCAATTTGCTGTGCTGTTTGTAGCATTAAGTTAAAGTTACTGGCTGCCTTACCGTAACAAGGCAACATTAAGAAAAAGCCGATACCTGGTGTTTCAAAATGTTGGTAGTTAGTTTCAGGGAAAGAGCCTGGATTTAGCAAGTTAGTTACTGAGAAAATAACAGGTTCCGTGCCAGCTAAATCAGCATGACGATGGAACACTGAATTCTCACCAAAAATTAAACCATGACGCTCTAAACATGCGAACAGTGACGGCCCACGTAAAATCTTACCATTGCGCGCATGAACACATAGCGATATATAAGTTGGTGGTAATGGCTCTGGCTCTGGCTCTGGCTCTGGCTCTGGCTCTGGCTCTGGCATGAAAGATACACTTGGCTCTTGCTTGGCTTGAATCGAAGGCTCGGCAACTTGCACAACGTTTTCTTCAACGACTGGCGTTGCTACTTCAACTTGTGCAGGCTCTTCAGCAGGAACAAATTGTGCTTGAGGCTCAACAGCAGATTTTTCAATCGGTTGTTCAATAATTTCAGGCTCAACCACAGGAATGTCGACGACCACCTGTTGTGCTTGCTGAAACACTGGCTCGGCCGCTACAGGTTGCTGAACAGTTTCTTGCACTGGAGTATACGTAGGCTGCTGTGGTTGCTGAATGATTTCAGGCTGTACTGGCGCTTGCGTTTCTACAACAGGAGCTGTAGTCGCTGAGTTAATAGTTGCCGCAACCTGAGGCTGTATAACAGGTTCAACAGGAGCGCTATTCGGTTGAGCAGCCGATTGTTGAACATTTACAGGTTGTACAGATTGCACAGATGTTTGTGGTGATACTTGCTGAGGTTGCTCAACTGTCGTAGCTTGTGGTTGAACGGTTGTCACTTTTGTAGGTACATCGTCATTATCTGTTGCTGACATTCTAGGGAGATCATCATCACCGTCATCAACCGTAACATTGCCTAATAATGGATCTTGCTGTGGACGCTCACCAAAACTAAAACCAGGCTCTTTGCGTTTTGTTGGCTTTGTCTTTTCAACCACTTCCTGTGGCTTACTTACAACACGTGCTTCACTGACACTCTCTTCAACGTCACCTTGAAGATCAAATGCCGTTTCATCGATTTTACCTACTGGCTTTTCACCAAACTTGGCCGGTTTTTCTTTTCGACTTGTCCATAGACCATGAAAAAGAAGCGCTGTAATCGCAAGCGCACCAACAATAATAAGAACTAGACGCAATTCCTGCATACGAATACTCTGAAATTAACTCGTTATCCCTAGACGGGGTTAATAATAGTAAAAAATCAACTAGGCAGACAAAATCTCTAGCTAGAATTTCTTGCCGATGACTTACTGTACCAAAACTCAAATGATAATGAGAAGTTGAATATCGCTATTCAGGCAAGATAGTCTTTACAACGTGAGTTTTGTACACTTTATACACCATTTTTCATTATGAATGATGAGATTTAATGGTTTGTCAAAACTGTGACAACCATATTTTCATTTGATTCCATCCTACATAGCCCGTTAACATACTCTATATAATCTCTCTATCATCCCTCATCAAAATAAATGTGAGAGATCCGATTAAGGAAATCGAATGTCGCAACAGCATGCCATAAAATCAACAACCAGCGGTGCTGGATACTTTTTTACAGGGTTACAACTGGTTACCCAACCAGGAACGCGTCGTTTTGTAATCATCCCATTGCTCATCAATATTCTTTTATTAGGTGGCGCATTTGCCACCTTACTTACTCAGTTGAATGGCTGGATTGATGGTTGGTTAAGTTACCTGCCTAGCTGGCTTGAGTGGCTATCTTATGTGTTATGGCCGTTACTTGCTATTGCTGCATTAGTGACGTTTTCTTATTTCTTCAGTACCATTGCCAACTGGATTGCTGCACCATTTAATGGGCTATTAGCTGAATATATAGAAGCTAAACTCACAGGTAATAATCCACCTGATGATAGTTTTAAAGCGTTAATAAAAGATCTACCTCGAACCATGGGCAGAGAGTGGACTAAATTAAAGTATTACTTACCCAAAGCAATTGGCTTATTGATCCTAATGTGGATCCCTGCCATCGGCCAAACGCTTGGTCCTATTTTATGGTTTTTATTTAGCGCTTGGATGATGACGATTCAATATGTTGATTATCCGTTTGATAACCACAAAGTGCCATTTATTGATATGCGAGATGCCCTCAAAGAACATCGTGGCCAAGCGTTAAGTTTTGGTGCCATCGTAATGTTTTTCACTATGACCCCAATTATTAACTTACTTGTCATGCCTGTGGCTGTTTGTGGTGCGACAGCAATGTGGGTTGATCATTACCGCGAGCAATTTAAACGCTATTAAGATCAACGATAAATATCTACCAAAGAGCACTTATTCTAGTGCTCTTTTCTTTTCTATTACCCTTGCTGCAAACACCATTGTTTATCGTTATTTGAGTAAAACATATTTGTAAATTAGTCACTTGACGCTTTTCATCCCACTATATATCTTTAGTTCAATATAATTCACACATTGATAACAATAAGATATAACCATTAATTACTTTTCAAATCACTTATCCAGTATATTCTTAATTTATATTACTTTTAACGTGTCACGAAGGAACGAAGCATGAGCAAGATTTATGAAGATAACTCACTAACTATTGGTAATACTCCGCTAGTGCGCCTTAACCGTGTAAGTAACGGTAAAGTGTTAGCTAAAGTAGAAGCTCGTAACCCAAGCTTTAGTGTTAAATGCCGTATTGGCGCTAACATGATTTGGGATGCTGAGAAAAAAGGTCTTTTAAAAGAAGGCGTTGAACTTGTAGAGCCAACTAGTGGTAATACTGGTGTTGCACTTGCTTTTGTTGCTGCTGCACGTGGTTACAAACTCACATTAACCATGCCTGAGAGCATGAGTCTTGAGCGTCGTAAACTATTAAAAGCGTTAGGTGCAAATCTTGTACTAACTGAAGCGCCTAAAGGCATGAAGGGCGCGATTGATAAAGCTGAAGAAATTGTAAATTCAGATCCAACTAAATACCTACTGCTACAGCAATTTAATAACCCAGCAAACCCAGAGATCCATGAAAAAACCACAGGTCCTGAAATTTGGGATGCAACAGATGGTGAAATCGATGTATTTGTCTCAGGTGTGGGTACAGGCGGTACACTTACAGGTGTTAGCCGTTTTATTAAACAGCAAAAAGGTAAAGCCATTACTACAATTGCAGTTGAGCCACTAGAGTCACCTGTTATAACCCAAACATTAAATGGCGACACTGTTCAACCAGCGCCGCACAAAATCCAAGGTATTGGTGCTGGTTTTATTCCTGGTAACTTAGATTTATCATTAATTGATGAAGTTCAAAAAGTAAGCTCAGATGACGCAATTGAAATGGCGCGTCGCCTAATGGATGAAGAAGGTATTCTTGCTGGTATTTCATCAGGAGCAGCGGTTGTTGCTGCAAATAACATTGCATCTCGCCCAGAATTTGCAGATAAAAATATTGTTGTAATACTGCCTAGTTCAGGTGAGCGTTACCTATCAACAGCACTATTTGCAGGCATTTTCACAGAAAAAGAAACACAACAGTGATCACACTTTATAATTTTTAATAGGTATATCACTATGAAAAAAGCCCCTCTGCGGGCTTTTTTGTTGCATTTTGGACTTAGCTTTAATATAAAACTCGCACGTTTTATTTTTCGCTCCGAAATAAAGGGGTGAAAATGCGCTTTAATTACTAACAAGTAAGTTTCTGATAAAACTTTGACTTGGATTAAAGCTAAGACAATATGATATTAGGTAGTTTATACTGCAGCAGCACAAGCAAATTATCTGTATTATGCTTGTCATAAATAATTTAATTATTAAATAAAATACTATATCTATCGGGGTGAATTATGTATCAGAAGCAAGTTGAAATCACAGCACCAAATGGTTTACACACTCGTCCAGCGGCTCAGTTCGTTAAAGAAGCTAAATCATTCGATGCAGATGTGACTGTAACTGCTAATGGCAAAAGCGCTAGTGCGAAAAGCCTATTCAAGCTTCAAACTCTTGGCCTAATTAAAGGCGCACAAATCACTATCTCTGGTGAAGGTGCTCAAGCTCAAGAAGCTGTTGATGCTCTAATTCAGCTAAAAGAAGATCACGACGGTTCTCCAGTTGCAATGTTCCGCGAAATCTAAGCTACGTTTATATACAAACGAGTTTTCAGTTTTTAGTTAATTTAAGGTAAGGCTATGATTTCAGGTATCTTGGCATCTCCAGGTATTGCTTTTGCTAAAGCACTACTGCTGCAAGAAGAAGAGGTTGTTCTAAATAAAACACCGATCTCTGCAGACCAAATCGATAACGAAATTCAACGTTTCTTCGACGCACGAAAGAAATCGTCTGAGCAGCTAGAAGTAATCAAAGAAAAAGCACGTGTCACCTTTGGTGAAGAGAAAGAAGCGATCTTTGAAGGTCACATCATGTTGCTTGAAGATGAGGAGCTTGAAGAAGAAATCATAGCCCTTATTAAAGATAAAATGTCTGCTGACTTTGCAATCTACTCTGTTATCGAAGAACAAGCACAAACACTTGAATCTTTAGATGATGAGTACTTAAAAGAACGTGCAAGTGATATCCGCGATATCGGTAGCCGTTTTGTTAAGAATGCATTAGGCATTAACGTAATCAACCTAAGTGCTATCAACGAAGAAGTTATCCTTGTTGCTAACGATCTTACACCGTCTGAAACAGCACAGATTAACCTTGATTATGTTCGTGGTTTTATCACTGATATCGGTGGTCGCACCTCACACACTTCAATCATGGCACGCTCGCTTGAGATCCCAGCGATTGTTGGTACAAACGATATCACATCAAAAGTTAAATCTGGCGATATGCTAGTACTTGATGCAATCAATAATCAGGTTGTAATCAATCCAACAGATGATGAATTAAACAAATTTAAAGCTATCAGCGACGCACATAAAGCAGAGCAAGAAGAACTAGCTAAGCTAAAAGATCTTCCAGCAATCACGCTTGATGGTAAGCAAGTAGAAGTTTGCGGTAACGTTGGTACAGTAAAAGACTGTGACGGCGTAAACCGTAATGGTGGTGAAGGTGTAGGTCTATACCGTACTGAATTCTTGTTCATGGATCGCGATTCTCTACCGACAGAAGAAGAGCAATACCAAGCGTACAAAGAAGTTGCAGAAGCAATGCACGGTGAGCCAGTGATTATCCGTACTATGGATATCGGTGGTGATAAAGATCTTCCATACCTAGATCTACCAAAAGAAATGAATCCATTCTTGGGTTGGCGTGCAATCCGTATCAGCCTTGACCGTCGTGAAATTTTACGTGATCAGTTCCGTGCTATTCTTCGTGCATCTGCACACGGTAAAATCCGTATCATGTTCCCGATGATTATTTCGGTTGAAGAAGTACGTACACTTAAAGCTGCAATTGAAGAGTTTAAAGTTGAATTAACAGCTGAAGGTTTAGCTTTTGATACTGACATCGAGATCGGTGTGATGGTTGAAACGCCAGCAGCTGCAGCAATTGCACACCATTTAGCGAAAGAAGTTTCTTTCTTTAGTATTGGTACCAACGACTTAACCCAGTATACTCTAGCAGTTGACCGTGGTAATGAGCTAATCTCTCACCTTTACAACCCACTATCGCCTGCTGTACTTACAGTGATCAAGCAAGTTATTGATGCTTCTCACGTTGAAGGTAAGTGGACAGGTATGTGTGGTGAGCTTGCCGGCGACGAACGTGCTACCCTACTTCTTTTAGGTATGGGTCTTGACGAATTCAGTATGAGTGCGATTTCTATCCCTCGCATCAAGAAAGTTATCCGTAACGCTAACTTTGCTGATGTAAAAGCAATGGCAGAGTATGCATTAACTCTACCAACGGCTGCTGAAATCGAAGAGCACGTAGAAAAATTCATCGCAGAAAAGACCATCTGCTAATATAGCTGCAGATAATATAACAACGCTTAGGAGCATCGATATGGGTCTGTTTGACAAATTGAAGAAACTGGTTTCTGACGACAGCAGTGAAGCTGGTGCAATTGAAATCATCGCACCACTTTCTGGCGAAATCGTTAACATCGAAGATGTGCCAGATGTCGTATTTGCTGAGAAAATTGTTGGTGATGGTATCGCTATCAAACCAGCTGGCAACAAAATGGTTGCACCAGTAAACGGTACTATTGGTAAGATCTTTGAAACGAACCACGCTTTCTCTATTGAGTCTGACGATGGCATCGAACTTTTCGTTCACTTCGGTATTGATACTGTTGAACTTAAAGGCGAAGGTTTTACTCGCATCGCTGAAGAAGGCCAAACTGTTAAAGTTGGCGACACTATCATCGAATTCGATCTTGCACTATTAGAAGAGAAAGCGAAGTCAACTCTGACTCCAGTTGTTATCTCTAACATGGACGAGATCAAAGAGCTAACTAAGCTTTCTGGCGCAGTAAACGTTGGTGAAACACCAGTACTACGCGTTAAGAAATAAGTTAAGTTCTATAACTGATAAAAAAGCGCTACTTCGGTAGCGCTTTTTGTTTATCTGAGCTTTAAAAAAGCATGCTAAAAACAGAGTTCATCGCATGCTTGTATCTATCGATTTTATAGTGATTAAAGGCTCTTTAGCATCGCCATCGATGGTGCAAAGAAGTATGCGCCAGTTACCGGTTTTGAGAAACGTAACATTTGGTCTGTTTTACCATCAGTTTCACCAAACATGCTTTCAAGCTGCGCATCAAAGTGATGCTGACGCTGACAGTAAGCAATGAATAGTAAGCCATGATCTGATGTTACAGAGCCATATGGCAAGCTGTGGCGCAGAATCTTTAAGCCTTTACCATCTTCCTTAATATCAACGCGGCCAACGTGTGACGCAGCTGGCACATCTTCGAGTTCAATAGAATCTGGTTTCGTTCTACCAATCACTTTTTCTTGTGCTTTTACGTTTAGACGATGCCATGCTGGTAGGTTATGAACATAACGCTGTACCATTACATAGCTACCACCCGCAAACTCACCTTCAGCAATAACACCCACATTAGCACGATCTTCTGCTGTTTGTGGATTCTCTGTGCCGTCAATGAAATCTGTCATGTCACGGTGGTCAAGGTATTGGAAACCATAGGTTTCATCTAACACTTCTACGTCTTGAGACAATTTTTCTAAGAAAACGCGAAACGCATAAAAGTTAAGATCATGGCGATTAGAATGGATATGCAGTAAGACATCACCCCCTGTTGCTGGCGCAATAGTCTCACCTTCACCTAACTGACGAAACTCTGTTAATTCAGCTGGGCTTTGTTGACCTAAAGACTCCCAAAATGCCTTACCGAAGGCAACACTTGCATGTAACTTTGCGTCTTGCTGCTCAGTATTGAGATCCGCAAGTAACTGATGAATTGACTGGCATTGAGCAATAACATTTTGCTTATTACCTACAACATTCATCACCACATAAAGGGCAAAGGCGCCACGATCTGGAACGATTGCTGGTTGGGCAATACTCATAGGTGTCTTCTCCTAACAGGATGTTTAGTCAAAAATGAAAAGTAATTATAACGATATAAAGACGTAAATCACTTGATCTTAATACATTAGTAGAAAGTTTTACTCTTATCCCAACGATATAGGACATTTTGATACCGACTTAATACTAAAACGCCTTCTAAAAAGAAGGCGTTATTAAGAAGAAAAAGATCAACTATCGATGTTAATACATTATGCCGTCATTATTTCAATTTGAAGTTTAACGCGCTCTTCTAAGTCGGTATTTTCACTTTCAAATAATACTGGCATATTAAGCCCAGTAGACAAAGTTTTGGCTAAAATAGTACGCCAACCACCATCATCTAATCGCTCTTGGATCTGAAAAGCAATTTTCACTTCATCTGGAGAAACATCAAGTAGTTGAGCACGACCAATCACTTCACGGCACAAGTTATGTTTACTTTGACTTAAGCCATTAAAAAATATCGTTTCTTCACCAGGCACTAATGATAATGAGGTATTCACTGTATGCTTCGAATGACAGTAACTGCTCAATTCAAAGCTAACATCAAGTAACCAATCAGCCATCGCTAACGGGCTCAGTAACGTGCTTAACAGCAATTGTCCTCGACTAAAATCATTCATTACAGCTCCCCTTTACAGGCTAGTCTGCAAATATATCTTTAACTCGAGAGCTTCTTAGAAGGTACAACCCAAGCCATGCTGTTAACAGTAATGTGGTTGCCCGTATCCAGCTAAACTCACCATGACTGATAACCAAATGATATATTTGCATTAAAAAATCAAAACTATATGCAGCAAGTAACACTCTTTTCCCTTGCCGCCACAGAAAATGTATTAATTTATTATTTTTATTTCGTTGACCTGATAACCACATCAATAATATTGCGGGACTACCTATTGCCATACCTATATATAAAACATCTCTTATTGGATAAATAAGCTCAAGTAATTCACCGCCTTGAGTACGGCTAACCCCCGCCATAACAAACACTAACCAAGCTTTGGCGTTAAATAGCAAGACGAACCACAACACGGTATTAATTTTTAATTGTCCATGCTGATCATAAGCATCTATCGGATATAACAAGCCATTTCCCTCAAATAGGTATCCAATGAAATTCAGATCAGAGCTTAATAAACTTCTCTATGGTTCACAAACGACTCTAATCTATTCATTTAGATTTTGAACAACAAGGATAAAGTTTTGTGCTGAACCGCACTTTTCCATTTTTTATATTGCCGTTATCGTCACACTTTTTGATCTAAAAAAAACAAAAACACTGTTTTTTAAACATAGATCACAGACAGTAAAAGGTATATACAAATACCTAAAAAACATAAAGTTACACATTAAAAACACCGTTAACAAACCTTTTACCCATTTCTGAAAATTTCCTACACAATCAGTAAGATAGTCCATTACCTTTTCCGTCTATTTTATTGCTATGACATCAACTCTGTTATTTATGGGATATAATCAACGCTTAAATGTTATTTTCAGGGATCTATACCATGGCGAGTAGAAAACAACCGGCCTCTTCACCAGAAACACAAGCTGAAGCTATACGTATAGCAAAGGCCACACAGAAGGTAGGGCAAACAAAAGAGCAAACTCGACTGATTGCACAAGGCATTCAAAAAGGTATAGAGCAATATAAAAAGCAGCAAAAAGCTAAAGCTCGTGAGCAAGACAAACTGAAAAAAAAGGTTTCACGTAATAAGGCCTCTAATGATGCTAACAACGCCTCAGAAGTCATAACTAATACAACTGTTATCCACCATCAGAGTAAACTCGCTTGGGGGCTTTTAATTGCCTCATGGTTAGGGTTTATCACTTACCTACTTCTTCCGCGATTATAAAAAGGATTTACATCGTGTTACTTCGCTTTACGCTATTGCTGTTACTCTTCCTCACTGGCTGTAGCGATACAAAGACAACCTCATGGACGCGTTCAATAAATCAGCTTTGTGAAAATAAGCCCAATTGTGTCTCAACGATTGAAAAGCGTGAACAGTTTAGCGTTAAGCCTTTTCTTTTAACGGCGAAAGGTGAGCATAGCTGGGAAGAAATAAAACGGGTAGCGCTTCAGTTACCAGGTGCAAAAATAGCAGAGCAATCAGATCACTATCTTCATATTGAAGCCACCAGCAAGATTTTTCGGTTCATTGATGACTTTGAAGTCGAAAAAAAAGCACAGCAGTTACAAGTACGCTCTGCATCACGAGTTGGTTATTCTGATTTTGGTGTGAATAGGAAGCGAGTTGAAACATTCCGTAGCCAATTAATAAAGCACGAACTGATTAAACAATAAAAAAAATTTGATAATAATTCTCATTTGCATGTATATTTGTAATATTATTCGAAACAGGATTAATTATCATGGATAAGACAACGTTTAAGCTCTTCACGCTATTAGGACTAAGCGTTATTCTTGGTTTACATTTTATTGAAGTCAGTACAAACGAAAGTCAGTCATTCTCTATCGCTTATTTTATGTTTGAATGGCTGCCACTTTACCTTGCTTGGGGGTGTTGTTTGCGATTGGGTATCGCCAGTGGCAGCGTAATCCCCTCGCGAAAAAACAACAAAAGCCGCCCTTCTGTAACGCACTAGCGCATTAAAAGGACGGCTTATTATTTCTTTATCTCGAATATTGGCTTATTCGCTAATTTTTTTATCTTTACCTAGCGAAAGTAGCCAAATACAAATAGCTGCGACTACAGCAAACCCAGATAGAACAATCACCGGCATGGCTGCGTAACCGAGTATATGCCAAATCACTGACTCTAATGTGCTCATCTTATCTCCTTAGGTTTATTGCCAACCTTCAATGTTTTTCATATCAGGCAGTTTATGTGCAATACCCTTGTGGCAATCAACGCACGTTTTATCTCCTGATGCTAATGCCGTCGAATGCAGTTTTGCACTACGAGGCGCTTGCTCTGAGAAATCCATATAATTGAATTCATGACAATTACGGCACTCTTGTGAGTTATTGTCCTTCATTCGCTTCCATTCCCGTTCTGCTAAATGCCCACGGCGATCAGCAAATTTTTCAGGAGTATCAATCGTTCCCATTAAATGGGCCACAATTTCTTTTGATGCCTGTACTTTACGCACGATCTTATCTGTCCAATTGTGAGGAACGTGACAATCCGAACAAATAGCACGGACACCAGAACGATTAGAAAAGTGGATCGTTTCTTGAATTTCTTCAACGATTGGTGCGTGACAACCAGCACAGAACTCTTCAGTGTTAGTCTTTTCCATCGCGGTATTAAATGCCCCCCAGAATAATAAGCCGCCAATAAACCCCATAAAGAGAACGAGACCTACTGCTACTTTGCTGGGTGTTTTTAAGCGTAACCAAAACGTTTTTAATAACTTCATATATCATCCCTTACTTTGGTTACTGCAATGCACTAACACGTTTGAAGTCATTCTCTACTAATGGCTTAGCATCCGCTTGTGGTACGTGACACTGCTGGCAGAAGTAACGACTTGGTGATACATCAGATAGCACCTGTCCTTCTTGCGGTGACACATAGTGCGTTACACTGATTTTGGTTGCGCCCATCTCTTTGGCATTTTTCCAGCTATGACAAGCAAGGCATTTGTTTGCGTTTAGCGACACTTCGTAATGACGGATCGTGTGTGGGATCAACGGTGGCTGATACACATAATCGTTATCAATTACACCTTGATCTTTCGGATAATGCTTCATTGGATCAGCAGGGCGTGTATCTTCTAATTCAGCAGAGCCACGTAATGATTCAAGGCCACCAATACCGCCCGGATTTAATATTTCTGTTTTCGCTACGGCTTCTGATACCGGTTTAGCTGGTGTTGATTCTTCGCTTTGCACAACCCCAGCCATTAATGCACTCACCGCTAATACAACCAATAAGATTCTTTTCATGATGTTCTCCGCCAACAGGCTAATTCTGAAATGAGGCGAGTGATTGATTCACTCGCCATAGGCAGGCTTATACCTTGCTGATTTTAACTGGACATTTTTTGAAGTCTGTTTGCTTCGATAGTGGATCGGTAGCATCAAGGATCAACTTGTTCACCAAAATTCGAGCATCAAAAAATGGCACAAAAACCAAACCTTGTGGCGGGCGATTACGGCCTCGTGTTTCTACTCGACAGCGTACTTCACCTCGGCGATTAGAGATTTCAACTTCATCACCACGACGTAAGCCACGTGTTTTAGCATCTTCTGGGTGGATATAACACAGCGCATCTGGCACTGCTTTATATAATTCAGGAACACGTCGAGTCATGGTACCTGTATGCCAATGTTCTAATACTCGACCTGTACAAAGCCACATATCAAATTCAGCATCAGGTACTTCAGGTGGCGCTTCAAAAGGCGCTGAAATAATCCATGCTTTACCATCAGGCTTACCATAAAAGTCCCAACCAGAACCTTTTTTTGCATAAGGATCTGAGCCTTCTTTAAAGCGCCATTGCGTTTCCTTGCCATCAACAACAGGCCAACGTAAACCGCGCACTTGGTGGTAAGTATCATACGGTGCTAAATCATGACCATGATCACGACCAAATGCCGCATATTCTTCAAACAAGCCTTTTTGAACATAGAAGCCTTGCGCTTTTGCATCATCATTTAACGGTTGGGTTTCCGTTAATGGGAATTTATCAACCTGTCCATTGCGGAATAAAATGTCATACATGGTTTTACCACGGTATGCTGGCATTTTATTAACCAACTCATTTCCCCACACTTCTTCAATAGTAAAGCGCTTCGAGAATTCCATGATCTGCCATAAGTCAGACTTAGCTTCACCTGGTGCTTCAACTTGTTGATACCAAGCCTGTGTACGGCGCTCTGCATTACCATATGCCCCTTCTTTTTCTACCCACATTGCGGTTGGTAAAATAAGATCGGATGCTTGTGCGGTAACGGTTGGGTATGGGTCGGAGCAAACAATGAAGTTTTCTGGGTTACGGTAACCCGGTAATCGCTCTTCATTAATATTAGGGCCAGCTTGCATGTTGTTATTACACATCACCCAATACGCATTTAACTTACCGTCTTTTAACATGCGATCTTGAACAACAGCATGATAACCAGGTTTAGGTGGAATAGTGCCTTCCGGTAACTTCCAGATTTTTTCAGCAATGGCTCGGTGTTTAGGATTCGCAACCACCATATCAGCAGGCAAACGGTGAGAGAACGTCCCCACTTCACGTGCTGTACCACAAGCAGATGGCTGACCCGTTAATGAAAATGGACTGTTTCCTGGGGTTGAAATTTTACCGGTTAATAAGTGCAGGTTATAAACCAAACTGTTCATCCACACACCACGGGTATGTTGGTTCATTCCCATGGTCCATAGTGACATCACCTTGGTTTTAGGATCAGCATAAAACTTCGCAAGCTCTATTAACTTTTCAGGTTTAACTCCTGACATTTCTGATGTTTTTTCAAGCGTATACTCAGCAACAGAAGCTTTGTATTCCTCAAAATTCATTGGGAAAATATCACCTGAATTCGGGTGAGCAGCTTGCTGTTGTAGTGGGTTATCGTCACGCAGACCATAACCAATATCTGTTTCAGCACGTTTAAAGTGGGTATGTTTGTTAACAAAGTCCCAATTAACCGCATCGTTTTCAATGATGTAATTAGCTATAAAGTTGGCGATGGCTAAATCGGTTTGAGGCTTAAAAATCATACCGTTATCAGCGAGTTCAAAAGAACGGTGATAATATGTAGACAGTACATTGACTTTAACATGAGGGTTACTTAAACGACGATCAGTAATGCGAGTCCATAGAATAGGGTGCATTTCTGCCATATTTGAGCCCCATAAGACGAATGCATCAGCATGTTCAAAATCATCGTAACAACCCATCGGCTCATCAATACCAAAGGTACGCATAAACGCACCAACAGCAGATGCCATACAGTGGCGTGCATTCGGATCGATATTGTTAGAACGGAAACCGGCTTTCATCATTTTTGATGCCGCATAACCTTCCATCACCGTCCATTGACCTGAACCAAACATACCTATGCCTGATGGACCATGTTTCTTTAAGGCTAATTTCCACTTTTCAGCCATGATATCGAAAGCTTGATCCCAAGAGATTGGAGTGAATTCGCCTTCTTTATCATATTTTCCATCTTTCATACGAAGCATTGGCGTTTGTAGACGATCTTTTCCGTACATGATCTTTGAAAGGAAATAACCTTTAATACAGTTAAGACCTTTATTTACTGGTGCTTTAGGATCACCTTGAGTAGCAACAACTCGACCATTTTGGGTACCCACCAAAACAGAACAACCTGTACCACAAAAACGACACGGCGCTTTATCCCATTTAATTTTTGTTTCATCAGAACTAACAATTAAATTAGTTGCTGACGCGGGTAAGGTAATACCTGCAACAGCCGCAGCTGAAGCGGCAGCATTTGCTTTAACAAATGCGCGTCTTGTCATTTTCATGAGTTGCCCTCTGGTTGCGTCTCAAAGTGCTCTATTTGGTGATACACCAAAAAAGTAATTAACACATTTTCTAAATTATTGATTTTATCTATGGTATCGGTCACGTAGCCTTGGTTTTCTGTCTCAAGTACTACAATGATTTTCCCTTCTTCACTGTCGCCCGGTATTTCGGTATTTGGCATTGCTAAGATCTGCTCTTTTATTTCTTGCAAGTGCTCAGGTTTTACATGAACCACGAGACTTGATATATGTACTTCTTGTAAAGACATACAGACCCTCTTTGATATGTACTATTGTGCGTTGTTCTCTACACAATCGATTGTTATTGCTGATACAGGACACCCAGATAAACAGGCACCACATCCAGTACAGTCTTTCTCTGTAATCGTTGGCATCGCGACTTTTCCAACCTGTAATTGAAATTTGATCGCTTGAGGTTCACACATATCACCACAGCTTCTGCATTCAATATTTTTAGATGCCATACAACTTTCATTAATCGTTGCAATGATGTCCCATGGCGATTCTAATTGCGGAAGGAACAACGGTTCAGGACACGCCTCTGCGCACTGATAACAAAAAGTGCATTCACCTTCACCTTGGCTGAAATCCACTTGAGGAAAGCCGCCATCACCTTTCACTATGATGTTTGTCTCACAATGTTCGATACAACGTTCACAACGCGAACAAAGATCGGTAAAAGTATCTGCATGATTTAGCCAAGGTAAGCGTGGAATGTTTGATGGTGTTTTGCGTGTGAATAATGAACGTCTTAAACGATCAACCATCATTACCTCTATCGTTGTACTATTTGTGTTACATGGCTGATAAAATACTCAGCAAATAACTCAAATAGCATGCATTAATAAGCTATTCATCTTTTTATACATTAATTCTAAATAATGAAATAATTGCTTAAATACCCCCTAAGGGGTAATTGGTAGGAGTTTTTGCTCTAGATCAATAAATCTAGCTGATAAAGCTCACATTAATAGCTTAATTTTCTGCATCAAAAATTAAGCTATTAATAATTTCTGGGTAAGTAACAGTAAGGATTGCTGTGAATAGGCAAAAAATGACACATTCTGTAACAACGACGATAGCGCGTTCTTTAGTGTTAATTTTGATCATTTCGATAATAACGACTGCACTTGCATTAATGACATTGGTTTCGAGTCAAAATGATGCTGAAGCTATAAATATTGCAGGTTCTTTACGCATGCAAAGCTATCGATTAGCTTTTGATGTTGAAACAGAGTCGCCTCTTTTATCTACACATATTGAACAATTTGAACACTCGCTTTATTCAGCGCCAATGAAAGAACTCTCTTACTGGTTTACCTCTTCAGAGCTCCAACAACACTACGATCACATCGTTCTGCGCTGGGCAGAGTTGCACCCGATCCTTGAAAAAGATAACAACACGGTATTTATTCAACATGTCGCCCCATTCGTCCATCGTATTAATACTTTTGTTTCTGAACTGCAAAAATCATCAGAACTTAAAATCCAACGACTCGCTATTATTGGCGCCATAGGCCTTAGTCTGATTTCTCTTATCATCTTCTACACTATTCGTTATACACGCCAACAAGTTGTCGCACCTTTAAATGATCTTGTTGATGCTTGTAAGCAAGTAAAGCGTAAAGATTTTCGATTGGATTTATTAAATAATAGCAATAATGAACTAGGTATTCTTGCCCATACCTTTAGTAGAATGTCATCAGATCTTGAACAGCTTTATCAAGGCTTAGAGCGCAGTGTCAATGAAAAAACCCACCGCTTACGTCATGCAAACGAATCACTCCAAGTGCTTTATAATTGCTCACAACAACTTTCTGTTAGCCATTTAACCCGAGAACAATTTACCAACATGCTTGAAACCATGATTGCTATAGATGGCTTAATTGGTACAAAACTGATCATTGCAGAGCCAAATGGCAGCACATCAGAAATTCAAGTGGGTCAACAAGCAGGTCAACATTGGCAATATAACGAATTGTATATCGATGGTGAATTAATGGGACAACTTTGGTGGCAGTACACTTTACCTTGTCCTGATAAGGCATTAATTAATAATATCTCTCAGATCCTTGCTCGCGCTATCTATTACAACCGCGCTCAAAAACAAGCGGAATATTTATTGATAATGGAAGAGCGCGCGACCATTGCCCGTGAACTCCATGATTCATTGGCACAATCGCTCTCCTATTTGAAAATTCAATTAGCCTTATTAAAAAGAAAACTCAATCAAAGCGATCAAAATGAAAGTACCCATCAAACTGTCCATGATATTGAAGAAGAGTTAAGTAACGCTTATACCCAACTGCGCGAATTACTCAGTACATTTCGGTTGATGATTAAAGATGCCAATTTTGGTGAAGCCTTAAATCAAATGTTAGAACCATTAGAAGAGCAAACCGATGCACTCTTAATTATAGATAATCAAATATCATCAATGGCGTTAGATGCCCATAACCAGGTTCACCTGTTACAAATTATTCGAGAAGCAGTATTAAATGCGATTAAACATGCAGACGCCGATGAGATTATCGTAAACTGCCAACAAACCGATCAACATATTGATGTCACGATCATCGATGACGGTAGAGGATTCGACCTTAACGAGAGTAAACGTGATCATTACGGTTTAAGTATTATGCAAGAGCGCGCATCACGGCTACAAGGTGAATTAAAAATACAATCGGGAATCAATCAAGGCTGCACTATCTGCCTTCTATTTCCATTACAAAAAGGATAACACGATGACATGCTGGAAAGTTATGATTGTAGATGATCACCCTCTCATGCGTCGAGGGATAAGCCAACTATTGAGTATTGAATCAGACTTCCAATTAGTAGGTGAAGCCAGCAATGGTAATGATGCTATCGCACTCGCCCATGAAAAATCACCAGATTTGATCTTACTCGATTTAAATATGAAGGGATTGTCCGGTCTTGATACGCTAATAGCGATGCGTGATGAAGGAATACTTGCCTGTATTGTTATATTAACTGTCTCTGATAGTCGAAGCGATATTAAAACAGTACTCAATGCTGGCGCTGACGGTTATTTACTCAAAGATACTGAGCCTGATGAATTAATCGAACAACTAAAATCAGCGTTATGTGGTGGTAAAGCCTATAGTGATATCGTAAAAGAGTGCCTTGATTCACCACATACCCCTACGAATATTTTGTCTCAATTAACAGACCGTGAGACGCAAATATTACAAGAAGTGGCAAAAGGTCAACGTAATCGCCAAATAGCCGAACAGCTTTTTATCTCAGAAGCGACGGTTAAAGTTCATATGAAAAGTTTACTCAAAAAGCTACAAGTAAAATCCCGTACAGCCGCCACTATTTTATACCTTGAAGCCCAAGGCCAGTAATATCCTATTAAAAACGCATAACACGTGACGTCTTATGCGTTTTAATTTTTAGGATAACGCCGCTAATAAGTAGGGTTCTTTTTCTTTGATCCATTCCAAATCAAATGGTCCCCAATCACTCAGCGTATAGTAACCATCATTATGACGGCGACCATCTTGAATGAAAGCAAGCTCAATACCGATGCTAGGTAGCGCTTTTAATACATCTTGAATAGTGCGACGCGGCCAGCCTGTTTGCTCAACCAAACGAGGGACATTAGGTCTCTCTGTATTTTCTACTAACAATGCTAAATAAAGTCGACGGGCAAAAACCGGATTCAGTTCCATTGAGGCCTCCATAAAATATTCCACATATTATTAAGCAGTGGAAAATATTTATGTTGAGTTTGATCAAGCCCGCTTTATCTTTACTTCTATTAAATAGAAAAATAAAAAAGCATTATTGTTTTTGTTAACAATACCGTTCTCAATCTCTTACAATCAGCTCACAAACAACAACACTTGCGGTCATTGTGTAATCTCGTTATAAAAGACTATCCATTAAAATATAATCAAGTCAGATCTTTTATGAGTACTACAGCCTACGGCATCAAAAACTGCGACACTATCAAGAAAATGAAAAAGTGGTTAGAAGCAGAAAATATCGAATACACTTTCCATGATTACCGTGTTGATGGCTTAGATCGCGCTCAACTCGAAACGTTTGAAACAGCACTTGGTTGGGAAGCCATGCTTAATAAGCGTGGAACGACTTACCGTCAACTGACTGATGAGCAAAAAAATAGCTTAAACCGCGACAATGCCTTAGCCCTAATGTTAGAGCAACCAGCAATGATCAAACGTCCGCTATTAGTACACAATGATGCGTACTACTTAGGTTTTAAACCTGCTCAATACCAAGAAATTTTCCATCAACAATAACAAGGATACAAGGATGTCTGATAGCCCAGTTATTGCGCTTGCTAAAGATTTAATGAGTCGCCCATCTGTTACTCCTGAAGATGCAGGCTGCCAAGATGTAATGATCGCTCGTCTTGAGCAATTAGGCTTTATTATCGAAACCATGGTATTTGAAGATACCACCAACCTTTGGGCTCGCCGTGGTACCCAAGCTCCACTGTTTGTTTTCGCTGGTCACACCGATGTGGTACCGTCAGGTCCAGTAGAGCAATGGCACACGCCACCGTTTGAACCAACGATTATCGATGGCTACCTTCACGGCCGTGGCGCCGCTGATATGAAAGGCTCTCTAGCATGTATGATTGTTGCCATTGAGCGTTTCATCGCAGAAAACCCAGATCACAAAGGCTCAATTGCCCTGCTCATCACCTCTGATGAAGAAGGGCCGTTTATCAATGGTACAACCCGTGTAGTTGATACCCTTGAAGCCCGTAATGAAAAAATCGATATGTGTATTGTCGGTGAGCCTTCAAGTACTCACCACGTTGGAGACGTTGTTAAAAACGGACGTCGTGGCTCAATTACCGGTGATTTAACCGTAAAAGGTATTCAGGGGCACGTTGCCTATCCACACCTTGCCAATAATCCCATTCACAAAGCATTACCAGCCCTCGCTGAGCTTGCTGCCACCACATGGGATAACGGCAATGCATATTTCCCACCGACCAGTTTCCAGATCCCAAATGTTGCCGCAGGCACGGGCGCATCGAATGTGATCCCTGGAGAATTTGAAGTGCAATTTAACTTCCGCTTTAGTACTGAATTAACGGATGAAGAAATAAAGCGTCGTGTACATTCAGTATTAGATGCCCATGGTTTAGATTACGACTTAAAATGGACATTAAGCGGTCATCCATTCCTTACCGATAAAGGTACGCTAGTCGAAGCGGTTGTTGCAGCGATTGAAGAAGTAAACCACCAGCAACCTGAACTTCTTACTACCGGTGGTACATCAGATGGTCGATTTATCGCTCGTACCGGTGCGCAAGTGGTTGAGTTAGGCCCTGTAAATGCCACTATTCACAAAGTGAATGAGTGTGTAAAAGTCGCAGATCTTGAAAAGCTAACCGACATGTACCAAAAAGTATTAGAAAAAGCACTGTAATAACAAACGCATTCAATACTCAAAGCAGCTAACGTATTGCACCTAAGAAGTGAAATATGTGGCTGCTTTTTTATTGCCATTAATGACTAATATATAAGCTAAATGATCGATAAAAGTGTTATCCTGAAAATACTCTATCACTAAATTAGTGAGGCTAATATGGAATGGCTTTTTAACCCTTGGGTGATCTCTTTTATTATTGTTGCCGTCATCGCTAGCAACATTGCAGCGCTAAAATATACCGCTTATATGAAGATTGAGATGCAGAAAAAACACAAACTGTTTGACGACAAACACCCTCTCAGTAAGCAAGAAAATCCTGTATCTCAAGATAAAAAAGACGACAAAGAATAAGAAAAAATCAAAAATTACTGGCATAAAAAAAGCTGCCAATTAGTGATTACTAGCAGGCAGCTTTTTACATTTTATTTAACGATTAGGCACGGCTTAAGTAATCAGCAACACCCACCCACTTATAACTCGTCAGCTCTTCTAAACCCATTGGGCCACGAGCATGCAGTTTCTGGGTTGATACCGCAACTTCCGCACCTAAACCAAATTGCGCACCGTCAGTAAAACGTGTAGACGCATTCACATAAACAGCCGCCGAGCCTGCCGCATTAACAAAACGTTCTGCCGACTGCAGGTTATTAGTTAAGATTGAATCGGAATGGCTCGCATTGTGCTTACGCATATGGAAAATGGCTTCATCCACATCGTTTACCACCTTAATACCTAAGGTGTAGCTTAACCATTCAGTATCAAAGTCACCTTCTGCTATCTTGCGCAGAGAAGACGCTTTACCTTCAAGTAGATTATAGGCTGCTTCATCAGCAACCAGTGCTACCTTGGCTTTGTTCATACGCTCAACTAAACGTGATAAGAAGGCTTCTGCTACTTTCTCATTTACAAGTAAGGTATCTAACGCATTACAGGCCGATGGACGCTGTACTTTGGCATTTTCAACCACATCTAAAGAACGAGTAAGATCGGCACTTTCATCAACATAAATATGGCTAATACCAAAACCGCCGATAATCACAGGAATAGTGCTGTTTTCTTTACACATTTTATGTAAACCCGCACCACCACGAGGAATGATCATATCTACGTATTGATCAAGCTTAAGCAGTTGTGAAACAAGTTCGCGATCGGGTTGCTCTATGTACTGTACAGAAGCGGCTGGTAGTCCTGCTTTTTCCAATGCCACTTGAATCACTTTTACCAGTGCCATATTGGAGTGGAATGTCTCGCGACCACCACGAAGGATGCTAGCGTTACCTGTTTTTAGGCATAATGCCGCAATATCAATCGTAACATTCGGACGCGCTTCATAGATCACACCAACAACCCCTAATGGAACGCGACGACGGCTTAAACGCATACCATTTTCAAGTACGCGGCTATCAAGCTCTGCACCAACAGGATCATTAAGATTAATCACATTACGCACATCATTTGCAATACCCGCTAATCGTGATTCATTTAGTAATAAGCGATCGACTAATGCATCAGACATACCTGATTCAAGTGCGGCATCAATATCTTGTTTGTTCGCTGCTAAGATAATGTCTTTATTACTTTCTAATTCATCAGCAATAATCGCTAAAGCATTATTTTTAACTGCAGTTGCCGTTGTTGCTAACTCGAAAGCAGCCTGTTGTGCCGCTTGTCCCATTAATTCAAGATTCACAATAATTCCTCTATTAATCCTTGTCGTGATGCCAATACTTCTCTGTATTTATACATACATGTCGTTTTTAAATAACTACCATATCATCACGATGGATAGCCACGTGACCATGTTCGTAACCCAACACAAGGTGGATTTCTTGGCTATGCTTTCCTGCAATTTTTGCCATATCTACACTCGAGTAGCGGCAAATACCACGTGCTAATAGGTTATTTTGTTTATCAAAGATACGCACCACTTCACCGCGTTCAAAATCACCTTTTACCATGGTGATCCCTTTCGCAAGTAAACTACTCCCACGTTGTTGCACAGCAATGACAGCGCCATCATCAATAACAATGTCACCGGCTGGAGGAGGCCCAGCTAAAATCCAACGCTTACGGCTTTCTAATGGGGATTCCAGCGGTAAGAAACGCGTACCAACAGATTTACCTTCCGCTAAATCAATAATGACATCAGGACGACGACCAGCAGCGATGATCACTTCAATACCAGCTCGACGAGCTACATCTGCTGCCTGTAGTTTTGTTGCCATGCCGCCTGTACCTAAACCACCGACAGTGCCACCCGCTAATTTACGCAGTGTTTCATCAATAGTATGTACTTCACGGATAAGCTCTGCATCAGGATTACTACGAGGATCGGCGGTAAATAGACCTGGTTGATCTGTCATTAATAACAGTTTATCTGCGCCACCTAAAATACCGACAAGTGCGGATAAGTTATCGTTATCACCCACTTTAATTTCTGTTGTCGCTACCGCATCATTTTCATTCACAACAGGAACAATACCGTTATCCAGCAAGGCAACTAACATATCACGCGCATTTAAATAACGTTCCCGATCGTTTAAATCTGCACGCGTTAATAGCATTTGACCGATATTGATCCCATAGATACCAAATAAGATTTCCCACTCTTGAATTAAGCGACCTTGACCAACCGCTGCCAGTAATTGCTTACTTGCCATTGTTTTGGGCAGTTCGGGGTAACCTAAATGCTCACGTCCTGCTGCAATTGCACCAGATGTGACAATAATAATTTTATGTCCTTGACGACGAAGCATCGCACATTGACGGACAAGCTCAACCATATGGGCGCGATCTAACTTCAGCGTACCGCCAGTAAGAACACTGGTGCCCAACTTAACAACAATTGTTTGTGATGCAGCAGATGCTGCAAGGTCTTGCTCTCGAGCATTAGTATTTTTGGTATCTGCCATGGGGATCAAACAAAATAGAAAGAAATAATATGTACTTTGTTTTATCAATACTGCTAATAAAGCACAAGAGAAAAACAATGACTAAATACATATAAGTGCGCAAATATTTAGTTAAACAACTGAAACGCTTACAAATCACACAAAATTATATTTAAGCCGCTAAATTCGGTTATCTTAGGCAACAAGATGTAAAAAAAAGATACAAAAAAACCCATCACTTCATTGGATGGGTTTTATAAATTGAGAGCAAATTATTTATGCTAGCTCAGTAAGCGGTGTTTGTGTGAGTTCTGAAGATGGAGATAAGGTTAATTGGCATTCATCAACAATAAATGGCGTCAACTTACGGTGAAAATCTAATAATGTTTTCATCACCGCATCTTTATGCTTTGCGGGTAACTTTCCATTACTCCACTCACCATTTAAATCAAAACGGCCAAAATCATAGCAATATTCATAACCATTATCGGTTACTGTTAAAATTAACCACCAGCCCCAAAATTCACGTTGTTCGGGCTCTTTATCAGCATTAACACAACTGGATAAACAATCAAAAAAGAACTGACCTTCTTTTGATTTTTTCTCACGTAAGTAAGGACCCAGCGCAGTTAATTTTGTTATTAAACGCCCATGAGGCGGAAAAAGAGTTGTCGAAGTCATTGCAAATCCATCCATAGTCAACTGCAGTGATGAGTATGCTAATACTCAAAATAATATACGTTTACTAACGTTTTTTAATCACGTTGTTTATGTGCAACATGATAGCTATCAGTATTTATATATTATGGTTGAATATGGATAAAATGCCAGTGAAGATACGAAATTTTATTAACAATATCATAGTGGTATAAAATAAAGTTCGATATCCTCACTGCATACCGTCAAGGCTTTGTCTCCACCTTAACCATTAGAGCCAAATAATTGTCTACTTTATTACCTTAACTGCTCATTTAACCATTCAACGACAGTCGTTAATGAACGGTGGTAGCCATCATGAATAGGCTTTTCTGGTAACGTTATCGCTTTACCACCATAACTGGACAGCGCAATTAACTGATTATCACTTTCAGGGCATACAGGATCATTTTTTAAACTTATTCCCAGCATTGGCATATCAATACGTCGGCGCCCCAAAATCCCTTGGTGCTTTAACGACCATGCCGGAAGATGAGAAATGATGCTCGTTTCTGATTGACCATTTTTACCCATTCGAGATGCTAACACATCAAGATACATCCGAGGGATCTGCTCAATCATCTTAGGTTGGGTCAACACGCTATGAATCGCGCCGCCCAAGCTAATACAGGTTTTTAAACGTGTTGGCTCCATAAAACCTAAACGAATAGCTGCATTACCGCCCATTCGTAACCCTAGCATTGCAACTTTATGGTGATCGACCCAAGGGACATCACGTATCTGCTGTAATAACGCTTGATGAAGTCGACTGGTATCTTCCGTTAAGTTCCAACGATCACAGTGACCGACAGATGGCATATCCAGTGTGACCATCGCATAACCTGCCGGCCCTAAATAATCTTCATATAAGCGCCATAAATCGCATTGCAATGTATCTAATCCACCGCTAACGATCACTGTCGGTAATAGTTTATCGGTACGAGGCAAATGAATGAAGGCTTCAAAGGTTTTACCTTCATACTTGACACTAATCGTTCGCATATCATGCGGGCGTAATTCTATCGCTTCACGATAACTTTGATTGGCTTGCAATTCTGCTTGATCAGCCAATTGATCGCCTTTGATATACGGATACGCGGCAATACTGTAATGCGTGCTGGCTTTTAATAACAACTCAGAAGCTTTAAGTTTCTCACCTTCATTTAATAGAAGACGTGCTTGCTTTTGATAGCTTGCGCCCAATTGCGCCCATTCATATGTCCAGTTACCTGGCTTATAGCCAATCACCGTATCCAGTAAATGTTCACTCGTACGTGGAGATTTAGCACCCGCAATACGAGCAAGTACCGCTTCAAGCTCTATCGGATCGACGCCCTGCCAAATCCATTGTGGGCGACGTAAAACACGGTACCAGCTAGCCTTACTCTCACCATCCAGCGCATTGTTCACTCGCCCACTACGCACATGAGCAATTTTAACCAAATTCGATGTCTCTTTAGAGGTTGGTCTTGGGGCAAATAACTTTTCGGACAAATTTTCAGGGGATGGCTCAGACACGGCACTCTCCACGTGGTCTTGATGATGTGTAGTGATGATATACCCAAAATCACTTACGTATGTCGATTTAAAACAAAAAAAGACGCCTTATCGGCGTCTTATTAATCAATCTTAGTTTACAGCAGCAAAGCTATAAACCTTGATAAAGGGAGAATGCTTATCGCTTAGCGATTGGATCGACAAACGTTACTGCCATATCCCACGGTTGTTCAATCCACGTTTCTTGTGGGATATCAACAACGTAATCATCAACTAAATGTTGACCTGCAGGTTTTGCGCATACTGTTACAAATTTACCACGTGGGTACAGTTCACGAATTTTTTCAGCAGTACCGCCCGTGTCGACTAAATCATCAACAATAATAAAGCCTTCACCATCACCTTCTGCTTTCTTGATCACACGCATATCACGTTGGTGATCATGATCGTAGCTTGAGATACATACGGTATCTACATGACGGATACCCAGTTCACGCGCCAAAATAGCAGCAGGAACAAGACCGCCACGGCTAACAGCAATAATACCTGTCCACTGCTCAGCAGGTAGCAACTTTTCAGCTAGCTGACGAGTGTAAGTTTGCATGTTATCCCAAGTGATGATGAATTTATTACTCATAGATAAAGAACCTCTGGATCAACGATGTTAAATCGCCCTAAATAGATAAAGCTTTATGAAATCTAAAACTTAAAGAAAAATTATTTTTGCAAGGAACAATGCTGAAATAACCCAAACACTGATATTTACATCACGCCCCTTACCACTCATTGCTTTAACCGCAGCATAAGTGATAAAACCAAGGCCAATACCTTCAGCGATAGAATAAGTTAAAGGCATCAACAAACAAACCACAACAACCGGTGCAGCTTCTGTTAGATCACGCCAATCAATTGCCACTAACCCCGACATCATCAAAATCGCGACGTAGAATAATGCACCAGCCGTTGCGTAGGCAGGTACCATGCCAGCTAATGGAGCAAAAAATAGAGCGAGTAAGAATAATACACCAACCGTTACCGCAGTAAGACCGGTACGACCTCCGACTGCGACACCGGACACACTCTCGACAAAAGAAGTGGTATTCGATGTACCCAATAAGGCACCAACAGAGGTTGCTGTACTATCTGCAAGTAACGCGCGATTTAAGCGTGGCAACTTGCCATCTTCACCGATTAAGTTTGCTTTTGTCGCAACACCGACAAGCGTACCTGCGGTATCAAATAAATCGACAAACAAGAAAGCAAACACAATTGAAATCAGGCCAACTTCCATTGCCCCCGAAAAATCTAATTGCATAAAGGTTGGTGCAATGCTTGGTGGCATTGACATAATGCCGCCATAAGTCACTTCACCAAATGCAATACTCAACCCAGTAACAATTAAGATTGCAATCAAGACTGCAGCTTTAAAGCCACGATGAACAAGCGCTATGGTTAGAAAAAAACCAAGTGCTGCCATCACAACAGGAAAACTGGTTAGATCGCCTACTTGTACTAACGTCGCAGGGTTATCTACGACAATGCCTGAACTCTGTAATGCAATGAAGGCAAGGAATAAACCTATACCTGCAGAAATTCCGGTTCGCAGCGCCATTGGTATGGAGTTAATGATCCATTCCCGTACTTTTAATAAACTTAACGCAATAAAACACAAACCTGATAAGAAAACAGCGGCTAACGCAACTTGCCATGTATACCCCATGCCTAGCACAACGGTATAAGTAAAGAAGGCATTTAAGCCCATGCCTGGTGCTTGTGCGACAGGATAGTTAGCAAAAAATCCCATCACAAAACAACCGATCATCGCTGCTAAACAGGTTGCAACAAATACTGCACCTTTATCCATTCCCGTACTGGATAGCATAGTAGGGTTTACAAAAATGATGTAAGCCATGGTCAGGAATGTTGTTAAGCCAGCAAGCAACTCCGTTCGCACAGTTGTGCCGTGTTCCTTTAGTTTAAATAACTTCTCAAGCATGTTTCTCTGTTCCTTGGAGATTGACACGTTAGTATTAAGCAAAAGAAAACGTTTGCGTTCTCAATTCGAGCGCGATTATAAACATCAGATCTATCAATTTCCAGAAAATATCGAGTAAATGCACAAAACTAAGACTAATAAATTTAATTTTGTTTTTTTGGCTTTTAAGAACAGATAATTAGCAATATAAAATCAATGCATTAGCTAAAATATTCCAAATTAATATATTTCATCTATTTTATATTTATGAGATCTACAGCAATAAAACGTACTAAGGATCACATCGCGATGTGTGACTAACTTGTTATGACGATTTAAAGGTAAAAAAACGCCGCTTCAAAGCGAAGCGGCGGCGAATGTTGCAAATAATCGCTTACGATTATTTAGTATTCTCAAGTTAGGGGGTGAACAAGCTGTTCGGCTAACTAGTCAGCAACTAGATAACAAAATTCTTAGTAACCAAAGTAATTAGGGTAAGTAAAGTTACCTGTATATACAGAGCGGTTATTCCAAAAGTGTGTAATTGAATCAAAAATTTTCATTTTAAATCACCTTATAAATAAGTAATCCAAATTAACCACATAAATATTTATGCGCTTAATCCTTGGAGGGGAAAGACCATCGTGGTCGCACTTATCTCGGTTCCATGGAGGCGATATCTCGGGTTCATCCTGAACGTGTACAGTGTTTTCTCATACCTTTATGAGACTGTCTAAATCATAACCATTACGTAATTTACTTTCAAGCATTTCCTTTAACCTCGTCACACTTTTTACAAAAAAACATTGTTAAACCAATTTTGATGTAATTTTTTTTCAATTTTGATCGGTTAAATCTTGCTTTATGATCAAGAAAATAAATATAAGAAATAATTACGTAATCATCAGCTCAATGTATACAAGTCAAGCGCCGTTAATACTTATTCATTATCGTATTCGTGGTTTAAGATTTTACTTTTTTCTCTACCTCCACCGAAGTCTGAATGATATGCTAAAAAAAATGCGATGGAGTAAATCGCTACTTATATATGTCATTTGACGGCTAATAGCCTGACAAGTGTCACTGGACCAAAATTCTATAAAGGTAGGCTTCCGTGTCTGAAATCAGTCAACTATCTCCTCAAGCTGTATGGCAATTTTTCGATCAAATTTGTTCGATCCCTCATCCTTCTAAATATGAAGAACAATTAGCACAATTCATCATTGAGTTTGCTAAAAAAGAAGGCTTAGATGTTCGCCGTGATGAAACAGGTAACGTCATTATTAAAAAGCCAGCAACAGCAGGCATGGAAAACCGTAAAGGTGTGGTACTTCAAGCGCACATCGACATGGTTCCACAGAAAAATGAAGAAACCGTTCACGACTTCACAACAGATCCTATCCAACCTTTCATTGACGGTGAATGGGTAACGGCAAAAGGTACAACATTAGGTGCTGATAACGGTATGGGTATGGCAAGCTGTCTTGCGGTACTGGCTGCTAAAGATATCGAACATGGCCCATT
Organism: Photobacterium sp. GB-56; assembly: GCF_003026105.1. GTDB lineage: Bacteria > Pseudomonadota > Gammaproteobacteria > Enterobacterales > Vibrionaceae > Photobacterium. Next base: position 87,633 of record NZ_PYNW01000001.1, on the reverse strand, counting down.
AGAAGTACTACTTACTATTGATGAAGAAGCTGGCATGACCGGTGCTTTTGGTCTTAAAGAAGGTTGGTTAGAAGGTGACATTCTACTAAACACTGACTCTGAGCAAGAAGGCGAAGTCTACATGGGTTGTGCTGGCGGTGTAGACGGCGCAATCACACTTGATATAAAGCGTGAAGCAACACCAGCAGATCACCAAGCAATTAAATTAGTCCTAAAGGGCTTAAAAGGCGGTCACTCTGGTTGTGATATTCATACTGGCCGTGGCAACGCAAACAAATTACTGGCTCGCTTTTTAGTCTCTCATGCAGACGATCTTGGCTTACGTATTAACAACTTCACAGGCGGTAGCCTACGTAACGCAATTCCTCGTGAAGCGTCGGCGATTGTTACCCTACCAGCTAAACATGTTGATCAACTAAATACATTATTCGCTCATTACCAAACGCTACTAAGTGCTGAGCTTGGTCATGTAGAAACAGATATCAACCTATTTACTGAATCTGCTGAACTACCAACAGATGTAATGGTAATGGCAGATCAAACACGTCTAATCAATGTATTAAACGTCTGCCCTAACGGTGTTATCCGTATGAGCGATGACATTGAGGGCGTTGTTGAAACATCGCTAAATATGGGTGTTATCACGACAGAAAGCGATAAAGTGATCGTACTTTGCTTAGTCCGTTCTTTAACTGACTCTGGTCGTAGCTATGTAGAAAGCATGTTGCAATCATTAGCAACCTTAGCAGGCGCACAATGTGAGTTTTCTGGTACATATCCAGGTTGGAAGCCAGACGCTGATTCTGAAATCATGCACGTATTCCGTGACATGTACCAAGAGATGTATGGTAATAAACCCAACATCATGGTGATCCACGCAGGTCTTGAGTGTGGCTTATTTAAAGAACCGTACCCTGAAATGGACATGTTATCATTTGGTCCTACCATCAAGTTCCCACACTCACCTGATGAGAAAGTGAAAATTGATACCGTTCAAATGTTCTGGGATCAAATGATTGCAGTACTTAAAAATATTCCTGTTAAAAAATAAACTTACGGAATAACAAAAACGGGCTTAACGTGATCTAATGTTAAGCCCGTTTTTATATGCACTGTAATAAATGTGTCAACAGAGAAGGTTCTGTTTTCATCTAATCAAAAACCAAAAGAAAGCTGTTGCGCTTTTAAACCAACCTCTAACCCAACACTTAAGCCTATTAAGCGTATCTCACGAGAATTTTGTCGGGTCATCGCTTCTTTTAATAAATCGATAAATTGCGCTTTATCTAATTTAGGATAAATATGCTCAACCGTAGTTTGTTGAAAGTCTGCAAATTTTAACTTTATACCTTGCTTGGCAATATCTAACTCAGGCCGTACTTTACGTAATCGTTGCTCAAGCTCAGGATATAACTGATCAACCACTTGCCAACACTGATCAAAACTTGAAATATTTTGACTAAAGGTACGCTCTACCCCAACCGACTTTCGTTGTCGTTCAACAATCACTTCACGCTCGTCAATACCGTGTGCTCGAGACCATAATGATTGCCCAAATTTGCCAAATTGCTGTAGCAGTAAATGACGGTCATAATTTTGTACATCACGACCAATATACAAGCCTTTCTCATGGAGTTTTTGAATAGTTACCTTTCCTACCCCAGGTATTTTTTCTAGTTTTAGTTCAGCAACAAAACTATTCACATCTTCAGGTGTAACCACATATTGACCATTAGGCTTATTCAGATCTGAAGCAACTTTGGCAATAAACTTCACCGGAGCCACACCCGCAGAAGCGGTGAGCTGTAACTCCTCTTCAATTGCACGGCGAATATCCTGAGCAATTAAGGTCGCAGAGCCATGAAGCATTTCGCAATCAGATACATCTAAATATGCTTCATCTAAGGATAATGGCTCGATTTTATCCGTGTACCTTAAGAAAATAGCCCGTATCTGTTGGGATATTTCACGATAAACCTGCATTCTGCCTGGCACTAAGGTTAAGTGTGGGCATAATTTTAAAGCATGAGCCGTTGGCATTGCTGAATGAATACCATATTTACGGGCTAAGTAATTACAAGTACTGACGACGCCTCGCGTCGAGCGGCCACTAATTGCTATCGGAATATCACGTAAAGCTGGATTATCACGAGCTTCAACGGCAGCATAGAAACAATCCATATCGACATGAATAATTTTCCTTTGGCCTGCTATTTGTTTCGTTATATTCGCCACCAAAGACACTCGTAGTTACTGTTTATACATACAGCTATTATAACTATGAATTACGATAGTTGGAAAACTAAAAATATTCATCTAAAAAGGAATACAAATTAAGTTTGATATTTCACCAACAAGATCACAAAAATAAAACCTAATAAAATATTTGATAATCAACCCATTACATCTAATGTTATAAATATCAATATACACCGAATTTATTATGCGTATTGCTAAAAGGAGTTAACTTTGCAACATCAAGTACTTGTTGTCGAAGATAGCCGCGCATTTCGTCACTATCTTGATGACCAATTGAAACAAGCTGGCTTCAAGGCTATTTTTGCCGAAAACCTATCACAAGCTAAAAAATTATTAGCCGACCCAGAACGTTATCTTTGTGCTGTACTCGATTATTGCCTTCCGGATGGTCAAGATGGTGAAATCATCGATCTCGTATTAGACCACAAGGTCAAATCGATCGTTTTAACTGCCCAATTTAATGAAACTATCCGCGAAAAAGTTCTTGCCAAAGGCGTTTTAGATTATTTACTTAAAGATAGTGCAGCTTCCGTTGCCTACCTTGTACCACTATTACTTCGTCTAGAAGCTAACTTAGAGCATAAAGCACTCGTTGTTGATGATTCTGACATGGTACGAAATCATGTCAGTCATTTATTAGAAAAACAGAACCTCACGGTATATGAAGCCTCTGACGGTAATGAAGCGCTACAAATCATTGATGATAATCCAGATATAAGCTTAGTTATTACTGATAACGATATGCCAGAAAAAGACGGCATTACTATGACCCGTGAAATCAGACGTGAGTACAGTCGAAATAAAATGGCGGTATTGGGTCTATCTGGTAGTGACGACAGCACGATGACGGCGCAGTTTCTAAAAGCAGGTGCCAACGATTTTCTCTATAAGCCCTTTAATCAAGAAGAGTTTAACTGTCGTATTCATCATATTCTAAATATGAAAGATACCTCTGATAAGCTGTATCGGATGGCAAACCAAGATGCTTTAACAGGGCTTTGGAATCGTCGTTACTTCTTCACTCATAGCTGTTGTCAAACTGAAAATGAGTCGTTGAATATAGCGATGATTGATATCGACTTTTTTAAAAAAGTTAACGATACGTATGGCCATGATGGTGGTGATGCCGTACTCATCAGCATCAGTAAAATCATTGATGCCCACTTTCCAGAATCGATTGTTGCCCGCTTTGGCGGAGAAGAGTTCTGCATTCAGCATTGTGGTCACTTCCCTAGCTTTTTATCAACCTTAGAACTTGTTCGACAACGCATTGAATCAATTACTATTCCCTACCTTGATCAGCAGATAAAAATCACTATAAGTATTGGTGCAGCAACAAATTTAAAAACACTGGATAGCCTAATTAAACAAGCTGACGATAACCTTTACACCGCAAAGAAAAACGGTAGAAATCAGTTAGTGAGCAATTAAATGGCATAAAAAAGCCTGAGTTAGCTCAGGCTTTTCTTTTATCTTTATTGCTCAAAGGCAGTTAGATAATTTGATTCTTTTTCCATTCAGCTGCACGAGCAGCGCGGGCTTCACGCTTTTTACGCGCATCACACGGCTCAGGGCAATCACATTCTTTTGCAATACCAATACCGTCTAATCCCCCACAGCTGCCACTTACGGTTTTACGTTGGAAAATATAGCCTACTGCCATTGCGACAATCACTAATAAGAAAACAGAAAATGTGACTAAGTAAATAACCATGACTACCTCATTTATTTTTTAACAACGTATTGCTCAAACGTATCTGACTTATATTCAACGAAGCCATCTTTGGTCTTTACAATCAACATTACAGGTAACTTCTCTTTATTGGCTAATGCTATAGACTCTTCTTCCCCCATAACAGAAAAAGTCGTCGCGTATGCATCTGCCGTCATACAAGATGGCGCAATAACTGTAACCGACACAACATGGTTAGCAATTGGCTTACCGGTTTGAGGATTGATCAAGTGAGAATAACGCACTCCATCTTCTTCAAAGTAATTACGATAATCACCCGATGTCGCTATTGCCATATCGCCAGCTTGAATTATATCTTGTACCGCCCTCTCACTTGCAACAGGTTTTTCAATCGCAATACGCCATGGCACATCAGAACGGTTCTTTCCTTGTAAGCGAACTTCACCGCCGACATCAACCATGAAATCTTTAACATGCAGATCATCTTTTAAATAATCAGCAACGACATCAACGCCATACCCTTTTGCGATAGATGAAAGGTCAACATACAGGTTAGGCAGATCTTTCACTAATTTATTACCCGATAATACCGCTAAATGTTGATAACCAATTTCGGTTTTTCGAGTCGCAATCTCTTTATCTGTAGGGGTAGATTCTGGGCGAGCTTCAGGACCAAAACTCCACAAGTTTACCAATGGACCCACCGTCACATCATAAGCCCCATTACTTAGCTTAGAAATACGTAATGCTTCAGAAATTACTTTTGCCGTTGCCGCAGAAACCTCAAAAGGTTGAGAAGATTGTTGCTGGTTAAATTGGCTTAATTCAGAATCAGGACGATAAGTCGACATTTGATCATTAACAAGCTCTAAACGCTTATCAATTTCTTTTTGGATAACTTCTGGGCTTGGTAATCCCTCTTGCTTGATGAGTTTTACTGAATAGTAAGTCCCCATTGTTTGCCCATTAATATCAATCTGTTGACGACTATCACCACAGCCTGTCAACAACATTAACGTTGATAACACCAACGTACTACACAGCAGGAAACGCTTCACTTCATACTCCATCGTTCATGTTGTTTTTTAGTCTGATCACTTCTCACTATTGATAAATAACCACAATAAAAAACAGGTTTAAAAGAGTTAGTAAGAAAAAAGGCTGACCATTCACTGGTCAGCCAATTTAATTGTGAGCGAAGGGCTATGTATTAGCCACCGAAATCATCAAGTAGGATGTTTTCATCTTCTACACCAAGATCTTTAAGCATGCTGATAACAGCCGCGTTCATCATTGGTGGACCACACATGTAGTATTCACAGTCTTCAGGTGCTTCATGATCACGTAAGTAGTTTTCGTAAAGCACGTTATGAATGAAGCCAGTGTAACCATCCCAGTTATCTTCTGGTTGTGGATCAGACAGTGCACAGTGCCATACGAAGTTATCGTTTTCAGCAGCAAGCATATCGAAATCTTCAACGTAGAACATTTCACGCTTAGAACGCGCACCGTACCAGTAAGACATCTTACGCTTAGAGTGCAGACGCTTAAGTTGGTCAAAGATGTGAGAACGCATTGGTGCCATACCAGCACCACCACCCACAAATACCATCTCATTGTCAGTATCTTTTGCGAAGAACTCACCAAATGGACCTGAAATCGTACACTTGTCACCTTCTTTAAGTGACCAAATGAATGATGACATTTGACCTGGTGGTACGTCTGGATTATTAGGCGGCGGCGTAGCAATACGCACGTTTAGCATAATAATACCGAACTCTTCAGGGTAGTTCGCCATTGAGTAAGCACGGATGATATCTTCATCAACCTTAGACTCGTAACGGAATAGGTTAAACTTATCCCAGTCTTCACGGTACTCTTCTGGAACATCAAAGTCAGAGTACTTAATATGGTGAGCAGGTGCTTCAATCTGGATGTAACCACCAGCACGGAAAGGTACTGATTCGCCATCTGGAATTTGTAGCTTAAGCTCTTTGATGAAGGTCGCTTTGTTATCGTTAGAGATAACAGAACATTCCCACTTCTTCACACCAAAAATTTCTTCAGGTAATTCGATGTCCATATCAGACTTCACGTTAACCTGACACGCAAGACGCTCGCCTTCACGTGCTTCACCTTTGGTGATGTGATCTAATTCTGTTGGCAGAATATCACCGCCGCCAGATTTAATTTTTACACGACACTGACCACAAGAACCACCGCCACCACATGCTGATGATACGAAGATACCGTTACCCGCTAGAGCACTTAGTAGCTTGCCACCTGCACCTGTGGTGATCGCTTTTTCTGGATCGCCGTTTACTGAAATAGTGATGTCACCTGTTGGTACTAGCTTAGATTTAGCAAATAGAATTACTAAAACTAGAGCCAGGATAATCAAGGTGAACATGACTACGCCAAGAAGAATAATATCCATTGATATTCCTTACTTATCCTGATTACAGCTGTACGCCAGAGAAAGACATGAAGCCTAACGCCATCAAACCTACGGTGATAAAGGTAATACCTAAACCACGAAGACCTGCCGGTACATCTGAATATTTCATCTTTTCACGAATACCCGCAAGTGCAACAATTGCAAGCATCCAACCCGTACCTGAGCCGAAGCCGTATACGATAGATTCTACAAAGTTGTAATCACGCTGTACCATGAACGATACACCACCGAAGATTGCACAGTTAACTGTGATCAACGGAAGGAAAATACCTAGTGCGTTATATAGCGGCGGGAAGAAGCGATCTAGAATCATTTCTAGGATCTGTACTAACGCTGCGATAACACCGATGAAAGTAATAAAGTTCAGGAAGCTAAGGTCAACACCTTGAACTAATGCACCATCTTTCAATAAGTAAGTGTAAACAAGGTTGTTTACAGGTACTGCAATCGTAAGTACTACGATTACGGCAACACCCAGACCAAACGAGGTCTTAACTTTCTTAGATACCGCAAGGAATGTACACATACCTAAGAAGAAAGATAATGCCATGTTCTCGATAAAAATCGAACGAACTAATAGGCTAAGATAATGTTCCATGTTCCCCTTACTCCTTCGCTTCTACTTGTTCTGGACGGAAAGTACGAATCACCCAGATCATGAAACCAATTAGGAAGAAAGCAGACGGAGCTAACAGCATTAGACCGTTAGGCTGGTACCAACCACCATCAGACGTTAGTGGTAATACTTGCATACCGAATAGCTTGCCAGAACCTAGTAGTTCACGGAAGAAAGCAACTGTAATCAGAACAAAACCATAGCCTAAACCGTTACCAATACCATCTAAGAAAGACGGAAGCGGTGGTGATTTCATTGCGTATGCTTCTGCACGACCCATTACGATACAGTTAGTAATGATAAGACCAACGAATACAGATAGCTGCTTAGAGATATCGTATAGGTACGCTTTTAGTACCTGATCTACCACGATTACTAGTGATGCGATAATTGCCATCTGAGCAATGATACGCACGCTGTTCGGGATTTGATTACGTACAAGTGAAACAAATAAGTTAGAGAATGCAGTTACTACTGTTACTGCGATTGTCATAACAAATGCTGTTTCTAGCTTAGTGGTTACCGCTAGCGCCGAACATACACCAAGGATTTGAAGGGCGATTGGGTTATTACTAATAAAAGGTCCAAATAGGATCTTTTTCATTTCTTTAGCATCAGCCATTATTCAGATCTCCTGCACGTAGCTTAGCAAGGTAAGGACCGAAGCCTTGAGCACCAAACCAGAAGTCGAAGGTGTGCTGTACACCATTACTTGTTAATGTTGCACCAGAAAGACCATCAACATCGTGTTCGCTACCTGCTGGTGCGCCACCTTTAACAATCTTAATTGCAGGCTTGAAGTTCATATCGTACAACTTCTTGCCAACGAACTGCTCACGCCAAGTTGGGTTTTCAACTTCACCACCCAGTCCCGGAGTTTCAGCTTGATCGTAGTAAGTAATACCATCAACAGTGTTACCGTCCATACCAACAGCAACAAATGCGTACATCATTGACCATAGACCGTTACCGTGGATAGGTAAGATAACTTTGGTTGTTTGACCTGCAGCATCTTTAACAAGATATACAGTCGCAACGTTAGCACGACGAATGATCTTCGCTAAATCTTCGTTCGCTGGAAGCTTAGTAGATTCAGCTGGATCTTTCGCTGCTGCACGCTGATCATATTGTGCCGCAGTTTGACCATCAACCTCAGAAACGTATTCACCGGTTTTAATGTTAACAAGCTTAGGCTCGATGAACTTACCGTATGTTTCTTTAACGTTCGTTGTTGGTGTTAGCAAACCTGCAACAGAAAGAATATTACGCTGTACGTCAAGTACCGCATTTTCTTCTTGCTTAGGGCGTAATGAAACAGCTGCTACTGATACGATGATTGAACACACTAGGCTCAATACAACAACAAAAAGCAGCGTTCTTTTCATGCTATCTTTATTACTTGCCATGGCGAGCCAGTCTCCGTTTGATATTGCCTTGAACAACTAGGTTGTCAAATAGAGGTGCAAATAAGTTAGCGAATAGAATCGCTAGCATCATGCCTTCTGGGTATGCAGGGTTAACTACACGAATCATTACAGCCATTGCACCGATCAATGCGCCATACCACCATTTTGCTTTGTTGGTAAACGCTGCAGAAACAGGATCCGTTGCCATGAACATCATACCGAATGCAAAACCACCTAATACAAGGTGCCACTGCCAAGGCATGCTGAACATTGGGTTCGTATCAGAACCAATGATATTAAATAGCGTTGCTGCTGCAATCATACCGATCATCGTACCGGCAATAATACGCCATGAAGCAATACCCATAACAACGATGAATGCACCACCGATCAGGATAGCTAATGTTGATACTTCACCAATAGAACCTGGGATATGACCGATGAACGCGTCCATCCAAGTAATTGTTTGACCCGTGATAGTGTTAACAACACCTGCTTCACCACCTTGAGCCCACTGACTTAGCGGAGTCGCGCCAGAGAAACCATCCGCCGCAGTCCAAACTAGATCACCAGAGATCTGAGCTGGGTATGCGAAGAATAGGAACGCACGACCTGCAAGTGCAGGGTTAAGGAAGTTACGACCAGTACCACCAAAAATTTCTTTTGCGACGACAACACCAAAGGTAATACCTAGTGCTGCTTGCCAAAGCGGTAATGTAGGTGGAACGATCAAGGCGAAAAGAATAGAAGTTACAAAGAAACCTTCGTTAACTTCATGCTTACGCACTATACAGAACAACACTTCCCAGAAACCACCCACAGCAAATACTACTGCGTAGATAGGTAGGAAATATGTTGCACCAAGCAACATCTTACTGCCCCAACCTGCGTCAACGGATAATGTTCCGCCTAGCATTTGAGTAAACCAGTAATGCCAATCTGCAGCAATAATGGCTGTTAGCTTGTCAGCTGTGTATAGGTGGTTAAGACCAGCAATAGCTTGATCACCCACGTTGTACATCCCCCAGAACATTGCTGGGAAGACCGCAAGCCAAACCATGATCATCAGACGCTTAAGGTCGATGCTGTCACGAACGTGCGCAGAAGTACGCGTTACTTGACCTGGTGTGTACATGATAGTTGCAAACGCTTCATATAGCGCAAACCAACGTTCATGCTTACCACCAGGTTCAAAGTGATGTTCAATATCTTCGAGGAAATTCTTGAGACCCATGAATTACCCTTCCTTCTCAATTTTGTCCAAGCACTCACGTAGCAATGGACCAAACTCATACTTACCAGGGCAAACAAATGTACATAGTGCTAGATCTTCTTCATCTAGTTCTAATGCACCAAGTTGTTGCGCGCTGTCTGAATCACCAGCACATAGATCACGAAGCAGTAATGTCGGCTCGATATCTAGTGGCATTACTTTTTCGTAATTACCGATAGGTACCATTGAACGCTCAGAACCATTCGTTGTTGTTGTCATATTAAACAACTGACCAGGGAAGAACTGGCTTAAGAATGTGCGAGTTACAGAAAATTTGTTTTTACCAGGTACAATCCAGCCCATGAATTCTTTTTCATAGCCTTCACGCAACGCCGACACTTGTAAGTGATAACGACCTAGATATGCATGTGGACCTTCAGCTTTTACACCGTTAAGCACAGAGCCAGAAAGAACACGCAGTTGACCAGGCATCATTTCTGAATCAGTCAGTTGCTCAAGAGAAGCACCAATGCGAGTACGCACTAGACGCGGCTTATTAACAACAGGGCCTGCAAGAGAAACAACGCGATCTGTATATAGCTCACCTGTTAGGAATAACTTACCGAACGCAATAACGTCTTGGTAATTAATACCCCAAGCAATGTGATTTGCATCTGCACCATAGAGCATGTGAATGTGCGTACCAACAAGACCCGCTGGGTGCGGACCGTTAAATACGTGTTCTTCAACATTTGCTTCTGATGAACGCGGAAGACTAGCACCAGACTTACAAACGTAAACTTTACCGCTAGTTAGACGAGAAAGAACCGTCAAACCTGCAATGAAAGCATCACTTTGTTCATTGATGATAACTTCTGGATTCGCAGCCAATGGATTGGTATCCATAGCCGTCACAAAAATAGCTTGAGACTCAGATCCAACAGCTGGAACCTTGCTAAATGGACGCGTACGAAGCGCAGTCCACATACCTGACTCAACCAATTGATCGACAACAACAGCACGATCTAGTTGAGCAAGTTGAGCTGACTCATACTTGTTAAATGTGATTTGCTCATCGCCTTCGACATCAATTACTACAGATTGAAGAACGCGCTTAGCACCACGGTTAATTTCCGCTACCTTGCCACTAGCTGGAGCAGTGAACTTAACGCCAGGATTCTTTTTATCTTCAAAAAGAACCTGACCTTTTTTCACTACATCCCCTACGCGAGCATGCATTGTAGGACGCATACCAACATATTCTTCGCCAAGCAAGGCGACTTTAGAGATGGCATTACCATCATGTATCGCCTGGGTAGGAGTCCCTGAAATTGGGATATCCAAACCCTTTTTTATTGTAATCATACGCACTTGCACTACATTAAAGGGAAAAAAGAATTTTCTATTGCGCAATTAAGACACGACTTTTCACAGTTCGAAATCGGTCTACAAGTGAATTTCACTTGCCAAGTACCAATACCGCAACATCTAGTTAACTACCTCACCACATCCATTAGCGGCAAGTAGTTTTTCAAGGCGGCGATTCTACCACTAACCGCGTTGTTTTTTCTATGCCAATACGCGCGATTCCGACTGAAAACCAAGCAACAATTGAAGCGCAATAGTTTAATAACTCAATAAGTTTGATGAAGCGCACATTTATTAAAAATAACGCCATTCGACCTTGCATTTATTTTCAGGTCTGTTTTTAACATAAATGTCATCATCACTTTTATTGAGATAATCAAATTAATACATACCGTTAACAAGTGAGTGTTATTTGAATCATCACCTAAAATTAGATTAAATATTGACCGCGATGATAATTTTTAACAAATTTAGATGCTAGTTATAGATTCGCACTCAGTTTTATATTACCGACAAATAATAAAAAAGGCCGTTATAACAACGACCTTTTATTTAATATATTTCACTAATTATCCAATTTGTGAACCACCACGACAAGATGGTGATGCAGGTGCTGCCATTAGCTCAGACCACTCCGCTTCAGTGTAAGTGTGAATAGCTAGAGCATGAATATCATTTGCCAATTCATCGGCCAACACACTATTAATAGCACGATGCCTTGCGATTAAACGCTGGCCATTAAATTGAGCACTCACAACGACAACTTTAAAATGACTCTCAGAGCCAGGGGGAACATTATGCATGTAACTTTCATTAAGCACTTCTAAATGCTTAGGTGCAAACGCATCATGAAGTTTATGCTCGATACGTTGTTGGATCATATTTACTTTACCTCCGCTCGCAATATCGCACTATTGCCAAATCTTTCTCTACTTTATTCTTGTTCTGATGTCGTATTTCCTTTGCACTCGCGTGGTGTTCTGCGAAAATAGCCGACTATTTTGTAAACATACCTGAAAGTTATCCGCAATGAAACCAGAGCTAACCTTACACCAACGCACTCTATCGCTAACTCGTTTTCCAGTAAGGAAAAATGAAACTCTGCAAGCATGGGATGCTGGCGATGAGTACCTGATCAATTATTGCAACGATCTGGAACTCGACCCTGAACGTCCAATTCTTATCATGAACGATAGCTTTGGCGCATTAAGTTGCTGGTTTTCAAATCAAGCACCTGTCACAAGTGTGACGGATTCTTTTGTCTCTAAACAGGCATTTATTGCTAACTTAGAAAACAACCAATTACCAATGATTAATATTGTTGATTGTCTTTCAAAATTGCCTAACAACCCTCAGTTAATTTTGTTAAAGCAGCCTAAAAACAATCGGTTATTAAGCTGGCAATTACAACAATTATGTCACTTACTTCCTGCTGATTGCACTATTATTGCGGCAGGTAAAGTAAAAGAGATTCACTCTTCAACCTTAAAGCTATTTGAAAAGTTTTTAGGTGAGACCAAAACATCACTAGCCGTTAAAAAAGCGCGATTAATATTTTGTAAAACCAATCCTAACTTAGCAAAGCCCCTACCCCGCCCTACGCAATGGGAGGTGCCTGAGCATAAGTTAACAATCACTAACCATGCCAACGTATTTTCTAGTGATAGCTTAGATATTGGTGGTCGTTTACTGCTAGATTTCATTCCACAAGATGCAAAGTATAAAGATATTATCGATCTTGGTTGTGGTAATGGAGTGATCGGTATTAAAGCTGCACAATTAAACCCACAAGCTAACGTTGTTTGTGTCGATGAAAGTTTTATGGCGACTGCATCATGCCGTGAAAATGCAGATTTAAACTTAGACAATCCTAACCAATTACAAGTAGTAACAGCTAACTGCTTAGATAACTTCCCACTTGATAGCGCTGACTTAGTCTTATGTAATCCTCCTTTCCACCAGCAAAATACCGTTACTGATCATATTGCTTGGCAAATGTTCTGCGATGCACAACGAGTATTACGTCAAGGTGGCGATCTGATCGTGATCGGGAATAGGCAATTGGGTTACCATGAAAAGCTAAAACGTGTCTTTGGTAATGTAAAACTTATCGGCCAAAGTAATAAATTTGTGGTTTTACAATCGTCAAAATAATCTAACGTGTTTATGACGTTAATTTATTGCTTGTGATATTTAATACGACATTGATTTTTCGTTTATATTTAAACAACGAATACAAGGAAATGGAGAGCATGAAAAAATATATTGTGATTGCCGCAGCATTATTACTAAGCGCATGTGCAAGCCGTCCTGCGCAACCACCACTCGCTTTAACATTAACGCCAGTTTTAGCACAGCAAGCCACATCACAGCTTGCAGTACAACTATCAAGCAAAGATGATCGTAATCATAACTATATCGCCATTGTTGATAGTGGTGCGACCAATGTTGAAGAGTTTCAACCGGAAAGTAATATTGCATCAACCTTTCAAGCTGCATTAAAAAAACAATTTGCCAGCGAAGGAATTACTGTAAACACTGCTTCAACGTCAAATATTGCTATCAATATTCAGCAAGCCTTAGTCAAGGTAACCCAAGGCTTAGTTAAACATGATATTGATAGCCAACTTCAAATTGAACTTGTTGTAACTACACCAAAAGGTACTTTTAGTAAAAAATATTCTGCTCGCTCTACCAAGCAAGAACCTTTTAAAGTGACACGCGAAGAAATCGCACAAAGTTTAGAGAAAATGATGAATTCAGTGCTTAAAGAGATCGCCAAAGATGGCGAATTGCATCAATACTTAACGGAGAATGTTTAATGTCACGTTTTTTACTTGCGCTATGTTTACTTATCGCTTTACCTGTCAGTGCTGCAACACAGGTCTTAGTAACAACAAATTTAGGGGATTTTACGATCCAACTAAATGAAGAAAAAGCCCCGATTAGTAGTAAAAACTTCTTACGCTATGTTGAAGAAGGTAATTACAACGGGACGATTTTCCATCGTGTTATCCCTGGCTTTATGGCTCAAGGCGGTGGTTTTGATAAAGACATGGTTAAACGTCCAACGCATGCTCCGATCAAAAATGAAGCAAGTAATGGATTGAAAAACGACACCGCAACTGTTGCTATGGCACGTACGCAAAATCCAAACTCTGCGACTAACCAATTCTTTATTAACTATAAAGACAATGCATTTTTAAATGCTGCAGGTAATAATCCAGGTTATGCGGTATTCGGTAAAGTGGTTAAAGGTTTTTCTGTTGTACAAGATATGGCTAAAATCCCAACGGGTTCTAATCGTGCAACAGGTATGCAAGATGTACCACAGCAGCCTATAATCATTGAATCAATGAAAGTTATTAAATAAATTGATTACGTCACCTGTGCGCAATCAAGTACAGGTGACGTATATGATCACACCTCTCTACCAACCGTCTGTTTTTCATCGTCAAAATAAACGAATTCAGCAGTTTATTTTTGAGCAAGCCCCTTCTTTTGCGCTGTCTACTATTGCAACTATTGAGGGCGACGTTCCTTTTTATCATCTAAAAAATGATGCCCATGAATGTCTTGCTCAGTGGTGGGACATGAATATCGCTGATAAAGATCCAATCGATGATTATGAAGCTACTTTTTGGCTATTACTTCAATACGTTATAAAGCTCGAAGATTACCAATTGCTAGGCAACATTTATATTCAACAAAAAATCACCAATCACGCTTATTACTTACTCAATCTTGCCCCTTGCCCTGAACTAACACAGATCCAGCGTCCTTAAATATTTACCCTTAAATATCAACCTACTTTTACGGTTTATGAATTAAAAGCACAAGTTGTTGTCGAACTGATAATGAAGCAATGCACACTAGGCTTATTGCTGCTAAGATCTGATTTATAAAGAAAAATAACAGTTTTATACTTTGCTAAGTATCAATGGTCGATACTTGTGTTACGAGGAAAATATGGACAAAGCCATACAACAAAATAATACCACCGGTTGGCGTGTGTATTTAAACCCCAAAGCATTGATCATGTTCGCGCTAGGGTTCTCTTCCGGCTTACCTATTTTATTAGTCTTTGGCACCCTTTCATTTTGGTTACGAGAAGCTGATGTTAGCCGAACCAGTATCGGTTTTTTCAGTTGGGTAGCCCTTGCTTATGGCTTTAAATGGGCATGGTCACCACTTGTGGACCGTTTTCCTTTGCCCATTTTTTCTCGATTATTTGGTCGACGTCGTGGCTGGATGTTATTTTCGCAGCTGATCATTATTTTATCGCTATGTGGTATGGCGACCAGCAACCCACAAACTGATCTTCTTCAATTTGCCTTATTTGCGATTGTTGTCGCCTTTGCTTCTGCGACACAAGATATCGTCATTGATGCATTTCGTATTGAACTTGCTACCGTACGTTTACAAGCCGCATTATCTGCAACCTATATGGCAGGCTATCGATTAGCGATGATCATGGCAGGAGCTGGCGCACTGGCTTTTGCTGCATGGTTCGGCTCTGATAGTGGTTATGATCCTGCAGGCTGGAAAGCCGCTTACTTTATCATGGCGGGTATGATGTCAATTGGCGTGATCACCACCCTCTTTGTTAAAGAACCAAAGATCGACAGCTCATCAATTCAAAAAATCGAACATAACTACCAACAAAAATTACAGCAAAAAGGGATAGGTAAAAAACAAGCAAGACTCGCTGCGTGGTTTTATACCGCTGTCGTCATGCCTTTCCAAGACTTCTTTCAGCGCTATGGTAAAAACGCACTACTGATCTTATTGCTCATTAGTTGTTATCGCATTTCTGATGTGGTGATGGGCGTAATGTCTAATGCGTTTTATGTTGACATGGGCTTTACTAAAAATGAAGTGGCGTCTATTTCAAAAGTCTTTGGGGTGATCATGACCTTAGTGGGCGCTGGTTTAGGCGGTATTCTTGTCAGTAAATTTGGCACCTTACGTATTCTTGCCTTAGGCGCTTTATTATCCGCAATGACCAATCTATTGTTTATGGTATTTACCTATGTTGGTAATAACCTCGAGATGTTAACTTTAGTTATTTCAGCAGATAATTTAGGTGCAGGTATTGCAACCGCAGCTTTCATCACCTTTATGTCTAGCCTAACCAATGTGGCTTTCTCTGCAACCCAGTACGCATTATTTAGCTCTATTATGCTACTTTTCCCGAAATTTATTGCGGGATTCTCTGGCGTTTATGTCGACCATTTCGGCTATAACATCTTTTTCCTCACCACCGCATTGATAGGTATTCCAGTATTATTTTTAATCAAACTCGTTGCTAAGAATGATGCTTTAACCCTTCCTGAAACAACTGATACGTTGGAAGAAAAATAACCTCACCTATGATAAGTAAGGTTTCTGTTGAAAACGGAAGCCTTAACTTACCTTTCTCATGTAAATTGCGAATTTTTGCTACCAAAAAAATTAGCACAGAGTATTAAAGTCAAAAAAAGTTCATTTAAATCGCAATATAAATTCAGATTCATCACATTTTTAATGTAAATGTAATCGATTTCAGCCGATCACGATCACAAAAAGCAAAGGTTTGCGCAAACGTTACATTCCCAAACGAGATATAAAACACTAGAATCAGCGCCAGAAAAACGGGGCGGCCAAAAATCCCTATATTTAGACCATATTGAGTGAGATAAAAACATGCGCAAGTCACTAGTAGCTTTAGGCGTTTTAACAGCAGCATCAACATTCCCAGCACAAGCAGAGTACTTGTATGGTTTTGGTGATATGAGCGTTAACTACTTAGATTGGTCTAACGGTACAGAAGAGCGTGCTGGTCACCAAAAAGACTTCTGGTACTTAGAACTTGAAGGTGGTGCTGGTTTTAGCTGGGGTGAATTATACGGTTTCGCTGACTTAGAAAATGCAGATCAAGGTTCTGATAAAGCACGTACATCGGTTAAAGGTACAATCGCTTACAAAACTGGTATTGCAGAGCTTCGTCTATACGGACAAGTTTACAACACGAACAGCGATGGCTTCACTGCACAAAATAACGTGCTAGGTCTATCTTACGCATTCAACGGTGATGGCTGGTTCTTCAACCCATTTATCGGTTTCCACCACACAATGACATCTGCTGATTGGAAAAATCCTTCATCTTTTTCTGGTATGAATGGCGGTATGTTTGGTTGGGTTGCAGGCTACAACTTTAATGCATTCGGCGAAAAATTCATGATCAGTAACTGGCACGAGTCTGAGTTTGGTCGTAATGACAACTACATGATCGTTGCAGGTGAAGGCGATGATGTAAGCGCAAACGGTGCACTAGCACTATGGTGGAACGCAACGGATCACGTAACAACAGGCATTCAGTACCGTTACGCTTACAACAAGCTAGGTACTAAAGGCAACCAAAATGCTGTAATTTACTCAGTTAAATATAACTTCTAATCAATAAGTTATTGAGTAATTAATGAGAAAAGGCGCTATATCAGCGCCTTTTTTGATCCTGCACTATTTGAACAATGTTACTATCTACATCAATATAGTTAACAATGGATTGCAGTGTGAAAATCACAATATTGGGTGCAGGCGCAATCGGCTCATTATGGGCTATCGCTTTGCAACCGCAACATGATGTTCAAGTTTGGACCCGTTCATCCATAACCCGCTATCCACTCACGTTTCAATCTTTGAGTGGTAAAGTAAGAACTTACTGTTTCGATGCTAATCACATAGATCATTTACAACAAAGTGATTTACTCCTTGTGACAGTAAAATCGTTCCAAGTCATCACCGCCTTACATCCCCTTATTAACGATCTTTCAGCGCGATGCAAGATAGTGATCATGCACAATGGGATTGGAAGCCATGACGCTGTTAAGCAACTCTTTCCTAAACATACTATTTATTATGCCACCACATCCCATGCTGCTTTAAAAACAGCTGAAAGTACGCTACGCCATACAGGGCTTGGACAAACGTTTATTGGCCCATTGTCCTCTGTCATCTCCACTGATAACTCCATCGCTGACATGTT
The DNA here is from genome assembly GCF_003026105.1 of Photobacterium sp. GB-56. Taxonomy (GTDB): domain Bacteria; phylum Pseudomonadota; class Gammaproteobacteria; order Enterobacterales; family Vibrionaceae; genus Photobacterium. The sequence continues at coordinate 69,593 of NZ_PYNW01000001.1, read as the reverse complement.
CAATCAAGCATTATCACCGTGCTATTGGCAAGATGACATCATGGAGCCATTATGGAAGAAACTCGCCATTAATTGTGCAATTAATCCATTAACAGCCATTCATCAATGTACTAATGGTGAGCTTGCTAATGAAGGCTATCAAGCCCAATTAATCCAAATTTGTAATGAAGTCACGCTCGTTATGCGAGCAGAAGGCTACAGGATAAAAAATGGTGAGCTTTATCAACAGGCACTCACGGTAATAAAAGCGACCGCTGATAATTATTCTTCAATGAATAGAGATGTTTTTTATCAGCGCCCAACAGAAATCGACTATATTACTGGCTATCTTATTCACCAAGCGAAAATATTCGATATTGCTGTGCCTGTGAATACCCAGTTATGGCAAACCATCACATCAATGGAGTCCTCATATCATGCTTGAACCAATAACAACTGCTCCTCGCGTTGCTGTTTGTCTTGCTCCTGGCAGTGAAGAAATGGAAGCAATTAATACAATTGCGATTTTAAAGCGGGCTGGATTTGAAGTAACGATTGCAAGTACCGCAGAAGATGGCGCACTAATTTTAGAAGGATCTCGCGGGATCAAGCTCGTAGCAGACGTGCCTTTGATCAATGTTGCCGATGAGCCATTTGATTGCGTGGTGTTACCCGGCGGTTTAAAAGGCGCGGAACATTTTCGTGATAGCCCACTGGTAGTTGAATTTGTAAAGCAGCATCATTACGACGGTAAACTGATCGCCGCGATCTGTGCAACGCCTGCGGTGATGTTTATTCCACATCAAGTGTTCACACATTCAATCATGACATGTCATCCTGCTTTTCAACATCATATACCAACACATCAATTACGCGTTAAACGTGTGGTGTATGATAAAAATACACGTCTATTAACCAGTCAAGGCCCCGGAACTGCACAAGAGTTTGCGCTAGAGATAGTGACGCAACTGGAAAATAAAGCTAAAGCGGCTGAAGTTGCAGAGCCTATGGTTGTATGGCCGAATATGCATTACGACGTATTACCACGTACTTAATCTGTTGAGACTAAGTAATAGAAACTCGCCCGATAACAAAAAGCCTCGCAATTGCGAGGCTTCTTTTATTTAGACAAAGCGATAGCTATTATAAAGGACGGTAAACTTTTACGTTCTCGAAACCATTCTCTTTTAGGTACAGCGCCTGAAGGCGGCTCATCACACCACGATCACAGTACAGAAGGTACGTCTTATCTTGCGGTAAGTCACCGAACTGCGTTGCTAGCTTATAGAAAGGTAAGTGCTTAACTTCGATGCCTTCAAGCTCTAATGGGCTTTCATCTTCTTCATCTGGGCTACGAATATCAAGTACAATGGCATCACCAGCGACCTGCTCAACTAATTCAACTTCAGGAGCTTGTTCTTGGCTTTGCTTTTCGATGTCACGAATATCCATCACACGCGCCTCATCAACAACACGATCAAGAATAGAGAAATCAAATTTGTCTTCTTCAATTTCAAGCTTCGCTTTGACCGCTTTTACTGTTGGGCTCTTAGAAATCACGCCACAGAACTCAGGCATGGTTTTCGCAAAGTCTTCAGTGCCGATTTCACGTGCAACATTGATGATATCTTCTTTATCCCAGTTGATCAGTGGACGAAGAATTAGGCTATCTGTTACGCCGTCAATATGACGAAGGTTAGTTAATGTTTGGCTTGAAACCTGACCTAGCGCTTCACCCGTTACCAATGCTTCGATACCGAATTTATCAGCAACTTTACCCGCAGCACGCATAAACATACGCTTAAGGATAACGCCCATTTGACCATCGTCGACTTTCTCTAAAATCTCACCAACAACAGGTTCAAAATCAATCGCGATAAATTTAACTTTTGCTGAAGAACCAAACTTGTTCCAAATATAATGCGCAACCTGCTTAACACCGATCTCGTGTGCAGGACCACCTAAATTAAAGAAACAGTAATGGACTTTACTACCACGTTTGATATGCAAGTAGCTTGAAACACCAGAATCAAAACCACCAGAAATTAAACTTAATACATCTTCTTGTGTACCTAGCGGGAAACCGCCTAAACCTTTATGGCGGAATAATACAAGGTTCAATAGATTATGTTCAATTTCAATGTTAACTGTCACATCAGGCTTTTTCAGTCTTACTTTTGCAGACTCGATAGCTTGATTAAGACCACCACCGACATAACGCTCAGCTTCAATCGAAGTAAAATCATGCTTACCAACACGCTTAGCACGAACACAGAATGTTTTACCTTCCAGCTCAGGGCCAACAAGCGCTAATGTTTGCTCAAAAACATTATGAAGATCAGTAAATTCCGTTTGCTGTACTTCAAGGGTATGGTGAATACCAGGTGTCTGCGTCAGAATCGCTAAAATCATATCGCGCTTTGATTCATCAGATTCATTAATTTCCAATGAAAAACGGCGGTTATAAACGCTAACAGACTCTGACTGGCGCTTTAAGATGATGCGTAAATTAGACTCAAGAATTTTGATAAAACGCTTACGCACTGAATCACTTTTAACAAAAATCTCTGGGTGTGGCTTAACAATAAATTTCATAACACGCTTCGCTTCACAGGGCTTACAGTACAGAATCAATTCATTAACGGATGATTTTTAACAGATCATATCGTGAAAATTGACAGAGAGTACCAAACGGAATTAAAGGCGCGAATTATACAGCAAGCTACCGACCACTGAAACAAAGATATGAAAACTCACGACGTTATCTTCGATTAGACTTACCGCATGTTATTGGCTTTCAATTATATTTACCTTAGTCATGATCATCTCTGCCAGCAACTCTCATCGACGAAATTCAGCGTAAATATCTTAAGCTCTTGATAAACAGCCACTCTATTTGCCCCAATAAAAATGGCAGCACTAGCGCTGCCATTATGGTAATAACCTTAAGTACTACAATCTATTGAGCACTAAAGTTACTGCTGATCTCATCACTAAAATGCGGTTTACCTTGCATGATAGATATTTCCACTCGACGGTTTTTAGCTTGCCCTTCTCGAGTTTTGTTATCAGCAATTGGCTGAGTATCTGCCAATCCAACCACCCGCATTTTTGTATGATCAAACCCTTCTACTTTTTCCATTTCTTGCGCTACTGACACTGCCCGCTGCGCTGATAAATCCCAATTAGAACGGTATAACTCTGAATCCAATTTATCACTCGCGGTATGTCCCGTAACTCGAATAATGCCCGGCACATCTTTAACGAGCATCGCAACTTGGCGTACTAATGGCTTAAATTTAGGTTGTAAAAACGCCGAACCTTCTGGGAACGAACCTTTTTCACGAATACGAATTACCAACTGCTGGCCAAGATTCTCAATTTCTATAATTTTGTCACTGATCTCACGTTCTAATGCTTTAGTCAGTATCTCTTTTAGTTTCTCTTGTATTTGATCGGCTTCAGATTCGTCATTTTCATTATTTTGTGTCGCCGTTTTTTTACTTTGTCCACCTGTTAGTTTACCCGCATCACGTTGTGTGCCCCCAGCTCGATCAGACTCGCCTTCGTGAAAATCTAATGAACGCTGCGTCATATCAATCGTTTGTTGCATAATCACTTCGATTGGCGTTGGCTCAGGCCGGCCTGGCCTAAACTCTTGCGCAATAACACTCGTACCTTTAGGGATATCATTAACTTCAAGCATATTTTGCACCCCGAAAGCGTATTTCATTGAACCTGCAATTTGCTTAAATTTCAGTACATCCATTTCAGAAAAAGAAAGTAGTAACACAAAGAAACACATTAATAGTGTGGCAAGATCAGCAAAGGTCGCCATCCATGGAGGCGCACCTTTTTTACATTTACAAGATTGCTCTTCCATAAAACTGTCTCTTACTCGTCAAGGATCACACTACGTTTCTTCTCATGAAGGTAGTTTTTCAAATAACCATCAATCACTCGTGGATTCTGCCCATCCTGAATTGCCAGCACGCCATCTAAGATTAAACGCTTATTTAAACGCTCTTGCTCTTTACGCAAGGTTAATTTATCCGCGATAGGTATCGCTACCATGTTTGCCAACATCGAGCCATATAGCGTCGTTAATAAGGCAACGGCCATTGCAGGACCAATAGCTTTCGGATCATCCATGTTAGAAAGCATGGCAACCAAGCCAATAAGCGTACCTATCATTCCCATAGCAGGCGCAACATCACCAAAGGAGGAGAAGATCCCTACCCCTTGTTCATGGCGTTCATTGGTTAATGAAATATCTTTTTGTAGCGTGACGCGAACCACATCAGCATCATGGCCATCCACCAGCATATCAATGCCTTTACGCATAAAAGGATTCGTAATTTCCATCTCTTCTAATGCTAAAAATCCACCTTTACGCGCCGCATCAGCCATTTCTACAATTTTGGCAATTAACTCTTCTGGATTATCAGTCTTAAACATAAAGGCTTTAATGGCGATTTTTGCAGCACCAAAAAATTGCCCAATGTTGTATTTCATTAACACAACAAAAGTACTGCCGCCTAATACAATCAAAATCGATGATGTATCGTAAAACATAACCAGATCGCCGCCGAGCAGCATAGCCATAACAATGAATGCGAATGCACCAAGCAATCCTATAAGCGTCGCCAAATCCAAAGCATGATCCTCTTTTGCTAGGTAAAAATAATGGCTTGCGTTTATTGAACATCAATCAACACATCTGAATCTATCACTGAGATAATACGCTCTAAAGACAGCCAAAACTTTAAAGCCACCGCCATATTCACTATTTCGCTAAGGCACTTCTTAGCATTAAATGATGAATGTCATCAGCAAAGTAACTCTTTATCGACCAATTCAGCTTTTCATTTAGCTTTTTATTAACCAATTAATGAAGACTATTTATTAAAATTACTGTCAGCGACACAGATTCCTGTGACATAATTTGACCCCAGTAATTCTCTACGTTATTTTTCGTGCACTTAGATAAGAGTGAAAATGATATGGCAGCAAAAAAACCAGAAAATATGGCATTCGAAGCCGCCCTTGATGAGCTAGATGCCATTGTCAATGAACTAGAATCTGGCGATATCCCACTGGAAGATGCGCTAAAAAAATTCGAACGAGGTATTTCTCTTGCTCGCAGCAGCCAACAAAAGCTGACACAAGCTGAGCAACGTGTAGAAATTTTGCTTCAGGCAGATGATGAAGCTCCACTGACTGATTTTGAACCAAGCCATGACCAATAGTTCTTCTTTATCGCTATCCCTTAAGTGCTATCAACAACGTAGTAATGACGTATTAGCAAACTGGTTATCAACTCAACCATTTGCAGATAAAGCCCTACTTAAAGCCATGCAATACGGAACACTGCTGGGTGGCAAACGTGCGCGTCCTTTTCTAACCTATGTAACCGGTGAAATGTTAGGGGTAACTCAGGACTATCTTGACACGCCAGCCGCTGCGGTTGAGTGTATTCATGCGTACTCATTAATCCATGATGATTTACCTGCGATGGATGATGACGCATTACGTCGTGGTCAACCCACTTGTCATATTGCGTTTGATGAAGCCATTGCCATTCTTGCGGGTGACGCACTACAAACACTGGCTTTTGATATTTTGGCGAATGGACAATTGAGCCAAGATGGCAACACCCAACGTATTGCTATGGTAAGTGAGCTTGCAAAAGCATCAGGCGCTGCCGGAATGTGTCTAGGGCAAGCCTTAGATCTTGATGCTGAAGGTAAACATGTTGGATTAGAACAACTAGAATTAATCCACCGACACAAAACAGGGGCTTTGATTCGCTGTGCCGTCCGCTTAGGAGCATTAGCTGCTGGTGATAAAGGCGTAGCAATTTTGCCGCAACTTGATCAGTATGCAGAAGCTATTGGCCTTGCATTCCAAGTGCAAGATGACATTTTAGATGTGATCAGTGATACCGAAACCTTAGGTAAACCACAAGGTTCTGATCTTGCCTTGGATAAAAGTACCTATCCAGCCTTGCTTGGCTTAGATGGTGCACAAGAAAAAGCACAACTACTTTATCAAGAAGCACTACAAGCATTAGCGGCTATACCCTACAATACATCCCAATTAGAAGTTTTTGCCCGATATATTATCGAACGCAAAAGCTAAATCAGTATAAGCGCCGACACTGTTATGACTTTGGATATCTCAAAATACCCTCATCTGGCCCTCGCAAACACGCCTGATGAATTACGATTATTGCCAGCTGAAAGCCTTCCACAAGTATGCGATGAACTTCGTACCTATTTGTTGAAATCTGTGAGTCAGACCAGCGGCCACTTTGCCTCCGGACTCGGTACAGTCGAGCTTACCGTTGCGCTTCACTACGTCTACAATACGCCTTTTGATAAAGTTATATGGGATGTTGGTCATCAAGCCTACCCACATAAAATTTTAACAGGACGTCGTGATGATATGGCAACCATTCGCCAAAAAGGCGGTTTGCACCCATTCCCATGGCGCGGTGAAAGTGAGTACGACACACTTTCGGTTGGTCACTCATCAACTTCCATTAGTGCAGGTCTAGGTCTCGCGATTGCAGCAGAAAAAGAAGGCCTAAATCGCAAAGTTGTTAGCATTATTGGCGATGGCGCTATCACCGCAGGCATGGCGTTTGAAGCGATGAACCATGCTGGTGATGTTCACAGCGATATGCTAGTTATCTTAAATGACAATGAAATGTCGATTTCTGAAAATGTCGGCGCGTTAAATAATCATTTAGCCCATTTACTATCGGGTAATTTCTATACCTCTATTCGTGAAGGTGGTAAGAAAGTTCTATCCAATGCGCCTCCTATCAAAGAAATGGTAAAACGCGCAGAAGAGCATATCAAAGGCATGGTTGTGCCAAGCACTATGTTTGAAGAGTTAGGCTTTAATTACATTGGCCCTGTTGATGGCCACGATGTGCATGAGCTTGTTAAGACACTGAAAAACATGCGTAACCTAAAAGGCCCACAATTTCTTCATATTATGACGAAAAAAGGCAAAGGTTATGCGCCAGCTGAAGCGGATCCAATTAATTACCATGCCGTTCCTAAATTTGATTTAAGCCAGAAACCATTACCCAAAGCGAAGGATGCAAGTCCGACGTTTTCTAATATTTTCGGTGATTGGCTATGTGATATGGCCGCTATTGATGACAAATTGATGGCTATCACACCGGCTATGCGTGAAGGCTCAGGTATGGTGCGCTTTTCTAAAGAGTTCCCAGATCAATACTTTGATGTGGCGATTGCTGAACAACACGCGGTGACACTGGCAACGGGCATGGCAATTGGTGGTTATCATCCTATTGTCGCTATCTACTCAACTTTCCTTCAACGTGGATATGATCAATTAATTCATGATGTTGCTATCATGGATCTTCCTGTGATGTTTGCCATTGATCGTGCAGGCTTAGTCGGTGCTGATGGTCAAACCCACCAAGGTGCATTTGATATTAGCTTTATGCGCTGTATTCCTAACATGGTGATTATGGCACCGAGTGACGAAAATGAATGTCGTCAAATGCTCTATACTGGTCACCAATACCAAGGACCAAGTGCGGTCCGTTACCCTCGTGGTTGCGGTATGGAGGTCGATGTCGATCCTACAATGACAGAGCTTGAAATCGGTAAAGGTATCATTCGCCGTGAAGGTGAAAAAATCGCAATTTTAAACTTTGGCAGCATGCTCGGCTATGCATTAGAAGCAGCAGAAAATTTAAATGCGACTGTTGCTGACATGCGCTTTGTGAAACCGCTTGATGAAGCCTTAGTACTTGAATTAGCAAAAACTCATGATGTTCTTGTAACTGTTGAAGAAAATGCGATTGCTGGCGGTGCGGGTAGCGGCGTTATTGAATTTTTAATGAAAGAGAAGACACTGAAACCAGTACTGAATATTGGTTTGCCTGATCGATTCATTGAACAAGGAACACAAGCTGAACTGCATGAAATGTTAGAAATTGATGGTGCGGGTATCGAAAAGCAAATTCGCACTTATTTAGCTAAGTAATTTCACCGTTCAAATAAGCACTATGAAAAAGGTTTTCTCTGTTATTAAGCAGGAAAACCTTTTTCTTTATTAGCCTTACGTTTATTGTTCATCTCAGCCCTTCTCAACTTTCTTTAAAATCACACCCTCATAGCCATTGACTTCAACATACTGTGTCGGCTCACCGAGTGAACCATCGTAATTTACTTTTTGATACAGGCCAGATAATGGTACACGTATCGAATCAACTTGATAAAATTCAGCGTGATTACGGTATTTAGAACCGCGATATAGCACTAACCCTTGCGTATATTGCCGCGCGATAACCCCATCTTTAGGAACATCGTCAAACCACCCTGTTCGATATAACCAAAACCAATTCGCAGGCTCTAATGCAATATCTCCAAACTTTGTCTCATCCGTTGCTACTTTTCCTGTTTTAGATAGCCATTTAACCGCTTCAAAGCCGTTAGGTATGGTCGTTGGTTTACCAATATCAACCGATAATAACTTTTGGGGCTGATACGCCCAATTCTTAGGCTCTCCAGTGCGATACCAAATGGTTTTATTTAGCTGTTTCGGATCGGCATGGGTGTTATTACTGCCATAAATAAAGGTTTGATTCCAGCTGTGGTAGTAGGTTTTATTGGGAATATTAAACAGATAGTACAGGGCTAATCCGGTATAGATATCGTCTTCCCATGCTTGCTGAATTAATGGTGTTTGTTGACTTTTGCCACCGCGAGTTGTGGTCATTATTAAGCTTTTATCGCCGAGTGCTGCTAACGCATAGCTGTCCCAATAGGATTGTAATCGCTCTAAGCCAATTGCAGGGCTTAAATAATGCTCTCGTAACCAAACATCCACCACCCCCCTTAATTGCTTTGGCCAATCAGGGTATTCCCACAAATTAAGCTCAGAAATATTAGCAGATAGCCACTGACTGTCCGTAGTCGATTTAACTAAATCAAGAAAATCAGACATTTTCGCTGCATAATATCCCGCCGCTTTTGAGGTGCCAGCTCGAATCGGCGCTTCTAATATTTGTCCGCCAAATTGAACATTAAATTGGTTAGTACTGAACAATTTGGCCATATCATCATTGTAAGCACCGGTTAAACCTTGACGTTTCCAATCATATTTATACCAATTAGCATGATTTTGATTAAAAGAGTCATCATTAAAATTAGTCCGATACCAGCAACTGCCCGCCCACATTTTTCCAGTAGGGATCACTCTAGCTTGATGTTTAAATCTCGCACTTGCCGCTTGATTAGCTCTTACTAAAAACTCATCATCATCAACATAACCATCACCATTAGGATCGTTTTTAGGATCCCAACCAGGAAACAACATCGTCGCTGTGGATTGCTGACCAGATGTATTCACAACGGATAACCAAGGCTCAATATTAACGCCTTTCACTTCCGCCTTGCTCTTCCAGTTTAAAACGACTACCCAACTACGATACCCCGCCTTTAATGCCTTATTTCCAGTATTCAGCTCACGTCCTTGGAACCTAGCGTTTGTCGGTAACCAGCGCTGGTTAATATGACCAAACCATTTACCTTCTCGTTGAATCCAATGTACATCTGCTTTTTCTAAACCACCAATATCACCATCATCATTTACTCTCGTGATCCGTAATTCAGGATGCTGATTACTATCAATGACGATATTTTCAAACGGGTAAGCAGCATGAAAAATAATTTGTTCATTATCATTAACGGTTAAAGGAAAACGCGCAGTCAAGAAGTCATTATTTCGAATAAGAATACTTAACATCGATTCGCCATTTAATAGGTAATCTAACCCTTGGCTTTGATCAGGAACGGTAAGTTGAGTATCATTTTTATAATGCATGTAGCCCTTTTCAGGATCGTGCCCATTCAGGTAAGCATGGCGGTGAAGCCACCCTTGCTGTTCATCTGGGCGACAATCAAGTTTGTGTACGTAGATATAACCCATCGCAATGGTCTTTTGATTTAAATCGACATCTTGTAAGCTACCAAATACAACATCAGCATGATCCGCTTCCCAGCGCCTAACTTCTTTAATCGTATTTAATTCCGATATTGCGGTTGGCTGTTGCCAGTTTCCCGTTAACACCCAAGCCGTTTCCGTTGATGGATAAACTTGTCCATCAGCCATCGAAGCAACGGTTAATAAACCAACACTGATTATTTTCAGATAGGTACTCATAGAGCAATCCCTTCTCTCTATCTACATAATTTGAGACTAGTTAAACCGTCAGATTTATGATGAAAAATAAATGATTTTATTAGGAATGCGACACATTATATTTTGTAAAAATTGAGGAGATAAAAACAAAAAAAGCTGCACGAATGCAGCTTCTAAATCAATTTTATAATGTGATCGTTAGGTTTAACTAAAAACCAAGCCAGTAGCCAACCACCCATAACGCAATCATTGCCATGAAACCGGCAAGAATATCGTCAACCATAATGCCAAAGCCACCTTTAACATGTTTGTCTAGCCAGCTAATTGGCCATGGTTTTACCATGTCGAAGAAACGGAATAAAATAAAGCCCGTTAATACCCACTGCCATGTGGCTTCTGGGGCGATTGCCATTGTGATCCAAAAACCAACAAATTCATCCCACACAATACTGCCATGATCATGTACCTGCATATCGTTAGAGGTGATGGTACAAATTTTTATACCAATCAACGCAGCAATAAACACGACAACTAAGTACCAGCTAAAAGGTAACTGTGCTAACAGTAAATAGAGTGGAACAGCAGCTAATGTACCCATCGTGCCAGGCACGTACTTCGCTAAACCACTACCAAACCCTGTTGCTAATAAATGCCAAGGGTTACTCATTTTCAATAAATCTTTAGGATTTGTAGACACGCTGATACCTTACTTATTTGAACTCATAAAATGATCCCACCCTGACACTTGCCAATCAATAGGCTCACCTTGTTGTAATAAAACAATACCACTAGATTGAGTTAACTGACCAATACGAGACACTTGAATACCTTTTGCCATCATTAAAGATTCAACTTCAAGACATTGATGCTTCGGTACAGTAAAACACAATTGGTATTCTTCACCGCTGCTTAATGCCAATTGCTGCGCTTGCTCTGGTGTCGAACAATAGGCGATTAGCTCAGAAGATAAAGGAAGCTGCTCGATATAAATTTCAGCTCCGACACCTGATCGTTTAACTATATGATCTAAATCTGCAATTAAACCATCGGAAATATCTAACGCAGCAGATGCAATACCACGCAATGCAATTCCTGCTTCTACCTGCGGTGTCATCATAAAATGACGTTCTTTTAAGGCATAAGACAGAGCAAGATCATGATATGGTTTGTCCGTTAATAATAACGCTAAACCTGCTGCGCTATCACCCAATTGACCGGTCACATATATTGAATCACCTACCTTAGCACCACTACGTGTCAATGCTTGCCCGTTAGGAACAAACCCTTGAACCGTTAGAGTAATACTGAGAGGACCTTTGGTGGTATCCCCACCAATAAGTTGAACATTATACTGCTCAGCTAATTGGAAGAACCCCTCACAAAACTGATTTAGCCAATGCTCATCAAACGTCGGTAGTGTTAACGCCAAAGAAACCCAAGCAGGCGTTGCTCCCATGGCGGCTAGATCACTTAAATTTGAGGCTAATGCTTTATGTGCGACTAATTTAGGATCAGCATCTTGCAGAAAATGCGTGCCGGCAACTAACGAATCGGTACTGATCGCTAATTGACACCCTTCTGGAACACGAACTAATGCGCAATCATCACCAATCGCAAGATCAACATCTTCTCGCTTAACATTCTGGTGTTCAAAGTACCGCCCAATTAAATCAAATTCACCTTGTGCCATAATCGTTCAACTCATCCATTATCAGCCACCATTATAATGCCCTTATCTTTACGATTGCTTCATATCAACACAATAGATAAAAAAAAAGCCAGCTAAGCTGACTTCTTTTATCTAGTTTCGTTACTTCGAAAATTACTTTTCTTTACGAAGTGTTGGTGCAGCTTTATCAAGTACACCATTAACGAACTTGTGGCTATCTTCCGCACCGAATAGCTTAGCTAATTCGATTGCTTCGTTAATAACAACTTTAAATGGTACGTCTTCACGCTTAACCATTTCGTACATTGCAAGACGAAGTAGCGCAAGTTCCATCTGATCAAGATCCTGTAGAGGACGAGATAAGTATGGACGCATCTTGCTATCAAGTTCTTGGTGGCTTAGTACTACGCCTGTGAACAGATCACGGAAGTAGCTAACATCAGTATGTGGTGCAGCAAGAACTGGCGCATCAGCTTGATGTTCTTCTTCTTCAAACTTATCGCCAGAAAGAAAATGTTGCTCAATATCAGCAACATTACCTTTCGTAAGTTGCCAAGAGTAAATAGCTTGTACAGCAAACTGACGTGCATTACGACGTGCGGCTGGTTTCACAGTAACCCCCATTATTAGGATTCGATTTGGGACAGGACATTAACCATTTCGAGCGCGCTTAGTGCAGCCTCTGCCCCTTTATTACCAGCCTTGGTACCGGCACGCTCAATGGCTTGTTCAATAGAATCTACAGTCAAAACACCAAAAGCAACTGGAGTATTATACTCAAGTGCGATTTGTGCTAGACCTTTATTACACTCACCGGCAACATAATCGAAGTGCGGTGTACCGCCACGAATAACTGAGCCTAGAGCAACGATTGCATCATAACGGTCGCTTTTAGCAACCTGTTGAGCAACAAGTGGTAGCTCGTAAGCACCAGGACAACGAACAACAGTAATGTTGTCTTCGCTAACCTGTCCTTGACGTTTCAGCGCATCTAATGCACCTGAAAGTAAGCTTTCGTTAATAAAGCTGTTGAAGCGTGCAATTACGATAGCAACTTTTGCGTTTGGTGCCGCGATGGCGCCTTCAATTACCTTCATGGGCCTTCCTGTGACTATGTCTTTCCGGTTTGAGAAACCGCGGGAGTCTATCACACTTTGCAATATCTCTGCTATGGACAACCGTCGGTTTCAACAGATTTGTTAATATTTATTGCTTATCTGTCCTTGATTCGACCAATAAACAGTATTGAAAGCGGTAGTTAAAAATAATAATTGTCTTTAGCTACCGCAGATATCAGTTATTTTATCACTAGCGTCTAACATTTGGTGAATTTAATCACAAATATACTCAACGACTTCTAAGCCAAAACCTGATAGTGAATGATAACGTTGCGTACTTGATGACAATAAACGCATTTTACTTACGCCTAAATCAGAAAGAATTTGTGAGCCTACACCAACTTGGCGAGACGGATCTTTCTGTGTCACTTTCACCTTAGGTTGACCTGCTTCTTCCGCAGCAATATTTTTCACTTTATGAATAATGGCATCAGTTGGTTCTTGTTTACTTAAAATAACCAATACACCATTTTCTTCGCTAATGCGCTTCATTGCTGCAGGCAGCGTCCATTGCGTTGCACCTGATTGCAGAATATCTTTAAACGTATCTTGCAAGTGAACACGTACAAGCGTTTCTTCACCCGCTTTGATATTGCCTTTACGCAGCGCATAGTGCACTTCGTTATCAATCTTGTCACGGTAAGTGATCATCTCAAACTCACCGAACTCTGTTGGTAATCGACACTCAGCTACACGCTCAATCGTGGTTTCATGATTATTACGGTATTCAATCAGATCAGCAATTGTACCTAATTTAAGGCCATGTTTTTCCGCAAACACTTCAAGCTGCGGGCGACGTGCCATCGTGCCATCTTCATTTAAGATCTCAACAATCACACTTGATGGCTCAAGGCCAGCTAAACGCGCAACATCACAACCCGCTTCAGTGTGACCTGCGCGGGTTAATACGCCACCTTCTTGTGCCATTAATGGGAAGATATGGCCCGGCATAACAATATCAGCTGCAGTCGCATTTGCTGCAACGGCTGCTTGTACTGTGCGAGAACGATCAGCGGCTGAAATACCCGTAGTTACCCCTTCAGCTGCTTCAATAGAAACAGTGAAAGGTGTGCCAAACTGTTCGGTATTTTCTTGAACCATTAAAGGCAAGTTCAATTTTTGACAACGGGCTTTGCTCAGTGTCAGACAAATTAGACCACGACCATAGGTCGCCATAAAATTAATAGCTTCAGGTGTAATTTTTTCAGATGCAATAATCAGATCGCCTTCATTTTCACGATCTTCATCATCCATCAGAATAACCATTTTGCCCTGACGAATATCATCAATAATTTCTTTTGCGCTGCTTAAAGCCATAACACTACCCTTAATTCTTATGTACCTTAGCTGACTAGCTAATCATCATATTTAGCCAAGAAAACCCGTTCTCGCTAATAAATCCATTGTGACTTGCGGTTTTTTATCTGCAGCTTTATCACCCAACATTAAACGCTCTAAATAGCGGGCAATCACATCTACTTCAAGATTTATCATTCGGCCTGGTTTGAATGCGTCCATTGTTGTTTCTAATGCTGTATGCGGAACAATGGTTAACTTAAATTCATCACCATTAATTTCATTCACCGTTAAGCTAATCCCATCAACCGCAACCGAGCCTTTTTCTGAGATATATTTCGCTAAATGCGCGGGTACTTTTACCCAAAACTCAATAGCGCGTCCCGTATGGTGACGTTCAATAATCTCAGCAACAGCATCAACATGACCAGATACCATATGACCGCCAAAACGCGTCGTCGGTAACATCGCTTTTTCTAAGTTGACGACCTGACCAGCCTGATAATGAGCAAAGGCAGTACGTTTTAAGGTTTCTAATGACAGATCAGCAACATAGCCTTTACCTGTCAATTTAACCACAGTTAAGCACACCCCATTTGTCGCAATACTGTCACCCAATTTAACATCGGACAGATCAAGATTGCCTGAGTCGACAGTGACAGAAATATCAGCGCCTTTAGGTGTTAAAGCGGTAATGGTTCCAATTGCTTCAATGATACCGGTGAACATGGAGAGTCCTTGCTTCTTTATTCTATTGATTAACAGCGTTTAACGGTGGCTGTAATTTTTACATCACAATCAACCATACGTAGATCTGTAATATTCAGATCGATAACTTGATCCATCGCGGTTAATGGCGATAAATTCATTAAACTACGACTATCAGCCCCCATTAATTTTGGGGCCTGATATAAAATCAAACAATCAACTAATTGTGCTTCAAGTAATCCACCCGCAAGCCCAGCGCCAGCTTCAACCCAAATATGGTTTATGCCATTTTCTGCTAACTTACGCATGAGTAATGTGAGATCGAGTTGTTGGCTATTTTCTCGGGTAGGAATTATCCACTGAGACACGGAGTCAGGCCAATCTTCATTACCTATTTCTGCGCGTGCCAAAATCGTTTCTCCCGGAAGGTGAAATAACTGATATGCCGGGGTTAATCGGTTTTGGCTGTCAATAATAACGCGAATAGGTTGACGAACATCTGCTTGTGGATATTCATCTTGAATCTGTGTACCCAACTCACTCCAACGCACATTCAGTGATGGATCATCAGCGATAACAGTGGCACTGGTTGATAATATTGCACCAGCTTGCGCACGATGACGTTGAACATCAGCACGAGCATAAGGCCCAGTGATCCATTTACTTTCACCGTTCGCTAACGCTGTTTTACCGTCAAGACTTGATGCCAGTTTTAATTCAACATACGGCATCTTGGTTGTCATTTGTTTAATGAACGCTTTATTAATGGCTTGAGCCTCTTCTTTAAGAAGCCCTACTTGCACATCTACCCCCGCTTTTTGCAACATTTCAACGCCACATCCAGCCACTAACGGGTTAGGATCAACCATGGCACAAATAACTCTACTTACGCCTGATTTAATTAATGCTTCAGCGCAAGGTGGTGTGCGTCCGTAATGAGAGCAGGGCTCTAAAGTGACATAGGCTGTTGCACCTTTCGCGCGCGCACCTGCTTGTTTTAATGCAAACACCTCCGCATGGGATTCTCCCGCGCGAAAATGAAAACCTTCACCAAGGATTTCATCGCCATTAGCAATAACACAACCCACCTTCGGGTTTGGCGCTGTTGTAAAACAACCACGTTTAGCTAACTGAATAGCGCGTAGCATTAATCGTGTATCAAGGTTAGTAAACATTACACTCAGCTTAACGTTCTAGTTTGGCTATTTCTTCACCAAACTCACGAATATCTTCAAAACTACGGTAAACCGATGCAAAGCGAATATAGGCGACTTTATCGAGCTCTTTTAATGCTTCCATCACTAAGTTGCCGATCATCTCTGAAGGCACTTCTCGCTCTCCAGTTGCGCGTAAACGAGTTTTAATATTATTAATCGCACGCTCGATGTCATCCGTACTCACAGGGCGTTTTTCTAATGCGCGTTGAATACCACCTCGAAGTTTTTCTTCATTAAACGGATCACGATTGCCATTGGTTTTCACCACACGAGGCATTACCAATTCGGCCGTTTCAAAGGTCGTATAACGTTCATTACAAGCTAAACATTGGCGGCGTCGGCGCACTTGGTGGCCATCCGCAACCAATCGTGAATCGATTACTTTGGTGTCATTCGCACCGCAAAAAGGACAATGCATTTAGCCTCCTACATTTAATCGCTTCAGTGTAACTCATTTAAAACCGTTAATGAGAATATTCACCCTGTTTTTCTACTCATTTTGATTAAAAAGCCACGAATAGTCGGTTTATTGTTCACTCCGAAAAAGCGCAAAATATAAAAAAGGCTTACCTAGTGGTAAGCCTTTATCATCATAACTCGACAGTTATGTTACTTAATGCATCTAAGTAGATTAAGCGTAAACAGGTAGACGCTTACAAATATCTAAAACTTTTGCTTTTGTTTCTGCAATAACTTCTTCGTTATCAACATTGTCTAAAACATCACACATCCAACCTGCAAGTTGACGCGCATCATCAGCAGTAAAGCCACGACGAGTAATAGACGGTGTGCCAACACGGATCCCTGATGTTACAAATGGGCTACGTGGGTCATTTGGTACACTGTTTTTGTTAACTGTGATGTTAGCGGCACCTAGTGCTGCATCGGCTTCTTTACCAGTGATACCTTTATCGATCAAATCAACAAGGAATAAGTGGTTTTCAGTGCTACCAGAAACAATCTTGTAACCGCGCTCTAGGAATTCACCTACCATTACTTTTGCGTTTTCAACAACACGTGCTTGGTAGTCTTTAAATTCTGGCTCCATTGCTTCTTTAAATGCGACTGCTTTTGCCGCAATAACATGCATTAGAGGGCCACCTTGACCACCAGGGAATACTGCAGAGTTCAGCTTCTTATAAAGATCTTCACCTTCATTAGATAGGATAAGACCACCACGAGGACCTGCTAGTGTTTTGTGCGTTGTTGTTGTAACAACATGTGCATGTGGAACTGGGTTAGGATAAACACCCGCTGCAATCAGACCCGCTACGTGCGCCATATCCACAAAGAAGTACGCGCCAACTTTGTCTGCGATCTCACGCATGCGTTTCCAATCAACAATTTGAGAGTAAGCTGAAAAACCACCGATGATCATCTTTGGTTTATGCTCAAGCGCTAACGCTTCAACTTCAGCGTAATCAATTTGACCGCTTTCATCGATACCGTATGGGATCACGTTGTAAAGCTTACCAGAGAAGTTTACAGGTGAACCGTGAGTTAAGTGACCGCCGTGAGCAAGACTCATACCTAGTACGGTATCGCCAGCATTCAGAAGTGCCATGTAAACAGCATTGTTCGCTTGTGAGCCTGAGTGAGGCTGAACGTTCGCGTATTCTGCACCAAATAGCTGACAAGCACGGTCGATAGCCAGTTGCTCGGCTTTATCAACAAACTCACAACCACCGTAATAGCGCTTGCCTGGATAACCTTCAGCATATTTGTTTGTTAGCTGAGAGCCTTGCGCTTCCATTACACGTGGGCTTGTATAGTTTTCAGAAGCAATCAACTCGATGTGTTCTTCCTGACGAGCTGTTTCTTCCTGAATGGCTGCAAATAGTTCCGCATCATAATCAGCAATATTCATATCGCGCTTTAGCATCTGTATCTCCTAACTCAGCTAAGTTAAATACCATTTTGAGCAAAAACTGAAAAATCGCAATGCTAGGCGCCACGTAGACGCAAACGTTTTCGTCTTGCTTGTTAATTATCGTCTATCTTACATAAATTGATCTAAATCAGGTAGTCCTAATTGTTCTTTTTCTTAATGATTAACTCGGTTTATTTTCAATAGAGCATGAATAATTTTCATCTTGATATACGATTCATGGCTCGATTTTAAATCAAATATAGATGGCAAGTATTTTAACAATAAAATTATTTACAACAGTGTAAAAAATAAATTACAACGCTAAAAAGTGCTTTTCACACGTAAACTTTTATAAATTCTTATTCCCTCTTACTATGGCTTTATTATTTACAAGGAGTTGTTCCATTGAGTCGTATTAAACATCCTGTTCATGAAAATATGATCGCTATTTTAACGGGGACATTTATTGTTGCTCAGGGCATATTTTTTCTACAGCAAAGCCAGTTATTAACGGGAGGCACGACAGGACTCGCGTTACTACTCACCCATTTTGTCGATATCTCTTTTGGTAAGCTGTATTTTTTAATGAACTGTCCGTTTTATTTAATGGCATGGTTTAGAATGGGCAAATCTTTTGCTATTAGCAGCGTCTTATCTGGTGCATTGGTCTCTATTATGGTGGATAACCTTCACCATGTATTAGCTATCAGTTGGCTTAATCCAATTTACTGCGCAGTGATTGGTGGCTTATTGATGGGGCTTGGTATGCTGATATTATTCCGTCATCACACCAGTCTTGGTGGATTTAATGTTCTGGTTTTATTCCTTCAAGATAAATTTGGTATTTCAGCAGGAAAAATCCAAATGTCGATAGATATCTGTATCTTGGTTGCATCCTTTTTCTTTGTTACCCCAACCACTTTATTGCTTTCAATTCTTGGTGCAATTACCCTAAATATTGTCCTTGCAATGAACTACAAACCAGGCCGATATAACCCTGTGGTCCCTGATGTGAATTAGCAATAAAAAAGGAGCATTACAGTCAATGTAATGCCCCTTTTTTGTATTCTTATACAACTTAAATCGCGTCTTCGTCTTCTTCTCCGGTACGAATACGCACTACACGTTCAATATCAAACATGAAGATTTTACCATCACCAATCTTACCTGTTTGTGCCGTTTCAACAATCGTATCAATGCATTGCTCTGCTACTTCATCAGTGACAACAATTTCAATTTTCACTTTAGGTAAAAAATCGACCATGTATTCTGCGCCACGGTATAATTCGGTATGGCCTTTCTGACGTCCAAACCCTTTCACTTCAGACACAGTCATGCCAGTAATACCTACTTCCGCTAATGCCTCACGAACGTCATCAAGCTTAAATGGCTTAATTATCGCTTCAATTTTTTTCATTCTCATCATCCTTTACTGAGCAGAAGTAATATTTTTACTTACAAGCAATTGATTTAATTGCTCTCATTATCGCAGATCCTACAGACAAATTTAAATTTATTTAAACTTCATGCAGTAAGTTTCGATCCATCCTACGCAATAATAAAAAAACTGAATACACTAAAACTACACTATTTAGCCCTAAGATCACCTGATTGCGATAAATACTAAGGACAAGTTCGGGGAGTATCGGAATAATACTGATATTAAGAAACATCGTTGCAGCAGGTATGTAGAAATACAGAGGAAGAAATCCCCATTTTTGGCCTTTTAGTAAACCAATAATTGCCAACACGCCAGAAAATAAGACCAGTAAAACGATAATATTTGGCACTATAACTATTTGAGAGGTAGTAAAAAATTGGTCAAATCGGTCGAATTGACGAAAAATGCTCAGCGCAACCAGCACTGCCAGTATTTGGGATGCAATACATAAACGTAAAACTCTGGGAATACCTTCTCCCATATATAATCCTTTATCGCAATAAAAATTCCATTACATCTTATTCCCCAATTATAACCGTCTATTTTCAATTTTTAATGTGATTATTATCAATTAAAGGGTTGAAAAAGTGATTTTTATACAAGAAGAATAAAAAACCGCCATTTCTGGCGGTTTTTTGATTCTTCAACGCTGTTCTTTATTAACCTAAATTAACACGCGCATTTCTAAACATACGCATCCATGGGCTATTTTCACTCCAGTCATCTGGGTGCCATGAGTTTGCAACGGTTCTAAACACACGCTCAGGGTGCGGCATCATGATGGTTACACGGCCATCTGTTGTCGTCACACTGGTAATACCGTTTGGTGAACCATTAGGGTTCGCAGGGTACTGTTCTGTTAGCTTACCGTAGTTATCAATATATCGTAGTGCAACAATATCGGTTTGCTCTAATGCAGCAAGATGATCAGCATTACGCACTTCAACACGACCTTCACCATGAGATACCGCAATTGGCATGTGAGAGCCTGCCATTTCGTTAAAGAATAATGATGGGCTTTGTTGTACTTCAACCAAGCTAAAACGAGCTTCAAAACGCTCAGATTCATTGCGTACAAAACGCGGCCATAAATCAGCACCTGGAATTAAGTCACGAAGGTTAGACATCATCTGACAACCGTTACAAACACCTAATGCCAACGTATCATTACGGTTAAAGAAAGCTTCAAATTGATCACGCGCAATATTGTTAAACAATACTGACTTCGCCCAACCTTCACCCGCACCTAATACATCACCGTAAGAGAAACCACCACAAGCAACTAAGCCGTTGAAACCATCAAGTTTCACGTTACCCGCTAAAATGTCACTCATATGAACATCTTTCGCATCAAAGCCTGCACGATCAAAGGCTGCCGCCATTTCAACGTGAGAGTTAACCCCTTGCTCACGTAAAATCGCCATTTGCGGTTTAGCGCCAAGATTAATCGCAGGGGCAATAAATGGAGCCGCTACATCATCATTAATATCAAACGTCAGCTTGACATTTAAACCAGGATCTTGGGTATCTTTCTTGGCTTCAAATTCTTGCAATGCGCCAGCTGGGTTATCACGCATCGCTTGCATTTGGTAAGTAGTTTCAGCCCATACAGCACGAAGTTCGGTACGGTTTTGCTCTAGCACTAAATCATTGCCATTCCAAATACGAACAACATCTTCTTCAACCACAGTACCTAAAATATGGCTGCATGCTTCAAGACCGTTTGCTGCAAGTACCGACTGAACAAAATCAAGATCATCAGTACGTACTTGAATAACGGCACCTAACTCTTCGTTAAATAGCGAGGCTAATACATCATCAACTGCATCTTCACTGCCAGTATTAATATCAACTTCAATACCCGTGTGGCCTGCAAATGCCATTTCAGCTAGCGTGACGTATAAACCACCATCACCACGGTCGTGGTAAGCGAGTAGTTTTTCATCACGTACTAACGATTGCATTGCATAGAAGAAGCCTTTCAGTAATTCAGGACTATCTACATCAGCAGGCTTATCACCCAATTGCTTGTAAACCTGCGCCAGTGCTGTTGCACCTAGGCGGTTTTTACCACAACCTAAATCGACTAATAATAGGCTTGTATCACCTTTATCTGTACGCAGCTGAGGTGTCACGGTTTTACGCACATCTTCAACACGACCAAATGCAGTGATAATCAGCGACAATGGAGACGTCACTTCTTTCTCTTCACCGTCTTGTTGCCACTTGGTTTTCATTGACATTGAGTCTTTACCAACAGGAATCGTCAAACCAAGTGCTGGACATAACTCCTCACCGACCGCTTTCACGGCTTCATATAAGCCAGCATCTTCGCCAGGGTGACCTGCTGGTGACATCCAGTTAGCCGAAAGATTGATACGCTTCATATCACCAATATCGCTACACGCAATATTAGTAACCGCTTCACCGACAGCTAAGCGTGCAGATGCGCCAAAATCGAGTAATGCAACAGGTGTACGCTCACCCATAGACATCGCTTCACCATGGTAGGTATCGTAACTAGCAGCAGTAACTGCACAGTTAGCAACAGGTACTTGCCATGGACCTACCATTTGATCGCGTGCAACCAAGCCGGTAACTGTGCGATCGCCAATTGTAATAAGGAAGGTTTTTTCAGCCACAGCTGGCAGACGGAGAATACGCTGCGTCGCTTCAACTAAGTCAATACCACTGCGGTCAATCGCTTGGCCTTCTACTTTTTGTGATTTTACATCACGGTGCATTTTCGGCGCTTTGCCCAATAGAATATCCATTGGCATATCAATTGGCGTATCGTCGAAATGGCTATCTTCTAAGGTTAAATGACGCTCTTCTGTCGCTTCACCCACAACGGCATACGGCGCACGTTCACGCTGACAAATCGCATCGAAAACCGCCATATGTTCTGGTGCAACGGCCATAACATAACGCTCTTGAGATTCGTTACACCAAATCTCTAGCGGGCTCATACCTGGTTCATCGTTAGGAACATCACGAAGTTGGAATTTACCACCACGCTCGCCATCATCAACCAACTCAGGTAAAGCGTTTGAAATACCACCCGCGCCCACATCGTGAATAAAGGCAATTGGGTTAGCGTCACCCAGCTGCCAACAGCGATCAATCACTTCCTGACAGCGACGTTCCATTTCTGGGTTTTCACGTTGTACAGAAGCAAAATCCAGATCTTCTGCCGATTGACCTGATGCCATTGATGAAGCAGCACCACCGCCAAGACCGATATTCATTGCAGGGCCGCCAAGAACAATTAACTTCGCGCCAACTGGAATTTCTTTTTTCTGTACGTGATCAGCACGGATATTACCCATACCACCCGCGATCATAATTGGCTTATGGTAACCACGTACTTCTTCACCGGCATGCGACGTCACTTTTTCTTCGTAAGTACGGAAGTAACCCAATAGGTTTGGACGTCCAAATTCATTATTAAATGCCGCGCCGCCAAGTGGGCCTTCAAGCATAATATCAAGCGCTGTAACAATGCGGTCTGGTTTACCAAAATCAGTTTCCCAAGGTTGTTCAAACCCCGGAACTTTAAGGTTAGAGACAGTAAAGCCCACTAAACCTGCTTTAGGTTTACCGCCAATACCCGTTGCACCTTCATCACGAATTTCACCGCCCGAACCTGTTGATGCGCCCGGCCATGGGGAAATAGCGGTTGGGTGGTTATGCGTTTCTACCTTCATTAAGATATGAGTATCTTCATGGTGGTAGTTATATTGACGAGATTCTGGATCGGGGAAGAAACGCCCTACTTTTGAGCCTTCCATTACTGCTGCATTGTCTTTATACGCCGACAATACGTGCTCATGGTTTTGCTCATAGGTATTTTTGATCATCTTGAACAATGACTTGTCTTGATCAACACCATCAATAGTCCAATCTGCATTAAAGATTTTATGTCGACAGTGCTCTGAGTTCGCCTGAGCAAACATCATCAACTCAATGTCATTTGGATTTCGACCTAGTTTGGTGAAGTTCTCAACTAAGTAGTCAATTTCATCTTCAGCTAAGGCAAGTCCTAACGTAAGGTTGGCTTGCTCTAATGCCTGGCGACCACCAGCAAGGATATCAACGCTTTTCACCGGTGCTGGCTCTGCTTGTTTGAATAAAGCAGCCGCGGCTTCAAAATCGCCAACAATCACTTCCATCATGCGATCGTGGATTAACGCTTTGACTTGCGCTAATTGTGATGCTGATAGCTCGCAAGTTGATTCAATGTAATATGCGGTACCACGTTCAAGACGCTTAATTGATTTTAAGCCACAATTACGGGCAATATCGGTCGATTTTGATGACCAAGGAGAAATTGTCCCCGGACGAGGGGTAACAAGTAGCAAGGTGCCACAAGGCTCGTGCTCTGCAATCGTTGGACCGTAAGTTAAAAGACTCGCTAGTTTGCTATGCTCATCAGCAGTAAGGGCAGCAGATACATCAGCAAAGTGCATAAACTCAGCATAAATACCTGACACAGGCAGATCGAATTCGCGGCAACGCTCAAGTAGCTTATTAACGCGAAACTCAGACAGTGCGGGTGAACCACGCAAAATTTCCATGTGCAAACGTCTCTCGATTAGCGGTTAAAGAAAAGTAATATTGGCCTAACTCCCAAAAAATGGGGTAATTACGTCAATGTCACCTCTGATTTATCCCTGATTATTGACTAAATAGATGAATAATCGATTTCGCACCCGCGCAGTATAAGCGATTTTTTTTTGTGACGTAACACCTGACGCAACCGTTTGCGTGTTTTTTTTTCAAACATCCTGAATTTATCAGTAATTTTGACATTAGCCCGATTTTTTGAGCAAAAACTAACCGATAAAACAAAAGGAGACTATTTTTTTGTTTCAATCCGTGAATTAACACATCCAACGACAGGGTTCAGCTTTTCCACTACCGTTCACTTTGATATAAATGACAGCTCATTTTTAAGTTAGGTTAGCTTTGTTGATATACCTTCAATCTCTTACCAATATATACCGTGTACTCATATCATTAATGCTTGCTTTATTATTAAGTGGTTGCCAATGGCAAGAAAAACCGCTTGATCCTTTAGAGCGCATTCGTGAAAGCGGTGTATTACGTGTAGGTACGTTAAATAATCAGCTGTCTTATTATATAGGGGCTGATGGACCAACAGGCCTAGATTATGAATTAGCTCAACGTTTTGCTAAAGAGCTAGGCGTAAAGCTGGAAATGCAAACCATGTTTACCCTCTCGGGCTTATTCCCTGCTTTAAAAAATGACGATATTGATATTGTTGCAGCAGGATTAACGGTAACGCCTCAACGTTTGCAAGGTTTTCACCCTGCTCCTGCTTATTATTATGCCAGCCAAGTGGTTGTTTATAAGAAAGGGAAACGCCGCCCTCGCGATATTGAAGAATTAGCCAATACTGACCGTTCGTTAGCTGTTGTAGCTAGCTCTAGTCATGAACGTAAATTAGAAGAGCTCAAGAAAAAATATCCCAACCTAACATGGCAATCGATCAAAGAAACCGATATCGATGACCTATTACGTAAAGTCGCTAATGGCGAGTTAGATTATACCGTTGCCGATTCTGTTGATGTTGCCCTACTACAACGAACTCATCCTGAATTAGCAATCGCACTTGAACTAACTGAAGATGAACCTATTAGCTGGTTTGTCAAAGACAGTAACAATGACAGCTTATATGCCCTCTTAATTGAATTTTTTGGTCATATAAAACAAAGCGGTGAATTAGCACAGCTAGAAGAGAAATACTTCGGCCATGTCGAACAATTTGATTACGTTGACACTCGTGCATTTTTACGCGCACTCGATAATAAATTGCCTAAGTGGCAAGGGCTATTTAAAAAGTATGCTAACGAGTTTGATTGGCGTTTAATTGCCGCTCTTGCTTATCAAGAGTCGCATTGGGATCCACAAGCGGTTTCTCCAACAGGCGTTCGTGGCATGATGATGCTGACCAATCCAACTGCGAAATCTGTTGGTGTTACTGATCGCCTCAATCCAGAGCAAAGTATTCGTGGAGGTACCGAGTATTTGAGAAAAATGGTTGCCCGTGTGCCTGACAGTATTGATGAGCACGAGAAAGTTTGGTTTGCTCTTGCCTCATACAATATTGGATTCGGTCATATGATGGATGCTCGTCGTCTAACGAAAGCACAACATGGTAATCCCAATACATGGGCTGATGTAAAGCAACGTTTGCCACTATTACAACAGCGAAAGTATTACACGCAAACTCGCTATGGGTATGCGCGCGGTACAGAAGCGGTTAACTATGTTGAAGGGATCCGCCGTTATTACCAAAGTATTATTGGTTTTGAGCAGACGCATAGCGACAATTATGATGGTGATGATGTCACGATTATTAATGGATTACAGACCATCACATTACCGAATAAACTAATACAAACTTCATCAGCGGCAAGAAACACCCTAACTAGCCCTTCTCAGGCGACAGCAACCTCAGCTGCGATTTCGGTCTCGACCTCAAAATAAATCGCCCACAATATAAAATTTAAAAACAAAAAAGCTCAGGTTATCCCTGAGCTTTTTCTTTTCCGTTGTTAGGCGATAGGTTAAAGCGACTGATCATTCGCCATCTGTTGTTTAGCTAATAGCTTTGCCGCTTTTTTCTCTGCTCGTCGACGTTTAAAAAAAGCTTGTAGCTGAGCACGACATTCCTCGACTAATACGCCTGATGTTTGCTCTACATGATGATTGACGCCATCATAGCTAAGTAAATTCATGGTACTTCCAGCCGCCCCTGTTTTTAGATCATCAGCACCGTAAACGACCTTTCCCACACGACAATGCACCATAGCTCCTGCACACATTGGGCAAGGCTCTAAAGTGACATACAATGTAGTATCAATTAAACGGTAATTTTCTAGCACTTTACCCGCTTGTCGCAACGCCATTATTTCTGCATGCGCTGTGGCATCATGTTGACCAATAGATCGGTTCCAGCCCTCACCCACCACTTGACCGTTATAAACAACAACGGCCCCAACAGGTACTTCACCTTCTTCTTCTGCTTTGGCTGCGAGCTCTATCGCACGGCGCATAAAGTGTTCGTCGTTTGGTTCTACTTGTATCGTCATCATTTACATATTCAGTCAAAAATACATTTTAGCTTATACGTCGTAATGGCTAATTCGCGGTAATTTCTCGGCCAAAAAGTCCACCAGCATTCTTATTTTAGGTGATAGGTGACGGTTATGTGGATACAGCGCCCAAATCCCTTCATCTGGCTCTTGGTAGTTAGTCAAAATAGGAACAATGGCACCCGAATCTAAATCTTTATCAATATAGTAATCAGGTAACTGCGCTATACCGATCCCTTTTAATACCGCATCACGTAAACCGTAACCACTATTGCAGTTTAAATTCCCAGAGACTCTAACACTTTTCTCTTTGCCTGATTCTTGAAAACGCCAATGATCATAGTTTCCGATCAAGCAGTTATGGTGACGTAATTCAGAAAGTGAATGTGGTACACCAAATCTTGCAAGATAATCAGGAGACGCACAAACATACATCGTACGAGAAGTTAAACGTTTTGCCATCATTGAAGAGCTTGTCAAACGACCAAGACGAATCGCTAAGTCAAAGCTACCTTCAACTAAATCAACCTGTCTATTGGTCATATCAATAACCACTTCAAGTTCTGGGTATTGCAGCATGAAATCATTCACTAACGGCATGATATATTTTTCACCGTAGGTGACAGGAGCCGTTAATTTAATTAAGCCTTGAGGTGTTCCACGTAAGTTACTTAATGCGCGTTCAGCTTCTTCCAAACCGTCCATCACTTGACGACAGTGCTGGTAATACACATTGCCTTCTTCGGTCAATGACACCTTACGCGTAGTACGATAGAATAATTTCGTATTAAGTCGATTCTCTAAGGCACTGACTTGTCGGCTCACTTGCGCAGTTGAAATACTTAATCGTTTAGATGCCGCTGTAAAACTTTCAGTTTCAGCTACAGCTACAAATTCTGTTACGCCTTCCCATAGGAACATCTTACTTACCTATATTTTGATACCAATAACAGTCATTATTACTGTTAGGTAAAAGTTATTTGCACTTTAACCTAATTATCATTTATTCAGAAATAAATACAATAGTCTTCATCGAATCGAGACAGAGAAATTTCGATTAAACTTAATTACTCTCTACGAATATCAATAACAACGTAGAACAAATAGAAGAGAATTATAATGACTGATAAATTTATCAAATCAAAAGCTGCGATTGCATGGGGTCCAAACCAACCACTTTCTGTTGAAGAAGTTGATGTAATGCTTCCTCGTGCAGGTGAAGTTCTCGTTCGCATCGTTGCAACTGGCGTATGTCATACTGACGCATTCACACTATCAGGTGATGATCCAGAAGGTATCTTCCCTGCAATTCTTGGTCACGAAGGCGGCGGTATTGTTGAAATGATTGGTGAAGGCGTTACCGATCTTCAAGTAGGCGACCACGTTATTCCACTTTACACAGCAGAATGTGGTAAGTGTAAGTACTGTCTATCTGGCAAAACAAACCTTTGTCAGGCAGTACGTGAAACTCAAGGTAAAGGCTTAATGCCAGACGGTACAACACGTTTCTACAAAGATGGTCAACCTATCTTCCATTACATGGGTTGTTCAACATTCTCTGAGTACACTGTTCTTCCTGAGATTTCACTAGCGAAAATCAACAAAGAAGCACCACTAGAAGAAGTTTGTCTACTAGGCTGTGGTGTAACAACAGGTATGGGTGCGGTACTTAATACAGCGAAAGTTGAAGAAGGTAGCACTGTTGCTGTATTCGGTCTTGGTGGTATCGGTCTAGCAGCGATTATTGGTGCAACTATGGCGAAAGCAAGCCGCATCATCGCTGTTGATATCAACGAAGAAAAATTCGAATTAGCACGTAAGTTAGGTGCAACTGACTGCATCAACCCAATGAAGTTCGACAAGCCGATTCAAGAAGTGATCGTTGAAATGACTGACGGCGGTGTTGATTACTCTTTCGAGTGTATTGGTAACGTAAACGTAATGCGTTCTGCACTTGAGTGTTGTCATAAAGGTTGGGGCGAATCAGTAATTATCGGTGTGGCTGGCGCAGGTCAAGAGATCTCTACTCGTCCATTCCAACTAGTAACAGGTCGTGTATGGCGTGGTTCTGCATTCGGTGGTGTTAAAGGCCGTTCAGAGCTTCCAGGTATCGTTGATCGTTACATGGCAGGTGAATTCCAACTTGATGACTTTATCTCATTTAATATGGGCTTAGACAAAATCAACGAAGCATTCGACCTACTACACGAAGGTAAAAGTATCCGTACTATTATCCACTTCGATAAATAAGAATATAATTACATAATAATTAATGCGCAGAGATCATCTTCTGTACCCTATCTCTGCGCCTAATCTGACTGAGAGAGCATCCCATGCCTTTAGAAAACATTAGCTGTAATAAAACTGCTGGCGGTTGGCATAAACAATATACACACCGCTCAGAAGTACTTAATTGCGATATGCGTTTTGCTATTTTCCTACCACCACAAACGGCTGCAGGACAAAAAGTACCAGTACTTTACTGGTTATCAGGCTTAACGTGTACTGATGAAAACTTCATGCAAAAAGCGGGCGCTCAACGTATCGCAGCAGAATTAGGTGTTGCCATTGTTGCACCCGATACTAGCCCACGCGGTGAAGGTGTAGAAGATGATCCTGCAGGTAGCTATGATTTTGGTTTAGGTGCTGGGTTCTACGTGAACGCAACAGAAGCACCTTGGAATCGTCATTACAACATGTACGATTACATTGTTAATGAGCTACCAGCATTAGTTGAAGCGCACTTCCCTGTATCAGATCAGCGTGCAATCAGTGGCCACTCAATGGGTGGACATGGCGCATTGATGATTGCGATGCGTAATCCTGAGCGTTTTTCTTCAGTATCTGCATTTAGCCCAATTGCTAATCCAATGAATTGTCCTTGGGGTCAAAAAGCCTTCACTGGTTACTTAGGTAGCAACACTGAAACGTGGAAGCAATACGATTCAAGCGAGTTAATTCGTAAAGCTGAGAAAAAACTGCCAATGCTGGTTGATCAAGGTACTCATGACAACTTCTACATTGAAGGTCAACTTCGTACCGAAAGTCTAGCTGCCGCTGCAAAAGCAAATAACTACCCGGTAGAAATTCGCATGCAAGATGGTTACGACCATAGCTACTACTTTATGGCAACATTTATTGAAGATCACTTACGTTTCCACGTAGAGCACTTCAACAAGTAATGAGTATGCGTGTCATACTGAAGTATTCACATAATATCTTCAGATGCTAAATAGAAAAAAGCCTCACTATTCTTAGCGAGGCTTTTCTTTTATCTGCTCAAATTTAAATGTTCAGTCACTTAAATTATAAGCTGTATGTGTATGGCGCTTGTACACCTAGAGGAATGCCTAACGCCCAGTAAGCAAGTAAGAAAATTGTCCAACCAACTAACATTGCAATTGAGTATGGCATCATCATTGACGCTAATGTACCGATACCAGAACTCTTCACATAACGTTGCATGTAAACAACAACCAATGGGAAGAACACCATCATTGGTGAAATGATGTTAGATACAGAGTCACCAACACGGTATGCCGCTTGCGTTAATTCTGGAGAAATTCCTACCGCCATTAGCATTGGAACCATGATAGGACCAATCAGTGCCCATTTTGCCGATGCAGAACCCACTAACAAGTTAACACTCGCCGTTAATAAAATCATACCCACAATCGTTATCTGGCCTGGCAAATTCATTTCTTGCAGTAACTGCGCGCCAGATAGTGCTAATAGCGTTCCCAGGTTAGATTGGGTAAAGGCTACTAGGAACTGAGCGATGAAAAAGACCATGACCATAAAGCCTGCCATACCAGCCATTGTAGTAGACATCGCTTTAATTACATCGCTGCTTTGCTTAAAGGTACCAGCAACGCGACCGTAAATGATCCCAGGGATCACGAACAGGATAAAGATTAGCGGTACGATTGATTGCATTACCGGTGCATTAAACGCTGCTATTTCACCCGTTGGGGAACGCAGTGGTGACGATTCTGGCCATACCGCTGCAACTAATAGTACGATACCAGCAACCATTGCCCAACCCGCGTAAGAAAATGCTTTGCTTTCAAGTTCAGTGAAAGAGCCCATATCAGGTGCTTCTTCCGCATCTTCATCGATAGCTGTTTTACTTAAACGAGGCTCAATCACTTTATCTGTAATGTACCAACCGATACCAATGATCACGATAGATGATAAACCAGTGAACATTAAGTTCGCTAGTGGGTTCACAATGTAGCTAGGATCCATAATACGTGCAGCTTCTTGGGTAAAGCCTGCAAGTAATGGGTCAATACCAGACGGAATAAAGTTTGCTGAGAAACCACCTGATACGCCAGCGAATGCAGCCGCAATACCCGCTAATGGGTGACGACCTGCCGCATGGAAAATAATACCACCTAGTGGAATAACCAGAACATAACCCGCATCAGCTGCAGTATGTGAAACAATCGCAACTAAAATTAACATTGGCGTTAATAGTTTAGCAGGGGTCACATTCAGCATCTTCTTTAGGCCAGTATTGATAAAGCCAGAAGCTTCAGCAACACCAACACCTAACATTGCCACCAGTACAATACCCAATGGGGCAAAGCCAGTGAAATTCTTCACCATATTGGCAAGGAAACTCGCCAACGCATCACCTGTTAAAAGATTGTTTACTTGTACAACTTGTTGTGTAACAGGGTGAACTAAACCAAAGTCAAACTGAGACATAATCGCGGAAAGTACCCAAACTGCGATTAATCCCCAAAAGAATAATAAAGCAGGATCTGGGATCTTATTACCTGCTCGCTCAATACCATTTAAAAACTTATCCATAGCACTTGATGGCTTCGGTGCTTGATTTAATGTTTTTTCGTTCATGGCAACTCCGTGCCCCCATATTGGTTACGTCTGCAAAGTGGACTTACTTTAGTAAGTCTCATTGTTTTGCCTTTCAGCTACTACGGCTGAATTTAGGTCGGGTGATTGTAGCGAAATACAATAAAAAAAAAGCCATATCACCTAACGAATAACTAAACCTTATTACGGAAGATTGTAACCAAGCATTAACCATAAACAATAAAGCAACAACTCAATAAACAATTAAAAACATAAGCACCAACAAATACAAAACAAGTCTCAATCGCTTAGTTATACCTCTAGAAAATCCCCTCCAACAAGTAACCTTACGTGAAGCATGTCTTTCCTCATTTTCATCTTCATTTGAATGGATATCTATAAAATATGAGCAATAAAAAACCCTAGTAAGTCACCTTACTAGGGTTTGATGTTTGCTCAGTATTTTTCAGTAAGAGAGATTATTCCCACTCAATCGTTGCTGGCGGCTTACCTGAAATATCGTAAACCACACGAGAAATACCATCGACTTCGTTGATAATACGGTTCGATACTTTGCCAAGGAAGTCGTAAGGCAGGTGTGCCCAGTGTGCTGTCATAAAGTCGATTGTTTCTACTGCACGTAACGATACAACCCAATCATATTTACGACCGTCACCCATTACGCCTACAGAACGAACAGGTAGGAACACGGTGAATGCTTGTGATACTTTGTTGTAAAGATCGGCTTTATGAAGCTCTTCAATGAAGATTGCATCTGCACGACGTAGTAAGTCACAGTACTCTTTCTTCACTTCACCTAGTACACGTACACCTAGACCTGGACCTGGGAATGGGTGGCGGTAAAGCATGTTGTAAGGTAAGCCTAGTTCTAGACCAATCTTACGTACTTCATCTTTAAATAACTCTTTTAATGGCTCAACTAGACCCATTTCCATATCGTCAGGTAGACCACCTACGTTATGGTGAGATTTAATCACGTGTGCTTTGCCTGTTTTCGATGCTGCAGATTCAATCACATCAGGGTAAATCGTCCCCTGCGCTAACCACTTCGCATTTTTTAGTTTCTTAGATTCTTCATCAAATACGTCAACGAATACGTGACCAATTTTCTTACGCTTCGCTTCTGGCTCATCAATACCTGCAAGTGCAGATAAGAAACGATCCTCAGCTTGTACATGAACAATGTTTAGACCGAACTTGTCGCCAAACATGTCCATCACTTGTTGACCTTCATTTAAACGAAGCAGGCCGTTATCAACAAATACACACGTTAGCTTGTCGCCAATCGCACGGTGAATAAGCATAGCAACAACTGATGAGTCTACGCCGCCAGAAAGGCCAAGAATCACTTCATCGTCACCCACTTGCTCTTTAATACGAGCAATAGCATCTTCAATGATATTTGCTGATGTCCATAGCTTTTCACAGCCACAGATATTCATTACGAAGTTCTCAATTAACTTCATACCTTGACGTGTATGCGTCACTTCAGGGTGAAACTGAACACCGTAAAAACGCTTCTCTTCATTCGCCATTGCTGCAAATGGGCACGTTTCTGTTTCTGCAATTTTGATAAAATCTGACGGGATTTCTACCACTTTATCGCCATGGCTCATCCACACATCCATTAATGATGTGCCGTCTTCGGCTGTTGCGTCTTGAATACCTTCAAGGAAATGTGTTGGTTCAACAATTTTAACTTGTGCGTAACCAAATTCACGCTCAGATGAACCTGCAACTTTACCGCCTAACTGCTCAGCCATTGTTTGCATGCCGTAGCACACACCAAATACAGGTACACCAGCTTCAAATACATATTGTGGTGCACGTGGAGAACCGGCTTCCGTTACACTTTCAGGACCACCAGAAAGAATAATACCGTTTGGCGCAAATTCACGGATATCGGCTTCATCAACATCCCAGCTCCAAAGTTCACAGTACACACCAATTTCGCGAATACGACGGGCGATTAGCTGTGTATATTGAGAGCCAAAGTCCAAAATAAGGATACGTTGTTCATGAATATTTGTGGTCATGGTCATTAGTGAATGTTCTCGAATAATTTTATATATTGGGAGCAAAGGCTCTGCTCCCGATGTTATTTCTTACTGACGTAATCGTTAAACCCAAAGATGAGTGGGTAACAATTAACCCATACGGTAATTAGGTGCTTCTTTAGTAATAGTCACATCATGAACGTGTGACTCTTTCATGCCAGCCCCTGAAATACGTACAAATTCAGCTTTAGTACGAAGATCTTCAATCGTTGCTGAGCCCGTTAGGCCCATGCTTGAGCGTAAGCCACCCATTTGTTGGTGAACGATTTCTTTTAGGTAACCTTTATAAGCAACACGGCCTTCAATACCTTCTGGTACCAATTTGTCAGCCGCATTATCAGTTTGGAAATAACGGTCAGAAGAACCTTTTGACATTGCGCCTAGTGAACCCATGCCACGGTATGATTTGTATGAACGACCTTGGTATAGTTCAACTTCACCCGGCGCTTCTTCAGTACCAGCAAACATAGAACCTACCATTACACATGATGCACCAGCGGCAATCGCTTTACACATATCACCAGAGTAACGAATACCGCCATCAGCAATAACAGGAATACCGTATTGATCAGCAACAGATGCCGCTTCTGAAATTGCGGTAATTTGTGGAACACCAACACCTGTAACAATACGAGTTGTACAGATTGAACCAGGGCCGATACCAACTTTTACTGCACTCACACCTGCTTCAATAAGAGCACGTGCACCTTCAGCCGTAGCGACATTACCGCCAACAATTGGAAGATTAGGGAATGCCGCACGCGTTTCACGAATACGTTGTAGAACGCCTTCAGAGTGACCGTGTGAAGAATCGATAAGCAGTACGTCTACGCCAGCTTCAACCAAAGCAGCTACACGCTCTTCATTACCAGCACCAGCACCAACCGCAGCACCTACACGTAAGCGGCCGCGCTCGTCTTTACAAGCATTAGGTTTACGTTCTGCTTTTTGGAAGTCTTTTGCAGTAATCATGCCTTTAAGGCGGAATTCATCATCAACAAGTAACACCTTTTCAACACGGTGTTGTTGCATGATAGCTTCAACTTCTTCACGAGATGCGCCTTCTTTAGCCGATGCTAAATCTGCTTTAGATGTCATCACTTCTTCAACTGTCTTTGAAAGATCAGTAACAAATCGAACATCACGACCTGTAATAATACCAACTAACTCATTGCTATCTGTTACTACAGGGTAACCAGCAAAACCGTTCTGCTCTGTTAATCGCTTAACATCAGCAATCGTTGCGGTAGGTTTAACAGTCACAGGTTCAGAAACAACACCTGCTTCGAACTTTTTCACCATGCGAACTTGATCCGCCTGCTGTTCGATAGACATATTTTTGTGAATGAAACCGATACCACCTTCTTGAGCAAGACCGATAGCTAAGCGGCCTTCAGTCACAGTATCCATTGACGCTGACACCATTGGGATATTAAGAGAAATATCTTTTGTCAGTTGAGTGCGCAGATCGGCAGTGTTAGGTAGAACGGTTGAATGGGCAGGAACCAGCAAAACATCATCGAAGGTTAAAGCTTCTTGTTTAATTCGTAACATTGCAATATCTCACACCGAATAGGGGTTTAAAGAAGGATAAAATATTGCGGTCGAATTATACGTATGAAGCAAACGTTTGGCTAGATTTTTTTTAATTTTTTTTCTTGACACATTTTAATTGATAAGTAATATATTTCGGTTAACTATCCGGTGATGCGGTCAAGGAAATACGGCCAAGATCTGTCCATTGATCTGCCTGTATACTTTATGTCTTATTCGGTTTTATTTTGACCGCCTGCCTACTACTTCATTCGATAGCAGGTACCATTCCTAGTGACCACTTTTTCCCCTCAAAGCCAAACGAATAGTCGTATTTACACGGTTTCTAGCTTAAATGCACAAGTACGTCTCGTACTTGAAAATGAAATGGGTGTAGTGTGGCTTATTGGTGAGTTATCTAATTTTTCGATGCCCGTTTCTGGTCATTGGTATTTCACCCTGAAAGATTCACGTGCCCAAGTTAAATGTGCCATGTTTAAAGGCAGTAATCGACATGTGACCTTTAAACCTGCCAATGGTAATCAAGTATTAGTTAAGGCGCGTTTGTCATTATATGAACCACGTGGTGATTATCAGCTGATCATTGAAAGTATGCAGCCAGAAGGCGATGGTCGCTTACAACAGCAATTTGAACAATTAAAAATGTCGTTAGCAGCGGAAGGTTTATTTGCGCAATCACTCAAAAAAACGCTGCCAGAACAACCTAAACGAGTAGGTATTATTACCTCAAAAACAGGCGCGGCTCTGCACGATATTTTACACGTTTTGCAACGTCGCGATCCGAGTTTACCCATTGTGATTTATCCAACCATGGTACAAGGCGAAGGCTCTGCAATTTCTATTGCACAAGCGATTGGTCGAGCCAATGCTAGGCAGGAATGTGATGTATTAATTGTCGGTCGAGGTGGCGGTTCACTGGAAGATCTTTGGGCATTTAATGAAGAAATTGTCGCGCGAACCATTGCCGCTAGCCAGATCCCCATTGTCAGTGCGGTTGGTCATGAGGTCGACGTCACTATCGCAGATTTTGTTGCCGATGTCCGTGCACCAACACCTTCTGCTGCCGCTGAGTTGATCAGTCGCGATATGACTCACCAAACACAATTACTCGATCGTAAAAAACAACAATTGCGCCATGCCGTCAGGTCGTATTTATCACACTCTTTGCGCCAAGCAACTCAACTACAACACCGTTTAGAGCGTCAGCATCCACAGCTTCGTTTAAATCAGCAGCAGCAACATCTTGATGAAATTAGTCAACGCTTAGTTCAAGCGATGCAGAAAAAATTACAAAAGCATCAACAACATATCGATAGTAATAACTATAAAATATCACTTTACTCCCCCGCTACGTTAGTAAGCAATGCACAACGAAATTTAGAGCGGAGTGAACGAAGACTCTATGATGCTTTAGACCGTAAGCTGCTAAATGCAAAACATAAATTAGCGGTAGCTGCAGAAAAACTAGAAACAGTAAGCCCCCTCGCAACTTTGGCCCGTGGTTATTCTATTACTCGAAATGAGCAAGGTGATCTAATCAGAAATACATCACAAGTTCAGCATGGTGATAAACTTATCACCACAGTAACGGATGGTGATATCCATTCCTGTGTTATCAAATAACCATAGTATCTGTTAACAAAAATGGCGCTATTTAGCGCCATTTTTTATACATTCTATTTAGCGTGTCTCAGCACGCATTTCAAATTGTACCTTAACCCGAGATTTAGACTTTAACTCATTGCAATGATTACAAAAATAACTTGCAGAACCACACGCTTGTAATCTTTCTAACTGCTCATTGCAATCAGGACAAAATACATGTTTCTCAACTTGTTGTTGGCAAAAATCGCAAAAATAGCCGTGATCTTTCCAACTTAATAAGCTGCTACATTGCGGACAAATATTTTCAACGTTATCAGCCATGCTCTTCGACCTCTGTACAAAATTTACATCTTCGAATGATTATTAAGTGCGGTAATCAGAAATACAATTATCTTGCGCGTAGAACTTCATCTTCATCACAAAGAATTATCATAAATAAGTTTTTTCCATTATTCGACAATCATAAAACAATCAATTTAGATCAACACGATGATCAACATGCTTAGTGGTGATCTTCTTTTAA
Organism: Photobacterium sp. GB-56; assembly: GCF_003026105.1. Lineage (GTDB taxonomy): Bacteria > Pseudomonadota > Gammaproteobacteria > Enterobacterales > Vibrionaceae > Photobacterium. The sequence goes on along the minus strand of NZ_PYNW01000001.1, from coordinate 32,402 downwards.
AACAAACCTGATCAGCTAACAGGTATCAAAAGAACATTTATCAATACACTTCCCGAAAGCATAAGTTACATATGTTGTATTTGGATTTTAAACAGGATATAAATCCAAGAAATAATATTAAAACACAATGATCATGCATTATATAAATTAGGATCTTTATCTTTATAAGCATAACTCAGAGAATAAAATCTAAATAAACGTTTAATATTACGCTTTCACACTCTTGGTATACATCACAATCTCTTGGTCTGAATTCACTTTAAAATTAACGGTAACTGATTGATATTCAGATAAAGATAAAATATGAGTTCCACCACAAGGGATCTCAATAACGCCCTCAGAGCCTAAATTACATTGCCAATAACGCGAATCTGTCAGATGATCACCTTCTCGCCTCATTACCACAGCAGTTTTTAATGCTACCCAATCACTGAGTTGCAGATTAATACGCTCAGCTACAACATTAAGTTCTGCTAGTAGATCTGCGCTGTTTAGCCCACGCTTACGTAATGTTTTACCTAAACGATACGTGTCAGTACTGAGATCGGGCGTCACTTCACTTTTTTCTTGGGCATAGCTATGAAAATCATAGAAACCAAGCTCATCTCTACGAGTCGGCTCTTTTCGCCAGAAGTCATTATGAAGAACTTTATTTAACGCTAAAGAAGATAAATGCCCCGCACTATGTCCACGACTCAAACTTTGCTGATATTCCCTATCAACAGACAATGTCACTGTATTGCCAATATCAAAGTCTATTGTTCCTGTAATAATATGAACAACAACAAACACCCATCCTTCCGTATCCCGTTTAACCGGAATGTCTTGGGCAATAAAAAGATTGTTTGTTGCTAGCTCAATAGCACCAACGACACAATTGTTAACCTGATACTGTTTATCAGCATGAATAATCATCCCTTGATCAGCAGGATGATCAGGCCAAATATGGCTAACAGGATGAAAAGGGGTCGACTGGGTAACAACATAATTTTCGTCACCTGAATGACTTATCATTAGTACAGTACTATCAAGCAACCATTGTTGTTGAGTAAATACGACTTGCGTTGGCGCGATAACAGGCATCTTCTATCCTTAGTTCTACTTATAAAAAAGCCCAGCACAATGGCTGGGCTCTACATAAAATTAAATCACATAAGACAATCAACTTGCATTAGTTTTTTCAAATACCAAAAACTTATCGCCAGCATCAACAATGAGGCTATTGTTAATCACTTCAATACTTGTCGCACTGCGTAACACATTTAGCATATTATTTTCTTGTTTAACTAACTCAGGTAAACACATTTTGCGCGTGACAAATGGAAGCGAAAAATCACCGACTGGCTCAACCTTACCTTTAAAAACATTACAACCGGTAAAACCTGTTACCTTCATGTTTGATTCAATATTTAATGATGGTCGATGCTTTGTAATACCGGGGAGCTCAACTCCACCTTTTAGTTTCCAATCACCAACCATTTGTGCTGATTTTTCAAATTGCTGGTTGGAAAAGCACCCAGTTAATGAAATGGTCATTAATGCTAATAAACATAACGTTGTTTTTTTCATTATTAGTCCTTACAACATATCTTAATTCATTCTAATTAAATCGCTTACGCTTGACGTACACCGTCCTCCGCATTAAGCGCGACGAATTAAAAGTGATTTAATGAGAATGTGATTAAAAAAATAATGCCGGTGAAAATATCACCGGCATTAATTTATCTTAGTAATAAAATACTAGATAGATGTGGATCAGTCTTAATTACTTAAGGATGATCTGTACTGAACGCTGAACGTAGTTAGTATTAGTCGCAGAGTCAGTTTTAAGTGGGTTGTTGTAACCTACAGAAGAAACAGTTAGACGAGATGCGTCGATACCGTTAGCTTCTAGGTATTTAGCAACGTTTGCTGCACGCTCTGCAGAAACTTTTTCGTTAACTGCAGCAGAACCAACTTTGTCTGCACGACCAATGATTTGAGCGTTAACTTCTGGGTTAGCTTGCATAGTTGCAATAACTTCACCTAGGTTGTAACGGCCGTAGTCATTTAGCTTAGTTTGACCATTTTGGTATGGTAGAACGTAAGAAGAACGAGTTGGTACTTGAGACTCAACAGCTACTTCTTTAACTACTTCAACGTTGTTAGTAACAACCATTGGAGTTGCTGGTTGACCGAACTTGTAAGTCATACCCCAGTACGCTTGAGTTAGATCAGCGTGACCGTGTGAAGTACGTAGGTCTTGGTAGTAATCAGCACCGATTTGAGTAGATAGTGCATGAGTGATTTGGTAAGACAGACCTAAACCAACTGTTGGTGAGAAGCTGTCAGACTTCATGTGTAGCGCGTTGTTTGCAAAGTTCTTGTTATCAGCGTAGATGTATGTAGCACCTAACTTACCGAACGCAGATAGTTTTTGAGTTAGAGGTAGGTTACCTTTCACACCCAAAGTACCTAGGTGCATGTCAGCATTACCTAGATCATGCATGTAATCGTAGCTACCGTAGATACCGAAGTATTGGTTGAAGTCGTAACCAGCATCTAGTTTAACACTTGGTGCTTCACCGTTTGCAGAACCAGGGAACTTAGAAATATCGCTGTTAGATACGTAACCCATACCTAGTGCGCCACCAACCCAGAAACCAGATTGATCGTAAGAAGGAGCAGTTTGTGCAGGCGCTGTAGCTGTAGTGCTAGTAGTTGCATCAGCTGCCGTAGCAGATGTAGCAACACCTAGAGATAAAGCTGCTAGTACAGATAGAGATAGAGATTTCAATTTCATGTTTAACTCCATTGAGTAATGCTTAAACTTTTTAAGTCTGCTTTATGTAGTGCGTACTATTTTTTTAATGTGTATCGCAAAGCAGTTATTGTCAGGAACGGGGTGTATTTTGTGACGAATACGATGTTATGGCAAGTAATAAAAAATGATGTTCACAATTATTTTGTGTTTTTCACCACAAAAAAAATCGGACTTCTGAAAAATAGTTTTTTCAGAAAAAAAAGGAGATAAAGGAAAATACAAAACAATTCATCTAGAAAAAACAGTTCTAAAAAAAGATAAAAAAACCATGTAAAAAAACATAAAGCAATAAAAAACAAATAATTAAATAGTTCTTTTTTATGATTCCAGCCATCTAAAAACATTACTTTATATAGGTGTATTGAATTATCAAAAAACGTTCAAAGATTAATTTATCTGCACAATGTGGTATCTGCTACTTTTATTATCTCTTCCATAAATAAATTTTTTTGTTAGCATCAATGCTGACAAAAAAGATACTGGATTATTTTTTGTTTTTCTTTCATCCAATACATGTTACTTAAGTCTTCAATTTAGACAGAGTAACTGCTAAAAATTGCGTAGTTTATCCCGCTGCGCCAAGATACATTTAGCACTATAAATAATAACAATGATAAATACGTTAAAAGGCGACTATGGTCTTTTGTAGATAGTGAATAGGTAAATCAATGATTATATATAAGCAGGGTAAAGATAGCTTTGAACCCCAAAAAAGCGCTTATTCTACACCTGATACTACAACCAAACTCAGTGCTAGTGAGACAAAAATACTACAATACTTAATTGATAATAATGGTGAGATTATTAGCCGCGATAAATTACTGGAGATCGGTTGGCCTGATAAAGTCGTTGTACCTAACTCATTAAATGTTGCTATCGCTAATTTACGCAAAGCTTTTAAAACAAAAAATGAAATTATCATTACGATAAAAGGGGCTGGATTTACGATTGCTAAAAACACTTTTATACAGCATAAAATCCAACCAGAGATCGTATCAGACAGTGACCATATAACGACTAGCCAAAGTGCAACCGCATCTTTAAATAAAGAAGAGAATGTAACTGCATTATTGGATAATAACGGTGAGCAGAAAAATGACACCACAGCAAAACAACCGTTATCAAAGATAGCAAAAATTGGTTGTGGTATATCCATGATTGCATTATTAGCATGGATAGGACTTTGGACCAGTAGTTGGCAAACACCACCCTGTGTATCCGTTAATAATCAGCAGATCTGTGGTAATATAGAGCTTCTTAACTTAAATGAATTGCCTAAAAACCTGCCATCGAAAGGCACTATATATATAGATTCAGCAGGTAAACTGTATGAAAAAAATTAAATACATCATCATGGCCTTAGTTGCTCTGATGTTATTTCCAATTATTAACGGTATGGGTTGCGACTTTAACTATAAATTAACCACTCCCGGCCATGAACAGTTCGGCAGTTGTAAATTTGGTCAATACACCTTAATAGACTATCCCGACCCAAAACAAGATAATGGCTATACCGTATTAAAAGGACTGTATTTTTACGCTTTTGGCAATGCGGCAATATTAATCACCAGTAATGAAGATCACACCAAGAAAATTACTGATTCTTCGATAGAGAGCTTAAACTTTGCAAATAAACGTTTTTGGTACCAGCTTTCGTTACAAAGACTGAATAAAGATGAACTTGTGATTTTCACAAAGCATCCAAAACCCAAGCTACAAGTGATCCCTTACGACGGCACACTTGCAATGACTGACAGTAATTCATAATCAGAATTAATAACAGGTGCTAATTTTCTAGCGCCTGTTTATTCTTGTTGTACTAACCCTTCCAATATCGGACAGGTTGAATTTTTATCTCCAGGACATTGCTTCGTTAATGCTTCTAGTGTTTTCTTCATCTGTAGTAATTCATTAATCTTAATATCTATCTCTTTTAACTTTTCTTCCGCCTTTTGTTTTACATCACGACTCTGACGACTTGAGTTCATTGATAACGTTAATAAATCACGGCATTCATCAAGAGAAAATCCAATCATTCGAGAACGTTTGATCAACAGTAACTCTGAAATATGGTTTTGATTATAATAACGATATCCATTAGCACCTCTAGGAGCTGGGCTTATCACACCTTTCGCTTCATAAAACCGAATAGTTTTTGCTGTTAGCCCTGTTTTTTCAGCGACTTCACTTATATTAATCATCTTTATCCTTCCACGTTTTATCTATTCTTTAAAATACACCAAACATACCTTGACCTTACAGTAACTGGAAGGTTTATTCTTACTTCATCCTTTAAATATAGTAAGGCGTAAGGGCTCAAAATGAATGCTATTACTCTCCCACTCGCGAACGTCCATTGCATGAGCTGCGTAAATAAAATACGTTCAGCTTTAGCAACATTGCCCGACTGCCAAATTATCGATATAGATACAAAGCAAATTACTGTAAATAGTGAAAGCCCACTAAAAACAATGTCTGAAAAGATCAATGCATTAGGCTATCACGTCGGTTTCCACTATCAACTTGCACTAGCTGGTTTATCATGTGGTCGATGCGTGGCTAAAGTTAAAGCCGCACTAGCAAGCCGGAATGATATTTTCAGCGCTAGTATAACGAAAGAAACAGCTGATATAACGGGCTCTCTAAGTGAGCAAACACTTACCGATATTATTACATCACTGGGTTATCAAGTAATACCTGCTTCGTCGGAATTAGAAAAAGACACACTGATGTTTACTCTATCAGGGCTTTCATGCGGAAAGTGCGTTGCCAAATTGACAGAGAAACTAAAAGCCAATGATCAGATCAAAATCCTTGCTTTAGATAAAACGCATGCAGAAATTAGAACAATACTTACTGCAGAAGATGTCATTTCCATTATTACAGAGGCTGGCTACCAAGCAACACAAACAACTATAGATGACAAATTAGCTCAACCAGTAAACACCAATGAGCAAGAGAACAAGGATGATAAAGCGCTAAATGCTCTTCTCTCATCTGAAAGTTCTCAGGTTCAACAGTTACTGTTATCAGGTATGACATGTGCCAGTTGTGTCGCCTCTGTTGAAAAAGCGATTAAGCAAGTTACAGGTGTTGATACCGTCAGTGTAAACCTTGCGGAGCGTACAGCACTTATCTCAGGTAATCCTGATATAAAAGCCGTTATTACCGCTATTACTGCAGCCGGTTATGGCGCTGAAATCAGTGAAGATGAACAAACTCGACGTCATCGTCAACAACAACAAAATACCCAAACATTCAAAACACACTTAAGGAATGCATTTATTGCACTTGGCTTAGGGGTTCCTATGATGGCTTGGGGGATCTTTGGCGGTAGCATGATGATCGACTCAACCACCAGCCAATTAGCATGGGGATTTGTTGGCTTAATCACCCTATTATTGCTCGTAACTGTTGGTAAAGATTTCTATATCAATAGTTGGAAAGCATTCAAACATCATCGCGCTACTATGGATACATTAGTTGCGCTGGGGACCGGTGCTGCTTGGCTATTTTCAATGCTTGTAGTGCTAAAACCAGATATGTTTCCTGCATCTGCTCGACATGTTTACTTTGAAGCAACAGCCATGATTATCGGTTTAATTACATTAGGCCATGCCCTTGAAGCTCGCGCTCGCAGTCAAACATCGAAAGCATTAGAGCGTTTAATCGATCTACAACCACAAACGGCTATCGTAGTTGAAAACGGCGTGGAAAATGAGCGCCCACTCAATGAAATAAAAAGTGGGATGACGTTACGTCTTCGCCCTGGTGCAAAAGTCGCTGTTGACGGTGTCGTTATTGAAGGTAATACCTATATAGATGAATCCATGCTAACGGGTGAGCCTCTTGCTGTTCACAAACAGAATGGTGACAAAATCAGAGCAGGGACTATCAACCAGCAAGGAGCATTACTCTTTAAAGCTGAGCATATTGGCAGCGATACAATGCTAGCTCGAATTATCCAACTCGTTCGTCAAGCGCAAAGCAGCAAACCCGCACTTGCACGCTTAGCTGATACTATTTCAAGCATCTTTGTGCCAAGTGTCATGATCATCGCCATCATTACTGCCATGGTGTGGTACTACTTCGGTCCAGCACCGTCATCGGTTTATATGTTAGTCGCTGCAACGACCGTACTTATCATTGCTTGTCCTTGTGCATTAGGTCTTGCTACACCAATGTCAGTCACTGTAGGTGTTGGGCGCGCAGCAGAGCTGGGGATTTTAATCCGTGATGCTGAAGCTATGCAGCAAGCAGCCAACATCAATACTGTTGTGTTAGATAAAACAGGTACGCTCACTGAAGGGAAGCCACAAGTGGTAAGTATTCAGAGCTATACCGCTCTTACTGAAGATCAGCTATTACAATTAACCGCTACCTTAGAACAAGGTTCGGAGCATCCTTTAGCGAATGCTATTATTGAATCAGCGAAACAAAAAGATCTGACTCTCAGTCGAGTAACAGAATTTAAAGCCATTGCAGGTATGGGTGTGTCAGGCACTATTGATACAAGCAGCGTGATACTGGGAAATGAAAAATTAATGACCCAATACAATGTTGATATCAATCAAGCCCAAACTGACTTTGATAATATCGCATCTCAAGGTGCAACACCTGTTTACTTAGCGAAAAATAACCAACTTATAGGAATTATTGGCATTAGCGATCCTCTACGTAGTGACTCATTAAGTGCGGTTAAACGAATGCAAAAAATGGGTCTGACTGTTGTGATGCTAACGGGAGACAGTTTTAAAACAGCACAAGTTATCGCGACTAAATTAGGCATCACGGATGTAGTTGCTGATGTGCTACCCGATGGTAAAGCGGCGCAAATAAAACAGCTTCAACAGCAAGGTAATCGAGTCGCAATGGTCGGTGATGGCATCAACGATGCTCCAGCTCTTGCATTGGCAGAAGTCGGTATTGCGATGGGAAGTGGCACTGATGTTGCGATAGAAAGTGCGCAATTTACATTAATGCGTCACTCTCTTCATGGGGTGGTTGATGCCTTAGAGTTATCTAAAGCAACCTTGCGAAATATGAAAGAAAACCTATTTGGTGCTTTTATTTACAATAGCTTAGGTATTCCTGTTGCTGCAGGTGTATTGTACCCACTCACGGGGGCATTACTCAGCCCAGTCATTGCGGGGGCTGCCATGGCGTTATCATCCATAACGGTAGTTACCAATGCCAATCGACTTCGCTTATTTAAACCTAGCTACCAAGCTAAATCAGCACAGGAGAAATAGTATGTGCTTGTTATTAGGCATTGCTGCTATTGCATTAATTATTTGGTGGTTCTGGCTTCACCCTAGTCTTCGCTAACCAAACTAACACCAAAGGCTACTATCTGTAGCCTTTTTTATTACTAATCAGGAATATTTTGTTATAACTAAGAAAAAGTATAATTTCTTATTTTAAGGCGATGAATGTTTAAATCCTTACTTTCGAAAATTCTGGTGCTGCTGCCATTTATTTCTCATCATGCATTCGCAGAGCCCATTGTTTGGAAAATTTATGACACGCAACGCCAGTTCTATGTATTAGGTTCAATACATGCGGGTGAGAAAGACATGTTTCCATTACCAAAGGCTTTTTTAACGCAATGGAAAAATGCTGATGCATTAATTGTTGAAGCCAATATACTCACTCAATCAACATCGACCATAGAACAATACCAGCCACCATTAACCCAAGAAAAACTCAATTCCAAACAACTCCAAACGCTTCAAATAATCACAACATCACTACAACTTCCTTATGAACACCTTATTGCTCAGCCACCATGGTTGACAGCAACTTATCTCCAGCTTGCACTCGCTAAGCAACAAAATCTATCGACCGATCAGGGTATCGATTATGTGTTATTGAAAAGAGCGCAGCAGCAAAATCTACCAATTAAGGCATTTGAAACGGTTGAGCATCAATTAAACCTGCTTCAAAACTTACCTGAAAATGGCACTAACATGTTGTTAGAGACCATCAATAACTGGCAACAAACAGAGCAAGCACTGAAATGTTTAGTTAATGTATGGAAACAAGGCGACAGTAAAAAATTTACCGAACTATTCAACGATACCCAATTTGATCCAGAAACCAACGATGCCTTAATTTTTTCTCGGAATCGTCAATGGACAAAAATACTCAGTGAATCAGAAGATTATCAATCTGGACGGTTTATGGTTGTTGTCGGCGCATTTCATTTAATCGGAGAGCAAGGACTTCCCGCTTTGATGGAGAAAGAAGGATTTACTGTTGAAAGGATCACCAAAGGTGTTACGGCACAGTGTGATGGATGGGAAAAGCTAACGTCATAAATACCAACACATGGCTGTGGAACAACACTTTAAATCGTATTATTTACTCACAGGGTTTATAAACATCAGATGTAAAAAAGCCCCGTTTTTCAACGAGGCTTTTATAAGTGGTCGGTGAAGAGCTGGTTTTTAATAGATCAGGAACTCCCGACCCTCTGGTCCGCCATTTACCTAGAGCTGTGATGCTCTACCAAACATGCTATTCAACAAAATATGAAAGACATCTGATGCAAAAAAGCCCCGTCTTTCGACGAGGCTTTTTATAAGTGGTCGGTGAAGAGCAGTTTTTTAATAGATCAGGAACCCCCGACCCTCTGGTCCGCCATTTACCTAGAGCTGTGATGCTCTACCAAACATGCTATTCAACAAAATATGAAAGACATCTGATGCAAAAAAGCCCCGTCTTTCGACGAGGCTTCTAATAAGTGGTCGGTGAAGAGGGATTCGAACCCCCGACCCTCTGGTCCCAAACCAGATGCGCTACCAAACTGCGCTATTCACCGACTGTAAATAATGGCTTTATTAAACCACTATTTTTAAATAGTGGTCGGTGAAGAGGGATTCGAACCCCCGACCCTCTGGTCCCAAACCAGATGCGCTACCAAACTGCGCTATTCACCGACTGTAAATAATGGTTATATTAAACCACTACTTTTAAATTGTGGTCAGTGAAGAGCTGAGTCTATATAGAGAAGGAATCTCCGACCCTCTGGTCCGCTATTTCCAAAAACAGGATACTTACCAAGCTACGTCATTCACCGACTGTAAATAATGGTTTTATCGAAACCACTACCTTTTAATTGTGGTCAGTGAAGAGCTGAGTCTATATAGAGAAGGAATCTCCGACCCTCTGGTCCGCTATTTCCAAAAACAGGATGCTTACCAAGCTACGTCATTCACCGACTGTAAATAATGGTTTTATCGAAACCACTACCTTTTAATAGTGGTCGGTGAAGAGGGATTCGAACCCCCGACCCTCTGGTCCCAAACCAGATGCGCTACCAAACTGCGCTATTCACCGACTGTAAATAATGGTTAATTAAACCACTACCTTTTAATAGTGGTCAGTGAAGAGCTGAGTCTATATAGAGAAGGAATCTCCGACCCTCTGGTCCGCTGTTTCCAAAAACAGGATGCTTACCAAGCTACGTCATTCACCGACTGTAAATAATGGTTATATTAAACCACTACTTTTAAATTGTGGTCAGTGAAGAGCTGAGTCTATATAGAGAAGGAATCTCCGACCCTCTGGTCCGCTATTTCCAAAAATAGGATGCTTACCGAGCTACGTCATTCACCGACGAAAATAATGGTTTTATTAAACCACTACTTTTAATAGTGGTCGGTGAAGAGGGATTCGAACCCCCGACCCTCTGGTCCCAAACCAGATGCGCTACCAAACTGCGCTATTCACCGACTGTAAATAATGGTTTATTAAACCACTACTTTTAAATTGTGGTCAGTGAAGAGCTGAGTCTATATAGAGAAGGAATCTCCGACCCTCTGGTCCGCTATTTCCAAAAATAGGATGCTTACCAAGCTACATCATTCACCGACTGTAAATAATGGTTTTATTAAACCACTACCTTTAAATAGTGGTCGGTGAAGAGGGATTCGAACCCCCGACCCTCTGGTCCCAAACCAGATGCGCTACCAAACTGCGCTATTCACCGACAAATTCAACAACGCTCTGCGTCGTCGAGGTCGCTTATAATACTCGCCAAATTGATTTTAGCAACCCCTATACGGTATTTTTTTTTGTAACGAATTTTTTTGCTCATCAAGCAACCAAATTTGTGCATTCTCGGTAACTTAAGTGCTCTCAAACGCACAAATAACCACAACAATGAAACAGCCTTTTTACTCTTGTTCTAGATCATAACAACAGGCTATACACATTGCTTGAATAACCGCCATCATATCTAAACGCTAGGGATCTATATGGACTTTTGGTTAGCGCTTTTATTTGGAAATAGTATAGGACTTGCCTAGATACTAATTATTTTTCAGCGTTTGGCTTAATGCTATTATTTGGTGGTTACTTTATCTATAGAACAGTCACAGCAACTTCCCCTCGCTAGTAACGTTTCGCAATTTATATATTGCATGGGGCTTTATATCTCCTAAGCGATCTTTTTCATCTTCTTACCTTTCACCATCAACTAGGCAAGATTTTATTACACTTGTATAATCAATAGCATCGGTTACTTAAAGTGAAAGTCCTATGCCAGATAATAATGAATTAGACCTTTTTAAAGAAATGATGGCCGATGTTGCGCCAATCAAACAAGATACTGTGACCATTTCACAAAAATATCAGGTATCAGAGTCTCAACTAGCTCGTCGAATTGCCGCTCAAAGCCTCGCTGAAAGTGATTCTGAATACTTATCATTAGATAATGCCAAAATGGTAAAACCTGATGATATGATTGAATTTAAAAGAGATGGTGTACAAGAAGCTGTCTTTAGAAAAATGCGTCAAGGTAAGTACGATATTCACGGTCGTTTAGATCTTCATAAAAAGTCATTACAACAAGCGCGTGATGAAATATTAGCATTTTTAAAGCAATCACAACGTTTAGATATTCGCACCGTTATGATTGTTCATGGTAAAGGTGAGCGTGCTAATCCCCCAGCATTAATGAAAAGCTATGTCACAACATGGCTAGAACAAATATCTGATGTGCTTTGCTTTCACTCGGCGCAACGGCAACATGGTGGCACTGGTGCGCTATATGTCATGCTAAAGAAAAGTCCTGAGAAAAAAGCTGAAACACGTGAGCGCCATCTAAATCGTCGCAGTGAGTAATTTAAAGACTATAAAGAGCGGTTTTGCCGCTCTTTTCTTTTAAGTTTTACAATCACACTAGCCAGAGTACACGACAAGCAAGCCCAATAAGCACAACACCTGATAAACGATCAATCAATACTGCACGGGATCTTAACGTTTGTAACACTCGAGGATATGATAAGACACAAGCGACTAAGGTATACCATAATCCATCGACTAATAGTGGTGTCGCTACAATAACAATTTTACTTCCAGTTTCTGTTCCCAACGCAACGAATTGACTAAATAGAGCCAAAAAATATAACGCTAACTTAGGGTTTAATAATGAGATCATTAAACCATCTCTCGCCGCATGAAGTAGTGAAGAAGGCTTTCCTGCTGCGAGTTTTTCTGCAACGCCACCTTTAGATCGCAACGCATTTACGCCAAGGTAGGCTAAATAGCCAGCTCCTGCATAGCTAATCAGATTAAAGACTGTTGGTGATTGTTTTAAAACAACCGCAAGCCCTAATAATGTTAATAATGCGTATAAACCTACCCCACAAGCATGAGACCAAGCCGTTACTAAGCCATGTTTACGCCCACCGGTTAAGCTATGCTTAGCAACAACAGCAAGACTCGGTCCTGGTGACATCGCCCCTAAAATACAAATTAATAATAATGATAGCCAAATACTGATGGTCATGATGTTCTCCTTACATTGGTAGAAAAAATACCAAGTAAGCGTTATAAGAAGAAATCAAAAGAAATCATTACGGTCATGATAAAAAATCATTACCTTTCGGTGTCGTAAAAACACATCATTGTTCGTTAATGATTTATTGCCCCATTGAATACAAAGAGTTCTTCATTAACGTTAGCACATGCTCTCGCAACCATTGATGGGATAATTCGTTGTTATATTTAGGGTGCCATAGCAGCCAATACTGATTCAGCACACTTGGAAATGGTAATGGCTTATAAACAATATTATAGAAATCTTGCATCGTAACAGCTATATGTTCTGGAATAACAAGAAACATTTCTGTACGAGATACAATACTTAAAGCAGATCCGAAAAATGGCACTGTTGTTTGAATATGTCGCCGATAACCTAAAGTACGTAACTCCACATCAACGAAACTGTCTTTATCTCCACCACCGTTAACAGAAATATGATTGTAGGCAACAAAGTCTTGTACCGTTAAATCTACCTTTGTATTTGCTAATGGATGCGTTGTACTCATCACGCACACTGCACGATCAGATCCAATCTGTATCCCAGATAATCCGGTAGGTATCTTTGGGGCCATAGTCGAGACTAATTGAATATCAAGATCGGCTAACTGGTCGGTGTAACTTGGTGACCATAGCTGATAGCTCACATCAAGCAAAGGCGCGTGCAATGTTAATAACTCGACGATATCAGGAAAGATATATTGCGCGACATAATCAGAAGATGACAAGACTATTTTCCCGCGCCAGTGATGTGGCGAGAACTGTTCTGGTTCAAATACCAAATCGCAATCGGTAAGCAATGACGTAATTTTATCTTGTAGTGAAAGTGCGCGAGGGGTTGGTAATAACCGGTTTCCCTCACGCACAAACAAAGGATCAGAAAAAATTTCACGTAATTGTGTCAGTTGCCGACTTACTGCAGACTGCGTAATGTGTAAACGCTCAGCCGTACGTGTTACATGGCACTCATCCAATAAGACATGTAATGTTCGAAGTAAGTTTAAATTAGGTACTGACACACTCTTTGCTCTCTATCCTTGGTATTAGTCTTCCTTGCCAATCGGGGCAAATTTACCGCCAGTCAAACTAACTAAATCTTTTGCCGCAAGTTCTATTTCTAAGCCGCGACGACCTGCACTAACACAAATAGTATCAAACGTTTCTGCGCTGCTATCAACAAAAGTTGGCAGCCGTTTTTTTTGTCCTAACGGGCTAATACCACCCACTATGTACCCTGTTACTTTTTCCGCAAGCTTTGGATCGGCCATTTCAGCCTTCTTACCGCCCGCAGCTTTAGCTGCTGCTTTTAAATCTAACATGCCAGATACAGGAACGACGGCAACCGCTAAATTTTTAGGATCGCCATTTAATGCAAATAATAAAGTTTTAAATACGCGATTAGGATCTAGCCCTAAGACTTCTGCCGCTTCATGACCAAAATTATTATTGGCTGGATCATGTTCATATTGATGTACTTGATACGAAATTTTTTGTTTCTTTGCTAATTGAATCGCTGGAGTCATTATTTTTCACTCTATTTATCATTCAAACAGCTGTGGTTAATTCCCCCTATTGCTCAAAAGCAACTAAAGAAATTAAGAACATCTGTTTACCTGTAATGATTATATCGTGAGTTGACAGTTTTCGGCTATATCCATCAAAAGAAGGATTTTAAATACAAAAAAGCGCATCGAATAAAAATATAAGATGCGCTTTCGAGCAATTAATATTGCTTATTTATAAACAATTTCACCTTTCGGCGCGAATTTGTTTACATCAATGGGTGAATTCGTTTCCAAGTATTGCTTTAATACTTCCGCGTCAACAAACCCCGTATTTACATGGCCTGCATGATCATTGATCTTCGGATAGCCGTCACCACCAGCTGCGTTGTAGCTTGGTACAGTGAAACGGTAAGTCTTTTTCAGATCTAACGGCTTACCAGCAAACTTCACATCACTTACTTTGCCATTTTCAACCGTCATTGAAATACCGTAGAACTGCGCATAAGCACCAGAATCTATCGGCTTAGTGGCAACAATATTCAGATAATCTAAAACTTCTTTACCTGACATATCGGTGTACGTCACGATATTGCCAAAAGGTTGAACAGTGAGTACATCTTTATAAGTAATGTCGCCGCCTTCAATTGAGTCACGAACACCACCAGAGTTCATTACAGCAAAGTCCGCTTTAGCACGTTGCATGTGTGACGCAGCAATAAGACGACCTAAGTTTGTTTGTTCAAATCGAACCACATTACGATCGCCTTCTAGCTTGCCATTCGACTTGGCAATCTTAACGTTTAACTGCTCTTGTCCATGCTCTTGGTAAGGCTTAAGGAAGTTATACACTTCTTGGTTTTTTACAATTTCATCTTGAATAAAGACACGCTTGCTTGAGCCATCATCTAGCTTAACTTTTTTCTTCAAGTTAACAGGGATCAAATCGTAACTAACCAGTGAAAGCTCACCGTTCTGAAATTCAAAGTCAGCACGACCTACATACTTACCCCACTCGTGGGCTTGGACAATCCACGTACCATTTTGCTGATCAGGTACACACTCATCACCCGGTTTAAAATCTTTCTTCGCAACATTTGGGCCTTCCATACAGACAGGCTCTTGCGAGTGACCACCGACGATCATATCAAGATCACCATCATCTAAATAACGTGCAAGCGCAACATCACCCGGTGCATTAATGCCACGATGACCATCTTCATAATGCCCCATGTGAGTTGCCGCAATGATCACATCAGGCTTTTCTGTTTTTTCTAGCTCGGTGATCACTTTCTTGGCTTCAGATTTTGGATCGCGAAATTCTACATTGCCGATAAATTCAGGGTTACCAATTTTAGCCGTATCTTCTGTCGTCAAACCAATGACGGCAATCTTGATCCCTTGCTTTTCAAAAATTTGGTAAGGCTGAAATAAGCGCTCACCTGTTGTCTTATCGTAAATATTAGCCGACAACATTGGGAAATTCGCCCACTCTTCTTGCTTACGTAGTACATCTAATGGGTTATCAAATTCATGATTTCCTAATGCCATTGCATCATAGCCAAGCAGATTCATTCCTTTAAAATCAGGTTCTGCATCTTGTAGATCTGATTCAGGAACACCCGTGTTAATGTCACCGCCAGAAAGTAATAAGCTAGTACCACCTTGTTCTTCTACTTCTGCACGGATTTCATCAATCAATGTCTTGCGGGCAGCCATACCGTACTCACCATTCTGGTTATGCCAGAAACGACCATGGTTATCGTTGGTATGAAGAATCGTGATTCTATAAGTTGTATCAGCATCCCATGCTGATGAGGCTTTTTCCGCTGTCGTTGCACAACCTGAAAGAACGGCAACGAGAGCGGCGCTTAATGCTGTTTTAGCAAATAGGCGTTGCTTCATGGTATCCACCTTAACTGTATTTTTAATGGCGACTTCAAACGAAGATAATATTTCGTAAAACTGGAAAAATTAATTAGTCACATTTTAACCACAAAAAAATGTCGGTAAAAGTAAAACAATGTGACCAATATCGCCAGTGTAACGAAATAAATACGTATGAATTTTCCATTTTAATTTTTTGTTAACAGGATCACTTTTCGTCTTTTAAAACTCTTGTTTATGTCACACCCAAGCACAAAAAAGCCCAGTAAATACTGGGCTTTTTTCAAACAGTTATGCTCAACACTACTTTATAGTGATAGATATCACATTATACTTTCGCCAATTTTCGACTAGGGTGTTTCAACATAATCGCAACAATGGCAGAAAGAGCTAAGAAGAAACAGTAATAAGAGTGCGCAACAACATCTAATGGTGATAACTCAAAAACAGAACCAAGGAGTAACGCTTGCGCTCCGTATGGTAAAACACCTTGAATTACACACGAGAAAATATCGAGTAAACTCGCGGAACGACGTGGTGTAACCCCATTTTCATCAGCCAGTTCACGTGCAACACCGCCTGATACAATAATCGCAACAGTATTATTTGCCGTACATAAGTTAGTCAAGCTCACAAGACTAGCAATACCAAACTCACTCGCTCGTAAATTTTCAGATGACTGATGTTTTTTGCTAAATACATTAATCACACGACTGATACTTTGAGTTAAGAAAGCGAGTCCACCTTGTTGGCGCATTAATTCACTAATACCACCAATCAACATAGAGAGCAGGAAGATTTCCTGCATATTGCTAAAACCACCATAAATATCTTTGCCAAAACTGGTAAAACTATAATCAGCAGCAGATGTTAGACCGACACCACCAGCCAGTAAAATACCGACAGATAGAACAACAAACACATTAACCCCAGAGACTGCGAGCACCAAGATAGTGATATAAGGAATGACTTTTAACCACTCAATAGGTGCTGTTTCAGGCAATTGTGTAACCGAGCTATTAAACGCAAATAATAAAATAGCGGCAATTGCAGCAGGTAAGGCGATTTTAATGTTTTCACGGAATTTATCTTTCATCTGACAGCCTTGTGATCGCGTTGCTGCGATTGTGGTATCAGAAATAATTGAAAGATTATCACCAAACATTGCCCCACTAAGAACCACACCAGCAGTTAATGCGACATCCATACCAGACGCATGTGCAATGCCTAATGCGACGGGGGCTACTGCTGCAATCGTCCCCATAGATGTTCCCATTGCAGTAGCAATAAAAGCAGAGATCACAAAGATACCGGGTAAAATCATGCTTGCAGGAATAAGTGATAAACCAAGGTTAACCGTTGCATCGACCCCACCCGACGCTTTAGCAACAGAAGCAAAAGCGCCTGCCAATAGGTAAATCATACACATTGCGATAATGTCACTATGACCCACACCACGGATAAATTGCTCTATCGCTTTATTCAGTTTTTCTTTACTTAATAAAATCGCAACAACAACAGCAGGCAAAGCTGCGACAGGTGAAGGTAATTGATAAAAAGCAAAATCAACCCCTTGCATCGTAAGGTAAGTACCCACACCAATGAATAAAGCTAAAAAAATACCCAAGGGTAAGAGTGCTAATGCAGAAGGTGAAATGGTTTGATTTTTTTTATCTATATTTGGCATGGCGACGACTAAAGTTCTATTTATACATTCATTCCAAGACTAAAGGGATGCGCTCACAGTGTCAACATCTAGACGTCTAAACATCCAAAAGATATGTAACTAAATTACATATTCAGTCAAGTTCAGTTTATTTCTTGTGTTTTATGACAAGAAAAACGCTTATTTTGTAGTAAAAGCACAAAAAATGGAACGGTCATCACTCAATTCAGTAACACTAATAACAATTCCATTATTTAAGGTGCATCAATGATAAACAACCGCTAAAATCTGCTAACATTTACTGGATTTTAGGGATATATAATGCAGTTAACATTAAAACAAAAACTTATTGTCGCGAGTTTATCGGCAGTTTTAGTGATGGCGACTGCACTCACTTGGCTCTCTGCTAATCAAATTGATACTCAAGCTAAACGTGATCTTTACGCTCGAGCAAGTAGCCTAACCGAGGCTGTTAGCAGCAGTGTGGGTGACTGGGTAAATATTCGTACCAATATTATTGACTCAGTAACAATTAACAATCCTGACATTGCTACGATCCCCTCTTTAAAGCAAGCCCGTTTAGCGGGTCAATTTGAAGATATTTACTTCGGCAGCACCGCAGGTATCGCCACTAGCTCTTTTGCTGAACGTGATTTATCTCAGGTAGATCCACGTACCCGTCCTTGGTACCAACAAGCACAAAAAGCGAATGAAACCATCATATCGTCACCGTATATGGACACCTTAACTAAAGCTAAAATGGTGACCATCGCCAAACCTGTTTATGATAATTCCACTTTTATCGGTGTTATCGGCGCTGATATATTGATCACCCAATTAATCGACGACATCGTCAATTTGAATGTTGGTCAAAATGCATTTGCTATGTTGATCAATAAAAAAGACGCCACATTTATCGCTCACCCCGATCAGCAGCTATTACTACAACCTATTTCACGTTATAGCAACGCGCTTTCTATTAATTATATTGAGCAGCAAATTCATAATAATGCACTGACTAACCTGACCATTAACGATCAGCCTAAACTACTTTATTTTGCTAACATCCCTCATACTGACTGGATATTAGCACTCAACATGGATAAAAAAACCGAGGAAGCCAGCCATAAAGCATTGCTTTATAAGCTCCTTCTTACCGCTGCGGTTATTGCACTGTTAGTCATTACTACAGTGGCATGGTTAGTTAACTTCTTGTTCCGCGATTTAGATCGCGTATCAAACGCGCTGGCAGAAATCGCCAGTGGTGAAGGCGATCTAACTCAACGTATTGAGCCAAAGAGCAATGATGAAGTGGGCCAACTCGCCAATAACTTCAACCAGTTTGTTGGCAACATGCATCAAATGGTGGCACGTTTAAACCATGTATCTCAATCTCTCAGTCAACAGTCACATTTAACGGCAACCCAAGCAGAAGAACGTAGTACCCGTATCCAGCATCAACAAGATGAAATCAATATGGTCGCAACTGCTATTAACGAAATGGCAGCGGCAACCAAAGAAATTGCCTCTAACGCTGAGAATACAGCACGAACAGCAGAAGAAACTGTGATGGCATCTAATCATGGTGCTACTCAGGTCAATCAAAGCCAACAATCTATTTCTAGTTTGGCGCAAGAAGTTGAAACGGCAACGACAGTGATTAGCGATCTTAATAGCCATGCCCAAAGTATCAATACGATTCTTTCAACTATCCAAGGCATTGCAGAGCAAACTAACTTGCTGGCATTAAACGCCGCGATTGAAGCTGCACGTGCTGGCGAACAAGGTCGTGGATTTGCGGTTGTTGCAGATGAAGTACGAGTATTAAGTCAACGTACCCATGCCTCGACCCAAGAAATTCAGCAAATGATTGAAACGCTACAACAAACCACAGGGCAAGCGGTTGGGATAATGGAAGATAG
Source organism: Photobacterium sp. GB-56 (assembly GCF_003026105.1). Lineage (GTDB taxonomy): Bacteria > Pseudomonadota > Gammaproteobacteria > Enterobacterales > Vibrionaceae > Photobacterium. The sequence goes on along the minus strand of NZ_PYNW01000001.1, from coordinate 12,794 downwards.
TCGTCACCTATCTGAAACCAGTGTTGATGATGCAAGCTCTGCTTCTGCTAGTTTGGCGCAAATTACCAATGCTGTTAATAACATCAATGATATGGCAACCCAAATAGCCTCTGCTGCCGAAGAGCAATCATCAGTGACATCAGAGATCACGCGCAATACCGAAGGGATCCGTGATGTTTCAAACGAGTTGGCTGTTGAAGCTAATGAAGCCGCAAAACAAGCCGCTGAATTATCAGAGCTCTCTTATGAACTGCAGCAAGAAATCAACCGCTTTAAATTATAAGGCCTGATACTGATAAATAAACAAAAAGGCTTGCGTATAACGCAAGCCTTTATTTTAGAAACCAATTTAAACCAGCTATCAAGTAAATGTTTACACTAAGCTAAAAATAATCGCCGCGACTGCTAAACATCCCATCAATAAAATAAACCAAGTACTGATTTTACCTCGGTACATTTTCAGACTTTCAATTCGATATACCGCAAGCATTGGCATAATAAAAAGTATCATCGCAATCACAGGGCCTGATAACGCTTCCATCATCCCTAAAATACTTGGGTTCATAACAGCAGCAAACCAAATAGAGAAGAACATGATCACTACCCCAACCTTGTCGATGGTTTTTAATGGCAGTGATGTTTGTTTCGCTACAATGCCATTGAAGCTTTCACGTGCGCCCATAAAGTGCCCTAAAAACGATGACGTAATTGCAATAAAAGCAATTAAAGGGCCTAGCAACATAATAAAGTGACTGTCTTTAACGTTCGCTAAATAAGATAACACTGACACGTTATCCATTTTTGCATGCTGTAACTGCTCAGGGGATAAACTTAGCACGCAAGAGAACACAAAGAACAAAACAAAAGTAATCAACATCATTGAGGTACGCTTTAAGATTGTTTCTGATTTTCGATGTGCATGATCGCCATACTGACGACGTTGAGCATTCACAAAGCCAGAAACGACAGGCGTATAACTAAAAGCAAAAACAACAACCGGTATTGATAACCATAACGATGAGCTAAATTCAGTGATACTTTGAGAGAAGTTAAGATTAGGTACATGCCAGCTTGGGATCAGGTAAATAGAAATGCCCGCCAGAATAAATGCCAGTGGGTAGACAATCACTTCAAACGCTTTAAGCATCGCTTTTTCACCCGCAAGCATCACAGTTATCATCAAGAAGACTAATCCGCCTGATAACAACACCCGTGACGGCGCTTGCCAACCTAATTGATGGACAATAAAACTATCAACGGTATTGGTTAGGCCGACACCATAAATGAGTAAAATCGGAAAGATAGAAAGAAAATACAGGGCTGAAATTAAGCGTCCGTAACGGGAACCAAAATGCTCTTCAACTACATCGGTAAAATCAGCGTCAGAAGATGATGATGATAAAACAAAACGCGCTAATCCACGATGAGCCCAAAATGTCATAGGTCCTGCTAATAATGCCATTATAACCAGTGACCAGAATCCACCTGAGCCGATATTGATAGGTAAAAATAAAATACCCGCCCCGACCGATGTGCCAAACAAACTTAACATCCAACGGGTGTCATGCTGTGTCCATTTAGAAGGATGTGCTGTGCTCTCTTTTTCGGGGTTCGCTTGGATTGTTGTTAATGACACAAGTAACTCTCTAACCAAATAAAATCGGCTACAAGTATGAAACTACGAGCTTTAAGTTTCAAAACAAGTGAGACACAGATCACACTGAATACCTAATACCCAATAAGCATAAGAACTGCAATACTAACAAATACGATATATAACTTCACATATCACTCAAGAAATAAGAATTAAATATCGTTTTTGTAGGTATATTAACTTTTCATATATTGAATATTTATCACACAAAATAATCATTCAGTTCGTTATCGGCAATAAAAAAGCCCAGTGATTTATACTCACTGGGCTTTAAAATCTAAATGAAAGACTTAGTTCACTTCAATTGGAGCAAAGCTCTTAATCAAATCATCAAGCTGTTTAATTTGTGCTAAAAACGGTTCTAGCTTATCGAGTGGGAATGCTGATGGACCATCACAAAGCGCGAGATCTGGCGTTGGGTGTGCTTCCATAAATAGGCCCGCAATACCCGTTGCAATACCAGAGCGAGCTAGATCAACGGTTTGCTCACGACGACCACCAGAAGCCGCACCTAGTGGATCACGACACTGCAGCGCATGTGTCACATCAAAGATGATTGGGCTACCCTTTGATGCTTTTTTCATTACATCAAAACCAAGCATATCAACCACTAAGTTATCGTAACCGTGCAATACACCACGCTCACATAAGATCACATTGTGATTATCACACTCAGCGAATTTCTCAACAATGTTACCGACTTGACCAGGGCTCATGAACTGTGGTTTTTTCACATTAATCACAGCGCCTGTTTTTGCCATTGCTTCAACAAGATCAGTTTGACGAGCCAGAAACGCTGGAAGCTGAATCACATCAACCACATCAGCAACAGGTTGTGCCTGCTCTTTCTCGTGAATATCAGTGATAATTTTCACACCAAACGTATCTTTTAGCTCTTGAAAGATTTTTAAACCTTCTTCCATACCAGGACCACGGTATGAATGAACAGATGAACGGTTAGCTTTATCAAAAGAAGCTTTAAATACGTAAGGAATACCTAATTTCTCAGTGACCTTCACGTAGTGCTCACACATTTGCATCGCTAAGTCGCGAGACTCAAGCACATTCATGCCACCAAATAAAACAAATGGCTTATCATTTGCAACATCAATATCGCCAATGCGAACAGTTTTTTGTTCCATCATATTTGTTGTTCTCTTCTAGTGTAGAATCAGAGGCTCATCAAAGAGCGTCTCTACTTGAGTTTTAAGTAAATCAGCGGCTGGATCTTCTGGGCATTGCTCAATAAAGTATGAGTAATCCATCGCTGCAGCGTGATTACAATCAAGCTGTTGATAAATATAGCCTCGGTCACGGATCTCATGGGGATCGCCTGGGCTAAATACCAGCGCAAGATCACTACAACGTAAAGCATCCGTAAAATGCTCTTCACGAAGAAGTGCACTTTTCATAACCGTTAACCAACGCGTTAAAATTTCATGATTCTGCTGTGTTTTAAGGTATTCAGGTTTAAGTTCAGTAAATGGACCACGGTGACCAATCAACCAGCTACGTAATATATGCGTGCTAACAAATTCACCATCAAAGGGGTTAATATACTGAACATCGCTTTCAGACCATGTCGCTTTTAATAGAAACTGGGTCGGAAAGCCTACGCTTTCAATCGGCAGATCAAGGTGCTGAGATAAATAAAGAAATAAAGCACCAAGGCTGACAGGGATCCCCTTTCGACGCTCCAGTACTTTATCTAAGAATGCATTATCTGACGAAAAGTATTGTTGGTGATCGCCTTGAAAGCCCCATTCACGATAAAAAAGGCGTAACAGCCCCTCTAACCGTAAACGAGGATTAACTTCTTCCATTAATGTTTGCTCAGCTTCCTGCGCTAATTGAGATAACTTTAACTCCACCCACTGGGTTGGAAATTCAGGCACGATGTCCTTCATCATATCAATAGCACCATAAACTAATGGCCGCGAATTTAATTCGTCTTCATTAAACAGCATCATGATCTAACCTAACTTAACCTAAAATTGGCGTTTTCGTTACCGCCAATTGCGCAGCCAGAAATACCCAGCCCAATGCGCCTAAAAAGGCAAATGTCTTAAAGACTTTATTTTTACCCATATGCAGTGTGACATAACCAAGGGCGATGTAAGCGAGTACACAAGTTAACTTTTCAGTTAACCAACTATTACCAGCCGTAAAAGGCATAAATCCTGTAATAAAAATTAATGCCACACCACTTGCTAAAAGCACAGTGTCAACAATATGGGGAGTGATCTTGAAAAACTTTTTATTTAAAAGTGATGAGTTTGCCATCATCATGATGTAGCGAGTCACAAACAGTAAAACACTGAGTGCGATTGCCACTAAATGAAGATGTTTCATTGCCATATACATAATTATAATTCTCCTTGCCAGCAGCCCATCGTGACACGATCGAGCCCTGCATAGTCTTGACTGGTAGATACTTGTTGATAACCCAACTGTTCTAAAATAGTTCTTACAGCCGAACCTTGTTCGAAGCCATGCTCCATTAACAACCAACCACCTACTGTTAAGTGTTTGCGTCCTTGCGCGCTAATAATACGGATATCAGCTAAGCCATTATCATCAGCAACTAATGCACTCTTTGGTTCAAAGCGGACATCGCCTTGAACTAAATGGGGATCGGCGTGATCAATGTAAGGCGGATTACTCACAATTAGCTCAAACACATCATTGTCTTGTAATGGTGAATACCAACTTCCCGCTAAAAATCGGGTATTTAATATTGATAAACGTTGGCTATTTTCATGCGCAAGCTCAGCCGCTTCTTGACGTAAGTCAATGCCTGTAACCTGAAGACTTGGACACTCAGAAGCAATCGCCAGTGCAATCGCACCGGTTCCTGTTCCTAAATCCAATACTTTGGTAGTAGCGCTGGTGATTTTATCTAATGCAAGTTCAACCAAACGCTCAGTATCAGGACGTGGGATCAAGGTTGAAGGTGAGACTTTTAATGGCAGTGACCAAAATTCACGCTCACCAACAATATATGCGATAGGCTCACCATTTCGGCGGCGTGCAAGTAACTGCTGAAAAAAATTATATTGCTCATCATCTAGTTGCTTTTCAGGCCACGTTAATAAATAACTGCGTGGCTTATCAAGCGCATGACATAGCAAAACAACGCTATCAAGTTGCGGACTCTCAGAGCCCGCACTTGCTAGTTGTTCAGTGGTTTGCTTTAGCAAATATTCAATGCTTTGAGGCATTAGTTTTGCTCAGACATCGCAGCTAACTGATCCGCCTGGTATTCAGTAAATACCGGTTGGATCAATGCATCTAAATCACCTTCCATCACTTCATTTAAGCGGTAAAGTGTCAGTGTAATACGGTGATCAGAAACACGACCTTGTGGGTAGTTGTAAGTACGAATACGATCAGAACGATCACCTGAACCTAGTAGGTTACGACGTGTGCTCGCTTCTTCAGCATGACGTTTCTCTTCTTCTGCTTTGATAATACGAGCAGCAAGTACCGACATCGCTTTTGCTTTGTTTTTATGCTGTGAGCGCTCATCCTGACACTCAACAACAATACCTGTTGGTAAGTGAGTAATACGGATTGCAGAGTCGGTGGTGTTAACGTGCTGACCACCCGCACCTGATGAACGGAAGGTATCAATACGTAAATCGCCAGCATTGATTTCTGGAATTTCCGCTTCTGGAATTTCAGGTAATACCGCAACAGTACAAGCTGAAGTATGTACACGACCTTGAGATTCTGTTGCAGGAACACGCTGAACGCGGTGACCGCCTGACTCAAATTTCAAAATACCGTAAGCACCATCGCCGTTCACTTTTGCGATCATCTCTTTGTAACCGCCTTGTTCTGAGCGGTTTTCATTGATGATCTCGATACGCCAGCCACGACGTTCAGCATATTTGCTGTACATACGGAAAAGATCACCCGCAAAGATACCCGCTTCATCACCACCCGCACCTGCGCGGATTTCGACAAAACAGTTACGATCATCGTTAGGATCTTTAGGAATCAATAGCACCTGAAGTTCATCAGCTAAGCGTTCAATTTCAGCTTTGGCTTCTTTGATCTCTTCTTGTGCCATTTCACGCATTTCTGCATCGTCTTCCTGCGCCATTTCTTCAGCAGCCACTAAATCTTCTTTTGCTTGTTGGTAAGCTTGAAAACACTTAGTCACTTCTTCTAGCTGAGAATATTCTTTTGATAACGCACGAAAGCGGTTTTGATCCGCAAGAACACTTGGATCACCGAGGAGATGTTGAACTTCTTCGTAACGTTCAACAAGAGTTTCTAATTTAACTAAAATTGATTGCTTCATAATCTTCTAATAGTGCTGAGCGAAAGCCAAAGGCGATCAACTACTAATCGTTATAGGAATCCAGACCGAGTGCTTCACGAATCACAGCTAATTTTTCAGATTCGCCATTTTTTGCGACCTGCTGCATAGCCTTGGTTGGTGCATGGATAAGCTTATTGGTAAGTTTGTTACTGAGCTCTGCTAACGCCTTTTCAGGCTCGGTACCATTAGCAATGGCTTGGAGACTACGCTGTAGTAGCTCCTGTTTAATTTGTTCGGCAAATTGACGATAATCTCGAATACTATCAACTGCTTCAAGTGAGCGTAACCACTGCATAAACACAGCGCTTTCTTCACTTATAATGGCTTCAGCTTGAATCGCTGCGACCTTACGCTGCTCACGGTTCTTCTCTACAATCGAGTGAAGATCATCAACAGAATATAAGTAAGCATCGTTCAATTCGCCAACTTGTTGTTCTATATCTCTAGGCACAGCAATATCCACCAACAGCATAGGTTGATGACGACGTTGTTTTAATGCCATTTCAACCATCCCTTTACCAACAATCGGCAATGGGCTTGCGGTTGAACTAATAACAATATCAGCGCGATGGAGGTGATCAGGAATTTCTTCAAGACTGATCACTTCAGCACCAAACTCTTGTGCAATGCCTTCTGCTCTCTCACGCGTACGGTTAGCAACAATCAAACTATTACAACCTTGTTCAACGACATGGCGAGAAACAAGTTCAATTGTTTCGCCTGCACCAACAAGTAAAATAGTAGCACCCGATAAAGACTCAAAAATTTGTCGCGCTAAAGAACACGCCGCATAAGCTACAGAGACAGCATTGCCGCCAATGTCCGTTTCAGTACGTACGCGTTTCGCTACTGTAAAGGTTTTTTGAAACAGCTTTTCTAAGGTGCCACCTACTGCTTCGTTGTCTTTTGATTCCGAATAAGACTGCTTCACCTGTCCTAGGATTTGCGGCTCGCCCAATACTAACGAATCAAGGCCACAAGCAACACGCATTAAATGACGTGCTGCCGCTTGCTCTTCATGAAAGTACAGGCTTGGCATCAGTTCTTCGGCTGTGATCTGATGAAATTTGGTCAACCAGTCAATGATCACACCCGGCCCTGACTGTGAAATCTCACAGTAAACTTCAGTACGGTTACAGGTAGATACTATAACCCCACTTAATACCTCAGGGTGGTTTTTCAGCTGCTGCAACGCCAAAGATAGCTTTTCAGGAGAAAAAGCTACTTTTTCGCGTAAATCAACAGAAGCTGTTTTATGGTTGATTCCTAATGCAAGCAAGGTCATGGAGACGGTGTACCCACTTCGCCAGTGAAAAAATCTAAGGAGGGGATTTTACTTGATGCCCTGACTTAATAAAAGGTAGCTGACGTAATCAATCAATAATGACTGCATTTTTATTGCTTTATTTGCCTAATTTACCCCTTATTTTTGCTTAATATTTGGCTTTAATTAAAATAATCGTTATTGTTTTTGCTCATTCTTATTACGAGCTTTCATCATGAGATTACGTAATTTAGCCTTTATTGCTATTACATTTTCCTTATTATCTGGCTGTGCGCAAACGCCCAAAAGCACCGCAAAAGTCGATTGGGAAATCCATCAAGCCCAATTAAAACACCTCACCGATTATCAAGCGAAAGGTGTGTTTGGCTATTTAAGCCCTGAGCAACGCATATCTCTCACCTTTAACTGGAAAAATCATGCTGATAAATACCAGTTAATCTTAACAAAAATGTACAAAACCGTCCTTAATCTCAATGCAGAGCCAGGCAACGTAACACTCATAGATCCTGATGGTAAAACCTATCATGGCACTGATGCTGCGCAATTAGTGAAGCAATTAACAGGAATCGAATTACCCCTATCACAAATGCGCGATTGGCTAATTGGTTTACCGACGGCTGCTGATACTTATCAGCTAAACAAAAATGATCAAGTCGCTTATCTCGCCAAAGAGATTGATGGTCAAGTATGGGAAATGCACTACAACACGTATAATGATCAAAGCCCTGCCTTACCCACACAAATGGTACTAAACCAAGGCAAACTCAAAATTAAAATAAAAATCTCTAACTGGTTAGCAAATTAAACAGCAAAGCATTTTCGATTACTCAAAATAGACGAGCATTGCATGAGTCAATACATCCCTTTTGGTGTCGCGAGCCAATGGCCAGCGCCAGCAAAACTGAATTTATTTTTATACATTACAGGCCAACGTCCAAATGGCTACCATGATTTACAGACGCTGTTTCAGTTTGTCGATTATGGCGATACTTTAACCATCACGCCACGTCGTGATAACCAAATTAATTTAACGCCTGCAATTGAAGGAGTTAAAACCGAAGATAACCTGATTTATCGCGCTGCAAATGCACTTCGTCAAGCCTCACATTGTGACTTAGGAGCCGATATTCATATTGATAAGATCCTTCCTATGGGAGGTGGTCTTGGTGGTGGCTCTTCTAATGCAGCCACAGCATTAGTCGCCCTCAATCATCTTTGGCAAACCCAGCTATCGATTGATGAATTAGCAGATATTGGTCTTAAATTAGGTGCTGATGTCCCTGTTTTTGTCCGTGGTACTAGCGCATTTGCCGAAGGTATTGGTGAAAAACTGCAACCGGCAGAACCGCAAGAAAAATGGTTTTTAATCGCAAAGCCTGATATTAGCATTGCAACTGTCGATATTTTCACCCATCCAGAACTTCCGCGTAATACTAAAAAACGTAGCCTAGATGCACTGTTACGTGGAGTTTACGAAAACGATTGCGAGAAAATTGTAAGAAGTCTTAATCCCGAGGTTGATCAGGCGCTTTCGTGGCTGTTAGAATACGCGCCATCAAGATTGACCGGCACTGGCGCTTGTGTATTTTCGGAGTTTAATACGCAGGAAGAAGCCAACGCAATTTTGAAAATTTTACCTGACTGGCTCCACGGATTTGTCGCAAAAGGTGTCAACACGTCTCCTCTTATGACAACCTTAGCCGCACATTCTACGGATTGTCAGTAATTACAACTTGGACGCAACCTGAGGTTTACACCGTGCCTGATATGAAGCTGTTTGCTGGTAACGCAACACCAGAACTAGCCCAACGCATCGCTGATCGTCTTTATATTTCATTGGGAGATGCAACGGTTAACCGTTTCTCCGATGGTGAAGTATGTGTACAAATTAATGAAAACGTACGTGGTAGCGACGTATTCATTATCCAATCAACTTGTGCACCAACGAACGACAACCTAATGGAACTGGTTGTTATGATCGATGCACTACGCCGCGCTTCAGCTGGCCGTATTACAGCAGTAATTCCATACTTTGGTTATGCTCGCCAAGATCGCCGCGTTCGCTCTGCTCGTGTACCAATCACTGCAAAAGTAGTTGCTGATTTCCTTTCTAATGTGGGTGTTGACCGTGTTCTTACTGTTGACCTACACGCTGAGCAAATCCAAGGCTTCTTCGATGTTCCTGTAGATAACGTATTTGGTAGCCCAGTTCTTCTAGAAGACATGCTAGCCAAAGATCTTCAAGATCCTGTTGTGGTATCACCAGACATCGGTGGTGTTGTCCGTGCTCGTGCTATTGCAAAACTACTTGATGACACAGATATCGCTATCATCGATAAGCGTCGTCCACGTGCAAACGTATCTCAAGTCATGCACCTAATCGGTGACGTTGAAGGTCGTGACTGTATCATCGTTGATGACATGATCGATACAGGCGGTACCCTATGTAAAGCAGCAGAAGCGCTAAAAGAGCGTGGTGCAAAACGTGTATTTGCATACGCTACTCACCCAGTATTTTCAGGTAGTGCACTAGAGAATATCCGTGAATCTGTTATCGATGAAATTATCGTTACAGACTCAATTACGCTAACAAAAGAAATTGAAGCGACGGGTAAAGTATCAGTATTAACACTGTCAGGTATGCTAGCTGAAGCTATTCGTCGCATTAGCAACGAAGAATCAATTTCAGCAATGTTTGAGCACTAATTTGCTCACTCGGTTAGGTTGCCTTAATTTAACCGAATAAGATATTTAACGCCTCGCAATAGCGAGGCGTTTTCTTTTGTCTAGCCAGCAAAAACAGTGACTACGAAGAGCCATATCAATTTTAGTTAATTTAATATAATATATGGCGCGTTTTGAGCCCAACACCCAGTAACTCATTGTCACTATAATTTCAGGTGCAACCCGCTAAGTTACTGGTAAATGACAAGAGAGATAAACGTGAGTAATAATATTCGTTTGCTTGTTGGCCTCGCTAACCCGGGTCAAGAGTACGCCAACACCCGCCATAATGCTGGTGCATGGGTCGTTGAAGAATTAGCGCGCGTCCACAATGTAACCCTTCGCCCTGATCCCAAGTATTTTGGTTTAACAGGAAGAATTACAGCCAATGGACAAGATCTTCGCCTATTGATCCCATCGACTTTTATGAATCTGTCAGGAAAGTCGGTTGCTGCGTTAGCTAACTTCTTCCAAATCAAACCCGAAGAAATTTTAGTTGCTCACGATGAATTAGATTTACCACCCGGTGTTGCGAAATTTAAAAAAGGTGGTGGTCATGGCGGACATAATGGTCTTCGCGATATCATTAGTAAAATGGGCAACAATAAAGATTTCTATCGTCTGAGGATCGCTATCGGTCATCCAGGCGATAAAAACAAAGTCGCAGGCTACGTACTTGGAAAAGCACCTGCTAAAGAGCAAGAATTGATTGATGCTGCAGTAGATGAATCTGTTCGCTGCATTGATATCTTACTTAAAGACGGCTTAACAAAGGCGCAAAATCGCCTACATACATTCAAAGCAGAATAGCCACACATTTTCGCGTACTATTTTGCCGCTATAGATACAGTCATTCGTACTATAGTTGAGTTGTTACACAGAATAATCACCAAAAGGGTTTTAAACCATGGGTTTTAAATGCGGTATCGTAGGTCTACCAAACGTTGGTAAGTCAACTCTATTCAACGCCTTAACAAAAGCAGGCATTGAAGCAGCAAACTTCCCGTTCTGTACTATTGAACCAAACACAGGTGTAGTACCTGTTCCTGATCCACGTATGGATGCATTGGCAGTATTCGTAAATCCAGAACGAATTATGCCAACGACGATGGAGTTTGTTGATATCGCGGGTCTTGTTGCTGGTGCATCTAAAGGTGAAGGTCTCGGTAATAAATTCCTAGCTAACATCCGTGAAACAGATGCTATTGGCCACGTTGTTCGTTGTTTCGAAAACGATAATATTGTCCACGTTGCTGGCCGTATCGATCCGTTAGAAGACATGGATATCATCAACCTTGAGCTTGCGATGGCAGACTTAGATACGTGTGAACGCGCAATCCAGCGTTTAGCTAAACGCGCAAAAGGCGGTGATAACGATGCTAAGTTTGAAATCAAAGTACTAGAGAAGATGCTTCCTCACTTAACTGAAGGTGGCATGCTACGTGCACTTGAGCTGACAAAAGAAGAAAAAGCGGCGATCGATTACCTACACTTCTTAACGCTTAAGCCAACCATGTACATCGCTAATGTTAATGAAGACGGTTTTGAAAATAACCCATTCCTTGACAAAGTAATTGCACGTGCAGCTGAAGAAAATGCGGTTGTTGTTCCAGTATGTGCGGCAATGGAATCAGAGATCGCTGAACTGGATGATGAAGATCGTGAAGAGTTCCTTGCCGATATGGGTATCGAAGAACCAGGTCTTAACCGTGTTATCCGTTCAGGTTATCAGCTATTGTCTCTTCAGACTTACTTTACAGCTGGTGTTAAAGAAGTGCGAGCATGGACAATCCCTGTCGGTGCAACAGCACCAAAAGCAGCGGGTGTTATCCACACTGACTTCGAAAAAGGCTTTATTCGTGCAGAAGTTATTGGCTATGACGATTACATCAATTTCGGTGGTGAGTCAGGTGCTAAGGAAGCAGGTAAATGGCGTCTAGAAGGTAAAGAGTACATTGTTAAAGACGGTGATGTTGTTCATTTCCGTTTTAACGTGTAATTTGTAGCTTAGCCGCTAATTTTACAAATTATATAAGCCAGCTTTATTAGCTGGCTTATTTTCATCTAAATATAAATTTCACTTATTTGTTAGCAATATAAATAACTTGATAGTGTTCACATTTTTTGAAGTTTTAAGCTGACAATCGTAATTTCAGTTTGTCATTCGCACACATCGCCCAAATATGCGCCGAACAAACGAATTTTGACGATATATTTAAAAAAACTATTGACGGTTTTCGCTGGTATGAGCATAATGCGCCCCGTTCCCGACACAGTGATTCGTTAAGAATCAGTGTTAAAAAACGGAAAATGGCTACGTAGCTCAGTTGGTTAGAGCACATCACTCATAATGATGGGGTCACAGGTTCGAATCCCGTCGTAGCCACCATTCAATTTTCACGTTAAAATTGAATATCGGTTCTAGAAACTGATAACATGCGGAAGTGGCGGAATTGGTAGACGCACCAGATTTAGGTTCTGGCGCCGCAAGGTGTGAGAGTTCAAGTCTCTCCTTCCGCACCATTCTCTCAATAGCGTTGAGAGATGCTTTTAAAAAGCACTAGTAGGTCTATCGCCAAGCGGTAAGGCAGCGGCTTTTGATGCCGCCATTCCCTGGTTCGAATCCAGGTAGACCTGCCATTATTTAAGAATATTGATATTAGTCAGTATTCTATGTTGGCTACGTAGCTCAGTTGGTTAGAGCACATCACTCATAATGATGGGGTCACAGGTTCGAATCCCGTCGTAGCCACCATTTATTCTTTAAATCAGCTTTTTACCAATTACTGATTTAAATTATA